>NZ_LFYO02000002.1 GCF_001182825.2 Streptococcus sp. X13SY08
TCAGCTGGGAGAGCATCTGCCTTACAAGCAGAGGGTCAGCGGTTCGATCCCGTTAACTCCCATTTAAGCGGGTGTAGTTTAGTGGTAAAACTACAGCCTTCCAAGCTGTTGTCGCGAGTTCGATTCTCGTCACCCGCTTTGAACAGGTAACTGTTCATTACCAAATAGAAGAGTTTGGGCGCGTAGCTCAGTTAAAAAAATAAACTCAAGAAATTGAGTTTATTTTTTTATATTTATCCGAAACTTATCTGAGATGAATAAAAAGAGCGTACTTAAAAGGAGTAGAAAATGGTTGTACATGTTTTGTATACTATAAAAATGTAATCAAACTTTTGACAATCAAAAAAACTCTATTAGTTAGGCGAGAGGGATTCTCAGGTAATTTAATAGAGTTTTATCATTTTTATTTTTTATTTCGGAGATTGAAGAGTAGATTCTGAGCAGTTTCTAGGTTGCTATGCTTTTCTTGGCGCAATTGAGTAGCGATGATATCAATCTCATTTCCGGTTGCTCCTGCAAGCATGGCAAGTGATTTGGCGTGAAGCTTCATGTGTCCTTGTTGAATACCTGTGGTGACAAGTGCACGTAGGGCAGCAAAATTTTGTGATAGACCGCAGGAAGCGATGATAGAGGCTAATTCTTTAGAACTTGGATGCCCCAAAATATCAAATACGACTTGGACTTTTGGGTTGAGCCCGATAGAACCACCAACCGTCGCAACAGGTAGAGGGAGGGTCAGGCTACCTACTAGGGCATCTTCCTCAATTGTCCATGTGGATAAGCCACGATAGTGGTCCTTCTGACAAGCCCAGGCGTGGCTTCCCGCTTCAGTGGCACGCCAGTCATTTCCCGTGGCTAGTAAAACAGCGTCAATACCATTGAAAATCCCTTTGTTGTGGGTAGTAGCTCGGTATGGATCCACTTGAGCTAGCTGGCTAGCTAGACTTATTTTTTGTGCAATTTCTTTTGCTAGATCTTGTTTGATGTTTAACGTTGAAATGGAAACCTGACAACTTGCTGTCACCAGTGACTCTGTAGCATAGTTGGATAAAATAGCCATGAGGCTCTGTCCTTGGCTGAGTTCCTCCAGCGGCTCCTTGATGGCTTCCAGCATATTATTGAGCATGTTGGCGCCCATTGCTTCCTGAACATCCACATGAAGATAGACGATGAGAAATTCACCTTTTTCTTCAACTGTTAGATCTTGTGCACCACCTCCACGTTTAAGGATAGAAGGGTGTGCGGCATTTGCCATTTCTAAAAGCTCCGCTTTTTTTTGTGAAATAGAGAAGCAGGCGGCACTTGTATCTGCCACATCATAGAGTGCTACCTGGCCAATCATAAGACGGTTGTGAACGGTAGTGATGAACCCACCAGATTTAGCAATGATTTTGGCACCTAGTGATGCTGCTGCAACAACAGAAGGTTCTTCTGTCACCATGGGGACACTGTAGTGCATGTTATCAACGACAATGTCTGGGAGGACAGAAAATGGGAGAGCAAAAGTCCCTAGATGGTTTTCTACCATTTTTCCAGCAATCGTTTCGGGGAGATTGGTATCTGTTTTGATTATTTCTTGACTTTCGAGTGAAATTTGTCGTGCATTGCTCAGAATGTCAATCCGTTCCTGGCGTGTTTTTTTATAAAATCCTGAAAAATCTACCATGTGATATCCTTTTTCTATTGGGTGTCAAGAAAGTCCAGCAAGAAATCCGGACTTTTTTTCTTTATTTTTTACGATAGATGCGCTTGTGTTCTTCAATTTTTTCAAGGGCAAATGGGGTCTCGTCCACAAAGTGGATTGAATTACCCTGATCATCTAATTGGATTTTTTCAAAGAAGATAGCTTCATATTCGAGTACGGAAAGACGAGTACGGCTATCCAATTCTTCCATGCGGTTTGCTTGCAACTGATCTTCGTAGCCTGCTACTAAGCGTCCGCTGAAAATTTCACAAACTGCTCCAGAGCCATAGCTATAAAAGAGAATTTGGTCATTTGCTGTGAGCGCTTTGCTATTTTCCAAAAGGGATAAAAGAGAGAGGAAGATAGAACCAGTGTAGATATTGCCGATGACATGGTTATAAACGATGGCTTCGTTGAAGCGTTCTGTAAGGCGACAGAGAGTTTTGTCGTCGTCAGAAGCGATAGCGCGCAATCCTTTCAAGCCCTGTTTGGCGAAAGGGATGTGCAAACACATGGCTGCAAAATCGCGGAGATATTTGCCTGTGCGACGGGTATATTCAGCAAAAGTTGTGGTTAGGCAGTCAGTGTATTGTTCAGTTGAGAATTTTCCATCCACCTGTGGGAAACGGCTGTAGTTTGGACGCCAGAAATCCATGATGTCACGGGTTTGGCAGACATTATCACTTTCCAAAACAAGGATGCGAGGATTTGCAGTCACTAGCATAGCAACGGCTCCAGCTCCTTGAGTCGGCTCACCGACAGAAGCAATCCCATATTTGGCGATATCACTGGCAATTACCAAGACTTTGGAGTTTGGAAATCGAGCAATATGACTTTTAGCAAGACTGAGTCCTGCTGTCGCACCATAACAAGCTTCTTTGATTTCAATAGACCGGGCAAAGGGATTGATGCTTAAGAGTCCATGAATGAAAACTGCTGCAGCTTTACTTTGGTCAATGCTCGATTCAGTACCTACGATGACCATATCAATACTAGATTTATCTTCCTCAGAGAGGATAGCATCCGCTGCTTGCGCTCCCAGTGTGACAATATCTTGTGTGACTGGTGAGACTGCCATTTGGCTCTGAAGAAGGCCAATTTTGTATTTATTTGGGTCAATAGATCGTGCTTCTGCTAAATCTGCCAAATCTAAAACATAGTTAGGAGCGGCAAAACCGATTTTATCAATACCAATTTTCATAATAATTCCTTTTTATGCATTTGAGATGATAAGAGAAATTCCCTGACCGCCACCAATACATAGTGAGCAAAGTCCAAGATTTCCTTGTCTTTTTTTCAATTCATGAATGAGAGTAACCAAGATACGAGTACCGCTAGCGCCGATAGGATGACCAAGGGCAATCGCTCCGCCATTGACATTAACTTTTTCCTTATTCAAGTTCAGTTCCTGAATAACAGGAACTGACTGGGCGGCGAAAGCTTCGTTTAACTCAAATAAGTCAATATCTGCGACGCTTTTATTCAATTTTGCTAGCACTTTTTTGCTGGCTTCAATGGGTCCTAGTCCCATGTAGGCTGGATCAAGTCCGCTGGTAGCATAAGCCTCGATATAGGCTAGTGGCGTGAGTCCAAGCTCTTCAACTTTTTCTTGTGAAGCTAGGATGACAACTGCGCAACCATCATTGATCCCAGAGGCATTTCCAGCGGTGACAGTTCCGTCTTTCTTGAAGGCAGTCCGTAACATACTCAGTTTTTCAAGACTGGTAGCACGCGGATATTCATCTGTGTCGAAAGTAAGTTCTTTGCGCCCTCTTTTGATAGTCAGGGGAGTAATTTCGTCCTTGAATCGACCTTGTGAGATAGCTTTTGCTGCTTTTTCTTGGCTTTCCAGAGCGAACTGGTCCTGTTCTACACGCGTCAATTGGTAACGCTCTGCGATATTTTCAGCGGTTATTCCCATATGTTGTCCGTCGAAAGCGTCCGTCAGACCATCTGTCAAAATGGAATCTTCTAAGCTGATGTTCCCTAGTTTACTGCCAAATCGACTTGTCTTAGATAGATAAGGAGCCTGACTCATGACTTCAATACCACCTGCGATGACGATATCTTGATCTCCGAGGAGGATGGATTGAGCAGCAAGAAGGACAGATTTGAGTCCAGAACCACAGACTTTAGTGACTGAAAAAGCAGAAGTTGTTTCTGGCAGCCCAGCCTTGATAGCAATTTGTCGAGCGATATTTTGCCCCTGTCCAGCTGATAAAACATTCCCGAAGATAACTTCGTCAATTTGATTTGCTGCAAGTCCTGATTTTTCGAGAGCTGAGCGGGTAATGCTTGCACCTAAATCAGCTAAGGGCATATCAGATAATGAGCCGCCAAAACTGCCAATAGCAGAACGAGTTGCGGTCACAATGGCTACTTTTTTCATGGTCACTCCCAATTCTTAGACACTCATATTCCTGTTTTCAACCTTACCATTATACCATTTTTAGTGAAAAATGATAGAAATTCTTATCCGTCTAGCGACTGATTTTATAGGAAAAATATATGTAAGCGTAAACAGTTAGGGGAAGAGCTAGATTTTTTGATGAATTTTGGTAAAATAGAATATGTAAGATAAAATAAAGAGGAGAATTTTACACATGGTAAAATTAGTTTTTGCTCGCCACGGTGAGTCAGAATGGAACAAAGCGAACCTTTTCACTGGTTGGGCAGACGTTGATTTGTCAGAAAAAGGAACTCAACAAGCAATTGACGCTGGTAAATTGATCAAAGAAGCTGGCATCGAATTCGATCTTGCTTTCACATCAGTATTGACACGTGCTATCAAAACAACTAACTTGGTTCTTGAAAACTGTGACCAATTGTGGGTGCCAACTGAAAAATCTTGGCTTTTAAACGAGCGTCACTACGGTGCTTTGACTGGTAAAAATAAAGCAGAAGCTGCTGAACAATTTGGTGATGAGCAAGTACACATCTGGCGTCGTTCATACGATGTGTTGCCACCAGCTATGGACAAAGATGATCAATACTCAGCACACAACGATCGTCGTTACGCTGATCTTGATCCATCACTCATCCCTGACGCTGAAAACTTGAAAGTAACGCTTGAGCGTGCGATGCCTTACTGGGAAGAAAAAATCGCTCCAGCTCTTCTTGAAGGTAAAAATGTTTTCGTAGGTGCACACGGTAACTCAATCCGCGCCCTTGTAAAACATATCAAAGGTCTTTCAGACGACGAGATCATGGACGTAGAAATTCCAAACTTCCCACCACTTGTATTCGAGTTGGACGAAGAACTTAAGATTGAAAAAGAATACTACCTCGGTGGTGAATAATCTGATTAGGAACTAGCTTGTGCTGGTTCTTTTTTATGACAAATGTCATCTGATATGGTGACAAAGCCCCCTAGCATAGCTAGAGGGCTTTTCTTATACTATGAAGTATAGGAGGAGGTTCACTATGTTACGAGTAGAGAGCATATCAAAAATTATCAAGAATAAGCAGATTCTTCAGCCTATGTCTTTTGTGATAGAAGATGGGGGACGTTTAGCCTTAATTGGGCAAAATGGTGCTGGTAAAACAAGTTTGTTCAATTGTCTTTTGGGAGATTGGAAGGTCACTACGGGTCAGCTTTTAATAGATAGTCACGAACCAAAGTATTTAGGTAATAAAATGAAGATTGCCGTATTGAAACAAGAAAATCGAGTACCGGAAGGTCTGAAAGCGAAGGAACTGATTGCATTTTTCCAATCTATCTACAAAGATCATCTATCAGATCAAGAAATCAAGGACTTATTAGTATTTTCAGATAGTCAGTATCAGCAATTAGCAGAGAAATTATCCGGTGGGCAAAAACGTCTTTTGGCATTTGTCTTATGTCTGATTGGAAAACCCAAATTACTCTTTTTGGATGAGCCGACAGCGGGGATGGATACCAGTACTCGCAAACGGTTTTGGGAAATTGTACAAGATCTAAAATCGAAAAGTGTGACCATTATTTACTCTAGCCATTATATAGAGGAAGTGGAGCATACGGCGGATCGGATTTTGGTCTTGCACCAAGGACGGCTCTTGTAGGATACAACGCCAATACTTATGCGACGTCAGGAAGCTGTCAAGGAAGTGATGGTGCCGCTGGACTATGAGAGCTTAGTGAGGGCACTACCATCTGTAGAAAAAATTGTTCGACAAGGTGATGTGATTCGTTTTGAAACGCATGAGATAGAAGGTGTATGGACAGCCTTGTCAACAGCAGGTTGCAGGATTGCTGATATGGAATTGCAAAATAAAAAACTTTTAAACACATTATTTGACCATACCAAGGAGGCTGCATTATGACCGCATTATTAAAAATAGAGGCTATTCAAGTGCTACGAAATTGGACCATATTTATCCTCTCCATCGGCATGACAGTAGGATTTTTCTTGCTTTATTCGGGGATGCAAATGGCAGATAATACCAACCAGCAAGCGCTTTTTATCCAGCGTTATCTGCTGACGATGACTTCTTTTTCCATGTCTAGCTTTGCCTTGTTTACCTTTCCGTTTATGCTTCAGTCAGATAAAATCAGTCATTATTTGACCTATATCGAACATTCGCCTGTACCTATTTGGAAATATTATCTGGCCAAAATCATTCGCGTTTTGATCTATTTTATTATTGCTATTAGCGTAACTTTTACGGTTGGAATTCTATTTCGAGGCGTGTCCATGAGCTTGGATCGGTGGTTCATGTCTATTCTTCTTTTACTGATGACGAGCTTGGTATTTTTGGCTATGGGACTATTGCTGGCTCAGATTCCGTCTTCACAAATTCTGTCCATCGCTGCCAATATTCTCTTTTTTGCTTTGGCTATTTTGGGTGGCTCTTGGATACCTATTTCCGTCTTTCCTGACTGGATGCAGGTCATTTCCAAAATAACACCTACCTACCATGCTAATCAGGTAGTAACGACATTTGCAGAAAAAGGAGAGCTACTAGGTAAGAGCTTGCTCATTGTCTTTGCTTATGCCATAATAATAGGAGTAGTTGCTCTTGTCGTGAAAGAAAAAAGTGAGGTCAAATGATGTTGAAGAAAATCCAGTGGCAGCATCCTCTGTTCTATGTCCCCTTGGTCTTTATTGCTTTTCCCGTTTTAGGAATCTTTTACTTTGACTATCCCCAGTGGACGATTGGGCTGACTAGCCTATTCATCTTTTCCTATCTCTATCTGATTCACATGCCCCAGACTTGGCTAACTAATATTCTTTGGACTGTCATGATCGGCTACATTTTTTATATGACCATCTATGTCAATGGCGGCATGATGTGGTTTATCTTCTATCTTGCTAATCTCTTGACCTTTAACTTTGGGGACAAGCTGCGCTCCTATCGTTTTTTGTCTTACTTGGTGTTGATACTTGCTGTTATGACGATGGGAGTCATCTATGGAAGCAATATGGGTTCGCGGTTGATGGCGATTTTGTTACCAATTATTTGCCTATCCATGCAATTTTACTGGACAAAGGATCTGGAAGTAGAGCGCCAACAGAAGGAATTGGTTGAAAAAAATCGGTCCATCAATTTACTTTTGGCAGAAAATGAACGCAATCGGATTGGACAGGATTTGCATGATACGCTGGGCCATGTCTTTGCCATGCTGACCATCAAGGCAGAATTGACTCAGGCTCTTTTAGAAAATGAGGATGTGGGAGCTGCCCAGCAAGAAGTTACTGATTTGCAGTCTATTTCTAAAAAAGCTATGGGAGATGTACGAGCTATGGTCCAATCTCTCAAACGGCATTCCCTCGCAGAGGAAATCATGATTTTAGATAATATGCTGGAGTTAGCAGGGGTAGAATTGACGGTGACAGGTCAGGAAATAGCAGAGCGATTAGCAGATACGGTGCAAGGAACTTTACCTATGGTTCTGCGAGAATTAGCTACCAATCTCATCAAGCATAGTCAGGCATCAAACTGTTCCTTGCAGTTTGAGCAAGTGGGAGCCACCTTAGTTATCCATTATAAGGATGACGGCTGTGGTTTTAAAGAGCAAAAACCGTCTGATTTACATACCATCAAGGAACGTCTAGTCATCATTCAAGGACAGCTGGAAATGGTATCGCTGAAGGCGCCGACTCAAATACGCATCATGGTTCCCTTCAAGGAGGAAAGTAAATGAAGATTTTAGTTGCGGAAGATCAGAGTATGTTGCGTGATGCTCTTTGTCAATTGTTAGGATTTCAAGAGGAGATTGAGACCGTTTTGCCAGTGGAAAATGGACAAATAGCCATTGACCGTCTTCAGGAGCAAAAGGTAGATATTGCCCTACTGGATATTGAAATGCCAGAAAGAACAGGACTTGATGTTCTAGAATGGATTCGTGATGAAAAATTGCCTATCAAGGTCGTCATTATGACAACATTCAAGCGACTTGGGTATTTTGAACGAGCAGTCAAAGCAGATGTGGATGCTTACGTACTAAAGGACCGCTCTATGGCGGATTTGATGGGAACACTTAAGAAAGTTCAGGCTGGTCAGAAGGACTATTCTCCAGAGCTCATGGACATCATTTTGACAGGAAAATCCCCCTTAACCCATCAGGAAGAATTGATGTTGCAGAAGGTGGCTCTGGGACTTTCCAATAAAGACATAGCAGCTCAACTATTCTTATCAGACGGAACTGTAAGAAATTATATGACGGTAATTTTGCAAAAACTAGGGGATGAAAATCGAACGGCAGCAGTTAAGATTGCACAAGAAAATCAGTGGATATAATCTGAGAAAACTTGAAAAAACTTGAAAAATTTGCTAGACTTTTCTTATGAAACGACTCTATGATGTACAGCAGTTGCTCAAGCGCTATGGGATTTTTGTCTATATGGGCAATCGGCGGCAGAGTATATTGAAGCAGAGCTGGTATTGCGACGTGAACATCGTTTAGAGGAAGAGTATCAGAAGAAAAAGGAGAGTTGATATGCCAACTTTGTATATTTTAATTATAGCCATTATGATTCTACTTGGCTGGATGGGCTATAATTATTGGCGCTTGAAGCGTGCAGCAACCTTGCTAGAAAATGCAGAATTTGCTGCGAAAATCCCACAAGGTCAATTGGTTGATTTGCGGACGCCAGATGAATTTCGCCGTAAACATATCTTGGGAGCACGGAATATTCCCTATGAGCAGCTCAAACAAAGTTTGGGTGCCCTTCGTAAGGATAAACCCATCTTAATCTATGAGAATGACCGTGGACAACGTGTGACACCCGCTGCTATCTATCTCAAAAAACAAGGGTACAAGGATATTTATATTCTTAGTTATGGTCTCAATGACTGGGATGGAAAAGTGAAAGCTGGATAAAAAAATCAGACTGCTATAAGTCTGATTTTTTTGTTTTAATTTGAATTAGTTACGAGTGAGGTTGACGCCAAGATCGGTGGGTTGAACAGAAGGAATTTCTTCAGCCGTTGGGGCAACAAAGGCAATAGGTGTGAGGGTATCATTTTCAATTTTAAACCCAACATAGGCAACAAATCCAGTTCCCCCAAGACCAGTAATCCCAGGTTGAATGGCATCGATTAGTCCATCATAATCATCGATACGATAAATGTTCGGAGCTACTGCAACAATCGTCTTAATTTGCGCTTGAGATTCTTTAATTTCATCCACACCATCAAAAATAAAATGCGCAGTAGTTGAGACAGCACCATCTGCAGAAATTGTGATGGAAACATCTTTTGCTTGCAAACTTTCTCCGCTAAAAGTTCCGACAAGTTCAGCTGGCATGAGTTGATTTATTGCAGTGGAAGCCTCTGTTGAGCTAGATTCTGTGGTAGTTGTTTCACTTTGATTCAGAAGTAGAGGTTGTTTGGCTAGTAGTTGAGGGACTTCTTTGTTTGTCAGTTTTTCCTTGACAAGCAGAAAGCAGAATGGCGGCAGAAACAAGACTGACAAGAGATAGTCCGATAGTGAGAGAACGATGTTTCATGAGGTAAACTCCTTTTTTATTATCTTAAGGATAGTATAAACTTAAACATTACATAAAACAAGTGCTTTGTGTAATAATTGTAATATTTTTGTAACACTTGATTGATATAGCTATTTCAGATTCTGTCAAATCCAAGAAACTGTGTTATAATGTTTCCTATGAGAATTGTTTCTGGAAACTACGGGGGACGCCCCCTTAAAACTTTGGATGGTCAGACGACAAGACCCACATCTGATAAGGTGCGTGGTGCCATGTTTAATATGATTGGTCCCTACTTTGAAGGCGGGCGAGTGCTGGATTTATACGCTGGTAGTGGTGGGCTGTCCATTGAAGCAGTATCGCGTGGGATGGATGCTGCTGTTCTGGTTGAACGTGATCGTAGAGCGCAAGCCATTGTCCAAGAAAATATCCAGATGACCAAGGAAAGTCAGAAGTTTCAACTCTTGAAAATGGAGGCAGCGCGGGCTTTAGAGCAACTATCGGGAACCTTTGATTTGGTCTTTCTTGATCCGCCCTATGCCAAGGAGACCATTGTGGAGACGGTGACACAACTTTGTCAGCGCCAGCTTTTGTCAGAAGCGGTCATGGTAGTCTGTGAGACGGATAAAACTGTGGACTTGCCTGAAGAAATCGCTGATTTGGGGATTTGGAAGCAAAAAATTTATGGAATTAGCAAGGTGACAGTATATGTCAGATAAAATTGGATTGTTTACGGGGTCATTTGATCCTATCACCAAGGGGCATGTAGACTTAATTGAGCGTGCCAGTCGGCTGTTTGACCAGCTTTATGTTGGTATTTTTTTCAATAAAGAAAAGCAGGGCTTTTTTTCCATTGACCTTCGCAAGAAGATGGTAGAGTCTGCTTTAGCTCATTTGGAAAATGTGACGATGATTAAATCTAGCAATGAATTAGCGGTATCTGTGGCAGAAAAATTAAGCGTGACCCACATGGTGCGTGGGCTTCGCAATGAAACAGATTTGGCCTATGAAGTGAACATGGAATTTTTCAACCGTGACTTGTCGCACCAGCTGGAAACCATTTATCTGACAGCTAAACCTGAGCACCGAGAAATTTCGTCTAGTCGGGTGCGAGAGCTCATTTATTTTAAGGCAGATATTGCTTCCTACGTTCCTAAGTCTGTTTATGAAGAGGTAAAATTACGTGAAAAAAAAATAAAAAAATCATTTTAATTGTAGCTGCTGTTTTGGTCAGTCTATTACTATGGGCAGCAGTTCTGATTCCGCTTCCTTACTACGTTGAAAGTCCAGGAGGAGCGTCTGATGTTCGGAGTGTCTTGCGCGTGGATGGTCAGGAAGATAAGGAAGATGGCTCCTATAATTTTGTCTACGTTCAAGTGAAACAAGCATCATCTCTTCAGCTTTTAGTTGCTGCACTTGATCCGCATGCAGATGTTCATACAGCTGAAGAGATGACAGGAGGATCATCTAGCGCGGACTATTTCCGAATTAGCCAGTTTTACATGGAAACATCCCAGAATTTGGCGAAATACGAAGCCTTAACTCTAGCGAATAAAGAAGCCAATATGGATTTCTTTGGGGTCTATGTTCTCAATGTGACGGATGATTCAACTTTTAAAAATGTCCTTCACATCGCAGATACAGTAACAGCTGTTAATGGCAAAAAATTTGAAAGTTCTAAAGAATTGATTGACTATGTTAGCAGCTTGGACTTGGGAAGTGATGTCCAAGTGACTTATATGACCAGTGGTCAGATTATTAAATTAGCTAACGGTAAAAATGGCATTGGGATTTGTCTAGTTGATCATACAGAAGTCCACAGTCCTGTAAATATTGAGTTTCAGACGGGGAATATTGGTGGACCAAGTGCGAGTCTCATGTTTACGTTGTCCATTTACACCCAATTAGCAGACTCTACCCTTCGAGATGGTCGCGTGATTGCAGGGACAGGAACTATCGAAAAAGATGGCTCTGTTGGTGATATTGGTGGAGCGGATAAGAAAGTTTTATCTGCTGCTAAAGCTGGAGCGTCGATTTTCTTTGCCCCAAATAACCCCGTAAGTAAAGAAGTTCTAAAAGAAAATCCAGATGCCAAAACCAACTACGAAGAGGCTTTGGAAGTTGCTAAAAAGGAAAAATTGGATATTACAGTTGTACCTGTGACCAATGTGCAAGAAGCTATTGATTACCTCAAGGAAAGTAAGGGCGAATAATCGTCCTTTTTTCATCAAAGTTAAATGAGAAGTGTCAGAAATTTCTTATCTATGGGTCATCTAAGGAAAAATTAAAAAAAATAGGTTATAATTAAAAAGTTAGAGTAGTTAGAAAAGGAAGTAGAATGAAGAAAGATATTTCTCCAGAAATGTACAATTACAACAAATTTCCTGGACCAAGTTTTGCCTTGGTAGGGGACAAGGTTGTATCTGAAAATATTGAATTGAATCTGGTGGATAATTATCGGGAGGCATTTGACCAGACTGCTTTTGGTCAACGTTTTTCTCAGCTCATGCTTAAATTCGATTATATCGTGGGTGATTGGGGAAATGAACAATTGCGCCTTAAGGGTTTTTACAAGGATGATAAGGCTGTCAAACAAGATACTAAAATTAGCCATTTAGAAGATTATTTGTTGGAATTTTGTAATTTTGGTTGTGCGTACTTTGTCTTAGAAAATCCTAGCCCGCTTGAATTGCCAGAGGAAATTGAAGATCGTCCAGCACGGAAACGAAATCGTAACCGTAACCGCAACAATCGCAAACGCAAGCATAGTGGGACAGAGGCAGAGATACTACCTGTTAAGCCAATGAAAAAAGCTGACTCGACAAGGCCTGACAAGGGGCAAAAACGGGATAAGCGTGGCAAACAGGCAGCCAAAGAAGAACGTCATTTCAAGGTGACAGAGAAGGTAGAAGTGGGCTCTAAACGTCAGAAAAATGAGTCAAACCGTAAATCTAACCGCAGCCGCAACAAGAAGGTCAAAACGCCAGAAGTAAGGGAAATGAAACGCGGATTTGTCATCCGTCAGAAATAGAGGTAAACATGAAACCGTCCATTTATGGACTAACGCGTAAAGCATTATTAGAATGGACTCTTGAGCAAGGAGAGAAAAAGTTCCGAGCAACTCAATTTGGGAGTGGCTCTATCAACAGCGTGTTGGAACATTTGAAGAAATGACCAACTTGCCCAAATCATTGATCGAAAAATTGGATAGGGAATTTGTGGTGAATCCCCTTAAACAGCGTATCGTTCAAGAATCGCAAGATGGAACGGTTAAATATCTTTTTGAATTGTCAGATGGCATGCTGATTGAGACGGTTCTCATGCGTCAGCATTACGGTTTATCCGTCTGTGTGACGACGCAGGTTGGCTGTAATATCGGCTGTAGCTTCTGTGCATCCGGTCTCATTCCCAAACAACGTGACTTGACCAGCGGTGAAATTGTTGCTCAAATCATGCTGGTACAAAAATATTTTGATGAGCGTGGGGATGGAGAGCGTGTCAGCCATATCGTCGTGATGGGAATTGGTGAGCCACTGGATAACTATGACAATGTCATGAATTTCTTGCGTGTCGTCAATGACGATAAGGGTCTGGCAATTGGAGCTCGTCATATTACGGTTTCAACATCAGGTCTAGCACCCAAAATCCGTGAATTTGCCCGCGAAGGTGTTCAAGTCAACTTGGCTGTTTCCCTTCACGCGCCAAATAATGAAATTCGCTCTCGCATGATGCGAATCAATCGCCAAATTTCAATTGAGCAACTCTTTGCCGCCATTGAAGGTTACATTGCTGTGACCAATCGTCGTGTTACCTTTGAGTACATTATGTTAAATGGTGTCAATGATGGCGTTGAGCAAGCACAGGAATTAGCAGATTTAACTAAGAAAATCCGTAAGTTGTCCTATGTTAACTTAATCCCTTACAATCCTGTTTCAGAACATGACTAATACAGTCGTTCAACGCCAGAGCGCGTGGCCGCCTTTTATGACCGTCTCAAGAAAAATGGCGTCAACTATGTCGTGCGTCAAGAACATGGAACCGATATTGATGCGGCTTGTGGGCAATTACGCTCTAATACACTTAAAAAAGACCGTGAAGCGGCGCGTGCACGGATTGCAGCAGCCAAAGCTAAGGCAGGAATTAAAGCAAGATGAGACACTTTTTTCAAGCAGATGGAGAATTAACCATTTTTGGAAGAAAAGTCATCAAAAGTTTAGCCGGGATTCATCTCCTGGCTATTTCTTTCTTATGCTTTCTTCCACAATGGATCTATCCCAATCCAAAAGGATTTTTGACACCAGGTATTTTTCAAGTAGGGCGCCTTTATTTTCTACTCACGCCCTTTAATTCTCTGGTAAATGGCGACGAGATTGAGTCACTCAGAGGTTATTTCTGGATTCTCTTGCAAAATCTCTCTAATGTTTTTCTTCTTTTTCCCTTTGTACTATCTATGCTGTTTCTTAAGGAAGGATGGCGGAGCTTACAGAAGGTCTTGCTTTACACATTTTTCATGAGTCTGACTATCGAGTGTACGCAGCTGCTTCTGGATCTCCTAATAGATGCAGGTCGTGTCTTTGAAATCGATGACCTCTGGACCAATACACTAGGAGGATTGTTAGCTTATCATGGATTTGTATCAATGAATCGACTGTATCGAAAAAAATAAACGACTGATTTACAAATCAGTCGTTTTCGTTTACTTCCAGAAATCATCAAAGATAGTGATTGGAAGGTGGCGTTTATGCTGCCCCTTTTGCCACCAACTTTCAATTGTTTCCTGAGCTTTTTTAGGAACTGTTTTTCCTTCTAAATAGTCATCGATTTCTTCGTAGGTAACCCCTAAAGCCACCTCGTCGGCGAGACCAGGACGATTTTCTTCTAGGTCAGCGATAGGTGTCTTTTCATAAATGCGTGGCTCTGCCCCAAGTTCTGCAAGGAGTGCTTTTCCTTGACGTTTATTGAGGCGAAATAGTGGCAAGATATCTGCTCCGCCATCTCCAAATTTGGTAAAAAATCCTGTTACATTTTCTGCAGCATGATCCGTACCAATGACAGCGCCTGCCATTTGACCTGCGATAGCGTATTGGGTAACCATACGCTGACGCGCCTTGATATTGCCCTTGTTAAAGTCAGAAATGCTCAGACCTGCATCTTCTAGCTCGGCCACTTGTCCATCAACAGCCTGCTTGATATTAACAGTGAGATGTTTGTCAGGTTGGATAAAAGAGAGAGCTCGCTGGGCATCTTTTTCATCTGCTTGAATGCCATACGGCAAGCGAACAGCAATAAATTGATAATCTGAATTCCCTGTTTCATCACGTAACTCTTCCATAGCCAATTGAGCTAGACGACCTGCTAAAGAGGAATCTTGCCCACCTGAAATACCTAGAACATAGGTTTTCAGAAATGGATGTTTAAGTATGTAGGCTTTTAGAAAGTCAATGGCCTTACGGATTTCTTCCTGCGGATCAATGCTAGCTTTTACGCCTAATTCTTTGATAATCTCTTCTTGTAATGTCATCTAAAGCCCCTTCTCTACTCTTTTGTCGTTTCTTTACGAACACGGTCAATCAATTCCATCTTATTATCCCAGACGTCTTTAGCTAGGTCAACAGGATAATCTTGCGGATTGAGAACTCGCTTGTATTCATCCCACAGCTTGTCAAATTGCTGATTAGCATAGGCTTGAATCTCTTTTAAACTTGGCGATTCATAGACTAATCGTCCAGCTTTAAAAATCGGAACGAGCAGTGGAACCGCATCAAAATTTCGAACCGTTTTATTGATATAGGTATAGGTTGGATGGAACATATGAAGCTCATCTAATGTTGTCACATCAGTCCCTGCAAAAGTGATATAATCTCCCTCTGTCTTGCCTTTTTCGCGACTAGTAATGCGCCAAACTTGTTTTTTTCCAGGAGTAGATACTTTTTCAGCGTTGGAAGACAACTTGATGGTATCGACCATTTGTCCTTCCTCATTTTCCATGGAAACAATTTTGTAAACGGCGCCAAGAGCAGGTTGATCGTAGGCGGTAATGAGTTTGGTACCAACTCCCCAGACGTCAATTTTTGCTTTTTGCATCTTGAGGTTGAGGATAGTATTTTCATCTAAATCATTGGAAGCATAAATTTTTGCATTTGTAAAACCAGCTTCATCCAGCTGATGGCGGACTTTTTTAGAAATATAAGCCATATCCCCAGAGTCAATACGAACACCAAGGAAATTGATGCTATCGCCTAATTCTTTGGCAACTCGAATAGCAGCAGGTACACCCAGGCGAAGAGTATCGTAAGTATCTACTAGGAAGACACAATTTTTGTGAGTTGCCGTATAGGCTTTAAATGCCTCGTAGTCATTTCCAAATGCTTGGACCAAAGAGTGCGCGTGCGTACCAGAAACAGGAATACCAAAGAGTTTTCCTGCGCGCACATTAGATGTAGCATTTGCCCCGCCGATGAAAGCTGCGCGGGTACCCCAGATCGCTGCATCCATTTCCTGAGCACGACGGGTACCAAATTCCAACAAGGGGTCCTCTTCAATGACTGCTTTGATACGGCGTGCTTTTGTAGCAATCAAGGTTTGGTAGTTGATGATATTTAATAGAGCTGTTTCGACCAATTGACACTGGGCCAGCGGACCTTCAACTTGTAAGATAGGCTCGTTTGCAAAGACTAGATCGCCTTCTTTAGCCGAAGAAATGGTTAAGTTTACTTTGAATTCCTTCAAGTAAGCCAAAAAATCAGCGGGATAGCCCAGGTCTTTCAGATAGGCGATGTCGTTTTCAGTAAATCGTAAGTTTGACAGGTAATCAATGACTCTTTCCAAGCCAGCAAAAACAGCGTAGCCATTTTCAAAAGGCAATTTTCGAAAAAATACTTCGAAAACAGCTTTTTTATTATGAATATTTTGATCGAAATAAACCTGCATCATGTTGATTTGATAGAGGTCGGTGTGTAGAGTTAAGCTATCGTCAGTGTACATGATTTCTCTCCTTTTACAGTATTATAGCATAGATAGGAAAAAAGAAGACATGCTATTTTCTGCTGCCTCATGTTTTCAATATGAAAATAAGTTATGACACTGCCTCTATGGTATACTAGGAAAATGGAAACTATATTGAAATCAACTCGTAAACTCAAGATTATTGTTGAAATAGCACCTCCCAAAACCTTGGATGATAGTGTGTTTAGAGAAGCTATTAAGATGATTGACAGAAAAAATGTTTCGGCCATATCGATACCGGATAATCCCATGGCAAATCCTTGTATTTCTAATCTTAGCTTAGCCGCATCTGTGAAAGGGGAGACAAAAACACCCTTTTTGCTCCATTTAACTTGTCGTGATCGAAATCTAATTGGTCTCCAGTCCCAGCTCATGGGCATGCACCTTTTAGGATTTCATGATGTTTTGGCTGTGACGGGAGATCCCTCTCAGATGGGGCAATTAATCGGTGCCAGTAGCGTTTATGATGTTACCTCTCACCAGTTAATTCCCTTGCTCAAGCAATTAAATCAGGGACGAGCATTTAATGGATCGTCTTTAGGAAAATCAACGAATTTTCGAGTGGCGACAACCATTAACCCGAATTTAGAACAAGATGAGCTAAAAAATTCTCTCCGTAATAAAATGGAATCTGGCGCGAATTATGCGATTACCCAGCCCGTCTTTGAGATGGAAACAGTGGAAAAATTATTAGCCACTTCGCCAGATAATCTCGATAAAATGATTCTGGGATTGATGCCTTTTTCGACCTATGAAAGTGCCTTATCAGCTCATCAAAATGTGCCAGGTATTCACCTGCCACCTAGCTATTTGGAAGATTTAGAACAAGTAAAGGATGACCTTGCAAAATGTCAGGAAGTTGCTTTGACGCATATGAAAAAATTAGTGGATGTGATTTTGCAGCATTTTAATAGTATCTATCTTGTTCATTTGCCACAACAAATGGAGGTGACTTGTCAATTAATTGACTATATAAAAGCAAAAGAAACAGTGTGCCCATAGATCTTACAGTAGTAAGAGGAGGAGACTGGCAAAAACAAGAAATGGGATAAAAGGCAGGGGAGATTTTCGGAGATTTAAGGAAATAATTGCAAAAATACCTGCCACAGAACTAATCTGGATAATCCAAAGAAGATCTATTATTGGAAAAATCAAGGATAGGCTGGCTAGATAGAGCAGATCACCTGAACCAATTCTCAAAGGATATTTTTCCGCTAGATAAGCTAGAAATAAAAATAGGAGAAAGTGAAGATTCAGAGCGGAAAGAAGTACAGCTAGCGCAGTAAAAATAGCCCAGACAAGGAAAGGATATTCTCGGTGCTTGATATCATAAATGGATATGACTGTACCCGCTAACACAACGCAAGCCGTCACCAATGATAGAGAACCCATGCTGACAATTACAACGAGTAGACCCGCTGTAGCTTCCAAGAGTAAATACCAATAAGAAAACTTAAGCCCACAGTAGCGACATTTTGAACGTGTTGAAAGTTGCGAAATGATGGGAATCAAATCCCACGCTTTGAGAGGACGCTTGCAATGGTTGCAGTGGCTAGCAGGAAATAGGATAGATCTTTCGGGAAATCGATCAATGACGACACCTAGGAATGATCCCAAGGATGCTCCTAAGAAAAATAATAAAATAATCTTCATACTTATCTATTCGTAAATCTATTTTTCAAAACATAGAGATGAAAAAAGTATTCTTATGGTGTGAGGTAGAAAAATCCCCTAATCTTTGTACGGTAATTCTTGGGTAATCGTGAACAGAATTTGTTAAACTATATTCGAGAGGTGAAGAAAGATGATGCATCAATTTAATCAAACCATGACTTACTTGGAAAGTGTGTTGCACACAGAGGTGGATATGAATAGAGTTCCGCAACTATCAGGGTATTCTTATTCTATGTTTAGCAGATTATTTTCCATCTTATCGGATATGACTTTAGCTGAGTATCTGCGCAAGCGTAGATTATCAGAAGCGACCAACGATTTGCGCGAAACATCTGATAAAATCATTGATATAGCGCTTAAATATGGTTATGATTCTGTCGATTCATTCAGCGCTGCCTTCAAGAAATTTCACGGAAGGACACCCTCAGAAGTCAGAAATAGAAAGCCTTCTAAGATCTTTCCCAAAGTTCAATTATCTATGAAGATTACAGGAGGAAAAAATATGAATATCAGTATTCAACAGAAACCCGCATTTGCAGTGGCAGGCATTTTATTAGAGAATGTCAATAATAGCAAATGTCCAGCTGCTTGGGATAGATTGTATAAGGCACATTCATTTGAGACACTAGAAGCCTTAGGCGGTGGCCAGTCTTATGGAGTCTGTTCAGATATTGCTGTAGGTGAAAAAATGAACTACATGGCAGGCTATCAGGTAACGGATAAGGAAAAGGGACATGCGCTTAACTTAAGTATTTTAGACATTGCAGAGGCTGAGTACGCCATTATTCCAGTCAAAGGGGCCATTCCAGCTTCCCTTCATCAGGCTTGGAAATATGTTTTGGAAGTTTTCTTCCCAGAAACTGGCTATCGTCATTCAGGTGCACCAGACTTTGAAGTCTATGCAGAAGGAGATATGCACAGTCCAGATTATGAAATGGAAATTTGGGTTCCAGTGGTAAAATAAGTCAAGTAGAGTTTGGGACAAAAGTAGTTCCAAACACCTTTTTATATGGTTTATTTGAAAATATCTAGTGGTTAGTGGTTGAGTATTCCGACTATTTAAAACGGCTTGAGGGGAAAGATTATGAGTTCCAAGCAACTTCCTCCTCTCAATTGCGCTAACAACTCCTTTTTTTCAATCCAAAATGTAATATGTAAGAAATGCTCGCTTCATTTTCCACGAAATAGGGAAGTGGGGCTAAAATCGTATTCTTTGAAATGGCTGATTTTTACTTCATACTCTCTTGAATTCTTAAATCTAGAATCTATAAGATGTGCTATAATATTAGACATGAAACGTTATCGCACAGTAAATGCTTATTACCGAGAATTATTCGGTGAAAAAATTTTAAAATTACCCATTGATGCGGGTTTTGACTGCCCTAATCGGGATGGGGCCGTTGCCCATGGAGGATGTACATTTTGTACGGTTTCGGGATCAGGAGATGCTATTGTGGCACCAGAAGCGCCTATTCGCGAGCAATTTTACAAAGAAATTGATTTCATGCATCGCAAATGGCCCGATGTTGAGAAATATTTGGTTTATTTTCAAAATTTCATCAATACTCATGAAAAATTGGAAGTCATTCGTGAGCGCTATGAACAAGCTATCAATGAACCTGGAGTCGTGGGAATCAATATTGGAACCCGTCCTGACTGTATGCCAGATGATGTCATTGCTTATCTAGCAGAGCTTTCAGAACGTATGCACGTGACGGTTGAGCTGGGCTTGCAGACCACTTATGAAGATACTTCTCGGCTCATTAATCGTGCGCATAGTTATGAACTGTATGTAGAAACGGTCAAGCGGATTCGTAAGCAAGCTCCAAGGGTAGAGATTGTCAGCCATTTGATTAATGGTTTGCCAGAAGAAACACGCGATTGTTGAGCCAGGAAGAGTATATTCAGATTATCTGTGATCAACTTGAAATCATCCCAGAACATATGGTAATTCACCGCATCACAGGTGACGCCCCGCGCGACATGCTGATTGGTCCTATGTGGAGTCTAAAAAAATGGGAAGAAACAATACGAAAGAGGAAAAATGAATCCTATTATTCCAAAAACACCTGATGTACCAGAACTGACAGTGGAAGAAATTCATTTTTTAACGGAAGTAACATTTGGGGAACAAACTTCTCTAGTTCCTTGCGATGCTCTCTTTGTCTTTGGAGGGACTCATGCTGGCCATTGGGAAAAAGCGATTGAAGCCTATCAAAAAGGACTAGTTAAGAAGATAATTGTGACAGGTGGAATTAGTCCAACAGGTACGCCCAATCCATCTTGGGTACATGGAAAGACGCCAGAAGCAGAAGTCATAGTGGAATGCTTGTTGGCGGCTGGAATTCCAAAAGAGAATATTTTTTATGAGAATCGCTCTACAAATACACTGGAAAATGTTTTATTTGCCAAGGAAATCTTTGATTTTGAGACGATTGAGTCGCTCCTGTTTATCTGAAGAGTCATGTGACAGGTAGACAGTGGCGAACCTTAGCAAAGCATCTGCCAGCTCGCCTAACCCATGTGCCCTACACATTTGATGCGATTTATGAGGGAATTCCGATATCACGTGATACTTGGATGACCAGCGAGCTTGGTCGCTCACGCGTGTGGGGAGAATATTTACGGATCCTGCAGTATGGCAACAAAGGGGATATTTTGGCCCTTGATTTAGAAAATGGAGAAAACGATGATCAAACGTCCCATTCACCTCTCACATGATTTTTTAGCAGAGGTGTTAGATAAAGAGGCTATTGCGGTGGATGCGACCATGGGCAATGGCAATGATACGGCTTTTTTGGCAAAATTATCCAAGAAAGTCTACGCTTTTGATGTACAAGAGCAAGCACTACAAAAAACCGCTGAGCGTTTAGCGCAGCTTGGTTTAAACAATGCGGAATTGATTTTGGCGGGGCACGAGACAGTGGACCAGCATGTGCCTGAGGCGATCCGCGCAGCTATTTTCAATCTGGGCTACCTACCATCTGTCGATAAATCTATTATTACCAAACCAGATACGACGCTGTCTGCCATTTCTAAAATCTTAGAGCGTCTAGAAGTTGGCGGGCGCCTAGCTATCATGATTTATTACGGTCATGAGGGCGGATCTATGGAAAAAGATGCGGTGCTGGAATACATCAAGACTTTGGACCAGACCGTCTTCACCGCCATGCTTTACCAACCGCTCAACCAAATCAATACTCCGCCATTTTTGGTAATGGTGGAGAAATTAGCAAAAATAGTCGATTAAATCGACTATTTTATATTTAAATTTATGCTAAACCTTGGAGAATAAAATGACTTCCTAAAGATAAATATTGTATTTGAGAAGAAAAAATATGATATAATGGGGGTACTATTTGAATTTTATATAGGAGAACATCATGGAAGACCCCGGTAGTCAGACCATCTATTTGCAAATTTTATTGTTGTTTGTATTGACCCTGCTCAATGCCTTTTTCTCAGCCACAGAGATGGCCCTCGTTTCGCTCAATCGTTCCCGCGTGGAGCAAAAAGCAGCCGATGGAGAGAAAAAATTCATTCGTTTACTAAATGTTCTTGAACATCCCAATCAGTTTTTGTCCACCATTCAGGTTGGGATTACCTTTATTTCTATCTTATCAGGGGCTAGCTTGGCAGATGATTTGGGCAAAGTATTTGCTGGTTGGATGGGCAACTCTTCAACGGCAAATACAGTGGGTTATTGGCTCGCTTTGGCGCTTTTAACTTACGTATCTATCGTTCTTGGTGAGCTATATCCAAAACGAATTGCTATGAATATGAAGGAAAATCTGGCAGTAGTTGCAGCGCCCGTTGTCATCTTTCTAGGGAAAATTGTCAGTCCCTTCGTTTGGCTCTTATCTGCCTCCACCAATCTTTTATCGCGCTTAACGCCAATGGAGTTTGATGATGCGGATGAGCAGATGACTCGTGACGAAATTGAGTACATGCTAACCAAGAGTGAAGCCAGTCTAGATGCCGAAGAAATCGAGATGTTACAAGGAATTTTCTCCTTGGACGAATTGGTGGCGCGTGAGGTCATGGTGCCTCGTACAGATGCTTTCATGGTCGATATCAACGATACGACCGCTGAAATCATGACGAAAATTCTTAAGCAAAATTTCTCACGAATTCCTGTCTATGATGGCGATAAAGACAATGTTATCGGGCTTATTCATACCAAGAAAATTTTAGCAGAAGGTTTTGAAAACGGGTTTGATTACCTTAATATTCGCCGCATCATGCAAGAACCGTTATTTGTGCCAGAAACCATTTTTGTGGATGATTTATTAGCTTCCTTTAGAAATACACAAAATCAGATGGCTATTCTCTTGGATGAATATGGTGGTGTTTCTGGTTTAGTAACACTGGAAGATTTGTTGGAAGAGATTGTCGGTGAGATTGATGATGAGACGGATAAGACGGAGATCTTTGTCCGTGAGATTGCGGAGTCAATTTATATTGTTCAGGGAAACATGACTCTCAATGATTTCAATGAATATTTTGATACTGAGCTGGAAAGTGATGATGTGGATACCATTGCAGGCTTCTATCTGACTGGAGTGGGGACTATTCCGAGTCAAGAAGAAAAAGAAACCTATGAAGTGGACAGCAAGGATAAACACCTGATCTTGATTAACGATAAGGTTAAAAATGGTCGTGTGACTAAGCTCAAATTGATGATTATCCCTATCGAAGCTGATGAGGAAGAAGCTGATTGAGTCCTTGAAAACAGTGTGAAATCAAAAGATGAAAGTTTAGGAAAACGTTTCCGACTTTCGTCTTTTTTTTGAGGGGAAATCGTGCTATAATGGATAGAGATAAAGGATGGATGAAACAATGGAAGAAATAGACTACAGAAAAGTAACAGGTCTGGTACATTCAACGGAGAGTTTTGGCTCTTTAGATGGTCCTGGCGTGCGTTTTGTCATTTTTATGCAGGGATGCCACATGCGCTGTCAATACTGTCATAATCCTGATACATGGGATCTAATCAATCCTGCTGCGACTGAGAGAACCGCTGAGGATGTGCTCAACGAAGCCATGCGCTACAAGATGTTCTGGGGTAAAGAAGGCGGGATTACCGTTTCAGGTGGGGAGGCCACGATCCAGATTGACTTTTTGATTGCACTGTTTACATTGGCAAAAGAGCAGGGCATTCATACGACTTTGGATACATGTGCTCTGACTTTCCGTAATAATCCACGCTATCTAGAGAAATATGAAAAGTTGATGGCGGTAACGGATCTCGTTCTTTTAGATATTAAAGAAATCAATCCAGACCAACATAAAATTGTCACAGGTCATAGCAATAAAACCATCCTAGCCTGTGCCCGTTATTTATCAGATATTGGAAAGCCTGTTTGGATTCGTCATGTTTTGGTACCTGGTTTGACGGATCGAGACGAAGATTTGAAAAATCTAGGTGAGTTTGTTAAGACGCTGACGAATGTAGAACGTTTTGAAGTACTTCCATATCATAATTTGGGAGAATTCAAATGGCGGGAACTCGGTCGCCCTTATCCGCTAGAAGGAACTAAGCCGCCTAGCAAAGCACGTGTAGAAAATGCCAAATCTCTCATGGAAACCGAGACCTATCAAGACTATCTCAATCGCATTCGTAATTAAGAAATCAAGGAAACTTGGTTTCTTTTTTTGTTACGAGTTCGAGACAGTATTTCTAATTTAGGGCAAGGATGTGATATTTCTTTGTATATTTATTAATTTGAGAATTATAGGCAGGATAGAGAATGTCAGCTTTTTATGCTAGATTATTAGGCTTTTGTAAAATATCAGAATTATCAGAAGTTTTAAATTTAGTACAAATTATGTATTTTTAGACACAATTTCGGAAGGTGTAAATTTTTCAATTTAGAAACATGTTATGCTAAGAGAGTAAAAATTAAAGGAGAATCTTTATATGAAAAGAATCGTTTTATTAACCTCACTTGCTCTTAGCACAGCTATTTTAGCAAATGCTACAGAAGTTTCTGCAAATACTGAAGAAACAGATGTTGTTTCAACACACGTTAAAAAATTTAACGAATTAGAAGGAACACATCTAAAAGTCAACATTACTGGTGTCGATATGGACCGAAATGTCATTCTTCGTCCACGCGTAGTGGAGTTTCCTTTAACCATCGGAAGTCAATTAGATTTAGCGACTATTCAAGAAATGGTTCTTGCTACAATCAATGCTACATTGCCAAACACTTATGAATTAACTGAATATGCCAATGTGCAACTTGAAGTTAACAATGAGCGTTACCGTAAGACAAACTTGCCAATCCCTGAAGTTGGTTTTGCCGTTCCTGGCCTTACATATTACGGAAAAACACCAGTTTTCAATTTGAGTGGAACAGTAACTTTGAGAGAAACTCTAAAAGCTACCGAAGAGGATCATCGAGTCGTAGCTGAAAAGCCGATTGGTGGCAAGCATGTTGTGGACACAGATGATGTAGAGTGGCAACAAGAAGTTACCTTTAAGAAAAAAGATGGCACGAGTCTTATTTCAACAGGAGTTATGGCTGAAGCTGGAACAGGATACGCAAAAATTGGTGATGAAATCAGTTCAGAGTTGCTCTGGAACAATGCACAAAAATTATTTGAGACAACTAAAGAAGCTAAAGAAGGCTATAAACTTGTTAAACGACTCAGCACTGAAGTCATGGTAGATTCTGGCGCGAGAAGATTTGTATACGACAGTTACGAGGATAACGAATTTAAATATATTGTACAAGGTAACCGCCAGCCTTCTGATAGCCATACAGATGCTATCATAGAAATTTACTATATTGCTAAGGAAGACGAAACGGATGAAAAACAAATCATCACGTTGCAATATGTTGATGAAGCAACCGATGTGACATTGGTTGAGAAAGAACACGAAATCTTTTCACAGGTAACCATTGAGGGATTGAAATCTTCATTAAATGAGGGAGATAAAACAATCGTAGGTGGAAAAAATGGAAATACATATGAATTTACAGGTAAGATTGTACGTGAAAATAAAGATGTATTCAAAATTTACTACCGTGAACAATAACACTGTTAGACAAGGTGTTCGCAAACAATTTAATTAGGAAGGCAAGCTTATTTTTTTGATGACATGCTGCAATCAGCTAGCACATTTCTTTATAGTGCTTTGTCATCAATGGCATCTAACCAATCGTTAGCAGCTTTGATAGTTGCTTCGAGGGCACCTTCTTGGAATGGGGATTGGAGACCTGCTGCGTCCACGATTTGAAGGAAGGTAGCTGTTCCGCCCATTTTACAGATACGTAGGTAATCTTCCCAAGCTGTTTCATCATGATCCACTTGTGTACGTTTCCAGAATTGGAGAGCACAGACTTGAGCAAGGGTGTAGTCAATATAGTAGAATGGACTTGCAAAGATATGTCCTTGGCGATACCAGAAAATACCGCGTTCTAGTGCTTCAGATTCTGAGTAATCTTTTGATGGCAGGTACATTTTTTCTAATTTGCGCCATGTTGCCTTGCGTTCTGCTGGCGTCATGTTTGGATTTTCATAGACTTCGTGCTGGAAGTGATCCACTAAGACACCATAAGGCAAGAAGAAGAGCGTGCTTGATAAATGGCTGAATTTATATTTGTCAACTTGTTCCTTGAAGAAAAGTTCCATCCAAGGCCAGATCATAAATTCCATAGACATAGAGTGGATTTCACAGGATTCGTAGGTTGGCCAGATACTTTCTGGTGTTTGAATCCAGCGTGAGTTGTATACTTGAAAGGCGTGTCCAGCTTCGTGGGTCAAAACATCAATATCCCCACTAGTTCCATTGAAGTTGGAGAAGATGAATGGACTCTTGGAATCAGCGATATAAGTACAATATCCACCAGTGTCCTTACCTTCTTTTGCCACCAAATCCAGCAATTCTTTCTCTACCATGAAGTCGAAGAATTCACCTGTTTCAGGAGATAATTCACGATACATTTTTTGTGCTTGGGCAACCAATTCTTCTGGGGTCCCTTTTGGCGTTGCGTTTCCATCCAAGTATTCCAAAGTCAAATCATAATGTTTGAGACTTGTTACTTGAATACGTTCCGCTTGGCGCTCACGCAGTTGATTAACTACAGGAACGACCAATTTTTGAATTTCTTCGCGGTAGGTTTTGACCATTTCACGATTGTAGTCAAAGCGATTCATCATCTTGTAGCCATATTCTACATAGTCTTTAAAACCAAGTCTTGTTGCGATTTCATTGCGGACCTGTACCAACTGGTCATAAACGTCATCAAAGTCTGCTTCGTGTTTTTCAAAGTAGCCTGTTATGGTAGCCGAAGCTTCCTTGCGCGTAGCGCGGTCTGTTGATTGGGCGAATGGTCCCATTTGAGACAGGTTGTAGGTGGTGCCACGGAAGTCCAATTTGGCGGTCGCCATGAGATTATTATAGCGATCTACCAATTGGTTTTCCTTTTGAAGAAGAGGAATAATCTCTGATGAAAAAGTTTGGAGTTTATTTTCCGCCAAGAGGAAGAATGTTTTTGGCAAGAAATCAGACAAACCAGCACGATATGGGCTAGCTACCACGACGCGGTAGTAGTCGGTCATGAGCTCATCAAAGAGTGGTGAGTACTCGTTCCAAAACTTGGTTTCTTCATTGTAGAATTCATCATTCATATCAATAGAGTGACGGATACTCCACAAGTTGGCTTGCGTATCAATGTTGAGGTTGATAGCGGTAATTTTTTTGACGATTTCAAGCGCTGTATCAGCATTTTCGGCAGCAGCTAATTGATTGGTCAAATCGGTTAATGTAGCTTTGATAGCTTCATAATCAGGACGTGTATACTTGTATTCTGAGAATTTCATGAATTTCTCTTTCTAGTAGTAAAATCGGTCTTTGGCGTCAGGCGCTTAAAAACCACATATAAGGCTATTCTACCCTTTTTGAAAGCGGATTGCAAATGGAGACATGCTCCATTCACAAGAAAGCAGAAATGTGGTAAAATAGGATGAATAATAGAAAAAAGAGGTTTGAAACATGTCTAAATTTTTAGTCTTTGGTCATCAAAATCCAGATACGGATGCGATTGCATCATCTTACGGTTGGGCTTACTTGGAGCGCACAGCTTGGGGACGTGATGCCGAAGCGGTAGCACTTGGCACACCAAACGAAGAAACAGCTTTTGCTCTTGAGTACTTTGGTGTGACGGCACCGCGCGTGGTGGATTCAGCAGTGGCCGAAGGCGTGAGCCAAGTCATCTTGACAGACCACAACGAGTTCCAACAGTCTATCGCTGATATCTGTGAAGTGGAAGTAGCAGCTGTTATTGACCATCACCGTGTGGCAAACTTTGAAACAGCAAATCCTCTCTTCATGCGCTTAGAGCCAGTTGGTTCAGCATCCTCAATCGTCTACCGTGCTGCTAAAGAAGCTGGTGTGGAATTACCTCGCGAAGTTGCAGGTCTTCTTTTGTCAGGTCTCATTTCAGATACTCTTCTTTTGAAATCTCCAACTACTCACGCTTCTGATCCACAAGTAGCAGCAGAATTGGCTGAAATTGCTGGAGTAAATTTGGAAGAATATGGCTTGGCACTCTTAAAAGCTGGTACAGACTTGGCAAGCAAATCTGCAGAAGAATTAATTGATATCGATGCGAAAACCTTTGAATTAAATGGCAATCCAGTTCGTGTTGCTCAAGTCAATACAGTGGATATCGCTGAAGTTTTAGAACGTCAAGAAGAAATCGAAGCAGCCATCTTAGAAGCTATCGCATCAGAAGGTTATTCGGACTTTGTCCTCATGATTACGGATATTGTGAATTCAAACTCTGAAATTTTGGCACTCGGAACCAACATGGATAAGGTAGAGGCAGCTTTCAATTTCACCCTTGAAAATAACCATGCCTTTCTTGCAGGTGCCGTTTCACGTAAAAAACAAGTTGTGCCACAATTGACAGACAGCTTCAATGCTTAGTGAAATGGAAGATGGCTCCGATGGCAGTCGTTCGCATATAAATGAAATAAAAGAAAAATATACTTATGCGACCAGTTTTCTGTACATACCAGAAGGCTGGTCCTTTCGTTTTTAATGAATTCTCATTTCATTGAAAACCAGATAGGATGTTTATCAATAGCACTTATCCCCTCATTTCTTCAGGGACCTTCATTTATGAACGGAAGTGGATTCTTTTAGACTTCTGGGTAAAATGAAATTAGTCACTATAGGCATTATCTGCGAATGTTCCTTTTTGGGACACGGAATGGATAATGCTTTTTCCGAGTAGTTCAGTCTATTCGTCGATTTATCTATCTGAATAACCTTATAAGTTTCACTTTTTCGGCGCCAAGAGGTAGACTATTTATTCTTATCTCAACAAGAGTGATACAAAAAATCCAAAAAAGCATAAACACTATTTACACATATGTACAAAAAGATAAAATGTTCAAGTTGAGAAAATTTCACAAAAGAATAAATGGATTAAAGAAAGGAAAAAAGTGAAAAAATGAAAAAGAATATAAATCGTTTCTCGCTTAGAAAATTTAAAAATGGAGTTGCTTCTGTTATTGTTGCTACTGCTATCTTCGAAGGGATTGTGCCAGTAGTAGCTAGTGCAGAAACGTTAAGTATTCCCACTGATCAGGTCGAATCACCGTATAAAAGCATTTTGGATAGAGAAGCTGAACGCATCAATCAGTTAAATGACGACTTTGATGCTATTGAAGATAAATTTGTCGGAGAAGAAGTCATCGAATTAGTCAATGAGTATCAAAGACTGTCTAGATTAAGCGATTTAAATGAAACTCATATTGCTGGGTTTAGATCTTAAGTCGAGTATTTTGAAAAGAATACTTTTAAAGTTGCAGAATTGAAGAAATCTTTGGAAGATAAGATTTGGGAATTAGATGGATTAACATTTGGCGAAAAAGTTGATTTTGTCAATAAAATGAAAGAAGAAGCTAGCGAGGAAGAAGTTCAAAAGATCTTCTCAGAAGCAACAATCTCGTCAAATGAAAAAGCTATTGCATTAGACCAAGAACTTGAAGCAATGAAAGAACAATTGCATGCATATCTTAATAATCCAAGTGTTTCTCCAGAAACTCAAGGTTGGCTTAAAAACAATTTAGACAATAACCAATACGGAAATCATTTGCACTTGTATAAAGATATGCTTCGAGTAGTTAAAGAAGAGCTGGAAAATGCTGAAAAAATAGCAATAAGGTTCCTACAACTTACACGATTCGATACGTTGGTCCATCTGGGGAAACTATCCAGCAGACACCAATTGTCAAAGACGGCTTTATTGGAGAGGAAGTAGTTGTCAAACCTGAAAACCTTGATGAAAACTATGAAAATTTAGATGACGAATCTAAAACGATTACCCTAAAAGAAAATGAAGCAAATGAAGTTCTCTTCAAGGTGGGTCCTTCAAGAGAAAAAATGTCCCTAAAAGAATTCCTATCACGAGAAGTAGATTTTAAACATCCAGTGAAGTACAAAAATGTAGATTTCACTGGCAGACAAGATGATCTAGAAGATCTCGTTGTGAAGAAAGTCTATGAGGGGGCAGAAACTACAGGTGTCTTTTATGGAACGAAAGATCAAGCGGATTTAGTATACCAGCATATGATCAATGGCTCATTCCAAGGAGCTTATTTCAGACACGCTGAAATCAAAGTGCAACCACCCGTTTATCTTGAAAATGGTAAGTATCAATTAGAAATCAAATTTGGGTATAGAGAAGAGCTGGATTACATCCGGCAAGGAGAAAAGAAAGTTACTGAATTTTACGAAAAATACAAAGACATCGCAAAAACTGATCTTGAGCGAGAAAAACTGATTCATGATTGGTTATTATTGAATGCTAGCGCAAGAAATGTAGCACCTACTGAAGAACATTATCCATGGGTCTATAATACAAATAAACATGTAAGAATACATTCTCCGGCTTCAATTTTTATTGATGGGGAGGGAGTTTGTTTGACCTATACAACTGCTTTTGCGCGTATGGCTGAGAGATTTGGAATAGATGTGCGAGTGGTTCATGGGTATTCAGCTATGACTTCCTCAGCTAAAGCAACATCAATAGATTTAGCTAAGCAGAAATTTAAAAATATTGATACGAGTACTTATAGTGAGGCTAATTTAAATCATGCTTGGAATCTTGTGAAAATTGAAGATAAGTGGTATCATGTCAATACTTATCATACTGATAATATGCTAAAAAACTGGCAACAAGAAAATCCTTATATGTATTTCTTGAAATCTGATTCCGTTTTTGAAGAAAATAAAATAGCCTTAAAACCTAACAGAAATTATTACATCTTAAAAGCCTGAAACAATAGAACTCTCGAAAAAGCAAATGAGTCTTATGACGCAGATTTTAGCAAGATGCCAAATTTAGCTGAACAAGACATTGTAAAATAATAAGCATAAGACTTATGTTAAAAAATATTCGTGTGATGTAAAATGCCAAATCAAATTTGATCATTATATATCAATTTACGTCAAGGCAGCATATAAAAAAAGTGATTTTCATTTTGAAAATCACTTTTTAATGTTTTTTGAAGACAAGAAAGATGAAGTGTGGCTGTCATCATGATGTCTGTTGAGAAGCTGTCATTCTCTATCACATCATGAAACAGTATTGGGAAACTTTCGACATAGATAACTCATGACTCTCGGACAATCCCTTATGGTCTTGAATTTTTAGGGAAACTCGTGAACTTAGGAAAATGTTTTTCTCAGAGAGTTCTTTAAAGTAATCTTTTATGATTACCATTTCTATCAACTAGTGTATCTTTGTTTTCAAGAGAATGAGCAAAAAATTATTTAAATTGCTAGATGATTATTATTCTCCTGATTTTGAATAGAAGAAAAGAGAGAATCAATCTGATTCTCTCTTCTACTTAATCGCTCATTACCCATTATGTTGATAAGAGTCCTTTTCCATCTAGCATTGAGGTGTAGTTTAGGATTAGAAATTTGTTTACTTCATCGTTGGGAACAAGAGCACATCACGAATGGTTGTCGTATCTGTCAAGAGCATGCAGAGGCGGTCGATACCGATACCGAGACCACCGGTTGGTGGCATACCGTATTCAAGGGCTTCTACATAATCGTAGTCGATACCAGTGGCTTCGTCATCACCGAGTTCTTTAGCAGCAGCTTGTGCCTCAAAACGAGATAATTGGTCGATTGGGTCATTGAGTTCAGTGAAGGCATTTCCGTACTCTTTGGTCATGATGAAGAGCTCAAAGCGATCTGTGAAGCGTGGGTCCTCTTCATTTTTCTTAGCAAGTGGAGAAATTTCCACTGGATGACCGTAGACAAATGTAGGCTGAATCAAGGTTTCTTCAACAAATTCTTCAAAGAAGACATTGATGATGTGACCAACGGTATTGAAATGTTTTTCAAGTGGAACATTTTTTTCTTTTGCAAGAGTGATTGCTTCTTCGAGAGTCATCTCTTTCCAGAAGTCAACGCCTGTTACTTCTTTGATAGCATCTACCATATGCACGCGCTTGAATGGTTCATTAATTTTGATTTCTGTTCCTTGATAGATAACAGGTTCGTCACCTTTGACAGCACGTGCTGCATGCTGAATAATACCTTCTGTCAAATCCATGATACCAAGGTAGTCTGTATAGGCTTGATAGACTTCAATCATAGTAAATTCTGGATTATGAGTAGCGTCCATTCCTTCGTTACGGAAGATACGACCGATTTCATAAACGCGTTCCATACCACCAACAATCAAGCGTTTGAGATGCAATTCCAAGGCGATGCGAAGAACCATATCCATATCTTGTGCGTTGTGGTGAGTCATAAATGGACGAGCAGCAGCACCACCGGCTTCATTGTGAAGAACAGGTGTTTCCACTTCGAGGAAGCCAAGTCCGTCAAGGTAACGACGGATTTCTGAAATGATTTTTGAACATGTTACAAAGCGATCGAAGCTTTCACGGTTGGAAATCAAATCCAAATGGCGTTTACGATAAATGGTTTCGACGTCTGTCAATCCATGGAATTTTTCTGGAAGTGGACGAAGTGCTTTAGACAGGTGAGTCAATTTAGTAGCCTTGATAGACAACTCACCCATATCTGTGCGCATCACTTGCCCTTCAACACCGACAAAGTCACCTAAGTCAGCTTTCTTGAAGAGTTCATAATTTTCTTCGCCAACCATATCTTTGCGGACGTAGATTTGAATTTGGCCTTCACGATCTTGAACGTGAGCAAAACCAGCTTTCCCTTTGCCGCGTTTGGTCATCAGACGACCAGCGATAATAGCTGTTTCGTCCATGTCATGCAATTCTTCTTTGGTCTTATCTGCGTATTTTTTTTTTAATTCTGCTGAGTTGGCAGTGCGCTCAAATCGTTTTCCGAAAGGATCGATTCCTTGTTCAGCAAGAGCCGTCATTTTTTCACGACGGACAATCTGTTGGTCATTTAATTCTTCGATGTGTTCGTTAGACATTCTCGATTTCTCCTATAAAAAAGTCTGTTCTTTTTATTTTATCATAGATTAGACAAAAAAGCAGGAAAAGTTGAGCCAGACAGGAAAAAACATGGACCAGATGATCCATGTTTTGGTTTATTGGGCTAAATCTGCAAAGCTGGCACCCACAAAATCTGCTAGTAGCTGACTGTCGATGCGAATAGAGCGACCTATTTCTCCTGCTGAGACGATCAGTGTTCCTTTGTCAGCCGCTGATTGGTCAATATAAATGGGAAAAGCGTGTTTTTGACGAATACCGACGGGATTATTAGCGCCGTGGATATAGCCTGTTGTCTTTTCAAGATCCTTTTGGGGAATTATGCTGGCTTTTTTATTGCCAGAAATTTTGGCTAATTTTTTCTCAGACAAATGCTCTGTGATGGGTAAAATTCCAATAATCGGACCAGTCTTATCCCCAGTTAGGGCAAGGGTTTTGTAGATATCTGATTCTTTTATACCCTCTGGTAAAACTCCTTCAAAAGCATTTAAAACTAAGCTATCGTGTGGAATCTTTGCCTTGTCTAGAATTTGATCCACTAGGGTCTTCTTGACTTTTGTCTTCTTACTCATTTGTATTTTTCCTCAAGTTTGCTCATCCAAAGTCCCAACCAAATACCGAGTACAAAGAGAAGCGCAGCCATTGCCCACGTACCAAAACCGGCTCCAAGATAAGAAATAATAGATTCTTTGCTACTTGGGTTTGGAATGAGAATGAGAAGGGTACTGGAAAGGACAATTCCAATGATGAAGTGATAGACACGTGAATGGAAGTTCTTTAGGGCATAATCCATGGCTTTGGAAAAGAGGAGAATGGCAAGGATACCACCAATAGCAATGGGTAAAAAAGTACCCGCTAAATCTAATTTTTTAAAGCCTGTAAGCATAGGTGCGTAGAGCCCTAAGATAAGCAGTAAATTAGAAGGGCTGAGGCCAGGGACCAACACACCAAGTGCAATCAAGGCTCCAGCTAAGATAAAGGATGCAAAATTAGCCGGTAAGGTTCCTACCAAATCATTCAAGGAATACAAGAAGAACCCTGAAATGATAAATGTTCCAATTAACCATAACCAATCTGCCGTGTCTCTTGAAGAGCGCTTGCTAGATTCTTTCCAGAGACTTGGCAATGTCCCAACAATGGCACCCGCAAATCCCCAGAGAACTGGAACTTGATAATGAGTCAATAAGAAATCGACTGGAAATGAAAACAAAGCTATTCCAAGGATTCCTCCTATTCCCACAGGAATAAAGAAAAGAACGTTTTCTACAAAGTTTTCACGGATATGGGCTAAAAAACCAATTAATCGTTCATAAATACCTAAAATAGCAGCGAGTACGCCACCAGAAACGCCTGGTAAAATAAAGCCCAGAGCAATAATCATGCCTTTGATGATTCTTGAAATCCAAGAAGCCATAATTTCCTCCAAAAAAATGTGATACTTTATTGTACCACATTTTTGAAAGGGGTCTATACTTTAAAAAAGCTAGGACGTGCTTTAAACAGGATAACCAGTAAAATCAAACAGATAATAGTTGAAGGTAGGATATAACTCATATTGTACTGAAGAGAATAGAGCCAAACTGGAATACCTTTAGGAGCATAATCACCGTAGAAGATGACTCCTGAGAGGAAATTCCCTAAAAAGCGGAAGAGTCCACCGACCAGACTTGCCAATGTCATGATGAGGACAGCTTTAGAACCAGTATTTTCCTGTTTGAGAGATGTGGCGAAGAGTCCGGCAAAACCAACTCCAGCATAGGCTACAGCATAATCAAGGAAGATCTGGAAAATATTGAGAAAGTAGCCACCATAAAAGAGCTGAATGGAGCCCACGATAGCACCTGTTACCAATCCTGTAGCAAATCCATGGCGAAGCGCCAAGAGCAAGATTGGTAGCATAACCAAGGAGATAGAGCCACCTTGAGGCAAAGTATAAAGGGGAAGACGATCTAGGATGAGAGCAATGGCGGCAAAAATAGCGATTTCTGCAAGGATACGTAGTCGAGACTGGAACATAAAAAAACTCCTTCTAAATACAAAGGAGCTCTGCTTTTTAGCAAGTTATCAACACAATCCCTACGCTAGTCCTAACTAGATCAGGTTTGAGGATTTCGCTTACGCGATCTCAGCCAAGGCGCTCCTTTGTGAATATATAATTGTAGAAATAGTATAGCCTATTTTTCAGGAACTGTAAAGAGCTTTTGATAAACTGCATTTGGTTCCTTGAGGGGAGTAATCAAATTCAAATCTAAATGGTGTCTAAAACCATTGACATAGCCACGAGAAGTGTATTGATGCAAATCATAGTCCAAATTGGTATTTGGCGCGGCATCATAGTAGCCCGAGTCGTTACCGTATGTTGGAATCCAAACGGAATCAAACTTCTCTGTTGAAATACTGTGCTCTTCCATGAAGTAAGTTCCTATGTAAATACCGATGTTTTTAGCTCCCAAGTCCACTAATTCTTGGCGGAAAGCTTCTACACCCGCATTCATATCGTCCATGGTTTTCTCTTCTACATCAAGCCAGTAAAAAGTTGGGTGGTAAGGAGAAGCTGCTTCATAGAAGGTTTTAGCTTCGGCTTTCATCTTTTTCTCACTGTTTCCTGTTACGTAGGCATATACTGCTACTGGAATGCCACGTGCTTGGAATTCTTTGATATGAGTTTTAAACGATTTATCCAAACCATTTTTGTCAGAAGCGTTATTATCTTTTTTTGTGTGTGAACCAGATTGGACGCGCACAATGACACCTGAAATGTTGGCTGCTAAAACATCATAGTCCATATCGGCTGGAAGTTGCCAGCCAGATACATCAATAATGGGTTTCATCTCCAGAGGATCTTCAATGTAAACAGGGCTAGCACTGTAGGCCGCCGTGGAAGAAGAGACTTCAGAGGAGGTGGATAGAACTCCCGTGGTTGTAGATGGTTGTGTCAGGTCTTGTGAAGTGCTTTGAGCATATCCTCTAGTCACAAGTATGAGTCCAGTGAAAAAGAGGAAAAAGGCAATCACAAAGATAGGTTTAATTTTCTTTCTCATCGGGTATATTCTACATTAATCGAAATAAAAAATCAAAAAATATAAGCTAAAACCAACTATATTTAGTAATTATTAGAAGAAGGAGTGAGATGAAGGTACAGAAATTGAGCTATATTGTGATGCTAAGTGCGCTATCTATCGTGCTGCGCGTCGCATTCGGTGCTTTTCCAAATATCAAGCCATTGACGGCTGTTTTCTTGATTAGCTTATGTTATCTTCCGTTGGTAGATAGCCTACTTATCATGGCTCTGACTATGGTGGGGAGTGGTTTTTTTGTTTGGGATGAGCCCCGCGATTGTCTGGCAGGTGTTGGCATATCTACTCATTATGCTGGTCTAGTACCATTTGTCCTCTTGAAAAAAGGCGAAAACTCCCTGTTTGGCTAGGTCCTTTCTGTGCCGGTCTAGCAGCATTTCTATATGGATTTTTGATTAGTATTCCAACTTCTATGCAGTTTGGAGCTGATTTTTTGCCCTATTGGCTCAATGGGCTGAGCTTTGATGTCATGCATGCTCTATCTACTTTTTTCTTCTACCCATTTATTTATTCTATTTTTAGGAGATTTTATCATGAAAAAAATTAGTCTGATCCTTTGTTCACTTGTCACTCTGCTATTTTTAGGAGCATGTCACAACCAGTCGTCTGATGGCGAAAAAATGATTCCAGTTGCAGTCACTATCGAGGGAAATGGGAAATCACGTACCCAAGAGTTTCAAGTAGAAGAAGGAGATTCAGTCATGGACGTCATGGAAGACAATTATGACATTGAAGAAGATGGTGGCTTTATTACAGCTATTGATGGCGTGAGTGAAGATGCTTCAAAAAATCTTTATTGGCTCTATGATATTAATGGAAAAATGGCGGAAGTTGGTGCAGAAGAAGCTGTCCTTAAAGAAGGGGACAAGATTGCTTTCCGGCTTGAAGCGTTTAAATAAAGGAATAAAGGGCGCTAGCCCTTTTTTGCTCTGCTATTCTAAGAAGAAATATGGTATAATGAAACAATATGAAAAAATGTAGATTATCCACGAGAACGAAGGTGTATGCATGAAAATCGACAAGCGTCATTTATTAAATTATTCAATCTTGATTCCCTATTTAATCTTATCTGTCGTGGGCTTAATCATTGTTTATTCAACGACCAGTGCCAATCAGATTCAAAGAGGAGCTAATCCTTTTCGTCCGGTGATTAGCCAATCTGCCTTTTGGATTGTGAGCTTAGCGGCTATTTTTATTATCTATCGGATGCGGCTGAGTTTTTTGCGAAGCAGTCAGGTTGTCATGGGGGCCATTTGGGTAGAAATTATCCTCTTGATTGCTTCACGTTTTTTCCCTACCGTGAATATTTAAAGTTGGTCATCATATGGTTCTTAGCTCATAAATTTGCCAGAATACAGGGCGATATTCGGACTTATGATTATCAAGCTTTAACAAAAGGGCATTTCTTGCCCCATCATTTTAATGATTGGCGTGTTGTCAGCGTCCTTTTGCTTGGCTTAGTTGCGAGTTTGCCTGATTTGGGGAATGCGACCATTATTGGCTTAGAAATTATCATCATGATTACCGTTAGTGGTATTGGTTTTCGCTGGTTTTCAGTCGCTTTGACGGGCCTTGTAGCGGGGGCAGGTGCTCTGCTTGGAACGATTGCTATTTTTGGAGTGGATGTTGTATCCAATATTCCTGGGATTGGTTATGTCGCCAAACGTTTTTCAGCCTTTTTCAATCCATTTGAGGATGTAACCAATGCAGGTCACCAGTTGGCAAATTCATACTATGCTATGAGTAATGGGGGCTGGCTTGGTTTGGGACTAGGAAATTCGATAGAAAAGAATGGTTACTTGCCAGAAGCCCATACAGATTTTGCTTTTTCAATTGTGATTGAGGAATTAGGTTTGATTGGTGCTAGCTTGATTCTGGCGATCTTATTTTTCCTTATTCTGCGTATTATCGTGGTGGGAATTCGAGCAAGGAATACGTTTAATTCCATGATGGCACTTGGAATTGCAGGCATGCTTCTCATCCAGACCTTCGTCAATGTCGGAGGAATTTCTGGTCTTATCCCAGCAACTGGAGTAACCTTCCCTTTCCTATCACAAGGGGGATCAAGCCTTTTGATTATCTCGATTGGGATTGCCTTTGTCCTTAATATTGATGCCAATGAAAAACGTGAAATTCTCCGCGAGGAAATTGAACGCACCGCTTTTGATGCTGAAAAAGAGTAGTTACTAGGAGATAAATGATGTCGATACAAAAATTGGAAAGCCATAACAATAAAGAAACGATTCATGAAGAAGTTCTCATCTTGACAGAGACTCTAAAAGATGTGGCTCGTCAGATGATTTCAAAGGATAGTTTCGATAAAATCATTGAATTGTCAGAGCTCGCTACGGCAGAACATTACCATGAATTGTTGGATATTATCAAAGATTTGACCAATAAGGAATTGGAAGTCATTTCTCGCTATTTTGCTGTACTGCCTCTTCTCATCAATATTTCAGAAGATGTGGATTTGGCCTATGAAATCAATCGTCAAAACAATCTTGGAACAGATTATCTAGGCAAAATTTCAACGACCATTGAAATGGTAGCAGAGCGTGAAGATGCAAAAGACATTTTGGAACATCTTAATGTGGTGCCTGTCTTAACTGCCCATCCGACTCAGGTACAGCGCCAATCCATGCTGGATTTGACCAATCGGATTCATGAACTCTTACGTCGTTATCGTGATATCGAAATGGGTCTTCTCAATAAAACCAAGTGGGAAGAACAATTGCGCTCTTACGTTGAAATTATCATGCAGACGGATATGATTCGTGAGAAGAAACTCAAGGTGACCAATGAGATCACCAATGCCATGGCATACTACAATTCTTCTTTTATTGAAGCTGTTACCAAATTACAGAGCGAATACAAGCGTTTGGCTGCGGAGCGTGGAGTGGAGTTGGAAAATCCTCGTCCTATTACTATGGGGATGTGGATTGGTGGAGACCGCGATGGGAACCCATTCGTCACAGCAGAAACGCTCAAATTATCTGCATTGACACAGGCAGAAGTAATCATGGATTACTATGACGAAAAGCTTTCTCAGCTTTACCGCACACTTTCTCTTTCAACGACTATTGTTGATGTGACTCCTGAAGTGTTAGCCTTGGCGGATTTGTCGGAAGATAAGTCAGTCTATCGTGAACACGAGCCCTACCGTCGTGCTTTCCACTTTATCCGTATGAAATTGAAACATACACGGGATTTTCTCATTCATGATCAAAAGCATGACTTGCGATATGGCAGTGTGAAAGAATTTAAGGAGGACTTGCTGGCTATTAAAACGTCGCTTGAAGAAAACAATGCGGCTATCTTAGTCAAAGGCGATCTGGCAGAATTGTTAGAAGCTGTTGAAGCTTTTGGTTTCTATTTAGCAAGTATTGATATGCGTCAAGATTCCATCATTCATGAGGCCAGTGTCGCTGAATTACTGGCAGCAGCTAATATTGTGGCAGATTATTCTAGTTTATCTGAGGATGAAAAATGCCGTGTCCTTTTGCAAGAACTCACAGAGGATCCGCGAATTCTATCTGTTACTCATGTGCCAAAATCAGAGCAATTGGAAAAAGAATTGGCTATTTTTCAAGCCGCGCGTGAGCTCAAGGACAAATTGGGTGACGACGTTATCAAGCAGCACATTATTTCTCATTCTGAAAGTGTGTCAGATACGCTAGAGCTAGCTATTCTTCTTAAGGAAGTTGGCTTGGTGGATAAGGAAAAAGCTCGCATTCAAATCGTTCCATTATTTGAAACCATTGAAGACTTAGAACATTCTTCGGCTATTTTAGAAGAGTATTTGAATCTTGAAGTTGTTCAAAACTGGATTGCTGATAACCATCATTACCAAGAAATTATGCTGGGTTATTCTGATTCAAATAAGGATGGAGGCTATCTGGCTTCTGGTTGGACTTTGTATAAGGCTCAAAACCAATTGACGCAAATCGGTCGCAATCATGGGGTAAAAATTACCTTCTTCCATGGTCGTGGTGGAACTGTCGGACGCGGTGGTGGTCCTTCTTATGATGCTATTACCTCCCAGCCATTCGGTTCCATCAATGATCGCATTCGCTTGACAGAACAAGGGGTGCAACTTTGGATCGTATGGTGACCCAGATGATTACCGACCCGAGTGAAATCGATGGTTATCGTGCCACTATGGATGATATTGTAGAAGACAGCTACAGTATTTATCGTGAGCTAGTCTTTGGCAATCCTCATTTCTATGACTATTTCTTTGCTGCTACCCCGATTCGTGAAGTATCAAGTTTGAATATCGGCTCTCGTCCAGCTGCTCGTAAAACCATTACTGAAATTTCTGGTTTACGTGCAATTCCTTGGGTCTTCTCATGGTCGCAAAACCGTGTCATGTTACCAGGTTGGTACGGTGTTGGTTCTAGTTTTAAGCGCTATATTGACAAGGCACCTGAAAATCTCGCCAAACTACAAAAAATGTATACTAGCTGGCCATTTTTCCGCTCCCTCTTGTCAAACGTGGACATGGTTCTTTCTAAGTCTAATATGAATATTGCCTTTGAATATGCTAAAATGTGTCAGGATCCTGAGGTAGAGGCAGTCTTTTATCCTATACTGGATGAGTGGCAGCTGACCAAAAATATAATATTGCAAATTGAACAGAACGATTCTCTACTTGCTGAATTACCATTCCTTAGAGCTAGTCTAGATTATCGTTTACCTTACTTCAATGTCTTAAATTATATTCAGATTGAACTCATCAACCGTTTGCGCCGTGGAGAACTGAGTGCGGACCAAGAAAATCTCATTCATATTACCATCAACGGAATCGCAACAGGCTTGCGAAATTCAGGATAGACTCTATTTAGAAAATCAAGTGTATCTTGGTTTTCTTTTTTTATTAGTTTTTGAAAATTGGTTTACAGTAATTTTCTGGTAACATTTTCTTTTAGAAAATCCAAGCATTGCATTGAAAACGCTTGCGCCACATGTTATAATGCAAGTGAAAAACTACTAAAAGGAGTTCTTATGCACAAGAAAAATCAAAGCAAGTCCTTGTTTGACAAGCAATTTAAATATGGTATCAAGAAGCCGAGCGTTGGTGTCGCTTCAGTCGTGATTGGTGCCTTTTTTGCTGTAAATGGGGGAATGGTTCTCGCTGAAGCGCCTACAACGGGAACTCAGCTAACTGAAAATAGCCAACTTGCTCCAGAGAAAGTTGTCACTGAAGCAGATGCCAGTCTTTCCCATCAGGAAAATTCTAGCGCGGGTTCAACAGAACCTTCTATGCAAACGTCTGCATCGACCCCATCAAAATCAACTAGTTCGACAGAAGAAAAAGTGATTGTGGAACCAGCTTCCAAAACTGATACTGCTGTAGCAGAAACAGTTGAGAAACAAGTACCAGCGGAACTTAATGCGTTAAATGGTGCTGTAGCTCCGGTCGAGGAACGAGCAGATAGCCAATCTGTCGAAGTAGCTGCTCAACCAGTCACCGCAATAGCAGAAGTAACAGCTGACACAGCAGAAGAAGATAAAAACCAAGATGGGTACGTGCGCATTCACTTGGAATCCATTGACGAAAGCAACAAAGCTGACCGTAGTTTATGGTTGTGGGGTGGTGTGGCAGATGAGTCACAAAATTGGCCAACAGGAGCTCTCAGCCTTAAAGATGCAAAGAAATCTTCCTATGGCTATTATATTGATGTCAAAAAGAAAGACAACGCTGCTGAAATTGGTTACCTTGTTTTAAGCGGTACAAATGGGACGAAGGTCACTCCTGATAATCAAAAAATTAGCTTGTTGCATAAAGATATGAATGAAGTCTTTATCAATAAAGATTATCAAGATGCCAGTTTTGAACCTCTACAAGATGAAAATAAACTCCGCATCAATTACGATCGTGCTGATGGTAAATACGATAACTGGGGTGTTTGGATGTGGGGAGACACCAAGACACCATCTGTTGAAGGAACATGGCCTCAAGGGGCGGAAGATTTTATAAAAACAGGAAAATATGGCCGTTATATAGATGTTGACTTGTCTAAAGGATTGGATTCTCATTTGCAATTCCTTTTGATCAATCAAGCAGATAAGACACAGACAAAGAATCTATCTTTTGATCTCCGTGGAAAATACAGTCAAATTTTCTTGCGTGAAAACGATGAGACGGTTTATACCAATCCTTATTTTGTGGCATCAACCAAAGAAGTTGATACCAGTAAAGCTACTCAAGGGACAGAAGATATTCAAGCTTCCGCTACCTTACAAAAGCCATTTAACTATAATGAGGCTGGTATATTAGATATTACCTATAAAGAGCCAAGCGACGCTAAAATTGTTAAAATCACTGCCGATGCTTCTAGTATTCAAGGTGGGAAATTAGAGATTTCTCCAGAATTGAAACGAATCACAGTTAATACGAATTCTAGTGTGGCACCAGGTGTTTATGATATTCCGATTACTCTCTATGATGACCATCAGCGTTCCTACACCACTACTGCCAAAGTGACTATTGCAGAGCGGAAGAAGCAAAAAGGTGACTTGGATTGGGATGAGCAAGTAATCTACTTCATGGTGACGGACCGTTTTTACAATGGGAATCAATTGAATGATAATCCAAAAATGATGGATTATTCGAATCCATCTAACCCACGTGGGCTTTATCAAGGCGGCGATTTTAAAGGAGTTACTAAAAAGTTAGACTATCTGAAAAAATTAGGCGTGACCGCTATTTGGTTGACACCTATTGTAGAAAATATAGAACATGATGCCTCATATGGTAGCAAAGATGGTTCTTACTATGCTTATCATGGCTACTGGGCATCTGATTTTGAAAAATTAAATCCGCATTTGGGAACCATGGAAGAATACCATGAATTGATTGATAAAGCGGCTGATTTGGGTGTCAATATCATTGTGGATGTCGTTTTAAATCATGCTGGGTATGGTATGAATGAGGATACCAAGTCGAAAGCACCCGGTGCGCCAACTGAAGAAGATCGAAAACGATTTGAAGGCATGACTCGAACAGGTTCTGAGGATAAAAAAGGGAACGACGTTCTTGGTTCACTAGCTGGTTTACCTGATTTCAAGACAGAGGATAAGGCTGTTCGGGATAAATTAGTCGCTTGGCAATCCGATTGGATTCGTAAATCAACTACTGCAAAAGGTAATAAAATTTATGGATTCCGTGTGGACACAGTTAAGCATGTTGACCATACTACTTGGCAGCATTTCAAAAATGAATTGGTGAGCAAGGATTCAGATTTCCATTTGATCGGAGAATCTTGGGGAGCCAATTACAAGAATACCAATGGCCACTTGGGAAATGGAATGATGGATAGTTTGGTTGACTTTGGCTTTAAAGGCATTGCCAAAAATTTGGTTACTGGTCAATTACAAGCTGCCAACCAAGAATTGATTGCTCGAAACAAAATATTAACTAGCTCCTTTACATTGGGACAATTCCTCAGTAGCCATGATGAAGATGGATTTAAAGTGAATTCAGATCTTTTTGGCAGTAAGGAGCTTACAGAAGATCGGTTAAAAATCGCAGCAACTATGCAATTGACAGCTAAAGGTCAGCCTGTGGTTTACTATGGGGAAGAAGTTGGACAATCTGGCAAAAATAATTGGCCATATTATGGAAAGAGACCTGATTTTGACTGGAAGGCTACGGATAATAACAGCATTCTGACACATTACAAAAAGGTATTGGACTTCCGCAAAAATTATTCTGAATTACTCTCACGTGGCACTAACGAAACTTTTGCAGGAACAGATTCTGAACGTTGGTTAATGGCGAAACGTGATTACCAAGGACAAACAGCCTTTATTACCTATAATCTTAATCAGCAAAAACGCACTATCACCTTGACTGTGTCCGGTCCAGATACTGCAGTAGTGGATCATTACAGCGGGCAACGTTTCAAAGCCAGTCAGAATGAAGCTGGCCAATGGATTATCAACTTGGATGCGCCAGCTATTACTGATGGTGGCACGATGCTTTTGACAGTGGAAAATGGTAGTGTGGAGAAAGCCCAGGCTATCACCATCAAAGCACCAGACATTCAAGAAGGCTACATTCGCATGCATTTCAAGAAACTACCTGACGGTCACGATATTAACCAATTAGGTCTGTGGACGTGGGATGATGTAGAGACTATTTCTAATGATAAAGGTGGCTGGCCTAATGGAGCGGATAAATTTGCACAAGCAAGTCAAGATGATTATGGTTATTATTTAGATGTCAAAATGCATCCAGATCGCCATGGAAAGATTTCATACTTAATCAATGATTTGCGCGGTTCAGGTACCAACTTAACAGAAAATCAAAGTTTTGAAATTCTCAGCCCAAGTAAGAAGGAAGTGTGGATTTATGAAGCCTTTAATGAATACAGTTATGAACCGCTAAGTCAAAAAGGCTTTATTCGAATTAATTACAAACGTGAAGATGGAAATTATAATCACCTAGGCGCATGGCTTTTCCGAGATGTCAAATTCCCTTCAACTGGGAAGTTCCCTGATGGCACCAACTTAGTCAATGAAGGAGATTATGGAGTTTACCTAGATGTTGAATTGAAGGATTTGGCAAAAGAACTAGGTTTCTTGATTGTAGACGAAACCAAGGAAGGGGACGCAGCTAAGAAAACTCCGTCTGATTACATTTTCACCGATCTTGCAAATCACAGTCAGATTTTTGTTCGAGATAATGATCCGAAAATTTATACCAATACATATTACGTAGATAAGGTAAAATTAACGGGTGCTGAACATCGTTCGACAAGCAGTTTGGTTGCGGATTTTAGCAATTTAGAAGGCTTGACGAAAGATGCTGCTTTAAAAGACTTAAAAGTGATCGACAAAGCTGGACAATCCGTAAAGTTTGAAGGTGTTGAGTTGGATAGTAAAAACAAGACGATTTTGATTCGCGGAAAATTTGGACAAGAAGGAGCCAATTACACCATTACCTTCGGATCTGCATCTTATCAAACACGTATGTCGTGGGAATTAAAGGATGAACTCTACGCCTACGATGGAGATTTAGGAGCACAGCTCAATGAGTCTGGTAACCAAGCAACTCTTCATTTCTGGTCACCAAGTGCAGATAAAGTAGAAGTAGTAGTCTATGACAAAGACCAGCAAGATACCGTTGTCGGTACGGTAGCAATGACCAAAGGAGAAAAAGGGGTATGGGCCTTAGATTTAGCAGCTTCAAGTCTCAAACTTTCAGATTTGACAGGCTATTACTACCATTGCCAAATTACGCGTGGCACAAAAACTGTTCTAGCCCTAGACCCATATGCTAAGTCATTGGCGGAATGGGACAATAGCAAAGTGACGGATACGAGTTATGTTGCTAAAGCAGCTTTTGTTAACCCAAGTAAATTAGGACCAAAATTGGATTTTGCTAACATTCCAAGATTCACTAAGAGAGAAGATGCCATCATCTATGAAGCGCATGTACGTGATTTCACTTCTGATCAAGCCATTGCTCCAGAGCTCAAGCATCAATTTGGAACCTTTGCAGCCTTCGCTGAAAAATTGGATTACCTTCAAAAACTAGGTGTCACGCATATTCAACTCTTGCCAATTCTCAGCTATTATTATGTTAATGAGTTGGATAAGACTCGTTCAGCAGAGTACAATTCAGCCAATCAAAATTATAACTGGGGTTACGATCCACAAAGCTATTTTGCGCTGACAGGTATGTATTCGGAAGATGCGACCAATCCTGAATTGCGGATTCAAGAATTCAAAAACTTGGTCAACGAAATCCATAAACGCAATATGGGTGTCGTATTGGATGTTGTGTACAACCATACTGCTAAAACAGCGATTTTTGAAGATTTAGAGCCAAATTACTACCACTTCATGACTGCTGACGGGACGCCAAAAGAAAGTTTTGGTGGAGGTCGTTTGGGAACAACACACCACATGAGCCGTCGCGTGCTAGTGGACTCAATCAAGTATTTGGTAAATGAATTTAAAGTGGATGGCTTCCGTTTTGATATGATGGGAGACCATGATGCAGCATCCATTGAAGCAGCCCTTAAAGAAGCACAAAAACTGAATCCAAATATCATCATGTTGGGTGAGGGATGGCGCACATTTACAGGAGATGACAATAAAGGTGTTCCAGCTGCTGACCAAGGCTGGATGGAAAAAACAGATACTGTTGCAGTCTTTTCAGACGATATCCGAAATATGCTCAAATCAGGTTTTCCAAATGAGGGAGCAGCAGCCTTCTTAACAAACGGTCGTCAGGACATCTGGAAACTCTTCCATACGATAAAAGCACAACCAAATAACTTCAACAGTGATGATCCAGGGGATGTTATCCAATACATTGCTGCTCATGATAATTTGACACTCCATGATGTCATTGCTTATTCGCTCAAAAAAGATCCAGCAACAGCTGAGCAGGAAACTCATCAGCGTCTTCGTCTTGGGAATGCCTTGATTTTGACATCGCAAGGTACACCATTTATCCATTCAGGACAGGAATACGGACGCACTAAGCAATTGCTAAATGATGAATATGCAAGCTACTTGGGTGAGGGCAAGGATCCTCACAAGTCAACTTATAATAGTGGTGTTGCGAACCATCCGTACTTTATACATGATAGTTACGATTCTTCAGATGGTGTTAATCACTTTGATTGGGCGAAGGCAACGGACACAGCAGCACATCCCATCACGACTAAAACGCAAGCTTACACAGCTGGGTTGATTGCTCTTCGACGTTCAACAGATGCATTTTCAAAAGCTACAAAAGCAGAAGTAGATCGAGATGTGACCTTGATAACAGAGCCAAATCAAGGTTCAGTTGGGAACAGTGATCATTTTATCGCTTATCAAACAGTCGCTTCAAACGGGGATATCTACGCGGTCATTCTCAACGCAGATACCAATACTCGAATTCTCTATTTGCCAGAGAAATTCCGTCATCTGGTAAATGCAGAAATCCTCGTTGATCAATCAAGAGCGGGAATCGAGGCAACCGCAAATCCAACTGGTGTCAACATTGATAAAACCAATTATCAAATCAAATTGGATGGTCTAACCGCTGTCGTGCTTCGTATCTCAAAGGGGCAACCTGCGGCATCTATTGTTGACATTCCTGAGATTCCTAAACCAACTGAAATGCGTGTAAATCTCCATCAAGATGCCCAAACGATTGATTATAAAACAGCTTTGACCTTGCTAGAAGGGGCTGTGCTCAGTGGAGTTGAAGTAGCCCCTGATTTGAGCAAAGTTGGTCTAACCGAATCTAAGGTGCGCGTGACCTTCAAAGATGGTAGCAGTCGTCAGGTTACTATTCCAATTCGAGTAGTAGAAACTATTCCAGCAACTAAATTGGAACCTGCTAAACCAATTCAAACGACTAAGCCAAGCAAGCCTGTTGATAAACTACAAAAAGGCAAGCTAAATCAAAGCACTCTCCATTTTGAGGGAGTCAAGGTCACTGTAAATGGTAATGGGAAATTCATTCGTGTGCAACTTGATGGAAAAGTACTCAATCAGGCATTGAAACACCTAGTGGGAATAGGATTGAAACCAGTGTTAGGACGCTCAGCTAACAAACATTATCGTTACTATGCGGCTCCTTATATGGTTGATCCTCGACTTAGCATGATGAATTGGGGCATGTCCATTCCGGGATTTGACTGGACGCTGGGTCAACCCAGTCCAAGATGGACAGCTAGAGCTTCCTATTCTGCATTTACAATAACAACATCTACTTTGCATCAAGTCTTGACTTATTCACGATATGACGCAAGTTAGGTACCAGAGTAATCTCGAGAGGAAAATTCGTTTTATCAGGGTCCGTCCTAAAAGAGGTTGGGTCAAAAAAGACCTACCTCTTTTCACTTTTTACGTAATAAATGTTCAACGCAGTGGTTGATTGCAAGTCTTAATCCCTTACATTGCAAGGGATAGCCCCTATCTAATCAACTGTGCGGAAGTTGGAGTAAAACAGTCTAGTAGACTGTTTTAGCTTAATAACCTAAAATGAAAAAGTGCTGAAAAATCGAAATCTTATTTAGTGACGAGTCACCGATTTTTGTGCCGCTATCATTATGACACGAGCAAAGAAGTTTCTAAATGGAGCTAACTTTGTTCGTGTTTTTTTTGTGACCAAAGCATGTGCTGATTCGTTATAATAGTGACGAGAGAAAAATAGTAATTTTGGCTAAGATTTGCCATTCCTTCAGCGAGGAGGTGAGGGGCATTCGATTTGAGTTGTATGAAAAGGAATCAATCTTAATAGCAGACGAGATCGTTTATTATCTTAGGAAATCTGGCGCTAGTCCAGAAGATAGTTGGGATGTGACCCAAGATGTCCTCGTCAACATATTGGAAAGTCAATTGATTTTGTCACGTGATAAAATCCGCGCGCGGATGTATCGTGTTGCTATTCGAAGGAAAACCTGATTCAATTTGACCAAGAGGACACCAGTGAACTCTATCATTTATTGGGAGAATTACCTGAAAAATACCGACTGGTGATGGATTTGTATTATTTCCAAGATTTTACAGTCAAGGAAATGAGCCACATTCTCTCTATTTATGAAGACCTTATCTAACTTTGAAAAAATCACAAAAAAATAAGCGGAAAAACTGGATGAAATGGACGATTGCTAGCGTCTTAGTCAGCGTGTTAGCAGTTGGAGGATTATCTTATGGCTTAACTAGATTGACAGCGAGAAACGGTAAAAAAATTCAAAAACAATATCTACTATTGAACGAAATTGCCTACCCGAATATCGAGTACACAACATGGGGATGGGAACCAACGTCAAATTTCTCAGGTAAATTTTATTCCAACCGAATCAAAGATGTTGATGGGATTACGATTCCTTTTATTAAATATGAGGGAGAATATTCCATTTTCCACCATTATGATTTGAACCAAGACGAAGCGTTGAGAACAGGTGATGATGGAAAGTCAGATTATACTTATCAGGAAAATTACAAAATACCACGCTTTTACGATGTGCTGGAGAATGAAAACGTGTTTTATAAACAAAAGCAAGATTTAGACTTTATTCCAGACATGACAAATCAAGCTGTGGAAGTAGCTATTACATTTGATGAAGGGTATACATTAGAAGAAATCAGCAAGATGATACCAGATAGTTTAAAAATGAATTGGATTTGGATTGGTGTTGGCAAGCAAGGATTTGTGAATGGGAATTTAGCGTATCAGTATGGTTTTACTCCCCATTTTGATCAGGGACTAACGGCTGAGCAACAGAACGCAATGACAAAAGAGGTTAATCAAGCACTCACAAAAAATTCTAAGGCTGAAGTGGCAAAGATATACAGGAAATATGAGCAGGAGCAAAAAGTCACCCCCCTAGTTGGGATGCAAAATAGTTTCACAATATTTGCAGATAATGCTCAAAAATTTTTAGCTATGCGTGGGGATGAAAGTGATTCTAAAGAACTTGTAGCATTAAAAGACTTTTTAGCTCAAAATAAAGATGCCGTAACCGCTAAATTTGCTGGCGTTATTCTAACAGGTCGTGCTGAGAACTTTGCTCAGTTAAAAGATGTAAAATGGATTTTCGCTTCTAACATTGGTCAGAGTGTCGAAATTCAGCCTTATCATCACCTAGAAAAGTAGGAGCAAATCAGTCAAGAAATGGATGGAAATATCCGTTCCTTCCGTCTTTTTATGGCTCCTTCATCAGAAAAAGATAGAAAATACTTGCATTTTCACGACAATTTGATAGAATAGTAAGGTAAAGTTAGACCGTATTGCCTACTGTCTATCTATAAAATATATTTTATTGGAGGCTTTTCCTAAAATGGCAAAAGAAAAATACGATCGTAGTAAACCACACGTTAACATCGGTACAATCGGACACGTTGACCACGGTAAAACTACTTTGACAGCAGCGATCACAACTGTATTGGCACGTCGCTTGCCTTCATCAGTTAACCAACCAAAAGACTATGCGTCTATCGATGCTGCTCCAGAAGAACGCGAACGCGGTATCACTATCAACACTGCGCACGTTGAGTACGAAACTGAAAAACGTCACTATGCTCACATCGACGCTCCAGGACACGCGGACTACGTTAAAAACATGATCACTGGTGCTGCCCAAATGGACGGTGCGATCCTCGTAGTTGCTTCAACTGACGGACCAATGCCACAAACTCGTGAGCACATCTTGCTTTCACGTCAGGTTGGTGTTAAACACTTGATCGTCTTCATGAACAAAGTTGACTTGGTTGACGATGAAGAATTGCTTGAGTTGGTTGAAATGGAAATCCGTGACCTCTTGTCAGAATACGACTTCCCAGGTGACGATCTTCCAGTTATCCAAGGTTCAGCTCTTAAAGCCCTTGAAGGCGATACTAAATACGAAGATATCGTTATGGACTTGATGAACACTGTTGATGAGTACATTCCAGAACCAGAACGCGACACTGACAAACCATTGTTGCTTCCAGTCGAGGACGTATTCTCAATCACTGGTCGTGGTACTGTTGCTTCAGGACGTATCGACCGTGGTACAGTTCGTGTCAACGACGAAATCGAAATCGTTGGTATCAAAGAAGAAAAACATAAAGCAGTTGTTACTGGTGTTGAAATGTTCCGTAAACAATTGGACGAAGGTCTTGCCGGCGATAACGTTGGTGTGCTTCTCCGTGGTGTACAACGTGATGAAATCGAACGTGGTCAAGTTATCTCTAAACCAGGTTCAATCAACCCACACACTAAATTTAAGGGTGAAGTTTATATCCTCTCTAAAGAAGAAGGTGGACGTCATACTCCATTCTTCGACAACTACCGTCCACAGTTCTACTTCCGTACAACTGACGTAACTGGTTCAATCAAATTGCCAGAAGGTACTGAAATGGTAATGCCTGGTGATAACGTGACTATCGAAGTTGAATTGATCCACCCAATCGCCGTTGAACAAGGTACAACTTTCTCTATCCGCGAAGGTGGCCGTACAGTTGGTTCAGGTATCGTATCTGAAATCGAAGCTTAATTGATTAAGCTCCCAGAATAACAATTATTGGTCAGACTTTAATTGCAAACTCACTCCCCTTGTGGAGTGAGTTTTTTTGGTATTGTAAGAGAGATAAAACGAGTAGAATTATTATTCAAAATATGGTATACTAGACAAGTAAAAATAAAAGATAAAGAGGTATGTGAAATGTCACGTAAACCAATTATTGCCGGAAACTGGAAAATGAACAAAAATCCACAAGAAGCACAAGCATTTGTAGAAGCTATCGCAGGTAAATTGCCATCTACTGATCGTGTTGAAGCAGCGATTGCAGCTCCAGCCGTTGACTTGTCTGCTCTTCTTGCGGCAAATGTTGAAGGCCTTAAAGTTGCTGCTCAAAATTGTTATTTTGAAGATGCTGGTGCCTTTACAGGTGAAACTTCTCCAAAAGTTCTTTCTGAAATGGGTGTGGACTACGTGGTTATTGGTCACTCAGAACGTCGTGACTATTTCCATGAAACAGATGAAGATATCAATAAAAAAGCACATGCTATCTTCAAAAATGGTATGACACCAATCATCTGTTGTGGTGAGTCACTTGAAACTTATGAAGCTGGTAATGCAGCAGAATTTGTTGGTGCACAAGTATCAGCAGCTTTGAAAGACTTATCAGCAGAACAAGTGGCTTCTTTGGTTATCGCTTATGAACCAATCTGGGCTATCGGTACTGGTAAATCAGCTACTCAAGATGATGCACAAAAAATGTGTAAAGCAGTTCGTGATGTTGTCGCAGCTGACTTCGGTCAAGAAGTTGCAGACAAAGTTCGTGTACAATATGGTGGCTCTGTAAAACCTGAGAATGTAGCAGAATACATGGCTTGTCCAGACGTTGATGGTGCTCTTGTTGGTGGTGCTTCACTTGAACCAGCAAGCTTCTTAGCATTGTTAGACTTCTAATTGAGACAAACTATTATTGAAAACATATCAAACTTCTAAGCATATCGCCTAGAAGTTTTCTGGCAAATGATAGGAACTTAAGAAAATGAAAACATTTAAATCACTCATCTACGCGGGTAGTTTGTTGGGTCTTTTTACACTGGGTCAAGCTGTCTATGCGGATCAGGTGATAGCTCAACCAGAAGTGGTAACTGCGCAAAAGGATACAACTATTTCAGCAGAAGTGCAGGCAGTCTTTGAGAATGACCAATTGATTATTACCGTAACGAAACTACCTTTTGCTCTCCAAGAAGTCAAGGGCCAACTTCGTATGAGTGATATGGACCAAAAAATTAGTGATCTCGTCTTTGGAATGCAGGAAGATGGAAGCTATCAAGCTAAGGTAGAGTCAGCAGTTTTGCCAGTAGAATCTAGCAAGCTAATGATTCAATTGGATCTGGTGAAAAATGAAGATAGTCTGTATGCATTGGGAGGCTACGAAGTGGATTGGCAAGTTAATCCAAAGCAGGGTGCACCGATGGGCTCTTCAAGCTCTAGTCTGTCTTCAGAGCAATCAAGTTCCTCCACTAGCACAGACAGCCAGACAAGTTCTTCCAGTGAGGCAGGAATAGAAAAGGAAAAGACTTTGATGTCAGAGCCCACTTCAGAATCTGCCTTGCAACCGAGTCTATCTATCGAAAATCTTCAATACCAATTAGGAACCTTTACTGTCAAAGTTAGGAATGTACCGACGTCAGGAGTGAAAGAAGTGCGTGTTCCTATTTGGACAGAAGAAAATAGACAAGATGATTTAACATGGTACACAGCCATCAAACAAAATGACGGAACTTATCAGGTTCAAGTGGATAAAAAGAACCATAAGAATGGGATAGGAACCTATCAAGTCCATCTTTATTTTGTTGATAATAGCGGCAAAGTAAATGGAGTCACGTCAACCAAGGCGTCACTAAATGTCAACGCAACAGGGACTATCCAAATCCAACAACTAGATGCTGCAAGAGGAACCTTTACCGTTCGAATTACAGATGTTAGAGGGAATGCTGATGCAGAAGTCACTTCTGTCCAAGTTCCTATTTGGTCGGACATTGATGGACAGGATGATATTAAATGGTATACAGCAACTAGACAGATAGATGGTTCTTATCAGGTTAACGTTAATAAGGCGCAACACAAAAATAGTATGGGTGTTTACCATGTTCATCTTTATTACGTCTATAAAGATGGTCAAAAACAAGGGATTGCTGCTACCAAAACGACTCTTGAAAGTAAGCCCAAGGGAACGATTACGGTTGAAAATGTCAATACAAAATTAGGGACATTTCAGGTTCGGGTTTCAAATATTGTAGCTCCAACAGGACTAAAAACGGTTAAGATTCCTGTTTGGACATCAGCAAATGGACAAGATGATTTGAAGTGGTATCTTGCAACTAAGCAGGCGGATGGCTCTTATCTTCTTACCGTTGATAAAACAAATCATAAGAATGAACTAGGTGAATACCAAATCCATCTCTACTATGAAGATGCGTCTAATAGATTGCTGGGAGTAGGATCAACCAAAACGACCTTAACTTCACCTGCGGCGACGGGGAATATCGCTATTGAAAACGTAGATAGCAAACAAGGATTGTTTGAAGTGCGGGTAACCAATCTGAGCCATCCAAAAGGTATCTCAAGCGTGCAAATTCCTGTCTGGTCAGATGAAAATGGACAAGATGACATCAAGTGGTATGCGGCTGGGAAACAAGCTGATGGTAGTTACAAGGTAACCGTTAGTCTGGGTAACCATAAGTACAGCAGTGGTTTATACCATGCACATCTCTATGTCACTCATCCATCTGGAGAAATGTCTGGTGTGGCTAGCACAAGTGCAGCCATCAATATGTTGTCAGTTCAGCCACAAGGTAGCTTGGAAATCACCAATCGAAATTTGCAGACGGGTTCGTTTGATATTATTGCGCGTATCCTAGCGCCAACTGCTATTAAGCAAGTGGAAGTTGCGGTTTGGGGCGAAGTGAATGGACAAAATGATCTTATCTGGTACACAGCAGTGAAGCAGGTGGATGGGACGTTCAAAGCCAGTGTATCACAGACTAACCATAAAGGTGAAAAAGGGATATACCAAGTGCATCTATACATGACACCAGAAGTAGGCAATAAAACTGGATTAACTACGAAGACAACAGTAGTTGATTACAAACAGGCACTCAAGCGAGTTATTTTCTTAGATCCAGGTCATGGTGGCACAGATTCTGGTGCTTACTATGGAGGAGTCAAGGAAAAGGATCTAGCAATGGGAGTTGCCAACCTTCTAAAAGCAAAATTAGAAGCAGCAGGATTCACAGTTCTACTGAGTCGAACAGGCGATTATTATGTTGATTATGTAACAGCTCGTTCACAAATGGCAAATGAGACAAATGCAGATCTGTTTATCAGTCTTCATTTTAATTCTAGTGGAGTAGCCAACAGCACTGCCAAGGGGATTGAGACCTATTGGTATGAGTCATCTGATTTATATCCACCAGCAATCAATCAGGCATTGCATAACAACCCAGACCGTCTAGCGAAAAGTTTAACCTTGGCAAATGCAGTACATGGAGGAATGGTATCTCAAACAGGAGCAAGTGATCGTGGTGTTCGTAGAGCGACATTTGCAGTTCTTCGGGAAACTGAAAAACCAGTCGTACTTGTCGAGATGGGCTTTATGGACAATGAAAGTGAATTAACACAAATCAAACAGGCAAGTTACCAAAACAAACTGGCAATTGGCTTGTATCAAGGGATTGAATCCTTCTATGCAACTTATCAATAAGCAAAAAAGAAAGCCCTTCGGCTTTCTTTTTTTATGTACATTAGGCTGATGGGAGAAACTAGTTAGAGTTAATTTCTTCCGATAATTCTCTTTATAGATTGCAACACCTTAAATTTGAGAGGACGTGGATAGTAGCGGAAGGTTCCCATTTTACGAACAATAAACCCGTTGAAATTTTGCTTGAAACGCAGGACGCCATCACTTCCGTCAAATAGTCCTGTGATACCTAATAAGGTATAAAATGGAATTTTCAACTCAATGGCTTTACGCATAGCGTATTCTTGTAGGACAACTGGAGCGTAGAATTTATTAAATTCGGTGAGAGAGCCACTGAACAGATAAACCAGCTCGTGATCCGTGTAGACAAAGAGGCTAGCAGCCAGAGGAACATCTTCTTGACCATACTGTGTAAGGAGGTCTCTAGCCTCAGCTTCCCGAATCTGAAAGGATTGGATTTGGCTGGAAATTTCGCGGTGTTCATTTTGTTTTTTCTTGGAACGTGGATTGACTTCTAGATCTTGCTCGATGGCTTGAAGGTGATTTTCTAAGCTAGCTTTCTGTTTTTCTAAATGCTGCAAATAATCCTGAAAGTTGATAGAGGCAAATAGGAAATCAGCCTTTGTGTGAAAAGCATCATAGAAATCTTGATAGTATTCTAATGATTTATCTTGGTATTCTCTGCGGTCAGAAGTCGCTTCAGTGATGGATTTGAATAAAGGCAATTCATCACGAGTGAGGGCACGGACCTTGATTCCAAAGGAATTAGCTTTCTTTGCTAGGACTTTCCCTTTTTTACTAAAGGAAGAAAAGAGAGTTTCTTGTGTCAACTGGCTTAAATCTTTGACATAGTGCCAATCTGGTTCTCCCCCAGGATAACCTGTTTGTAGTCCATCAAACACATAGCCTACATCAGTCAAATCTCGAATGAGTTGACTTGCTTGGTCAGAAATCGGCTTACCATCGCTATCAAATGTTTGATAGGTTTGATAGGGTTTGACAAGGAGGCGAAGAGCACCATTGTTTTTTGCATATTCCTGCAATGCACGATAGAATTCAGGTAAATCGGATGGCTGATTGGTCACAGGACCAGAATTGATTTCCATATGGAGCCCACCTGTCATAGGGAGGCTATAGAGTAGAGCAGAGACCCTTAGCTGTCCTGCTTTTTTTAATCCGACAAACTGAGTCTTCATCCCTCGTTTTTCTAAAAGCTCTGCCATTTCTTTCGTTTGAAGAAATGAGACTTGCTCAACTTCTTTAAGGTGAGCCTGATATTCTTCAGGACTGAGGATAGTCAATGTCATGAGTGTCGATTCCTTAATTTTTTACGTAGTATGTAGGCCCAGTTGAAGAGACCGTAGAAGGGGCTAACTGGAAGATTGAATTCCCCGATGAATTCTTCAATCATGGGATTGAATTTGGATTTGAAGTTGTAGAGTCCACCATCCAAATTGTTTTCAATACCACCCATATTTTGTTGGATAATCCCCATGTTTTCAAAGGCATGTTCTGCTGTTTTGTACCAAGTTGCTAGCGCTGGTTGGTAATGTTTGAAGTCGTCATCCATACCAGCGTAGATATTTTCAGAACTAGTGCCAAAATTAAGCGAGAGAGTCGCTGCGAGCGGAACGGTGGTTAATCCTTTATCAAGATAGGTAGACAAAAAGGCTAATTCTTTTTCTAGGCGCTGGATTTCTTTCAAAGTAGCGGTGACCTTGGTTTCACGCGTATTTTCCGTAAAAGTAGCTTTTAGTTCTTTTTGCTTTTCGAGTGCTTGTGTTTGCTCTTCATAGCGTTTAGCAATATCCAATCGTGCCATGGTGATATAGGCATCGTCACCATAAGTCGTCAGGAGTTTTTCATAGTAGTCTTGATTACGGAGATGGATATTCTTACGATCTTCGGTTTTTTTCATCAAGCTGGCGAAATCAGAGACAAAGTTCAGATGGCCGATTTCGATGGTTGCGCCTTTGTTTTCAGCAATGCGCATGAGTTGGCGTGCTTTTTTAGGAATAGCTTGTGGCACAAAATCATTTTTATAGATATTGGCTTGGAAGCGCGGCTGGATTGTTTCGGATAAGTCACTTGTGCGCCCTACCCATTGGCAACCTGCTTTTTCTAAAATAGCAATCACGTGCTGCGCTTCTTTTTGATCAGTAACTTCTTGGTCTACTAAATGTTGTTGGAAATAGATAGATGGATCGAATTTGACGAAAACAGCACGTTTGGTTTTTGCGATTTTCTTCAGAGATTGCATGACGAAGATGACCAATTCTTCATCTGTAAAATCCATAATGGGACCGCGAGGGATATAAATCATAGAATAACCCAGTGGTAATGGTTGGATCAAGATAGAAGCGACTGCGACCAGTTGATTTTCTTTGTAAAAACTAATCCGCTCATTTCCCCAACTATCTTTGATTTGGGCCCATTGGCTACTTTGTAGAAGATTATTTAAGGGATGTGATGTCACGAAGGCATCATGCTCTTGGGCAGAAATACCCACTTTGTAGGAATACATTAGTTCAATACCCACTCTCTAATGGCGTGTGCCACTCCGTCCTGACTGTTGGATTTGGTGATATATTTAGCGATTTTCTTCAGTTCAGGATTACCGTTTTCCATGACGACAGGATTCCCGACGACTTCTAACATAGAACGATCGTTTTCTTCGTCTCCAATAGCCATGGTTTGGTCCATGGTCAAGCCTAATTTTTCAGCGAGACGAATGACAGCTTGTCCTTTGCTAGCAGTTTTCGGAGTGATTTCCAGATAAAAGGCTGCTGATTTAGCAATATTAAATCGATCATAGAATTCTTGGGGAATTTTCTCCATGGCGGCATCCAATTTTTCGGGTTCATCTACCATCATGACTTTGATGATTTCTTGATCTACCATTTCTTCCGGTGTCCGATAAAAGAGAGGAGAATGGACCAGCTGTGCCTCGTAAATAGTATATTTACCGATATTGCGGTTAGCAGTATACATGCCATTTTTGGTGGAAGCATGAAGCGGTAAGTTCAGTTTCCGAGACAAGAGTTCAATATCTAGATAGTCATTATAGGTCAATGTGTCTTTGAAAACGTCATTTCTAGAAGCTGTTTCTTGGACTAAGCCACCGTTGAAGGTAATGACGTAATTGTCTGGCTCATTGAGTTTGAGTTCTTCTAACAGGCTGAGGACGCCTGAAATAGGACGTCCAGTTGTAATGACAGCCTTGACACCAGTTTTTTTGGCATCTTGGATGGCATCAAAAACGGCTGGAGTGATTTCTCTTTCAGGATTGAGTAAGGTTCCATCAATGTCAATGGTCACTTTCATTTTATCTGCAAAAATACCTGTCTCTTCCAGCATTTCTTTAGGGAAGTAGAAGCGGCTATCTCCATGAATAGTTCCTGATAGTGATTTGACCACAGGAGATAATTCCGATAGTTCGACCAATTGTCCATCCTGTTGCATGATTTCAATCTGCGTGCGTTTCTTGGTAGCATTTGGGCGGTAGATATCATACGGTAAATCAAAGTTGTGATGAATGGCTGTGTAATATTCAGGGTCAAAGCCTACTTCGGCAACGATATTGCGCAAGGTATCCAATTTTTCTTCATTTTCTTGAGTGAAAGTAATCGATTTAAAAATCTTCCGATTGACATAGCGCTGGGCTAAGTCGGACAGGGTACGATCTGGCCCGTCAATCCAACTTTGGAAATAGGTATTCATAACGCCATCATCTAGAGCTAGATAATCCCGCAAGGTCACACGATTTTCAAAAAAAGGCAAGAGTCCCGGTGATGAAATCGTAAAGAAAATTTTCTCCACTGGATAGAGAACTTTGGCACGGTCTAGTAAATTTTGCAAAAGCACTTCCATAGAGCGGCTAGCGGGATGGAAATAAACTTGCAGATACATTTGGTAACGGCTGAGAACATAATCTTCCACCGCATGCATGCCAGATTCGGCAAAGGCGATGCCATTTTCTGTTGGTCGAATGACACGCAAAATACGAGTCAAGTCAAATTCGCCATAGTTAGTCCCTGTGAAGTAGGAATCTCGCAAAAGGTAATCCATACGGTCTACATCAATTTGACTAGAGATGAGTTGTACCACTTGCTTATTTGGATAGGTGTGGCGAATGACACTCGCTATTTTTTGTGGGAAATCAGGCGCAATTTGACGCAGGCAAGCATTGACCTCTGTTTCAGGACTGGTAATAATAGCGCAGGTCATCTCCTCATGGTTGGTTTCAAAGAGCCGCTCAAAGGTATGAGAATAGGCACCATGCCCCACATCGTGAAGGAGCGCAGCTGTCATGGTGACCAAAGACTCTTCTGGATTCCAGATGTCTGGATAAGATCGCTCAAATTTTTGCGTGATGCGACGGGCAATCTCATAAGCACCAAGGCAATGCGAAAAGCGGCTATGCTCGCCACCATGGAAAGTATAGGAAGTTGTTCCTAACTGCTTGATGCGGCGTAGTCGCTGAAATTCTTTAGTATTGATTAAGTTATAAATAAGCTCATGTTCTACATGAATATAGTTGTGAACTGGGTCTCGAAATACTTTTTCAATCATGGTTTTATTATACCAAAAAAGCTCCTATTCTGCCTAGAAGAACTGTTTATGGTAAGGTTGAAAACTTTCTATTTACGAATGGGCTTCTTTTGATTATAATGGAATAATGACAAATGAAATGATATTGAAAGCCATTCAACTCCTGTTGGTTGGTTTTATTCTGGTTATTTTGGCTACTATTTTCCTGCATGCCAAGAAGGAAAAAATTCAGCTAAGGGAAAACTTTTTCACAGGCTTTTGGATTGGTTATGTGACAGATTTACTGGATACATTGGGAATTGGGACTTTTGCAACGACCACAAGTCTCTTTAAAGTAACAGGATTGGTTAAGGATGACCGTCAAATTCCTGCGACCATGACAGCAGCACATGTTATTCCCGTGCTGGTAGAAGCTCTGCTATTCATTACCATCGTAGAAATAGATGTGATGACCCTCGTCGCTATGGCTTTTTCTTCCTTTTCAGGTGCTCTTGTTGGTGCCCGACTCACCAAAAATTGGAATACCAAGCAAGTTCAGCGGATTTTAGGAACTTTATTGGTGCTAGCAGCTATTGTAATGGTTTATCGCATGTTGGCCAACCCAGGTGAGGGCAATTCAGAAACTGTTCGTGGATTACATGGCATTTGGTTGCTAGTGGGAATGGTGTTTGACTTTATCATTGGAGCTTTGATGACGATGGGACTAGGCAATTATGCACCAGAGTTGATTTTCTTCTCACTGATGGGAATCAACCCTTCTGTCGCATTGCCTGTTATGATGTTGGATGCCGCCATGATTTTGGTCGCTAGTTCACGGGAATTTATTCGATCAGATCGCGTCCATTGGCCAGGTGTTTTAGGTATTATGGCAGGAGGAGTACTAGGTGTGTTGACGGCGGCACTCTTTCTAACAAGTCTAGATGTCAATCATTTGAAAATTTTAGTTGTTTTTATTGTGCTTTTCACTGGATTTATGATGCTACGTTCATCATTCTTACCGAGTATCTCCTCCAAGAAACAAGAACAGAAAGGAAGGATGGATGCACATTCGTTTAAGAAATGAAATCGATATGGATGACCAAAAGGAAATTCTTGATCAAGTATATCCCGTCCAAGTGACGATGAAAAAAGACCAATTGTATCTTGTTTTTACAAACGAAGAGGATGAAAAAGTGGTGATCAAAGCCAATCCATCAGAATTAGTGATGACGCGATTTTCCAATCCAAATTCGGTCATGCGCTTTTTGTCCAATCAAGAAGCAGTAGTGACCATTCCAACACCCATGGGATTGCAACATCTGGTAACGGATACGAGCCGATACGACTTTTGCTTAGGCCGACAAAGCATTCGCTTGGATTACCAACTCAAACCTTACGATACGCAACAGATTTTTGCCAGCTACAAAATGACGATTATCTGGGAATAAAACTATTTTTAGAGAATCTCAATCTTGAAAAATGGATTATTTTTTGATAGAATTAGTCTTAAACCGAGGGAGTAGCTAGCGGTTCTCGGACACTTTTTTCTTAACTCATCGTTACCTTGTCTTGATGGATTTCAGTCCTATCTACGACTGCGGTGCCTCGATTTAAGAAAAAATTGTCTTGAGAAGCAACCGTGATTATGTCGTCAGTTCGAAACGTTTGTTTCCGGCATAAACTGAAATAGCGAGACTTGTTTTAATAAAAACAGGTCTCTTTTTTATTGAAAGAGACCAAAAGGAGAAGCTATGTCAAAAGAACAAGCACGTCAAGCCTTTTATACGCAGTCAGAGGAGACTGTGTTAACTAGCTTGGAAACAAGCAAAAAAGGATTGACCAGTGAACAAGCCAATCAACGGTTGGCAGATTACGGTCGTAATGAGTTAGAAGAGGGTGAAAAACGCAGCCTTTTCCAAAAATTCTTAGACCAATTTAAAGATTTGATGATTATCATCTTGTTGGCAGCCGCAGCCCTTTCTGTGGTGACAGAAGGAATGCATGGGTTGACAGATGCCCTTATTATCCTCTTGGTAGTTGTTCTCAATGCAGCCTTTGGTGTCTACCAAGAAGGTCAAGCTGAAGCGGCCATCGATGCTCTTAAATCTATGTCAAGCCCACTTGCCCGCGTTCGTCGTGATGGCCACGTTAAGGAAGTTGATTCTAAAGAATTGGTTCCTGGTGATGTGGTTCTACTGGAAGCTGGTGATGTGGTCCCAGCGGATATGCGTCTTTTGGAAGCTGCTTCCCTCAAAATCGAAGAAGCTGCTTTGACTGGGGAGTCTGTTCCAGTTGAAAAAGATTTAAATGCTGAACTAACTGAAGATGCTGGTATTGGTGACCGTGTCAATATGGCTTACCAAAATTCAAACGTTACTTACGGACGTGGTATTGGTGTCGTGACCAACACTGGTATGTTCACAGAAGTTGGGCATATTGCTAGCATGTTAGCAAATGCCGATGAGTCTGATACCCCTCTCAAGCAAAACCTCAACCAATTGTCTAAAGTGTTGACTTATGCCGTTTTGGTGATTGCTGCGATTACTTTTGTGGTTTCTGTATTTGTCCGTGGAGAAGCTCCGCTTACAGCTCTTATGACAGCGGTAGCGCTTGCTGTTGCGGCAATCCCAGAAGGTCTTCCAGCCGTTGTAACAGTTGTCCTTTCTATGGGAACACAAGTTCTTGCAAAACGGAACTCGATCATTCGTAAATTGCCTGCAGTGGAAACCCTTGGTTCAACAGAAATCATCGCATCTGATAAAACAGGTACTTTGACAATGAACCAAATGACGGTTGAAAAAGTTTATACAAATGGTCAATTGATCGATGCTGCTGAAGATATTGACGATAGCAATATGACTCTTCGTGTCATGAACTTTGCTAATGACACAAAAGTAGACCAAAGTGGTAAACTGATTGGTGATCCAACAGAAACAGCTCTTGTGCAATTTGGTTTCGACCATGCATTTGATGTGCGCGACGCTCTCAAAGTGGAACCACGTGTGGCTGAGTCACCATTTGATTCAGATCGTAAACTCATGTCAACCATTCATCGTTTGGAAAGTGGCAAATTCTTGGTTGCCGTTAAAGGTGCACCAGACCAACTGCTCAAACGCGTCACACAAATTGAAGAAAATGGCACTATCCGTCCGATTACAGATGCAGATAAAGAAGCTATTTTAACGACTAATAAATCACTTGCCAAACAAGCCCTACGTGTCCTCATGATGGCTTACAAGTACGGAGATACGATTCCAGTAATGGAAACAGAAATCGTCGAAAACAATCTTGTCTTCTCTGGTTTGGTTGGGATGATTGACCCTGAGCGTCCAGAAGCTGCGAAAGCCGTTGCTGTTGCGAAAGAAGCTGGTATCCGTCCAATCATGATTACCGGTGACCATCAAGATACAGCAGAAGCTATTGCCAAACGTCTTGGAATAATCGATCCAAACGATACGGAAGACCATGTCTTTACTGGGGCTGAGCTCAATGAGCTTTCAGACGAAGAATTCCAAAAAATCTTCAAACAATACTCAGTATATGCGCGTGTATCACCTGAACATAAAGTTCGTATCGTAAAAGCTTGGCAAAATGAGGGTAAAGTCGTTGCCATGACTGGTGATGGTGTCAATGATGCGCCATCTCTTAAAACAGCAGATATCGGTATTGGTATGGGTATCACTGGTACAGAAGTTTCCAAAGGTGCTTCTGACATGGTCCTTGCGGACGATAACTTTGCAACCATTATCGTAGCCGTTGAAGAAGGCCGTAAAGTCTTCTCAAATATTCAAAAAACGGTTCAATACTTGCTTTCAGCTAATATCGCTGAAGTATTGACTATCTTCCTTGCAACCCTCTTTGGCTGGGATGTGCTTGAACCAGTTCACCTCTTGTGGATCAACTTGGTAACAGATACCCTTCCTGCCATCGCTCTTGGTATGGAGCCAGCTGAGCCTGGTGTCATGAAACACAAACCTCGTGGACGTAACTCAAGCTTCTTCTCTGGTGGTGTTCTTGGTGCCGTAGCTTATCAAGGCCTCTTCCAAGCAGCGCTTGTACTTGGTGTTTACGGCTGGGCGATCTTTAACCCAGTTCATATGACTTATGAAGAAATCCATGCGGATGCTTTGACAATGGCCTACGCGACCCTTGGTCTTATCCAGTTAGTACATGCCTTTAACGTGAAATCTGTTTACCAATCTGTCTTTACAGTAGGACCATTCAAGAATAAAACCTTTAACTGGGGTATCTTAGGCTCGCTTATCCTTTTGGTTGCGACCTTGACAGTTCCATTCTTGGAAAAAATCTTCCACGTTTCACATCTTGACTTGTCACAATGGGCAGTTGTTGTCATTGGTAGCTTTGCCATGTTTATCTTGGTAGAAATCGTGAAATTTATCCAACGTAAACTTGGACATGATGCAAAAGCTATTTAATTTATCAAAAAGAAAAATCAGATCCGTAGAGATCTGATTTTTTTATATTTCAACAGAAGTATGAATCATATTAGCAATTTGGCGGCTGGACTCTTGAAAATCCGTGCGAATCCAATTTTAAATAATACTTTTAATGGTGAGAACATAGAGATCAAAAGCAAATTTTTTAGGAATTTTGTAACCTTCTTCTAGCTGTTTTTCTAAATTTTGGATGTCGGATTGCTTGATAATCTGACAGATATAATCTGTTACAATCTTATCAAAATCGGGGTAATAGGTGAGCCATGTAGAAAAAAAGCTCGATTTTCGCGGATATAATCCAACATTTCAGTGAGAACGGCTCTGTGAAAGAGTAGGTTCTGATTCAAAATAATCTTAATTTGGTCCAAAGAATGTGTGAGAGAATCCTTCAACAAACTATCGCGACTATCGAAGTAGTGATAGAAAGTTGTTCGACTAACTTGGGAGGCTTTAACAATGTCAGTGATTGTGATGGTTTCCAAGGGTTGTGTTTGTAACAAATGAATAAAACCTTGAATGATCTTGACCTCTGCTTTGGATTTTTTTCATATCATCTCCACCTTACTGCTTTATTCTGCCCCGAAATGGATTAGAAACTGTACAAATCAAGGCAATTTGTAAAGGAAAATATACCAAAAAAAGTTGAATAATACCAGTTCTATGTCTGGTTTCCGCACGATGAATATTTAAAAATCTATAAAAAACATGCAAAGCGAATATTCACGGATAAGTGCCAGTCGAAAATTGATATTTCACCTTGTATATGCTATGATAAAAAAGAGCAATAAAGGAGAAATAATATGAATTACGCACAAACTTATTTAATGGCAAATATGAGTTCTTTTCCATCAGAGCAAATTCCAATTATCCAACGCGAGCTGGAACAGTTGGATGAACAGGCTGCAGCGCGCTTTGATGGTGACGGATGTCAAAAATCCTACGGTAGCCCTATTGTTGGCTCTATTTTTGGGAGAATTTGGTGCTGACCGTTTTTACATTGGCAATAAGGAACTGGGTTTTGGGAAATTAGCCCTCTTTATTGTCTCGTTTGTTACTCTTTTTATCATTATTGGTTTCATTTTATTTCCTATTCTGTTTATCTGGAAAATTATTGACTGTATATTAATTATGGGAGCTTGTCGTCAGGCTAATTTTGAGCGTCTAATGCTGAATTTGAATATTCAAAAAGCACAAGCGGCTGCTACAACTCCAGTTTCTTCAGTATCACCTGCTCTTACTAAAGACGTGAATGATAGCCAAGAAAATCAGGTGCTACAAAGAGAAGGAGTAGTTCTTGCAGCACAAGAGCAAGTGGATATTGAGACTGAAAAAGAAGTTCCAGTGATGGAAGAAAAAGTTTCTGAAACACAAGAAATCCTAGAAGCGGAGCAACAAGAATTCACAGCTGAAGAAACTTTTGAGGTAGCGGATGTGGAGACGGTTGAAGTAGCGCAGAGTTTAGAAGAACAGCCAGAAACTGAAATCGAATTGGAAGATTTGGTAAGCCAGGAAGAACTAAATCACTCCATTCCAGTCCAAGAAAAAGAAAATTAAAAAGAAAAGAGAGATAATATGTCATCATTTGCAGATTCATACATTGCCGCTAATGCAGGAAATCTTCCGTCAGAAGCCCTCCCTGCTCTTCGTAATCGCTTAGCCAGTTTGTCAAAAGATCAAAAAGCCTATGTCCTAGCCGCTGATTTGAAGAATCCAGTCGTTGCCTTAATTTTTTCATTCTTTTTAGGTGGATTTGGGGCAGACCGTTTTTATATCGGTCAAGTAGGTCTTGGGGTAGCTAAACTACTTTTATCTTGGGTGACCTTGGGAATCTGGCCTTTGGTGGATTTGTTCCTTATCATGGGGGCAACTAAGCAAGTCAACTTACAACGCTTGAATGAAGTATTGGCTATAGCTAGTAGGGTTGCTTAAAAAAGTCGGAATTGTAAAGAATTTGACACATAAGAGAGGTTTCGTTAGGGAATTGTAACCTAAGCAGCCTCTTTTTTTGCTATAATGATCAAATGCCCAAAAGAGCTTAACTGTTAAATTGGCAAATGTGGGCTTTTTTGCTAAGATAAAGCTGATGAATATTAAAGAAGAAATCAAAAAATTAGCCCAAGAAATTGGGATTTCAAAGATTGGTTTTACTACGGCAGATGATTTTGCTTATTTAGAAAAATCCTTGCAGGCCGCAGCAGAAGAAGGACGAACGACAGGCTTTGAGCACAAGAATATTGCAGAACGAATTGATCCCAAGCTGACCATGGCGTCAGCTAAGAGTATCATTTCTATCGACGTCGCTTATCCACGCTTCCTACCGCAGCAACCACAGAAAACCCAGTATAAGCGTGGGAAAATTACGCCAAATTCTTGGGGGATGGACTACCACTATATTATGCAGGATAAGTTGGAGCGCTTGGCTCGAGGAATCGAGGCTTTGATAGCTGACTTTGAGTACAAGGGTATGGTGGACACGGGTGCGCTGGTAGACACAGCAGTTGCCAGACGTGCGGGGACAGGCTTTATCGGCAAAAATGGTCTAGTTATTTCCAAGGAATTTGGTTCCTATATATTTTTGGGGGAGTTGATTACTAACTTGGAAATTGAACCAGATAGTCCTGTGGACTATGGTTGTGGTGACTGTAACCGTTGCGTAGAGGCTTGCCCGACATCTTGCTTGCTGGGAGATTCGACTATGGATGCTAGACGTTGTCTTTCTTTCCAGACCCAGGATAAAGGGATGATGGATTTGGAATTCCGCAAGAAAATCAAAACGGTCATTTATGGTTGTGATATTTGTCAGATTTGCTGTCCTTATAATAAAGGGGTAGCAAGCCCACCTGTGGTTGAGATTGATCCGGATTTGGCGCAGCCAGAGTTGATTCCATTCTTGGAATTATCCAACAGCCAATTCAAGGAAAAATTTGGCATGATTGCAGGATCCTGGCGAGGAAAAAATATTCTTCAGCGGAATGCCATCATCGCTTTAGCCGATAGTCGTGACCGCTCTGCTATTCCCAAACTCCTTGAAATCATCGATAAAAAACAAAATCCAGTCCATATGGCAACCGCTATCTGGGCTTTGGGAGAGCTGGTTAAGCAACCAAACGAGGCGATGGTGGAATTTATTGAGAAAATTCAATCGGAACATGAGGAAGCGATGGTAGAGAAGGCAGCATTTTTAGCCCTAGCGAAAGCGGCACAAGTATGATACAATAAAGAGAATAATGTCCATTTGGACAAGAAAAAATGAGGTAGTAATGGATACAACAGAAATTCGACAAAAAATTGAAGAGCTCGAGGCCAAATTGAACTCATTCAGGGGGTCTCTTTGACTTAGACGGTCTAGAGGAAGAAATTGCCATCTTGGAAAACAAGATGACGGAGCCAGATTTTTGGAACGATAATTTGGCAGCTCAAAAAACTTCGCAAGAACTCAATGAGCTCAAGGCGACCTATACAAATTTCCATCAAATGATTGAATTATTTGATGATTCACAAATCTTGCTAGATTTCTTGGCAGAAGATGAATCTGTTCGAGAGGAATTGAGCGCTACGACCACAACAATGCCATCTTGGAAATTCATCCAGGATCAGGTGGCACAGAGGCTCAGGATTGGGGCGAAATGCTCATGCGCATGTATATGCGATTTGGAAATAGCAAAGGTTTTGCAGTTGAGACCTTGGACTATCAGGCAGGGGATGAGGCGGGCATTAAGTCCGTCACACTCAGCATTACAGGTCCTAACGCCTATGGTCTCTTGAAGTCTGAAATGGGTGTTCACCGCTTGGTACGGATTTCTCCATTTGACTCTGCTAAACGTCGTCATACTTCCTTTACATCGGTAGAAGTGATGCCGGAATTGGATGACACCATCGAGGTAGAGATTCGTGATGACGAGATTAAAATGGACACCTTCCGAAGTGGTGGTGCTGGTGGACAGAACGTCAATAAGGTTTCAACTGGTGTACGTCTGACCCATATTCCGACAGGGACTGTCACTCAATCAACGGTGGATCGTACCCAATATGGGAACCGAGACCGTGCTCTCAAACTCTTGCAGGCAAAACTCTATCAAATGGAGCAAGAGAAGAAGGCGGCAGAGGTGGATGCTTTGAAAGGTGATAAGCGAGAAATTACATGGGGCAGCCAAATTCGCTCCTATGTCTTTACACCTTACACTATGGTGAAGGATCACCGAACCAATTTTGAAGTAGCACAGGTTGACAAGGTCATGGATGGAGACATCGAAGGCTTTATTGATGCCTATCTTAAGTGGCGAATCAGCTAGTCCAAATAAACAGAAAGGCTGTTTTTCGAAAAAAAGAACAGAAACATCTAATGGGAATTATAGAAATGAAGGACGTCTCCAAGAAATATGGAAACGGAACGACTGCCTTACGAAATGTATCAGTCAATGTTGAAGCAGGGGAATTTGCCTATATCGTAGGTCCTTCCGGGGCTGGTAAATCAACCTTTATTAAACTTCTTTACCGTGAGGAAAAGATTGACAAAGGGACTCTCAAAGTTGGAAAATTCTATCTTGGTAAAATCAAGAAAAAAGATATTCCAATGTTGCGCCGTAGTGTAGGGGTAGTCTTCCAGGACTACAAACTTTTACCACGTAAGACTGTTTTTGAAAACATCGCTTACGCTATGGAAGTTATCGGTGAAAAACCGCGTAACATTAAAAAGCGTGTCATGGAAGTCTTAGATTTGGTTGGTCTCAAACACAAAATTCGTTCTTTCCCGAATGAATTATCAGGTGGGGAACAGCAGCGTATCGCGATTGCGCGTGCCATTGCTAATAACCCAAAAGTCTTGATTGCTGATGAGCCAACAGGAAATTTGGACCCAGAAAATTCATGGGAAATCATGAATCTTTTAGAGCGTATTAACTTGCAAGGGACTACAATTTTGATGGCTACCCACAATAGTCAAATCGTAAACACACTCCGCCACCGCGTTATCGCAATCGAAGACGGTCGAGTGGTACGTGATGAAGTAGAAGGAGAGTACGGATACGATGATTAGACGATTTTTAAGACATTTTGTTGAGTCGCTGAAAAGCCTCAAACGAAATGGTTGGATGACCATTGCAGCAATCTCTTCAGTGACCATTACTCTGACTTTGGTGGGAATTTTTGCCTCTGTTATTTTAAATACGGCAAAGCTGGCTTCTGACTTGGAAAACAATGTTCGAATTAATGTTTACCTGCGTGCGGACAGCACAGATCAGCAAGAAAACATTGTGAACGAAGCTGGGGAAACCGTAAAAAATGAGAGTTTCCAAGAAGTGTACAATCAAATTGTTGCGACTGAACATGTGGAAAGTGTGACCTATTCTAGTAAGGATGAGCAGCTTAAACATCTAACAGAAACCTTGGGGGACACATGGAATCTTTTCCAAGGGGACGCTAATCCGCTTTACGATGCTTATATTATTGATACGACAGAGCCGCAGTATGTGAAACCTGTAGCAGAAGCGCTTTCGAAAATTGATGGCATTACAGAAGTTCGTGACGGGGAAGTTCAGACAGAACGCATTTTCAAACTGGCTGACATGGTTCGTACATGGGGATTTGCGGCAACAGCTCTTTTGCTCTTTACAGCGGTCTTCTTGATTTCAAATACCATTCGCATTACCATTATCTCCCGTAGTCGTGAAATTCAAATCATGCGTTTGGTGGGAGCGAAGAATTCTTATATACGAGGTCCATTCCTCTTGGAAGGTGCCTGGGTAGGGCTTCTCGGAGCAATTATTCCATCTATTTTGGTTTATTTCATTCATCAAGCAATCTTTACTTCTGTCAATGCTAGCTTAGCATCGCAGAATCTATCCCTCATTCCTCAAAATATCTTCATTCCTGGAATGATTGGGAGTCTCTTTGTAGTAGGTGTCGTTATCGGTGCCCTTGGGTCAACCATCTCTATGAGCCGTTACTTGAAGATTTAAAACATAAAAAAAGCCCTATTGGGCTTTTTCTTTTAGTTAAAAAATGGGTTAAAATTGCGCTCCTGTGCGATAGATGTGCTATAACCATGACCTGAATAGACTTTGTAGTGGCCTGGTAGGGTGAAGAGGTTATTCTTGATACCTGTCATCAAATCGTCAAAGTTGCTAGTTGGCAGATCGGTGCGGCCGACAGAATTGCGAAAGAGAGCATCACCTGTGAGAACCAATTCTTCTTCCGGAAAAACAAAGGAAACGCCGCCGATGGAATGTCCAGATGTTTGTACAACTGTGAATGTAAAACCGTCCAAATTGTAAGGTGTATCATAGGGGAAGGCTTCCTCAGCTGGTTTCAAAACGACATCTTCCATGTCATCGTGACGAGGGAGACCGGATAAATTCATTTGCGGGTCAAAGAGCCAGGACGCTTCACTTTCTGCCACGTAAACAGAGGTGGTTGACCGAAAGTTTCACGGACCAAATCCAGACTCAAAATATGATCATAGTGAGTATGAGTGAGGAGAATGGCGGAAATGGGCTTGGCAATCTCTTCTATTTTACATTTAATCTTATTCCAGTCACTACCTGAATCAATAAGGATCAGATAGCTATCATTTTCAAGGTAGTAAGTGTTTTCGCCTGCGATTTCATTGATGGTACGATGGATTTTCATGAGCTCTCCTCCAAACTTCTTTTCTCTAGTCTAACAAAATTCTTCAGTCTTTGCAGGAAATAGCTCTGCTATGTACGGATGATGGGATAGAAACTTGATTTATGATATAATCTAGGTATGTTGACGGAAAAAATCAAAGCCAATAAGTACGCCGTAATTGATTTAGAGGCGACTGGAACAGGCTCTAAGGCAAAAATTATTCAGATTGGGATTGTCATCGTTCAAAATGGGGAAATTATGACCACTTTCGAGTCAGATATTAATCCTTATGAACCATTGGATAAGCATATCAAGGAATTGACAGGCATCACGGATGAGCAACTGGCGCAAGCTCCTGATTTTGGACAGGTAGTGCGTGAGATTTACGACTTGATTGGTGATGCCGTTTTTGTAGCACACAATGTTAAATTCGATGCTAATTTATTAGCAGAAGCGCTCTTTTTTGAAGGGTTTGACCTCTTGACACCACGCGTGGACACGGTGGAATTAGCTCAGGTACTTTTCCCAACTTATGCTAAACACAATCTAGGGCATTTGACTCAGGAATTGGGAATTCCTTTACAGCAGGCGCATACGGCTATTGCTGATGCTATGGCAACAGCACAGCTTTTTCTGGCTATTCAGGAAAAAATTCTCTCCCTGCCTAAAGTGACAGTGAAACAACTGTTGAAATTGGGTGATTCTTGGCTTTATGAATCACGCATGATTCTGGATGAGCTTTACCCGCAAATGAGTGACTATTTGGCATCTACCTTGACCGAAGTTCATGGTCTGGTGTTAAAAAATTCATCGTCTCTACCGCAAACACGTCATCTGTCAGAAGATTTCTCAAAAAATATTGCTCTTCTTGGGCTAGACAGTCGAAAACGACAGGAAAGTCTCGCTTGCATGGTGGAAAAGAATCTGAAATCAGACAAGCAAACGCATTTTATCCAAGCACAAGCTGGAATAGGCAAGACTTACGGTTATCTCTTGCCACTATTGGCCAGAACTGACCAGCCTATACTGGTTAGCCTACCAACTAAAGCCTTACAGCAGCAAATTATGGAAAACGAGGGGCTGAAACTTCAGGAAACCTTCAATATTTCTATGGAATCTCTTAAATCTGCGCGGCATTTTATCAAGCTGGATTACTTTTGGAAGACTCTACACCGTCAAGATGAGAATCGTCTGGTCAATCTCTTTAAAATGCAAATTCTGGTTTGGTTGACTCAGACGGAAACAGGAGACATGGACGAGCTTAAACAGCAGTATCGATACCAATCTTATTTTGACGAGCTCAAACACGACGGCTTTTTGATTAATCAGTCACAGTTTGCGGAGTGGGATTTTTGGGTAAGGTTGCAATCACGCGCGCGTCAAAGCCGCCTTATTCTAACCAATCATGCTTACTTCCTCCAACATTTGATGGAGGATGATAGCTTGCTGTCGGAGCGTATATTAGTATTGGACGAGGTGCAGCGTTTTCTCTTGACTATGGAAGATTTTGCCAGTCAGACCATAGATGTAGCGGCTGTGATGCAGGGATGGCAGAGGAAGAAAGACAAGTCGACAGATATACTGGAAAAACGCCTCTGGGAATCTAGCATTTTTGAGCTGGATCAGCTAGTTAAAAAAGGAACTCAGCATGGGCATTATGAAATGACGGCTGACCAATTCAGTCAATTGCGACAGAACCTAGCAGAATTAAATGACCCAGATGTCGCCTTTATAGAAGAATGGTTGATGCGCTATGACCAATTTTGGCTGGAAAGTCGCCAGATGCAAGATAAACGCATTCGTCTGTTGCGTGGTGCTATGCATCATCTCTTACGTGCTCAAGATTTCCTAAAAAATCCTAAAATTTTCTGCATTAGTGCGACCTTGGAATTAACATCGCATTTGACGATTGCAGATTTACTAGGCTTTGAAGATGTGAGCTTTGACAAAGTAGAAAACCAGTCTATCACCAATCAACTACTAATCCAGCCCAGTGATTTGCCGGATGTCTTGTCTTGGTCTGAAGCGGACCATGCGGCTTTTGTAGCGACTGAATTGGTAAAATTAGCCAGCCTAAACAAGCCAACCTTGGTTCTCTTTAGCTCCATTTCACTCATGCTAGCGGTTTCGGATATTTTAGAACAGAAAGACCTCCTTCACTTGGCCCAACACCGCCATGGCGACGAAGTTCAACTCAAAAAGCGATTTGAAAAAGGGGAGGTTAATCTCCTTCTGGGTACCGGTATTTTCTGGCAGGGCATAGATTTTGCCAAGCAGGACAAAGTGTTAGCAGTGATTGTTCGATTACCATTTGATCATCCAAAGGATAGACTCACTCAAAAAATCAATCACCATTTGCGACAATCTGGTAAAAATCCTTTCTATGATTATTCCCTGCCTATGATGTTAATCCGGTTGAAACAAGCCATTGGTCGCACCAATCGCTCTAGACAGCAGCGCTCTGTGGTTGTTCTTTTAGATCCACGTATGGTGACCAAACAATATGGTCAGCAGATTAGTGAATTTTTGCAGCAAGACCATGAACTATCTATCCTTCCTTTAGCGGATGTCAAAGCGGGCATTGAGGCATTTTTTAAGAGAAAGACAAAGAAAAAATAGCTGTACCTACAGGGGTAAATATGGTATACTTTTTCTTAAACTTTGAAGAGGAGGTACAAGATGGAAAAAACGATTGTATTTAAAGTGGGGACTAGTTCTCTGACCCAAGATAATGGGAGTCTGGATCGTATTAAGATTGCTCGTATCACCAATCAATTGGCGCAGTTGCATCAAAAAGGCTATCAGATTGTCTTGGTGACATCGGGTTCGATTGCGGCAGGATTTCGCCGTTTAGGCTTTGAAAAACGACCGACTAAGATTGCGGAAAAGCAAGCCAGTGCAGCTGTTGGTCAGGGCCTCCTCATCGAAGAATACACTCAAAATCTCATGAAAGACGGAATTGTTTCTGCCCAAGTACTCCTGACCCAAGATGATTTTGCGGATGCGAGACGCTATAAAAATGCCTCTCAAGCCTTACAGGTTCTTTTAAAACGTCGTGCTATTCCTATTATCAATGAGAATGACACGATTGCTATCGAGGAAATCAAAGTTGGAGACAACGATACCTTATCTGCTCAAGTGGCTTCATTGCTCAAAGCAGATTTGATGGTGCTTTTGACCGATGTAGACGGTCTCTACACTGCTAATCCAAGTGTGGATGTGACAGCGCAGCATTTGCCGATTATCCAGTCTGTCACCGAAGAGCTCTTTGAAATGGCAGCGGGAGCAGGTTCTTCAAATGCTACTGGTGGTATGACGACCAAACTTCAAGCAGCACAGATAGCAACCAAATCTGGCGTTCCCGTTTTCATCTGTTCAAGTCAAAAAGACACTGCTCTCTTAGAAGCTGTTACTCAAACTAACAAGGGAACACTCTTCTTGGCGGACGACCACAGTCTCAATCAGCGTAAGCAATGGATGGCTTTCTATGCACGAACGGATGCGACTGTTTATTGAAGGTGAATTTCTAGTGGGGGATATCGTATCTGTCTATAGCCAAAGTTTGGAGCGTATAATCGGAAAAGGACGAGTAAAATTGTCGTCTGATCAAGTGCGTATACATCTAGAACAAGAAAAAGTAGAGGGCGTTTTCATCCATCGCAATGATTGGGTGAGCCTCTGGAAAGGTAGAAAATGACCTCAACACAAGCGTTATTAGATTCATTATTAGTTCATAAAAAATCTATCAATTTAGCGACGACGGAACAAAAAAATCTGGCTCTGGCTAAGATGGCGGATAGCTTAGAAGCAGCTACTGCAGAAATTTTAGCAACCAATGCCTTAGACATGGAAGCAGCGCGAGCAACCATCAGCTCAGTGATGCTGGATCGCCTCCGTCTCACAGAAGAACGAATCGTGGACATGGCAAATGGAATTCGCGCCTTGATTGACCTGCCAGACCCAGCTGGACTGGTCTTGGAAGAACATGAGGCTGAAAATGGCATGACCATCCAAAAGCGCTCGGTTCCTTTTGGACTTTTGGGAATGATTTACGAGAGTCGCCCTAATGTGACCTCTGACGCGGCTGCTCTTGCCATTAAGAGCGGAAATGCCATTATTTTACGTGGTGGTAAGGAAGCTTTTCATTCCGCCTCAGCCATTGTCCAAGCCTTGAAAACGGGGCTTGGTGAGGCAGGTTTGTCTGATCAGGTCATTGAATTGGTTCAAGACACCAGTCGCGCATCCGCAAGCGAACTCATGACGGCTAAAGGCAAGATTGATCTCTTGATTCCACGTGGTGGTGTGGGATTGATTCGTGCAGTTGTTGAGCAAGCAACGGTGCCCGTTATCGAGACAGGGACTGGTATTTGCCATATTTATGTGGACAAGGATGCTGATTTGCAAAAGGCGCTGGATATTGTCATCAATGCAAAAATCAGTCGCCCATCCGTTTGTAATAGTGCAGAGGTTCTCTTGGTTCATCAAGAAATTGCGGCGATGTTCTTACCTATCTTGGAAGAAAAGTTGAATGGTCAGGTAGCACTTCGCGCAGAAGAAAAAGCCAAAGCCTACTTGAAAGAGGCTGTTTTGGCTGGAACAGATGATTTTGATACAGAATTTTTAGATTATATATTAGCGGTCAGAGTAGTGGACGACGTGGAACAAGCGGTAGACCACCTTGCAACTCACTCGACGGGCCATAGCGAAGCCATTGTCACCGAAAATCAAGCTACAGCTGATCTCTTCACACAGGGTGTGGACTCAGCGGCAGTCTATGTCAATGTTTCGACGCGATTCACGGACGGAGGTCAGTTTGGACTGGGCTGCGAACTGGGCATTTCCACGCAAAAAATGCATGCGCGTGGACCCATGGGACTACGTGAAATGACCACCTATAAATACATCATCACAGGAAATGGACAAGTTAGATGGTAGAAAAAAAAGTAAAAGTAGGCATTATTGGCCTTGGTAATATGGGTGGCGCAGTTGCCCAAGCTCTGTCAAAAATAGAAAATGTAGAGCTCTTACTCAGTCATCACAATCTTCAGAAAGCTCAGGCTTTGCAAGACCAAATTGGAGGTACCCTAGCGGATAATGAGACCATTGCGGCTCAGACACAGGTGCTATTTTTAGGTGTTAAACCTCGCTTGATAGGGAAGGTTCTAGCTGAATTGGAGGTTTCCTTAGCTGAAAACACCGACCTCATTTGTATTTCCATGGCAGCAGGTGTGACCTTGACAGATTTGGTTGCGCTACATCCGTCTGAAAAATGGCTACGCATGATGCCTAATACACCAGTTGCTATTGGTCAAGGCATGACAACTTTTGCAACGGAAAATGATCAAGTCGCTCAGCTATTTGAAAAACTAATGGCAAAATCCGGTCAAGTCAAACGACTGCCTGAAAGTCTTATCGACGCCGCTACAGCTATTGCAGGCTGCGGGCCCGCTTTCGTGTATGAAATGATTGAAGCCATGAGCAGAGCGGGGGTGCAAAATGGCTTGACGGTTGCGAATGCACAAGTCTTGGCTGCCCAGACCCTTGTCGGATCAGCTCAAATGGTCCTAGAGAGTCCTCTTCATCCAGCTCAGCTTCGCGATCAGGTGACTTCACCAGGAGGTTCCACTATCGCGGGTCTTGTTGCTCTCCAAGAAGAAGGCTTTCAAGCCAGCATCATCTCAGGAGTTAATCGTGCCTTGAAACGGACTAAGGAATCGGAGAGACGGTAATACTTTTTCTTGAGTGGTCCTACCTTTACCTTGTTTCAACTTATTGGACCTATATTTTAAGGTGCTAAAGATACCCTATCCAAGTATAAAAGAAAGTCTTAAAGGAGTCGTTTTGATGAAAAAATTGTGGTTCTTTTGGGGCTGCTACTAGTGGTGTTCATTTCTATCTTTTTTATTCTGAAGCCGCGAAGCGCGACTCCTTTTACACTCTCTGAAAAAGCTGATTCTTATCTTATTACCACTAAGGGTGTCTATGCATTTGAAGAGAGTAAAAATAAACTTTATTTAGTGAATCATCAAAAGGAAACGATTGCTGAATATGTGCATTATATCTTTCCGAGAGCACGAATAGAAGATAGGTATTTGGTCTTTTCTAAGGGATGGGATTACCCCTCATCATATCCTATAGCTACCGTTAGCCTTGATTTTAAAACAGGAAATATTGAGACACAAGAGACAGATTATTTCGCGACAGATGGGGCTGGACAAACCAAGGAGCATTTCTATACTTGGCAGGCTGATACGGATCAGGCTCGACTGACTCAATTTGATAAGCAGGGAAGAGAATTGCAATCTGTAACCTATGATGGAATTCTCCTTGCTCCGTTCAGCTTCATCAGTAATCAAGATGGAGTATTGCAATTAGAAGCTGTTCGAGACAGACAAGATGATCAGTATCACAGTCAGTTGATAACGATTGACGAAAAAGATTTGAGTTTCATTTCAGAAGAACCTCTATATGAAACTGCAAATCAGCACTATCGATTCTCGGATAGTTTGGTAGAAGGCAATTTACTCTACACTCCTGTTCATTCTGTTCGTGACCTGTCAACCACAGAAGTTCAACTGAATAATCAACTCCTTATAACGAATCTTGACAATCATCAGCAGGCATTTTTGACGCTCCTAGAATATGCCCCTAGAAGCATGACTTTACAGGGAGACTTTCTCTTCATTGATCATGATAGTACCAGCATCAATAAAGTGGGTTTTTCGATTGTTAATACTAAAACAAAGGAAACTAGTTTTATCAATCTTTCTGAACAATTAGGGGATTTCTTGCCGACAAGTGTACCTGCAATTCAATTTTTCACCCTTGATAAGAGCGGAAACTTGCTTTTTATCGTTGAAAAAGAACTTATCTATATGGATATTCATGAACAAAAAATTCTAGATCGTTTCTCGTTAACAGAGGAAGAAGAACCAATTTCCATTTGGAGAGTGAGTAAATAAGTAGATAAAAAATAGGAGGACGAATTCGTCCTCCTATTTTTTCTTCTCTTTTATCCACTGGCTAATATTCGTCGTCCTTGACGTTGAATGCGCTCTTGCAAATGTTGCCATTTATCAGCCCAAATTTGTGATTTGCGAGCGTAGGCATGTTCTAAAATTTCCTCTTTAGACTTGTAGTTGCGGTAAAAAGCGTTACGCGACACCCCCGCCTTGCGAACCAATTCGGAGATAGAAATCTGGTGGAGATCTTTTTTCTCCATGAGAAATAGCAGAGCAGTTTCAATGGATTCTTTGGTCAGCTGATTGGATTCTTTATTGGAAATAATAAGATTTTTGAGTGAGCTAGGGGAAATGGTCCGTTTTTTCATCATCTTGTCCTCGATTTCTAGAATAGCAGAGCGGCCATTTGCCAAGACCTGCATGTGACTGTGACAGCGGAGAGTAAATTCTGTTCGCATATCCAGCCTCCATGCTATAATTGTAAAAGAAGATAGTTTGTATGTCAAATAAAAATCTTCCAAAATACTATTGAGATGAGTAAAAGTGAGAGAAGAAATGAAAAAATGGAAAATTATTGCCGATTCTGGCTGTGACTATAAAACCTTGGAAAACTTAGCTAAGGACACGGAATTTGTCAGTGTTCCCTTGACTGTTCAGGTTGGACAAGAGACTTTTTTGGATGATGAAAAGCTCAATATCGATCAGATGATGGAAATCATGTATGCTTCTTCCAGTGCAGCTAGCTCAGCCTGCCCTAGCCCGCAAGCCTATGATACAGCTTATGAGGGGACAGAGAATGTCATTGTTATTACCTTGACTGGGACACTTTCAGGTAGCCACAATAGTGCACGATTGGCACGGGAGCACTTCCTTGAGGGACATCCCCATGTCAATATTCACATTATTGACAGTTTATCTGCAGGTGGAGAGATGGATTTACTGGTCTATGAAACCAATCGCCTCATCGCAATGGGGCTAGACTTTAAGCAAGTGGTTGCAGGGCTAGAGGCTTATCAACAGCGTACTAAATTGCTTTTCGTTCTTGCTAAGGTGGATAATTTGGTTAAGAATGGTCGCCTCAGTAAATTCCTTGGAACAGTTGTTGGACTCCTTAACATTCGTATGGTGGGAGAAGCAAGCGCAGAAGGGACTTTGGAGTTGCTTCAAAAAGCTCGCGGTCATAAAAAATCGCTGAGCGCCGCATTTGACGAAATAAAAAAAGCTGGATATATGGGTGGACGCATTACACTGGCGCATCGTAATAGTGACAAATTCTGTCAGCAGTTTTCAGAGATGGTACTGGCGGAATTTCCACAAGCACAGCTGGAAATCATTCCAACGTCTGGACTCTGTAGCTTTTACGCCGAAGAAAACGGTCTTCTCATGGGGTATGAGATTGGCTAAGAAGAGAATTGCCTCACGGGAGTGAGGTTTTTTCTTTTCCTTGCATTTGATAGGAAGGGAGCGTATAATGGAAGAGTTAGACAAAAGGAGTTTTTATGTATCTGATAAGAAAATTAGGCTGGTTTTTCCGGCTGGAGAAAAAACGATATGTGATTGGGATTTTGGCCCTAGCTTTGGTGAGTGTCTTCAATTTAGTGCCTCCGCGAGTGATGGGAGAAGTTATTGATGCCATTGCTGCAGGAAATTTGACCCATTCGCAACTATTTTGGAATATTTTTTATCTGGTTGTATCTGGTCTGGGTATGTATATCCTACGTTATATCTGGCGTATGTACATTTTAGGGACCTCTAATCATTTTGGACAGATTTTGCGTTTCCGACTTTTTGAACATTTTACTAAAATGTCACCATCTTTCTATCAAAAATATCGGACAGGTGACTTAATGGCGCACGCGACCAATGATATCAATGCTTTGACGATGACAGCAGGAGCTGGAGTTATGTCAGCCGTAGATGCTTCTATCACCGCTGTTGTAACACTTTTGACCATGTTTTTTGTCTTGGATTGGCGTTTGACTTTGATTGCCATTATTCCTCTGCCATTTATGGCAATGGGGAGTAGCTTTTTAGGCCGTCGCAATCATGCGGCATTTAAAGCAGCTCAGGAGTCGTTTTCAAACCTCAACAATCGCGTTCAAGAAAGTGTATCCGGCATTCGTGTAACCAAGTCTTTTGGCTATCAAACTGCGGAAGTGGAGAGTTTTGCTCAGACCAATCAAGAAGTTTTTGAAAAAAATATAACCTCTGCTAAATTCAATTCACTGTTTGATCCTATGATTTCCATCTTTGTTGGACTATCTTATGTTCTGAGTTTGATTTTTGGTGGTATTTTCATTTCTCGGGGTCAATTTACTATCGGTGAAATGGTTACATTTATTACCTATTTGGATATGTTGGTTTGGCCTCTTCAAGCTATGGACTTCCTTTTCAATCTTATTCAACGTGGGTCAGTTTCCTATGAACGGATTGAGAAATTATTGGAAGAAGAATCGGACATTCAAGAAAGTGAGACACCTTTACCATCTATCGAAAATGGTGATTTGACCTATGCCATTAACCAATTTAGCTACGACGAACAACTGACCTTAACGCATGTGCATTTTGGCATTAAAAAAGGGCAGACTTTGGGAATTGTCGGTCCAACAGGTTCTGGAAAAACAACTCTTTTAAAATTACTGTTGCGGGAGCGGGATGTGGAAGTAGGTCATATCGAGCTTGATAATCATGATATCCTCGACTATAGTCTTCAGGATTTACGTTCCCTCATGGGCTATGTGCCACAGGATCAAGTGCTTTTTGCTATGTCCATTCGTGACAATATTCGCTTTGCGGATCCAAGCTTGTCTGATCAGGTAGTAGAGCATGCGGCAAAATTATGCGGCGTCTATGAGGATATTATGGCAATGCCAGACGGCTTTGATACCATTATCGGTGAGCGTGGCGTATCGCTTTCTGGTGGTCAGAAACAGCGGATTGCCATGAGTCGTGCCTTAGCCATGAATCCAGATATTTTGATGTTGGATGATTCCCTGTCTGCGGTTGATGCTAAAACGGAGCATTTGATTGTGGAGAATCTCAAAAATGAACGTCAAGGAAAGACGACCATTATCACTGCTCATCGTCTATCAGCCATTGTTCACTCAGATTTAATTATTGTTATGGAAAATGGTACCATCAAAGAGCGAGGAAACCACGAAGAGTTGATGGCGCAAAAAGGTTGGTACTATGAGACCTATCAAGAGAGCCAAAATGAAGAAAGAAAAAACATCTAAGTCCACTTTGAAACGGATGATGGCCTATGTCAACCGCTACAAGTGGTGGACCATTTTAGCACTCGTCTTCATTTTTTTTGACCACTCTGACTCGGATGGCAGTGCCTCTGATAGCTCAGTATTATATTGACCATTATGTAGCTAAGGACATTGCAGCCTCAGGCCTATGGCTTCTAGGAATCTATTATTTGATTTTCCTTTTGCGCGTAGTTTTTTCCTTCATCGGAAATTATACTTTTTCAAAGGTGGCCTATAGTATTGTGCGCGACATGCGGCAGGAAACCTTCGCCAATATCCAGCGCTTAGGCATGTCTTATTTTGATAAAACGCCTGCAGGATCCATTGTTTCTCGCATTACCAATGATACTCAAGCAGTGGCTGATATGTTTGGTACTGTGTTTTCCAGCTTTCTGTCATCTGCCTTTATCTTTACAGCAACTCTGGTGACCATGCTACGCCTTAATTGGCAATTAACGCTTTATATTTTGCCATTTTTACCAATTATTTGGGGATCAATCCGGCTGTACCGTAAGCTGTCTAATGAGCTGGTTATGATGACTCGACGGAAACTCAGTGATATCAACGTCAAATTGGCTGAATCTATCGAGGGAATGCGGATTATACAAGCCTTTCGTCAGGAAGAGCGTCCATCAATGTTAATTCTCTCTTTTTGCGTCCAGCTATGTCTGTCCTGAAGATTTTGGCATATGCAGTAATTTTGACCTTCTTTGGTCTCAACTGGCAAACGGCGAGTTTCACAGCTGGGATTATGTATGCTTTTATTCAGTATATCAACCAGCTCTTTGATCCGCTCATTGACGTGACACAGAATTTTGCGACCTTGCAGACATCAATGATTTCTGCGAAGCGCGTTTTTGCCATGATGGATGAGAAGGATTTTGAGCCCATTCAGGCAGGTCACGATGTAGCGATTCAGTCTGGTAATATTGAATTCAAAAATGTTAGTTTTTCTTACGATGGTAAACATGATGTTCTCAAACATATCTCCTTCAGGGTCAATCAGGGTGAAACTATTGCCTTTGTGGGTCATACAGGTTCTGGAAAATCGTCCATCATCAATCTTTTTATGCGCTTTTATGAATTTGAACGTGGCCAGATTTTAATTCATGGTGTGGATATCAAGGATTACCATCAAGAAGAATTGCGCCAGCAAATTGGTCTGGTCTTACAAGAACCCTTCCTCTACCACGGGACGATTGAAAGCAATATTCGTATGTACCAAAAGGATTTGACGCGAGAAGACGTAGTGGCTGCGGCCAAGTTTGTTGATGCGGATGAATTTATCAGCCTCCTGCCGAAAGGTTATGAAAATCCTGTGACTGAGAGAGGAACGACACTTTCCTCTGGTCAGTGCCAACTCATTGCCTTTGCAAGAACCGTTGCTGCTGAGCCCAAAATCTTAATCTTGGATGAAGCAACAGCCAATATTGACTCAGAGACAGAAGAAGTCATCCAGACTTCCCTTAAAAAATGCGTCAAGGGAGAACAACGATCGCTATTGCTCATCGCTTGTCTACCATTCAAGATGCAGATTGTATCTACGTCCTTGACAAGGGACAAATTATCGAAGCAGGAACGCATGATGAGCTTCTTGCTCTCGGCGGAACCTATCAAAAAATGTATCAGCTGCAAGCTGGTATGAATGCTTCGGAAACTAAATTCCAAAAAGAACAAGGAATTGAAGATAGCAACGATCTCTTCTACGAAGAAACATTTAAAGGTGGTAAAGGTACCAACGATAAAGAATTGCTTCGTTATCTTGTAGATAATTCAGCTTCAGCCATTGACTAGTTGGATAGCATGAATATTACTCTTGATAACATTACAACAACTGGTGGTATGAGCGTCACTCGTACTCACCGTCCAGCGGATGGTTTAGCAGTGGGTCGTTACCTAGTTGACGGACTGTATGCTAATGTGACAGAGCGTAAAATTCCTACATTTGTGAATGCGGATGTAACAGAGTTATCTGATAAAGATGGCATGGTTACTGGTGTAACCGTTAAAATTGATGGTAAAGAAAAAAGGTTGCGGCTAAATCAGTTGTGCTTGCAACAGGTGGTTTCGGTGCCAACATGGAAATGGTTACTAAATTAAAACCTGAGTTGAAAGGGTATGTTACAACAAACCAAAAAGGTTCTACAGGTGACGGGATTGCTCTTGCAGAAAAAGAAGGTGCTGCGACAGTTGACTTGGAACAAATTCAAATTCACCCATCTGTTGAGCAAAAAACAGCTTACTTGATTACTGAGGCTGTTCGTGGTGAAGGAGCTATCCTTCTTAACAGTAAAGGTGAGCGTTTTGTTAATGAATTAGAAACTCGCGATACGGTTTCTGCAGCCATTAACGCTTTAGATCCAAACTATGCATATGTAGTCTTTGACAATGCTCTTCGTGGTCGTGTAAAAGCTATCGAACAATACACGAAGCAACATTGAAAACAACTTTGGATACATGGAACAAGTCTGTTGCAGATAAATCAGATGCAGCCTTTGGTCGTACAACAGGTATGGATGAAGATTTATCACAAGCACCTTACTACGCTATCAAAGTGGCACCAGGTATTCACCATACTGAAGTGACAGGTGGTATCCACGGTCAAAACCGTATCGGTGGTAATGCAGTTGCAGATATTATTATCTTTGGTCGTCAAGCTGGTACTCAATCAGCGGCACACGCAAAATAAATTTAACAGGAACAGAAATGTGGCTCTTGGTCGCATTTCTTTTTCTATTTTGATAGAATGAAGAAAAAGCAAAAGGAGTTTTCTATGGGTATTTTTTCAGGTTTACTAGGAAATGCATCTCAAAAAGATAATGAGCAAGTAGAGCGTCAACTAGAGACTATCTTGGTGGCAGGTGAACGTGTAGAATTAGCTTTTTCTTTGGTGCGTGATTTAATTGTTTTTACAGAAAGACGCTTGATTTTGGTGGATAGGCAAGGAATGACAGGCAAGAAAACCTCTTACAAATCCATTCCCTACCGTTCGATTTCACGTTTTACGGTGGAAACTTCTGGTCATTTCGATTTGGATGCAGAATTAAAAATTTGGATTAGCTCTGCTATGGAACCTGCCGAAACGCTACAATTTAAGAGTGATAAAAATGTCGTGGAAATTCAGCAAGCATTGGCTGCTGCGGTCCTAGGTTATTAGTTTAAAAATGTCTCATCTTAGGATGAGATTTTTTTGTGAAAACGTATTTTTAACTCATGGCTCTAGGAATTTACTGAAAAGTATGGTACACTAGATAGGTTGTCAATCGCAAAGAACTTGTGGTCTTATGACTTAGGGAGATTGCTCCCGCGTGAAAAATGATTATTGAAAAATAATGGAAACTGTTGGCAACATGATCTAGAGTCATTCAACTACAAGCTAGATAAGACGGCTTCGCACCGTCTTTTAGAAAAGAGAATACATTGAAATTTACAGAATTTAACTTATCAGAAGATATTTTATCTGCAGTCGTGACGGCTGGCTTTGAAACACCGTCTCCTATTCAGGAATTGACCATTCCCCTTGCACTTGAAGGTAAGGATGTCATTGGTCAAGCGCAGACTGGTACAGGTAAAACGGCAGCATTTGGCTTGCCAACTTTAGAAAAAATCCATACAGAAGATAATACCATTCAAGCCCTCGTGATTGCTCCAACGCGTGAGTTGGCAGTTCAGTCACAAGAAGAACTCTTCCGCTTTGGTCGTGACAAGGGCGTTAAAGTCCGCTCTGTATATGGCGGATCAAGCATTGAAAAACAAATCAAAGCCTTGAAATCAGGGGCCCATATCGTTGTCGGCACACCTGGTCGTCTCTTGGACTTGATTAAACGCAAAGCCTTGAAATTGGACAAGATTGAGACGTTGATTTTGGACGAGGCAGATGAAATGCTTAACATGGGCTTCCTTGAGGATATCGAAGCTATCATTAGCCGTGTGCCAGAGGAACGCCAAACGCTTCTTTTCTCAGCAACCATGCCAGATGCTATCAAGCGTATCGGTGTCCAATTTATGAAACAGCCTGAGCATGTGAAGATTGAGGCAAAAGAATTGACCAACGTCAATGTAGACCAATACTATCTTCGTGTAAAAGAGCAAGAAAAATTTGATACCATGACACGCCTCATGGATGTAGACCAGCCAGAATTGTCTATCGTGTTTGGTCGGACAAAACGTCGTGTAGGGATCTTGATCAAAATAAACGTCTTCGTGTCATTCGCGATTTCAAGAATGATCAAATTGATATCTTGGTTGCAACAGACGTTGCAGCGCGTGGTTTGGACATTTCAGGTGTAACCCACGTTTACAACTATGATATTCCGCAAGATCCAGAAAGCTATGTTCACCGCATTGGTCGAACTGGTCGTGCTGGTAAATCTGGTCAATCCATCACCTTTGTTTCTCCAAATGAAATGGGTTATCTTCAAATCATTGAGAACTTGACCAAAAAACGCATGAAAGGTCTCAAACCAGCAACTGCTGAAGAGGCTTTCCAAGCTAAGAAAAAAGTAGCACTCAAGAAAATCGAACGTGATTTTGCGGATGAAGCGATTCGTTCTAACTTTGATAAATTCAAGGGTGATGCTATTCAATTGGCACAAGAATTCACACCAGAAGAATTGGCGCTCTATATCTTGACCCTAACAGTTCAAGATCCAGATAGCATGCCAGAAGTGGAAATTGCCCGTGAAAAACCATTACCATTTAAGCCATCCGGCAATGGATTTGGTGGAAAAGGTAAAGGTGGCCGCGGAGGACGCGACCGTGATCGTGGTGGACGAGGCAATCGTGACCGCAATGACCGTGGTGGCTATCGTGGAGATCGTCGTCGTGATCGTGATGATCGTGAAGGTGGTCGTCGCGACTTCAAACGCCGCGATGATAAATTCAAACGCGATAATCGCCGTCAAGACAACAAAAAACCACATAAAAACACTTCAAGTGAAAAGAAAACAGGGTTTGTTATCCGTAATAAAGGTGATAAATAAGAAGAATGCTCTCATAGAGGGCGTTTTTTTGTTTACTTGCCATCAACTTTAAGAAAATCCTAAGCACTATTTAAGAAATAGTTAATATTTGGCTTAGAAGTGCTTAATTTCCTCTTGTTATACTTTATTCAACAATATGTAACAAAGAGAAAAGAGGAAAATCTTATGAAAATGAAAAAATCAACTAACCCATACCAATCATCAGTTTATCAAACATGGACCATCCGCCTATTCAGTGTAGGAACTGCCTCAGTCCTACTAGCGAGTGGAGTTTTTGCCTTAGTAAGCCCGGTAACAAGGGTTGGTGCGCAGGAAACTCCAGTTGCAGAAACAGTTATGTCTATGGAAGTGCCAATGAAGGCTTCAATGATGGACGCGACCACTGTGAATCCTACTGCAAAAACTCCAGAAGTGGTTCCTGCTCTTGAGGTAGCACCTGCTAGTGATGCGATCATGATGGACATGATCACAACAGTTGACCAAGTCAAGGACGCTCTCGCCAACAATATCCAAGAGCAGACAGAGGTGCCAGCATCTTACCTCAAAGCAGCGCAAGTACCTGGACCATTCACAGCAGGTGTGAATCAGGTGATTCCTTTTGAAGCTTTTGGTGGTGATGGCATGTTAACACGTCTCTTGTTGAAAGCAGCCAATGGTGCGCCGTGGTCAGATAATGGTACAGCTATGAACGCTGCTCTACTACCAGTTGATAACCTCAGTAAAGGCAGCTATTTCTACCAAGTAGCTCTTGATGGTAATGCAGCGGGCTTGGAAGATCAAGCACTGTTGGATCAATTGAGAGCGAATGGTACCCATACTTACCAAGCAACAGTGACCGTTTACGGTGCCAAAGATGGCATGGCAGACGTGATGAATGTGATTGGTCAAAAGATGGTAAACGTGACCGTTCATCAAGAAATGGACATGATGGGTCAAGATAAAAATGCAATGAGCATGAAAGATAAGATGGATCAAGACTCTATGCAAACGATGACAGGTCAAGATGGCATGATGTCAGAAGGAAAAGACATGATGACTAAACCCATGTCTATGGATAGCCATAAAAAAGCGACCAAAGCATTGCCTTCAACTGGTGAAGAAAGCCATTCGATTGTCACTTTAATAGGAATTATTTTAGCGGCTACCATTGCAGGTGTGTCTTTCTTGAAATTTACATCTAAAAAAGATGCTTAATTGCGAAAAGACCTTCCAAATTATATGGAGCTTTATAGAGGATAGTGTTATACTAAAGAGAAGTATAACACTATTTTCCATACTGGAGTAAAAGATGAATTATAGAATTTTATTAGTGGATGATGAACCTGAGATTATTGACATCAATCAACGGTATCTTAAACAGGCAGGCTATGAAGTGGAAATTGCCCATAATGGTGTTGAGGCACTTCATCAGGTCAAGATCTCTTCTTTTCATATGATTATCACAGATATTATGATGCCTCAGATGGATGGTTATGATTTGATCAGTGAAGTTTTGGTGCTTCATCCAGACCAACCTTTTCTCTTTATTACGGCAAAAATTTCGGAACCAGATAAGATTTATTCTTTGAGCTTGGGAGCAGATGATTTTATTTCTAAACCTTTTAGCCCGAGAGAATTGGTTTTGCGCGTCAACAATATTTTAAAGCGTATTTATGGGCAACAAGAATCGCAGGATGCATTGACCGTAGGGGATTTGACCATGAATTATGCCAGACGAGGGCAAGTCATAAAAATCGTGTGTTTTCAAAGACTGAGCTTTATGAAAAAATCTGGGAAGCCAACTATATGGATGATACCAATACGCTCAATGTTCACATTCATTCTCTGCGAAATGATTTGGCAAAATTTAGTACAGACCAGACGCCGTCCATTAAGACTGTCTGGGGATTAGGGTACAAATTAGAGGATTAGTATGAAATTAAAATATTATATCATTGTGGGCTATCTTGTTTCCATTGTGATCACGGTTTTGGGTGTCTTTTTCGGGGTCAGTCGCATGTTGGTTGATGGCAAGGAAGTGACCTATATTTTGCTCATCACAGTTTTAGCAGGTCTCGTAGGGGCCTTGATTAGCTTACTTTTATTGACAAGGGTTTTTCGTTCACTTGGCAAATTAAAACGCAAGATGAAAGACTTGTCCATTAGAAAATTTGACACAAAAAGTCATATTCAATCACCTTTGGAATTTAGAGAATTGGAAAGTAGTTTCAATCAGATGGCATCTGAATTGAAGGATACCTTTGAATCCTTAGCGGCGAGTGAGAAAGAAAAAGCTACGATAGTAGCGCAATTAACTCATGACATCAAAACGCCCATTACCTCTATCCAAGCGACGGTCGAAGGGGTTTTGGATGGTGTGATTCCGGCTGACGAAGTGCATCACTATCTCAAAACAGTGGGACGTCAGACCAATCGCCTTAACAAATTGGTAGAAGAATTGAATTTTTTGACCTTGGAAACACTAGATGGTCCATTGCAAAATGGTCAGCACCAAACCATTTATTTGGATAAAATGCTGCTGGAGATTTTGTCCGAATTTCAGTTGAAAATCGAACAAGAAAAACGTCAAATTGACTTGTTTGTTGCTCCGCAGGTGGCAAAGATAAAAAGCGATTATGATAAATTATCTCGTATTCTCTTAAATCTGATTACCAATGCTTTTAAGTACTCAAAAGAAGGAACCACACTCACCATTCGTGCGATGGGTGATGATAAGCAGATTCGTATTGCTATCGTGGATCAAGGAATGGGAATTAAGGAAGCGGAGTTAGAAGCTATTTTCAAGCGTCTCTATCGTGTAGAAGCTTCTCGGAATATGGAAACGGGCGGACATGGTTTAGGGCTCTATATTGCTCGTCAGTTAGCCCATCAACTGGGTGGCGAAATAACGGTGGACAGCCAATATGGCAAGGGAAGTACCTTCACTTTGCTGTTGAATAGGAGCCAGACCAAATGAATATCAGGCAAGAAAGTCATTTAGAGCTTGCTGAGGTTTTGCCACTCTATGAAGCAGTAGGCTGGACCAATTATAGTCGTAATCCTGCTATGTTGGAACAAGCATTCAAGCAGACTTTGTTTGTTTTGACGGCGCGTGACCAAGGAAAGTTGGTAGGACTATTACGAGCAGTTGGCGACGGCGCATCTATCCTTTTTATTCAGGATATCATTGTATTGCCAGATTACCAACGTCAAGGAATTGGGCGAAGGCTCATGCAAGAAACTTTGGAACATTTTTCCCATGTCTACCAAATTCATCTCTTGACAGATCAAACGCAAAAGACCCCAGAATTCTATACTTCAGTTGGCTTTTCAGATGTAGAAACTATTCGTTGCAGAGCTTTCACCTTAGTGGAGAAAAAGTAAAAAAAGTTATCAGCAACGCCCCCTTTAATGGGGGCGTTTTTTGGAATAAGGAAAGTATGATAAGATAAAACAAGAAAGGAGAAGTTGTATGAAAAAGGATTTGAAGTTTGACTTCATTGTTTTTATTTTTGGGGCTATGGTATGTGCTATTTGTTTGATGATGTTAGAAAAGCACTTATTTGAAGTACCATACATATTATTGGCTCTTTATTTTATAGCTTGTCTCATTTGTTTTAGTTTTATAATGGACTATTGGGAAGAAAAAATCCCACGTCTTTCCTTGCTCCTTCGCCTTGTTTATCTGGTTTTCTATTTTTTGGCACCGATTATCTTCTTTAAAATGTGGCAAAATGATGAAGATGAGATTGGAAGATAATGTTCGAAGTATTTATTTTGGTATCTGTCAATATGCAGTCATCGTGCAGCGCATAGGAAAAGAGAAAACACATGGCATCAGTCCATGTGTTTTTTCATATAATCAAGTTTTTGTTTTCTTGTTTTTTGTTTAAAATAGGCTTCGGCGCTCATGGCTTCTTGTTTACTGGCGAATTCTTCTTGGTAGAGCAATGTAACGGGTAGACGGGCTCGTGTGTACTTAGCGCCTCTTCCCATATTATGGGTCTGAACGCGTCTATCTACATTTGTCGTATAGCCTGTATAGAGCGTGCCATCCGCACATTCGAGGACATAGAGATAAGCCTTAGTTTCCATTTTTTCCATAATAGATTTCGTGTATTTCTGGGGTGTAATCACCGTTTTCTTGATGAACAATGAGCGGTGAAAGAATTTTTAAGCCATCTGTTGAGCCGTCCTTGATGGCTTCCACCAAAAGCATGTTAGCCTCTTTGCTAGCTTTTGGATAGATAAATTGGACGCGTTTGGGGGCTAATTTATAGCGACGCATCGTATCTAAAATATCCAAAAATCGATCAGGACGATGTACCATGGATAGGCGTCCATTGGACTTGAGAACTTGTTGAGCCACTTGGCAAATACTATCCAGATTAGTGGCAATTTCATGGCGTGCCAACAAATAATGCTCACTCTCATTGAGATTAGAATCCTCGTCTACCTTAAAATAGGGAGGGTTACAGAGGATGAGATCAACATGAGAACGAGGAAGGTGCTGTGTCAGATTGGCTAAATCATCGTTGATAACAGAGACCTGATCTTCTAACTCATTTAAGGCGATGGAACATTGATTCATCTCTGCTAAGCGTTCTTGCAGTTCAACCTGTACAATCTGGGCTTTGGTCATGGTAGAAGCAAAAAGCCCAACTGCCCCATTTCCACTGCAAAGATCGACAATGAGACCACGGCTTGGCAATTTTGGAAAGCGTGACAAAAGAACGCTATCGATCGAATAGCTGAAGACTTGGCGATTCTGAATAATTTTGACATCGCTGGAAAAGAGCTGATCAATACGCTCACCAGCAAGTAGAGACTGATTTTTCATAAAAATAGTATAGCATATTTCCCCATCCAGTGACAGCGGAGCTAAAAATCATTTGTCCTGAAAAAATCAAGGTTAAATATGGTATAATGAAGAAGATTTGAAAAGGAGAGAAGAACATGTTTTATACTTATTTACGTTCCTTATTAGTCTTCTTGCTGTGGGCAATTAATGGGAATATTCATTATCATGATCGTGAAAAAATCTTACCTCAAGATGAAAATTATATTTTGATTGCGCCCCACAGAACATTCTGGGATCCTGTTTTTCTTGGCTACGCGGCGGCTCCTAAGCAATTTATATTCATGGCAAAAAAGGAATTGTTTAAGGACCGTGGTTTTGGCTGGTGGATTCGTAAATGTGGTGCCTTTCCTATTGATCGTGAAAATCCTGGTACAGCAGCCATCAAGTATCCTGTCAATATGCTTAAAAAAGGCAATCGTTCCTTGGTGATGTTTCCATCAGGAAGTCGACATTCTCAGGACTTAAAAGGAGGGGTAGCAGTCATTGCCAAGACAGCAAAGGTGAAAACGATGCCTGCTTCTTATATTGGTCCTATGACTATTAAGGGACTCCTACGTGGGGAGCGAATTGATGTGGCTTTTGGCAATCCAATCGATATTTCAGACATCAAGCGTTTGGATGATGCAGGTATGGCAGAAGTTACGCGCCGTATTGAACATGAATTTGGTCGATTGGATGCTCTTGCGGGTTCTCATCAGACAAATGAAAAATCAGGTCTCTGGACCTTTATCTATCGTGCGCCTGTATTGCTTATTGTTGCCTTTATTTTAGGATTGACTTATTTATTTAGCTATTTAGCTAGCTTTGTGTGGAATCCTACTACAGATTTAACAGATCAAATGAAGAAATAAGTTGACTTTGTCAACTTATTTTTTATGTTTTGCGAATAAATAGATGGAGGGAAATTTATGAAGCAAGAAATCATCCATCTCATCAACAATTGGTTAATCTCAATACAGCGACCGAAGCTGACCTACAGACAATTTCAGGTATTGGTGCCAAACGTGCCGCTGATATCATTGCTTACCGTCAAGAAAATGGTCAGTTCAAATCTGTTGATGACCTCAATAATGTCACGGGTATTGGCGATAAGACTCTAGAGAATCTGAAACCTTATGTCACAGTGGATTAAAAAGTGGTCCATTTCCCCAATTCATGTGGTTCTAGTACTCATCGCACTCTATTTTGCCATCTATCGTCCAACCATTTTGACCATTGGATTAGTCGTCATCTTGCTGATTCGCCTGATTCACCAGCAGGGTGTTAAGCCATGTCTAAGAATATTACCTATTTTCTTAATTTTTATCAGTCTTTTTGTCGGTCGGTATTTTTGGGCACAGCAACAAAAAGCTAGGCTACCAGTCCATCTTTCTCAGATTGAAGTCATACCAGATACTATTGCAATCAATGGAGATAGTCTATCCTTTAGAGGAAAAAATGCAGGACAGATTTATCAAGCCTATTATAAACTAGAGAGCGAAGCAGAAAAGAAAGCATTTCAAGGTCTAACAGCAATCATCAGTCTGACGATTGCTGGCCAAGTGAGTCTTCCCCAAGAAAGACGAAATTTTAATGGTTTTGCCTATGCAGCTTATTTAGAAACGCAAGGGATTCACGGGATAGTTTCCATTGATAGAATAAAGAGTAGTCAAGTTCTATGGACGTGGAATCCATTTGACTGGGTGTCTATCTGGCGCAGAAAAGCTTTGGTGCATATCAAATCACACTTTCCTGCCCCTATGAGTCATTACATGGCAGGACTGTTGTTTGGAGAATTAGACCATGATTTTGATGAAATGAGTGATACCTATTCCTCATTGGGCATTATCCATCTCTTTGCTTTGTCTGGTATGCAGGTGGGATTTTTTATTGATAAAATCCGTTATTTTTTCTTGCGAATAGGACTAAAATGTGAAACAGTGGATAAATTGCAATATCCCTTTTCCTTTATTTACGGCGGATTAACAGGTTTTTCTGTTTCCGTTGTGCGATCGCTCATCCAGAAGTTGCTGGCAAATGCTGGGATAACAAAACTAGATAACTTGGCGTTGACAGCCATGATTTGTTTTTTGCTCATGCCACATTTTCTCTTGACAGCAGGAGGACAGCTCAGTTTTGCCTATACCTTTTTATTGACAGTATTTGACTTTGAAAAATTGTCCCACTATAAGCGCTTGGCAATGGAAAGTCTGACTCTATCTGTCGGAATTTTACCCCTACTTATTAGCACGTTTTTTACCTTTCAACCCTGGTCAATCGTGCTGTGTCGGCTATCATTCCCATCACACAGGTTAATGTCCTCTTTGTTTGGCTGGAAAAGGTCATTATGTGTGTATCCTCTTGGGCTAGTCAGCCCTTGGTTTTTGGAAAACCGCATGTGCTGGTCTTGCTATGTCTGCTGCTGATATTGGGCTTTCATTACTGACAAAATACCCAATGGAAAATGAAGTGACGATGGTCGATATCGGGCAAGGAGACAGCATTTTTTTGCGGGATATGACAGGGCAGACCATGCTAATTGATACAGGTGGTCGTGCGGACTTTACGCCGAAGGAAGATCCATCACAGCCAATGCTGAGCGGACACTAATTCCCTATCTCTACAGTCGAGGGATTGATCATATTGATAGTATGTGCATCACGCATACAGACGCAGATCACTGCGGAGATCTTTTGGACCTATCCAAAGCGGTTAGCTTAAAAACGATTTATGTATCGCCGGGAAGTCTGGCGGTGCCAGAATTTGTCGAGGTCTTAAAAGAAACCCATGTTCCTGTTAAAGTCGTGTCAGTGGGGGAGCAATTTCCCATTTTTGACTCCTTTCTAGAAGTGCTTTATCCTAGTCAGATTGGTGATGGTGGCAATAATGATTCCATCGTGCTTTATGGCGACTTGCTGGACAAGAAATTTCTCTTTACGGGAGATTTGGAAGATGGGGAATTAGAGTTGATACGATCCTATGCAAATTTACCAGTGGACATTCTTAAAGCAGGGCACCATGGCTCCAAAGGATCTTCTTATCCAGCTTTTCTAGGCAGAAGTGGCGCTTTTATCTATTGGACAAAATAATCGTTACCAGCATCCTTATCAGGAGACGTTAGAGAGGTTTGAGGAGAGGAAAATGCTGGTTTATCGTACGGACGAGCAAGGGGCTATCCGTTTTCACGGATGTAAAAGCTGGGGTGTGGAAACTAAACTGTAAGGTAGCTAAAATAAAGGATTATAAGTTAGAAAATCGTATTTAAACGACTGATATTCTGAGAATTTACAAATTCATAAGACACATTTAAGAATTAATTAAGAATTAACTTAGTGTTTCTTTATTTCTACTTGTTATACTTAATTCAACAAAAAGAAAGAGGTGTCATTTATGAAAACAGTGACTTCAAAAAACGTAAAATTTAGTTTGGCGGCAGCAGCTCTTGCAGGTGCTTTGGTGGTAACTTTAGGTCAAGGTTCAATGGTTTCAGCAAATGAATATCATGGTAGCTCCATTTATAGCAAATTAAACAACCGCTACACTGAAGAAAAACTTTCAGATGAAGAAATCTACAACCGTGCACAAAATCTTGATTTATCCTATGGTGATTTTGGTTCGCAAGCAGATTCATACACCTATGAGCCTACATACACTGAACCAGAGTATACAGATTTCCACGGAAGTTCTATCTATGGTAAATTAAATGATCGCTATACGGATGAAAAACTTTCAGATGAAGAAATCTACAATCGTGCACAAAATCTTGACTTGTCATACGGAGATTTTAATTAAGTCTCAGTCGTTTTCAAGGCGAGATAGCTATTATATTTAATACGACCATTTGTTTAGGGACTGTCAGAAATGATAGTCTCTTTTAAAATTCAGATATCATTATCAAGAAATCGGTTTGTTTCTGTTGGATATGCTATAATAATAACTATGATAGCAATAGAAGAGATCAAAAAATTAAACAGGGAAAAGCTTGGGCTCCTAACAGTTTTGGCGGGCGACGATACAGGGCAATATCAGCTGGCAAAAGAAGCTATATTCGAGCAGTTGGGCTTTGATGCTAGCGATTTGACCTACGCTTATTTTGATATGTCCGAATCGGATTATGGACAGGTAGAAATGGACTTAGTATCGTTGCCTTTTTTCTCAGACCAAAAAATCGTGATTTTGGATTATTTTGCGGACTTAACAACGGATAAAAAGCGCTACTTGACAGATGAGGAATTAAAACTTTTCGAAGCTTATTTGGAACAACCCAGTGAGACGACGAGACTAATTATCTGTGCGTCAGGGAAATTGGATAGTAAGCGTCGTTTGGTCAAACTCATCAAGCGAGATGGAGTCCTGATTGAAGCTAGTGAGACGAAAGAAGCGGAGCTCCGTAACTATTTCCAAAAGGAAAGTAAACGTTTAGGACTTGAGATGGATAGTGGCGTCTTTGAGCGTCTCTTAGCTAAATCCAATCTCGATTTCTCAGAAATGACTAAAAATCTTCTCTTTTTGTCTTCTTATAAGAAGGATGGACGAATTCTTCTTGAAGACATCGAAGCTGCTATTCCTAAGACCTTGCAGGATAATCTTTTTGATTTGATTCAGCTTTTGCTGGCTAAAAAGATGGACGAAGCTCGAAATTTGGTCAAGGATTTACGCTTACAGGGCGAAGATGAAATAAAACTCATTGCAGTGTTGCTCAATCAATTTCGGATGTTCTTGCAGGTGCAACTCTTAGTTAGAGAAGGACGTGGCGAGCAACAAATCGTTGGAGATTTATCCGATTTACTAGGACGCAAAGTCAATCCTTACCAAGTCAAATTCGCTCTTCGAGATTCCAGAGGTTTGTCACTTGAATTTTTGAAGCGAGTAGTGGCTTTGCTGATTGAGACAGACTACCAAATCAAGACAGGTGTCTACGATAAAGATTACCTTTTTGACATTGCCATGATTAAGATTGCGGCTGATTGATCATCCAAGCTAATTAGTAAGCTCGCAAACAAAATTTTTGAAAGCTCTGCTATTTTCTGATAAGATATAAATATATTAAATTATAATGAAAAGAGGAATTAGAAATGGCAATTATTTTACCAGAACTTCCATATGCCTACGATGCACTTGAGCCAGTGATCGATGCGGAAACAATGACTCTCCACCATGACAAGATCTTGAGGCACTTTTGTCAGATGTCAACTCTATTCCAGAAGATATCCGTCAGGCAGTCATTAACAATGGTGGCGGTCATCTCAACCACGCACTTTTCTGGGAACTTCTTTCTCCAGAAAAAACAGAAATTACAGAAGAAGTAGCAACAGCTATCAATGAAGCGTTTGGTTCATTTGACGAGTTTAAAGAAAAATTCACTGCAGTAGCGACTACTCGCTTCGGTTCAGGTTGGGCATTCCTCGTTGTCAACAAAGAAGGTAAGTTAGAAGTGCTTTCAACTCCAAACCAAGACACTCCGATTATGGAAGGTAAAAAACCAATCTTGGCACTTGACGTTTGGGAACATGCTTACTACCTCAACTATCGCAACGTTCGTCCAAACTACATCAAAGCTTTCTTTGATATCATCAACTGGACAAAAGTTGATGAGCTTTACAAAGAAGCAATTGCTTAATTATTTCTCGCTTGAATTGGCGACCACTTTTTGAGAAAACGATATTTTTTTGAAAAAAGGCTAGTCAGTCCTCTACTCTAGCAAAGGTTCCGTAGAACTTTGCGTGTGACATGGAGCATTTAGCCCATGGAACTGAGGAGTGGAATAAAGTAGCAGAACTTTATAAAGAAGCAATAAATAATGACTGGTACCAGCCTCGTTAGGGCTGGTTTTGTAGTGTCATTTTGTTAATAATGATCAATGGGCCTGCTTGGGTCCATTTTATTCTGAAATTGAAGGCTTGGGATTTGTATAGAGGTAATTGTCTAAACTTCGTTTGTTTATGAGGTATACAATATGGATATAGGAGTTTTTAGCCTATCAAAAGTGGTTGAAAATCTTAATGTTGATGCAGATATTCTCAAGGGAAGCTCTATGTAGCAGGGGCTGGAGTAGTTGTAAAACCTGCCTATTATCGGGCGAAAAAGTTTAGCTATATAGTCGATGAAGTGATTAAATACCACTTCCACTTGTTGCATAAATAGGAAAGCGGTTTAAAAAAATGTGAAAATGTGCTACAATCAAAGTAGTTGTGATTAGAGAGGTAGGAATCGTCCATCTAAAATGATTACGAATGAACAGTATCGCTTTTTGCGAAACCGCCCTAGTTTTAGCCATTTTCCAGTGGAACACTTCGATCAACTGGCAAAGGAAATTCGTTTTCGAAAGATACCTCGGGAGCAAATTTTTTTCTTTGGTGGTGATAAGCGGGAATACCTATTTGTTCTCCATAAAGGGTATGCACGGATCGAGCAATATGACCAGACGGGGACATTTTCCTATTTAGATTACATTCGAGAGGGAGAAAGTTTTCCCTTTGGAGATATTTTTAATACAGATATTTATCATTACACTGCCATAGCAGTCACTGACTTAGAGTATTTTATGGTGCCCATGAATCTGTATGAAGATTTATCGAAAATCAATCCCCGCCAAATGCTCTACCTCGCCAAAAAGTTATCCAACATCTTACGCTTTGAAGAGTTAAGGCTGCGAAATGCCATGGTAGCAAGCGCCAGTGAGCGTGTCGTTCAGGTTTTGGCCTTGCTTTACTGGGATATTTGTCAGGCGGCTCAGTTGAACACCCTTCCTTTTCCGATTCATATTCAGGAGATTTCACGTTTAGCAGCTACCACAAGAGAGACGGCCAGTCAGGTATTGAAGCGATTGAAGAAGGAAAATCGGATTGCTTATTCTCATAAAAAATTGACATTTTTGGATATTGACTTTTTTTTAGAACATCTGTCAGAAACCCGTTAAATACGGGTTTTTTAATTTTTTTCAATAAAAATAAATATCGAAAAAATAAGCAAAATAGATAAAATATTTATAGAAAGCGCTTTAATATGAATATAAATAAAAAAATAAGTTAGAAAATGAGAAAAATTTGGCAAACTGATTGTCGACTTCTTCATGTAAACGTTCACAATAAGTGCTATGCTAAGGGTAAGAAATCGGTAAGGAAAGACTTACATAAAGGAAAAAGGAGGTATTGAGATGTCACAACATCCAATTCACGTATTTTCAGAAATTGGCAAACTAAAGAAAGTTTTGCTTCATCGTCCAGGCAAAGAAATTGAAAACCTAATGCCTGACTATTTGGAACGTTTACTGTTCGATGATATTCCATTCTTGGAAGATGCTCAAAAAGAGCACGATGCTTTTGCACAAGCTTTGCGTGATGAAGGCATTGAAGTACTTTATCTTGAAAAATTAGCTGCGGAATCTTTGGTAAGCCCAGAAATTCGTGAGCAATTCATCGATGAGTACATTGAAGAAGCCAATATTCGTGGACGCGCTACAAAAAAAATGATTCGTCAATTCCTTCTCGCTATTGAAGACAATCAAGAATTGATTGAAAAAACTATGGCGGGTATCCAAAAATCAGAATTGCCAGAAATTCCATCTGAAGAAAAAGGCTTGCCTGACTTAGTTGAATCAAATTATCCATTTGCCATTGATCCAATGCCAAACCTTTACTTCACTCGTGATCCATTTGCAACAATTGGGAACTCTGTTTCACTCAACCACATGTATTCTGAAACACGGAATCGCGAAACTCTCTACGGTAAATACATTTTTAATTATCACCCAGATTATGCTGGTAAAGTACCTTTTGTTTATGATCGTTCTGAAAACACTCGTATCGAAGGTGGGGACGAATTGGTACTTTCAAAAGATGTCTTGGCAGTAGGTATTTCACAACGGACGGACGCAGCATCAATTGAAAAACTCTTGGTAAACATCTTTAAACAAAGTGTAGGTTTCAAGAAAGTTTTGGCATTCGAATTTGCTAACAACCGTAAATTCATGCACTTGGATACCGTCTTCACTATGGTAGACTATGATAAATTTACCATTCACCCAGAAATTGAAGGCGACCTTCGTGTTTATTCTGTCACTTACGAAAATGAAGAGTTGCACATCGTCGAAGAAAAAGGTGATTTGGCAGAACTCTTAGCAGAAAACCTTGGTGTTGAAAAAGTAGAACTCATTCGCTGTGGTGGGGACAACTTGGTTGCAGCTGGTCGTGAACAATGGAATGACGGCTCAAATACATTAACCATTGCACCAGGTGTGGTAGTTGTTTACAACCGTAATACTATTACCAATGCCATTCTTGAATCAAAAGGGCTTCGTTTGATTAAGATTCACGGAAGTGAATTGGTTCGCGGTCGTGGTGGACCACGTTGCATGTCAATGCCATTTGAACGCGAAGATATCTAATATGGAAGTGATCGTCTTTACAGCCGTCATTGGTGGGATGCTAGCATTCTACTTTTATCAGAAAAAAAGATAGACGAACGAAAAGAAACAGAAAAAAGAGAAAGAGGGAACAATAAAATGACACAAGTATTTCAAGGACGCAGCTTCCTAGCAGAAAAAGATTTCACACGCGCAGAGTTAGAGTATTTGATTGGCTTCTCCGCTCATTTGAAAGATTTGAGAAAACGTGGGACCCCTCACCATTACTTAGAAGGCAAAAACATTGCTCTCTTGTTTGAAAAAACATCTACTCGTACACGTGCAGCTTTCACAACAGCAGCTATTGATCTTGGTGCTCATCCTGAATACCTCGGTGCTAACGATATCCAACTTGGCAAAAAAGAATCTACTGAAGATACTGCTAAAGTTTTGGGGCGCATGTTTGACGGGATTGAATTCCGTGGCTTTAGCCAACGCATGGTCGAAGAGTTGGCTGAATTCTCAGGCGTACCAGTTTGGAATGGTTTGACAGATGAATGGCACCCAACTCAAATGTTGGCAGACTATTTGACAGTTAAAGAAAACTTTGGCAAATTAGAAGGCTTGACTTTGGTTTACTGTGGTGATGGCCGTAATAATGTTGCTAATTCCCTTCTCGTGACAGGTGCTATTCTTGGGGTCAATGTGCATATCTTCTCACCAAAAGAACTCTTCCCAGAAGATGAAATCGTGAAACTGGCAGAAGGCTATGCCAAAGAAAGTGGAGCACATATCGTCATCACAGAAGACGCAGACGAAGCGGTAAAAGGCGCAGATGTTCTTTATACAGATGTTTGGGTATCCATGGGTGAAGAAGACAAATTCAAAGAACGTGTTGAATTGCTTCAACCATATCAAGTAAATATGGATCTTGTGAAAAAAGCTGAAAACGATAATCTTATCTTCTTGCACTGCTTGCCAGCTTTCCATGATACAAATACTGTTTATGGTAAAGATGTCGCTGAAAAATTCGGTGTCAAAGAAATGGAAGTAACAGATGAAGTCTTCCGCAGCAAATATGCGCGTCATTTTGACCAAGCTGAAAACCGCATGCACACTATTAAGGCAGTTATGGCAGCGACACTTGGCAATCTCTTTATTCCAAAAGTATAATCTAGAAACCAACTTGTAAACTACCATCAGCGGGAGGGTTGGGCTATTCCTTAGCCTAGTCCTCCTATTTGGTGTGATCCACCCTCATTTAAACTAAGAGGGTTATCCTGAAAAAGACATTCATAGAAATAGGAGACACAGACATTTATGACAAAACGTAAAATAGTAGTAGCCTTGGGGGGCAATGCCATTCTTTCATCCGATCCATCTGCACAAGCTCAAAAAGAAGCCTTGATGCAAACAGCTAAACACTTGGTGAAATTGATTAAAAATGGGGATGATTTAATCGTTACTCACGGAAATGGTCCACAGGTGGGCAATCTTCTCTTACAAAATTTGGCAGCGGACTCAGAAAAAAATCCAGCCTTTCCACTAGACTCACTTGTAGCCATGACAGAAGGCTCAATTGGTTTCTGGCTTCAAAATGCTCTTCAAAATGCTCTTCTTGAAGAAGGAATTGAAAAAGAAGTGGCTTCTGTTGTGACGCAAGTGATTGTAGATAAGGCAGATCCAGCCTTTGAAAATTTGACCAAACCAATCGGTCCATTCTATTCAGAGGAAGAAGCAAAAGCGGAAGCAGAAAAAACTGGCGCAACTTTCAAGGAAGACGCAGGACGTGGCTGGCGTAAAGTTGTCGCTTCTCCACAACCAGTCGCTATCAAAGCATTCCAGTTGTCGAAGAAGCAGACGGAAGCTTAACCGGTGTCGAAGCCGTTATCGATAAAGACTTTGCTTCTCAACGGCTGGCAGAATTGGTCGATGCAGATCTCTTTATCGTATTGACAGGCGTAGACTATGTATTTGTCAACTTTAACAAGCCAGATCAAGCGAAATTGGAACATGTGACAGTTGCAGAATTGGAGGAATATATCCAACAAGATCAATTTGCACCGGGGTCAATGTTGCCAAAAGTACAAGCAACCATGGCCTTCGTAAACAATAAACCAAGCTCAAAAGCAGTCATTACATCCCTTGAAAATCTTGGTGCTCTTATCGAGTCAGAAAGTGGCACGATTATTGAGAAAGACTAGTTTATTTGTGGAAACCCTATTTCAATTTTTCTAAATTCTGCTATAATAAATGTAAGAGTTTTCTAAAAATATGAAAGGTATTTCTTTGTTGAGGAGGACGATGAAATACCTTTAAAAATGGACATATTTCATTGAGAGTTATCTCTCACAATTCTATTTATTTAGGAGGTTGTTCAGATGGAACAAGAAGTAAAAAAAGGCTTTAAGATGCCTTCGTCTTATACTGTTCTATTCATTATTATCGCTATTATGGCGATTTTGACCTGGTTCATCCCAGCTGGTTCTTATACCGTTGAGGATGGAAATGTTATTCCAGGAACATATGAAACAGTTGCGGCTAATCCACAAGGCTTCTATGAGGTGGTCATGGCACCAATTCGTGGGATGCTTGGTTACACCAACGAAGCGACAGGTGTGACGACTGATGGGGCAATCCAAGTTTCCTTCTTTATTTTGATGGTAGGTGGATTCTTGGGTGTTGTAACGGAGACAGGTGCCCTTGATGTAGGGATTGCTTCGGTCGTGAAAAAATTCAAAGGCCGTGAAAAAATGCTCATTCCAGTCCTGATGCTTCTCTTTGCACTTGGAGGAACCACTTACGGGATGGGTGAAGAAACCATGGCATTCTATCCACTCTTGATCCCAGTCATGGTGGCGGTTGGCTTTGATACCATTACAGCTGTTTCCATTATCTTGATTGGTTCACAGATTGGATGTTTGGCCTCTACGGTCAATCCATTTGCGACAGGTGTGGCTTCTGATGCAGCTGGGATCGGCTTGGCAGAAGGGATGTTGTGGCGCATTATCTTCTTTGCTGTCACATTGAGTATTTCTATCTTCTATGTTTATCGCTACGCTAGCAAAATTGAAAAAGATCCAAGTAAATCTTATACCTTTGCGACTCGTGAAGCAGACCATGCTTACTTCAAAGTAGAACAAGTTTCTGATACACTTTCAGGTAAACAAAAAGCAGCTCTTTGGACATTTGGTTTGACCTTTGTCATTATGATTCTCGGTTTGATTCCATGGGGAGGCTTTGATATTACCTTATTTGATAATCTCAACAATTTCCTTCAAGGTATTCCAGGGTTTGGTCAACTTTTTGGACATTCTGCTGCTTTGGGTACTTGGTACTTCCCAGAAATCACTATGCTCTTCTTGATGATGGCTATCTTGGTAGGTATTCTTTATCGCATGGAAGAATCTCGTTTCATCACTGTCTTTATGAATGGTGTAGCCGTATGATTACAGCGACCATCCTCAAATGGGGTGAAAATGGCTTGTCTGGTCTTCCATCTCAATTGTTTATCATCTTGACCTACATTTTCTACTTGCCAATGTCCTTCTTGATCCCATCAACTTCTGGTTTGGCTGGTGCAACAATGGGTATCATGGCTCCTCTTGGTGAATTTGCCAATGTTCCTGCTCACCTCGTCATCACAGCCTACCAAGCTGCATCAGGTATCTTGAACTTGATTACACCAACATCAGGTATCGTTATGGGTGCTCTCGCTCTTGGTCGTATTGATATTACTACTTGGTGGAAATACATCGGCAAATTGATCGTCATGATTTTTGTGGCAAGTATTGCTATTCTCGTACTCGCAACCTTCTTTATATAGTTTTTATATAGTATAATAGAATAGAGCAATGGAAAACTTTCACTCATAAGATTTAGGGTTGAAAGTTTTCTCGTTTTACCTGCTAGAAAGGATTTAGAATGAAAGCATTTATAACCAAGCAACATCAAGAAGATGTCACCCGTGCCATTCAAGATTTAGTAGCATTCCCATCTGTTTTAGATGAAGAAGATGGTAGTGGTACGCCATTTGGTCAATCGATTCAGGATGTCCTCGAACATACTTTACAATTAACAGAAAAACTAGGATTTTCAACTTACCTTGACCCCGAAGGCTACTACGGTTATGCAGAAATTGGTCAAGGTGAGGAAACCCTGGCTGTGCTCTGCCATTTAGATGTAGTCCCCGCAGGTGATTTAGAGAAATGGCGTACGCCACCCTTTGAAGGGGTCATCAAAGACGGTGTGCTCTATGGACGCGGTGTCCAAGATGACAAGGGACCTTCTATGCTAGCGCTCTTTGCAGTCAAGGCGCTCTTGGATGCGGGTGTGATTTTCAATAAGAAAATTCGTTTTATTTTCGGTACAGACGAGGAGACTCTTTGGCGCTGCATGAATCGCTACAATGAACTGGAAAAACCAGCGACGATGGGCTTTGCGCCAGATTCAGCATTTCCATTAACCTATGCGGAAAAAAGTCTCTTGCAAGCCAAATTGATTGGTCCCGGACATGAAAGTTTGCAAATTGAGGCTGGGCAAGCCTATAATGTAGTCCCTGCCAAGGCGACCTATCAGGGTGAGTGGCTGGAACAAGTGAAGTCAGATTTGGATAAACTTGGTTTTGACTACGACGATGATGGAGGTGCTTTAACCGTTCTTGGCCGATCACGGCATTCGAAAGATGCAACAAAAGGTATTAATGCCATTGTACGTTTGGCGAAAGTTCTTCAAGAACATGTTCATCATCCGGCACTTCAATTTATGGCACAAGTCATTGGAGAAGATGCAACGGGAACAAGTCTATTTGGAGTTATTGAGGATGAGCCATCTGGTCAGCTCAGCTTTAATATGGCTGGTTTGACCATTGATCAAGAGCATTCTGAAATTCGCTTGGACCTTCGTATTCCAGTTTTGGCGGACAAGGAAAAGTTGGTGGACGTTCTCAGCCAAAAAGCAGCAGAACTGGGTCTGACTTATGAAGAATATGATTACCTTGCACCGCTCTATGTGCCATTAGACAGTGAATTGGTATCGACCTTGATGGCGGTTTATCAAGACAAGACAGGGGATATGCGACCTGCTAAATCATCAGGTGGAGCAACCTTTGCCCGGACCATGCCAAATTGTGTGGCCTTTGGAGCATGCTTCCCTCATGTAGCATCTACTGAGCATCAAGAAAATGAATGTGCCCCACTAGATGCACTCTATAAGGCTATGGATATTTATGCTGAAGCTATTTATCGCTTGGCTAGCAATCCTTTATAAGATAAGAAAAAACTTCGTGTGCCCGTTGGCATACGAAGTTTTATTGTTGCTTGCTAAAGAAAAATGGCGGCGTATATTGCTTGAGTTGATCAAAGCAAGATAGAGCTGCCTCCTTATCCTCGCAAATAATAAGGCAAACATCGTCACCACAGACAGTTGCAATGATTTCTGGGATTTCCATGGCATCTAAGATAGAGCCAAAGGATTGCGCTAAGCCGGGCAAGGTTTTTAATACTACTTGGTTTTGCACAGGTTTGAGCATAACCAAGGCATCTTCCATGTAGAAGCGCAGTCGCTTTTCCCAACGAGAAGGGGCAATGCTGTTAATAACATAATGGGCACTGTCATCATCATTGACCTTGACTAGATTGAGCAGCTTGATATCCCGGGAAAGGGTTGATTGAGTAACTGAAATACCATTTAATTCTAATAACTCTTGTAGTTCCAGCTGGGTATGGATTTTCTTTTCAGAAATGAGAGACCGAATCAGTTGATGACGGCTTTCTATTTTATTCATAGATGATTCCTTTATTGGACAAACATAGCATCGCCGAAGCTGAAGAAGCGGTAGTGCTCGTCAACAGCGTGTTTATAGGCTTCAAGAACGAATTCACGACCCGCAAAGGCAGCAACCAACATGACCAAAGTCGATTTTGGTAAGTGGAAATTAGTTGAAAAAGCATCCACAACTTTGAAATCATAGCCTGGTTTGATGAAAATATTGGTCCAGCCAGAGTCAGCTTCTAGACGACCATCAAATTTATTGCCGATAGTTTCCAAGGTGCGAATAGAGGTAGTGCCGACTGCAATCACTCGCCCACCAGCTGCCTTGACCTGATTGAGCGTGTCAGCAGCTTCCTGAGACAAACTGTAGAATTCAGAATGCATCTCATGCTCATCGACATTATCGACAGAGACAGGACGGAAAGTTCCGAGCCCAACGTGAAGCGTCAGGTAAACTAGATGAATGCCTTTAGCTTGAATTTTTTTTAGTAACTCTGTTGTAAAATGCAGACCTGCCGTTGGAGCAGCAGCGGAGCCATTTTCTTTGGCATAGACTGTCTGGTAGCGCTCGCGGTCCTCTAATTTTTCATGGATATAGGGTGGCAGAGGCATTTCGCCCAAGCTCTCCAAGACTTCTAGGAAAATACCTTGGTAAGAAAATTCAACAATGCGACCGCCGTGTTCCAATTCTTTCACAACGGTGGCGCTCAAGCGACCATCGCCAAACTCGATTTTTGTCCCAACTTTGAGGCGTTTTGCTGGTTTTGCAAGGACTTCCCACTGGTCACCCTCCATATTTTTCAGGAGAAGAAATTCTACATGTCCATGTGTATCTGATTTTTGACCATAAAGACGGGCAGGAAGGACACGGGTATTGTTCATGACAAGAGCATCGCCAGGCTGCAATTGGTCAACGATATGGTCAAAATGAGTATCGACCATCGTTTGTTTTTGGTGGTCAAGAAATAATAATTTAGAAGCGTCACGTTTTTCGAGTGGCGTCTGTGCGATGAGTTCTTCTGGTAAATCAAAATCAAAATCTGCTGTATTCATAGGTCTCCTAGGTACTAAAAATCACAAAAATAAAATAGACAATCAAGGCTAACGGGGCAATCATAAGTAGACTTCCAAGGATAGCAAGGCTGATTTTCGCAGCACGATGTTGTCTGAAAATATAGGCTAAGATTACGAGAAATAATCCTGCTAAAAATACGAGTAAAAGTTCAAATGTCATGAACTCATTATACCATATTTTTTCTAAAGTTATCACTTGACAAAAATTGGTATAGATCACATAATAAGGTCAAGAAAAATTTAGGGAGGCATGTATGAAAGTCATTACCGTAAAAGACGCCAAAGAAGGCGGGAAAGTAGCATTTGAACTCGTCAAAGAAACGATTGAAAAAGGAGCACAGGTTTTAGGACTTGCCACTGGTTCGACGCCTGTTGATTTTTACAAGGAAGTGGTTAAAAGCGATTTAGATTTATCTACATTAACCTCTGTAAACTTGGACGAATACGTAGGGCTTTCAGCGGAAAATGAGCAGAGCTACGCTTATTTTATGAAAGAGCATTTATTTGATGCGAAGCCGTTTAAAGTCAGTTATTTACCGAATGGCTTAGCTGAAAATCCTGAACAAGAAGTAGTTCGCTACAATCAAATCCTCGCGGATCATCCAGTAGAGGTGCAAATATTGGGTCTGGGTCGAAATGGTCACATTGGCTTTAATGAGCCAGATTCTTCCTTTGAAGGGGTAACGCGTGTGGTGGATTTGGAGCCATCTACGATTGCTGCTAATGCCCGATTCTTTGAAGATGAAAGCCAAGTTCCTCGTCAAGCTTATTCTATGGGGATTGCTAATATCTTAGCCGCAAAAACGATTGTCCTTATGGCCTATGGCAGTGAAAAAGCTGACGCTGTGTATGGTATGGTCAAAGGACCAGTTACAGAAAGTCTACCAGCTAGTGTCCTTCAAAAACATCCAGATGTTGTAGTCATTGTAGATGAAGCAGCAGCTGAAAAATTATAAGGAGAAAACCTCAGACCGCTTGGTCCGAGGCTTTTTCTATGCTATACTGAAGGTATGCGTTTAGATAAATTACTGGCTCAAGCAGGCTATGGTAGCCGCAATCAGATAAAGAAACTCATTCGCGGTCGGCAAGTCCGCATTGATGGTGCTTATGCCAGCTCAGACGGACAAAATGTAGATCCCGCCTTGCATCATATCACCATTTCAAGGAAAGAGCTCCGCCATGCTCCAGACGTCTATTATCTCCTTCACAAACCGCAAGGAGTGGTGTCTGCTCGTATAGATAGAAATCACCAGACCGTCATTGACTTGATTGCGCCAAAGGATCGGGCAGAGGGCCTCTATCCAGTGGGGCGCTTGGATCGCGACACAGAAGGACTGGTCCTTTTGACCAATAATGGCCCACTGGGATTTCGCATGCTCCACCCCAAGCACCATGTCACAAAGACCTATTATGTAGAAGTGAATGGACTGTTAGAGCGGGATGCTCCCGCCTTTTTTGAAAATGGCATCCGCACGAAGTCGTCATTCATTTGAAGATTACCTACAGGATTTTCTACCCTGAAAACGTAAATGACTCTTTTCTAAAGGAAATGTAGATATTCTTCAGGTTGATCATCTGACGAAAGAAGAAGTTGGACAAAAAGTTAAAGAATGGTGCAATAAACAACTAAAAAAAGACAAAAATAGATAGGGGAAGTGTTACTTTCTCTATCTATTTTAATTGTTTTAACTAACTTTTTCCTACTTTTAGATATGGATAAAAATAAATGCGTTTTCATTTTAGTAAATCTTAGCTAAGCAATAATCTATATGCTATAATATAATAAAAATGTCAACCATGATTTTAAAAACTATGTAAAACACACCTAGACGGATATTCAATCGTGAAATGGATTGAGGTCTTTCAACCTATTTTTGGAATAATAAAAGGAAATAAGGTACTTTGATGTTAAGAGATTGATGTCCTTTTCTTATTTTATCAAGGGATTATAAAATGGAAAAGGTTGTGAATGGCGCTAAGAAGGAGGGGTAGAACTCAGTGGAGAGAAAATGTAAAGTACAATTTAAAGTCAAAAGTTTGCTTAGAAGAGTATTTTTAGCAGTATTTCTTCTGTCTATTATTACTCCTTCCCAATTGGTATTAGCACAGGATCCAGGGGTAGAGGAAACATTTTTTTATCCATTTAACGCTACTTTTCCTAATAAGATGCCTACTAATGGTTACTACACAATCAATAAAGAAGCAGGGAAACTTTGGGTGGAGACCAATGGGTGGAAGAACCCACACGTGACAAACCTTTTGATTACCAAAATTTTAAACACATTACCATCCAAAAATACTATAATTACGAACGGCGCAGTATTTTGTGGAATGTGACTTTCCGTGAAAATAATAATTACGGCTGGAATCCGAGAATAGGGGTCTACCTTCCTCATCAGGATGATCCAAGATATACCTTAATTTCTCCTTCTGACTCGACCAATTCCTATAGTCCTGATACTCCTAGCTCAATCGATGCTTGGAAGAAAGACCCTGGACTAATTACCAAAGCTACTGTTGAGTCTTATGATAAAACAAACTCAAAATTTCCAATCATCTGTGGGATAAAATGATTACACAATTCATTGGTGGTACCGAGGGAGGTAGTAATTTGAACGCCTTCAAGGATTCCGCCATCTTTCCAAAAACCTTTTTAGAACGGTACGTGGCTGTGGAATATTCGGGCTATGCTATGAAAAATAAAGAGGTGACATGGGAATTTGTGACGGTACACCAAGATCCAACTATTGATTTGGAGAAGGATCCACTGATTGCCTTTATATATAAGGGACAATGGACAGATAATGTAGGTTATCCAAAGTTTGCGGCGTCTGGTCCATTAGGGAGGGCCGCCTATAAAGAGTTTCGACACAAAGACATCTATGTGGATGATTTAAATCAAGCAACTGCTCAGTTAACAGCTGGAACTAATCCTACTCTGACGCAAAAAAATTGAAAATTCGGTCGTAGAGGAAACACGTAAACTCTACATGACTTATAGCGATGTCCCTCGGCAAAAAGAGCCAACGAATGTGTACAATCCAGATGGACTATCTCCACAACAAGAAAATCTTCAATTTTTAGACAGTAGGACAGGGAGTTTGGTGGAACCAACCCCTGTCAATATGTATACGACGGATGGCATAACCACGCAAAAATTAACTGAAAATATTCTGAAATACAAGTTACTGTTTAAAGATAATTCCGCTTACTCGATTCCAGTAACAGAAATCTTAAAGCAGGTTGAACTGACCGTTGCACCGCAGGAGCAGACGATTCTTGAGGGAGAAAAAGTCAATATCGGATTAACAGTAAACGATCCTGACTTTCCAGCAGAACGCATCAATGTTCCCCCAGTTGGGCAATTGCCAGATGGTTTAGCTTGGGATCCTACTACGAAAACGATAACGGGATCACCTAAGGTGGATTGGGCGACAATACCTGGAAATTCCGGGGAAAAAGTGGCGAATATCTCATTTGAAGTTTCCCTCAAGCAAGAAGATGGAAACATAAATGAAAGTACTCGAAAAATAATTACTATATCCGTTAAACAGGATCCAGCTTTAGTTCCCGTCGGTGTCCGAGACTATGGCTATCCGATTCCTATTTTGATAGCATTGGTTGGTTTGCTGTCTAGTGGTTTCATGTATCTTCGTATCAGAAAGGAGTCCTATGACAGCAACATCTGCCAGCATCATGGCAGCAGAACCGATAGTAACGCCATTACCTAAATTACAGATTAAGAAGGTTTTAACCTTGCCAGAAGCAGGTGTCACAACACCGAATACTACTTTTACTTTTACAGCAACTCCACATAGTTTTAATAATGATACTGGTCAAACAGGGAAATTGCCACAGTTGGCTGCAGCATCTGTTTCATATACGAATGGAGATGTTCAGGATAATGATGGGGGCACTGCAGGAAAACAAATTATTAAAGCTTCTGATGATCTTCTGAACGGTGTTCCTTTTACAGAAGCTGGTCAATATACATACTTAATCAAAGAAGTTGCTCCATCCCAACCAGCGGAAGGGGGACAGTTCCGGTCTTCACTAGCAGAATATAAAGTATCTCTATTTGTGTCCAAACAGTTGGATGAATCATTTAAAGTTACAAGTATCATGATTGCCCAAACAAAAATGGATGATGGGAACTCTGTAGGAACTGAACAAAAAACAGCCTATAGTCCAAGTGCTGGTGCAACGGGAACGGATAACAATTTTAAATTTGAAAATAGTTATGACAAAGAAGTTGGGAATGCTCCCCCAACTGGTACAACAGCTACAGCAGATGATAAAAAAGGATTTGTTGTTACCAACACTGTAAAAGGGAATAATACTTCTACAACTCAAGACTTCACTTTCAAAATGACAATTACAAAACCAGTAGGGAGCAAATCAACAGATCAACAGTACACGATGAATATTGTTGATGCTAATGGTCAGGTTATAGAAACCAAAAAAGTAATTCAAAATTATGAAGAAGCAGTTACATTTACATTGAAAGCTGGCGAACGATTAGTTGTGAGTGATGTGCTTTTGGGGTCTAAAGCAATTGTGGAAGAAACGAAACGGACTCAGCTGGCTATACTCCGACTGTGACTGGTACAGCAAACGGACAAACATTCGATATTACTCAATTAAAAGATGCAGGTGTTATTTTAGGAGACCAAGCTAGCGGTAACTTTGCAGACTTTGTCAATACACAATAAGCGGCCGCGGGTATTTTATTGGATAACTTTCCAATGACTCTCCTTGCTCTTCTTGCTGCTTTTGGTCTCTTCTTCTTTGCGAAAAATAGAAGAAAAGATCGTGAAGTTTAAGATTGAAGTAGAGGGTATCTTATGAAAGAATTGCAAAAACATAAAGATGCCCTATCAAAGAAATCTTCCGATGTAGCAAGTAGCACTACCAAAACGGAAGGCAGTGAAGTCAGAGGGCTTACAAATAAAGAAAAATTAACCATCACTATCATTAAAAAATTATCCATGGTAGTGGATTATGTGATTTTATTTCTATCCTTGGCGATATTGATCATTGGTGTCTATTCAATATGGGATACCAATCAAGTGTTTCAAGTGGCAAGTAGTGAACAGTACGAAATGTACAAACCAGATAGTACAGATGGTTTATCTTAATAGTACAGATGGTTTATCTTATCAGAAACTACGTGATCTTAATAAAGATGTCATCGGTTGGATTGATGTATATGGGACTAAGATTGACTATCCCATCGTTCAGGGACAAGATAATGCCAAATATTTGAATACCACAGTATTAGGGGAGTATTCGACAGCGGGTTCCATTTTTTTGGATTATCGCAACAGCAAAGATTTTTCCGATTTTAATAATATTATCTATGGTCATTATATGGCAGAGAGAAAAATGTTTGGGGACATGGAAAAATTTTTGGAGAAAGATTTCTTTGATCAGCACAAATTTGCTGCGATTAATAGAAATGATTTGCCTAGTTTTGGTATCACATTTTTTGCTTTTATCAAGACGGAGGGGACGGACCAAGAAATTTTTTCACCTGCTGTCAGTGGGAAAGAAAATAAAAAAGCTCTCATTCAATATTTGTATGACAAAGCTACCTTTTCTAGGAAAATGACGATTTCAGATCAGGACCGTATCGTCCTTCTAGATACCTGTGATTTAACAGTGACAAATGGTCGATATATTTTGGCGGGAGTGTTGACCGAAAAAGTAGAGCCCAATCCGTTTAAAGAAGAGCGACCAAGTCAGCAGTTGCAAAGTTTTACTTTTAATTTACCTAAATTCGGTCTCTTACAATTCTTAATCATTATTTGGATTTTACTAGTCATTTTTTATCTGATACAGAAGATAATAGGTGAAAAGAAAAAGGACGCTAAAAATGATGAAAAATAAATTTCAGTGCTATGAATCTATTTTTAAATGTTCATTGATTGCGGGATTATCCTTTTTATTGCTGATAGGATCTCCAAGGATTGATGCCAACCAGATTATTGACAATCCACTAACAATCCAACAGATCATTGCTATCAATACGGGATATGCTAAGCCCAAAGATACCTTTAGCTATAGGATAGAAGCAGTTAGTGCAAAGGCACCATTACCAAATGGCGCAAAAAGCAACTATACTTTTACCTTAGCAGGAGACCAGAAAAAAGAAATAGTGATTGCGTTTTCCTCACCTGGAGACTATGTGTATAAAGTCTATCAAGAGGAACGAAGTGATGTCCAGCATGTCACACAAGATAAGATTGTTTATACTGTGACAATGAGAGTGGTTGAGACAAAAGGTGATTTGCATGTCTATAGCTATCTGATTATGGATAACGAGGGTTATCAGCATAATGATCTTACCTTTAAAAATACTTATATCATCAGACAGGGACCCCTGCATTCGTTACTGTTTAAGGCAGGTTATACCTCAACCATTTATGGAAAGCTTGGGATGATTTTCTTAGCAGGATTTTGGGTTCTGATCTTCTTTATGAAGAAAAGACAAAAAGATGAAGAAGTGTAAAAAATAAGAAGATAGTGTTTGCTATCTTCTTATTTTTTACTGCTTTCTCATCAGATATAGGAAATAAGGAGCACCAATGGCGGAGACGATAATGCCTGTTGGAATTCCTGTTCCGACAAGGAGAACGCGTCCAATGGTGTCTGCGATTAAGAGCAGGATAATTCCCATGAACATAGTGGCTGGGATAATGATACGATGGTCACCGCCCAGCCATTTTCGGATGATGTGACCTGCGACTAGACCGACAAAAGTGATATTACCGACTAGGACGACACTGAGAGCCGCTAGAGCTGTTGCAAGTATCAATGTGATAGCTCGTTCTTTTTGTACATCAAGTCCCAGTGCCATAGCAGTTTGTTCATTGAGATTCATAATATTCAGCGAACGACTACGACTGTAAGTAAGAATCCAGACTACTAGGAAAATAGGTGTAAAAATGGTCAATGTCAACCATTTTCCCCCACTTACAGATCCGCTCAGCCATTGAACAACTACCTGCACTTTAAAAGGATTTATGCGATTGATAATGGAAACCATAATGCCCGACAGCATACTGGAAATCCCGACACCTGCGATAATGAGGCGCGTGGGAGGAATGCCCATATTTTTCTTACGAGCGACCATGTAAACCAACAAAATGGTGGCAGATCCTCCTAACATAGCAAGAATAGGGGTCAGACCAACCAAAATAGGATCGGAAAAATCTGCGCCAGTTCAAAGAGCAATGCCTCCGTTACCACTTCTTCCTTTTCAGAAAAAACTTGCGCCACCTGATTACTAGATTCATACAAGTTTCATTATAACAAAGAATTTTAATAATTCAATAGTTTTCTGACAATTTTAATAAACATTACAATCATTCTAAATAAATGAAAAAAGAACTGAGAAAACTCACTTCTTTCTAACTTATAAATATTTTTTTGCGATTTCAAGATCACCAGCATAGGTGGCTTTTTTGCCTTCTACAATTTGATAAGCATCTGCCCCTTTTCCTGCGATAATGACAGCATCTTTGCTGGTTTTAGTCTGAGCCAGAGCAGTCGCAATCGCTTCTTCACGATCAATAATGATTTCATATGGACGTGTCATGTGTTGTGCGATTTGTTGGCTGATGGTAGCGGGGGCTTCAAAATTCGGATCATCAGCAGTCAAGATGACATCGATCTGCGGATAGGTATTGAGCAGTAGTCCAAAATCCTTACGTCGGCTCTCACCTTTGTTACCAGGGGCACCGATGAGAAGGGTAATGTGACCTGTTTGGTGTTCTATAACCACATCGATTAGTTTTTTGAGACTGTCACCGTTATGGGCATAATCCACAAAGACTTTGGCACCGTTTTTCTGTGTCAACACTTCCATGCGACCAGGTACGGTGGTTTGGGCGATTCCTTTTTGGATGTCTTCTAGGCTTGCACCCAATCGCAGAGCTGATAAACCAGCTGCGACAGCATTTTCTTGATTGAATCCGCCGATGAGCTGAATATCATAATGCCCCGCCAATTTACCTGTCACAGTGAAGTCAAAAGCGTGACTATCTGTGATGACATTTTCAGAAGTGGGTCCGTAGAAGTCATGGTCTTTGGAGGATACTTGGTCCTGCAAGACTTTAAGATGATCCATGCCACTATTGATGATAACCGCTCTGCTATTGTCCATTAAAAGACGCTTGTGATAGAAGTAATCCTCAAAAGTCGGATGCTCGATAGGACCAATGTGGTCGGGGCTGATGTTGAGAAAAACACCGACATCAAAAGTGAGACCGTAGACACGTTTGACTAGATAAGCCTGACTAGAAACTTCCATAATCAGGTGGGTCATGCCATTTTTGACCGCCTCTGCCATCATGGCATAAAGGTCCAGACTCTCAGGTGTCGTCAAGGTTGATTTGAAAAAAGTCTTTCCATCCAAGGTCGTATTCATTGTCGAGAGCATAGCAGGACGGTAATTTTGTCTTAAGTTCTAGGAATTCTTTCTTAAAAGCTGCGCCTTTTACAAAGAACAAAGTGGAAGGCGATACATCTCGACTATCATAAGATAACTTGTCAAAGCTTACGCTGGTCCAATCATAGAGAAATTCTCCTCGGTCAAGGATTTCTCGGAAATTTTTATCTTTTTTTAGGATGTCTAAAGTTTCTTCAATCGTAATCATATCCCTATTGTAAAGCTATTTTAGTAGAATGACAAGTAAAAGTTAGTGAAAAGACAATTACTAATTTGAATGAGTCCTAGTTTTACCTGAAAGTCAATAAAATCATTAGGCTGTGTTATAATAAAGAAAGCGTTTTAATTAGGAGGCATTATGTTCAAATGACAAGTGAAAGAGAAAAAATGTTGGCTGGACAGCTTTATTATGCAGGAGATGCAGAATTAGTGGCACTTCGTGATCAAGCGCGTCTTTATCGCCAGCAGGTCAATCAAGAAATGGATGGAACCAAGCGTTCTGAACTCATGAAAGAATGGCTTGGGAGTACAGGAGAAAATGTTTACGTAGAAACTCCTGTAACCTTGGATTATGGTTGCCATGTCCATGTTGGCGAGAATTTCTATGCTAATTTTGGTTGGATGGTCTTAGATACGTGTCCTGTTACCATTGGGAAAAACGCCATGCTAGGACCAAATGTCCAATTTTATACAACCCTGCATCCATTGAAGGCAATGGAGCGGATAGCCGGCCCGGAATACGGTGCCTCAATTACTATTTGCATCTTTTCTCGGTGAAACAACCAGATCTCAATTGGAAAAATCCAAGGGTCAAGGAAGAAATATACAAAATGATTAACTTTTGGTTGGACAAAGGGGTTGGTGGTTTCCGCCTAGATGTGATTGATTTGATTGGGAAAGAACCAGACCAACTCATTACAGCAGATGGACCAACTTTGCATCCTCTTATCAAAGAATTAAATCAGCATACTTTCGGTCCTCATGATGTGGTGACTGTTGGGGAAACTTGGTCGGCTAATCTAGATAATGCTCAGCTTTATTCCAATCCAGATGGCAGTGAATTCTCTTTTTTGGAACAACTATGACTTGCCACGCGCCATTTCTCGCTTTGGAGATGATAGTCCTGCCTACCGTGAATTGAGTGGCAAGATGCTTGCCATTTATCTTCATTTTATGTCAGGAACACCTTATATCTATCAAGGAGAAGAAATTGGAATGGTCAATTATCCGATCACGGATATCAGCCAAGCAGATGACATCGAAACTCGCAACATGTACAAAGAACGTTTGGAAGCAGGTTTTAGCAAAGAAGAAATCTTGTCTTCCATCAATGCCAAAGGTCGTGATAATGCCCGTCGCCCAATGCAATGGAGTAAGGGAAAAGGAGCTGGCTTCACAGAAGGTCGACCATGGCTTGCCATCCATGAAAATCATCAGTTGATCAACGCTGATGAAGCATTGAAAAATCCTAACTCTATCTTTTATACCTATCAAAAATTGATTGCTCTTCGCAAAGAATATCCAGTGATGGCAGAAGGTTCTTATCAAGCTTTGGAAACGGGAAATCCGCATGTTCTCGCTTATCGAAAATTTGATGAAGAAGATGAATTTACGGTCATTGTCAACTTTACCAAAGAAATGCAAAATTACACTTTGGATGTGAAGGGAGATATCTTCTTGTACAATTACCCAGAAGTCACAGATCAGCATCATCATACCCCTCGCCCTTATGAAGCATTCGTTTTCAAAAAGTAAAAAAATCCTGCCTAGGGCGGGATTTTTTGGAAGATTTTTGGTAGAATAGAGAAAATAAATTTTGAGGAGTCAGATCATGGGAAAATTCCAAGTCATTTCACATCCACTAATTCAGCATAAGTTGTCCATTTTACGTCGTCAAACAACCTCTACAAAAGATTTTCGTGAATTGGTCAATGAGATTTCTATGTTGATGGGATACGAGGTCATGCGTGATCTTCCTCTTGAAGATGTTGAAATCGAAACCCCTGTGGCGACCACTATTCAAAAACAATTGTCTGGTAAAAAATTAGCCATTGTCCCAATTTTGCGTGCTGGAATTGGTTTAGTGGATGGGCTCTTGAGTTTAGTTCCATCTGCAAAAGTCGGTCATATCGGGATGTACCGTGACGAAGAAACTCTTCAACCAGTAGAGTATTTGGTCAAATTGCCAGACGATATTGATCAACGCCATATCTTTGTCGTAGACCCAATGCTCGCGACAGGTGGCTCAGCTATCTTGGCTATTGATTCATTGAAAAAACGTGGCGCATCAAACATCAAATTCGTGGCTTTAGTATCTGCTCCTGAAGGTGTAAAAGCTCTCCAAGAAGCTCACCCAGATATCGATATTTACACAGCAGCTTTGGATGAAAAACTCAATGAAAAAGGCTACATCGTTCCAGGTCTTGGTGACGCTGGTGATCGCCTCTTCGGTACAAAATAGAAAATAAAAACCATAAACGCATCGTCAAGTGTTTATGGTTTTTTTGTGCAAGTTTGAGGAGCGTCAGGACCTATCTATTCAGGTGTTCGGATGTTAATAGTAGCATTGGTCGTTTCAATGGTCAGCTTATTTTTGCTCTCTTTCTTATCTAGTATGAGAGTGTGCTCTTTGTCATTTGATAACACAGGCAATTTTTCATATTTATCACTTGTAAAGATTCCGATTTTTTGGAACTCATTTTGAAGGTATTGGTTCTCTTTGTAAAGATCAGCTAATTCACTTTCGCTGAAACCACCGTAGCCCAGCCCTTCAGCCAAAGATTGTTTGTTCACTTTATTTTGGATATACCAATTCAAATTTTGTAAGCTTTGATCTGTGAGGTCGATATTGGTTTCCGTCAATTGCTCTTTGGCAGGGGTAAAATGATTGTCGCCTTTGAGAGTTAATTCTGAAGCATCTAGATAAGAGTAACTCTTAATAGTACTATTTTCTAGCTGAGACTGCATCAAATCAATATTTTTTTCGTGAGAAGAAATGGTAAGATTTTTCAAAGTTGACTGATTGACAGATATATAATAACCACTTAATTGACCCGAATCGATTTGGACATTCTGTAAACGAAGCCCACCTGTTATAGTAGCTTCTTTGATATGACTATTTTCAATAGAGGTATAAGAAAAAGTTTGGATAGTGAATTTATCAAGTGTCTTATTCTTGGGAATAGTAATCGTAATGGTGTTACTATTTTGGTATTCTTGTGAAAGAACTTCTCCCAACACTTGTAAAATACCCTTGATTCGAAATTCTCTTCGTTTGGCAGTTACAGTAAGTTCTTTATCAGTTTGCTTTAATTGCAGAGCGTTACCCAAGTTATTTTTAGAATCTGTATAAGTCACATGAAATTGATCATCGCTTGATTCTTGGATGATGACTTCATGAGGCATTGATTCAACTTTAATAGCCGATAATCCTTTATAATCTTTCGTGATTTGATCTGGTTGACTAATTTCTGTTAACTGCTGGATACCACCTGTAAGAAATCCAATTCCTACTAATATTAAGCCAATCATCAAAGTGGTGAATCCGATGATAACGGTAGTGATTGCTTTCTTTTTCATACTCGTTTACCTCTATTTAAAATCCATTTGAAGCTAGCCTTGATGAATTGCCAAGACCAATACGCGAAAAATCCTGTAAGGAGGAAGAGAAGAATGGCACCGCCCACGAATGATAATCCCGTCCCCATGCCCAATAGAAAGACATTAAAACCTTGAGAGAAGAGACTGCAGGCTTCCCAAATAAAGTAAGTGCCACCGATGAAAGTTGTGATGCTTGCCAATAAACCAACAAGCAATAAGCCTAGTACCACAAAGGTGATGGTAATCAGTAGTAAAATCAAGCAAATGAGAACAGGAATGGCAATTGGAAGGGACAAGACAGCCAAGATAGCCAACCAGACAATTTTCTTTGTGGTCTTAAATTCTTGCCAATTTTTTCCCAGATAGAAAGCTCCAAAGATAGAAACAATGAAAATAGCCATGATACCAAGAATTGGCTCAACTGAAAGTAAAATGAATGAAAAGAGGAGGGACAGCACAAAGACAAGGAGTAGAAACAGATGAATCTTTCCTATAGAAAATGTGCGCACTGTATCTGTTCCAACTTCCTTATCTCCTTCAATGTGTCGTTGGAGGATGTTGTTAATCAGATCACTCGCTGCTTCTTTAGGCGTACCGAGCTCTTCTATGATAGTCGCTTCACGTTCTGGACCTGCTTCATCAAAATATTCATTGAAAAAGGTAATGGCTTCTTGAAATTCCTTATGTGGTAATTTTTTCAAGTACTTCTCTAATTGAGCCATGTATTCAGTTTTTTGTCATGGCGAACGCTCCCTTCTATAATACCGTTGATCGTAGATGTGTAGACATCCCAATCCTCTTTAAGACGTATCAATTCCTCATGTCCTAATTCAGTTAAACTGTAATATTTCCTCATTCTCCCTTGATATTCCTGAGAATAAGTTGTTAGAAAATTATTTTGTTCTAACCGCTTTAGAATGGGGTAGAGAGCGGATTCTTTGATATTAGAAATGAGCTTGATGGTCTGACAGATTTCATAACCATAGGAATCTGTTGATTCTAATATGCTCATGATGAGAAATTCTGTCAGCACTGCTGGAACAGGAAAATGCATAATAGACCTCCTTTGCATGTAGGATAAGGAAAAAATTGATCTGTATTTTATAATAACATATGTTTAAATTTTATATATAACAATTATAAATCCATTAGTGGATCCTGTCAATAGGAAATAGCGACATTTTTCAAAGAAATGTTAAAAAAATGAATTGCTCTTAGCAGGAAAAATATCAAGATATGGAGAGGATAGAATTTACTGGCTAAGTGAACTTTTTGTTTGACCTTTCTTGACCAAATATTTATAATAGAATGGTAATAGAAAATGAAATGAGGATATTCTATGATTCCAGTAGTAATTGAACAAACTAGTCGTGGCGAACGCTCTTATGATATTTATTCTCGCTTGCTCAAGGACCGTATTGTTATGTTAACAGGTCAAGTTGAAGACAATATGGCCAACTCTATCATTGCGCAGCTCCTTTTTTTGGATGCTCAAGATCCTACTAAAGATATCTACTTGTACGTCAATACACCTGGTGGGTCTGTTTCGGCAGGTCTTGCTATTGTAGACACTATGAACTTTATCAAAGCAGATGTGCAAACTATTGTCATGGGAACTGCAGCTAGCATGGGAACCATTATCGCTTCAAGCGGTGCCAAAGGCAAACGTTTCATGTTGCCAAATGCAGAATATATGATTCACCAACCAATGGGTGGAACTGGTGGTGGTACGCAACAAACCGATATGGCCATTGCTGCAGAGCACCTCTTGAAGACTCGTACAAAATTAGAGAAAATTTTGGCGGATAATTCAGGAAAAACAATCAAACAAATCCACAAAGATGCAGAACGCGATTATTGGATGAGTGCTGAAGAAACCTTGGCTTACGGTTTTATTGATCAAATCATGGCCAATGACCAATTGAAATAATAAGAGAGAAAAAGTCAGCTAGCTGGCTTCTTTTGCATTTGCTCAAAAACCTCAAAACATGCTATAATGGAAGAAGTAGAAGAAAAGGATTAAAGTATGTTTGAGAAACAAGAACGATTGAGTTTGTCTGTCTATTTGCATTATAATCGTGATGCTCGCAAGTTAAATCAGTATGGGGATGTTGTTTATCATTCCCGACGTATGCGCTACGTAGTCTTATATGTCAACCAAGAAGCAGTAGAAGAAAGCATGATGAAGCTCAAAAAAGAAAAAATTGTTAAGAAAGTGATTCCTTCTTATGTCAAAGAAATTGATCAGGATTTTGTTGGAAATCTCTATCGCACCACTGAGGAAAATATTTTGTGAAAAATGTTTTCTTTTTGTTGACAATTTTCTGATAATTCAGTATATTATAAACATATTATTTTAACTAAGAAAGTTTTAGGTGAATTATGGAAATGAAAAAATGGATGCTAGCGATTGCTAGCTTTGCGTCTGCAGTGCTTCTTACTGCTTGTTCGGATGTGCCTACAAGTAATACCGCAGCTGGAGATGCTGCAGGTACTAAAATTGGAACTACTATTAAAGTTGGATTCAACTTAGAATTGTCAGGTGTAACATCTTCTTATGGACAATTTGAGGAAAAAGGTGCTAAATTAGCTATTAAAGAAATTAATGCTGACGGTGGTGTCGATGGCAAAAAATTGCAAGCGATCTCTAAGGACAACAAATCTGAAACAGCCGAAGCGGCAACTGTGGCGACAGCTTTGACTAGTGAAGGGGCTAATATCATTATAGGTCCTGCTACGTCTGGAGCTTCTGGAGCCTCTATCTCTAGCGTGACATCAGCTGGTGTTCCGATGATTTCACCTTCAGGAACACAGACCAATTTGGTTGCTGACAAGTCTGGTAAAGTTCAAGATTATTTCTTCCGTGCAACCTTTACGGATGAAAACCAAGCGGAATTTATGGCTGAGTACGCAACAGCTAATCTTCAAGCTAAAAAAGTGGTTCTCTATTATGATAATTCTTCTGATTATGCAAAAGGAATCGCTGATACCTTCAAAGACTCATTTGATGGAGAGGTTGTAGCCGAAGCAACATTTGCTTCAGGAGATAAAGATTTCCAAGCAGCCATTACAAAATTCAAGAATGCAGACTTTGATGCTATTGTTATGCCTGGTTATTATAATGAAACAGGAAGCATCACCAAACAAATCCGTGAAGCGGGTATTGATGCACCAATCCTCGGACCTGACGGATTTGACTCACCACAATTTGCACAATTGGCAACGAAATCTGCCTCTAATAGTGTGTACTATCTCTCTGCCTTTGTCATATCCGCAAGTGAAAAAGCGCAAGCTTTCTATGATGCTTATGTTGCGGAATATGGTGAAGAACCATCCATGTTCTCAGCACTTGCTTATGATGCTGTTCACATGGCAGCAAAAGCAGCTGAAGGCGCTAAAACATCGATCGATATCAAAAACAATTTAGCAGCACTTAAAGATTTTGAAGGTGTAACAGGAACCGTGTCAATCGATAAAGAGCACAATGTTGTGAAAACAGTTTACGTCGTTGGTCTTAAAAATGGAGAGCAAGACACAATAGATACTATCCGTATCGATAAATAAGCAAATGAGAGAGGTCTGGAACAATCGTTCTGGACTTCTTGGTTTTGTAAATAGATTGTTAGAAAATGATTTTTTTCAGCTAGAATAACTTATAAAATGTCAGAAAATTTTGTATAATATAAAAATATTGAAATTATACCATTTAGGATTAGAAAGTTTGGTGCATGCATGCTTCAACAGCTTGTCAATAGTTTGATTCTGGGCTCTGTTTATGCCCTTCTCGCTCTCGGCTATACCATGGTTTACGGGATTATCAAACTGATTAACTTTGCTCATGGAGATTTATATATGATGGGAGCCTTCATAGGTTACTACCTCATCAATGGTCTTCATTTGAATTTTTTCATCGCCTTGATTTTAATTCAACTCGGATTGCTGCTCTGATTACGGCGATTGGGGTGTCTTTCTTTTTAGAATACACTATGATCTACTTCTTCTCAGCCGATGTTCGTCCATTTCCACAGGCGATTGAAACAGTAAAATATAATTTGGGTCCAATCAGCATCAGTAACGTCCAGCTCATTATCTTGGGGATTTCGATTTTCTTGATGGTTGCTCTGCAATTTATCGTCAAAAAAACTAAGATGGGAAAAGCTATGCGAGCAGTTTCTGTGGATAGTGATGCAGCGCAATTGATGGGGATCAACGTGAATCAAACCATCAGCTTTACCTTTGCTTTGGGGTCAGCCTTAGCAGGCGCGGCGGGCGTTTTGTAGCAGCTGTTTTGGGTGGTATTGGGATTATTCCTGGTGCAGCACTTGGTGGTTTTGTTATCGGGATTTTAGAAACTTTGGCAACTGCCGTGGGACTTTCCGATTTCCGGGATGCGGTTGTTTACATTGTCCTTATCCTCATTCTCTTGGTTCGTCCAAGTGGTCTCCTCGGCAAACATGTGAAAGAGAAGGTGTAACCATGAAACAGAATTCGAAAGCAAATATAGCCTGGTTCGTTATCTTGGTTGCAGGCTTCCTTATCTTGAATACATTAATTTCGACAGGGATGTTGACTTATACAGTCGGTATTATCGGTACGCGAATGCCAAACTATGCTGGCTTTATCATCGCATTGGTCGTAGGGATGGTTGTGTCTGGAATTATCGCTCTCTTGGTCGGTATCCCTACCCTTCGTCTGAAAGGTGATTATTTGGCGATTGCGACACTGGGGGTAGCGGAAATTATCCGTATCGTCATCATCAATGGTAGCGATGTGACCAATGGTGCAGCAGGTATTATCGGTATTCCGCTATTTACCAACTGGCAAATGGTCTATGCATTTGTTGTCGTGACGACTATTTTGACCCTCAATTTCTTGCGCAGCCCAATTGGTCGTGCAACTATTTCCGTTCGAGAAGATGAGATTGCAGCGGAGTCTGTCGGTGTCAATCCGACTAAGATGAAAGTGGTGGCTTTTGTCATTGGTGCTATGACTGCAGCCGTGGCGGGTGGTCTTCATGCAGGTTACGTTGGGGCTATTGTACCGAAGGACTTTGCCTTTATGACATCTGTAAATATCTTCATCATTATCGTATTGGGTGGACTTGGTTCTATGACGGGGACTTTCCTTGCTGCTATTGCCTTGGGAATCTTGAATGTTTTCTTGAAAAATTATTCAGACATCAGCATGATTATCTACTCATTGGCTCTGATTTTGATTATGATTTTCCGTCCAGGTGGTCTCTTGGGGACTAAAGAATTGCCCTTGTCGCGATTCTTCAAACAAAAGGAGGAAACTAACTAATGGCGCTTCTTGAAGTAAAAAAATTAACCAAGCATTTCGGTGGATTAACTGCTGTGGGCGACGTGACAATGGAATTGCAAGCTGGAGAATTGGTCGGCTTGATAGGTCCAAATGGTGCTGGAAAAACAACTCTTTTCAACCTCTTGACGGGCGTTTATGAGCCAAGTGAAGGAACGATTTCATTGGCAGACACTTTGTTAAATGGCAAAGCTCCTTCAAAAATTGCCTCTCTGGGTCTTGCACGTACTTTCCAAAATATTCGTCTTTTCAAAGATATGACTGTTTTAGAAAATGTTCTGATTGGTCTCAATAATCATTCCAAATCGCACGTTTTAGCAAGCTTCTTACGTTTACCAGCATTTTATAAAAATGAAGAAGCCCTGAAAGAAAAAGCTTTGGACTTGTTGAAAATTTTTGATTTAGACAAATATGCAGATGTCCTTGCAAAGAATTTGCCCTATGGGCAACAACGCCGTTTGGAAATCGTTCGTGCGCTTGCGACAGAGCCAAAAATCCTTTTTTTGGATGAACCAGCTGCTGGCATGAACCCGCATGAAACAGCTGAATTGACTCAACTCATTCGTCAAATCAAAGAGCAATTCAATATTACCATTATGTTGATTGAGCACGATATGAGTTTGGTTATGGAAGTAACAGAGCGTATCTATGTTCTAGAATATGGTCGCCTCATCGCCCACGGGACACCAGAAGAAATTCGCAATAATAAACGCGTTATTGAAGCCTACCTAGGAGGTGACATCTAATGTCTATGTTGAAAGTTGACAATTTATCTGTCCATTATGGCGTCATCGAAGCAGTCAAAAATGTCTCCTTTGAAGTCAATGAAGGAGAAGTGGTGACCCTTATCGGTGCTAATGGTACGGGGAAAACATCTATTTTGCGGACCATTTCTGGCTTGGTGCGTCCATCTTCAGGAACGATTTCTTACTTAGGGAATGACATCCAAAAAGTAGCAGCTCATAAGATTGTGGCAGATGGTTTGGCACAAGTTCCAGAAGGTCGTCACGTGTTTGCTGGATTGACCGTTATGGAAAACTTAGAAATGGGAGCTTTCCTCAAGAAAAATAAGGAAGAAAATCAAAAAAATCTCAAACGAATTTTTGAACGTTTCCCGCGTTTAGAAGAGCGTAAAAACCAAGACGCTGCAACTCTTTCAGGTGGTGAGCAGCAGATGCTGGCCATGGGTCGTGCCCTCATGAGCCAACCTAAACTTTTGCTCTTGGACGAGCCATCAATGGGACTTGCTCCAATCTTTATCCAAGAAATATTTGATATTACCCAAGATATTCAAAAACAAGGAACAACGGTGCTCTTGATCGAACAAAATGCCAACAAAGCCCTTGCGATTGCTGATCGCGGTTATGTCCTAGAAACAGGGAAAATCGTCCTCACCGGCACAGGAAAAGAACTCCTCGAATCAGAAGAAGTCAAAAAAGCATATCTAGGTGGCTAAAAAGGTCCAGTGGACCTTTTTAGGTTGGAAATAGGACAATCGAAGATTGGTCCATAACAGCCTGAGAGACTTGTTTTAGGTCGAAAATGGGACGACCGCCGGTCAGTCGCTAGTCTGGTAGACCTTTCTAGGTTGAAAAATAGGGGCGTTTGAAGCTTGCGACAAATTAGCCCTGAACCTAGGAGTATATGGATAGATTTTAACAGAGCATAGAAATAGGAGAGGAGTGACTTGGGAGATTAGTTTGGCGATTCAGATTTTACTATTTCTCCCATTTTATCCTTACAATCAGGATTTCTAAATATCAGTAGATGATCCCTTAAAGATGAAGTAGAAAAAGCTAGAAAAGATTAATCTTTTCTAGCTTTTTCTATATATATATTTCTTTTTACCTGAAAAATTCTTTAAAATGTGATAATGAACTGAACACTATTTTCAGTATTTTGTGCAGAGATTTTCCAACCATGCTGTTGAATGATTTCTTTTGTCAGAGCCATGCCAATACCTGATTGTCCTTGTTTTCCTATGTAAAAACGATCGAAAGTCCGAGATAAATCTTCGGATGATAGTAGAGGTCCATCATTTTCAATCATGATGTGGTGACTATCGGCTTCAATCTGAATATAGGTTTTTGCATAGCGCAGACTATTGCTTAAAATGTTTGAAATGGCCCGTTCCAATAGTTGTGGATTAGCAGAAATAGTGGCTTCTGAAATGTTTGTTTCAAGGCGTATTCCTCGTTTTTTCATTCTAAATTCTGTTTGATAGAGGAGATTTTCTAAAAAATCCGTCAAAGAGAACTCTATTTTTTCGACTTTTAAGCTACCATTTTCCAAACGCGAAAGATGGAGAATTTCGTCGACCAAGTTGGCCGTTTTATTACTTTCTTGTAAAATGACAGAACTAGCTGTGCTAGGAGGGATGAGACGTTGAGAGAGGCCATCCGCATAACCTTGAATCACCATGAGAGGAGTTTTCAGTTCGTGAGAAGCATTTTCAAAGAATTCTTTTTGTTTTTGTTGGTCCTTTTCGAGGCGACTCCCCATGTGGAGCCCGAATAAACCTACTCCAATCAGACTGATAGCTAAGGAAACGAGCAAGATAAATGAGATTTTTTGAACCAGTTTATCTTCCGAACTAGCATCCACATATAGAAGAAGTAGTTGTTTATGGACGTTGACCAACTTAACAAAGTAATATTTTTCACCTATTTTGGTTTGGGAAAAGTTGTTGAGTCCTCTGTTTTTGCTTGCCCATTGCACTAATCTTTGTTGATCTTCATAGTAGTAATAGGATAAACCTGTTCGGCCCACATTATCTTCAGAGGAGGGAATATCTGGAAGACTGTAGTCCGTATTTAATTCAAGTACTTCTGCAAATAGCCTACTTTCTTCCTCCCCCTGATCCAGATTTTCTCCTGAATAGATGACTTGGGAAGCCTCAATAGCCAACTCTGCTTGATTTGCAATGTAATTTCTCATGGTCACACGGAAAATGAAGAGCCCTAGGAGGGATACCAATATAGCAGTCATGAGAAATAAAGTAACGATGGTTTACTTGACTGTTCTGTGTTGCCAATTTATTTCGAATACGACGAACGGTTTCGTCGGTCACTCGTGTTTCAAAATCTGTGGACATTCCCCAGATGGCATCTAATAATTCATCGCGTGAGACAGCTTTTCCAGCCTGTTCCATCATATAGAGCATCACTTGGAGTTCTGTTTCTGTCAGATGGAGGTTGTTCTCGGAGACATAGATGGCATGATCATTATCAGAATAGATCAAATCTCCAAACCGTACATCATCTGATTTAGCCTGTCCTTGTTCCATATATAATCATCACTTCCAGAATTAATGCCTAAGACATAATCCATATCGGTATCCTTAGCTGTCAGGAGAATGATTGGGACTGTGGAAATCTGGCGAATTTCTTTCGTCAGTTCTAAACCTGAGCGTCCCGGCATCATGATATCCAGTAGAATCAAATCACATGGCTCCTTCTCAAAGGCAGAAAGCAGTTCATCTCCAGTTTCAAAGACAGAAACGTGATAGCCAGTGTCCTCTAAAAATGTGGCCAAAATTTCACGGATATTGGCGTCATCATCCGCGGCATAAATGCGTTTTTTCATTCATTTTCTCCAAATAAATACAGTAAAATCATGTGACTTTACTGTATCGTATTTTTAGCGATTAGGCAAGCTTTCGATGAAAAGTGGTATCGCAAGTGAGATAAGCTATTACTTGGCAGCATCTGCTGTCGTGTCATAGAGTTTGGCTTCAATCGTCTCAATAGATGATTCTAGCTCTTCTAATTTTTTATCTAACTCATCGGCTTTTTCTTGGTCGCTGATATTGCCTTCTTTATCAAACAGTGCTTCGTATTCCGTCAGGAGTTTGTTTATTTGTTCGTGAGTTGTGATGAGCTGATTTTTTTCATCTTCGGTCAAATTTTTATTGGCTTTGATTTGAGCGACTTCAATTTTAGAGTCTAACTGATTTAGGTGATCATAAAGGCCGTTTAGCTCAGTATTTAATTTGTCTACTTTGGTCTGATCTGACACGTTTCCTTCTTTATCAAATAGTTGATTCAATTGTTTTTCTAAATCTTCGATTTTATCTGAAGTTGCTAGGGAATCAGCTTTTTCTTGATCCGTTAAATTGCTTTGATTGATATAGTCTGTCCATTCTTTTTTAGCTTTGTCAGCATTTTCTGCTTCCACCTTAGCCTGAATGCTTTCTGTTGAGTTGAAGGTTTCATCTAATTGGGCTTGCAGTTTATCAAATGCAGCTTGGTCTTTTACATTGCCCTCTTGATCTAGGACAGCATCCATTTCTGCAAAAATGCCTTGGATTTTTTTATCGGCTTCTTTGAGCTGATTCTTTTCATCGTCTGATAATGTCTTGTACTCAGAGTAATCTGGGCTTGATAGAGTTGTGCAATCAAAGGTTTCGATGGTCAATTGTGGAGTTGAATTTTGATTTGCAAAAGCAACTGTCTGACCGAGAGGGACAACAGCGACAGTGGCTGCAGCTGCAAAACTAGCGAAAATAAGTTTGAGTGATTGTTTTTTGTTTTTCATGAGAGAATCCTCTTTTCTTTTATTTAGCCATCTTTGACTATGACTAAAGTATAAAGTATTCTAAATAGAAATTCTCCGTAATTTTGCGTTAGAAATGTCACAAAAACGTCACAGACAGTGAGTAAGAACACAGACTTTTGTAAAAGAGATGCAATCGCTTTCTAATTTATGCTATAATAGAATTAGAAAGAATAGAGGAATTCTCATGGCTGTAAAAGACTTTATGACCCGTAAGGTAATCTACATTTCACCCGATACAACGATCGCTCATGCAGCAGATTTGATGCGTGAGCAAGATATTCATCGTTTGCCTGTTATTGAAAATGATGTACTTGTCGGTTTAGTGACTGAGGGAACAATTGCTGAAGCAAGTCCATCAAAAGCAACGAGTCTTTCCATTTGTGAAATGAACTATCTGCTGAATAAGACAAAAGTGAAAGATGTCATGATTCGTGATGTTATTACTGTTTCACAATATGCAAGTTTGGAAGATGCGGTTTATCTTATGTACAAAAACAAGGTGGGAATTTTGCCAGTTTTGGACAATGGACAGTTGTACGGTGTGATTACAGACCGCGATGTCTTTGCAGCATTTCTTCATGTTTCTGGTTATGGCGAAGAAGGGGTTCGTATTCGAACATTAGTAGAAAATAAGCAAGGCATCTTAGCACAAGTCATTGAAATCGTGGCGCAACGTGGTTACAATATTATCAGCACTGTACAAGTCGGTGATAAAAATGGTTTGACAGTAGTAGAAATTCAATCGGAAGGACAAATTGACCAAGATCTGCTCCTAGCTGATTTTGCTGCAAAAGGCATTAAAGTGGATAGTGTTTTACCAACAGTTGCTAAGAAGATATAAGAAAATACAAGAAAAGGCTGGGAAAATCCAGCCTTTTAATATTTCTGTATAGGTTGTTTATTTTGGTCGTGAGTGAAGCCTTCTCCTAGCCCTTCATTGGCATCGGTGATAGTGATAAAGGCATGTGGGTCAATCTCACGAATTAAATCCTTCAATTCTTGCAACTGACTCTTATAAATCACAGAGTAGACCATGTCAAAGTCGTTTTTGCTATAGAAGCCTTGTGCTTTAATGAGGGCAATCCCGCGCTCAATTTGACTATCAATGGCTGCCGCGATGGTGTGAGGTTTTTCAGAAATAATCATGACTCCCTTGTACCATAGCCACCGTCGCTAATTAAGTCAATAACTTTGGATGCAATAGCAACTTCAATCAAGGTATACAGTACAATCCGTAAATCTTTTGAAACAATGACAATCAGCAAGAGCACCATAAAGTCCACAGCTAAAATCAATTGACCGATACTAAAATTGGTGTAATTATGACCGATACGGGCAATGATATCACTGCCTCCTGTTGTACCTCCAGCTTTAAAGATGATACCAAGACCTGCTCCGACGAGAATACCTGCCAACATGACTACGATAATCAAATCATGATCTAGATTGAGTTCTAAGGGAATTTTTTCAAAAATCGCTAACCAGAAAGTAACTCCGAAGGTTCCAATCAAACTATAGTAGAGAGTACGGCGTCGATTTTAAAGAGGTAATAAATAATGAGCGTTAATCCAGTAGTACCACCCTCATAGAGATCATTAGGAATAATGAGATAATTGATGCCAAAAGCAAAAATAGCTGCTCCAAGCAGTATAAGAAAGATATTTTTTAAATGTATCATGTTGACTTTCCTTCAAGTTTCTGTTCCTATTGTAACAAATTTCCAAAGGGAATTAAAGGATGATTTTTCTGGTTAATTCTGATAAAATAGAGAAGATAGAATAAGGATGGAAAACATGACAAAAGGAATTTTTATTACATTTGAAGGACCAGATGGTGCAGGAAAAACCTCTGTTTTACAGGCCCTCTTACCCCAATTGGAAACATTAGGACGAGAAATTGTGACCACGCGTGAGCCGGGTGGAGTTGCTATTGCAGAAGAAATTCGCTCGATTATCTTGGATCCAAAAAATATAGCTATGGATGATAAGACAGAATTACTTTTGTACATTGCAGCGCGCCGTCAGCATTTAAAAGAGCGGATTTCCCCGGCCTTAGAAGCAGGGAAATTGCTCTTGGTGGATCGCTTTATTGACTCGTCCGTGGCTTATCAAGGTTTTGGACGGGGGTTGAATGCGGCAGATATTGATTGGCTCAATGATTTTGCGACCGATGGTCTCAAGCCAGATTTGACCCTTTATTTCGACATTGATGTCCAAGAAGGTTTAGCACGAATTGCACGTAATAAAGATCGTGATGTGGACCGTTTAGATATGGAAACCGTGGATTTGCATGAGCGTGTACGTCAGGGGTATTTGTCTATTTTAGACAAGGAACCAGATCGTTTCGTCAAGCTTGATGCCAGTCAGCCGCTGGAAGCAGTGGTAGCAGATGCTCTAGCTGTGATTTTGGCTAGATTTGGAAAATAATATGAAGAAATATCCTTTAGAAGAGCTCCGGCCAGATTTGCTGGACCGTCTCAAGCGTATTTTAGAGAATGATCGCTTGGGTCATGCCTACCTATTTTCTGGTGATTTTGCTAGTTTTGAAATGGCTATTTTTTTGACGCAAGCTATTTTTTGTCAGGAAAAAGCTGGCGCTCTGCCATGCGGTCAGTGCCGAAATTGTCGCTTGATTGCTCAGCAGGTACGAGAATTGGTCAAGGATTTTTCTCAGTCAGGCTTCGAGTCTAACAAGCAGGTTTTTATCATCCGTGATGCAGAAAAAATGCATCCAAATGCTGCTAATTCACTTTTGAAAGCCATGGAAGAGCCACAGAGTGATATTCATATTTTTCTCTTGACCAATCAAGAAGAAGCTGTGCTTCCCACTATAAAGAGTCGAGCTCAGTTGGTTCTATTTCCTAAAAACACTCATTTTTTAGAGCAGAAATTGGAAGAAGAAGGACTTTTAAAAAATCAAGCTCGATTGGTTGCCCAAGTAGCGGGAAATGTGGAACAAGCTCTGCTACTTGCCCAAAACAAAGCCTTCATAGACAGTTTGACGCAATCCAGAAAGTTGGTGGATAGCTTGTATCAATCCCAAAATCAGGCATATTTACAAGTGGGGAAATTAGTAGCACTTGCCAGCGAGAAGTCAGAACAGGAGCGCTTGTTTGATGTGTTAACGATTATCTTAGCTGAGCAGTTAGAAGAAAAAGTTGCTCGGCACTATTTAGACGGTTTACTATTGGCGAGAAAAATGTGGCGTAGCAATGTTTCCTTCCAAAATAGTTTGGAGCACTGGATTCTAGCTGCATAAGATGAAAATGAAAAGGAAGTAGAATGGATAAGAAAGAGATTTTTGATGCCCTCAATGATTTTTCTCAAAATCTCTTGATGACCTTGGCAGAAGTCGAAGCCATTAAGAAACATTTACAAGGAGTAATTGACGAGAATACTGCTTTGCGCTTGGAAAATTCCAAGTTGCGGGAGCGCTTAGCCAAGGAAGAAAAAGAAGATGCCAAGCATACTCATTTTGGCAAGGAAAATTTGGAAAACATCTATGAAGATGGCTTTCATATTTGCACATTTTCCTACGGTCAGCGCCGAGACAATGATGAACCCTGCATGTTTTGCTTAGAACTATTGAATCGAGACTAGTATGCAGATCCAAAAATCATTTAAAGAAGATAAAGGATGCGGGACCCTATATTTAATACCGACTCCTATTGGAAATTTGCAAGACATGACCTTTCGCGCAGTGGAAGTGTTGGAAATGGTGGACGCTATCTGTGCAGAAGATACGCGCAATACAGGCATTTTGCTCAAACATTTTTCTATTGAGACCAAGCAGATTTCCTTTCATGAACACAACGCTTATGAGAAAATTCCAGATTTGATTCGTCAATTATTGGCTGGAAAAAACTTGGCGCAGGTGTCAGATGCGGGCATGCCTTCTATTTCAGATCCTGGTCATGACTTGGTTCAGGCAGCAATAGCTGAGGGGATTCCTGTAGTAGCGTTACCTGGTGCATCGGCGGGGATTACTGCTCTCATCGCCAGTGGTCTAGCACCACAACCACATATTTTTTATGGATTTCTACCGCGAAAAGTAGGACAACAACAGGCATTTTTCCAAGAAAAAAAGACCTACCCTGAGACACAGACTTTCTATGAATCGCCCTATCGTGTGGCAGATACATTGGAAAATATGCTAGCTATCTATGGAGATCGTCAAGTGACTGTGGTGAGGGAACTCACTAAGCTCTATGAAGAATATCAGCGTGGAACCATTTCTGAAATTTTAGATTATGTGGCTGATCATCCGTTGAAGGGTGAGTGTCTCATTATCGTAGCTGGAAATGATGGACAAGCAGAGCAAGAGCTTGAAGAACTGGATCCACTTGAATTGGTTCAGCAAAAGATCGAGAATGGTCAAAAACCTAATCAAGCTATCAAAGAAGTTGCCAAGCAATTAAATTTGAATCGTCAAGAACTCTATAAGGCCTATCATGAAGCTGATTAAGAGGGGGGACAGAAGTCTCTCTTCTTTTTTAATTGCTATTACGAATAAATATTCAAAATATTCACAAAAATATAGGCATTTATTTTCTTTTGTGCTATAATAGGCAAAATAGTTGAGGAGGTTCTATATGACCATTTATAATTTCTCTGCTGGTCCTGCGGTTTTGCCACAGGAAGTCCTGAAAAAAGCGCAAGCTGAATCTTTGAATTATGCCCAATCGGGTATGAGTGTGATGGAATTGTCCCATCGTTCCAAGGAATTTGATGCTATTATCAAAGCGGCAGAAAGTCTCTTGCGTGAATTGATGGATATTCCAGATAATTACAAGGTGCTCTTTTTACAGGGAGGAGCGTCTACTCAGTTTTCTATGATTCCGCTGAATCTTGCCAAGGGTAAAAAAGCCTACTATCATGTTGCCGGTTCATGGGGTAAAAAAGCCTATACTGAGGCGGTCAAACTTTCTCAAACCATTGATTTTGATCCAATCTTACTGGCTAGTTCTGAAGCTGAAAATTTTGACCATATTCCGTCTTTTGACAGCTCTGCTATTGACCCAGAAGCTGCTTATGTTCATATTACGACCAATAACACTATAGAGGGGACGGCCATCTATGATTTGCCGGATACCAATGGGGTGCCGATTGTGGCCGATACGTCCTCCAATATTTTGGCGGTTGCTTACAATGTGGCGGATTTTGGTCTCATTTATGCAGGTGCCCAGAAAAATATTGGTCCTGCGGGTGTGACCATCGTCATCATTCGAGAAGATTTACTCAATGACGAGCCAGTTTTGTCATCGATGTTGGATTACCGTATTCAGGCGGGTATGTTCAGTCTCTTGGGGGCGTAGCCAAGATGGAAGAGCTCAATCGTGAAAAATCCGCTATGCTATATGCCTTTATTGAGCAGTCTGATTTCTATACTAGTCCCGTCAAAAATCCGAATGATCGCTCAGTTGCTAATATTCCATTTGTCACGCCTTCGGCTGATTTGGATGCACTCTTTAATAAAGAAGCGGATGCGGCTGGTTTCAAGAATATCAAGGGGCATCGGAGCGTTGGGGGGATGCGGGCTAGTCTCTACAATGCCTTTCCGCGCCAAGGAGTAGTGGATTTGATTGATTTTATGCAGGCATTTGCGGACAAGTATACTGAAAAATAAGTGCCTAGTTAACCTCATCTTTGGTATAATAAGAAGGAAAACTAGAGAGAAAGGTCCGATTGAATCGGATAGTTAGAAAATATGGAAATTCGTCTTGCCCATCCCAAAGAAGTCTCAGCCATTATGGAGATGATTAGCGGTGCTCAAGCCTTTTTAGCTCAGTCAGGCAGTGACCAATGGCAAAATGGTTATCCCAGCAGCGATATTATCATTGATGATATCTTGGAAAGTCGGGGCTATGTTGGAATCATAGAAGGGCATATTGTTGCTTATGCGGCAGTTTATCAGGGGAATGAAGCAGCCTACAATAAGATTTATGATGGCAAGTGGAAGCACAATAACAAGATATACGTGACCTTTCACCGAGTGGCTGTCAATCCTGAGTTTCGTGGTCAAAAAGTAGCTCAGACTTTCTTGCAAGGTTTGATTGAAGGACATAAGGGACCAGATTTTCGGATTGATACTCATGAGAAGAATCTGATCATGCAGCATATTGCAGAGAAATTGGGCTTTGTCTATTGTGGCAAGGTGCCCTTAGACGGGGAACGCTTGGCTTACCAGAAAATCAAGGGAAAATCTGAGACAGCTCATTTCCAAGAAATGACAGAAGACGATCGTTGGATGGTGCGGACAGAAGAATCCATGATGGCAGAAGATTTGGATTAAGCGATGAGCAAAATCCATTCTTTACGGCTTTTGAACAAAGGAGCACAGATGGTTTTTGCAGTAAAAACATTTAATAATATTCATCAAATTGGTCTCAAAGAATTAGGCAATCAGTTTCAGATTGATGGAGACAAGGCAGATAATCCAGATGCTTACATTTTGCGTAGTCAGAATTTGCATGGGCAGGATTTTCCAGGCAATTTAAAAGCGATTGCTCGTGCGGGTGCAGGAACCAATAATATTCCCATTGACGAAGCTACCGCGGCAGGCATTGTGGTCTTTAATACACCTGGAGCCAATGCCAATGCGGTAAAAGAGGCGGTTTTGACCTCTATTCTGCTTGCGGCGCGTGATTATTTTTCTGCTACGACTTGGGCAAATACCTTGACAGCGATGTTCCCAAGCAAATTGAAGCAGGGAAATCTCAATTTGCAGGCTCAGAAATTTCTGGGAAAACGCTTGGTGTAATTGGTTTAGGTGCTATTGGCGCAAGGCTTGCGAACGATGCACGTCGTCTAGGCATTAATGTCTTGGGATACGATCCTTATGTCTCCATCGAGACGGCTTGGACTATTTCTAGTCATGTCAAACGGGTCAATGATCTAAAAGAGATTTTAGCGCAGCATTTTCCCAAATGAAGAAAGAAACTGTTTTAATCAACTTTGCGCGTGCAGAGCTGGTGGATCATGAGGCACTTTTTGATGCCTTAGACACGGGTGTTATTAAGCGCTATATCATAGATTTTGGAACGGAAGATTTGCTCAATCGTGAGGGTGTGACAGTCTTTCCGCATGTGGGTGGCTCAACGGAAGAAGCGGAGCTCAACTGTGCCATTATGGCCAGTCAGACGGTCCGTCGCTTCTTAGAGACGGGAGAAATTACCAATTCAGTCAACTTTTCCAACATGCACCAGTTGCAAGATACACCTTACCGAATTACGCTCATCAATAAAAATGTGCCCAATATTGTGGCAAAAATTTCAACAGCTGTGTCGGATTTGGGTATCAATATTGATAATATTCTGAACCGAATTAATCAGTTGGTTGAAACCTTTCAAGCGAGTGACAATATTGTACGCGTGCGCTTGATCGAGTTGAGAAAATAACATAGAAGTAGGAAAATGATTGAGAGCGAAGGTAAACTAGATTTCCTATAATAAAATTATATAGCTCTGCCCATAATAAATTCAAGAAAATTTATTTTCTTACCGAGCGAGCGTTTGTGAGCAAAGACCGATAATTCCGCCGTGATGGAAGTGCTTGAAACTTCAGTGTTTCAAGTACGCGGAAACTTTGAGACCTAGGCTCAAAGTTTAGGTATGGAATTCTGAAAGAAGTCGCTACCGTCTGTCATCACTTAAGGAAGTATCACAAAGTAGATTTTATCTTCAATCTGAAGCAAGGAATTGATTTTCCTTGCTTTTTGCGTTATGCTAGTTTTATGTTAGTTGAAGATTTTCTGGCGTCGCCATTAGGGCAGATGTGGATTTTAGCGGATGAGCATGCCTTACTCGGGATTTATTTTATCGGGCAGGTCTATGAGCTGCGAGGCTATGAAAATGAAAGCATCACTCAGCAAGAGACGACTATCACGAAAGCCACTAAAGAGTGGTTGACATCTTATTTTGCAGGTCAAGAGCCACAGTCACTGGCTTGTCCAAGAGCGGTGCGAGGTACCGATTTTCAAGAGAAAGTGTGTGATTTGCTAACTCATATTCCTTACGGGCAGACTTGGACCTATGGGCAAATAGCGGAGCGGTTAGGTTGCAAGTCAGCACAGGCTGTCGGCTCTGCTATTGGCAAAAATCCTCTGTCTATCTTGGTTCCCTGTCACCGAGTGGTCGGTGTAAAGGGACAATTAACTGGCTATGCTGGCGGATTGGAACGAAAAGAAGCTTTATTAGAATGGGAGAAAACACATGTACACTTTTTATGAATATCCAAAATGCACAACCTGCAAGAAAGCAAAGAAGGAATTGCAAGACTTAGGTTTGGAATTTGAAGCGATTGATATCAAGACTAATCCTCCAAAGGTAGAAATTTTGCGAGAATGGATGGGAAGATCTGATCTTAATCTCAAGCAATTTTTCAATACGTCAGGAGATTCTTATCGCGAGCTTGGCCTGAAAGATAAATTTGACAGCCTGACGGTAGATGAGGCTTTGGAATTGTTGTCGCAAGATGGTATGCTCATCAAACGTCCGATTTTACTTAAGGATCAACAAGTTTTACAAATTGGATACCGCACGTCGTATGCGGATTTACAGCTGGAGAGCTAAGGAGTAATCATGAGTCATCGTTTGTACCAGATGTCATTTGCCAGTGTTTTCCAAGCCTTGATCAAAAAGATAGAGCGTAAAGGTCATGATAGTAAGAGAGTTTATGCCATCACGTCTTGGCTGACAGGCTATTCTATCGAAACCATCAAGAACTTGGAGCAAACAGACTTGACTTATGGTCAATTTTTATTGAAGGCATTGAAGATCCTCTTATGCAAGAAATCCGTCGCTTGGATAAGCTGGTTGATTGGCTAGCAAAGGGGAAAACAGTCCAACAAGTCATCGAAAAATATACAAAATAAAAATCAATCTTGTTATGCAAGATTGATTTTCTTTTGCTAAAAATTAAATTCCAAGCTAATATAGTCGAATTTTTTGCGAAGCTGCCGTAAGATTGAAGCTTTTCTCAGGGCTAGATATTCAACGAAATCTGCTTCCTCGACGGAAGCGACATAGATTCGAATCATGATATGAGTTCCTTGCTTGAAAATGTAAACATCCAAATCTTCTTTATGCGGATGCAGGTTTTTCTTAAGGACCTGAAGGACCGCTTCCTTAATCCGATCATTTTGGATGGTCGAACGTGCAAATTCCTTAAAAAGTCACCAGTATAATGAAGGAAACCAAATGAACCCTTGATGTCAACCAGACTTAAGCCAAGCACTGTTGCCGCAATTCCTAGCGAAATCGTTCCGTCAATTAGATTGGCCTTACTTTCCGCCCGAATCATAGTCGACATGTTATGAATTCTTTGGTTTTGCTGGGTATTGTAATGATAAAGGAGAAAACAAGCGAGTCCTGTCACAATTGCATAGGGAAGCACAGGGCCAGTCATAATTGACTCGCCTTCGCCGTGGACAAAGTAGGCAAAAGCAGTAGCGCTTCCTTGGAGCAGAGCCATAAAGAGCAGCATGAGCGTTGCAATGGACTTTAGAATGCCATAAAATGGTTCCAAGAAGTGCATCCCATTTGGGAAACTATCCGTTTTTCGATGACTATTTCGGGCAATATAAATGGCTGCTAGCGATGAAATAAAACCAATAATAGAAAAGACGCCGTCCAATAAAATAGCATTCAGATCTGTGGCGACCTACATAGCCATACCGGCGATGGCACTAAAAAAGTTAACGATGCTGGATATAAAAAGTGACTGTTTTTCAATTGCTTTCTGATTCATTTTTCCTCCTAAATCTAAGTATATACCTATTGTAGCAGAAAAAAAGATAAAAATCAAAAGTGACTATATTTTATTTGCATAAAGTGGTCACTTATAAATATTTACTGGCTTCCCGAATAGAAAGTGGTGCTAGTTTTTCTTTGTGTCTTTGGATGAAGTTGCGCACCCAATCGGGATTGGTTTTGGAATAATCGCGTAGGCTCCACCCGATGGCCTTATTGATAAAAAGTTCGCTGGATACGAGGTTATTGAGGGTGATGGTGGACAGTAATTCTGTTTTGGTATTGTCTTTTCGACCTAGCTGATGGTCAATGGAATCCCACCATTGATGGGTAGAAGCGTAGCTCAGCAATTTTGGAATATCATTGTAGGTCAAGAATTTTTGCATGGTTTTGAGTTAATCACAAACGAAATAATCCAGTTCCCGATAAGGATTTGCTCAAGCCAGATCAAGCAATTCCCAATCAATGATTTTGTTCCGCTTGGCATCTCGCAAGATAGACGCATAGAGTTTTCGTCGTTGCGGTGTGCGGACTCCAAAGAAGGCGAAGTGATGGCGCATGTAAGCGGCCATCTCCTCAGCAGTTTTTGGCTCCGCAGCGACTTCAAATGCTCCTTTTAGATGTTCAAATATTTCTGTGGTCATGGTCATAAAAGCTCCTAAAAAGCCCTTACGGGCTTTTTGATTTATTTTAGTTTGCTAATTCCGTATTGATTTGCCACATCATGCCATACTTATCTGTTAAGTTAGCATAAGCTGGGCTCCAGAATGTTTCTTGCAATTCAAGATTGATATTTTCAGCATCCACTTTTAATTTATCGTAAATAGTTTTTGCTTCTTCTACATTATCTACGATAATGGCAGTGGTCATATTGACGCCAGCTTGATATGGAAAGGATGGATTTTCATCAGATATTTGAAGGCGAATGCCATTAATATCCAACTGTGCATTCATAAGGAGGTGCTCGTGCTCTTTAGGACAATCAGGAACACCGTCTTTAAAGAGCATAAAGCTTGTCACTTCTGCATGGAAGACATTCTTGTAAAAATCAACAGCTTCAGCGCCGTTTCCGTCAGTAACCAAATAAATTTCAAGTGCTTTAACAGCCATGGTTTCTCCTTATTTCTTTGTAATCGCGATGTAGTTGCCTTCGCAGTCAGGAAAGGCAAAGTGAATAATACCCATTCAAATAGTAATGAAGGAAAACCAAGGTTCATACCAGGATTACTATTTGCTACCCAAGCTTTGTCATGGATCCCAAACGTTACTTGGCGGTCTGAATTGTTGGCAATTTCGTAAGAAGTCACTTTACCATTATCTTCTGTGTCATACTCTTTTATTTGAGTCACGATGAAGCCCATTTTTTCTGTCCAAAATTCCATAGCAGCTTTGCTATTGTCATAATAAAGCATAGTTGTCGATGCTTGAATCATGTGTAAAACCACGAGCCCAAAGGCCCACTTTCTAGTAAAAAAATAATGTGATAAGTTATTATAGTTTTTCCTGATTTTTCTGTCAAAAAATTTGTCCATATGATTTTTAGGGGAATAGCAGAGCTTCATAGGAAGATTTTTGTGCTATAATAATGTCATGGTATTATCAAAAAAACGGGCCCGCCATGTCATCGAGGAAATTATTGCGCTCTTTCCAGACGCGGAGCCTAGTCTCAACTTTAAAAATCATTTCGAATTAGTCATTGCCGTTCTCTTATCGGCTCAGACAACGGATGCAGCGGTTAACAAAGCAACCCCAGCCCTCTTTGCAGCCTATCCAACCCCTGAGGCTATGGCAGCTGCTTCTGAAGCAGCTTTGTCTAAGTATATTTCAACCTTGGGTCTCTATCGCAATAAGGCGCGTTTTATGAAAAAGTATGCTCAGCAGTTGGTGGAAGAATTTGGCGGTCAGGTGCCACAAACCAGAAAAGAACTGGAAAGTCTGGCAGGAGTGGGGCGTAAGACTGCCAATGTGGTTATGAGTGTGGGTTTTGGTATTCCAGCATTTGCTGTAGATACCCATGTGGAGCGTATCTGCAAGCACCATGATATCGTCAAAAAATCTGCCACGCCGCGTGAAGTAGAGGACTATGTCTGCTCTATCTTACCGCCTGATCGCTGGTTACCAGCCCATCAGGCCATGATTTATTTTGGACGCGCCATCTGTCATCCCAAAAATCCTGAGTGCTATAAGTATCCACAGTTGTACGATTTTTCAGATATTTAAAACATTAAAAAATGCTTTCAGCTAAATGCTGAGAGCATTTTTTGTATTTATGAAAAGAACCATTGGACCAAAATACTACTGATGATGGCTAATATAGCAGCTCCGATGGCAAAGCTGATGACAATCAAGGGTTTTTGGTAAGGATATTTGGCTTTTTCCTCACGCTTTTCAATCATACCTAAGGCACGACCTTCTGAAATTGCCACAAGTTCTTTATAGGTTTGCACATCATATTTTTTCTTAAAGACCTCAATACGATGGGCAAAGAAAAAGAGTGGTAGCAGTTGCAAGGTCCAAAGAAGAAATCCCCACCAATCCAAAAAGTAAAAGAGAGGAAAGACGCTAATAGATGATGAAATCATCAGAGTAAGCATAAAATAAGTATGTCGATTGAGTTGATGTTGTGCTTCTTGTTGAATAATCGTTTTCATTTCCTCAATATCTCCTTGAATGAAGTTATCCAACTGAATCTGAAAAAGATGGCTAAGAAGTAGCAAACTCTGGACATCTGGATAGGTTTTATTATTTTCCCGGTTGGAGATGGTCTGCCTAGTGACATAAATCTTCTCAGCCAGTTCTTCTTGCGATAGTTGGAATTGATTTCGATAAAATTGTATTTGTTTTCCGATTTCCATGCTCTTCCTTTCCATCTTAGTTTACTTAATCACGAAACATTTATCTATCAAAACTCTTTTACATTCAATTATATCAAGGGATTTTCCGTTTTTAAAAATTTGTTTACAAAAAAAGTTGATAGTTCTGTCAACTTTAAAAGCTAAATTCTAAGGTTAAATGATTAAATTCCTGGCGGAGCTGATTAAGAAGCTCTGCTTTTTTGTATGCTAATTGTTCGATAAAATCAGGGTCTTGGACTGTCAGGATTTGGATTTTTACTTTTATATGTATGCCTTGCTTAAAAATGTGAATATCTAAATCGTCCATATGTCCCATTAGATGATGTTCGAGAATTGCCATAACTTGATCCTCAATCTCTTGGTTTTGTACGGTAGAACGGGTAAATTCTCGAAAAGAATGAATCAAAATACTGAGCGGCTCTTTGATGGAAAAAATGACCAAAATAACCGTGATGAAAAAGTCACCCGTGTAGTGAAGAAAACCAAGTTGTCCATTGATGTCAATGACATTGAGCAGCAAAATAGCAGCACCGACTCCAGCTGAAATGAGACCGTCAATAAAATTTCCACGACTTTCTGCCTCAATCATGGTGCTCATATTTTGGATTTTCTGGTTTTGGTGAAGATTAAAAATACCGAGACCAAAACCAAGAATGACCATGGAAATAGTGTATGGAAGGACAGGACCAGTTACCATAGGATGCCCTTCTCCATGAGCAAAATAGGCGTAGGCGGTTGCGCTAGTTTCTAGCAGTGTAATGATGAGCAGCATTAGAGTCGCAATGGATTTTAAAATACCGTAAAGAGGCTCTAGAAAGTAAAGTCCATTCGGAAAATTTTCTGTCTTTCGATGACTATTTTTGGAAATATAGAGAGCGGCAACAGATGAAATAAAACCAATGAACGAGAAAATACCATCCAGCAAGAGCGCATTGAGGTCGGTAATAACATAGATAAATAAGCCTGAAAGACCAATGAGGAAATTGATCAGGACGGACACAACGAGAGACTGTTTTTCAACTTTTTTCTGATCCATAGCAACTCCTTTTGCAAGTGATAACAATTATATTATACCAAAAAGCTTCTGTTTTCAATCTTCCCTATGCCTTATAAATGATAGAGTGTCCATGTTAAGTAAAAAGAAAAAACCGAAAAATCGGCTTATCTATCTTTTACAAATCAATCTCCATGACAATCGGTGTGTGGTCTTGGCGAGTACCAGAGTCAATCATATCTGACTTTGTAACCTTGTCTGCGACGCGATTTGATGTCAACCAATAATCAATTCTCCAGCCCGTATTGTTGATTTTGCTGGTGCGGCTGCGCTGAGCCCACCAAGTGTAGACATTTGGCACATCCCCGTGCAAATAGCGGTAAGTATCGGTAAAACCACGTTCCAGTAGATTACTAAATCCTTGACGTTCTTCATCGGTAAAGCCAGCTGAGCGACGGTTTGAGTTTGGATTAGCAAGGTCAATTTCTTTATGCGCTACATTGTAGTCGCCTGTTGCAAGGACGGGCTTTTGGCTGTCGAGCCCCGCCAAGTAGTCTGCATATTTAACATCCCAAAGTTGACGGTCTTCTAGACGGCGGAGACCATCACCTGCGTTGGGTGTATAGACTTGGGTCACAAAGAAATTATCAAATTCCAAAGTGATGATGCGCCCCTCGTGATCCATGGTAGTTGGTGCACCAATTTGAGGAAAGGTTACGATGGGATTCAATTCTTTTTTGTACAGGAAGAGGGTTCCAGCATAGCCTTTTCGAGCAGGCTCAACGGACGAGCGCCATACATGAGTATAATCTGGGAAATAATTTTCTAAGGCGGTAACATGTTTTTTTGTTAAGCCTGCTGCTGATAATTTGGTTTCCTGGATGGCGATGATATCGGCATTTTCAGCGACCAAAGTATCAATGACGGCGCGGGACAAAAGGGCGCGTGCAGATTCACTGGTCAAAGCGGCATTCAGCGAGTCGATATTCCATGAGATGAGTTTCATTTGAAGAAAATCCCTTTCTAGTTTATTTTCTCATTATATCAAAAAAGTCCTCATTTCGAGGACATTTAGATTTATATTTATAGAGGCCAAGCTGGCGCGTCAGTAGGAGCTTGTAAAGCATGGATCCAACTAGGATCTGTCAATTCCAACATAGATAGAGACAATCCTTCCATATCTAGACTGGTCATCAGTTTGCTACTGGCCACGAAATCAATATTGAGTCCTTCCAATTCCATCAGATCCAGCACGTGAGATAAGAAAAGTTCTTCTTCATCATGAGCAGTATTTCCTAAATTGTTGACTAAAATAGCAAAGCGTTGCCCTTTTTTCCAACGGAAAAACATTTTCAGCTTATTACAGAGTTCAATCGCTAATTTCTCTGTTGAAATATGGGGAACAGTCTTGTAGCCCGCTTCTCCATGAATGCCGACACCATAAGAAATAAATCCATCCTGTAAGTCAAACATAGCCTTATTTGTCACGGGAGAAGTAGCAGCTTTACTGGCAACGCCGAGAGTTGCGATATGAGAAGCGACACCAAGGGCTAACTGCTCAATTTCTTCGAGGCTACCACCGTTTTGAGCTGCATGACCTAGAATCTTATGAAGAAATAGCGTACCAGCAACACCGCGATGGCGGCGTTTAAATGCCGTTCCTTCGACGGAAATATCATCGTGGGAAACAACATAACGCACGGCAATTCCTTCTTTTCGAGCGGACTCAATGGCTTCTTGAAAGACAGCTAAATCAGCTTGGAAATTTTTAATAATAACAAATACGCCCTTGCCCTTATCCAGAAAACGAAAGGCTTCTAAAATCTCCGTCGCTGTTGGAGGGATAAAAATCTCTCCAGCGATTGCTCCCGCAAGCATACCTTGGCCTATGTAGCCAAAATGGGCTGGTTCATGACCACTGCCTCCACCTGAGAGAATAGGAAGCACACTCTTATCTAAGGAAAGGGAATAGCTGTAGAGGAAACGACTAGTGCCCAGTTGCCTGATATCAGACGATTGAGCTAAGGGTTCTTGAATCTTTGTCACGATGTGGTCCATAATGTTACTCTTTCTGTTCGGAATAATGCTCTAAAAATGAAAGAAGCAGGGTTTCGGTATATTGTGCGAGGAGAAAAAAATCACCATCTTTTTCTTGGAGCTGATTTTTAATGGTTTGTGCCAAAGCTGCCGCGTGATAGTGAAAGAAGAAATTTTTCTCTTCTTGTGGAATACGAAGCGGATGTTCCTGCCCATACTCTGCTACGATTTTCACGACCAATTGCAAACAATAATCCTGAAAATAAGACTGGAAATCATTTTGCGAATGCACTAAAAATAGTTGACGGTAGAAGCTACGATTTTGCTCAAAGAAATAAAAGACTTCATGCAAGAGACCCAGTCCTGAAATATAATTAAGATTATCAATAATTTGCTCTTGAAGCTCCGTTTTGAAAATCCATTCTAAGAGCTCGTATTTGTCTATAAAATGACTATAAAAGGTTTGTCGGCGCATGCCAGCTTCTTCCATGATATCGGTCACGGAAATCTTATCAAATTCTTTTTGTTCCAAGACTTGTTTGAATGACTTGGCAATTTTCTTTTTGGTGATAATGGTTTTGGGCATAAGGGCCTTTCTACTTTATCCATATCCTACTAGCACTAGTCTAGCACTGTCTTGATATCATTCCAAAGGACAAATCTGAAAATCTGTCCCTTTTCAAATAAAACGCTTTCTTTTATACTGATTATATCAAAAAACTTCTTTTTCAGCTCTGCTATTTGCAAAAGAAAAAGAAAACAAAACAAAAAGGAGGATCACCATGAAAAAAGTGATCAATGAACCAACTGCTGTAGTGGATGAAATGTTGCAAGGAAATTGCTTTGTTCACAGTGATTTAGTAGAACGTTTGGATGGCTTTGAAGTTATTGCACGCAAGGCTCCAAAAACAGGCAAAGTGGCCTTGATTTCTGGTGGAGGAAGTGGACACGGACCGTCTCACGCTGGCTTTGTAGGAGAAGGTATGTTGTCTGCAGCTGTCTGTGGCGCAGTCTTTACATCTCCAACACCAGACCAAGTCTTGGAAGCTATCAAAGCATCTGACGAAGGTGCGGGTGTCTTCATGGTTATTAAAAACTATTCAGGCGACATCATGAACTTTGAAATGGCGCAAGAAATGGCAGAAATGGAAGGCATCGAAGTCGCAAGTGTTGTCGTGGATGATGATATTGCGGTAGAAGATAGTCTCTATACCCAAGGAAAACGTGGGGTTGCAGGAACGATTTTAGTTCATAAAATCTTGGGACATGCAGTGCGCGAAGGTAAATCTCTAGCTGAAATCAAAGAATTGGCTGATCAAGTCGTTGCCAATATTCATACTATCGGTGTGGCTTTGAGTGGCGCCACAGTACCTGAAGTGGGGAAACCTGGTTTTGTTTTGGCAGATGATGAGATTGAATATGGTGTTGGTATCCACGGTGAGCCAGGCTATCGCAAAGAAAAATTGCAGAGCTCAAAAATTTTAGCAGAAGAATTAGTTGGTAAATTGTTAGAATCATTTGATGCTAAAGAAGGCGAAAAATACGGTGTTTTGATCAATGGTCTTGGCAGCACACCGCTGATGGAACAATACGTTTTTGCCAATGATGTAGCTCATCTCTTGGCAGAAAAAGGCATTGAAGTGATTTACAAAAAATTGGGCGATTACATGACTTCTATCGATATGGCAGACTTGTCATTGACCTTGATTAAATTAGAGGACCAAGCATGGCTTGAAGCATTGAACAGCCCGGTTGTGACCGCTGCTTGGTAATCAGAAAATACAGTAAATGGGGGAGGAGCGTATGGATTTACAAACAGCCTTGGTATGGATGGATTTATTCCATCAAAGTATCCAAGAAAATAAAGATTATTTAAGTGAACTCGACACGCCAATCGGTGATGGAGATCATGGTGGCAATATGGCGCGTGGTATGGCAGCAGTGGTGGCTGAATTGGAAGCAAAAGCAGCTGATTTGACCTCTAGTAGCGATGTCTTAAAAGTAGTTTCTATGCAACTATTGAGTAAGGTTGGTGGTGCTTCTGGTCCCCTTTATGGCTTAGCTTTTATGGGAATGATGAAGGCACAGCAAGCAGACCAATCTATTGCTGAAACAGTAGCAGCTGGTCTTGAAATGATTCAAAAACGTGGCAAGGCAGAAGTCGGAGAAAAAACCATGGTGGACGTTTGGTCAGGTGTTGTTGATGCCTTGAAAGCTGGGGAATTGACAGCAGAAACCGTTGATCATTTAGTATTGTCTACAAAAGAGATTCAAGCGACAAAAGGTCGGGCCTCCTACGTTGGTGAGCGCTTCATCGGCTATATCGATCCAGGTTCATTCTCATCAGGTTTACTGTTTAAAGCCTTGATTGCAGCAGGAGGTGTCGCATGAGTTCAGTAGGTATTATCCTCGTTTCCCATTCTAAAAATTTAGCGCAAGGTGTGGTAGATTTGATTTCTGAAGTGGCAAAAGATGTATCCTTGACCTATGTTGGCGGAACGCCAGAGGGGGAAATTGGGACTAGTTTTGACCAAGTGCAGGAAATTGTGGATCAAAATCCTTGTGAGACACTCTTAGCCTTTTTCGACCTGGGTAGTGCTCGTATGAATTTGGAAATGGTAGCAGATTTCTCAGAAAAAGAAATTCTCATTCAACAAGTTCCTGTAGTAGAAGGTGCCTACACAGCTGCTGCACTCCTACAAGCTGGGGCAGATTTGGGAGCTATTCAAGAGCAATTGAAAGCGTTAGAGATTCAGAAATAAGCCAGATTCTTCACAAAGTTGAACTAGTTTATATTGGCAAATAAGCTAGTTCAACCAGTTGAAGAAAAAAATCACAAACTAATTCTGAGAAAAAAATATTTTTTTCTGATAAAATGTAAGCGCAAACAAGGAATCCAAAAAGGAGAATATAGATGACAGCTACTGAAAAGTACGTCATGGCCATTGACCAGGGGACAACGAGTTCGCGTGCTATTATTTTTAATAAAAAGGGTGAGAGAGTTAGCTCCAGTCAAAAAGAATTTACGCAGATTTTCCCACAAGCAGGTTGGGTAGAGCATAATGCCAATGAGATTTGGAACTCTGTCCAATCGGTCATTGCTGGTTCTTTCATCGAAAGTGGCATCAAGCCAAACCAGATTGAAGCTATCGGGATTACCAATCAGCGTGAAACAACTGTTGTATGGGATAAGGAAACGGGTGTTCCAATTTACAATGCCATTGTTTGGCAGTCGCGTCAAACAGCTCCGTTAGCGGAACAATTGAAAAAAGAAGGCTATGAGGAACTCTTCCATCAGAAAACGGGTTTGGTCATTGATGCTTATTTCTCGGCGACTAAGGTTCGTTGGATTTTGGATCATGTGCCTGACGCACAAGAGCGTGCTGAGAAAGGTGAGTTGCTCTTTGGGACCATTGATACATGGTTGGTTTGGAGATTGACCGATGGAGCATCTCACGTCACCGATTATTCTAATGCGGCGCGGACCATGCTCTACAATATCAAAGACCTCAAGTGGGATGATGAGATTTTGGAAATCCTTAATATTCCAAAAGCTATGTTGCCAGAAGTGAAATCAAACTCTGAAATTTACGGTCATACAGCATCTTTCCATTTCTATGGTGGCGAAATTCCCATTTCAGGTATGGCAGGTGACCAGCAGGCGGCATTATTTGGTCAGTTAGCATTTGAACCTGGTATGATTAAAAATACTTACGGTACAGGTTCTTTCATCATTTTGAATACAGGTGAAGAGCTACAAATTTCAGATAACAAGCTTTTGACGACCATCGGCTATGGTATCAATGGAAAAGTGCATTATGCTCTGGAAGGTTCCATTTTCATCGCAGGTAGTGCCATTCAATGGCTACGCGATGGATTAAAGATGGTTGAAAAATCTCCAGAATCGGAAAGCTTAGCCAAAGCATCCAAAAATGACGATGAAATTTATGTGGTTCCAGCCTTTACAGGTCTTGGAGCGCCATATTGGGATTCAGAAGCGCGTGGAGCGGTCTTTGGCCTAACACGTGGTAGCAGCAAAGAAGACTTCGTTAAAGCGACCCTTCAATCCATTGCCTATCAAGTACGAGATGTAATTGATACCATGCAAATGGATTCGGGTATTGATATTCAAGTTCTCAAGGTCGATGGCGGAGCTGCTATGAATAACTATCTCATGCAATTCCAGTCTGACATTCTCGGTATTGATATTGCTCGTGCTAAAAATTTGGAAACAACAGCCCTTGGTGCAGCCTTCTTAGCAGGTCTTGCAGTAGGATACTGGAAAGATTTGGAAGAATTGAAGACTCTCAATGAAACAAGGGAGCTCTTCACACCAACTATGAACAATGCTCGCAAAGAACAACTTTACAAAGGTTGGAAACGCGCCGTGAAAGCAACCCAAGCCTTTTCAGTCGACGAATAGAGAGAAGGGATTCTATGGAATTTTCAACAAAAACCAGACGATTATCCTTGCAAAAAATGCAAGAACGCACCCTTGATTTGCTCATCATCGGCGGGGGAATTACTGGTGCTGGAGTTGCACTGCAAGCCGCAGCTAGTGGTTTAGACACTGGCTTGATTGACACGCAGGATTTTGCAGAAGGAACTAGTAGTCGCTCGACAAAATTGGTTCATGGTGGTCTTCGTTATCTCAAACAATTTGACGTCGAAGTGGTAGCCGATACAGTTTCTGAGCGTGCTGTTGTTCAGCGCATTGCACCACATATTCCAAAACCGGATCCAATGATTTTGCCAGTCTACGATGAGCCGGGGTCAACCTTTAGCATGTTCCGCCTCAAAGTCGCTATGGATCTCTATGACCTCTTGGCAAATGTGTCCAATACCCCTTTTGCCAACAAGGTTTTGAGTAAGGAAGAAATTCTCAAGCGCCTACCAGACTTGCAAGAAGAAGGCTTGGTCGGTGGCGGAGTTTATCTCGATTTCCGCAATAATGACGCCCGTCTCGTTATCGAAAATATCAAACGCGCTAATCAGGATGGAGCCCTCATTGCCAGCCATGTCAAGGCAGCAGGTTTCCTTTATGATGAGAATGGAAAAGTCACCGGTGTGACAGCACGCGATCTCTCGACGGATCAAGTCTTGGAAATGAAAGCCCGTCTGGTTATCAATACGACAGGTCCTTGGAGTGATACCGTCTGCAATCTCGAGAAGGATGCGAATTTCCACACTATGCGTCCAACAAATGGTGGCAATAGCGGCAAGATGAGCGATGATAGTTTCAATCATCTTATCAGCACGGTTCAATCTTATCTGGAACATGACAAGGATCGCAAAGATGTCGAAGAAGCGGCAACACATTTGGAAGGTTCCCTTTCTGAGAAAACACTTGATCCATCGGCAGTTTCACGCGGATCTAGCCTAGAACGCGACGAAAATGGTCTCATTACCCTTTCTGGCGGTAAAATTACCGATTATCGTAAGATGGCAGAAGGTGCTATGGACATGATTTTGCAAATTTTACGAGATGAATTTGGTCGCAAGTTTAAACTCATTCATTCAAAAACCTATACTGTTTCAGGTGGTGATTTGAATTCTGCCAATGTGGACCAAGAAATCGAAGCATATGCCCAACTTGGCTTGGTCAAAGGACTCAGCTTGGAAGAGTCACGCTATTTGGCGAATCTCTACGGTTCAAATGTACCTACAGTTTATAATTTGGCAGATGAATTGCAGGCAGCATCTGGTCTTAGCCTAGCTGATACGCTGTCACTACACTATGCTATGCGTTATGAAATGGCATTAACACCTGTTGATTTCTTCCTTCGTCGGACCAATTACATGCTCTTTAAGCGTGAACAATTGGATGATATGGTAGAGCCGGTCTTGCATGAAATGGCAGTCTACTATGACTGGTCAGAGGAAGAAAAAGAAAGTATGCGCAGCCATTTGCAAGAAACTCTTGCAGAAAATGATTTAAAGGATATAAAATAAAAAGGAGAACACTCATGACAAATGATGTATTTGGAGAATTTTTAGGAACACTTTTATTGGTATTATTAGGTAACGGCGTCGTAGCTGGCGTTGTCCTTCCCAAGACCAAAAATAATAACGCAGGCTGGATTGTCATTACAGCTGGTTGGGCGTTTGCCGTAATGGTTGGTGCTTATGTAGCAGGAGCTCTTGGAGCAGGTCATTTGAATCCAGCGGTTTCTTTGGCATTTGCCCTTAAAGGAGACATCACGTGGGGTGCATTCTTTATGTATACAATCGTTCAATTCCTCGGTGCTATGGTCGGTACAACACTTGTATGGCTGATGCACAAACCTCACTACGATGAAGCAGAATATGATCCAGGCAGTGTATTAGCAAGCTTTTCAACTGGACCAGCTATTCGTAATACCGCTTCAAACTTATTGAGTGAAGTATTGGGTACGTTTGTTTTGGTCTTGGCAATCTTGAGCTTTGGTTTCTATGAAATGCCAGCAGGCTTAGGTGTCCTTGCTGTTGCATTTACCATCTGGGGACTCGGTCTCTCACTAGGTGGTACAACAGGTTATGCTCTCAACCCAGCACGTGACCTTGGTCCACGTATAATGCACGCAATCTTGCCATTAAAAGGCAAAGGCGATTCTGACTGGGGTTACTCATGGATTCCAGTAGTTGGTCCACTTTTAGGAGCAGCATTGGCAGTATTGGTTTACGGACTCTTTTAAGAAATAAAGCCCTTCGGGGCTTTTTTTGTTTGACAGTTAGTCAATCTATATCATCAGTGCTATGCGATTGTTCAGCTACTGAATCATTTTTTCGTGAGGTTGAAAAATGTGATATAATAACAATAAATGAAAGGGGTTTAAAAGAATGAAACGGGTGATAAAACATACCTTGATTGGTGCTTGGTGGCTCACTATGTTGCTATCTTACTGGTTTTGCCTGTCAGCTCTTAATCCACTCAGCATGGATTTTTGGCTATTTCTACTAACTGCAATAATTCTAGCTTTTTTGTTGATGTTAGCATGGTATTTGAACTGCTCACAGGATCAAGTAGTGCACCGGAAAGGTAGACGCAAGGACGTTACAACAGATGGTCATTCTCATATGCCTAAGTCCTTGAAATGGCTAGGGATTGTATCTATTGTGCTTATTTTTTTCCTGTTTCTTCTTTCTTTTTTGAACTCCAGAATGTTTCGTGCTAAAGACTATGCCAACATTATTACAGTTAAAGAAGCAGACTTTACGGCAGATTTCCCAGAGACAAATATTTCAACACTGGCTTTATTGGATCGTGCCTCTGCTGAAAAGATTGGAGATACCTATTTGGGAACCATTGACAAAGTATCGCAGTTTGGTATCTCTGACGATTACAGACAGATTGCGATTGGTGACCAACCCTACCGTGTTTCTCCACTAGAATATAAAAATTTTTGGAAATGGCTTTCCAATCGTAAAGAAGGAATTGGTTACTATGTCAAGGTCAATCAAACGACAGGGAAAGCGGAACTAGCTCGCTTGAATCAACCAATGAAATATTCAGACTCTGAATATGCTTTCCGAGATACCATGCGTTACTTACGTTTCCGCTATCCGACGACCATATTTGGAGATCCATCTTTCGAAGTAGACGATGAGGGAAATCCTTACTATATTGCAACGGTTTATCAGCCAAAATTTATGTTATCCTCTAACGATCCGACAGGTGCGATTGTTCTGGATGCAGTCACAGGTGAAACCAAAGAATACTCCTTAGAAACCATTCCAAAATGGATTGATCGGGTTTTCTCTGCAAGAAATGTCCTAAGTAGAATTGATGATTATTATACCTATCAAGATGGTTTTTGGAATACAGTCTTTAGTCAGACAGGTGTTAAGAAAACGACGGATAGCTATAACTACATCTCAATTGGTTCCGATATTTATCTCTATACGGGTATTACTTCAGCTACCGCAGATTCATCCAATCTAGGTTTTATTTTGGTCAATATGCGGACCCGAGAAGTCACTAATTATAAATTAGCCTCTGCTACCGAAACTGCTGCTCAAGAATCTGCTGAAGGAGAAGTGCAGGAAAAAGGTTATGCAGCAACTGCCCCAACTTTAGTGAAACTCAATAACAAAGCTTACTACCTTGTGTCGTTGAAGGATGATGCTGGTCTCGTCAAATCGTATGCGACTGTAGATGCTGAAGATTATCAGCAGGTGACGGTCAATAATGACATTGAAACCTTGATTGCTCAATTTATCGATGTGGATACCTCTGCTTTATCTGGGGCTGCCTTATCTGGGAAAGCAGACAATGCTGCTGCCGTCATCACAGGAATTGTTGACAAATTAGGGACCCAAATGATTGCAGGGACGACCGTTTATTACATTGAATCAGATGGTGTTATCTACAAAATTAAGGCAAGTAAGGACACGCCGGATCAATTGCCCTTCTTAAAAGCTGGAGACGAGTTCACAGGGCAACTATCAAAAGACCAATATCTTAACCGAGTGAAAATCACTCCCAAACAGACTGAATAGATGATAGCTATCATGGGACTCTCAGTGGAATCAACATTTCTGGAAAGAAACCGTTTTTTGTCAGTAGTCACATTTTGGAAATCGATATATGACTCGTTTGAAAGCCCTCCGGGGCTTTTTTGCTGATTTAAGACAGAAGCTCTGCTTATTTTTTACAGAAAATATGATATAATGAACTGTTAGAAAAACGTGTTTCATTTGCACGGAAAGGAAGAACATATGACTGAACAGAATGCTTTTTACATTACAACGCCGATTTATTATCCATCTGGGAAATTGCACATCGGTAATGCAACAACCACTATTGCTTGTGACGTTTTGGCTCGCTACAAACGCCTCATGAATAAGGACGTTTTTTACTTGACTGGTCTCGATGAGCATGGTCAAAAAATCCAAAACAAGGCTGAAGAAGCTGGTATTTCACCGCAGGCATACGTTGACGGTATGGCGGTTGGCGTTAAAGAACTTTGGAAACTTCTCGATATTTCTTATGACAAATTCATTCGTACGACAGACGATTATCATGAGACAGTTGTATCAGAAGTTTTTGAAAAATTGCTAGCGCAGGGCGACATTTATTTAGGGGAGTATTCAGGTTGGTATTCTGTTTCAGACGAGGAATTTTTCACTGAAAGTCAATTGGCAGAAATTTTCCGCGATGAAGAAGGAAATGTCATTGGTGGTATTGCACCGTCGGGCCACCAAGTTGAATTGGTTTCTGAAGAGTCTTATTTCTTCAAACTCAGCAAGTACCAAAAACATCTGGAAGCTTTCTTTAAAGCACATCCGGATTTCATCAGTCCCAATAGCCGCATGAATGAAATGCTCAAAAACTTCATTGAGCCTGGTTTGGAAGATTTGGCAGTATCACGTACGACCTTCACATGGGGTGTTCCTATCAAGTCTAATCCAAAACACGTGGTTTATGTGTGGATCGATGCCCTTCTCAACTATGCGACGGCTTTAGGCTATGGACAAGCTGAGCATGCCAACTTTGACAAGTTCTGGTCTGGTCAGACTGAAATCAAGTCATGGACTGACGAAAATGGTAAAACGTGGGATTTCACGGTGGCATCATCAGTTAACCATATGGTAGCAAAGGATATCTTGCGTTTCCATAGCATTTACTGGCCAATCATTTTGATGGCACTTGACCTCCCGTTGCCAAACCGTTTAATCGCTCACGGCTGGTTTGTCATGCAAGATGGTAAAATATCTAAGTCTAAAGGGAATGTAGTCTACCCAGAAATGTTGGTAGAACGTTTCGGGCTTGATCCACTTCGCTATTACCTCATGCGTAGTCTACCGGTTGGTTCAGATGGAACCTTCACCCCGGAAGACTATGTAGGCCGTATCAACTATGAACTTGCCAACGATCTTGGAAATCTCCTCAACCGTACGGTTGCTATGATTAACAAATATTTCGGTGGACAAATTCCAGACTATAAGGAAAATGTGATGCCATTTGACGCTGATTTGGCAGCTCTTGTCGCAGAAAGTATGACGACTTACCATAAACAGATGGACGCTGTGGATTATCCGCGTGCTCTTGAAGCAGTCTGGACTATCATTTCTCGTACCAACAAGTACATCGATGAAACAGCACCGTGGGTATTGGCCAAAGAAGATGGCTATAAGGAGAAATTAGCGGCAGTCATGGCGCACTTGGCCGCTAGTTTGCGAGTGGTGGCTCACCTCATTCAACCATTTATGATGGAGACGTCAAATGCCATCATGGAACAGCTTGGCTTGGGGGCTAGCTTTGATCTTGTCAACTTGAAACTTTCAGGATTTCCAAGTGGTGTAACAGTTGTTGCCAAAGGAACGCCAATATTCCCACGCCTTGATATGGACCAAGAAATTGCCTACATCAAAGCGCAAATGGCTGCTGGCAAACCTGCTCTTGAAAAAGAGTGGAATCCAGAAGAGGTCGAACTCACATCATCCAAAGAAGAAATTAAGTTTGAAACTTTTGATGCCGTGGAAATCCGCGTTGCTGAAGTCAAAGAAGTATCGAAGGTAGAAGGTTCTGACAAATTGTTGCGTTTCCGTTTGGACGCAGGTGATGGCGAAGACCGTCAAATCTTATCAGGCATTGCGAAATTCTACCTTAACGAGCAGGAATTGGTGGGTAAAAAACTCCAAATCGTGGCCAACCTCAAACCACGCAAAATGATGAAAAAATACGTCAGCCAAGGGATGATTTTATCAGCTGAACATGAAGGCAAACTCACTGTCTTGACAGTGGATTCATCTGTGCCGAATGGTGCCATTATTGGGTAGCCTGCTGGCATCTAAGCCATCTGATATAGAGAAAAAGACAAACGCTGCGTTTGTCTTTTTCTCTATATCATTTTTGATTGCTGGGCATTGTTTTTGGGATTAACTTTCAGTTTGTAGTAAAAGATAGAATTGTATTGTCCTCTTGACTTTTCAAAATAATGCCCTGCTCATACCTACTTGGCTGTAATAAATTGCGAATAATAAGATAGGAGGTGCCTATGTTTGTTGCGAAGAATCGACACGGTCAGCTGGTCAACGTTTTAGACAGAGAAGTCGAAAAGGGGCAAGATTTTTCATGTCCTTCTTGTCAATCCGCCTTGAGCTTAAAAGAGGGGAAGGTCAAACAAGCACATTTTGCACACATCTCCTTGAAAGATTGCCATTTTCAGTGGGAGAATGAATCCAGACAGCATCTAAGCCTCAGATTGAGCAGGTGGTGGATATATTAGTGGAGGAAACGTTGGCGCTGGAAGTTCAATGCTCGTCTCTATCCATTTCACGTTTGCAAGAGCGAACAAAAGACTATCGTCAGGCTGGTTTTCAAGTTCTCTGGCTCTTGGGAAAATCGCTCTGGCTCAAAGATCATGTGACAGCTCTTCAAAAACAATTTCTGTCCTTTAGTCAAAATGTGGGCTTCTTTTTATGGGAATTGGATAATGAGAAGAAAGAACTGCGTTTGCGTTACATGATACATGAGGATTGGCGCGGGAAAGTCTACTATCTGACCAGAACTTTTCTCTTTGGGCAGGGGAATTTGCTGACGATTTTGCGGGTACCCTATGGCAAGCAGTCGTTATCAAGCTTTGAAGTCAAAATGGACAATCAGCTCTGCCATTTCATCAGAAAACAGCTCGACTATCAAGTGCCCAAGTGGATGAAAATTCAGGAGCAAGCCTATGAGCAGGGGGAGAATTTATTGACTAAGTCGGTGGATGATTTTTATCCCCAAATTCGTCCCATTCAATCGCAAGAGGGATTTGCTCAAATTGAGCAGGATTTAAGTCTATATTATAGCTATTTTTTTGATTTCTATCAAACGATTTCTGGCCGCCATGTGCAAAAACTCTATCCTCCAGCCTATTATGGACAAGCTATTTTAAAAAGAGTACAATAAAAAAATAGAAGTACGTAAGGAGGAAGTAAGGGATGAAGAAATTATTTCCAATCTTCTTAGTTAGTGTTTGATTGACTGCTTGTGGACAGGTTAAGCGGCAAGACTTAGCCTCTTCAAGTAGCCCGACTCAGAAATCTGCGACCAATGAATCAAAGGCACCATTTAGTAGTCAAACGATCATCAGTAACCAATTTGAAGTGGCGCCAGAAATCCGTGAGCGAACATTCGCCCTTTTATCACGCGACCATAGTTCAGAAGTGATAAAATCTGGTCAAGACACGGATAGTGGTGGATTTGTAGTGGTTTATAAAGACGGTACCACTTTCATGAAGCAGGATAAAAACACTATGCTCTTCTACAATTCGGGGCTGACGATTAAATATCTTCCTCAGAAAAATCTCTATACGATTACGCTAGGACACAATGAGAATGGTAAGGATCGAGATGAAGTGGATTACCAAGATCAAGGAAATCAGCACCCAACTGGTGCGGGTCAGTCTGTCAAATATTGGTCCGATGGTGGCTTGGAAGTTGATTTTGAGGATGGATACCATCTTCGTTTGAACAATAGCGGAGACTTTACCATTCGTCACCGTAAAACAGAAGTTAAGGGATCTATCCAAAATCTTGCTGAGGCTGCGCTAGTTGAAGAAGTGCTGGCAGATCACGGAATTGATGGAGTAAATGGGTACAAATCTTGATTGATCAAGCTATGGCTGAAGCTGAAAGCGCCTTTTTAGAACATTCTAAAATAGGATAAAAGGCCTGATTTCACTAGAAAGTCAGATACCTTTATGTTAAAATGAGTAGATAAGAACGGAGGATTTACTATGACGAAACAACGCTATGAAATTGATGAAAAATACCATTGGGATTTAACGACGATTTTTGCGACGGATGAATTATGGGAAGAAGAATTGGCTGCCCTTCATGCTGAAGTAGAAAAAGCTAAAGGTTTTGCGGGACATTTGCTGGATTCTGCTAAAACTTTCTTAGAGACCAGCGAAGCACAATTGGCTATTTCACGTCGTTTGGAGAAATTGTATGTCTATGCATCCATGAAAAACGACCAAGATACGCGTGAAGGAAAATATCAGGAATTCCAAGCCAAGGCTTTGGGACTTTACTCAGCCTATTCACAAGTATTTTCTTTCTATGAGCCAGAATTTTTAGCTATTACAGAAGAAAAATTGGCGGAATTTTATGAGGCAGAACCAACTCTCAAACAATATGCACACCAATTAGAAAAACTCTTGTCACAAAAAGACCACGTCTTGTCACAAGAAGTAGAAGAAGTGTTGGCTGCTACTAGCGAGATTTTTGATGCACCATCTGAAACTTTCTCTGTCCTTGATAATGCCAGCATTTCTTTCCCAGAAGTAGCAGACGAAGATGGTCATTTGGTGCCATTGAGCCATGGAAACTACATTTCTTTCATGGAATCAAGTGATCGTGATGTTCGTCAGGAAGCCTATGAAGCTATGTATGGTACTTATGAGCAATTCCAGCATACCTATGCAAAAACCTTGCAATCAAACGTTAAAGTCAACAACTTGAAAGCACGTTTACGCAAATATGGAAGTGCGCGTCAAGCGGCTCTTTCTAGCAATTTCATTCCAGAATCTGTTTACGATACCTTGGTGGCTGCGGTCAATAAGCACTTGCCACTCTTGCATCGTTACATCAAACTTCGTAAGGAATTGCTAGGCATTGATGATCTCAAAATGTACGACATGTACACACCACTTTCAGACACGGATTACAAATTTAGTTATGAAGACGGCTTGAAAAAAGCAGCAGAAACCTTGACCATTTTCGGCAAGGAATACTCTGATCAAGTAGAGCGCGCCTTTGCAGACCGTTGGATTGATGTCCATGAAAATGAAGGGAAGCGCTCAGGTGCCTACTCAGGTGGTGCTTATGATACCCATGCTTTCATGCTCCTAAACTGGCAAGATACCTTGGATAATCTCTACACTTTGATTCACGAGACAGGACACTCGCTTCATTCCATGTTCACCCGTCAAAATCAGCCTTATGTTTACGGACATTATTCTATCTTCCTTGCGGAAATTGCTTCTACAACCAATGAAAATCTGTTGACGGAAAAACTTTTGTCAGAAGTCACAGACGACAAAACACGCTTTGCTATTCTCAACCATTACTTGGATGGCTTCCGTGGAACGGTCTTCCGTCAAACACAATTTGCTGAATTTGAACAAGCCATCTATAAGGCTGACCAAGGAGGTCAAGTATTGACGGCTGATTTCTTGAGCAACTTATATGCAGAAATCAACGAGAAATACTATGGTTTATCTGCGGAAGAAAATCCACAAATCCAATACGAATGGGCACGCATTCCTCATTTTTACTATAATTTCTACGTTTATCAGTACGCAACAGGTTTTGCTGCAGCCTCTGCCTTGGCGGATAAGATTGTTAATGGCACACCAGAAGACAAGGAAAATTACCTCAACTATCTTAAAGCTGGTAATTCAGACTATCCACTCAATGTCATCAAAAAAGCAGGTGTGGATATGACCCAAGAAGACTATCTCAACGATGCCTTCAAAGTTTTTGAAAAACGCTTGAGCGAGTTGGAAGAATTAGTCGCAAAAGGCGCACATAAATAAGGGAGTGGGACAAAAATCGATGATCTTGAAAAAATCCGATTTTGTTGTCCGACCCCCGCACAGTTGACTGGGCTCTAATAGGCTGATTTATCAGCCTATTAGAGCCCAGTCAACCACTGCGACTTTCAAACTGAACACATCAAGAGAGTCTGGAAAGTATTTTTGTCCCAGACTCTTTTCATCAGGAGATATTATGGAAATAGATATTCGGACCATCACCCTAGAAGACCAAGAAGCAGTACTAGCTATGAATCAGCTCTTAGTAGCTGAAAAAGAGACAAGGAATTCTTTCATTGAGACAGAACCTATTCAAGATTTTCCAGCTTTTTATGAAAAAACAAAGGCTTGGAAACGAAGACGAATAATCCTGATTGGTCAACGGTAACTTCTTATTATGCCTTCGTTGATGGACAAGTTGCAGGAAAAATTTCCTGCGATGGGAGCTGGAAAAGGGAACTTTATCTCAAATCGGTGGGCATATTGGCTATGTAACTTCACCAAATTTTCGTCGTAAAGGCATCATGAAAAAGCTATTAGCATTCGCTTTTGATCGCTATCGTAAGCGCGGAATTGAGTACCTATTTATCACCGCTCTAGCAGACAATGTTCCAAGTCGTCGTACCATTGAGTCTGTTGGTGGCATTTTGCAGGACATCATTGACATAGAAGACGGCATGCAATTGACTCGCTATTGGATAGATATCCATCAAGAAACCCGACCAACTTTTGTCTGGGACTTAGATGGCACTCTGATTGATTCTTACCCTGCCATTTTGCGTTCCTTGGAACTCACTTATCAAACTTTTGGTTGGGAATATGATGCAAGAGTCGTTTATGAATATATTATGAATGCTTCTGTTGGACGATTATTAGGAGAAATGGCAGAGCGTTACCAGTTGGATTTTCAAGAAATCAAGCAATTTTATTCAGCTGATTTAAAGACCAGAGATCAGGAATTAGGTCTATTTGAGGATAGCTTAGCCCTCTTAGAGTGGACCAAAGAAAAAGGCATTGCTAACTTTATCTATACTCATAAGGGTGACAATACAGAGCGTGTCCTCAAGATGCTGTGGATTGATGCCTATTTCACAGAAAGTCTCCATAGTCAGTCGGGGTTTGCCAGAAAACCCGATGCAGAAGCCATGGACTACTTGGTGGAAAAATACAACCTGAATCTACAAGATACCTACTATATTGGTGACCGCAAGTTGGATATGGATTTTGCTATCAACAGCCATGTACAAAGTATCAGCCTCAGCCAGCCTGATGGTCCTCATAATTTCTTCATCCAATCTTTGTCTGCTCTACCAAAATTAGCTATTTTTTCTCATTTATAAAAAACGAAAATCCAGCATCCGATGAAGGTGCTGGATTTATGCTATTTTTTGAACGAAAAATCAATACCAATTCTATTTTTGAGAATTTTCCAGAGATAGTAGGCAAAGTAAAAGTCAATGATCCCATGGACCAATGAACCAAATCCAACCAATAGCAAAAGAGACCAAACATAATTGGGATTTGGATTTTCAGAGATCGTCAGACCATACACTACAGCAAACTCAGAAAGTCCATGTAAAAGATTGAGGAGGAAAGCCGACAGGAACGTTAAAGAAGGTTTTTCTAATAGTTTAGGATATTTTTGAAAGGCGTAGGCACCGACGATTGCAAAGACTAGGTGTGAAAGTGCTCGCAGAACAATAATCATGGGAAAACCGGCCATGAAAAAACCGAGTGCTGTTCCCAATGCTACCAGTACCGCAACGGGAAGGGAGAGAAAGAGGGCTATAAATAGCGGGACATGACTGCTTAAAGTGAAAGAGGCTGGTCCAATAATGATCTTAAGTGGCATAACCATTGGAATTAAAATACCAAATGCAACCAATATAGCGGCGAAAGCGAGTGATTTTGTTTGTCTTTTTTTCATTGTAGTAGATTCTCCTTTTACTGAAATCTATTGTAAAGAAAAACCTTACATGTGTCAAGACACATGTAAGGTTTTTGGAGAAATAGTTTGATCAGTCTTCACTCCACAACAGTTTTGCAGCAGAAAGGCTTTTCTTGATTTGTTCAAATTCATCTTTGGAAGTACAGGCAATCGTGTGAATATGAATTCCCTGAGTCAAGCTAGAGAGTAGAGTAGCATTCGCATTTCTTACTTGTTTTATAAAGTTATGGACATCTTCACTTGTCTGAATATTGAGAGCAGCTGTCAGCATTCCGTAGATGGGATGTTCTACTTGAACATCTAAAATGATGCCACCTTGATTCACGATGAGCAACATCTCTTTTTCTGTATCTTGTGATTTATGACAGCAGACAATTTTTCCTAAAAATGCATGTGCATGATGAGGTGAAGACAAAAGGTAACCCCTATGCGTAGAGAGAATCTCATGATTTTCTGCTCGTAAAAGAGCGATATCACCTACAATAATCTGCCGACTCACGGATAATTGCTTGGCCAAATAACTCGCTGACATCGGATGACTTGCTTTTGTTAAATACTCAATAATCTGCTGGCGTCGTTCTATTGCTTTCATAGGACCTCCTTGTCTTTGTTTCCATCATACCATAAATGGACATTTTCGTCGCTAGATTTCAAAATAAAAACTTTGAAAAAGCTAGTTAAACACGCTATAATAGGAGGCATGGTTGAATCATATTCCAAAAACGCAAACCACAATATGCGCCGTCCTGTTGTCAAGGAAGAGATTGTGGATTTTATGCGGACACGTCAGGCGCAAAATATAGGGTTCTTGAAAGAGTTAGAAGACTTTGCACGTAAGGAAAATATTCCCATTATTCAGCATGAAGTCGTGGCTTATTTCCGCTTGCTCCTGCAGACTTTGCAGCCTCATCATATCTTGGAAATTGGGACTGCTATTGGCTTTTCAGCTCTCTTGATGGCAGAAAATAGCCCTCATTCGAAGATTACGACGATTGACCGCAATGAGGAAATGTTGTCATTTGCCAGAGAAAATCTTGCAAAATATGATAGCCGCAAGCAAATTGAGCTTCTGGAAGGTGATGCTCTTGATCTCTTACCAACTTTGTCTGACAATACCTATGATTTTGTCTTTATGGATTCTGCTAAGTCTAAATACATTGTTTTCTTGCCTGAAATCCTCAAAAAATTACAGGTCGGAGGCGTGATTGTATTGGATGATATTTTCCAAGGTGGTGATGTGTCGCGTGATATTATGGACGTGCGCCGTGGTCAGAGGACGATTTATCGTGGTTTGCAGCGTCTGTTTGATGCAACTTTGGACAATCCAGATTTGACCGCTAGCCTCCTGCCATTCAGTGATGGATTACTCATGCTCCGTAAAAATGTGGAAAATGTTACCCTAGAAATTGCAGAAAATTAAGCTAAGTTTAAGATTGTGTGTTATAATGATAGGGTTAATTAAAAAAGGAGTTCATTCAAATTCTATGAAAACTAAAAAAATCCTTGCAGGAGCTGTGACGCTTCTTGCTGCTGTTACACTTGCTGCTTGTTCATCAAATAGCAAGGACATCATCACCATGAAAGGTGCAACGATTACAGAGTCAGAATTCTACAATCGTGTCAAAACCAATACTTCAGCTCAACAAGTCTTGCTTGAAATGGTCATTTCAGAAGTATTTGAAGATAAATATGGTGACAAAGTCACTGATAAAGATGTTGACGATGCTTACAATAAAACGGCTAAGCAATATGGCAATTCATTTGATGCAGCTCTTACATCAGCAGGTTTGACAACAGAAACTTACCGTGCTCAAATTCGCAACAACAAATTAGTGGAATATGCTGTTCGAAAAGCAGCTGAAAAAGAGTTGACGGATGAAAATTACAAAGCTGCTTATGATGCTTACACTCCTGAAGTAAAAGCACGCATTATTAAATTAGAAGATGAAGCGAAAGCGAAAGAAGTATTAGCTCAAGCTCAAGCAGAAGGTGCAGATTTTGCAGCTCTTGCCAAAGAAAATTCAAAAGATGCAGATACAGCTGAAAAAGGCGGCGAAATCACCTTTGATTCTACGTCAACAAAGGTTGCTAAAGAATTACAAACAGCCATCTTTGCCTTGGATGCAGGTCAAGTGGGTGCAACAGTTGTACCTGTTGTAGACATGACAACTTACCAAACAGCTTATTATGTTGTGAAATTAGAGTCTAAGACTGAAAAATCAGCTAAATGGGAAGATTACAAAGATACTTTGAAAAAATCCATTTTGACTTCAAAAGAAAAAGATTCTACATTTATTTCATCAGTTGTATCAAAAGCGCTAAAAGAGGCGAATGTGAAAGTGAAAGACGATGCCTTCCAAAGCATTCTTTCACAATACATCTCAAGTGAAAACTCTTCAAGTTCCTCTGATGTAGCTTCATCAACTGATGCCTCTTCTACAGAAGCTTCTACGATTGAAGAATCTTCAAAAGCTGAATAATCCTGAGAATGGATAAGGTCTTGTTCCTCAGAAAATTGGCGGTCGATGCGAGCCATGAACAATTCTTATCTTGCTACTCAAAGGATACAATTACATAAAAAATGAGAATGACAAAGTCATTGAATGAAGGTGGTACCGCGGTTGCATGTCGCCCTTCGTTTGGTGGTTTTGTTGTTTTTTGATTTGTGACAAATCACCCCAGCTGAGATTTTTATAGAGAACTATGAAAGAAAAACTTGGGTTAGTTCATTGGATCCGCCCCAACAAAAAACTGAAAGGAAAGGGTACCGAGTTTACTTCAAACTGAACTCGGGCTACGGACTTTGTCAAAAAGATAAACACTTCCTAGACGCAAGCGTCTTTGTCAGGTTTCCTATTTTTTTAACTACTTTACTACTAATCAACAGCAAACGAAAGGAACTGAATTCGTCCTGTGATTGTCGGAAAATAGATAAGCTTTCTTGGATGCAAGCATCCAGCGGTAGCTTCCTAATTTTCTGTCCAATCACGGGCGGACTCTATATCTTATATTATGAAACAACTATCTTCTGCTCAAATTCGTCAAATGTGGCTTGATTTCTGGAAATCAAAAGGTCACTCTGTTGAACCATCTGCTAACTTGGTTCCTATTAATGACCCAACGCTTCTTTGGATCAACTCTGGTGTAGCCACTCTCAAAAAATATTTCGATGGATCAGTTATTCCTGAAAATCCACGTATTACCAATGCGCAAAAATCCATCCGTACCAATGATATTGAAAACGTTGGGAAAACGGCGCGTCACCATACCATGTTTGAAATGCTTGGGAACTTCTCAATCGGTGATTATTTCCGTGATGAAGCCATTGAGTGGGGTTTTGAATTGTTAACAAGTCCAGAGTGGTTTGCATTTCCTAAAGAAAAACTCTACATGACTTACTATCCAGAGGATAAAGATTCCTACAATCGCTGGATTGCTCTGGGTGTGGATCCAAGTCACTTGATTCCACTTGAGGAAAATTTCTGGGAAATTGGTGCTGGACCTTCTGGGCCAGATACTGAAATTTTCTTTGACCGTGGGGAAGCTTTTGACCCAGAAAATATCGGTATTCGTCTCTTGGAAGAAGATCTTGAAAACGACCGTTACATTGAAATCTGGAACATCGTTTTATCTCAATTCAATGCTGATCCAGAAGTGCCACGTTCTGAATACAAAGAATTGCCAAATAAAAACATTGATACGGGCGCTGGTTTGGAGCGTTTGGCTGCTATTTTCCAAGGAGCAAAAACAAACTTTGAGACAGACCTCTTCATGCCAATTATCCGTGAAGTGGAAAAACTGTCTGGTAAAACTTATGACCAAGATGGCGATAATATGAGCTTTAAGGTCATTGCAGACCATATTCGTGCCTTGTCATTTGCTATTGGTGACGGTGCTCTTCCAGGAAACGAGGGTCGTGGTTATGTTCTTCGTCGTCTCCTTCGTCGTGCGGTCATGCATGGTCGTCGCTTAGGGATTACGGATGCTTTCCTCTATAAACTCGTTCCAACAGTTGGTCAAATCATGGAAAGCTACTATCCAGAAGTCCTTGAAAAACGCGATTTCATCGAGAAAATTGTCAAACGCGAGGAAGAAACTTTTGCTCGTACCATTGATGCAGGTACTGGTCATTTGGAAGACTTGCTTGCAGACTTAAAAGCTGCTGGTAAAGACACACTTGATGGTAAGGATATCTTCAAGCTTTATGACACTTACGGATTCCCAGTAGAATTAACAGAAGAATTAGCCGAAGACGCTGGTTACAAGATTGACCACGACGGTTTCAAAGCTGCTATGAAAGAGCAACAAGATCGTGCGCGTGCAGCTGTTGTCAAAGGTGGCTCAATGGGAATGCAAAACGAAACCCTTGCAGGGATCACTGAGCCGTCAGAATTTGTTTACTATGTTGATACATTAGAATCACAACTTTCTGTTATCGTTGTGGATAATGAACGTTCAGAAGTGGTTTCAGAAGGACAAGCTCTTCTTGTCTTTAACCAAACACCTTTCTACGCAGAAATGGGTGGACAGGTTGCAGACCATGGTGTCATCAAAAATGAAAAAGGCGATATCGTCGCGCGTGTGACGGATGTTCAAAAAGCGCCAAATGGACAGGCACTTCATACGGTTGACGTCTTAGCTAGCTTGTCAGTTGGAACAAACCACATGCTTGCAATCGATAAAAATCGTCGCTTTTCAGTTGAAAAAAATCACTCAGCAACCCACTTGCTTCACGCTGCACTTCACAATGTCATTGGTAACCACACTACCCAAGCAGGTTCCCTCAATGAAGAAGGATTCCTTCGTTTTGACTTTACACACTTTGAAGCAGTAACAGCTGATGAACTGCGCCAGATTGAAACTCAAGTCAATGGGGTGCTATGGCACTATTTGGTGAAAAGTACGGTAAAGTTGTTCGTGTTGTTACAATGGGAGATTATTCTGTTGAACTTTGTGGTGGTACACACGTGTCTAATACTTCCCAAATCGGTATTTTCAAGATTGTTAAAGAAGAAGGTATCGGTTCAGGTACCCGTCGTATTTTAGCTGTGACTGGACAACAAGCCTTTGAAACTTACCGTTCGCAAGAGGATTCTCTTAAAGCAGTAGCAGCGACCCTCAAAGCTCCTCAATTAAAAGAAGTTCCAAATAAAGTGGTGGCTCTTGCAGAGCAGGTCCGCGATTTACAGAAGGAAAATGCAGAGCTCAAACAAAAAGCAGCGGCAGCTCAAGCTGGAGATCTCTTTAAAGATGTCAAAGAGACTAATGGCGTGCGCTACATTGCAAGCCAAGTGTCTGTATCAGACGCGGGAGCTCTTCGTACATTTGGAGACAACTGGAAACAAAAAGATTACTCAGATGTGTTGGTTCTTGTTGCAGCTATCGGCGAAAAGGTGAACGTCTTGGTAGCAAGCAAGTCTAAAGATGTACATGCTGGAAATGTCATCAAAGCTCTTGCGCCAATCGTAGCTGGTCGTGGTGGTGGGAAACTAGATATGGCCATGGCAGGTGGCTCAGATGCATCTAAGATTGCAGAGCTTTTAGCAGCTGTTCCGGCACAATTTTAATTATTCATAAATCCATGTTTTCAAACGTGGATTTTTTTGAAAAACATCATAATTAAAGCTAGATTTCACGAATGAGGATGGTTGGAAGGAAGAACACCTATCTGATGAGTAATTTCAGCCTTGGAAGCACCTTTGTTTTATTAAGAAAGCAAGTTTTCTCCGCAGACCAGATGTGAGGTGCATATATAATGTTTTGTTGTATAATTAGTAGTAGACATGTTTATCATTTTTCTATACTTGGTGTCGTAACTTTTAGTGTAGCGGATAAACATGTCTTTTTCTGTTGCACTTTATTTTACAACACGGTGAAAATTATTTTTTTAAAATTGAGACAATGGCTTCAGTTTATATTTGGTAAATAATCAATATTTTTATATGCTTCCATACAGTTTTCTCATTTTGTGTATTATTAACGTTCCGTATTTTGAGAAAAATGCCTAAAATATATAAGTCAAACGATGGATTTGATATGTTACAATCTATCAGTGTTGTTTGGTGTAGGCGTTTTCTATTTGTTTACATCAAGTAAGCTAGTTCAAATGGATGTAAAAGATAGAAAGGAGTCTAGATGGGATTTTTAAACTTTTTAATGAAAAAGCCAAAATCGGAATCGGAAGGAAAAAGAAATACTACAGAAAAAGATTCCAGCTGGTTGGCAAGCTATTACAGATGCTTTTTTATTGTCTTATCCAGGACAAGATAAAACACGACACTTAAGTGCCAGCCCTTCTCGCTTGGAAGGTGGAAAGCATAGCTTAGAGGGGATTAATGTCTATGATGCTGGAGATTACTGGCATTTTGTAACCTATGGCTTATCAGATGTGTATGATCAAGGAACAGATACGACTAGCTTTGGGATGGAATTTACTTATAAGCTGAAAAAACACCCTGATGACAAAGAAGAGGAAGTCATTATAGGTACTGCAAACTTATTGAAAAGTTTAGCGAGTTTGACACGTGAAAAAGGTGAGATTTTTGGTCCATACGAGTATGTTTATACTGGTCAGACAGAGGGGGTTGACGTACACCAACAGTCTCTATTGACAGGCTTTATCTGTGTTCCGGCTGATACGGTAGAAAAAGTTCAGACACCAAATGAAGAAGTCCGGTTTATTCAATTTGTTGGAGTGACGGATGCGGAGCTACGAAGTCTGACAGATAGTCAATCTGTGCAACGTCTATATAGTGAGATACCAGACTTTATTACGGACTATCATAGACAGTCTGTACGATAAATTCATAGCAGATACAGTAGGACGAAGCAGATAAATTCATCATGGAATCCTTCTCACGATTTCTCACTAAAATTGTGAGAAAAAATTTTGTTAGCAAAATTGTGTTATTGTTCGAATGCAAAAATACTAAGTATGAAAAACATAAAATAAAGAAAGGTGGTGAGAAGTATAGAAATTTTAGAAATTATGGTACGTTCGCGCCTATTCAGCGAAAGTGATAGACAAAATATCATACATGAAATGAAAGCAACGGATACTTCTCTTGAAAATACCTTTTAAAAAAGGGTATGTCAATGAAGAAGATTTGTTAAAAGTGTTAAGTTACTATTACAAAACACCTCAAGTCAACCTTTCTCAGTTTTCGATTAATAAGGAAGCGGTTGCTAAGGTATCAGAAAAAATCGCACGTCGCCACTGCTTGATTCCTATCGCCTTTACAGAGGATATGGAGCCAAGACTTATCGTTGCGATGGCAAATCCTAAAAATTATATCGCCTTGGATGATGTTCGAATTGTATCGAAGATGCCGATTGAGGCACACATTGGTTTGAGTGATGATATTCAAAAATATATTGACCAGTATTACTCACAGGGTGATGCAGCACATCAAGCAGCGACAGAAATTGAGGGATTCGGTGTTGAAGATGATGTCGTGGAAGAAGACATCTCAATTAAAAATTCACCCGTAGTTCGCTTGATTGACTCGATTGTCAGCCAAGCCATCAAAACACGGGTATCAGATATTCACATCGAGCCATTTGAGAAAGTCGTTCGAGTTCGTTTCCGTGTTGATGGGACGCTCGTTGAAAATATGCAATTAAAAGCCTCTACACATTCTGCTATTGCTACACGGATTAAGATTATGAGTGGCTTGGATATTGCAGAACGTCGGATTCCACAGGATGGTCGGATCGAGACTACGATTGATGGACGTAAAGTGGATATGCGTGTGTCTGTCCTTCCGACTGTTTTCGGTGAGAAGATTGTTATCCGGATTCTGAATCTAAATGCTACTCTTTTGAGTAAGGAAGAACTTGGGTTTTTACCAGCCAATGAAAAAATCTTTGATGATATATTGAAAGCGCCTGAAGGAATTATTTTGCTGACAGGGCCAACGGGGTCTGGTAAAACAACCACTCTTTATACAGCCTTGCGCGAGTTAAGCGATGTTGGAAAAAATATCATCACTGTTGAAGACCCTGTAGAATACAGACTGGACGGAGTTAACCAAGTACAGGTGAATGTCAAAGCAGGTTTGACATTTGCCGGTGGTTTGAGAAGTATCTTGCGTCAGGACCCGGATATTGTCCTACTAGGGGAGATTCGGGATGAGGAGACAGCCAGTATCGCTGTCCGTGCCGCCATTACAGGTCACGTTGTGCTATCTACGATCCATACCAATGATACAGCCTCTACAGTCAACCGTCTAGTGGATATGGGGATTAAACCTTACTTGGTTTCAACTGCCACTGTCGGGATTATCGCACAGCGCTTGATTAAACGCATCTGTCCGAAGTGTAAGACAGCCTATACCGTTGAAGGAAATCATTATCAGCATCTAGGTATTCACCATGGGGATAAGCTGTACAAAGGTGAAGGTTGTAACTATTGCGGTGGAACTGGTTACTATGGTCGTATTGCGATTCATGAAATCATGGCCGTCACCAAAGAAATAAAAGCTATGATCAACAAAGGTGCGACAACCGCTGAATTGCGCAATCAAGCTCGCTCACAGGGGATGAGAGACTTGGCAGAAGAAGCAATAGAAACAGCTAAAAATGGGATAACGACAATGGAGCAAGCAATGAAGATTGCCTTTAGTCTAGAGGGAGAAGCCTAAGATGAATTTAGATGAATTAATCAAACAAGCCATTGAACATGGTGCGTCGGATATTCATTTTACAGTGGGGGCTGAGCCAACGATGCGTTTGCACGGAAAGCTAACGCCCATCACTGATGAAAAGATGACAAATACGGACACTGTCCGATTTGCCAAAGAAATACTAACAGAAAAGCAAATTCAATACCTGCTTGAAGTGGGAGAAGTGGATTGTGCCTACGAAGTTGATAACGGTTTCCGTTTGCGGGTCAATATCTTTAAACAACGAAACAACTCAGGGATTGCCTTGCGAGTCATTCCGAATCAAATTCCTAGCATGGAGTCCCTCGGATTGCCAGCTGTTATAAAAAAATTGGCTGAAAAACGTCGGGGTCTAATCTTGATAACAGGACCAACCGGTTCAGGGAAATCGACGACCCTAGCCACGATGATCAACTATATGAATGAGCTACGTGATGAGCACATCATCACCATCGAAGATCCGATCGAGTACATGCACACACATAAGCAGTGTTTGGTCAATCAGCGTGAGCTTGGTGCGGACAAACAGAGCTTTGGAAATGCTCTCCGAGGTGCCCTTCGTCAGGACCCGGATGTCATCCTTGTAGGGGAGATGCGGGATAAGGAAACTATTGAGATTGCTCTCCGTGCGGCAGAAACAGGTCACTTAGTCCTTTCTACACTCCATACGGTTGGAGCAGTTAATACAATGGACCGTATTATTGATGTCTTTCCTGCCGAACAGCAAGAACAAATTCGTGTTCAACTCTCTGCCTGCCGTTGTAGAAGGTGTTGTATCTCAGCAATTGATGCGTACATCAAACGGTAAAGGGCGAGTAGCAGCATTTGAAATTATGCTAGCGACACCTGCGGTTCGAAATCTTATCCGTGAAGGGAAAACTCACCAATTGTTGACACCAAACCAAACGGGAGCTAGTCAGGGAATGATCACAATGGATACCTCTCTGCTTGGCCTCTATCGTCGCAATCTAATTGATCGCAAGACCTTGCTCTCTTACGCAGTAGACCGTGAGCAAGTCGAAAAAGTAGTCATGATGGGGTAGAAAACGATGGCAGGGTTCGTATGTAAATATATTGACGAAAAAAATCGAGTTCAAGTTTTAGAACTGGATGTAGACTCTAAGGGCGAAGCTCTAGCCCAGCTCCGACTAAAAGGGCGTCCGTCCCATCAGTGTTGAAGAAAAGGGTCTTGGTTCGACCGAGATTACGCTGGGTGGACCTAAAAAGGTCAAAATAACAGATATCTCCCTTTTCTGTAAGCAAATGTCGGTTATGTTAGAAGCTGGTATCCCGCTCAACAATGCTGTGGATATCATGGAGCATCAAACGACTTCTAAGCCTTTAAAAGCTGCTCTGAAAAAAATGAGTACTCAACTCAAAGAGGGAAATCAGCTCTCTCAAACGATGAAAGCGCAAGGCAAGGTCTTCCCTAATCTCCTCATCCGTATGATTGAAGCGGGTGAAAAGGCAGGTAAAATCGATGAAGTCTTGGAAAAAATGTCCGTTCACTATACCAAGGAAGTCAAGATCAATCGTCAGATTACAGGTGCTATGATTTATCCAGCAATCTTGAGTTTGCTGGTTATCGGTGCGGTCTTTGTCCTTCTCTATGTCGTGGTACCGTCCTTTAAGGATATCTTCGAGAGTGGAGGAGTGGAGTTGCCACTACCGACACGGATTGTCCTCTTCCTCAGTAACTGGGTCCAATCCTACTGGTATATTCTCTTCAGCTTGACCTACTCAAGCTAAATCTTCCGATTATCAAGACTTCTATCCAAAAAATCATAACCGCTCGTTTCTCAAGTACTTTAGCAACGCTAACTAGTGCGGGTATCCCACTGGTAGATGTTTTGGAAGCAGCTGCTTCAACGACCAACACTAGTGTGGTGGTTGATAAGATTGATAAGGCTAGTGAAGGAATCCAAAAAGGGGAAAATCTGACGGAGATGATCGGCCAAACGGAGCTCTTTCCTCCGATGATGCTCTCCATGGTCAAGATTGGAGAGGAGTCAGGGTCGCTAGAGTCTATGCTCCATAAGACCTCTGCCTACTACGAGGAAGAACTCGAAGCTGCCATTAAGCAGTTGCTCTCTCATGGAGCCAGCCCTCATCATCATCATGGGGATTGTTATCGGTGGTATCGTAGCCTCTATCATGCTTCCGTTGCTTGGTCTGGCAGGACAAACAAAACTGGCACAGGAGATGACCATAGGCCATTGATTGAAGGTTGAGACTGGAACAAACTATCCTAACCTTCCCTCAATTACCTATGGCTCCTCTCAACTACCTATGGCTGCCCCGCTTACTCGGAGAGTTTGTAGAGTCTCTCTAAATATCGAGCAGGCAGACCTATACATTTCTGAAAAAGAAAAGGAAATAAACATGCTAAGTAAATTACAAAACATCCGTCGCAATGCTAAGAAAAAAGGGTTTACCCTTGTCGAGTTGGTCGTCGTTATCATCATCATTGCTATCATCGCTGCTGTAGCTCTTCCACGTATAGCAGCTTTCCAAGAAAGCGCTCGCAAATCACGTATCCAATCTGAACACCGTCAGTTGGTAACAGCTATCCAATCACGCATTGCCCAAGCTGAAGATCCAACGACTGAATATGAAAATATTAGTAGTATTGATGAGTTTAAAGAATACATGAATATCAAAGGGTCAGATGTAATTTCATCTGTTGAGAAAGATAAAGGTAATGCTGCACACGTAATTGATGGTGGAAAACTCACTTCAACTTACACTAATCCGAATGGTACTGATAAACCTAAGTCAGAAACATGGACCTATACTTTTAGTCCTAAAAATCAATAATAAAAAATAATCTAAAAACTCTACCCCGACATTTCGTCGGGTCTTATCAAAGGTCTGATACCCCTCATCAGGCTTTTGGTAAGACCATAGAGGAGGAAAACATGAACGAAAATATCCGAAAAAAAAGAAAAGGGGGCACCCTGTCCATGGTCGTCGTTATGATGGTCATCGTGACAGCGACAGTTGCCCTGATGGCGGGTGTCCTAAGCACAGCCAACCGACAGACCCTGCGGAATTACCACTATCTAGACGCCAAGTATGTCGCGACATCGGGTAGTCAGTTGTCGCTCGGGGCTTTCTTCGAGGGAGATGGCAAAACGTCGGACCTCTATACAGAGTTTTCTAAACGAGCCAATAGACAGAAAACTTCAGAAGAAAAAGCAACAGCTACTCACCAGTTCGAACATGGTACCGCAAAGATTACCATGACAGGTGAGTTTAGTCCAAAAGATAGTAAATCTAAGAATGATTACTATGTGACTGTCACATCACACGGTTCGTTTTAACTTGGAAAATCCAGCTTTGAGAACAGAGAAAAGTGGGATTCAACATTCAAAATAGAAAGAAAAAATAAATGAAACAGGCAAAAAGAGGATTTACACTCGTTGAACTCATCGTCTCCATTTCACTCATCGCAGTGGTTTCACTTGTGCTGGGTGTCATTTCTCAGACAGTCTTTGCGAGCAAGGATCTGGTTGACAAGGAAGCGACTATACAAGCAGAAGTTCGAACTAGTATGCAGGCTGTAGATAAAAATGTTCAAAATTCTACAGCCATCTTCGTCTTAGATGACTCAAAGTATGATGGTGATACTAAAAGTTTGAAATCTGGCTGGAGTTATATCGGTCTCACAAAAGATTAAAAAAATCTAGTCAACTTTTCTTGGAATAAAGAAAAAAATACTTGGGATGAAATTAAGCTAGGAAATCGCCATTTTTACGACATTACGATGGACCTCAAATTCTCAAGCGATGAAAATTACCAAGATAACCGCTTGGTGAATTACGAAGTCAAGGGACAGTATACCAATATTAATAAAAAATTTGCATTAGATTCGGCTTCAGTCGCTCTCAATACAAAACAAGTTTTCTCCCACGTTTCTAGAGGCAAGGAAGGGGTCGCTATTGCTTACCGTAATGACCCTATCGAAGGACAGATGAATACAGCTATCAGTTTTGTCTTTGATACATCAGGGTCGATGGGCTGGGATATCAACGGGGAAAAAATAATCGTGGCAAACCTTCAAATATCAGAATGCATATTTTGAAAGAGAAAGCAAAGGATATGATTGATGAATTAAGTGATTTGGGGAACGTTAGTGTCAACCTAGTACAATTCTCTACTCTGGGGGACTACATCCAAGAGGAATTTGTTGATTTAAAATCAGGGTCAGGGACCATTAAACAAAATATTCAAAATATGAAACCAGATGGAGGGACCAATCCTGGCGACGGACTTCGCCACGCCATGGTTAGTCTTCAAAAAAATCCTGCTCAATTCAAGTATGTTGTTCTCTTAACAGACGGAGTTCCTAATCTCTATACAGTCGGACAGTATAGAGATAAATGGCAATCTAGTCGTTATATAGATGTCTTTAACTATGATGGACCAGAATTTGATCTATCAGATAATGTAGATGCAAACTACTATGATGCATCCAATCAAGAAGAGTTGGCAAAGGTCTTTAGTGATATTAAGAAACAAATCGAACAAGATCTCTGGTTTGTAGTTGGACCGTAGTGGGGTACTGTATGAAAAGTTTTAAGAAAAGAAAAGGGATTACCCTCGCAGAGGTTATCATCTCCTTAATTCTTATTTCTGTTATCGTTGTGGGAACCATGAGCTTTTTCTCCGACTCATTTAATAATGTATTTGGGCTCCGCACTCAAAATGAAACTAATTTTGCTATCCAAGAGCAATTTGAAAGTAGATTAGCAGATGTCAAGAAAAATGGAGGCTCAGGTACAGATGAGCGGGAATTTACCTATCAAATTGGAAGCGACGCTCCACGAACGGTAACAGTGACAGGGACAAATTTGTCCTATCAAAATGATAAGGTTCATAAAAAAATTCATCTCTTTGTCGCTAATAATAAAGAGAGTGCTTTGGAAATCCCTAAAGATTTAAAGGTTACTCTTGATGAAAAGACTGAACCAAAAGGGAAAGCTTACTATTATGTCGGTGATCAAACACCAGATGGGCGTGTTGAGTTGACCGAAAAGTCAACTAGTTCTAAAATTCATACAGAGGAAGGTTGGTTCCAAAGCCATCTCTCTATCAAAAACGAACAAGATCCTAAAATACCAATTGTTGTAGTAGGTAGTATAGCACCTAGTGGTTCGACAGATTCTAAAGTAAAGCAACCAAAGATGATGGACGACTTTAAGCAAATTCGTAAAGATAATAAGGGATTTAAATTTGAGTAGAAAATGCGTGGCTCCTATTTAACCTTTGCAGCTCGCGCCATCAACTCTTTTGGTCGAGTAGGCCAATACCAAGAGGCTGAACATCGTATTTGGATAATGGGGATTCCAATTACGAAAGCTTTGGTATTCCATACAGATGCCGATCTTGCTGTGAAAAAAATGAAGATGGTACAATATCAGCAGTTCCGACTGATAGTTCAGAGCATCAAGGGGTTGAGCTTCTAAACTATCGAGATGGTCAAAAAATTACAGACAGTGTGGCTGTAAAGAGCATTTTTGATAAGGAAAAACATCAAGCTCGACAGATGTTGGCTTTGCAAAATAATAGCTTGAACCTGAAAGATTTAAAGATGTAAAATGGTCTGACCAATTCTTTCTTGCTCACAAAAGAAAATCAGTCAGGTGCCCTAGTATCGTATCAATTTGGGACTAGTCTCTCATGGAATCTGACTGAGTCTAGTGATGGTAGTTTGACTGCATCATATGGTGCTTCATCTAATAGTAATATTTCAAAAAATTCTCAAGGAATTGGGATAATTGAGAAAGATAAAGATAACTCTATTCAAATTGTAAGCCGACCAGTTAACGGTTCTCAACTGAAAGTGGAAGTATTTCTGAATGGAATAGAAGTCCATACAGATACATTAATTGCAAAGGATAGAAGCTATAATAGACAAGCATTATCTAATGCGCATGTTACCTTCGGTGGACAGACCCATATTAATGAAATTGCCGTATTTGAGCGTGTATTAAATTCAGATGAAATTAAGTCCATGAGAGAATATTTCGAAACTAAATACAAAGTAAAAGAATAAAAATAAAAAGAAAGTAGAATGGGAAGATCAATGTTCTCTTTTAAGAAAAAAGAAGAAACAGGACATATGTCTGATAGCGGAAGCGGGGAAGGCTCCTTGCTAACACGGTTGAACCAACCCCTTTTTAAGAAAAAAGAGGGGTTGGCAGATGAGGAGTATATGCTAGACAGCGAGCTTCAAGCCTCACAAGTGGCTTCAACTAAGAACAAGTCAATCACTAGTTTGTTTTCAACTAAAAAAGGGAAGGGCGGGAAAAATGCTGGTCAGCCTTACACCATGTTTTCAAAGCCTATCAAAGGAAATCTGTTAGCTGTTGATTTTGATGACTATGATCTGACCTTGGTAGTAGCGAAGCAAAAACGCAAAGAATTAGAAATCGTAAAGACAGTCAAAGCTTCTTTACCAGTAGGATTGGTACATGATGGTTTAATCATCAACATGGATGCATTGATAGAGTTCATTGATCATTTGATGAAAGAAAACGATATCGTAGCCAAGTATGCTTTTTTGCAGTCAATAATACAGGTGTCATTGCGCGTCCAGTTATGGTACCAGATGCCGTTGCAGAAGAAGACATCGAAAACTTTATCTCCTTTGAGTTGCAGCAGTACTTGGACATCGATACAAGTTCTTATATCATTGATTATCAATTCAGTCCGCAATCAGATGGCGGTATGATTGAAGAGGGAAGCAAGTCTTTGATTACCTATGCTGTACCAAAGCGACAGTAGAGCAGCATTACGACTTGGCAGATGCTTTACATCTTGTACCATATGTCTTTGACCTTCGCTCCAATACCTACGAAAAATGGCTGGAACGTGTAGAAGCGATTAACAATCGCGGTATGTATTTGACAGAAGGCAATATTGGGATTGCCCAACTAGGTAAGCATAGTATTGATGTCTATCTGTATGCGCGTGGTCGATCTGTGACAAGCAACCATATGGATCGAGGTTATCATGAGATTGAAGACTTAGTAAATTCTGAATTAACCATGCGCCATTTTCATGAGATAGTCTCTGGTGAAATGACGGATTTGTCCCTCAAGCGCGTCTTAGATGAGCGGCTAAATGAAACAAAAATGCACATTATCAATACAGAGCGATTTTTCAGCTCAACAACAGGTGAAACGATTGATAAGTTTTATTCTATCGGAGAAGGTGCACTTTGCTGGCATTTGATTTCGGTATTTAAAACAAAATTTGACGGTGAGATTGAGGCTGTCGGTAGCGCTGATTCAGAGAATATTGTTTGGGGACCGAATGCAGATAATGATCCTGAAATTATACCAGCTGTAGCAATGTTAATTCGGAGGGCCAACTAATGATGATGAGAGATTTAAACTTTTTTGCGACATACCATACCCCTCCTGCAAAGACCAGCACAGTTCGCTTGGTCGCTATTACGGGGAGGGGAGCCTACGGCATTAGCGGGTGTGTTGTTAGGTGCTTTCTATTATTACACAAGTAACAGTAACTATGAGACAGAAATCAATAAATTGCATATGTTGCTAGAAGCATCTGAAATGGTACAACAGTTAGAAGAAATCGAAAAACTTCAAGTTGACAAGGCGACTGTAACAAATGATCAGACGATCTTTAAAAATTTAGAAGGTGATTTAAGATGTATATAAATTTACCATCGAAATTGAGACAAAGGATGTGGACTTCAGTGAAAAAAATAATGAAAACAAAACTGATAAGAAACTCGGACTAAAGCTAAATAAAAAAGAAAAAACATTACTTGGTACGGTTGCTGTTGGTCTCGTTGCATTCGGCTGTTACAATGTCTTAAATGGTTTAATAACTAAAAATGGTGAGCTAATGGAAGAGTATGACAGGTTGCAGTTGGAGTTTAACGAAAAAAGCGCAAAGATTGCTCGGAAAGGCGCCATGGTTCAAGAATTGAAAAAGCTGAACAGTGATACCAATAAAGTTGCTTCTAACTATTATGGCAATACTAATCAGGGGGAGTTTATCTATTTGATTGATCACTTGATCAATAAAAGTGGAATCACTCTTCAGCGGGTTGAATTTGCGGAAACAAAAGAACTAGAGTTTCCTGAAAAGACAGATAATGATGCGGTAGCACAAGAGAAAGATAAGAAGGATGAAGCAACTTCATCAACAACAGGTTCTTCAAGTACAGACACTTCTACTTGAACTAGTACAAACTCTGGTTCTTCTTCTGAAACACAAGAAAATTCGGCACCAGCTACACAGACAGATCAAGAAGCAGAAAATAAATATGCCAATACCAATATCACACAAATGACAGCAGATATTGGTTTTTCAGGGAATTATTCTCAGGTATTAGAATTACTGAAAATGATTGACGCAAATGAGCGTACAATTGTATCAAGTGAATTGGATTTGGGTTCTCCTAAGGCTAAGCAAGAAGTGGATAGAATTGATCCGCTTATTGAAAAAGGGCATATCAAACTAAGATTTTATCAAGTAGAAGATGTAGAGCGCTATGTAAGTAAACCAGCTAGCAATGTTGATAAAACGCCAATTCCATTCGCTCATGTGGCCTCACCATTTAAGCGTGCATCTTGGTTATCCATCTCTGAAGATGGTGGTAAAAAATCAGATTCAAAAGCTACTTCAACATCGTCAAGCAATTCGTCTGATTTGGGGCCTGGTTTAGGATCGGCTCCTGGGCCAGCCTATCTTCAACAATTAGCCAATTCAACAAATAATGCGAGTGGGATTTCAGCTTATTACAATACATCGACGCTCTATCGCTTTGAAACAAACTTAAAATTGAAAAACAAAGCGAATAATGCAGAGACTGATGTTACGGTAGATACAGGTGACTTCCTTGAAGGTGCTGGTTCAAATGTTGTGCAAATTCCTGCAAGTAAAGAAAAAGTCATCTATGAAATGAGATTGCAAGATCCATTTATTACATTGAATGAAAAACCAGATTATATCATTTTTGACTTCCATAGTTCCCAAAAATGGGATGGTAGCTTGGGAATGATTGTTGAAAATGCAAATGGTCAAGAAATTCAAGTAGGTTTATTAGAAGGCTTGCAGTGGGAAGGGTGGCGTGAAGCTAGATTTGATCCTGCAAGTGTGGCGAGTTTGAGTTATCCATTGAAGGTAAAAGGTTTCTATTTCGAAACACCAAACACCAATAGCGGTGGAACAACATTAAAATTGGACAATTTTGCAATTCAAAGTTTGATATCTAATTAAGCAGTGAAATTGCGACTCATAGAGTAAATCCAGACAAACTCTATGAGTGTAGCTTGCTTGTCATTTTCTAACTTTTAGTTCATATTGAGTCATGGTTTTAGTTCGAAACACATCTCTGTATGTAATGAAACGATGAAAGAACGAACAAGGAATAAAAAAGAAGGAGGAAATAATGGCGTATTTACAAATGTTTGGTTTAACATTCATCATAATTCATACGATTAGTATTACGTTTGCAGCTAAGTTGGCGATGGCAAAGCGAATTTTTCTAGCTATATGGATGGGAATGTTTGTCTTTTTCCTTCCTAAAATGTATCAATATTTACAAGCAACTCCACTCTATTTTGGCGGTCTATGTGCGGGTATTTTTGGTATCTATGTAGTCTCACTTTTTTCACAAAATATGCGAGACGCTATAGAGCATCGTAAACAGATCAAAAAAACCAGAGAAACTAGAGAACCATTCTTTGTCAGTGAGATACAAGTACAGGAATCTTTCATGGAGAATCCAATATATAGCAGTTTATTGATGGAGAAAACGGAAGCAATGGAAGACGATTCTAAAAAACTATCACGCTTGCAATCAAGACAAAAGGATAAAAAGAGAGGCACCAAATCCTCTACCGATAAAGTGACACAAATGCCTTCAAAAAATGTATCACAATTTGCGAAAAAAAGTATGCCTTCACAGGAGGAACAAGCTACTTTATATGACCAAAATGATCAAGAAAATCGTATAAATTTAGAGGAAGAGCTTTCAGCTGTTGATAAGAAACATACTGATAAAGTTACGCCAATTTCCTATCATTCTTCAATATTTGAACCTCAACAAACTTCAATAAAAGAAGTGGACGATATAGTATCTCAAACCTTATCTAAACTGGATAATCTTTTTTCAGGAAATATGGATAAGGAAGAATCTAATAATTTATTTATTGAAAAAGAAACTCCGGTGCATCTGAATTTTTTCGGAAGACAAGGCTGTAGATGTTGTGGTGACAGATGAAGAGGAAGAGATTTTACGAGAAATTGAAGTAATTTTTTCTGAACATAAGGATTTAGAAACACCAGTTACATTGCATAATACACAGACACAAGACGAAGTAATTTTGACCATTGATCCATTGTCTGGTGAGGCAGCAGATTGGGGGAGAACGCAGAAAATAGCAGAACCATATTTTGATACTGAGGAACAAATTGATAAAGAAATCTATTTCCGATTCTTATTATTTGAAATTCGTGAGTTATTAGTTTTGGGCTTTTATCAGGAAGCTGTGGACTACTTGAAAGAAATTTTGATTGATTCTTATGATAAGGAAATTCGTCGGAATGCCCTTTGCTTATTAGAGTTAATTCGAGTGGAACTCTACAATCCACACATCAGTGAAAGCATAAGAAATAAATATAAGTTTTTAGAGGAGCGTAAAGTATTATGATTAGTTGCAAGTCAGTAATTGGAACCGCAGTAATTGAAATTGAAAAAGGTGTGGGACTTAGAGAAATTCATCAAGTTGTAGTGGACAAGGGTGTTATGTTAACTTTTGTTGTCAAATCAAGACATGAAGATCCATCACATGCCTTAATGATTGGTAATAATATTTATGGTATTGGTAATTTTGCGGCAACTGTGAAAAATTCGGATGCATTGCAGGCCTTTACACAAGAGGAATTACAGCTTCTTGTAGATAAGCAAGGTGTTATCATTGATGAAATTGTCATTACAGTAGATGGAAATAAAATTGGTCGCGTAACAGACTATTTTATTGATAATGAAAATGAGATTGGCTTCTTGCTAGTTGATCCTGAGAATGATGAAGAAGTATTCCAAATTCCTAAATCACAAATTTTAATGATTGGAAAAGAATACATCATTTTAAATGAAGAATGCAATACTTTGGGAACAAGTACACAATCAACAATGATTGATTTTCCAGTTAAGCCGCATCCAGTTTTAGAAGGAGCTGATAATGAAAACGAGATTGATTTATCTCAAAAAGTAGAGCCCGTAGCAGAGACTACTTTCATTGAGACTCCAGCTCCTAAAAAAGAAACAAATCAATCCATGGGTACCTAAAATGGAGGCTAAGATAGAAAATAATCAAAATTTTGATTTGGATACTATGTTAGCCAATCTAGAGACTGCTGAAGATTTTTCAGACCTAGATTCTTCTATTACATCGGAAGAAAATATGGCAAAGAAAATGCCTGAGATTGAATCAGTGGCGATTGAAAATACATTTTTGAAACAATTGAAAGAAGATGAAGAAAATACTGAAAATGTTGAAAATCATAAACAATCATTAGAAGATATTTTTGCGTCATTTTCAAACAATGATACTCCTAAAGAAGTTCAAGGAAAACGAGATGGGTTTCAAATTCCGGTAGAATATGAAACCATTACTGAGCCTGATATTCATCATCAAGTGGTACCAATGCCAGCTCCAAATGGTGAAACGAAGAGTTATGTTGATAATCAAAAACGACTATTACTTGGAAAAAAATTACAAAAAGATTTAGTTAATTCAGATGGTAGTGTTCTTCTTTATGCAGGTGAAGTTGTGACAGAAGAAATGATTGACTTGTTGCGTAGAATTGACAGACGTTTGTTAGTTCGCTTGGCAGGGAGTGTAGGACAGAATGAAAGGAAGATTTTCAAAGTATCAGATTTTCATTCCCCTAGGTTTGTTTTTTATCTTCATGCTTAGTTTGCTGATATATGTTATGACTATCTATAAACCAAGCTTACCAATGAGTATCAATGATAAAAAGATTGTGCATGTCCATTCAAGAAGTGAGGCAGAAGTTGCAGTATACAAAAGCTTGCCATACAAAGCGAGCTTTGCATTGTCAATCGGGCATTCCTTCTCAATGGATATGCGATTGTTGGGGTTGAGTTATTTTTCAAAAACTGAACTACAAAGTTTGGATAAAATTTCTAATACTAATTTATGGGATAAGTTTTTACCGTTTTTTGAAACAAAACAAAATCAACTATTATCTATTATCTATTTATTCGAAACGGTTATTTTGGTTGCAATCTTTAGAAAAATCGATTCAAAATTTTCCAGATTTATTGAAACAAGAACCTGAAACGAATCATTTAATTGTTAACTCAGATAATCAGAAGACGATATCAGCTCCTGTAGACGGTTATGAAATTCAAGCTCAAAACTTTATTGCTATTGCTCAGAATATCAGTAAGACAGCTCAATTTGAGCAGATTCCTTTAGAAGCAAATCTTATTGGTGCTGAGGCTCAATCATGGAATTTATCTCAATATACACGATTTATTGATAAGGTAGAATTACCGCTTTCAGATGGTGCTGTTCAAAAACACAATCAAGAATTAGTATTTCATAAATTGCAAAATGTTTATATTGCAGCTGGTCAAAGTTTCAATTTTTCAGATGTTATTGGTAAGTTGAGCAAGGAGTCAGGTTACTTGAGTAGTGTTATAGATGGGACAGAGGTTTATGGAAGTGGTGTCGAGTTAGTTGTGAATGCCCTTCAATCACTTACCTTTAAACATATGAAAGTAGAGTCCTACAAAGGCAAGGCTTTCAGCATTGGAGATTCAGGGAGGGAATTAACTCAACTTTCTGTGACAAATACAAGTCAGAACGATGTCGTTCTTTCTCTATCAAAGGAAGGCTCGCAATTAACAATTGTATTAGCAAGCAAATAATAAAAAGTTACGACCTAATCATTCGGTTTATCTTTTATTTGGTCGTTAACTTGATTTGTCTAGTACTAAAAGCGAAGGCAGAAACTATAAAACAAAATTGAGGAGAAGATGTGATCTTAAAACAGAAGAGGATTATGGAATGGCGGTATTAGTATTTATCCTAGGTCTTGTATTTGGTAGCTTTTATAATGTTGTCATTTATAGAGTTCCGCTTGAAAAAAGTATCATCAATGGTCGTTCAGCTTGCCCAAACTGTTCACATGTTCTAGGTGGTTTAGAGTTGATTCCGCTTTTATCCATTGTTATTCAACGGTTTAAATGCAAACACTGTCAGGTACCTATTTCACCACGGTATTTTATCGTGGAATTTCTAACAGGTACTTTGTGGTGGAGAGCCTATTTACTCTTTGTCAATCAAGGGATATGGATGGTTATTTCAGCTTGTCTATTGATATCTCTATGTATTATTGTGGGCTATATTGATTTTGATACCCATTTTATATCTGATATCGTCCTACTTATTTTTTTAGTTGGGCGGTTGAGTTTGATATGGCTGACAGGTGAATCTTATTTGGAAACCTTTTATTCTATGCTGGTAGCTTTATTGGTCTATGACACAATTTATTGGTTGGCAAAATTATATTATAAACAAGAGGCATTTGGTTCTGGTGACATTACTTATTTGATTACGCTTGCTAGTTGGTTTAGTCCACTTGATATTACGCTGGTCGCAATTGGTTCGTTTTTTATCGCTGGACTTTTATTGCTAGTCATAACCTTAATTGAAAAAATGAAATTTGACGCAAAAAAGGAGATCCCCTTTGGTCCTGCTATGAGTATTATGGCTGTTTTATTCTATTTTTGGGGGAGCTTATATAAAGGAGTTATATATTCAATGGGTATTTTAAATAAAAAAACAAGAGGCTTACGCATGATGGCAACAGGTCTGATTGGTAGCTCTCTTGTTATCGGATTGTTATTTGGTCGGCGCATCATGGCAAATCATCAGGAGAAAATTGATCCTGCGGATATTTATATTTCAGAGAATTTTAGTTCAAATGGTAGTGGCGTTATTTTATTCTCAGAAGATGTTACGGTTCCTTCAACGGTATCGGCTGATTTTATCAACAGTCGTTTAGAAGGGACAAATATGGCCGGTCTAGGTCAAGCCTTTAAAAATGCTGAAAAAAATTATGGCGTAAATGCTCTCTTTTTAACTGGATTGGCTATTCATGAATCAGATTATGGAAGAAGTCAAATAGCACAAGTAAAAAATAATCTATTTGGTTTTATGGCATATGATTCTAGCCCATTTTCAAGTGCTGGGTATTTTGAATCGTTCGATGCATGTATAGACTATGTTGCACGTTATTTGAGTCAACACTATTTGAGACCTGATGGTATGTACTACAATGGAAAGAGTATTGCGGCAATTAATACTCGCTATGCCTCCGATAAAGGATGGTCTGAAAAAATTGCGATTCGTATTCGTGCTTTCTTAAATTTGAATAAATAGTCGTTAAGTAAATGATAGCTGATAATTGTTTCATCGCGAAAGAGCTAGACTACTGTTTGGCTCTTTTTTTGACAAAATAATAATATTGTTGCTTCGTTTTCTTTTAGTACTAGGTGAGGTAGGACTAAAAGAAAAATTCATCTCCGTCATTTTATCTTAGTCTAAATTGTGAGACGAAGGGGTGATTGCTATTGGAAAGGCAACACTTTTCTGTACAAAATTTATAAGTTGTTTTTGTTAAGTGATTAATCTTCAGGTCAGAGGTGTCTGATAATTGAGCCTTCCATGGATGCGACGGTGATTCCACCAGTGGACATAGTCCCTTCCAAATGATTGGGAATAGGTGTCTCATTTTTCCCTTTAGAATGGGATTTGAAGTTAGCTTCTTGATAAACAGACACCAGATTGAACTGTATCATGATACGCTGAATCCGATGTCTGGAGACCTGTTTTCCCTCAATTTCCAGAAGTTTCTTGATTTTTCTAACACCCTATCTGGACTTATTTTCCAGAAAAACGGTTTTGATATCTTCCTCAAGCACTGTCTCAAACACAGGCTCCACAGCCTTGTAATAATAGCTAGAACGAGGCATACCAAGTAAGCGCCACATAGCTGAAATACTGTGTTTATCCTTGTTTGCAGTGATTATTTCCCTTTTCACGCCATAATCACTGCCACTTGCTTTAGGATATCGACCTGCATTCAAGCTCTTTAGTGCGCTTTCTGAGGGCAATCAGCTCACGCTACTCATCTGTAAGATTATCTGCTGTTTTAAATGAGCCTGTGGGTCTAGCTTGTTTAACTTATTTATCAAAGATAGATGGTGTTAACTCATATTCTTTAATGAGCTCACTTCGTTTCATACCAGCATTGAGAAGGTCAACAATTTGTTGGGTAAATTCATCTGAGAATTGGCGACGTACTTTTCTAGCCATAGTAACTCCTTTTAGATTTCTTTTAGTGTAGAACACTTTATAAATCCTGTCTAGATTAGTGTAATCTATTCAACTGATATATAAAACGCTTTTTTATAAAGGAGGTGGTGCCTATGTTTGTATGAAATTAAAAGATGCGATCACGTAAACTACTTTTAATTATTTTTAATACTGGAGGATGTATGAAAAAAAGCATATTTTAAAAGGTTTATTGTTTAGTACGATGGCTATGGCCTCAGTCGCTGCAGCACAAGTACATGCAGACGATCATCTTGCTCAAGGAAGTTATTATACATATACAAATGTAGAAGGATATCAAGCAACGAGTCATTTTCTTAATCAAAAACAAGCAATAATAGAAGATGTAAAAAAACACATTAGCTCTCTTGGAGATGTGGTGACCCCACTCCGTGAGAAAATCATGGAAGTTAATCGATTAATTCTCTCCTATGAACATGAAGATCATAAGTTAGTTCATCAATTAAACTATGGTAATAATACTGATGCTCAATATTATAGTGCCGTTCAAAAACGCGATGAATTGCTTCAAAACATTTTTGAGTTGATTGAATCTGATAAAGCGGAATTGGAGTATATCCGTGAAAGTTACTACAGTTTATCACAAGAACGCTCAACATTAATTAATCAAATTTTTTCAATTTTAAGTCATCCAAGTTCTCGTAGAATTTATTCTTACAGAGATGCAGAACGTGAAAATTTGATTCGTTCTTTGCAACAGTACATGGATCGACTCTTAGTTGTACAGTCTGAATTGAATGCTTTGATTGATAAGGCAAATTCTCTTACAACGGATGATTTATCAGCTGAAATTGGGAAATTAAGTGGTATTCTTTTTGAATTGACAGATGAATCAGCTACTGTTAAGGAAGAAGAAAACACACCATCAATCCCTCAAGCAGTTGAAGAGGAAGAGACACCAGTTACTCTTGAACCAGCTAAAGAGGAAGAAACATCAGTAGCTCCTAAGCCAACACCATCACCAGATAATACTAAGCCGGCAATATCTGTGACAGCAAATTATAATATTATAAACGATGCTTTGAATTTAGGAAATATTGATGATTACACAGCATTGACAAATGGTTTGACACATGCGATCGACAATAAAGTTGGTACCATTCGCTATAAACTTGTCTTTAATTCTCGTGAACAGGTAAATGCATATGCGGCTCAATTGAGTAAATTGTTAGATCAATACGCTGACAGTGCAGGTACTATTTTAAGAATCAGAACATCAAATCAATTGGGTACTTATTATCGTGGTAACTCAGTTTCACACATTGAAGTTGAAACTACACTTCAAATTGATTATACTTTGGAGGGGCATCAAAAAGCACTTGTTGCAGAATACAAAGATTTTATAAAACAAGTTGTAAAAGAACAAATCACAGATAAAAATATTACTGATGATTATGAAAAAGCAAAAATTCTTAACCAATACATCATTGACAGCTACGAGTATGCAGATCGTGAATTGAGTACAAATAGCTTAAGGCATCAGTGTTCATGCTCCAGAGTCGTTGTTTAAAGATAAACGTGGAGTTTGCCAAGCATATGCAGTTATGTTTCGAGATTTAGCAGTCGAAGCTGGTCTTAACGCTTGGTATGTGACAGGATCAACGAACCAAAGTCGCGATGCAAACCATGCTTGGAATATTGTTGAAATCAATGGCGTTAAATACTATGTAGATACTACATGGAATGATGTGACAGGTAACTATCGTAATTCGTACTTCTTGGTAGGACGTAATACACTATCACGAGACCATTCAATTGATCAAGCCTATGCAGATTTATACAATGACATTCCTGCATATGACTATGATCGTCGTTAAAAAATAGAAATCTAGAAGGGAATGGTGGTACATAATGAAAAAATGGCTCAGTATACCGACTCTAATCTGCCTTTTATTAGCTGTAGGATGGTCTGTTATTGCACTAAAAAAGGGTGAGCAACAACATCTACAGATAGAAAAGTCAACTAGTCGTAGAGAAGCCCCTTCTATAAATGAAAGAGAAAAAAGTATGCATACAATAAAACACACTCAACAAGCAGAGATTTCACAAGATACTACGATTTCAAAAGTTTCTGATACCCAAGAAAGTACAGAAGAAACTAGTCAAGGACATTCAATTGCTACTCAAGAAAATGCGGTAATTAAACCAACTATTGAAATGACTACTGAAGAAATTCAAATCAAATTGGAAGATTAATACCAAGATAATAGATTATTTTTATCTATACATTTTTGGAAAAGTTTTGTTGCAACTCTCATTTTTCGAAAAATCTTTCTTTATGATTTAAACTGAATTAGTATTGTAGTATCAGAATGAATTTATAAGGAAGCGCAATACAATTTGATCGCATCAATGCACGTCCTCAATAATTCATTATAAAGACTAAAACAGTCAGTTCTATGAAAAAAGGATGAGGGCCCTCTACCAAGCAGAGTATGACATAAAACGATACTATATCTTGTATATAAATCGTAGCTCTACAGTTGAATTTTTCGCTTAACTGAGCTGTTAACTGTAAACAGTTAATGAAAACAAATAAATAGCCTGATACCTTGATTCTATGAGAATCAGGTTATTTCATTGTATGATAATATTTGATGGAGGATATCTATGCTAGCTAAATATATTGAACCTGCTATTCTGAATAAAATTTTTTTAATTAATACTCTTTTGGAATTTACATATAGTGAGTTTTCCGAACTTGTTCAGATTACTAGATTCAGTAAGAAAAACAATTCGAGAACTGATTATTGAACTTCAGCCACTATTTGAAGATTTACTTCAAATTCGCATGAATTCTAAACAGGTTTACTGTTGTTTGTTGTCGAATGCAACGAAGACAGACTGTTTACACCGTATCTATAGGGACTCCCCTTTTTTATAATGTTTGCGTTTTTTAGTGATGAATCAGCAACAACTTCCCTATAATGAGTTTATCAAAACTCACTATATCTCAGTTCCAACAGCATACCGTTTGAAACAGCGTTGTCATCATTACCTTGAGACCCTCCAACTTACTGTGGAAAACAATTATATTGTTGGTGAGGAATTTAAAATTCGTTATTTACTTGCGTTGTTGCAATGTCATTTTGGAATTATCTGTTACTAAATTACAGAAGAAGATCGTATGTTAGTTAGGGATTTTATGACAGCGTCAAATGCTCACATGACACAAGATTTATTGGGATTGATGGAAGAAGAGCTTCTATTCTTTGAGTTTTTAGTGATTTTAACATGGAAGCGACATATCTTTAGACTATTCTTACCAGCTTCTCGTCAGTTTGATGCACTGAAAAAATTGTTTATTTATCAACTGATTCATAATTATTCAGAACAGGTTTTTGAACATCGTCTTCAAATTAAATTTGACAAAGTTGATTATGATTATCTATTTTTAGTTTATTGTACTCGTAATAGTCCCTTTGCTGGGGATAAGTGGACCCCAGAGCATAATAATGCACTAGCAAAAATTGTTATTAATGAAACAGATATAGCAACATTATTGCCATTATTTGAACGATTTTTAGATTCTACGCTAGTATTTTCAGAATTTTTTATTACTAGTATGATTGAGTTGTTTCGAAAATTTCTCTATAATCTTCAGCAGTTACTCCCTGAGAATTGTTTGATTGATAGGTATCTCAATGAGGAGTGCTCACCGCTTTATATAAAAAACAGAGAACTTCTCAGTAAATGGATGGCTGAATTGGGCTATGTCGGTGAAATTAGTCCTAAACATCTTAATTTGTTAACTGTTCAAATTAGGCAATTACTGAAAAACCAACTTGCCCCTGCATCAGTGGTACTATGTTCCAATAATGATGCTAATTTACTCATGTTTAAAAGTTGGCTACATCAACACTTATCTGAAAAGTCTACAAGGATTATTTCTTTTAACTTTAATACTGAAGATGTAGAGCTGTTAAAAAATATGGAAAATGCAGTAATTATTGCTGATAAAAAATACATTCCTCTTTTAAAAAAGATGTGTGCTCCAAATAATAATATTATCTTTGATTTAGCAGTTTATACCAAAGAGTATCGTTTACAACACGTTTGTGAAGCTATTGCAATGCAACGCCAGCAGGTCTACCATCGTTTTATTAGCACGCGATTAGATGCATAGAGGTATGCGAATCCATAGGCAGAATATGGTATAGTTATTTCGTGTGATTTTTGTACTAGCAAAGCAGGTGCAGGAAATATTGATATACAGCACAGCGAGTTAACGAAGTAATGAACGTTAAAGTGAATATATTATTATTTTGTGATAAGATGAATTGTAAAATAGAGTACAGCAAAAAATAGACATAGACGTCTCCATCATAGTTGAGGCTATCGTGGATGCAGATATTTTGTGTCTTAACTCATTTGATGAGTTTTACCAGATCAGGATGTGTTAAATGCTCTCTATGCTGATAGGTTTATGGGGGAGCGGGTGAGATTTACAACGATGACGCGTGGGATAGCTTGATTTATCAGACTAAGAGTCTGGGAACTTGGGACTTGGAATGGGTGATTGAAAACACAGTATGTTTACATTTTGCTAGACGAGATAAGCTGTGGAAGAAAGGATACTCAGGACGATGTTCAGTTCTTTATAAATATATGCAAAAGCAAGTTAGAAAAGTATTGGAGAGAAACGATCAGTTGATTTCTTGGAAGAATAAAATCATAAATGAAGAGTCGAAAGATTCTTTTTTGATAAAAATCATAACTTCTTTGACAATGATTGTTGTCAAAATTAAAATGATGTGTTACAATGCAAGTGAAAAAAACAAATATTAAAGGAGGCGGTCATGAATACAAAATCTTATAAAGGTTCTTTGAAGTTGGTTGTTCTCGCCTCCTTATTTGGCTTAGCATACTATCTAGGCAAGTTTTTTGCAACGCGAGATTTTTACTGGAGATTGCTACTATATTTATTTGTAGTTCAGTTGCTTCATTATGAAGGATTGAAAAAGGAGAAAAATCGTATGTCACAATTATTAAAAAATCTAAAACATCAAAAATGTCAAATCATTATGAATGGTTTAGGAGATAACATGGTTTATGAAATTCTTGAGGTAGATGAGGACTGGCTCAAAATTGAAAAAACGATAAAGGGAGTAAAACTAGTATCCGTATCATCCGTACTAGGAGGTGTTGATAAATGGGCTATATTTTTAAAAATCGTCTCAAGGAATTGCGAGCCAGAGATGGAATTAATCAGACGGAAATGGCAAAGTTGGCCGGTGTTTCACGCCAGACCATCAGCTTGATTGAGCGGGGCGAATACGCACCGTCCATTGTCATTGCTATGAAAATAGCCCAAGTATTCAAAGAAAACATCGAGAATGTATTCAGTCTTGTGGAGGTGGAAGATGAAGAATGAAAAAAAGTAAAAAACGCGATATATCAACTGCACAAAGAATGACTCGTTTTACAGTTCTACCATTGATTGGTGGCCTGCTAGGAGGAATGCTGTTAGCCTTTCTAGCTGGAGTTTATGATGGTTATACTGATGAAGAGGGCCCTTTCGCTAGACCATTTTCTCATGGCAACGCGTGTACTCGCTATGTTAACGATGGTGTTGGTGGTATACCACTTCTATGAAGCCAATCGCTATCAGAAATGTTATGAAAGTAGCAATCATGAGGATGATGAGCAGGTTGATCGCTATTATCAGTTAACCTTCAAAAATCTAGAATACGGTACGATTTTTCATAATATTGTGTCCTGCTTCGTTATCTTTACGATCGTGATGGGGATGAAGTTCAGTTTTTCAGATGACGGAGCAGAGGCCGTATTTCCAATCTTTGATTTTCTTTTGCTGATTCCAATCATTATTGGTCAGGTGATTTATGCAAAGCTAATCGCACGGATCCGTAATTATCGTTTATCTAGCTTTCCAACTGCCAATGAAATCAAGTATTTTGTCTATTCTTATGACGAAGCGGAGCGACAAGCTAATTTTGAACAAAGCTTTTTAACGGTCTTCAATCTGAATCAACGAATCTTACCAGCGCTTTACATTATCATTTTTGTTATTTCCACTGTGACACAAACGCAGCAATTCATGGCTTATCTAATTGTGGCTTTTATTCATGTTTATATCAATATGGCTCAATTTCGTATGGTGAGTAGCTATTTTAAATAAGGGGAGAGAAGATGTTGAAATATATAAAAGGATTTGGAACGCTTTTCCTGTTGTTTGTACTTTATTATATGTCAACAGGCATGGTTATGTCCATTAGCCAAATGACCAAGCTGACGAATCCCGTAAATGCCTGGATCATGTGTATGACAGGCTTTGTACTAATGGGAATGATTGCTTATCTTTATTCTATTTTGTACAAGGATAAAAGGCTTGTTGTGGAACAGGTTAGTGCAAAAGTACTGAAGTTTTACTGGCCTATTTTTATCTATATTGTTTTACTAGTCGTACAATTTCTCTTTCCAGTGGGAAATAGTCGTAACCAACATTTACTGATTGAACTGATCCAGAGCTATCCCCTAGTTGCGGGCATTATAGTCTTGATTGTCGCACCAATCATGGAGGAATGGCTATTTAGAGGTTTTTTTGCTAAATATTTATTCCCACATATTAAAGGAAATGGACAGTTATTTCTTTACATGTTGGTTTCAGGCGTCTTGTTTTCACTCGTTCATGGACCAACTAAGCTCAGTCATTTCTTGATTTATTTCACAATGGGTGTCAGTTTAGCTTGGCTCTTTATGATTAAACGAGATCTCCGTCACAGCATTGCCCTGCATGCTGCTAATAATTTATTATCATTTTTAATGATTTTGTCTTATAAACCAACATTGTAGTCGTCATCCTGCATGGCTTCAACGGTACCAAGCAGGTAACCGTTTCCGACTTGTGAGAAGAAGTCGTGGTTAGAAGTACCAGTTGAAATACCATTCATGACGATTGGGTTTACATCATCTGCTGAGTCTGGGAAGAGTGGATCTTGCCCCAGATTCATAAGAGCTTTGTTGGCATTGTAGCGAAGGAAGGTCTTCACTTCTTCAGTCCAACCAACTGCGTCATAAAGACTTTCTGTGTAGCCTTCTTCATTTTCATAGAGGCGGTAGACCAAGTCATACATCCAATCGCGCATTTCTTCTTGCTCATTTTCTGGCAATTCATTGAAACCGAGTTGGAATTTGTAGCCAATATAAGTACCATGGACGGATTCATCACGGATAATCAACTTGATGATTTCTGCCACGTTTGGCAATTTATTGTTTCCAAGATAATAGAGCGGGGTGAAGAAACCAGAATAGAATAGGAAGGTTTCAAGAAAAGTCGACGCGACTTTCTTTTGCAGTGGCGTACCATTTTGATAAATATCATTGATAATTTGCGCCTTTTTCTGCAAATATTCGTTGGTATTGGTCCATTCAAAAATTTCATCAATTTCAGATTTTGTATTGAGTGTTGAAAAGATAGAAGAATAAGATTTGGCATGGACCGATTCCATGAATTGAATGTTGTTCAAGACAGCTTCTTCATGCGGTGTGCGGACATCCGCACGGATAGCTTCGACACCAGTTTCTGACTGCATGGTATCAAGAAGTGTCAATCCACCAAAGACTTTTCCAACCAAGTCTTTTTCTGCTGCAGATAGTTTGCGCCAGTCGTCCAAGTCATTAGATAAAGGAATACGAGTATCGAGCCAAAATTGCTCGGTCAATTTTTCCCAAGTTGACTTGTCGATAACATCTTCAATAGCGTTCCAGTTAATGGCTTTGTAGTAAGTTTCCATAAATTTCACTTTCTATTATACGTTCAATTCCCTATATTATATCACAAAAGGGAGGACCCTTTCAAAAAAACGCCCGAAGGCGCTTTTGATTCAATGAACGATTGTTCGAGGTAGTGAGGCACTTAGGAATTGGCAAGATAGCCAGTTCCTAAGTGTCATGAGTTGCTCTAGCAAGCTTAAATTGAAGTTAGTAAGGTGAGTTAGGCAGACCACAATATAGTGGCTGCTGTAACTTTGTGAGGTTCTCTGGAACCCACAAAGCTCACTCAGTTAAATCACACAAGACTCACATTGGTTTGCGCCGACTTCTTCGCCGTCATCTGTAAAGGTGCGGACGTAGTAGATGGATTTAACCCCTTTGTTGAAGGCATAGTTACGAAGGATAGAAAGGTCGCGGGTTGTTTGTTTATTTTCAGTTTTCCATTCGTAGAGTTCTTTTGGCAATTCGCTGCGTAAGAAGAGTGTGAGGGACAAACCTTGGTCCACATGCTCTGTTGCTGCCGCATAGACATCGATGACTTTACGCATATCCATATCATAGGCGGAAGTATAATAAGGGATAGTCTCAGTTGACAAACCATTGGCTGGATAGTAAATCTTACCAATTTTCTTCTCTTGGCGTTCTTCAATCCGTTGTGTAATAGGATGAATAGAAGCAGAGCAGTCATTGATGTAAGAAATAGAACCGTTAGGGGCTACTGCAAGGCGATTTTGGTGGTAAAGACCATCTTTCATCACTGCTTCACGGAGCTCTGCCCAATCTTGTCCACTTGGAATAAAGATTCCTTCAAATAATGACGCAACTTTTTCAGATTGAGGTTGGTAGTCACCCGTCACATATTTATCAAAATAGGTTCCATCGGCATATTTAGACGCTGCAAAATTATCAAAGGTTTGCTGGCGTTCACGAGCGATATTATTTGACTCGACCAAGGTCCAGTAGTTGAGGAGCATGAAATAGATATTGGTGAAATCCACCGCATCTGCTGATCCGTACTCAATCAAATTCTGAGCCAAGAAGGAGTGAAGTCCCATAGCACCAAGACCAATTGAATGAGCTAACTTATTACCATTGGCAACAGTTGGAACGGCAACAATATTCGAATGGTCTGTAACGTAAGTCAAAGCACGTGTCATGGTACGAACTGAACGTCCAAAATCAGGAGATTTCATGAGGTTAAGGATGTTGGTTGAACCTAAGTTACATGATACATCTGTTCCCAATTTGAGGAATTCCTGCGCATCGTTGATTTCGCTTGGTATTTGTACCTGTAAAATCTCAGAACACAAGTTGGACATGATGATTTTACCATCAACAGGATTATGGCGGTTAGCCGTATCAATATTGATGATGTAAGGATAGCCAGATTCTTGTTGCAATTTAGAAATCTCTGTTTCCAAATCACGAGCTTTAATTTTGGTCTTGCGGATATTGGTATTGGCCACCATTTCATCATATTTTTCAGTGATATCAATGTAGTTAAATGGCACACCATATTCACGCTCGACAGAATATGGACTAAAGAGGTACATATCTTCGTTTTTGCGTGCTAATTCGTAGAATTTATCCGGCACAGTAATTCCAAGTGATAAGGTTTTAACACGAATTTTCTCATCCGCATTTTCTTTCTTAGTAGAAAGGAAAGAGATAATATCCGGGTGGAAAACATCAAGATAAACAACCCCTGCCCCTTGTCGTTGCCCAAGTTGGTTTGAGTAGGAGAAGCTATCTTCAAATAACTTCATGACAGGAACGACACCAGATGCGGCTCCTTCGTAGCCCTTGATTGGAGCACCAGCTTCACGAAGATTGCTGAGGGAGATTCCGACCCCACCTCCAATACGGGACAATTGCAGAGCTGAATTGATAGAGCGTCCGATAGCATTCATATCATCTGTCACTTGGATGAGGAAACAGGATACTAATTCACCGCGACGGGCACGCCCAGCGTTCAAGAAACTTGGAGTAGCGGGTTGGTAGCGCAAATGAATCATTTCATTGGCGATATCAAGAGCTAATTGTTCATTGCCTTCTGCAAAATAAAGAGCATTAAAGAGAACGCGGTCTTCCATACTTTCTAGATAGTAGTTGCCATCGTTTGTTTTCAGTGCATACTGGTTATAGAATTTATAGGCTGCCATGAAAGACTTGAATTGGAACTGCTGGTCTTTCAAAAATTGAGCTAATTCTTCAATAAAAGCAGGGCTATATTGCGCTAAAAATTCGCCTTCCAAATAATTTTCTTCCAGTAAATATTCCACTTTTTCTGCCATACTTGCAAATTGCTTGGTATTTGGAATCACATTTTCAGCGAAAAACGCTTTGAGGGCTTCTTGGTCCTTGTGAAGTGGAATTTGTCCATTAATTGGACGATTGATTTCATTGTTGAGACGGAAGTATGATACGTCTCCTAAATCTTTCAAACTCATAATATAAAATGGAAAGAGCACCAGCTCTCTCTTGCTTCCTTTCTATAAAAAGTCAGGGTTTGGATTAAAGTAATGCTTTTAATTTACTTGGGTTGAAGCCAGAAAACGCTCCGTTTTCAGTTTCAATAACTGGAGCAGCTGAGAAACCAAGTTCTTTTACATGTTCAATATAGTCAGGTTGCTCATCCAAGTTGATTTCTGTAAAAGCAACATTGTGCTCATCCAGAAAACGTTTGGTCATCTTACATTGTATACAATTATTTTTTGAATAAACGGTAATCATGGAAAACTCCTTAAAATAAAATTCTTTTATAGAATACACTTAAAAATGGCAAAAGTCAATTAGAGAGAACTAAATATTGTGTTAGTTATTTTAAACACGCACAATATATTGTGGAATGTGTAAAAAAGTTGCCAATCCCTTTAGCGGTAAGCTTTCAGGCGAATTTTCTAAGGATTTTCATGAGGAAAAATTCTTGTTTAAAGGGCTAGAACGTGGAAAATCAATAAAAACTCTTGAAAACACACTTTAAAAATGATATAATGGGAAGAGTAAGGGTTATAAGATTAACCTTCAATTTTTGAAAAAATAAAGGAGAAACCAAATTATGGCTTCAAAAGATTTCCACATCGTGGCAGAAACAGGTATCCACGCACGTCCAGCTACTTTGCTTGTTCAAACTGCTAGCAAATTTGCATCAGATATTACATTGAACTACAAAGAAAAATCAGTTAACTTGAAATCTATCATGGGCGTTATGAGCCTTGGTGTTGGTCAAGGTGCAGATGTTACAATCACTGCTGAAGGCGCTGATGCTGACGATGCAATTGCAGCTATCTCAGAAACAATGGATAAAGAAGGATTGGCATAAGACATGACAAAAATGCTTAAAGGAATTGCGGCATCTGATGGTGTTGCTATTGCTAAGGCGTATTTGCTTGTTCAACCGGACTTGTCATTTGAAACTGTTTCAGTGGAAGATACAAATGCAGAAGAAGCTCGTCTAGATGCTGCGTTATCAGCGTCACAGGACGAGCTTTCTCTTATTCGCGAGAATGCAGTAAATAGCCTTGGTGAAGAAGCGGCAGCTGTTTTTGATGCTCACTTGATGGTACTTTCTGACCCAGAAATGATTGGTCAGATTAAAGAAACAATCCGCGCTAAGAAAACAAATGCAGAAACTGGTCTCAAAGAAGTGACAGATATGTTCATTACAATCTTTGAAGGCATGGAAGATAATCCATACATGCAAGAACGCGCTGCGGATATCCGTGACGTTGCTAAACGTGTATTGGCACATCTTCTTGGTGTAAAATTGCCTAACCCAGCTACGATTGACGAAGAGTCTATCGTGATTGCGCATGACTTGACACCTTCTGATACAGCTCAGTTGGATAAAAACTTTGTTAAAGCCTTTGTTACAAATATCGGCGGGCGTACAAGTCACTCAGCTATCATGGCTCGTACACTTGAAATCGCTGCTGTTCTTGGGACAAATAACATCACTGAAATCGTAAAAGACGGTGATATCTTGGCTGTTAACGGGATTACTGGTGATGTCATCATCAATCCTACTCAAGAACAAATTGCTGAATTTATTGAAGCTGGTAAAGCATATGCTACACAAAAAGCTGAATGGGCTCTCCTTAAGAATGCTCAAACAGTGACTGCTGATGGCAAACACTTTGAATTAGCTGCCAATATCGGTACACCAAAAGACGTTGAAGGTGTAAATGATAACGGTGCTGAAGCGGTTGGTCTCTATCGTACTGAATTCCTTTACATGGATTCACAAGATTTCCCAACTGAAGATGAGCAATACGAAGCTTATAAAGCAGTTCTTGAAGGAATGGATGGCAAACCTGTTGTGGTTCGTACAATGGATATCGGTGGGGATAAAGAACTTCCTTACTTCGACCTTCCACATGAAATGAACCCATTCCTTGGTTTCCGTGCCCTTCGTATCTCTATCTCAGAGACTGGTGACGCTATGTTCCGCACACAAATTCGTGCCCTTCTTCGCGCCTCAAAGCAGTCTTCGATGAAGAAAAAGCAAACTTGCTTGCTGAAGGTGTAGCAGTAGCGGATGATATCCAAGTCGGTATCATGATTGAGATTCCTGCGGCAGCTATGCTTGCAGACCAATTCGCAAAAGAAGTTGACTTCTTCTCAATCGGTACAAACGATCTCATCCAATACACAATGGCAGCAGACCGTATGAACGAACAAGTTTCATACCTCTACCAACCTTACAATCCATCAATCCTGAGATGGCTGGTGACCAACAAGCTGTTCCACTTCTTGTCGGAATGGGTCTTGATGAGTTTTCTATGTCAGCAACATCTGTACTTCGTACACGTAGTTTGATGAAAACACTTGACACAGCGAAGATGGAAGAGTACGCAAACCGTGCTTTGACAGAATGCTCAACTGCTGAAGAAGTTCTTGAACTTCAAAAAGAATATTTATAAGAAATCTATATCCTTGGCTCGGCCAAGGATTTTTTGTTTGGTTAGTAATGATTTATTATGTTATCTAATTTTGGGGATGTGGTCTATTATTTAGCCTTGATGAACTACATTCTTCAGTTAGCGGATACAAAGATAGCTCTTTCCATGGTAACCATATCAGAAACTATTCCTATTTTTACGCTAATTTTTGCTGGAGTTTGGGCAGATTGGACTAAAAATAAGGTGGATACCATTATCGCAACGCAGTTCTTTCGTGTCCTGCTTTATTTGGTAATTGGTCTAGCCATGGGATTTGCACCAGCTTTGTGGATTGTTTTGGTCGCAAGTAGTATCAACGTAATAGCCGATATAGCGGGTCAATATGAAAGTTTACTCTATTTACCACTCAGTTTGCGGATTGTGCCGCAAGAAGACAGGGAAGCTATGGTGGCAGTTCGTCGTGGTTTTGGATCTATTTTACAAATTTTCTTCCGCTCAAGCGGTGCCTTGTTGATTGGAATCATGACTTACCAATCACTTGCCTTTTTAAATGCGGGGACTTTTTTAGTCAGTGCTCTCATCATGTGTACTTTGCGTCCAGCCTTTCTTAAAATACTTCCAGCTCTGCCATTAGAGGAAAAGGAAGACCCTTCGGAAAACAGACAGGAAAAGCACTTGGTCAAAGACACCCTAGCCAGTCTTCAGCAGACTTACAAAACGATGCAAGAAATCCCTGCTCTAGGATTTTTCACCAAGATGATTGCGCTTGGAAATATGACTGCAATAGGTCCTGTTCTGACGGTTCTTATGCTAAAAGAAGATAAAAACTTTACGATTATAAGCGCAGCTATGACGCTTTCACTTTTCATGATTGCTAGCTTGGTTGGTTCGGTAATGGGTTCTTTTTGACGACTAATTTGTTCAAGAATGTAACAGTTTTTCCTCTTTTAAAATGGATGAATGCCTGCATGATTCTGCTCTACCTTGCTTATTTCTTTCATTTTAGTATTGGAGTGCTGATCTGCTCTTTCCTCGGTGCATTTTTGCAAGGTATTTTCCAGCCCAAGGTTAATGGTCTCTTTTACAAACTGGTTCCAGAAAATCAACTAGCTACTGTGGGTGCGGGAATAGATACCATCGCTTATCTGGGAATGTTCCTAAGTCAAACCTTGGTTTCCCTACTAGTCATTGTACTATCAGCGACCTCCATTTCTTTGGTCTATATCTTGATTTCTGCGGTTGTTTTAGGATATACTATATTTGAAAGTAAGAGGTTGGGAAACTAGATGAAAAATAAGATGATTGTAGAAAACTATCGTAGCCAAATTGTAGAACAACTATTCGTTTCCAGTTTGGTTCATGAGCGAGAAAAAGATGATCAGCTGTTAAAAAAATCTGCTTATTTTAGTGAGACGTTGACTATTTATGATACCATTCAACAGTTGCTCTTGCCTTATAAAGAAAAAATTCAGCAGTTAGTCTTGTCTGATTTTGGTTATTCCAATTTGCTGCATCAAGTTTATTTCCGTTGCTTGGAGAGAGGACAAGATCTGAAGACAATAGAAGATTTTCATCAAGTCTGTTTACAACTGAATGCAAAAGAAATTCAGGAATGTTTGCTTTTGTTGCTACAGACAGAGGAAAGTACAGCTACAGATTTTTTTGAACTGCTAGAGCAATCCGACTTTAATGCAGACACTAAGTGGTATTATTGGAGTTTTTACCATCATCCTCTCGGAAAAATGGCAGAGCTAGTAGACTTATCTAGGGAACTTGTCACTCTTTATCAGCCTTTTTTAGAAATAGAAAAGGAGAAGCGCCAGCAATATGCAAGCTCTGAAAACTTAAAAATGGAGGTAGAGGATAGCCAAGAAAAGTACCATTTGACAGGAACTGTCTTTGTTTTTGTACTTAGTTCTTGGTTCATGCGTGGCTACATTTTGAAAGGAATAGGGAAGGAATTTTTCTATATCCAGTCACTTGGAATGGATGAATGGGGTCAAAACTTATCTCGCTTAGAAGAAGGACACTTTTATGAAATCCTAAAATTATTGGGTGACCCTAGCCGCTACCAAGCCATTTTACGCTTGATAGAGCCTGATGCAAAACGAAACCAAATTGCAGAGGATCTAGGGATTACAGGAGCAGCAGTCTCTTTTCATACACAAAAGCTTTTGACGGCTCAACTCTTGCAGCAAAATACGCAGGATAAAGACATCAAGTACGATGCCAATGTGGAGCTGCTTAAGCAGGTAATCGCAAAATTACAATCCGATTTTGACGTCTAAAGAAATACGACCTGAAAGGGTCGTATTTTATTGATAGAAACAGGTAAAGTCGGTCGTCTTGTAAGCATTTATGATATAATGAAAAGGACAGACTGCAAAGGAGACGTCATGAAAACTTTACAAGAAACCTTAAAAACAAATTTTCAGATTGATTTTCAAGATCTCAGTCTTTTAGAAACGGCTTTTACGCATACATCTTATGCTAATGAGCATCGTCTTCTAAAAATTTCACACAATGAGCGCTTGGAATTTTTAGGAGACGCTGTTCTGCAATTAATCATTTCTAAATATCTTTATAAGACCTATCCTCAGCTTCCTGAAGGAGAAATGTCCAAAATGCGCTCTAGTTTTGTGCGGGAAGAGAGCTTAGCTGGTTTTTCGCGTGTCTGCGGATTTGATGAATATTTACTCTTAGGAAAGGGTGAGGAAAAATCTGGTGGTCGTAATCGGGATACCATCTTGGGCGATGCCTTTGAGGCTTTTTTAGGAGCTCTGCTATTGGACCAAGGAGAAGAAACCGTTGAGAAATTCCTCTATCGAGTCATGATTCCTCAGTTGGAAAAAGGGAATTTTGAGCGTGTGACGGACTATAAGACGACTTTGCAAGAGCTTTTACAGGTTAATGGTGAAATCGCCATTTCTTACCAAGTGATTTCTGAAATTGGGCCAGCCCATGAAAAACAGTTTGAAGTGGAAGTGATGGCAGATGGAGTCATCATCGGCCGCGGTAAGGGTCGTTCCAAGAAATTAGCGGAGCAAGATGCTGCTAAAAATGCAGTGGAGGCTATGAAATAGATGTATCTCAAATCAATTGAAATGCAAGGATTTAAGTCCTTTGCGGACAAAACTAAAGTAGTCTTTGACCAGGGGGTAACCGCGGTTGTCGGCCCCAATGGTTCTGGAAAATCCAACATCACCGAAAGCCTGCGCTGGGCGCTTGGGGAATCGTCTGCCAAGAGTTTACGTGGTGGCAAGATGCCCGATGTCATCTTTGCGGGAACGGCTAATCGCAAACCGCTCAATTATGCTTCAGTTATTGTGACTCTGGACAATAGCAATGGTTTTATCGCGGACAAAGCCAAGGAAATCAAAGTAGAGCGTCATATTTATCGTTCTGGTGATAGCGATTATCTGATTGATGGTAAAAAAGTACGTCTGCGTGATATTCATGATCTCTTTATGGATACAGGTTTGGGACGGGATTCCTTCTCCATCATCTCACAGGGACGTGTAGAGGCCATTTTTAATTCCAAACCGGAAGAACGAAGAAGCATTTTTGAAGAAGCAGCTGGAGTTCTCAAATATAAGACGCGCAAGAAGGAGACGGAAAGTAAGCTGGCGCAGACACAGGATAATTTGGATCGTTTGGAAGACATTATCTACGAGCTGGATAATCAGGTCAAGTCTCTGGAAAAACAAGCACAAACTGCCAAGCGGTTTATGGAATTAGATGAGGAAAGAAAAGCTCTTTATCTGAATGTCTTGGTAGCTCAGTTGCAATCAGGTCGGGCTAATTTAACAGAAAAAGAGGACTTGCTAAAGGAAGTAAAACAAGAATTAACTAGTTATTATGCCCTGCGGGAGCAATTGGAGCAGGAAAATCAGCAGCTCAAAGTTCAGAGATATCAAGTATCTGAGCAATTGGAAAAGGAGCAAGCTACTTTGCTTGATTTGACGCGACTTATTAGTGACGTGGAGCGTAAGATTGACCTACACAAATTAGAAACTAGCCAAAATGAATCGAGCAAAGCAGACGCGCAAGAGCGCTTGAATCTTTTGCAAGAGAAAGGACAGCAGTTAAGCTTTAGTTTGACTGAAAAAGAAGCGCAAGTTACAGATTTACAAGCTAGTCTAACAGAAATAGAACACTCTATTTCAACGACTGAAGAGGAAATTTCGCATTTCTCAGAAGATCCTGATCAAGTTATTGAACACTTGCGTGAAAATTATGTATCCTGTTTACAAGCGGAGGCAGAGACCTCTAACCGATTGACCAAGGTGGAGCAGGAACAGGAAAATCAGCTGCGTCTTCGAGAAAGCAAATCTCAAGAATTACAAAAAATTATTCAAGACAAGGCGAAATTAGAAGAACAAGAAAGCGAAAGCAAGGAAGCCTTGGTGGTAGCTGAACAGCAACTCAAAGATTTGCTTGTTGGCTATCAGTCGACTCAGGCTCAATTGACTAGTCAGGAAAACCTTTACCAAGCTGAACAATCGCGCATGTTTGATTTGCTGGATCAGGTTAAAGCTAAAGAGGCACGGAAATCTAGCTTGGAAGCCATTCAAAAAAATCATTCTAATTTTTATGCGGGCGTCAAAGCCGTTTTGCAAAAAGCGCGTGAGATTGGTGGAGTGATTGGTGCGGTTAGTGAACATTTAACCTTTGATACTCGGTATCAGACAGCTATTGAGATTGCTTTGGGTGGTGCTAGTCAACATATTATCGTTGAAAATGAAGAAACAGCTAAGGCTGCTATTCAATTTCTGAAGAAAAATAGACAAGGTCGGGCGACTTTCTTGCCTTTGACCACTATTAAACCACGTCAATTAGCTAGCCAATACCAAGCGACTTTGGAAAAGGCAAAAGGATATCTAGGAACGGCAGAGGAATTGATTGCTTACGATGCACGTTTGAGCAGTGTTTTCCAGAATCTGCTAGGTGCGACAGCGATTTTTGATACCATAGACCATGCCAATCAGGCTGCGAGAGCGACACGTTACCAAGTCCGGATGGTGACATTGGATGGATCAGAAATTCGTACAGGTGGTTCCTTTGCAGGTGGTGCCAATCGCAATCAAAATACCACCTTTATCGAGCCTGAATTGGATGCAGTAGTGAAGGAAATCGCAGAGCTGTCACGTGAACTCAAAGAACAGGAAGAACTCGTAGCTAGCAAAAAAGCGGAATTGGAATTAGTACGTGCTGAGCTAGACACTATCAAGACAGACGGAGAAACTGCACGTCTAGCTGAACAAAAAGTTCGTCTCAATTACGAACAAATTGCAGAGTGCTTAGCAGATGTCAATCGTTTGTATGAGTTGCATGTAGAGGAGAATGGTGAGACTGAGCTGGCTGATTTGTCGCAATTGGCTGCATCCCTCCGGCAAGAGTTAGCTGATTTTGAGATTAAAAAAGCAGAATTGACTGCACAAATTGAGCAAGTTAAAACGAATCGAGATGCTATTCAAGAGCAATTGCAAGCCCTGCAAACTAATCTATCTGAGCAAAAAGTCCAAGAAAGCCAAACACGAAGTGAGCTCCGCTTTTCTCAAACAGAAATCAAGCGACTTCGAGACGAATCGTTGCAGACTGAAAAAGAAATAGGACTTTTGAAAGATGTCATCGATCAGAAGATGGAAGCCCTGGACGATACTAGCCGGGATGTCTTGGAGCAACAACTAGCAGAAGCAATCACCCGAAAAGAAACAACCAATCAATCTTTGGTGCGCCTCAAGTTTGAGTTGGAAGATATTGAAGGACAATTCGAAGATTTGGAAGGTCGCCTCGAGCAGGCTCGCTTAAAAAATGATGATCTTATCCGTCGTCAGGCCAAATTGGAAGCAGATTGTGACCAATTGAGTCAAATTTTGCGGACACTTATGGCAAATCTGACAGAGCATTTCAAGATGAGTTTTGAAGAAGCGAGTCAAATGGCAGAAATAGTGGAAGATTTACCAGCAGCAGAGCGTCAGTTGAAGGACTTGGAGCGTGCTATTCGTGCTTTAGGACCAGTTAATTTAGATGCTATTCAGCAGTACGATGAAGTACATGAACGTTTAATTTTCCTTAATAGTCAACGAGGGGATGTCTTGTCAGCGCGTGATTTGCTACTTGGGACCATTCATGAAATGGATGATGAAGTTAAGGAACGTTTTAAAGTAACCTTTGATGCCATTCGGACATCATTCCAGCAAACCTTTAAACAAATGTTTGGTGGAGGTTCAGCAAACCCCCTGGAAAGAAAATTCAATCCCTAAATCTCATGTCTGGTGGAGAGAAGGCTTTATCGGCTCTCGCTCTGCTATTCTCCATTATTCGTGTCAAAACCATTCCATTTGTCATCTTGGATGAGGTGGAAGCGGCGCTTGATGAAGCAAATGTCAAGCGGTTTGGAGACTATCTCAATCGTTTTGATAAATCTAGCCAATTCATAGTGGTGACGCACCGGAAAGGAACGATGGCAGCAGCAGATGTTATCTATGGTGTGACTATGCAGGAATCAGGCGTTTCTAAAATTGTATCCGTCAAATTGAAGGATATTGACCACCTTGAAGGTACAAAGTAAAGAAAAAAGTTTCATTTATAAAAGGCTCTATCTTTTTTAGTGGATAGGGCCTTTTGAGTTGATTTAGAATTGAAATAAGTAAATGAGGACGCTGATGAGCTATCATTAGGTATAGAAGTCAAATATTGACTATTTTCCGAAGGAAGACTGGACTCCATCTAAAAATACTAATCAAAACCACCAGTGTGAACTGGTGGTTTGTTCTGTGGCTATAAGCCGCTCTTACCGGCCAGGGCCAGGGCCAAAGGCCCACTGAAATGGCTTCCTCGCGCACCATTTTCCCGAGCCAGTGCTAAAGCACCTACTCTACTTCTTCCTATTTACTTCGCCTGTAAATGGATCGACAGTTTCAAACAAGGTTAGTTGATCTGCTACCCTGTCTTCTTGCAATTGATTTTGAATATACTCAGCAATGAACTTTTGGTTTCGTCCTACTGTATCTACATAATAACCTCTACACCAAAATTTTCTGTTGCCATACTTATATTTCAAATTAGCATGCTTGTCAAAAATCATGAGACTGCTTTTGCCTTTTAAATATCCCATAAAATCGTTACACCTTTGCGTTCACACAAATCTCGAATTATTTTTCCAATACTTGACTTGTACTTACCATATGTGATTTGTCTACGATATTTAGGCGCAAAGACAATATGATATTTACAATTCCACTTTGTATGTGATAAACTTTCATTATCCTCTCTCATGAGGGACCTCCTATGTGATTTGATGAGTGGCGGGGAAACCACTTCTATCTTATCACTTAGGGAGGTTTTTTTAATACCACGCTGGAAGCTACACGGAACCACTAGCATAGCTAGTGGTTTTCAAAAGCCAAAAAAACAGAAGGTAAAAACCTTCTGTCAGAATGACTTTCTTCAATCTAAAATTGAATTAGTCTTCTTTACGTTTTGTTGCAAGACCAGTTGCAGCAAGAGCAGTGCTCGTTGTTTCACCAGTAGCTGGTAAGACAGCTTTCTTAGCTTCCTCTTTTTTAGCAATTCCTTCAGTGACTGGTTTATTTTCTTCAACTTTTGATGCCAACAATGCTGTATCTTGTTTTTCAGATTGTTTTCTTGATGCGACTTGCTCACCTTGTTTGTCTGTTGACTTAGCTTCATCTTTGTAGACTACTGCATAGAGACTAAAGTGAGATACTTCAAAGGATACAAAAGTTCCATCAGGTGTTACGGTGAATTTCAAAGATTCAACCGCTGTCTTATCTCCTGTTGGTAAAACGTAATAAACTTTATCTACCACTCTATTTGGATCAATAGCAAGAGCTACCATTGCTGGACTATCAAGTAAGTGTATTTCGTTACTATCTTTATCTACAGGCGTGATGTCATAAAGCATGACATTTTTATCTGTAGATAGTTCGCTTGGTACAACCTTAAGGGCTTTATTTAATTTACTCGTGTAATCAACTACCTTGACATGAGATGCTTTCGTTGCATCTTGACCAAGCAAGGTAATTGTCACAGATTCAGAACGAAGCGCTTTTCTTTTATCATATTTTTAATGTCTTGAGTGTTGTGCTTAGAAGTATCATCCGACATTTTAGGGTCGCTGATTTGATCTTGTTTTTTATCCTCAGCTTTTTTATCAACATCCGTGCGAGGAGTGTTTTTCACATCAGGTTTAGCGGCATCCTCTTCAGCTTTTTTATCAACGTTCGTATCAGGATTTTCGTTCACATGAGGTGTAGCAGTATCTTCCTCAGCTTTTTTAGTCCCTTCAATGATGATTTCTGGGCTGATTGTTTTTGATGCTTCGTTGATTGTTGCTGTGAATGTTTTTGTTTCTTTTTTGTAAGACCAAGTAGCATCCAATTTTTTTCGTTTACATAAGTCTTAAAAGTATGCTCAGCTTCAAGAGCTGTCACGTCATCAAGTGTGATCATATCATTATCAGAACCGACTACCTTAAGTGTATAAGTATCCTTTGCTTCAACTTTTGGAGACTCTTTAATGATAGCCTTGAAGGCATGGTTGCCTTCGTCATATGACCAGATAGCTTCTACCTTTTTTGTTCACATGGTTTTTGAATTGGTGTTCAGCATCAGTAGCTGTTACATTATTTAATGTGCCAGCATCTAGCACAGAACCTTCTGCATCCATCAATTTGAATGAGTAAGTGCCTTTTGGCTCAACTTTTTGTTTTACAGTGGCCTTAAATGTTTGCGTATATTCATTGTATGACCAAGTCGCCTCTAAACTTTTTTGGTGACATAGCTCTTAAATTGGTGTTCAGCATCTGATAGTGTCTGATTTTCCACTTGGTATGCTTCCTTTAGAGAACCATCAGCCTCAACTAATTCGAATAAGTAAGTGTTTTTTGGCTCAGCTTTTGGTTGATCAGTAGCAGAGCCTTTTTTTCACTTTTAAGTTTGTTAAGAATTTGAGTTAATGCTTCTACCAATGAGTTTACATCACTAGCTGTTGAGGCCTGTACAGTGTTGCTGTTAGCTGTTTTAAGCGTTTGTAACAAGTTATTGAGATGAGCGAAAGTTTTTTGTGGTAGAAGAGTAGCAAGTTCTGGTAGATTTCTTCTGAGAAAATCTGTACTTGCTGCTTCTTGGATATCAAGCGCTAAATCTTCAAGCTTGTCCATTAAAGAAGTACCAGTTGACTCAGTTTGTATATCTGATTTTGGAGCATCAGGTATAGCGGAAGTAGAAATTTTAAATTTATCTGCAGTTTCTTTTGCTTGTTGAGTTAATTCATTATATCCATTTAGCAGGGCAGCATACTGAAGAATGTTTGCTGTAAAGGCATGTGGTTCGATTTCAGACACTTTTTGCTTGAGTTCCTCTAATTTAGATTTCAATTCTTTAAGTGTTGTTTCAGCTGTACCTTTTTCAGTTACAACAGGGTTAAGGAACTCCTTGTTAAACTGTTCAATTGTTCGGTTAACTATTTCCGTCGAAATAGTTGGATTAGCATCACGGTTTTCATCAATGTTATGTGAAGGATTAAATTTGAGCAACTCATCTTTCAAATCGTTATACTGTTGCGTATCCAACTCAAGTTTTATTTGAGCTTCTGGACTTAGTTGGCTAGCTGCAGCTCTTGCTTTCATTGCTTCGAAAGCCTCAGTGAGTTTTGCTAAGGCTACCCCTGCAGTTCCAGATTGTGAATCCTTTTCTGCATTTTCTGATTTTAAAGTGGCCAATCTTTCAGTCAAAACTTCCAACAAAGCCTTAGCGTTCTTAAGTGTATCTGGGTCATTAGCACGGCCATCAGTTCCGTCAAGTACTTTAATTAACTCCTCATATCGGCTGTTTAAATCAGGTGAAGAGGAGGATAATGGGCTGAAATTTCCAATGGCTCTTACCGTGTCGCTAAGTGATTTGGCTAATTCTTCAGCAGTTTCAGTTGGTGCATCTTTAGTAATTGAATCAATTTTAGTATCAGATTGTTCTGTTTGTGGTAGTGTAACATCCGAATCAGTAGGACTGCTCTTATGTGCTAGTAATTCTTGATACTTTTGAGTTAACTCGGTTTCTGATTTGGTAGCTTCCTCAAATACTCTTTCAGATGTAGCTTCTGATTGATTCTTTACTACTTTTGAGAGATCGTCCATTGTTGAAAAGAAGTTGTAGTTAAAATTAGTCGCTTCTTGTTCATCAATTGATTTAATATTCTGTAATAGACCTTCAAGTTTTGTGATTAGTTCTTGAGCTTTTTGAACGCTATCCGATTGTTTTTCAGGCAGTTCGGATGATGCAGCAGGAGTTGAGGCCGGAGCCAAACTCCCTGCTTGGGAAGCTGTGTTCACGTCAGCAGTAGGCTTGGTTTCTTGTTTAGTATACACCAAAGTCAATACATTATCTTGACCATCTAAGGGTAAAATTGGATTGTCAGCAATTTGTTTAAAGTTATAAGTTATGCCATCCTTCTCAAAAGTTTTAAAGCAATTGTCTGTTGCGATGTTTGTGAAATCAAAGTTTGTACCTTGCAAGTACCCTATAATACGGGAAAAATTTGTAGTCCCACTGGTATCATACTTTTCTACGCGCAATGATGTGCTCGGACTTCCGTCCAAGATGTACTTAACAGTCACGCCACTGTTTGTTTGCCTCTCTAATCATCTCTGGTTTGACACTTCCGAATCCATCTACTACCATACCCTCTTCTGGGAAGTTGTTGCCTTGGCCAATTTTTTCGAGTATATTTTTTAGGTTATTATATTTTGGTCGAGCTAAAGTAAATTTAGACTGATACTCTTGATTTTCTGGATTTTCAAGAGCTGCTTCTTGTAATGTATTGTATACAGCATCCAAATTTTTTAACAATTCTCCTGCTGTATCAGCATGTACTGTGTTCTGTCCAACAGTTGTTGCTAATAGAAATGCAGCAGCGACCGCAACTAGACCTACACTTGATTTGCGTAGGCAGTACTTTATAGTTTTTTCTTTTTTCATAGTGAAAATTCTCCTTTATAACATTGTTTGTACAATATATTAGATATTGTTCAGAAATTTTTTAAAAAATGATATAGACAATTGCAGCTTTTTTGTTGAAAACACTTTAAAATATTTTTAAGGTATTATCTCACGCTGGCTGAAAACTAATTTTTTTGGAAATCCTAAGTTGCCCAAAATTGCAAGAGTAATTGTAGAAGTTTCACTAAGTAGAAGATGGGATAACTTTTTAATCTTTTTTCACAATAAGGAACTTCGGCTTAAAAGAGTATCTACAACATATATTGAGCGTATCTAATAAAAAAAAATATATATCCAATGCTGTTATTCCCAATAGATTGAATTCATTTCTATACATGAAAGGGAAAAACACTTAGAAATCCATGTTCTAAGTGTTTTTGTTTTAATTAATTTAAGATTCCTAACATCCAATTTTCTAAGCCATAGTGCATTAAGAGCATTGTATCATCATGTACTTCATTGATATAAGTTTCTACACTGTCAGATGCTTTTGGTTTAGTGTTGTGAGTATCAGGGGGCGATACATTAGTGTCGAATGTTTCCGTTGCTTTAGGTTCAGCTTGAGGTGTGCTAGGCTCAACTTTTTTCTCGCCTTCAATTGCGATTTCTGGTACTGTCACTTTTGGTGTTTCTGTAAGAGTTGCTTCGAATACTCCGTTTTCGTATTTCCAAGTAGCATCCATTTTCTTGTCGTAAGCGTAGTTTTTGAAGAAACGTTCTGCTTCTGATACGGTTGAATCTTCTAGAGTAATGGTTTCATTTTCCCCACCGACTACCTTTAGAGTGTAAGTTGCAGTTTCTTCTACTTTAGGTTTTACGAATGCCATAAATGTTTGAGAGTCCTCAAAGTATTTCCAAGTGGCATTTACTTCCTTCTTGTGTAGATAAGTTCTGAAGGCACGTTCAGCATCAGTAAGGTTTTTGTCATTGATTTCATGATGTTCAAGGACATAACCTCCTTCGTCAACCAATTCGAATTTGTAGGTAACATTTTCTTCAACTGTTGGTGTAGTTTGCTTTTGTTTTTCTGAAGGAGTAGCAGATTGATCATCTGAATGACTCGGTGTTTGTTGAGGATCAACTGGAAGTGTAGTATCAGGAACTGTAGTTTCTAGTTTTGTGTCGCTTGATACTGTCTTCAATCCTCCGATAAAGACCTCTACATCAGAAACTAGCTCAGCAGGTGTTGTCATTTGTGAACCTTTTTCATCGCCTTTGCTACTTTTAAGTGACCAAAAGCATATTGCAGAAGTGTAGTTGTGGTGAATAAATTTTTTGCCTCTGTCTCCTTACCTGCCTGTACTTCAGGTGTTGTAGCTTGCGCAGAACCAGTAGTTGAAGAATCAGAATCTGTTTCTTTTTGTTCTTCTTGAGATGGAGCAGCCGCTTGAGAGTCAGTACTTTGCTCTACTGATGGTGATTTTTCAGCTGGTGTAGGTGCGGCTGGGGCTACTTTCTTACCTTCTTGTAATGAAATTTTTGCATTCTCAAGTTCTGCTTCTAAGAGAGATGTCAATTCTGATATTTCTTGAGCCAATTCAGGTAAAACAGTGTCATCCTTACTTTGATTTAGTTTTTCCAATACTTTAGTGAATTTAGTAAATTTTTCTGTACCTATAGTCTTTTTAAGGTCATTATGTTTTACTACATCATCTATTTCAGAAGCCAAAGATTCAATGATTGAAGCTAATTCAGAGCCTTTTTTAGCCACGGGCGCTTTCTCAGCTGGTGCTGGTACTGCAGCTTGGTCTACCTGATTTGCAGATTCGGCTGGTGCTGGCGCAGGGGATGATACTGATGGTTCTCCTTCCTCTGGTGCATCTGTCTTCTCCACCAAAGTGTCCTCTGGCGCATCTGACTCGTGTTTCGCATTTTCAGGACCGATTTTCAAAACATTACCTGCGACACTCGTTGAAGATTCAGCAGGTTCTGCTGTATGTTCTTCACTGGAACTAGGTATTGTGACTTTCAGTTTTTCAACTTCTTCACGTAGTGTTGGAAATTCTTTGTTAACACCTTTAATCAGTTGATCGAAAGCTCCTAACCATTCCGGTTTTAGTTCTGCCCTCTCAGCAAAACGCTCTAAGTTATTGTTTAGGTAGATATACGTCTCATGTATCTCTTGATATGGAGATGCAAATGTAAATGCGTTTCGATCTTCCTTTTCAACGATTTTTTAAGGTTATTTAACCGCTCTTTATATGTGTTCCAGGACCATCGATAGGCGTCAGAGCTCCAGCATGTGCCACGCTTCCTGTAGTGCTATTAAGGATAAATGCAGCAGCTACAGCTACCAAGCCGAATGCCGACTTGCGCAGGTAGTATTTCATAGTTTTTTCTTTTTTCATAGTGAAAATTCTCCTTGGGATATTATTTTATACAATATTAGTCGTATTGTTCAGAAGTGTTCTAACAAATGGTATAGACAAATGCAGTAGTTTTGTTAAATATTTTATCGTATTTTTTTAAAGTTTATAATTTGTTCACTTTATTAGGAGATAATTGCTAGGATTGACAGTATATTTTCGGCAGTCACAAGTACTTGATTTCTGCGGGATCATCTTGAAGTGTGCAGCTAGAAACTATTAAAAAACGGTTATAAATAAGTAGACAATTCTTTCGGTAGATTTTTTGTTATCACTTTTCTTTCATACAAATAAGAATAAAGGTAATCTATGTTATAATAGATTGGAAATTAGTTGAAAAATGTAGAAAGGGACGAGACAATGGCAATAAAATTGATGGCAACAGATATGGATGGGACTTTTCTGGATGCCCATCCCGAAATCCAATCGCTTGCTGATCAGATTATTGGTCATCATGATACTGGCTCAGTTATGAGTTATATGGAGGAAATTGTATGTCCATCAAACTAATCGCCCTCGATTTAGATGGGACGTTATTAAATGAAGAAAAGAAAATTTCAGCTGGCAATAAGGCAGCTCTAAAAAAAGCACACGATATGGGTGTGAAGATTGTCATCACCACAGGTCGTCCACTGGCAGCTATCGAAAATATCTTAGAAGAATTAGAGCTTGATAATGAGAAAGAGTATTCGTTGGCCTTCAATGGCGGTTTGGTGCAAAACAATGCTGGTCAAGTGCTGGATCAAATTGGTTTTACACTAGAAGATATTCGGGATATTCGCCAAGTAACCAAGGAATTGGGATTGCCGCTTGACGCTATTCATGGTGGGAATGCGTATTTATTGCCATCGGCACATGAGTCGCTCTATCCAACTTTGGGGCTGTTGACTTACATTCCTACACCTGATGAAGATTTGCCACAGGATACTATCTTCAACAAGGCAGTGTCCGCATGTGATGCAGAGTATCTGGATAGTCAAATCCCCAACATCCCAGCGGCATTTTACGACCGGTTTGAGATTTTTAAATCTCGTTCTATGCTCCTAGAATGGAGCCCTAAAGGTGTCCATAAAGCAAGTGGTCTAGCAAAATTGATCGAGCATTTGGGTCTAACTAGGGCAGAAGTCATGGCGTGTGGAGATGAAGAAAATGATTTGACAATGATTCAGTGGGCTGGGATTGGTGTTGCTATGGGAAATGCCTCAGAACACATCAAGTCAGTGGCTGATGTCGTAGCGCTTATGACCAACGACGAAGACGCAGTCGCTTGGGCGATTGAACAATACGTAGTAAGCGAGGATACAAATGGGATTATTTGATCGACTATTTGGCAGAAAACATGAAGAAGAAAAAGAACTTCCAATCTTAGAAGAATCGCTCGTTGAAGATGTAGAGGTGGAAGTGGATTTAGAAGAGGAAGCGCATCAAGATTCCGAAGAGGGGCCTGTTTTTGGTAAGAGTGTGGAGTCAATGGCAGAGCGTCCAGAAGGAGGTATGTTAGCAGACGAAGATAACTCTGCGCTTGTTCCTTTTACAGAAGCTCCGCTATTTCCCGAAGAAGAACCTGAACAATCGGATGAACAAATCCAACATTCAGTGGAAGAAGAGGCGGTAGATTCAGCTGTTGAGGAGAAAACGGACCTAGAAGCAGAGCAGACCTCGGCCCTGGTGGCCAAATATTATGCAGCCAAAGAAGCAGCTAGTGACGCCACTGTTTCAATGACTGAGAATCCAGCGCAAGACAGTCAGGTTCAAGTAGTTGAAGAAAGTCCTTCTGAAGAAACAGAAGCTGAAAAATACAGCCGAAGCCTCAAAAAGACTCGGACTGGATTTGGAGCGATGCTGAATGAGTTTTTCGCAAACTTCCGCACGGTAGATGAAGAATTTTTTGAAGAGCTGGAAGAAATGCTGATTTTATCAGATGTTGGTGTACGTGTGGCTTCAACCTTGACGGAGGATTTACGCTATGAGGCCAAATTGCAAAATGCTAAATCATCATCGGACTTGAAACGTGTAATTATTGAAAAGCTGGTCTCTATCTATGATAAAGATGGTCAATACCACGAAGAAGTTAAGGTGCAAAACGGCTTGACCGTTATGTTATTTGTCGGAGTCAATGGCGTTGGGAAGACGACCTCTATCGGGAAATTGGCTTACAAGTACAAGCGAGCTGGTAAAAAAGTCATGTTGGTTGCAGCAGATACTTTCCGTGCAGGCGCAGTAGCTCAGTTGGTAGAATGGGGACGACGTGTAGATGTTCCTGTGGTGACGGGACCTGAAAAATCAGATCCGGCTAGCGTTGTCTTTGATGGTATGGAACGAGCAGTGGCAGAAGGTGTGGATATTCTCATGATTGACACGGCTGGACGTTTGCAAAACAAAGATAATCTTATGGCGGAGCTAGAGAAAGTTGGTCGCATTATCAAACGCGTGGTGCCAGAAGCACCTCATGAAACCCTATTAGCGGTGGATGCATCAACTGGTCAGAACGCTCTTGTTCAAGCTAAGGAATTTTCAAAAATTACACCGCTGACAGGTTTGGTCTTGACCAAGATTGATGGGACAGCACGCGGTGGTGTTGTACTTGCTATCCGTGAAGAATTGGATATTCCGGTTAAATTTATTGGTTTTGGAGAAAAAATCGATGATATTGGACCATTTAAGTCTGAAGAATTCATGAAAGGCCTTCTAGAAGGCTTGCTATAAAAGTAAACGAAAACGGCTAGAATTCTCTAACCGTTTTTTTGTTTTTATTTGAGTAAGCCACGTTCACGATACCAGACATCTGGCGTCCAGAGCCATTCAGTCTTATACTCTTTCAGTAAATCAAATGCTGCCTGTGGTCCCATACTACCAGCTGAGTAGAGGTGAAGAGGGACTTGGTTTTCTTGCCAAATACGGACCACTTGATCGATGAAGGTCCAGCTGGCTTTAACTTCTTCCCAGTGACTAAAGTTGGTGGAATCACCATTTAAGACATCGAAGAAGAGTTTTTCATAGGCTTCTGGAGAATTGCCTAACGCCGCAGCATTGTGGCGGAAACTGAGTTTAGCAGGAATTAAGGCAAAGTTTGCCCCTGCTTCTTTACCATTGATAAAGAGCGAGAAGCCTTCTGTTGGCTGGATATAGATGGTCAAGACATTTTGCTCTGCATGCTGTCCGAAAATATCCTCTGCTTTTTTGAAGACGATGGTGACACGAGTCCCTTTTTCTGTCAAGCGTTTCCCTGTGCGGAAGAAGAAAGGAACATCGAGGAATCGATCGGTATCCACAAAGAAGACGCCGCTTGCAAAGGTTTCGGTTTGAGAATTTTCTGCAATGTTTGCTTCATCTAAATAGCCGACATAATCATTGCCATCAATGCTTCCAGCAGCGTACTGTCCACGAATGAAATGACGTTTAATTTCATCGTCGGTCTGCGTTTTCAGGCTTTGGAAGACCTTAATTTTTTCTGCTCGGACATCCACTTCGTTAAAACTCTTTGGTTTGTCCATAGCCAAAATAGACAGAACTTGTAGAGCATGGTTTTGAATCATGTCCTTTAGAGCACCGGAATTATCGTAGTATCCACCACGATCTTCGACACCGATGGACTCAGCGAAGCTAATTTGTACATTGTCAATGTGGTGACGATTCCAAACATGCTCAAAAATAATATTGGCAAAGCGTACTGCAAAGATATTTTGCACCATTTCTTTTCCAAGATAATGGTCGATACGGTAAATCTGATCTTCTTTGAAGGTTTCAGCTAATTCGGCATTGAGTATTTCAGCTGTCTTTAAGCTGGTCCCAAATGGTTTTTCGATAATGAGGCGTTCAAAACCTTTTCCATCAACGATTTCTTCCGATTTAAGGTGTTTGGCAATCGTTCCGAAAAATTCAGGTGCCATGGAAAGGAAGAAGACTTTATTATGGTCTGTTTGGTATTCTTTGCCCAATTTTTCCTGCAATTGACGTAAAGCAATATAATGTTCTGTATCGTTGACATCGTGACTTTGATAGTAAAAATGGCTAGCAAAGTCGTGTGCTTGGCGCGGGTTGTCTGGTAAATCCCCTAAGGATTCGATGACTGTTTGCTCAAAAAAATCCTTGGTCCACGGGCGACGCGCTGTTCCGATCACTGCAAAGTTTTCAGCGATATGTCCAGCCTTGTAGAGTCTAAAAAGAGATGGGTAGAGTTTGCGTTTTGCAAGATCTCCACTTGCTCCAAAAATGGTAAATAAGACGGGTGTTGCCATTTATGTTTCCAATCTTTCTGTTATCGTTTTTTAATGTTTTATTTGCTCTAAAAATAGTCTGAAACTAGTATAGCATAAACATTCAGAAAATTCACTTTGATATTTTCTATCTCTAGAAAACACGATAGACATAGGGATTGTCGGGTTCCTGTATCTCTTGATAATTCTTTAATTCAAGTGTAGGCAAAGTTTGCTTGAGTGACGCATGGTAATTCATTTTCAAGGTCCCGCTTGCTTTGACCCAAGTATTGTCAGCAAATGTTTGGCTGTTTCCAGTTGTCAAAAGACCGTAGACACCCGAGTCAGCAATACAATGGATAATTCCAAAGCGAAAGATAAATTGTTGGTTATTATGGTCAGGATCATTATAGACGAAGCCGGTCAATTCAATGTTTTTGCCGACAAATTCATCAGGATAGTCATAAATCACTTCCATGATAGCCATATAATTTTCAGTGGTAATCTGAATGGTATTTTGTTCCAGATAAGAATCTGCGACTTTACGCATTTTCTTTTGGTAGGCTGATTTGGTAAAGTAAGTCGAAGTATCAGGTTTTAAGTATTGGACTGTGGTCCCTTCTTGATCCTGAGTCTGGGCATCCGCTCCGTCGGCAAGTGGGAAATGGTAGCCCTTAGCGGCTACGGTTGTGGAATCAAGACTGACAGTTGGAAAGAGCCAGGCCACTCCAAGAGGGAATAAGAGCAGAGCAATGCTGGCAAACTTGGCAGATTTTTTGTGTAGATGGCTGTGCGTTTCGATTTGCTTCATCCAGACCACCAATTGGACCATGGCCAGAATGAAGGATAGAATCATGGACAAAAAAGCTAAATAGGAATAGTGCAGATTGATGTATTGGTCTAATTTTCCTGAGACATAGAGGTACATCGTCGTTTCAAAATAGCCTGCTAGAATCAAAAATCGAATCATCTATATACCTCCAATCACCAAGCAATAGTCTAAAATAACCACAGTAATCAAGACCATGAATTGTAGGATAAAGCGTGTGGTAAAGTAATTTTTCATCATCAGAAGATTTTTGACATCAATCATGGGACCAATGACTAAGAATGCCATGACGGGCGCAAACCCAAAACTGGATAGAAGAGAAGCCCCGATAAAAGCATCGGCTTCTGAGCAGAGTGATAGAAGAAATGCTAAGAGCATCATGACTAAGATAGCCGTCACAGGGCTATGTCCAATAGTCGTTAAAATCCGAGTTGGAATGTAGACCTGAACCAAGCTGGCAAAGAGACAGCCGAAGACCAAATAGCGCCCGGTATCAAAAAATTCATCAATAGAATGAATGAGGGCATGCCCCGCTTTTGCCAAACCTTTTAAACTATGTTCTGGATGATGATGGTGCTCTTCTGTTCTCACTACTTTTGCCTTTAGAATGGATTCTTGGGTGACAAAGCCTAGAAAAATTCCCAAAACGATGGCCACCAAGATGGAGCCAAAAGCACGTGTCAGTGCAAAGCGCATAGAATTTCCAAAGGCAGTATAGGTCGCAAAGAGTACGATAGGATTGATAACAGGAGCTGTCGCTAAGAAGGGGACAGCTGTGTAGGTAGGTACTTTTTTCTCCAAAAAACGGTGAACGATAGGGACAATTCCGCATTCACATGATGGAAAGAAAAATCCAATCAAGGAGCCAAACAGGATGCGAAGGAGTTTATTCTTGGGTAAAAATTGGTGCACCATATCAGGTGTAATATAGACCTCGATAAATCCCGATATGATGGAGCCAATCAAGACAAATGGCAGGGCTTCAATCATGATGGACAGAAAAATAGCGCCCGCTTGCAAGACAGAGGTTGGTAAATTCTGAAAAAAGCTCATAGTCTATTTACTTTCGACAGATTTTTCAGCAGGTTTTGCTGGTGTTTTATCGGCTGCTTTATCTGGGAAATCAATGGATTCTAGCTGATCAAAAGAAGCGAATTCTTCTAGCATTTTTTCTAAATCGTCTTGTCGTTTGAATGTAACAGCCATAAGGCACCTCCGAAAAATAATAGGATAGATAATAATTGTTTCCATTATACCTTTTATGAGAAAAAATTTCTGGGATTTAATCATAACTCTTTGGAATTTTCTGAGCAAAAGGCTACTTGATTTTAAAAGAAATACGATAAATCATGATATAATAGGACTATGAAAAACAGAATGATTGAATTGACAAATCTGCTGAATCAGTACGCTCGAGACTACTATGAATTGGACAATCCTAGTGTATCAGATGCAGAATACGATAAATTGTACCGTGAGCTGGTGGATTTAGAAGCAGCTCATCCAGATTTTGTCTTGCCAAATAGTCCGACTCATCGTGTCGGCGGAAAAATTCTGGCAGGTTTTGAAAAATATCAACATGAGTATCCCTTGTATAGTTTACAGGATGCTTTTTCACGCCAAGAATTAGACGCATTTGATCAGCGTGTTCGTAAGGAGTTTCCCCATGCAACTTACATCTGCGAATTGAAAATTGACGGTTTGTCTATTTCCCTGACTTATGAAAACGGTCGTCTGGTGGTCGGTGCCACGCGTGGTGATGGTCGTGTTGGCGAAAATATCACTGAAAATCTCAAGCGAGTGAAGGATATTCCTTTGACCTTGCCTGAAAATGTGAATATCACTGTCCGTGGTGAATGTTATATGCCACGTGCCTCTTTTGATCGTGTCAATCAAGAACGTCAGGAAAAAGGAGAGTCTGAGTTTGCTAATCCACGAAATGCTGCAGCAGGTACACTGCGTCAGCTGGATACAGGTGTTGTTGCCAAACGTGGACTAGCTACTTTCCTCTATCAAGTAGCCAGTCCGGTTGAGGATGACAGCCAAAGTCATATTTTGCAACATTTGGACCGAATGGGCTTTGTAACCAATCATGAATACATACTGGCAGACAGCATGAATCAGGTTTGGGACTTTATCCAAGATATTGCCCAGAAGCGTCAGGACTTGGCTTATGATATTGACGGTGTCGTCATCAAGGTCAATGATTTAGCTATTCAAGATGAGCTTGGTTTTACTGTAAAGGCACCTCGCTGGGCAGTTGCTTACAAATTTCCAGCAGAAGAAAAAGAAGCAGAGATTTTATCTGTAGACTGGACGGTTGGGCGTACAGGTGTGGTGACACCGACTGCCAATTTGACTCCTGTCCAACTGGCCGGCACGACTGTCAGTCGTGCCACCCTTCATAATGTGGATTACATCGCGGAAAAAGACATTCGTATTGGCGATACCGTTATCGTCTACAAGGCTGGTGATATTATTCCAGCGGTCTTACGGGTGGTTATGGAGAAGCGTAGCCATCAAGAAGTTATGCCAATCCCTCGTCTTTGTCCGAGTTGCCAAGAGGAGTTGCAGCATTTTGAAGACGAAGTGGCTCTGCGCTGTATCAATCCTCTTTGTCCATCTCAAATCATGAATCGGTTGGAGCATTTTGCTAGCCGAGATGCTATGAATATAGCGGGACTTGGTTCCTCGAATGTAGTAAAACTCTTTACTGCTGGGTTGGTTCACGATGTGGCAGACATTTACAAGCTCACGGAAGAGGATTTTCTCAATCTTGAGGGATTCAAGGAAAAATCCGCGCAAAAGCTTTTCCAAGCTATTCAAGCTTCCAAAGAAAATTCAGCGGAGCGACTCTTGTTTGGCTTAGGAATTCGCCATGTAGGTAGTAAGGCAAGTAAGTTGCTCATGGAAAAATTTGGCGATTTGCAGTCCTTAGCGAATGCAGATATAGATGCGATTGCCAGCATTGATGGCCTTGGACAGGTGATTGCTCAATCCATTGCTACCTATTTTAATAGTCCAGGAGCTCAGACGCTTTTGGAGGAACTAGAAGAAACAGGTGTCAATCTTGTCTATCTCGGTCAAGTGGCGGTAGAAGGAGCAGCGCTATCTGGCATGACGGTTGTTTTGACAGGTAAATTAGAGCGACTCAAACGCAGTGAGGCAAAAGCAAAATTAGAAAGTTTAGGAGCCAATGTTGCTGGTTCTGTTTCCAAAAAAACAAGCATCGTAGTAGCTGGCGCGTATGCTGGCAGTAAATTAGCCAAAGCGCAAGAATTAGGAATTGAGATTCGAGATGAAGCTTGGCTAGAAAATTTGTAAAGGAGGAGCAATGAAAAGACGAAAACGTGCACGTCTGATTTACAACCCGACCTCGGGTCAAGAAATCATGAAGAAAAATGTCGCAGAAGTCTTAGATATTTTAGAGGGATTCGGCTACGAAACTTCCGCCTTTCGGACAACTCCTGAAAAAGATTCGGCTAAAAATGAAGCAACAAGAGCCGCCAAGACAGGCTTTGATTTGGTCATTGCAGCGGGTGGAGATGGCACTATCAATGAGGTGGTGAATGGAATCGCACCATTGCCACACCGACCAAAGATGGCGATTATTCCTACAGGGACAACCAATGATTACGCACGTGCGCTCAAGGTTCCACGTGGAAATCCGATTGAAGCCGCTAAAATGATTGGGAAAAATCAGACCGTCCTCATGGACATTGGTCATGCCAAAACCATCAAGCACGATCAAGCACACGAATCCTATTTTATCAACATTGCGGCAGCAGGAACGCTGACGGAATTGACTTATAGTGTCCCTAGCCAGCTTAAGACGATGTTTGGCTATCTAGCCTATGTGGTGAAAGGTGCCGAGCTCTTGCCGCGCGTCCAATTCACACCTGTTCGCGTACAGCATGATGGGGGCGTATTTGAAGGAAAGGTCTCTATGATTTTCGTAGCATTGACCAATTCTATTGGTGGGTTTGAACAGATTGTTCCCGATGCAAAGCTTGATGATGGGCAGTTTACTTTGCTAATGGTCAAGACCGGGAATTTGTTTGAAATCCTTCATTTAATCCGTCAAGTACTGGATGGCGGAAAGCACATCAATAGCCCCAAAATTGAATATATCAAAACTCGCAGTCTAAAAATCAAATCTCTGATTAGTCAAAATCGACTCTTGTTAAACTTGGATGGTGAATATGGTGGTGATGCACCTGTTGAGCTCACTAATTTAGCTAATCATATTGAAATTTTTGCTGATACGGATAAAGTTTCAAATGAAGCTATTACCGTTGATACAAAACTCAGTGAAATGACACAAAATTTCATGGACGAAATTACGCATTTTGAAGAGACTATATAATAGGAAGAAAAGGTGGTCAATCTGCTTTTTCTTTTTATTTTCCCTATTTATAAAATGTTTCCATACCGCGTATTTCCTTGACAAATGCATTTTTTAGGAGTATGCTAACTTAGTATAAAAATTTAAAGGAGACTTTTAAAATGGATTTGTCTGCATTAGCATTGGGGATGGCTACTTTAGGTGTTAGTATCGGTGAGGGTTTGCTTGTTTCAGCTTATTTGAACTCTACAGCACGTCAACCAGAATTGCAAAGTAAATTATTGACAGGGGTATTCCTCGGCGTTGCCTTTATCGAAGGTACATTCTTTATTACCTTGGCTATGACTTTCTTGTTCCGTGGCTAAACCGAATCGTTAAAATATAGAAAAGGGGGAACCTTCTTTGGAAGAGAGTATGAATCCAACCCTTCAGATTGGTCCAATCACCTTCGATTTGACAATGGTACTGGTATCAGCCATTACGGTTTTGATTGTGTTTGCCTTGGTATTTTGGGCGAGTCGTAAGATGCAATTGAAGCCAAAAGGGAAGCAAAATGTTTTAGAGTATATCTACGACATGACGATTAATTTTACAAAGGGAAACTTGGGAGAAGAAGAAGCCAAGCGCTACAATCTTTTTTTCTTTGTTCTTTTTACTTTCCTTGTCCTAGCCAATAACTTGGGTTTGATGACAAAAATCGAAACAGCTCAAGGGCATAATCTTTGGACGTCACCAACTGCGAATATGGCTTATGACTTTGGTCTTGCTATTATTGCAACAGTATTTTGTCATGCAGAAGGCATTCGTCGTCGAGGATTGAAAGGTTATTTGAAATCATTTATCACGCCACTTGTGATGACACCGATGAATATTTTGGAAGAAGTGACTAATTTGGCTTCCTTGGCTTTACGTCTCTACGGAAATATCTTCGCAGGGGAAGTATTAGTGTCACTTTTGCTTCAGATGTCTCAGGCAAATGGCTTTACTTATCCGATTGCGCTTTTGCTAAATGTTATTTGGACAGGTTTTTCTGTCTTTATCTCATGTTTGCAAGCTTACGTATACGTGATGTTAGTTTCCATGTATTTAGATAAAAAGATTTCAGGTGAAAAACAATAAGAAAGGAAGAGAAAATTCATGATAACAACAATGATTGGATACAGTGAAATACTTGGAAATTTCGTACTGGTAACAGCTTCTTTCTTAATTCTCTTGATTTTGATTCGTGTCTTTGCATGGAAAAATATTACGGGAATTTTTGAAAAACGTGCTGCTAAAATTGCCGGCGATTTAGATGAAGCTGCAGCAAAAACACAAGCAGCAGAAGAGTTGGTGCAACAACGTCAGGATGAGTTGGTAGCCGGTCGTATCGAAAGTAAAAAAATCATTCAGGACGCTGTTGAACGCGCTAAAGTTGAGAAAAAACACATTCTTGAACAAGCTGGCGTAGAAGTAGATGCTATGAAGAAAAAGGCGGAATTGGAAATCACTGCTGACAAACGTGAAGCACAAGAAAACCTCCGCGTCCAAGTGGCTAATCTTGCTGTTGATTTGGCAGGGAAAATCATTTTGGAAGACTTGGACCAACAAGCTCACAGTGACTTAATCGATCGGTATATTGATAGATTAGGAGACAAGTAATGGGTGTAAAAGAAACGGCCGTCGTGCAAAAATATGCTCAAAACTTTGTAGATCGCTATGGGGATCGTGAAGATATTTGGCATGTGTACGATGAAGTTCAACACATTGTCCATATTATTCGTGATACTCGATTGAATCGAATTTTGATTTCTTCAACTGTTTCGACAAAGGATAAAGAAGAATTCATTCGGATCCTTCGTCGTTCAGAATATCGTTTTGTCAATGATTTAGTAGAGGCTATTATTCAGGAGGGCAACGCAGACTTGCTCTTGTCAACTCTGGAAGAAGTTCTCTTAAAAATCAGCAAAAGTAAAAATGAATTTGACATGGTCATAACGTCTATTCAATCCTTATCAGACGAACAAAAACAACGATTGGCAGCTTTGGCAGAATCACGTTTTGATGTCAAAGTGCGCAATGTGTTGGAACAAATTGATAGAGAAATACTTGGTGGATTTATTGTTACAGTTAACCATCGAGTCATTGATGCTAGTGTCCGAACGCAATTAAAAGACATTAGAAAAAAGCTTTAAGATAGAAAGTGGTGTTCTTTTGGTAATAAACACACAAGAAATTAGCGCTTTACTAAAACAACAAATTGAAGAGTATCAACCCGATTTTGACTATACCGAAACTGGTGTTGTGACCTATATTGGTGATGGAATTGCTCGTGCCCAAGGTTTAGATAATGCCATGAGTGGTGAGCTGTTAATCTTTGAAAATGGCACAATCGGTATGGCACAAAACTTAGAGACGGCTGATGTCGGGATTATTATCTTGGGAGAATTCTCTAATATCCGTGAAGGTTCAGTTGTGCGTCGTACGGGTAAAATCATGGAAGTTCCTGTCGGGAATGCCTTGATTGGTCGTGTCATCAATCCTCTTGGTCAGCCAGTAGATGGACTTGGTGAAATTCGTACCAGCAAAACTCGTCCAATTGAGTATCCTGCGCCGGGTGTTATGCAGCGTAAATCCGTTAGCGAACCTTTGCAAACAGGACTCAAGGCCATTGATGCCTTAGTACCAATTGGTCGTGGGCAACGTGAGTTGATTATCGGTGACCGTCAAACAGGGAAAACATCTGTTGCCATCGATGCGATTTTGAATCAAAAAGGTCAAGATATGATTTGTATCTATGTAGCCATTGGTCAAAAAGAATCAACCGTTCGTTCACAAGTTGAAACTCTTCGTCAGTATGGTGCGCTTGATTATACAATCGTTGTGACAGCTTCTGCCTCACAGCCGTCTCCATTGCTCTTCCTTGCGCCTTATGCAGGGGTTGCTATGGCAGAGGAATTTATGTATGAAGGCAAGCATGTTCTCATTGTTTATGATGATTTGTCAAAACAAGCGGTAGCTTATCGTGAATTGTCCTTGCTCCTTCGTCGTCCTCCAGGTCGTGAAGCTTATCCAGGTGATGTATTCTACCTCCATTCACGTCTCTTGGAGCGTTCTGCAAAGGTTTCTGATGAATTAGGTGGTGGTTCCATTACAGCTCTGCCATTTATTGAAACACAAGCAGGGGACATTTCAGCTTATATTGCGACCAACGTGATTTCAATTACAGATGGACAAATTTTCTTGAAAGACGATTTGTTCAACTCAGGTATCCGTCCAGCTATTGATGCGGGTTCATCCGTATCTCGTGTTGGGGGTTCTGCTCAAATCAAGGCTATGAAAAAAGTTGCTGGTACTCTGCGTATCGACCTTGCTTCTTATCGTGAACTAGAGGCCTTCACGCAGTTTGGTTCAGATTTAGATGCAGCAACACAAGCCAAATTGAACCGCGGTCGTCGTACCGTTGAAGTGTTGAAGCAGCCATTACACAAACCATTGCCAGTCGAAAAGCAAGTCTTAATCTTGTACGCTTTGACCAATGGATTCCTTGATTCAGTTCCGATTGATGATGTCTTGTCATTTGAAGAAGAATTATATTCTTATTTTGATTTACATTATGATGCACTTCTTGAAGTCATTCGGACAACTAAAGACTTGCCAGATACAAACGAATTGAATGAAGCCATTCAAGAGTTTAAAGACCAGTCTATTTTTAAATAATGAGGGAGTGTAAGAATGGCAGGTTCTCTAAACGAAATCAAAACAAAAATTGCATCAACTAAGAAAACCAGTCAGATTACAGGTGCTATGCAGATGGTTTCTGCTGCTAAAATAGCTAAGTCAGAGCAATCTGCAAAATCCTTTCAAATTTATGCGAATAAGGTTCGTCAAGTGACGACAGATATTTTGCGGACGGAGCTAATGAGTGGGGATATTAGCAATCCTATGCTCATTCGGCGCGAAGTTAAAAAAACTGGTTATATTGTCATTACATCTGATAGTGGGCTAAAAGGTGCCTACAATTCGACTATTCTAAAAGCTGTTATGGGTATGATTGAACAAGACCATGATAGTAAGGATGAGTACGAAATTATCGCTATCGGCAGCATGGGGGCTGATTTCTTCCGTGCACGCAAGATGAATCCCATCTTTGAGTTGCGCGGGATTGCTGATGACCCAAGCTTTGAAGAAGTTCAAAAGATTATTTCTAAGTCTGTAGAAATGTACAAAAATGAAATTTTCGATGAACTCTATGTTTGTTACAATCACCATGTCAATAGTTTGACTAGTCAGGTGCGTGTACAACAGATGTTGCCAATTGAGGATTTGGACCATAACGAGGTAGATGGCTATACAGCGACTTTTGAGATGGAACCAAGCCGTGAAGCAATCTTGAATCAGCTCTTGCCGCAATATGCTGAGTCAATGATTTACGGGGCTCTTTTAGATGCAAAAACAGCTGAAAATGCTGCGGGTATGACCGCCATGCAAACAGCGACAGATAACGCAAAAAATGTTATTACAGACTTAACAATTCAATACAATCGAGCTCGTCAAGCAGCTATTACCCAAGAAATTACGGAAATTGTTGCAGGAGCATCAGCATTGGAATAGAAAAATCTAATTTAATGAATTGAATTCGACCTAAAAACGTCGAGAAAAAGACAATTTTTTCTAGTGCTCTGGCACTTCGTCAAGATTTCTATTTTCTTCTCGTTTTATTAACGGTCTTATATCTTAATAATTGAACACAGCCTAAACGCTGAATGGATTTGGGTATAGAAAAACGTCGTAGATGTCTGAGTTTTTTCAAAACTCTAGTCGTCCTGACGGAGGTATGTCGACGAAATCAAAGATTTCTGACTTACCACCATTTTCACTTTGCGTTTTTACGGCTTTTGTATCTTGATAATTGAATTCGGGCTACGAGCTGTGCAAAAAAGATAGAATTCCTAGAGTCTGTAGGACTCTTGGTCATTCTCTTATTTTCACTTTGCTTGCTTAACGCCTCATATCTTGTATAGAAGGAGAAAAGATGAGTTCAGGCAAAATTACTCAGGTTGTTGGACCAGTCGTGGACGTTGCTTTTGCGGCGGAAGACAAACTACCTGAGATTAACAACGCACTTGTCGTTTATAAAAATGATGCATCCAAACAAAAAATTGTGCTAGAAGTTGCTTTGGAACTTGGGGATGGTGTCGTTCGCACGATCGCTATGGAATCAACAGATGGCTTAACCCGCGGAATGGAAGTATTGGATACAGGTCGTCCGATTTCTGTGCCAGTTGGTAAAGAAACCTTGGGACGTGTTTTCAACGTTCTTGGGGAAACCATTGACTTAGAAGAGAAATTTTCTGAAGATACCGAGCGTCAACCAATCCATAAAAAAGCACCAACTTTTGATGAATTATCTACTTCAACAGAAATTCTTGAAACAGGAATCAAGGTTATTGACCTGTTAGCACCTTATTTAAAAGGTGGGAAGGTTGGTCTCTTCGGCGGTGCCGGAGTTGGTAAAACCGTTCTGATTCAGGAATTGATTCACAATATCGCTCAAGAACATGGGGGGATTTCGGTCTTTACAGGTGTTGGTGAGCGTACGCGTGAGGGGAATGACCTTTACTGGGAAATGAAGGATTCAGGCGTTATTGAAAAAAACGCCATGGTATTTGGTCAGATGAATGAACCACCAGGAGCACGGATGCGCGTTGCTCTTACTGGTCTGACTATTGCGGAATATTTCCGTGATGTGGAAGGTCAGGACGTGCTCCTCTTCATTGATAATATCTTCCGCTTTACTCAAGCTGGTTCAGAGGTTTCAGCCCTTCTTGGTCGTATGCCATCTGCCGTTGGTTACCAACCAACTTTGGCTACGGAAATGGGGCAATTGCAAGAGCGGATTACTTCTACTAAGAAAGGTTCTGTAACATCTATTCAGGCTATCTACGTGCCTGCCGATGACTATACAGACCCTGCACCAGCAACAGCCTTTGCCCACTTGGATTCTACCACCAACTTGGAACGTAAATTGACACAATTGGGTATTTATCCAGCTGTGGATCCGTTGGCATCAAGTTCACGTGCCTTAGCACCTGAAATTGTTGGGGAAGATCACTATGCAGTTGCTATGGAAGTGAAGCGTGTTCTTCAACGCTATCAAGAATTGCAAGATATCATTGCCATTCTTGGGATGGATGAATTATCAGACGATGAGAAGACCTTGGTTGGTCGTGCGCGTCGTATCCAATTCTTCCTTTCACAAAACTTTAATGTGGCGGAACAATTTACTGGTTTACCAGGATCATACGTACCAGTTGCAGAAGCCGTTCGTGGTTTTAAAGAAATTCTTGATGGCAAACATGATGGTCTTCCTGAAGACGCCTTCCGTAATGTTGGTTCTATCGAAGAGGTTGTGGAGAAAGCATCCCGCATGAAGTACTAGAGGTGGCTTATGGCTCAAATGACAGTACAAATTGTAACACCAGATGGTATTCGCTATGACCACCATGCTGCTTTTGTCTTGGTAAAGACCAAGGAAGGGGAGCTAGGGATTTATCCTGGTCACGTGGAATTAATTGCAGTACTTGAAATTGATGAAATCAAGGTTCGTCGTATTGATGATGAGAATCACGTGGACTGGATTGCGGTTAATGGTGGTATTATCGAGGTTAATAAAAACTTAATTACCATCGTTTCTGACTCTGCTGAGCGTGCGCGGGATATCGATATCAGTCGTGCTGAACGTGCGAAATTGCGTGCTGAGCGTGAGATGGAAGAAGCACAGAATGCCAAAAATATTGATATGGAACGTCGGGCTAGCATTGCTTTGCAACGTGCGCTCAATCGTATCCGTGTCGGAAATAAATAAGGGAAAGATTTTGTTTGGTATAATAGGAATATGATTGCAACGATTTTAGCATTAATTAGCCATCTTTTCTTTATTGTGATGGCACATCAATTGTTGGTGAGTGTAGTGGATTGGTCCAAGTGGTTAAAAGGTACAGCCGAAAACAAGGGAAAAATTCAGTTATTTCTTTTATTTGTGGCTATTGCTTTAGGCTATTTAGTTTCCACTTTTTTCTTGGATTTGCTGACCCTCAGTCGCACTTTGGCCGTTGGTTTGACCAGCTAGTTAATTCAAATAGAACGAGGATGTAAAATGGATACGATTATCGTACGTGGTGGGAAGAATCGCCTAGAAGGTCAAGTGACCATTGAAGGCGCTAAAAATGCTGTTTTGCCCCTATTAGCGGCTACTGTTTTGGCTAGCGAAGGACAAACTACTTTGTCCAATGTACCGATTTTGTCGGATGTCTTTACCATGAATAATGTGGTGAGAGGTCTCAATGTGGCTGTGACATTTGACCAGAGTGAGAAAGAGATTCATGTGGATGCTAGTGGCGAATTAGGTAGTCAGGCTCCTTATAAATATGTCAATCAAATGCGTGCTTCTATCGTGGTTTTAGGACCGATTTTGGCACGGAATGGATTTGCGAAGGTTTCTATGCCGGGTGGTTGTACTATTGGTAGTCGCCCGATTGACCTTCACCTCAAAGGTTTGGAGGCAATGGGCGCCCAGATTACCCAAAAAGCTGGTAATATAGAGGCTCGTGCTGACAAGCTAAAAGGTGCACATATTTACATGGATTTCCCTAGCGTAGGAGCTACACAAAATCTCATGATGGCAGCTACTTTGGCTGATGGTGTGACTACCATTGAAAATGCTGCGCGTGAGCCAGAAATTGTTGATTTAGCCATTTTACTCAATAAAATGGGGGCTAACGTCAAGGGAGCAGGTACCGAAACTTTGGTGATCAAAGGTGTTGAAAAGATGCATGGAGCAGAGCACCAAGTGGTGCAAGACCGCATCGAAGCAGGTACATTTATGGTTGCTGCTGCCATGACAGGTGGCGATGTTCTGGTAAAGGACGCTATCTGGGAACACAACCGTCCGCTTATTTCTAAAATGATGGAAATGGGAGTTCAGGTGACAGAAGAGCCTGAAGGTATTCGCGTGCGTTCGCAAGTGGACATGCTCAAACCTGTTACCGTTAAAACTTTGCCACATCCAGGTTTTCCGACTGATATGCAGGCACAGTTTACAGCTCTGATGGCGGTTGCTAAGGGGGAATCGACCATGATTGAAACGGTCTTTGAGAATCGCTTCCAACACTTGGAAGAAATGCGTCGTATGGATTTGCATTCTGAAATTTTGCGTGATACAGCTATTATTTCAGGTGGTGGCACTCTGCAAGGGGCAGAAGTGATGTCATCAGATTTGCGTGCTAGTGCAGCTTTGATTTTGAGTGGCTTAGTGGCAGAAGGTGTGACAACTGTTGGGAAACTAACGCATCTAGACCGTGGTTACTATCAATTCCATGAAAAATTAGCGGCGCTCGGTGCAGATATTGAACGAATAAATGGTGAGGAATAGAATGGACAAAGAAAGTTTATCATACGTTGGCAGACAGCTTTTGTTGATTTTGATTGTCCTGCTGTTAGCCCTGATGATCTTTGCTGCGGGACTGATGATTGGTTATGCAGTTGTTGGTGATGGTGATAACGTCTGGGCTATCTTGCGACCTGAAAAATGGCAAGAAATCATGGGAAAATTCACTGGAAAATAAAAAAGAAAAGTCTTGAATGCTATTTTCAAGGCTTTTCCTACGAACAAATCAATAAAAGGGTTCATGAATAATAAAAACGTAAACAAACAGACACTTAGTTTATTGAGTTTGATCGCAACCATTTTGATTGCGCTTGCTGGTTACTGGCTCAACGTTTCTTCCTCATCAGATACTTTACACGAAGCGCGTAGTCCTGTAACCTATATTCAAAATAGTTCTGTCTTAGGCCGAGAAACACCTTCTGAAGACTTAACACGTTCTGTCCTCCTAGAGTCAGTTACCATGATTTAGACGCATCCGTCTCTAGCGCACCGTATGCTAACTTGAAAACAAAGACTGTTCAGGGACAGATTGTGCCAACAGTTGCCAATGCACTTTTAAGCAAGACAACTCGACAGTACAAAGACAGTAATCAGACAGGAAATGGGACAACCCACTTTCGTCCTGCTGGTTGGAACCAAGTTTATCAGTGATCAGTTGCGATTGCGTCCATTTAGAAATAATGATGATGTGGCTCATGCATTGATTTGGTATCAGGACCCGGAAATGGTCTATTTGGTTGACGGTGTGCGTGAGCCCTACACTATGGAAAAACTTCAGCGCATGTACACCTATTTAAATGACTATGGTCAGCTTTATTGGATTGATTATTTGGAAAATGGTTCTTGGAAAGCGATTGGAGATGTGACGCTTTGTGAGGATGACTTACCTATTGTCATTGGTGATATGGCTTATCGTGGACGAGGAATTGGTAGAGCAGTACTGTCAAGATTGATAGAAGAAGCGCGCTTAGCAGGGAGAGGCTATTTGGCAGTCCGTGAAATTTATGATTTCAACCTTCCCTCACAGGCATGCTTTGAGGCATGTGGCTTTCAAAAAGTAGCCCAGACTGAAAAAGGATATTCCTATCGCTTGAATTTTCCATAATGATTCTTGCCAAAATGGCCGAAATTTGCTAAAATAAAGCTAATTGAATAGGGGTCTATGAGACTAGTATATCAAAGGAAACTGTCCAGGGAATTGAGCCGTGACTGCAAGCTCAATCAGTGAAAATTGATGGAATTCACTCATGTTAAAGACTGATAAAAAAAGGTCTGGTTTACCAGATGAAAACGGATGGTACCGCGTGTCAACGCTCCGCTATGTGGGGAATTGGCATGCGTTTTTTCGTATTATGCTAGCTATTCAGGAATCCCAATAAAAATGAAAGGAAGGTTCGGTTGTTTTTACTGGTTAATAGCAATTGAACATGCCCTAACAGCTGTGTAAAAAAGATAAACGTCTCTTAGACGCTAGCATCAGCGTCAAGTTTCCTACTTTTACTTTGCTGTTTTACGGGCTTTGTATCTTAAATATGGATCTACAGGCACAATTAGAGGAGTTGAAACAGTCAACTCAAGCAAAATTAAAAGAAATGACAGGCAATCATAGTAAGGAGTTGCAGGATTTACGGGTTGCGGTTTTAGGTAAAAAAGGTTCCTTGACGAATCTGTTGAAGGGGCTTAAAGATCTTCCCGATGATCAGAAACCTATTGCAGGAAAATTAGTGAATGAAGTACGTGATATTTTGACAGCTGCATTTGAAGAGCAAGCTCAAATCGTAGAGGCAGCGAAAATTCAAGCCCAATTAGATTCTGAATCAATTGATGTGACCTTACCTGGTCGCCAAGTTCAAATGGGGCACCGACATATCTTGACTCAAACATCTGAAGAAATTGAAGATATTTTCCTTGGGATGGGCTTCCAAATTGTAGACGGTTTTGAAGTTGAAAAGGACTTTTACAACTTTGAGCGGATGAATTTGCCCAAAGATCATCCAGCGCGTGATATGCAGGATACTTTCTATATTACAGAAGAAATTCTGATGCGAACTCACACAAGTCCTGTCCAAGCTCGAACAATGGATCAACACGATTTTTCAAAAGGAGCTCTCAAGATGATCTCTCCAGGACGTGTTTTCCGTCGGGACACCGATGATGCAACTCACTCGCACCAATTCCATCAAATTGAAGGCTTGGTCGTGGGTAAAAATGTTTCCATGGGAGGTCTTAAAGGAACACTTGAGATGATTATTAAGAAAATGTTTGGTGAAGAGCGATGTTTCATGTTTCAAATGTGGTGGTAAAGGCTGTAACGTATGTAAGCAAACAGGCTGGATTGAGATTTTAGGTGCCGGTATGGTTCACCCACGCGTTCTAGAAATGTCTGGTATTGATCCAACTGAATATTCCGGTTTCGCCTTTGGTCTTGGACAAGAGCGTGTTGCCATGCTCCGCTATGGAATTAACGATATCCGCGGATTCTATCAAGGTGATGTGCGATTCAGTAAGCAATTCAAATAAGATGTGAAAACGTTAAAAATACGCTAAAAAATGATGGGAGCTTATCTCATCAAATAGAAGAATGAAAGGAATGGGTAACGAGTTCACGAAACTGAACTCGGGCTACGGACTGTGTCAAAAAGAGAAACACTTCCTAGATGCAAGCGTCTTCGGAGGGTTTCCTATTTTCACTGTGTCCGTTTAACGCCCTTAGTATCTTATGTTAGTAAGTTATAAATGGTTAAAACAGTTGGTTGATTTTGATGCGACCAGTCATGACCTCTCTGAAAAAATGTTGGTGAAGTCGTTTCCTGTGAAGATGTGCCAGAAACGCACCTCCACCTTTGCCAAATCAATACAGGTGAAGAAGAATTGCGCCAAGTTGTTTGCGGTGCACCAAATATCAAGGCTGGTATTAAGGTCATGGTGGCACTTCCGGGTGCTCGTATTGCGGATAATTACAAGATTAAAAAAGGAAAAATTCGTGGCATGGAGTCCCTTGGCATGGTTTGCTCCCTCCAAGAATTAGGCATTTCTGATTCCGTGATTCCAAAAGAATTTTCAGATGGCATCCAAATTTTGCCAGAGAATGCAGTGTCAGGCCAATCTGTCTTTTCTTATCTTGATTTAGATGATGAAATCATTGAACTTTCCATCACACCAAACCGTGCAGATGCTCTCTCTATGAGAGGCGTTGCTCATGAAGTAGCGGCTATCTATGATAGCCAAGTTCATTTTGAAAAAGCAGAGCTGGTTGAAGTGGATAAAGCAGCCAGCGATGTCATCGAAGTAGCCATTGAGTCTGATCAAGTCGTGACTTACCAAGCGCGCGTGATTGAAAATGTGCAAGTAGCTCCAAGTCCACAGTGGTTGCAAAACCTTCTCATGAATGCAGGCATTCGTCCTATCAATAATGTGGTGGACGTGACCAACTATATCTTGCTTTACTTTGGTCAGCCAATGCATGCCTTTGATTTGGATAAATTTACGGATAAGAAAATCACAGCTCGTCAAGCCAATAATGGCGAAACGTTAGTAACTTTGGACGACGTAGAACGTGAATTAGTAGCAGATAATATCGTTATTTCCGTTGGCGGACAAGCAGTAGCGCTTGGTGGTGTCATGGGAGGTGCGTCAACAGAGATTGACAATGGCTCAACCAACGTTGTCTTAGAAGCTGCGCTATTTAACGGAAAATCTATCCGTAAAACATCAGGACGTCTCAATTTGCGTTCTGAAAGTTCTTCTCGATTTGAAAAAGGGATAAATGTGGCAGACTTGGCAGAGGCCTTGGACACTGCGGCTGCTATGATTGCGGCTCTGGCAGGTGGACAAGTCTTGGCTGGTGTCGTGAAAGCTGGTCAAGTGGATACCAATCCAGTTCCTGTCACAGCTAAGATTGATTATGTCAATCGTTCATTGGGAACAGACTTACAATATGCCCAGATTGAAACAATCTTCCATCGTCTTGGTATGGAAATCGCGCCAGGAGACGGTGAAAAACCAAAACTCTTGGACCGTTTGGAAATGGCTTTGACGGATCAAGTAGAAGAATTTACCGTTCAAGTACCACGTCGGCGCTGGGATATTACTAGTCCTGCTGACTTGGTGGAAGAAATCGCTCGTATTTATGGCTACAATAACTTGCCTACGCCCCTTCCAAAAGAAGATGGGACAGCTGGTGAATTGACACCTAGTCAACGACTCCGTCGCCAAGTTCGCACGGTCGCAGAAGGTGCTGGTTTGACAGAGATTATTTCTTACGCTTTAACAACGCCTGAGAAAGCTGTGGAATTCTCTGTGGCACCAACAACTGTGACAGAACTGATGTGGACAATGACAGTGGACCGCTCTGCCCTTCGCCAGAATATGGTGTCTGGTATGTTAGAGATAGTTGCCTATAATGTAGCTCGTAAGCAAAAGAATCTCGCCTTCTATGAAATTGGAAAAGTTTTTGAGCAAGTGGGTAATCCAAAAGAAGATTTGCCACAAGAAATCTCTAAATTCTCTCTTGCCTTGACAGGTTTAGTGGTTGAAAAAGATTTCCAAACAACAGCAGTACCAGTTGATTTCTATCATGCTAAAGGGATTGTAGAAGCTCTTCTTGCCAAATTTGGCTTAAGAGCTAGCTTCACAGCAAACAACAGTGTGGCTGCCCTTCATCCAGGTCGTACAGCTGTGATTTCTCTTGGAGAGGCAGTAATTGGTTTTGTGGGACAAGTTCATCCGCAGACATCTAAAAACTATGGAATTCCTGAAACCTATGTGGCTGAGTTAAACTTGGATGCTATTGAAGCGGCTATCCAGCCAGCTCCAGCCTTCCAAGAAATTTCTAAATTCCCAGCCGTTAGCCGCGACATCGCTTTGCTATTGGATCAAACAGTAGAGCATAGTGAAATCATGGCTGCCATTACCTCTGCCAATGTTAAACGCCTGACAAATGTAACACTTTTTGATGTTTATGCTGGTAGCAACATTGAATCTGGCAAGAAATCGATGGCATACAGTCTAACTTTCCAAAATCCAAGTGACAACCTAACTGACGAAGAAGTTGCTGGTTATATGGCAAAAATTTCAACTGCTCTTGAAAATCTTGGCGCTGAAATTCGTTAGAAATAGTTCTAAAAAGTGTTTAAAGAGTTGGTTTATCAGCTCTTTTTTGTATTTAAAAAATGAAGCAAGATAATTTGACAAAAGTGACAATATGTTGTTATAATTAGATAGTCATTTATAGTGACACTATTTAATTAATGATATAGAGTCACTTTAAAATGTGAAAGGAAGGAAGATTTTTGTGAATAAGTTAGAAGTAAAAGGTTTAAGCAAAATTTTCGGTAAGAGACAAAAGCAAGCTTTAGAAATGGTCAAACAGGGTCAGTCTAAGCAAGAAATTCTCCAAAAAACAGGAGCAACAGTTGGTGTTTATGATGCCAACTTGGAAGTCAAAGCTGGTGAGATCTTCGTTATCATGGGTCTGTCTGGTTCAGGTAAATCAACCTTAGTAAGGATGCTCAACCGTTTGATTGAGCCAACATCAGGTGAAATCTATATAGACGGAAAAGATATCTCCAAGATGTCGGAAGAAGAGTTGCGTGAGGTTCGTCGGACTAAGATCAACATGGTCTTCCAGAATTTTGGACTTTTTCCACATAGAACTATTTTAGAAAATACGGAATATGGCTTGGAAGTGCGTGGCGTTCCTAAAGAAGAACGTGAAAAGTTAGCAGAGCAAGCTCTTCGGAATTCATCACTCTACGACTTTAAGGATCAATATCCAGATCAGTTGTCAGGTGGTATGCAACAGCGTGTTGGTTTGGCGCGTGCTCTTGCCAATAATCCAGACATTTTGCTCATGGACGAGGCTTTCTCAGCGTTGGACCCCCTTATTCGTCGCGAAATGCAGGATGAATTGATTGAATTACAAGCTGAACAAGAGCGGACCATCATCTTTATCACTCATGACCTGAATGAGGCACTTCGTATTGGTGATCGTATTGCGATCATGGCCAATGGTCAAATTATGCAAATTGGTACAGGAGAGGAAATTTTGACAAATCCAGCCAATGATTTTGTACGTGAGTTCGTCGAAGATGTAGACCGCTCAAAAGTCTTAACAGCACAAAATATCATGACGCCAGCGCTTACGACCAATATCGAAATTGATGGTCCAAATGTGGCTCTCAATCGCATGAAAAAAGAGGATGTGTCCATGCTACTTGCTGTGGATCGTCGCCGTCATCTCAAAGGGAGCTTAACTGCGGAGTCTGCGCGTGAGGCGCGCCAAAATGGTCAAGCCTTGGTGGATGTTATTGATAAAAACGTTCAAAAAGTTACACCAGATACATTAGTCACAGATATTTTTGATTTGATTTACGATTCGCCGACACCACTTGCGGTAGTTGATGATAAGGACCGTTTAGTTGGCGTTGTCATCCGTGGTCGTGTCATTGCGGCGTTATCCTCTAATGCCAATGCTTAATATGTAGAGATTTTGTAAAGGAGAGATTTCATGTTTAACTATCAACTGCCAGTTGCGGAGTGGGTGCAAGCCTTCACGGACTGGCTTACTCAGACTTTTTCAGGTTTATTTGCCTTCATTCAGTCAGTCGGAAATAGCCTCATGGGCGGTGTGACAGATACCTTACTGTTTGTTCCACCGATTGTGATGATCATTCTCATGACGATTGCAGCCTTCTTTATTTCCAATAAAAAATGGGGATTGACAGTTTTTACGGGTCTTGGTTTACTCTTTATTTTGAACCAAGGCTTGTGGAATGATTTGATGAATACTGTGACTTTGGTCATTGTATCAAGTTTAGTATCTATTATTATTGGTGTACCAGTTGGTATCTGGATGGCAAAAAGTTCAAAAGCAGCAGCTATTATCAATCCAATTTTGGACTTCATGCAGACCATGCCATCATTTGTTTACCTGATTCCAGCGGTAGCATTCTTTGGAATCGGAATGGTGCCAGGGGTCTTTGCCTCAGTGATTTTTGCTTTGCCACCAACGGTCCGCATGACAAATTTAGCCATTCGTCAAATTCCAGAAGAATTGGTAGAAGCGTCTGACTCATTTGGTAGTACGTCGCGTCAAAAATTATTCAAAGTGGAATTGCCACTTGCTAAACCAACTATTTTTGCCGGTATCAACCAGACTATCATGTTGGTCTTGTCAATGGTAGTAACGGCCTCTATGATCGGTGCACCTGGTCTTGGTCGCGGTGTCTTGTCTGCCCTTCAGCATGCGGATATCGGTGCAGGATTTGTATCAGGTATCGCCTTGGTTATCTTGGCCATGATTATGGACCGCTTCACACAGAAATTAAATCAGCCAACAACGGCTAAAGTGAAGAAATCAGCTAAAGAGAAAAAACGCCATAAAATCATGACCTATGCAGTCTTAGCTGGTATTGTTTTGCTCTTTGCAGCTCGCTTTATTAGTTCTGCTATGGGCGTGACCAAGGAAACGGTTAATCTCGGATATGTCCAATGGGACTCTGAAGTAGCGTCTACTAACGTTGCAGCTGAAGTTTTACGTGAAATGGGCTACGATGTTAAAATGACACCGCTTGATAATGCTGTTTTATGGCAATCTGTCGCAAATGGAGAAGTTGATGCCTCTTTATCTGCTTGGTTGCCAACGACACATGGTGCTCTCTACGAGCAGTATAAGGATAAATTAGTGGACTTGGGACCAAGTCTTGAAGGAGTTCAATCTGGTTTGGTTGTTCCAGCGTACATGGATGTGAATTCCATTGAAGATTTAAGCAATCAAGCTGGTAAGAAAATTACGGGTATCGAGCCAGGTGCGGGTATTATGACGACTGCTCAGGCGGCGATTGACGCCTATCCAAACTTGAAAGGATGGGAATTGATTTCAGCTTCAACAGGCGCCATGAATATCGAATTAGAACGTGCCTACCAAAATAAGGAAGATATTGTCATTACAGGATGGTCCCCACACTGGTTGTTCTCTAAATATGACTTGAAATATCTAGAAGATTCGAAGAAAACTATGGGTGAAAAGGAATCCATTCATACCTTGGTTCGTCAAGGATTTGATAAAGATAATGCAGAAGTAAATGCTATCTTGGACAACTTCAATTGGACCGAAGAAGATATGGAATCTGTCATGTTTGCCATCAACGAAGGCGATAGCCCAGAAAAAGCAGCCAAAGCATGGATTGAAGAAAACCGTGACTTGGTAGATTCTTGGAAAAAATAAATGTGTAAAAGAAAAGGAGTTCATGTGACTCCTTTTTGCGTGAAAGATCATTATCATATATAGAAAAGTCATATAATTGTAAAATGAAAGCGCATAGCATATGGTATAATTTTACCGATAATAAAAAATAATAGATTGTCCGCAACAATTAGTAGCTATTTTGCTTGCATGTGGATAAGAGGTTGGTTATGAAAAAACTATCGGTATTTATTTTTGCATTTTTACTTTCGTTCAGCGTATTCCATAATGAAATAGTTATCTACGCTAACACAGAAAACGTTCAATATTATTGCTATAATAATGGTGTTTCTTATTTAGATGAGACAACTGTTCCTAATGGACAAATCATTACGGGAGCAACTGGACAAATTCGCCCAGAACAAGATAGTCTTATTAAGGATACCCAGTATGCCTTTCTTTATGAAGTTTCTAATCCTTCCGTTCTCACTATTGATGAGCGGGGAAACTGGCAAGCTTTAAAAGAAGGGACGGTTACTGTTACCATTCATGTACCGTATCTAGGAGGGGATTTTCCAAACTTTGAAGCAGAATTGGATCAGTTGGGGATTCATCGCTCTCCGATTGAAACATCAGTGGCCTATCCACCAAAGACATTTACCGTTACTGTTTCTAATAATAACTTGATTCCAGTGAATCGACTCTATTATCCAGCTTTAAAAACTCATCTTTATACAACTGATTTCAATGAGGTCAATGAATTAATGAGACGAGGCTGGAGACTGGAAGGGAAAGCTTGGTCCACTCGTAGCATTACTGGGGATGCTGTTTATCGCCTGTATCATTCTGGTTTGAAAGTTCATTTGTATACCAAGGATGCTAACGAGTATAGAATATTAGCAGGGCGTGGTTGGCATCAAGAAGGCATTGCTTATCGTTCAACTGGAGATATTCCTGTTTATCGCTTGTATCATAATGGTATCAAAAAAACACCTCTATACCACCAGCGAGAACGAGAAAAACATTTTGTCTACTCGTGGCTGGAAATATGAAGGCGTTGCTTGGATGGTAGAGTAATACTGCTCTTGACAATTTAGAATTGTCAAAGTGAATGGTTTATAGCAAAAATGGCTCAATCTTAATAGTCACTTGGTTCTGGTAGGTTTTCAGGACTCTTTTGCTGAGCTGATGATAGCGTTCACGGAGAGTGCTAATTTTTTCAGGGAATTGTCCGCCTATATATTCGTAGTTAGCCTCAACGGTATGAAAAAGTTCATGAAAGAGCTCGTTCATGTCTTTTAGTTCTGCAATAAGTGAATCATTTCCTTGTAAAAAATAGGGAATATCTTCTTTACTGGCAAAGAAATCGTCTTCATCTTTGATAGGAAAAGCACCGTATTCTAAGCAAAATTCATAAGCCATAGTTGTCTCCGTTTCTGTTTTTGACTATTATAGCATAGGTTGATGAAAGATATAGTGAACGAAACTAGGAACCTCCTCTATTTATAGTGGAGAAAAGGGGCAATCTCCAAGGATAGGTGATGAAGTATGTGGCTAAAAAACAGTTAAATGGTTTTTCTGGAATGCCTTGTCTCTCTCTCCTCTTTTTTCTATTATTGAAAGAACTTTCAGATAAACATGCCGAAAATATGCTATAATTTACTAAGAAAAATGTGAGGATAAGTAAATGAAAAGTAAACATTCACCTTATTTGGTTTGGGGTTTGATTATGTTGGGAGCGGTTATGCGCGTACCCTTTACCTCAATTCCAGCTATTTTGACAGACATTGCATCAGGATTAGGGGGTTCTGTCTCTAGTTTAGGGATTTTAACCTCTTTGCCGCTCTTAATGTTTGCTTTCTTCTCTGCTCTGGCACCAAGGTGGGCAGCAAAGTTAGGTATTGAGAAATTGCTAGGTCTAGTATTGGCTATCATGCTGATTGGCTCTTTATTGCGCATGATCAATCTTCCTATGCTTTATGTGGGGACCATGTTGATCGGGGTAGCAGTAGCAGTTATCAATGTCATTCTGCCTAGTCTGGTGTCAGCTAATTTTCCTCTAAAAGTTGGTTTTTATACGACTTTGTATATTACCACCATGGGGATTTCTACGACTCTTGCGTCAATGGTTGCGGTTCCCATCACTAGTGCAACCTCTTGGGAATTTTTCCTCCTATTGATTTCAGCTTTGATTGGTTTAGCTCTTTTGATTTGGCTACCGAACTTGACTTACAATCACCGGTTTGAAAACGAAAAGAGTACAAAAAAAGAAACACCACTTTGGAAAAACAAGTACGCTGTTATCTTCTTGATTTTTGGTGGATTGCAGTCTCTACTTTTTTACACAGATCAGGAATTTTCAGTTTGATTAGTATCCCAGTCTCCATGATTGTGCCTTCTATTGTTAGTCGATTATCTAAGGAAAAACGTGCTTGGATTATGACTGGAATATCAGCTTTGACTTTAATAGGGTTAGCGGCTATGTTGGTTGCACCTGCTAATTTTACCATATGGCTCCTTATTCATCTTATTTTAGGGGTCTCTGTCAGCACGCTCTTTCCTTATATGATGATTAGTCTCAACCTCAAGACATCAAATAGTCAGGATACGGCTCGTTTGTCAGGCATGGTGCAGTCGGGGGGCTACTTATTGGCTTCTGTTGGCCCTATGCTTTTGGGCTATAGTTATTCTCTATTTGCATCTTGGGTTCCCTTTATTATTAGTTTAGCGATTGTGACTATTCTCATGATGATTAGTATTGTATTCATTGAAAAACGCGATAAGATTATTTAGATTTTTCATTTAATGGAACGGTTGGAGGGAAAATGGCAAAGCAGTCAGGACAAGATTTCTATGATTTAGCAGCTGTATGGCTCTTTGACAATGGCCCCTATCTTCTAGAGCAAGAAAGATGGCAGTGGTTGAGTCTCCTGCGATCCCACATCCAAGAATTGCATCAAGTAGGCTGGTCATTGCTAGCTATCAAGGACGGCTATTTATCTCTTCTTGAGAAAGATTGTGAAATGGACATGCTAGAAGATGTCTTTCATCAAGCACAAATCTTTGGTAATCCTATCTTTCTCAGCCTATTTAATCAGCAGGTTAGACAGATACAAACGGTTAGCCAAGCACAAAAAACTTAAAAAAAGCAGGAATCTGGATGAATTTGCCGCCTCATCATGACTTTTGGAGTCAGTTCTCAATTCTCGTTGATTTCGCCTTACCTGCCAATCGTTTTTCGGATAAACATGAAATGGCTGATTTGAAAAAACAGCTGCACCAATTTCGTTATGTCATTTCTGCCCAGCAAGCTAAATGGATCCGTTGGCATTATCGGGAAACAGGACAGACAGATGAGGAGGCTTTGTCGGCTTATCTAGCGACCAAAGAAAAAAAGGATGGTCTCTAGTTCCTGTTGCTCGATATGATTTGCATGAATCTGCTCGCTTGCACAATAAAAAATTGCACAATAAAAAATTGCACAATAAAAAGACCAATCGAGTAGAAACGAGCCAGGACATTCAAGGTGTTAACTACAAGGTCCTACTGGATTTTCATTATCGGAAGTCAAGGTCAATTTCTCAATGAAGTGGATCCGCAGGGGCAGAGTAGAGCTGGGATTGTTAATGGGGCAAGTTTCAACTATGCTAGTTGCAATGACGAGCGTCACCGCCAGTTAGATGTTGATCCGACAGTGAAGTGGGATCCTGCATTTCGTAAAGATATTTTAAAAGTAGTAGACCAATCTCCAGACATTCGCTATCGCTCGCCCAGTCAAAAACAATATCGTAGGAAATCTTCTAGCTTTGCAGAGGCAGAAGTTTCTCTCTATCAAGCTGTTAAAAGAGAAGTAGCGCACATGAAGCGCTTGATTAAAGAGTACAAAAAAACAAGCCTCACAGCTTGTTTTTTAACGTGCTACGCGACGACGCGCTGCTTTTTTGCGATTTTCTTCGATGAAAGCTTCTTTCTTTTCTTCAGGTTCGATGACTGTTTTTTGAACAGCATAAGCAGCTCCAGCAAGTGCTGCAAGTGTGCCGACGATACCTGTAAATAAACCTTTTCCAAATCCTTTTGCCATGGTATGATACTCCTTTTGACTTTCTGTTTGTAGAAGACCTTGGCACTCTGCCGACTTCCACTAGATATGTTATAATAATCTTAACGGAAAAACGAGAAATTTTCAAGGAAAAAAGATGAAAACAAAAATAATCGTGGTTTTGGGACCAACAGCTGTGGGCAAAACCGCCATGGGCATTGCATTAGCCCAGAAATTCAATGGAGAAATTATCAGTGGCGACAGCCAGCAGGTCTACGAGGAGCTATCTATCGGGACAGCAAAAGCTAGTCAAGAAGAGCAGGCTCAAGCTCCTCATTATTTAATTGATGTGCGCAGTGTTAACCAAAGTTATTCTGCTTATGACTTTGTGCAGGAGGCTGGTCAAAAGATTGAGGAAATCACTGGCCGCGGGCATGTGCCGATTCTGGTGGGTGGAACAGGACTTTATTTGCAGAGCCTGCTGGAAGGCTATCATTTGGGTGGTCAATTGGATCAGACAGCGCTCTTGGCTTATCGCAAGGAATTGGATGCTTTATCAGATGAGGTTTTGTTTGGGAACTGGAAAAATTTGGACAAGATTTGGTCAATCAAGAGCCAGCCTATGAAGCGCTGCTGATTGGTCTGACGGATGATCGAGAGCGTGTTTATGACCGCATCAATGCGCGTGTGGACGTCATGATGGAGGCCGGATTATTGGATGAAGCCAAGTGGCTCTATGACAACTATCCAGATTCGCAAGCCAGTCGTGGGATTGGTTACAAGGAATTTTTCCCCTACTTCCGAGGAGAGGAGACTTTGGAAGTGACAGTGGACAAGCTCAAACAGCAGACACGCCGATTTGCCAAGCGACAGTTAACCTGGTTCCGTAACCGCATGGATGTCACCTTCTATGAAATCTCGGATCCAACCAGCCAAGTCCGAATTGAAGAAAGTGTGAGGGAATTTTTAAATGATTGAAACCAAGAAAGAGCAGGAACGTGCCCTCTTAGTCGGAGTTGAGTTGCAGCAGACGGAAAATTTTGCCGTGTCCATGGAGGAGTTGGCCAGTCTGGCGCGGACAGCAGGTGCAGAGGTGGCGGGCGTTTATACTCAAAAGCGGGAAAAATATGATAGTAGGACCTTTATCGGCTCTGGGAAATTGGATGAAATTGCCCAGATGGTGGAGGCAGATGAGATTGATACGGTTATTGTCAATAATCGTCTGACGCCGCGCCAAAATACCAATTTGGAAGAGCGCGGGCGCGCAGTCACGAAGGAAAATTGCAGGTTCATTTAGCCCAACTTAAGTACATGTTGCCACGTCTTGTGGGGCAAGGGATTATGCTCAGTCGTCAGGCTGGTGGGATTGGTTCTCGTGGCCCTGGTGAAAGTCAATTGGAGCTGGATCGTCGGAGCATTCGTCATCAGATTCATGATATTGAGCGACAATTAAAAGTTGTGGAGAAGAATCGCTCGACTGTTCGAGAACGCCGTCTGCAATCAGGGATTTTCAAGATTGGCTTAATTGGCTATACGAATGCGGGAAAATCAACGATTATGAATGCTATGACGGATAAGTGTCAATATGAGGCAGATGAGCTTTTTGCGACCTTGGACGCGACGACCAAGCAGATTGCTTTATCAGATACTTTTCAAGTGACCTTGACCGACACAGTTGGCTTTATACAAGATTTACCAACGGAGTTGATTTCCGCCTTCAAGTCTACCTTGGAAGAGTCCATGAATGTGGATCTTTTGCTTCATGTCATTGACAGTTCGGATCCCAATCATGCCGAGCAAGAGCAGGTGGTTCTGGATATTCTCAAAGATTTGGATATGCTAGATATTCCACGGCTTGCCGTTTACAATAAAATGGACAAGACCGACGATGAATTTACGCCAAGCCAATTTCCTCATGTCATGATTTCAGCTAAGGACAAAAATGCCAAAGCACACATCCAAATGATGGTACTAGCAAAGCTCAAAACCATGTTTGTACCATTTGAAGTTAAGATACCACTGGCACAATCCTATCGATTGCATGACTTAGCAAAGATAGCTTTAATTGACAAACGTGAATACGTGGATGATGTAGAGATTGTCAGCGGTTCGATTGCTAAGAGTAATAAGTGGAAACTGGAAGAATTTCTAGGAGAGATTTTATGATGGATTATCTTGATTTGGCACTAACTTATGGTGGATTTACTTCTTTGGATAAGGTTTATTTGACGCAAAAATTGGCGCACTTATCAGATGAGGACAAGCTTGCTTTCATCACGCCGCCGCCGTCTGTTATCAATGCTTACTTTGCAGAAATCTACCAAAAACAATCGCCACAGGCAGCAACAGATTATTATTTTGATTTATCTTGTCAACTTCACTTGCTGATGAAAGAACCATCTTTTAAAGAAGAAAAGCCCTTTGTTCGCCTCAACCTTGGCGGAAAATCCTACGGCTTTGCCTATGAATCTAGTAATAAGGTGGCGCAAGTTTTTTCTGAAAAGGAAGAAGTGGTAACGGAGGCATTGCTCTTTGAACTGGCGCAGATTTTTCCGCGTTATATGATTTATATCAAAGAAAATCGTATCTACATGACACCACTGGTGATGGAGGGGCTATCATTCACTCCTGTGGTACAAAGTCGCTATCTCTTAACGGATGTGGCAGAAAGCCAGGAGTATCTCCGTTTTACAGGATACAATCAGGAAGAAGTCAGTCAAGTAGCGGCAGAATACGCTGGTCAAGCTTACTATGTTTGGTCGGGTCGCACTGCTATGATTTACCGAAAAAAATAGAAAGAAAAATATGTTTATTCAATTTTTAGGGACGTGTGCTGGTCAGCCGTCAAAATCGCGTAATGTTTCGAGTTTGGCGCTTAAGTTGCTAGATGAAATCAATGAAATCTGGCTGTTTGATTGTGGCGAGGGGACGCAAAATCGAATTTTAGAGACGACCATTCGTCCGCGCAAGATTTCAAAAATTTTCATCACTCACTTGCACGGCGACCATATCTTTGGATTGCCAGGATTTTTATCTAGTCGTTCTTTTCAAGCCAATGAAGAGCAGACTGATTTGGATATTTATGGTCCTGTCGGAATTAAAAGCTTCGTTTTGACGAGCTTGAAAGTGTCTGGTTCGCGCTTGCCTTATCGCATTCATTTTCATGAATTTGATGAAAAAAACTCGGGACTCTTATTGGAAACGGACAAATTTAAGGTCTACGCAGAAAAGTTAGACCACACGGTCTTTTGTGTAGGCTATCGCGTCATCCAGAAGGACTTGGATGGTGTGCTGGATGCAGATAAATTACGGGCGGCAGGTGTTCCGTTTGGTCCACTTTTTGGGAAAGTAAAAAATGGACAAGATATTGTTTTGGAAGATGGTACAGAAATTTTTGCCAAAGATTTCCTGTCTGCACCTCGTCCTGGGAAAGTGATCACTATTTTAGGGGATACCCGTAAATGCCACGCTAGCGTTCGTTTGGCGGTCAATACGGATGTCTTGGTTCACGAGTCAACTTATGGTCGTGGGGATGAACGGATGGCGCGAAAACATGGGCATTCTACTAATATGGAAGCAGCACAAGTTGCCAGTGAAGCAGGGGCAAAACGCTTACTTCTCAATCATATCAGTCCTCGTTTCTTATCACGAGATGTGAGTCAATTACGTCAAGATGCAGCATCTATTTTTAAGGAAGTGCATGTAGTCAAGGATTTGGAAGAGGCAGAAGTGTGAGAACTATTTTAATCACAGGAGCTTCAGGTGGCCTCGCTCAGGAAATGGTCAAACTCTTGCCAGATGATGTTTTGATTTTAATCGGCAGAGATGCTAAAAAGCTGCATATGCTTTATACTCATCATGACAAGAAAGCTATTTTTGAGTTGGATATTCGTGGTGAGGCACAGGTCAAGCAAGTGCTGACGCAAATTTACCAAGAATATGGTTTCGTCGATATTCTGGTCAACAATGCTGGTTATGCTATCTACGATGATTTTGAGAATTTCTCAGCGGCGCAAGTTGAGGATATGTTTGCGGTCAATACCTTTGCGACTATGACTTTTTGCCGTCTGGTCGGTAAGGAAATGAAGGCTGCTCGAAAAGGCCATATCATCAATATTGTCAGCATGTCTGGCTTAGTAGCGTCAGCAAAATCATCTGTCTATTCAGCGACTAAGTTTGCAGCTATCGGCTTTTCTAATACTATCCGTCTGGAATTAGCTTCTTATGGTGTGGCAGTGACTACGGTCAATCCAGGTCCAATTGCGACAGGATTTTTTGACCAAGCGGACCCAGATGGGACCTATTTAAAAGGTGTCAAAGCCTTTGTACTGCAGCCAGATGTAGTTGCAAAACGGATTGTCAAAGCTATGAAAACAAAGAAACGTGAGCTCAATATGCCTTTTGCATTAGCTGCGACGCACAAATTTTATACATTATTTCCGGGTATGTCAGATTATCTAGCGCGTACGTTGTTCAATTTTAAATAAGATACCTTTGTGGAGCTATTTTGGCTCCCTTTTTCTGTTGATTTTTGCTATAATAATCCAAATACCCAACAAGGATGAGATGTATGGAAAAAATATGGCATTTGATTTATAGCCGAACCTTTATTATTTTGTTATTATTGGCGGTCACGGTTTTAGCCATCTTTTTTGGAGTGACCTATGCCGCTTTACTGATGCCTGCCGTCTTGTTAGCTCTGCAAATTTTCTCAATCATCGTGGCAATTTCTATTGTGAATCGCCCAATGAATGCCAGTTTTAAGTTAACTTGGATTATTTTTATCATTGGTGTTCCCATTTTTGGTGCCCTCTTTTACTTTATTTTGCAGTCCAATATCGAAACTAGACGCTATCGTAAGAATTTTCAAAAGCAGGCAGAAAAGTTGCGCCAGTACGGTCATACCTCGTCAAAATTACTAAGTGTTTTAGAAAAAGAAGACAAGGATCAGCTCAAGTTGGCACATTACATGAGTCAGCATGTGGGCTATGCTCTTCATGGAAATTCGGATGCTACGTATTTTCCATCAGGGGAAGCGAAGTTTGAGGCTCTTGTTGAAGAATTGCGTAAGGCGGAAAAATACATCTTCATGGAATACTACATCGTCGCGCTTTATGTATGATGGCAGCAATTCTCTCATGCTCCTGCCATATAACTACTATAAATCTTTGCGAGAATTTGGGATCAAAGCCAAGGTCTTCTCTCAAATTATTCCGGCGCTTTCTACAGTTCAAAATAACCGCGACCATCGCAAAATTGCGGTCATAGATGGCAGGGTTGCCTTTACAGGAGGGGTTAACCTAGCCGATGAATACATCAATCAAAAAGAACGCTTTGGTCACTGGAAAGACGCAGCTATTATGGTCAAAGGCGAGGCAGTTGCCAATTTCACGCTGATGTTTTTGCAGATGTGGAATTTCAATGAAAAAACAGAAAATGATGACCTTAAATATCTGAAGGAACATTTAGAATCTGAAAAGGAAATTGTTGACAAGGATAGTTTCTTTCTGGCCTATGGGGAGAATCCTTTCGACAAGGATGAAGTAGCGAAGCGAGTTTATCTGGATATGATTCAATCTGCAACGGACTATATCTATATCATGACGCCTTATTTGGTTTTGGATGATGAGATGATTGACAATTTGACCTATGCTGCTAAGCGTGGCGTTCAGGTCAAGTTGCTCCTGCCTCATATCTACGATAAGCAGTCGGCATATTTGGCAGCTCGTGTGGATTTTGAGACCTACTTGGAAAGTGGAATTGAAATTTACGAATACACACCAGGGTTTGTCCACTCTAAGGTCGTCTTGGTAGATGACAAAAAAGCCACTGTGGGCACGGTCAATATGGATTTTCGTAGTTTTTATCTCAATTTTGAATGCGGACTGTATGTTTACAATCATAAGCAAGTCCTCTGGGATATTTTGGTGGATTTTGAGACGTCCTTTGCTGTTTCAGAACAGATTACACTGGAAGATTTTCGAAACAACTATCCTTGGCACAAGCGCTTAGCAGGATCCCTTATTGCTATGTTTGCTCCGCTATTTTAAGAAAAGGAATAATAAGCTGGGACAAAAGTCCTAGCTTCCTGTTTTTATCCCATTTTAAAGATAAGATGCAGTGGCTAGATAGCGTGAAATATAGTGAGAAGTCCGCTTCTTATGCCCACTCAACTGTGCGAAGGGGGTCGATAAAATGGAATTTCTGTGTGGAATTTTGGTATAATGGGAATGTTTGAACGAAGGAGAAGAGAGTGATTCAATCATCTTATGAGTGGCAATTGGACGACAAGGTTGCCGATACGAATTTTTTGAAAGCAGCCAAAAAAGAAGGCTTGGACGTGCTAGCAGCTCAGCTGATTTATGAGCGTGGAGTGGAGACTATTGAGGAATTGCAGGCGTTCCTGAATCCCTCTTTAGAGGATCTATATGACCCCTATTTATTACATGATATGGACAAGGCAGTCGAGCGAATTCGTCGTGCTATTGAAAATTATGAGCAAATTCTTATTTATGGAGACTATGACGCGGATGGGATGACGTCAGCCTCTATTTTGAAAGAGGCATTGGAAGAATTAGGCGCGGAGTGTCAGGTCTATCTACCCAACCGCTTCACAGATGGCTATGGGCCCAATCAGTCAGTTTATAAGTATTTCATTGAGCAGCAGGGTATATCATTGATTGTTACCGTGGACAATGGCGTAGCGGGACACGAGGCTATTCGTTATGCTGAGGAGCGAGGAGTAGACGTCATTGTGACCGACCACCATTCCCTGCCAGAAATCTTGCCAGAAGCCTACGCTATCATCCATCCAGAGCATCCTGAAAGTGAGTATCCCTTCAAGCACTTGGCTGGTTGTGGAGTGGCCTTTAAGTTAGCCTGTGCCTTGTTGGAAACAGTTCAGGTTGAACTATTGGACTTGGTTGCTATTGGGACTATCGCAGATATGGTCAGCATGACGGACGAAAATCGTATCATGGTCAAGTATGGATTGAATATGCTCAAGCATACGGAGCGAGTGGGCTTACAAGAATTGATGCGGATTTCTGGAATTGAGCGGGATAGTTTGGATGAAGAAGTGGTTGCTTTTCAAATCGCGCCACGCCTTAATGCTCTTGGTCGTCTGGATGATCCCAATCCTGCCATAGATTTGCTGACTGGCTTTGACGAAGAAGAAGCTCAAGCTATCGCGCTCATGATTGATGAAAAAAATACCGATCGCAAGACTGTGGTGCAAGAGATTTATGATCAAGCCAAAGCTATGATTGATACAAGTAAACCAGCACAAGTCTTAGCGTATGAGGGCTGGAATTCCGGCGTCTTAGGTATTGTTGCAGGTCGCCTCTTGGAAGAATTGCATCAATCAGTCATCGTTTTGTCCATTGAGGATGGACGTGCTAAAGGTTCTGCTCGTTCGATTGAGTCTGTCAATATTTTTGATGCCTTATCTGAACATCCTGATCTTTTTATTGCTTTTGGGGGCCATGCTGGTGCGGCTGGGATGACCTTGGAAGTGGAAAAATTGGCTCAGTTATCGGATGCTTTGTCAACCTATATTTTGGAAAATGGCTTGGATAATCCACAAAAAGGAACCTTGCTGTTGGACGAAGAATTGGACTTGGAGGAATTAACTCTGGATACGGTGAAGGCGTTTGAACGTCTCAGACCCTATGGTATGGATTATCCAAAACCGCTCTCCACCTCAAGTTCCGTATCAAGAAGGGCAAGGCCGCTTTCGACGTGGTCGCTTTTGGTAAAGGACATCTAGCGACAGAATTTTCTCAGGTCAAAGGCCTAGAGCTTGCGGTTAGCTTGTCGGTCAACACTTGGAATGGGGCAACAACGCTCCAGCTCATGCTGGAAGATGCGCGTGTGACAGGAATTCAGCTATATAATCTTCGGGCGAAAAATGCTGCGCTCCCAGCCAGTGTCCCTATTCTTGACGGGGAATATATACCTGATTTAACGGGAGAAAAATCTGTGGTCATCGCAAAAGTTCCAGAAAATCCAGCTGATTTGCGTCAGATTTTCCAAAAACATGACTTTGAAGCTATTTATTTTAAAAATGAGATTGTGACACCTTATTATCTAGATGGCCACGGCACGCGAGAACAATTTGCTAAACTCTATAAAACCATTTATCAATTTCCTCAGTTCGATGTCCGTTACAAGCTGAAAGAGCTCAGTCATTTCCTAAAAATAAAAGAATCACTTTTGATCAAAATGATTCAAATTTTTGCAGAGTTAGGATTTGTGACCATTACAGATGGCGTCATGACGGTCAATAAGGAAGCGGAAAGACGAGAAATTTCAGAGAGCCAAATTTACCAAGAACTCAAGCAAACGGTGATTTATCAAGAACGCATGGCACTTGCGACACCGCAGGAAATCTATGAGTGGTTGATGAAAAAGGATGACTAATAAAGGAAAAATGAGGAGTAAAGGATGCGACTTTGGCACCAAGATTTAATCCAACGCTTACCACGTCAACAATTACTCGGTCAGCACCGTGAATGTGCAGCTTTACGTGGTGCGGGATGGGGACGTCCACATGCGACGGTTGATTATGTATTTGCACATTCTCCATATAAGCTCTATCATTACCATCTCTTGGTCATGCAGGAGATGGAAAAATGTGGGTACAAGCCTGATGAGCTTTGGAAAGAGGCAACTTATCGTGGGAAGAAAGAAGTTGCTTATAGCGATTTGGAAGCTCTGCCCTTGACCCAACCGATATATCCTGAACATGACAAAGCCTACCTCCAAGAATGTTTGGAGAATCTGTGTGGAAAGGGAATTTTTCTCTAATAAAAATGTGGGCAGTCGTCATTAGACCTGCCCACATTTTTTTGATATAATGAAGAGTAATATTATTTTGACTGCATGAGTCAGAAATGAAAGGAATATTCCTAGAAATAGCTCTAGGGATAAACATTATGGATTTAACAAAATACATTGCAACAATTGAAAACTATCCTAAAGAAGGTATTACCTTCCGTGACATTTCGCCTTTGATGGCAGATGGCAAAGCTTATAGCTATGCAGTACGTGAGATTGCACAATACGCTTGTGATCATGAAATTGACATGATCGTGGGACCTGAGGCACGCGGATTTATTATCGGATGTCCCGTCGCAGTTGAATTGGGTGTCGGTTTTGCTCCAGTTCGTAAATCAGGTAAATTGCCACGCGAAGTGATTTCAGCTGATTATGAAAAAGAGTATGGTGTGGATACATTGACCATGCATGCTGATGCCATCAAACCAGGACAACGTGTCCTCATCGTTGATGATCTCTTGGCAACAGGAGGAACGGTCAAAGCAACGATCGAGCTCATCGAAAAACTTGGCGGAATTGTCGCAGGCTGTGCCTTCATCATTGAGTTGGATGGTCTCAACGGACGCGATATGATTGGCAACTACGATACAAAGGTCCTTATGAATTTCCCTGGCTAAAACAGTCTACGGATAGGCTATTTTAGGTTGGAGATAGGAAAAGCCGTAGCTTTGTCCTAAACAAACAGTGTAGGGCACTGTTTTAAGTTGGAGAAGGGGAGTCCTTCTGGATTTCCTCCTTTTGTTTCTAAAAATTAGATGTCTTTTGGTTAAGGTTAAAAAGAGAATAAGTACAGCTGTGATTTTTTCTTATGGGAATTTGTCAGGAAGGCAGTTTTTCAGTAGTTAGATCAACGACGCAGTTTACCGACAAACGGTTTATAATTGGGTTGTTTCAATAAGCATTTTCAGCTAGCTTACAAGGTGAGACAGGATAAGGTAAAAGGAATTATGACCTATTCAAAACAATTTCAATCTGGTAACTTGGTTCTACCAAGTGCCTTATTGTTTCATTTTCAAGAATTATTTCCGTCGGCAGATGACTATCTGATCTGGCAATTTTTCTTTTTACAGAATACCAGCCAATTGGAGTCTCTTGCGCCCAGCGAGATTGCTCAAGCGACGGGGAAAACGGTAGCAGAAGTCAATCGCTCCATTGAAATGTTACAAGAAAAAGGTCTATTGGAATACAAGACCATCAACCTTGGTGGCGAAATCGAAGTCATTTTTGATGCCTTGCCAGCTTTGAGTCTACTGGATGAGTTAGAAGAACAAAACCAAGAGCCAAAACCATTTGAGACTAACTCTGTCAAGGATTTGGTCGGTGATTTTGAACGGGAATTAAGTCGGTTCTTGTCACCGTTTGAAATTGAGGACTTGCAAAAGACTATTTCAGAAGATCATGTATCAGTGGAATTGGTCCGTACAGCCTTGCGTGAAGCAGTCTTCAACAATAAAACCAACTGGCGCTATATTCAAGCGATTTTACGTAATTGGCGTCGAGAAGGCATCACGACTCCTGCACAAGTGGAAGCACGAAATGCGGAACGCGATGCGAAACAATCACAAAATTTGGAGCCGTCTGATGATTTTCTGGCGGCCATGAATCTTTGGAAAGACTAGGATGGAAAAAACGAAATTGTCACAGCGACTGGAAGTTGTCGCGAATTTTGTTCCCAAGGGAGCGAGGTTAGTAGATGTAGGGAGTGATCACGCTTACCTCCCTCTTTTTTTGGTAGAAAAAAATTGGCTGGATTTTGCTATTGCAGGTGAAGTGGTGCAAGCTCCCTACCAGTCAGCTAAAGCAAATGTCGCTGCGGCTGATCAATCAGACAAGATTCAAGTGCGTTTGGCAAATGGTCTTGCAGCTGTTGAAGTTGAGGATCGGATTACTGTCGTAACCATAGCCGGTATGGGTGGTCGTTTGATTGCGGAGATTTTGGCGACTGGAAAGGATAAGTTGCTCGGTGTTGAACGGTTGATTTTACAACCTAATAACCGTGAGGATGATGTGCGGATTTGGTTACAAGAAAATGGCTATCAACTCGTCGCAGAGAACATTTTAGAGGAAAATGACAAGCTTTATGAAATCTTGGTAGCAGAGTCAGGTCCGATGTCGCTGTCGCTGACGGACTTGCGTTTTGGACCATTCCTCCGTCAGGAAGCGTCGCCTGTTTTCAGAAAAAAATGGCTTAAGGAAGCAGATAAATTAAGCTATGCCCTTTCTCAAGTACCAGAGCATCACGAGAAGGAACGCGCAGCTATTTCTCAAAAAATCCAAGATATAAAGGAGGTACTTTCATGTTAGCTAGTCAAGTCATTGATCGTTATCAAGCATTTTGTCCACCGACTTTGTCTATGGAAGGTGATGTGTCTGGACTCCAAATCGGAACACTGAATAAAGAAATTAAGTGTATTATGGTGGCGCTCGACATCCGTGAAACAACAGTTTCTGAAGCTGTCGAGAAAAAAATTGATCTGATTATCGTCAAGCATGCACCTATTTTTCGTCCCTTGAAAAATCTGATATCGGATGATTTGCAAAACCAGATTTATTTAACATTAATCCAGCACAATATCGCTGTCTATGTTAGTCATACAGATATTGATGTAGTGGAGGGAGGACTCAACGACTGGTTTTGTGAACTTTTAGGCATCCAACATGTGGAAGTTCTCCATGAAACTGCTGTAGGCCAAGGAATTGGTCGTGTTGGGAACATAGCAGAGCAGACTTTGGAAGAATTGGGATTAAAAGTCAAAGAAGCGTTCGGTTTAGAGACGGTACGCTTAGTAACCTACAGCCATCAAGCGCAGCAATATGTGAACCGAGTGGCTATCTGTGGTGGTAGTGGGGACAGCTCCTATAAAGATGCCCTCAAAAAAAAGGCTGATGTCTATATTACAGGCGATATCTACTATCATACGGGACAGGAAATGCTAACGCAGGGACTGTTAGCAATTGATCCAGGGCACCATATCGAGGTTTTATTTGTTAAAAAAATCGCTGAAAAATTGGAGCAATGGAAAAGGGAAGAACATTGGGATATTGATATCTTTGCCTCAACCGTTTCGACTAATCCATTTAGACACATCTAATCATAGAGAAAATGCGACCGTAGGTTGCATTTTTATTTTGCTTGAAATATAAATGGAAATAAGGTAAGCTGGAAAGTACATAAAGGAGTTTTTCATGTCTTGGTTTGAGCATCAATCTGTTATTTTACAAGCTTTGCTGGCTGGATTATTTACTTGGTCCTGTACGATTGTAGGGTCGGCAATTGTGTTTTTCTTTAAAAGGGTCAGTCGTCGTTTGCTGGATGTCATGATGGGATTTGCGGCAGGCGTCATGATTGCCACCTCTTTTTGGTCGCTTTTAGCGCCTTCCATTGAGTATGCAGAGCCGGCTTATGGTAAGTTTTCTTGGATACCAGCAGCGGTTGGCTCTCTTTTGGGTGGTTATTTCCTGCGATTTATTGATGCAGTGGTACCCCATTTGCACTTGGACAAGGAAAAAGCCGATGCTGAAGGTGGAGGTACCAAGGAAAGGAAACGTTTGTCCAAGACTGCTTTGCTATTTTTTGCCAACAACTATACGACCGCCGCCTACATCGGTGCACTTGGATTGGCTATAGGGATTGGCCTGCAAAATATCCCAGAGGGTGCAGCTCTGTCGATTCCGATTCGAACAGATGGCAAATCTCGGAAGCAAGCATTCTTCTGGGGGGCTATGTCAGCGGTTGTGGAGCCCATTGCAGCTGTCATTGGTGCATTCGCCGTCATCGCGATGACACCGATTTTACCTTACGCTTTGTCTTTTGCGGCAGGTGCGATGATATTTGTTGTTGTGGAAGAATTGATTCCCGAATCTCAGACCAATGGCAATACAGATTTAGCGACCTTAGGGCTCATGGCTGGTTTTGTCATCATGATGATTTTGGATGTTGCATTAGGATAAGAAAATGTTCACAAATACGTGAGCATTTTTTGTTGAATGCTGGTGTAGAGCAATTTTCTTTATTATAAGATAGGTAAAATAATACAAAAAATCAAATGATTAGAGACCATAAAACAAACTGTTACAGCGGAACAAAATGGATTGTTTTTTGTTGAAAATTAAAAAAGAATAGGATAGACTGAGAATGTTAGATATTTGGAAAAGAATAGATAAAGACAGTGCCTAGAGGACGGTGTCATATTTATTTGACCAGAAACTGATAGGTGCGTCCAGTAAAAAGGAGGAACATTTATGTTTCAAAAACAGTATCTCAATCGCTCTCAATTGGTGTGGAAATACAGTCGGCTTAAACAGTGACCTTCCATTTTACACCGAATACCAAAGAAGCGTTACTACAAATTTCTCTTGCTAACGATGCTTCTCTGCGGAACAACTATAACAACAAATCCCAAAACATATGCAGAGGAGCCAAGTCAAGTAACGACACAGCAACAGGAAAAAGGAGTGTCGGGGGAAGTTGATTTGCGATTTGCTCCTAGTTCGCCGGCTAAACGTCATTCTTTACAAAGCGTTACCTACACCTATAGTCCAGAGACGAAAACGTTGATATATACAGTTAAGGTTGACCCGTATGCTAATATTGAATTTGGTCCTACGAAAGATAATATATATATATATATATTGGTCTTGGCGTGGGTACGGACAAGACAAGCACTGTAGAAACAATCACTCCGACTGACGGTGTGGTACCCTTCGGGGGGGGGAGAGTTTCTTGGGGATGATGGCTTCTATTCTGTAACAAGCGACCATAAAGTTTCAAACGTTTCTGCTGCTTATTATAGACGTGGAAATAATGGACCATTGACCTATACAATCAAAGTAAAAACAGGAGAAGGGGCGAAAAATCACCTCTATTTGAGGCTTGGTTTCGGTGGATATTACACTGTTAAACAGTATGTTCAAGGCGGAGGAAATCCAAATGATAATCGTCTTGATTTTACAGAAAAACTCACTGTAGATTTAAGTCAACAGACAGTTCAGCCGCCTGTTTCCACGGAGGAGCAAATTCCAAAAGAAGCACCGAAAGAGCTGGCTTTACCTCTTGCACCAGTAGTTACGGAAGAAGAAATTCCACCGGTAGCACCGCAGGAGCCAGCAAAACTTACTGCCCCAACGCCGACGGATATTAGTACATCATTCGAAACACTGCCCTCCTCATCTTTATCAGCTACTGCAACGAAGCCAACTAAAACCAACTCGCAGAAAAAACTACCAACTCCTAATGATAAAGTCCAATCTCAAAAAAATAAATCTACTGCTGGTGATATGACGAGAACTGTTTCGGTTGATGGCCCAAGTGCTAAAGTAGGAGCACTCCCAAACACGGGTGTTAAAAACCTGCCTGCGTTAGTCTGGGCAGGGGTCAGCTTGTTATTTGGTGTATTTGTAACTTTTTAAAGAAGTTAAGAAAAAGCTTCAAAAGACGTCAGCTACTAAAGAGTCTAGGGCGTAATCTGAAAAATTGATGTTGCACTTGAAAACTGTTTTTTTGATACCTATTTCTGTTCAATCTCCTCTTGAAAGGTCTGGGTCACATTTGGCTCAGGCTTTTTCTCGTCCGTGACATCACTTCCAAAGTATGATATAATCAAGTGATTTATTAAAAAGGAGTCCTTGACATGAAAGGTATTATTTTAGCAGGTGGTTCAGGCACTCGTCTTTACCCATTGACGCGTGCGGCATCAAAGCAACTCATGCCCATCTATGATAAACCCATGATTTATTATCCCCTATCAACTCTGATGTTGGCAGGAATTAAAGAAATTTTGATTATTTCTACCTCTCAAGATTTGCCACGCTTCAAAGATATGCTTGGAAATGGTTCAGAGCTTGGTATTTCTTTGGAATATGCAGAGCAACCAAGTCCAGATGGACTTGCGCAAGCCTTTATTATCGGTGAAGAGTTTATCGGTGACGACAGTGTTGCACTTGTCCTTGGTGATAATATTTATCATGGAAATGGTCTGACGAAAATGCTTCAACGTGCAGCTAGAAAAGAATCTGGTGCAACTGTATTTGGTTACCAAGTAAAAGATCCAGAACGTTTTGGTGTGGTTGAGTTTGATGACAATATGAATGCTATCTCTATTGAAGAGAAACCAGAAGAGCCAAAATCAAACTTTGCAGTGACTGGTTTATACTTCTATGATAACGATGTTGTTGAAATCGCTAAAAGTATCAAACCTTCACCTCGTGGAGAACTCGAAATTACAGACGTCAACAAGGCCTATCTTGAACGCGGTGATTTGTCCGTGGAACTCATGGGACGTGGGTTTGCTTGGTTAGATACAGGGACTCACGAATCTCTTCTTGAAGCTGCGCAATACATTGAAACAGTACAACGTCTGCAAAACGTACAAGTAGCCAACTTAGAAGAAATTGCTTATCGCATGGGCTACATCACAAAAGAACAAGTCCTTGAATTGGCACAACCATTGAAGAAAAATGAGTACGGACAGTACTTGCTACGTTTGATTGGAGAAGCCTAATGACTCAACAATTTTTTGATAAAGAATTAGCTTGTCGTAAGATTGATGCTATTCCAGGATTGTTAGAATTCGATATTCCTGTTCGTGGTGACAACCGTGGTTGGTTTAAAGAAAACTTCCAAAAAGAAAAAATGGTGCCGCTAGGTTTTCCAGAAAGCTTTTTTGCAGAAGGAAAATTGCAAAATAACGTGTCATTTTCTCGCAAAAATGTCCTTCGTGGTCTCCATGCAGAGCCTTGGGATAAGTACATTTCTGTAGCTGATGAAGGGAAAGTTTTAGGTTCATGGGTTGACCTCCGTGAGGGAGAAACCTTTGGGAATGTTTATCAAACGGTTATTGATGCCTCTAAAGGTATCTTTGTGCCACGCGGTGTCGCTAATGGCTTCCAAGTTCTTTCGGACAAGGTTTCTTATAGCTATCTTGTCAACGACTACTGGGCGCTTGAACTCAAACCTAAGTATGTCTTTGTCAACTATGCCGACGAAACGCTTGGTATCAAATGGGAAAAATTGGCAGAAGCTGAAGTGTCAGAAGCAGATAAAAATCACCCACTTCTCAAAGATGTGAAACCTTTGAAGAAAGAAAATTTGTAACATGTTTAGCAGCTTTTTGGAAATTGCAGAGCGGCTCAATCAAATCGGCATTACACCTCTTTTGATGGGGAGTCTTGGGTTAGAAATTCGTACGGGCGAGACTTTTCATCCACAGGATATTGATATCCACGTGCCTAGCGATCCTCGAGGTTGGGAAGCACCTGATGAAGGTCGCATTTACCAATTTGATGATCTTAACCAAATCATGGAAGATTTAGGTTATGGTTATCACCTAGTTGATCGCCGTGAACATGCATTTCAAAAAAAGACCTTTCGGTTGAGTTTGGTGGCATCAATTCCCTCCCTGAGTGCGCAGGCATATTTGCAAGTGGAAGCGCAGGATGGCGTGTCATTCTATCTTCCAACCCTTGAACAATACCTGAAAATCTAGATTATTTGAAACAATTGTTAGATAACTAGGCGAGCAAAGCGAGCCCATGAGCGATAATTTCCGCCGTAGTGCATGATTACTAGTAGGTAATCATGCAGAGGTTTTGAGACTAAGGTCTCCAAATTTAGTCATGAATTGCTGACATCCTCCCCTACCTAAGGAAACTATAAAGAAATTAAAGAAAGGAATGTTCAGTTTATCTTTTGAACTGAACACGGGACTAAAATCCTAGGAAAAAGAGAAATCTTCCTAGACGTAGGTCGTCTTCATCAGATTTCCTATTTTTCAACGGAATTTTTCGCAAGCGAAATGTCCCTTTGTATCTTATGTATAAAAATATCATCGTAACCGGTGGCGCTGGTTTCATCGGTTCAAACTTCGTGCATTATGTTTATAACAATCATCCAGACGTGCATGTGACAGTCCTTGATAAGCTCACTTATGCTGGCAACAAAGCCAATATCGAATCTATTTTAGGCGACCGTGTTGAATTGGTTGTTGGTGACATCGCGGATGCTGTATTGGTTGACCAATTGACTGCTAAAGCTGATGCTATTGTTCACTATGCGGCAGAGAGTCACAATGACAACTCACTCAACGATCCAAGGCCATTTATTCACACTAACTTTATTGGAACCTATACCCTCTTGGAAGCTGCTCGTAAATATGATATCCGTTTCCACCATGTATCAACGGATGAAGTTTATGGTGATCTTCCTTTGCGTGAAGATTTGCCAGGACATGGTGAAGGACCAGGTGAAAAATTCACTGCTGAAACCAACTACAATCCATCATCGCCTTATTCATCAACAAAAGCAGCATCTGACTTGATTGTAAAAGCATGGGTGCGTTCATTTGGTGTGAAAGCTACCATTTCAAACTGTTCAAATAACTACGGACCATACCAACATATTGAGAAATTTATTCCACGTCAAATCACTAACATTTTGGCAGGGATCAAACCAAAGCTCTATGGCGAAGGTAAAAATGTCCGTGACTGGCCTACCTTATCGGTGCTGATGGCGAGAAAAACAACAAAGAAGTTCTCGAGTTAATCCTTGAAAAAATGGGTCAACCCAAAGATGCTTATGACCATGTCACAGATCGTGCTGGACATGATTTGCGTTACGCAATCGATTCAACCAAACTTCGTGAAGAACTTGGTTGGGAACCACAATTTACTAACTTCTCAGAAGGCTTGCAAGAAACTATTAATTGGTACACAGAAAACCAAGATTGGTGGAAAGCTGAGAAAGAAGCCGTTGAAGCAAATTACGCTAAAACTCAGAATGTTATTAAATAACTCAAAAATAGCCTCAATGGCTATTTTTTGATATAATGAAATAGAATTACAGGACTAAAAGGAGTCAACTATGATTTTAATTACAGGTGCAAATGGTCAGTTAGGTACAGAGTTGCGTTATCTTTTGGATGAGCGTGGTGTAGAGTATGTAGCAGCTGATGTAGCAGAAATGGATATTACAGACAGCAAGAAAGTGGATGCTTTCTTTGCGGAAGTAAAACCAACCATCGTCTACCATTGTGCGGCATATACAGCGGTGGATGCAGCAGAAGATGAAAGTAAAGAGCTCAACTACAAAATCAATGTCACGGGTACTGAAAATGTAGCCAAAGCGGCAGCAAAATACGGTGCAACCTTGGTTTATATTTCAACGGACTATGTGTTTGAAGGTCAAAAACCAGTTGGATTAGAGTTGGAAGTAGATGAGCCAGCCAATCCACAAACAGAATATGGTCGTACCAAACGTTTGGGTGAAGAAGCAGTTGAAAAATATGCTGATAAGTTTTACACTGTGCGTACCGCTTGGGTATTTGGTAACTACGGTAAAAACTTTGTCTTTACTATGCGGAATTTGACAGAAACACGTGACACTTTAGGTGTTGTCAATGCAAGCAAGCATTTGGTTACTACCATTTATCAAATGACTCTGACAAAGGTATTTCTTGGTATGATTTTGCTAAAGAAATCTTGAAAGATAAAGATGTGACAGTCAACCCTGTCTCGTCTGATCAATTTCCTGCTAAGGCAAAACGTCCACTCAACTCAACCATGAGTTTGGCAAAAGCAAAAGCAACAGGATTTAAAATCCCAACTTGGCAAGAAGCTTTGGAAGCATTTGACAAGCAAGGACAAAAATAGAGAGGAAAGCGGGTGCAAGCCCGTTTTTTCTATGATTTGAAGTTGAAATATGGTATAATAATCTGATTACATTTTTTAGAATGAACATTTATGAAACATATATTTATTATTGGTAGCCGTGGCCTACCTGCTCAATATGGCGGGTTTGAGACTTTTGTAGAGCAGCTCGTTTCGCATCAGGTTTCTAACCACATTCGCTATCATGTGGCTTGTCTTTCAGATACTAGCCACCATCAACATACAACTTATAAAGGAGCCGATTGTTTCACCATCAATCCTCCAAAACTAGGACCAGCCCGCGTCATTGCATATGATATGATGGCCATTTCCTATGCCTTAGAATTGATAAAAAAAGAAGCCATTGCGCAGCCGATTTTTTATATTTTGGGGAATACCATTGGCGCCTTTATTGCGCCATTTGCCAAGAAAATTCATGCAGTGGGTGGCAAACTTTTTGTCAATCCAGATGGTTTAGAATGGAAGCGGGCTAAGTGGTCTAAACCTGTACAAACCTATCTCAAGCATTCTGAAAAAGTGGTGACCCAGTATGCAGATTTGGTGATCGCAGATAATGAAGGGATTAAGTCTTATATCCAAAAAGCCTATCCTTGGTCAAAAACAATTTTCATTGCTTATGGGACAGACTTATCACCGACTAACTTACATCAGGAAAGCCCTCAAGTTCGTGACTTTTTTGCAAAATGGAATTTGAAAGAAAAAGGTTATTACCTGATTATTGGTCGATTTGTCCCTGAAAATAATTATGAAACGATTATTCGTGAGTTTATGAGGTCTCAGACTCGGCGTGATTTGGTCATTGTCTGCAATCATAAAGGTTCTGCTTATTTTGAAACGTTGAAAGAAGCTACTGGCTTTGAAAAGGATGAGCGTATAAAATTTGTTGGAACGGTTTATGACCAGAACTTGCTCAAATATCTTCGACAGGAAACGCGTGCTTACGTGCATGGTCATGAAGTCGGTGGGACCAATCCAAGTCTTTTAGAAGCTCTTGCTCAGACCAATGAAAATTTGATTTTAGGAGTTGACTTCAATAAAAAAGTTGCCTTGGATGCAGTTCATTATTGGGACAAGGCTAGTGGCTCTTTATCGACTCTGATTGACAAAGTTGATCAGCAAGAAGAAAGACTAGACTTGGGTCAAAAAGCCAAGACACATATGCAAGGCCGCTACACTTGGGAGGAAATTGTCCGCCAATACGAGGACTTATTTTTATCATGAAAGTAAATATAGTATTGTCCACCTATAATGGTGAGCAATTTTTAGCAGAGCAAATCAAGAGTATTCAAGAGCAAACCTTTACTGACTGGAATCTATTGATTCGCGATGATGGTTCAACCGATGCAACGCATGAAATCATTCGGCGATTTGTAAACGAAGATGATCGCATTCGCTGGATTAATGAAAAAACAGTGGAAAATCTTGGTGTAATCAAAAGTTTCTATGCCTTGATAAAGTACGAGGAAGCAGATGTTTATTTCTTCAGTGACCAAGACGATATCTGGTTGTCTGAAAAAATTCAACTAGCTTTGGATGAAGCAGATTTGTATTTGGATGAAGAACCACTGATGATTTATACAGACTTAAAGGTGGTGGACCAAGACTTACAAGTCTTGAGCGAGAGTATGATTCGTACACAATCCGATCATGCCAATACTGAATTGGTGCAAGAGCTAACCGAAAATACCGTAACAGGTGGTGTCGCGATGATCAACTATGCTCTAGCACAGTTATGGAATGAGACAGATGACATTCTCATGCATGACTGGTACTTGGCGTTGCTAGCGACCGCATTTGGGAAGCTGGTTTATATTGATGTGCCAACGGAGCTCTATCGCCAACATGACAATAATGTGTTGGGAGCGCGTACTTGGTCTAAACGAATGTATAAATGGTTACGCCCGCAATTGTTATTTTCCATGTATTGGGATTTAATCAAACGTAGCCAGACGCAAGCCCGCCATCTTTTAGCTCTGCCATTGTCCAAAGAAAAAAGAGAAGTCATAGAATCTTTTGTGACCGTTATGGATCAAGGGATGATGCAGCGATTTAAGACTTTAAAAAAATATGGTTTGCAAAAAAATAAGGCATTTCATACCTTTGTATTTACCTGTCTGATTGTGACAAAATTTGCCTATAAGGAGTAAAAATGGATATTCTTTCCAAGAAAAATCGAATTCTCTTAAAAGAATTGATTAAAACTGATTTTAAATTACGTTACCAAGGTTCCGTTGTCGGCTATCTCTGGTCTATTTTGAAGCCGCTCATGATGTTTGCGATTATGTATGTGGTGTTTGTTCGTTTCCTTCCCTTGGGTGGCAATGTGCCCCACTGGGCAGTGGCCCTTTTATTAGGGAACGTTGTTTGGTCTTTCTTTTCAGAAGCGGCCAATATGGGTATGGTGTCTATTGTTAGCCGTGGGGATTTACTCCGTAAATTGAGTTTTTCTAAGCATATTATCGTTCTATCAGCCATCTGTGGTGCCATGATTAACTTCGGAATCAACTTGATTGTTGTCTTGATTTTTTCCATATTGAATGGTGTATCCATTTCGTGGAATGCAATTTTGGCAATCCCTCTATTTTTGGAACTCTTCTTACTAGCTTTTGGTTTAGCTTTGCTCTTGTCTACATTATTTGTAAAATTCCGGGATTTAGGACAAATCTGGGAAGTGGTTATGCAGGCTGGAATGTATGCGACACCGATCATCTATCCGATTACCATCATTACTGAAAAAAGTATGGTTGCAGCAAAAATTATGATGTTAAGTCCATTGGCTCAAATTATCCAAGATTTACGTTATTTGTTGATTGATACAGCGAATGTTACTATTTGGCAAATGTCCAATCACTGGTGGTATATCATGATTCCTTACTTAATTCCTGTTGTGGTTTTTGTGGTTGGCTTGACGGTTTTCAATCGCAGTGCTAAACGTTTTGCGGAGATTATTTAATGACAGAAAAAAATATTGCAGTAAAAATTGAACATGTCAGCAAGTATTTTCGCTTGCCGACAGAACATACCCATAGTCTAAGAACGGCTATGGTCAATCGCTTCAAAGGCATTAAAGGATATCGTGAACAACATGTTTTACGTGATATTTCTTTTGAAGTGGAAAAAGGAGATTTCTTTGGAATCGTAGGACGAAATGGTTCTGGGAAATCCACTTTATTGAAAATTATTTCGCAAATTTATGTTCCTGAAAAAGGGACTGTTGAAATTGATGGGAAATTGGTTTCATTCATCGAGCTGGGGGTTGGTTTCAATCCAGAATTGACCGGACGTGAAAATGTCTACATGAACGGTGCCATGCTGGGCTTTACTACAGAAGAAGTAGATGCCATGTATGATGATATTGTTGAGTTTGCTGAACTCAAAGATTTCATGAACCAAAAACTTAAAAATTACTCTAGTGGGATGCAGGTTCGTTTAGCTTTCTCTGTTGCCATCAAAGCCCAAGGTGATATTCTTATTTTGGATGAAGTTTTAGCCGTAGGTGATGAGGCCTTTCAGCGTAAATGTAACGACTATTTCATGGAGCGTAAAAAATCAGGGAAGACAACCATTCTCGTAACCCATGATATGGGTGCCGTTAAAAAATACTGTAATCGAGCAGTGTTGATTGAAAATGGTTTGGTGAAAGCCTATGGTGATCCAAGCGACGTTGCTAACCAGTATAGTTTGGACAATACAGTGGTATCAGTAGCTACTGATAAAGAAAATACAGACCAATCAGAGGAGTCCAATGACGAGGCTTCACAGGAGAAGACAACCTTTCTCGTTGATAATCTAAAAGTAAAACTCTTGTCACCTGTTAAAGTCACGCAAAACGACCAAGTAGAATTTGAAATCTCTTACGACGTCTTGGAAGATATTGAAGCGCATCCAGTCTTTTCGATGACAGATATTGATCGAAATATTTGGATTTACAATGATAATGCATATGATACACCAACGAAGACAAAAGGGCATAAGGTTCTACGTTACTCATGTAGCCTTGCAGCGGTCAACGATATTAAGCTGAAGCTCCAAGTGACGATTTTGGGTAAATACAGAGAAATGTTGGCATATGCTAATTCTGAAAATGCCCCTATCATCATGGTGACGCGGTCAGATATTGAAAAAGAAGATTTTTCAGCAATGGATTCGGCTGCAGGACTCATTCGTAGAAATGGAAGTTGGCGGATTACTGAAAAATAGGAGGAAATAGAATGCAACCTCTTGTATCTATTGTTTGTACGGTATACAGTAAAGCGCCCTGGCTTTCGAAAACAATTGACAGTTTTTTAAAGCAGGAAACAGATTTTCCTTTTGATATCATTCTCATTGACGATTGTTCAACGGATGGTTCAAAAGCAATTATTCAAGAATATGTTCAAAAATATCCTCTTCAAATTAAGGCATTTTTCAATGATGAGAATATGGGAATTGCACGAACTTGGTTGAAAGTTTGTGACCTAGTATCTGCTCAGTATCTTGCACGGTGCGATGGAGATGATTATTGGACGGATTCGTTGAAATTGCAGAAGCAAGTGGAAACTCTAAAAGCTAACCCAAAATCAAAATGGTCAAGTACAGATGTAGATTTTGTTAATGAAATTGGTGAAATCATGGGGGCTTCTATTTTTGAAAGTCAGCAAATGCCCTATGTACATGATTTTGAAACGATGTTAGCTACGAGAGGTTTTTTAGCTCCATCAACTTGGTTAGTGGATACTAAATTAATTCAAGAAGTGAATCATGGAATTGATTTAGATACTGCGGATGATACATTCGATATCCAACTCGATTTGTTTGAAAAAACAGAACTCACTTATTTGCCGCAATCAACGGTAGCTTATCGTGTGAACCAAGGGTCGGATTCTCGACCAACTGACTTTGAGAAGATTCATAATCGATTTAATAAATTATTAGCCACTCAAAAAAAATACTTAGATAAGTATCCTAATAGTGATTATCGAAAAATGTTAGACATTCTGTTAGAACGGAACAACCGATATGAACTAGAGTTAACAAGGCAAGCTGCGGGATTGGAACAACTTGGATTTGAACGTGTAACCATTTATTACGACCAAGATGGACAGGGATTCAACCAAGAAGGGATTCAACAATTTTCCTTGTCTAATAAGGATGAGATTGGGTTAACTTTACCTGAAAATTGTCATCGTATCCGTATTGATTTATCAGAAAAACCTAGTTTTTACGATAGCGTCGCCTTAATTGCTAGAGATACAGGAACGCAAATTTTACCAGCTTATACTAATGGAATTGCTTTAGGAAATGCCATTGTTTTCCCAAATCCAGATCCGCAAATGATTTTTGAATTACCGCAAAATCAGTATGGTCAAAACTTTGTGCTAACTTATCAAACCAGTCAAATCAATGATGTCTACGCACCAGATTACATCGGAAAAAATTTGGCTCAGAAATTGTCAGATTTGAAAGGTGCACAACATGTCCTGTTAAAAGAAAAAATAGTTCTGTTAACTCAACAAAAAGATTTAGAAACCAAAATTGAAGAACAGCGAGAATCTCTGGAGCGGATTACTCAATTGTATCACGGTGCAATCGGTTCCCGTCGCTGGATTATCCCTACCAAAATTATCAATTTCCTTAGGAGAAAAAAATGAAGCGCCTGCTTTTATACGTTCATTTTAATAAATACCAATCGCTTAGTTCGCATGTCATCTACCAGTTAGAGAAGATGCGTCCGCTTTTTTCGCGTCTTGTCTTTATTAGTAACAGCCCTATATCAGCAAAAGACCAAGAGTACTTGCAAGGTAATCACTTGATAGATGATTTTTTGCAACGGGAAAATATTGGATTTGATTTTGCTGCTTGGCGAGACGGGATGAATCATATTGGTTTTGAAAATCTAGCAGATTATGACTCGATTACTGTGATGAATGATACTTGCTTCGGTCCTTTATGGGATATGACACCGATCTATCATCGATTTGAAAATGATCCAGAGATAGATTTTTGGGGAATGACCAATTTCCGTAAGACAGCTGCTTTTCAAGAGCATATACAAAGTTACTATCTCTCTTTTTCTAAAGAAGTGGTTTCATCACAGGCATTTCAACACTTTTGGATCAATGTACAAAATTACACAGCTGTCCAAGATGTCATTGACCATTATGAAACGCAAGTAACGACTAGTCTGACAGATGCCGGTTTTAAGTATAAAACTGTTTTTGATACAGTGGATGCGGATACGACTGGTATGTTGCATCCTGATTTTTCTTATTACAATCCAACGGCAATTCTGAAACATAAAGTTCCTTTTATTAAGGTAAAAACAATTGATGCAAATCAACATATTACTCCTTATATCCTGCATCAAATTGAGCTAGAGTCTGAATACCCTGTTGATTTGATTGTGTCACACATGTCTAAAATCAACCATCCAGATTTCAAATACCTTTTAGGGCGTAAATATCTGCAACCAGCACAAGCTGATTTATCTGGACAAAAAGTGGCGGTTCATCTTCATGTTTTTTATGTAGATTTGTTGCAAGAATTTTTAGATGCTTTTAGAGCGTTCGATTTTGCTTATGATCTCTTTATTACGACGGACATTGAAGCAAAACGCTCTGAGATTGAAGCTGTTTTAGCGGAAAATCAGACCAGTGCAGCTATTTTTGTTACTGGAAATATTGGTCGTGACGTACTTCCTATGCTTAAATTAAAAGAGCAGTTGGAACAATATGATTACGTTGGGCATTTCCACACCAAAAAATCGAAAGAAGCTGATTTTTGGGCAGGAGAATCATGGCGTAAAGAACTAATTTCCATGCTAGTTCGCCCTGCTAACCATATCCTGTCTAACTTTGTGCAGCACGAGGATCTTGGTCTTGTCATTGCTGATATTCCAAGTTTCTTCCGTTACAATAAAATTGTTGACGCTTATAATGAGCACCAAATTGCACCAGCTATGAAAGATTTATGGCAAAAAATGGGCATGCAGAAGTCTATTGATTTTGGAGCTTTTCCTACTTTTGTGATGTCTTATGGAACTTATGTTTGGTTCAAATACGATGCTCTTAAGCCACTGTTTGATTTGGATTTAAAAGAAGAAGATGTCCCAGCGGAGCCCTTGCCACAGAATTCAGTTTTACATGCTATTGAGCGTCTCTTGGTTTATATTGCTTGGGACCGTCAATACGATTTCAGAATTTCACAAAATCCAGTAGCCTTGACGCCGTTTATTGATAATAAATTGCTCAACGAGCGTGGAGATGCACTTCCGCATACCTATGTTAATTTTGACCATTTGGGTGGCATCAAAGGAGCAGCAAAGTATATTATTATTGGCCCAGCGCGTGCTATGAAATATATTGTGAAACGATTGATGCATAAAATGAAGTCTTGATAAATGAAAATTAGTTAGGAGATTGAAAAAGACACTATAATGAAAAACATATTTAAAAAAAATATCTTTTCAAGAGGTCAAATATTTGTTAGTTTATTAATTATTCTTTTGATGTCAGTTTTTTTATTCCTTTTTCGAAATGAATTTTATACAGGAATAAATAGTGGAAATATAAAAATTGTTGCTTCAAGTGAAAAAAATGAGTCTTCTATTGCCACTGATGAAAATATTCAAGATATTGTTGTGAATGGTTTTAAGACGACAGGTTTTCAAAGGAATGATTGGATTACCGAAGATAGTACTCACTTAGTGGAACAAACTTACTATTCCAGCGGTGAAGAACAGGTGATAGAGATTCAAGCGGATACTCCAATAGTTACTTTGTCCTTTATTAGTCAAAATATGCCAACAGGTGGAATTTTACAGGTATATGTAGATGATCAACTCCATACAGAAATAGATTCATTTGCTTCAGAGCAGTCTCTTGATTCTCATACCTATGTATTTCCAGGCGTAATAAGGGTCACTAAGGATAATGTTCTTTGGTATCTAGGGACCATCGTGCTAATCGTATTTTCTATCGTTTTTGTTTACAAGAGATTATACGAACAGTTAACCATCAAAGATGGTGTTGTATGGATAATATTATCAGCTCTTTCATTCTTTGTAATGAGTTGGGCTTTTCAACATCACACCTTAGGATATGTTGATTTTTGGAAAAATACATTTGGAGATCTCACCCTTTTCATTTTACTTCCAGTTATTTTCGCACTGTTACTTATTTGTTTTAAAGTCTTATATTATTGGTCGCAAACAGGGGACGCTGCGAAAATAGTCAACAAATGTATCACAGCTGCCACTTATGCTAGTGTTCCATTTCTTACTTTTTACATTATTGAAAATGGGTACTCATCTTATTTGAATGTTGAATCCTCATTTGTTTTATATAATCTAGTTGCTTACATAGCAATTTATCTGGTGTTTTCGTGGCTATTTGGAAGTTTTAAACCAGCTGGCGTTCTATTATTAACAATGGCATTGATATTTGGAGTGATGACAAATATCTTGATTGGAACGCGTAGTGAACCACTCTTGCCACATCACTTTTATCAGTTGACAACTGGCCTCAGCGTTGCAGGTAAAACAACATATGTCTTTAATAACCGTGTATTGCAGAGTTTTTTATTGACTTTTTTAAGTGCTGGTATTCTATTATTGAATCCAGAGAAACTAAATGGGTTCAGTTACCTAGTAGCAAAAAAACAATTAAGTAGGAAGTGGAAGTGGTCTGCAAGACTGGCATCTGTTATCCTCGCTATCCTTTTTGGACTATTTTTATTGCCAAACATGCTATTAGGGTATGCTTGGCAAGCCGATTTTGAGTTAAATACACAGCGAATGCAATCAACCTACGCTAAGAAAGGATTCTATTTAGCGTTTTCACATTATTATCTAAGTGCGCAGTTGGAAAAACCTGAGAATTATGGGAATGATACTGTTGAAGAAATTTTCTCTAATTATAAGAAAATTGAGTCGACCTCCAGCCAAATGCCAAATATTATTATCATTCAAAATGAATCACAGTCTGATTATACTCAACTGACTAACCTTGAATTTTCTGTAGATCCCATGGAGTTCCAACATTCTTTGACAGAAAATTCCATTTCAGGGGAAACCTATGTTTCTGTATTTGGTGGAGGTACCTCTAATACCGAATATGAGATGCTGACAAGTAATGCTTTAGCAGGACTACCGCTCAATATTTTTCCATTTCAACAATTAGTCAATGGAAAATCTGATAGCTTGGCATGGACTTTATCAAACTATGGTTATGAAACAGTCGCCATGCATCCAGAAACGAAGAATAATTATCGTCGCGAACGTGTCTATGATTATCTTGGGTTTGATTCCCGTTATTTTAAAGACTCAGAGCCATCTATCATGAAGTTAATTGGAGACGTAGAGTATGAGCGTGGATTTATGTCTGACAAATCACTTTATAAGGGGATTCAGAAGTTATTAGAAACAAAATCATCCAATCAACCCCTATTTAATTTTGTCGTGACAATGCAGGGACATGGGAGTTACGCAAGTAGTCCAGCCGACTATGAGCGTACCGTTACCGTTACAAATGTTCCAGAACAAAATGATCCTGCCACAGAATATCTAACTAGCTTGAAAAGTAGTGATGCGGCTCTTAAAGATTTGGTAACTTTCTTAAAATCTTATAAAGAACCAACTGTCTTAGTAATGTATGGTGATCATCATCCAACATTAAGTAGTGAATTTTTTGGAAATTATATGGATAAAACCGATCCGAGTGCAAAATATCAAACACCACTCATCATTTGGAGTAATTTTGATATTCCTGAGCAAACAGATGTTTCACTAAGTGTTAATTATCTTGTGCCGTACTTATTGGCTATGCTATCAGAAACAGATCATCAAGTGCCAATTTCATCTTATTACAACTACATGTATCAGCTATATAAAGAAGTACCGATTCAAATGACATGGGGATATTACGATGCACAAAACAACTTTATGGATTCGCCTCTAAATTCAGATTTGCTTCAAGACTACCCAAACATACTGTACAATCATGTTGAAGATAGCAAACATTTTCTAAACTATTATCAATAAAGGAGACAAAATGTCAAAACTCTTAAAAATAGGAAATGCCATTTTTTTAGCATTCGGCTTAGTTTGGTTATTCTTTTCTGTCAATTTTTTATATGAATATTTAAATTTTAATTTTCAAAATTTGAAAGATGATTTGGCGAAAATTCTTCCATTCTGTCTTTTACTATTAATTGTTGCATTCTATTTTCGTGAAGCAACGATGAAAAAGTTCAATTGGTTAGTTAGGTATTTAAATCAACATAAATGGATGATTTTTCTCTTTATGCTCGGATTCCAATTGGTCCTTGTATTTACAAGTATAAGAATTGCTTCTCATGATGGTTCCTGTGTTTTCTACATGGCTACAGACTCTGCCTATGCAATGGAGTCAGACTATCTTTCTATCAATCCCAATAATTATCTCTTGATCATTTGGGATAAAATCAATTATTTGATATTTCATCATAATACTGTCTTAGCATTAGGACTTTGGAATATCTTCTTTATAGATACTAGTATTTTATTTATTTTTATGGCAACTAAAGACTATCTTTCAAAAAAGATTGCCGACACGAGCTTTTTCTTGTTAGTACTGATCCTTGGTTTTTCACCACAACATATCTATACTTATTCGGATCCCATTGCCCTTTTCTTCCTTAGTCTAACCATATTCCTATTTATCAAGGCTTTAAAGAATAATCTCGCTCCAGTATACCTAGCTGGTGCAGGATTCATCTATGCTATCGCCTTTGGATTGAGACCTACTGTTTTGATTTTTGGCATCGCAGGCTTGATTGTTTTTGTTCACCATCTTATTCAGAAGAACATCTACCACTCCATGAAACGTATTGTAACTGGAGCTCTTGCTTTCTGCCTTGTCTTTCTCGCAATGAATCAGGCTATCTCTTATTCTCTTCATCATCAAAATTTTGCAAAATATGAAGAAGGCAAAAGTCGGACTCTGTTTTATTTTGTTGATCTAGGGCTGACCTTTGTTGGAAACAATCATGCGGAATTACCAGCGGATGTCTTATCAGCAACGGGTGAGGACCGGAATGAAGAAGCGATTGAGGATATCAAATCACGGATGGCTGCCTACTCTTATAAGGACTTTGTTGGACATCTGTTTTATAAATATTATTGGATTACCAACGAAGGGATGTTTGGCTGGTTTCAAGAGCGCGTCTTAAATGAAGCAAGCCCATTAGATAGTGCGTGGTTGATGAATTTTCAACAATGGACGATTTCAAAATTAGTTCGAACTTATGTGTATGTTGAAGGTGAAAATTACAATTACTATGCACGAGCTATTCAGATGGTCTGGATTTTGATTTCCTTTGGTATTGCATTTTATCCTTTCTTTTATAGAGAGAAATTTTATCCACTTTGGATGCAAATTACAGTCTTTGGAGCCCTACTGTTCTTGATGATTTTTGAAGGCGGGCGTACTCGTTATTTAATCCAGTTTTTACCAGCTATTATTACAGTCAGTGCTTGTGGGTTGGTGGCAGTCCATGATAGAATGACACTGCATAAAAAAGGAGATTCTTAATGTCCAAAAAGATACTTTCGGTCATTGTTCCTTGTTACAATGAAGAAGAAACAATTCGCCCATTTTTGATGGAGATAAAAAAAGTAGAAGCACAAATGGCTAGTGATGTCATCTTTGATTATATCTTTGTCAATGATGGTTCCAAAGATAATACTTTAGCGGTGCTTCGTCAAGTGGCCGATGAGTTTGACAATGTTCACTATTTATCTTTCTCACGGAATTTTGGGAAGGAAGCCGGTTTGCTAGCTGGTCTAGAAGCTGCCGATGGTGACTTGGTGACCGTCATGGATGCTGATTTGCAGGATCCACCTGAGATGCTGGTAGATATGTATCACCTGATAGAAGAAGGTTATGATGTAGTAGGTACCCGTCGCGCGGACCGTAAAGGGGAGCCAGTGATTCGCTCCTTCTTTGCCAAGCTGTTTTACAAGATGATAAATGCTGTTTCGGATACAGAAATGGTCGACGGAGCACGTGATTTCCGTCTTATGACCCGTCAGGTAGTGGACAGTATTTTAGAGCTTAATGAAGTCAATCGATTCTCTAAAGGAATTTTTTCGTGGGTCGGCTATCAGGTGACCTATTTGCCGTATGAAAATCGTGAGCGCATAGCAGGAGAGACTTCGTGGAGTTTTTGGAGCTTATTGAAGTACTCGATTGAAGGTTTTATCAATTTCTCAGAAGCGCCGTTGAATCTGGCGATTTGGTCGGGAATTGTCTCTTTCTTAGCATCAAATGTGGGTATCCTTTTTGTGGTTATTCGGAAATTGACGGTTGGTGGAAGTATCACAGGTTGGGCAAGTTTAGTTTCAATCATTTTGTTTATTGGAGGCATTCAATTATTGGCTTTGGGAATCATCGGAAAATATATCTCGAAGATTTTTCTGGAAACAAAAAAACGACCAGTTTATATTGTTAAAGAGAGAAGTAAGTAAATAATCATCAATTAACTAGTAACAAGGATCAACTATCTTTTGCAATGAGTCTATTGATTATCGCAACTATCAGAATTTAGTCCCTCACTGACAGCATATAAACAGTCCGATTAGCCATTTTTAAGCAAACAAAAAAGCCAAATGTAACGTCTGGCTTTTGGTATTTTTGCAATAAATTAAAAAATTCTTCATCCTCATCATAGGAAAAATAGTTGAATTATGATAAAATAGTTCAAGGAGAGTAAAGATGATTAAAATTTTTGGAAAGATAAGGTATCACTGGCAACCAGAGTTGTCATGGTCGATTATTTACTGGTCTCTAGCTCTGATTCCTGCCTTAGCAGGCTTCATTCTCTTGTTAGAAAAATTAAAAATTTCCCTCTTGATTTTGGCCTTGATAGGTCTTTCTCTTATCATGATTGCTGTTGGACTCCATCGGTATTTTTCGATTAAAGAGGACACGCTTTATATCGCGGATGCTAACCCATTCAAGGATTGCAAGATTCCCATTTCCTCTATTGAAAAGATCGCAGTTACCTATCTGTCGATTGCGTTTTATACCAAAGAGTGGCCAGAAGGAAAAATTTACTATATGCGCAAGTGGCCGAAAAAGTATTTTGTCAATACGCTAGCCATCAACCCGTATTTCCAAGGAGAAGTGGAGCTGACAGACCATCTGATTCAGCAAGATTATTTCGAGACTTATTATGCGCAAAATAGCAGAGCTAATCCGATAAAATAGCCTTCGTAGGACAAGATTTACTAGCTAGAAGAAGATCTGCATCGTCGGGAAAATTAGCTTCGAGCCCATCGTGATTGGCAAAAACTACAATGCCATCATCATCATCATCGTAGTCGAATTCTTTAGAATAAGTTTGACAAAGACCGTAGGCAATGCATTTTTCAGGGAGTAATTTAATATTCATATCTCTATTTTAACGATAATTTATAAAAAATACAAGGAGTATACCAACTATGTCAGAATCACAAGAACCATGGAACGAAGAAATTTACGATTCAAACGAAAACACTAGACGGAGTCGTCGTGACAAAGGAAAAGCAAGTGCAACGATGTTTACTGTTTTAGCCGTGATTTTTGTGATTATTGTAGCTGCCATTACGATGTTAGCGATTTATCTATCACATGGGGGTAGCGACACGGATTCGGCGAAGGAATTTTATAATTCGACAGCATCTAGTGCAGTTGAAAGCTCAAGTAGTAGCTCAAGTGCAAGTTCAAGTAGTGTAATAGAATCGTCTTCCACTACAGTAGAATCAAGTATAGAAGCAACAACGCCAAGTTCTAGTCAAGCAGTGGATGGAGCAACTTTGACTGTTAATGCTGGTGAAGGCGAAGCATCCATTGCAGCTCGTGCAGGAATTTCTATTTCTGATTTGGAACGATTAAACCCAGATAAAATGTCTACTGGTTCATGGCTTGCTCACCCAGGGGACACAGTACGTATTAAATAGAGGAATCATGAAAACTATTCAAATTGCCATTGACGGACCTGCTTCAAGCGGGAAATCAACAGTAGCCAAAATCATTGCAAAAGATTTTGGCTATACTTATTTAGACACGGGTGCTATGTACCGTTGTGCTACTTATATTGCTCGCACACACAATTTGACGGCGACAGATGTGCCAACCATTTTAGAAAAATTAGCTCAAGCTCCTATCTCTTTTAAGAAAGCAGCAGATGGTAGTCAACTGGTTTTTCTTGGTAAAGAAGATGTGAGCCTAGCTATTCGTCAAAATGATGTCACCAATAATGTTTCTTGGGTTTCAGCTATTCCAGAAATTCGTGAGGAACTCGTTCGCCAACAGCGTCTAATTGCAGAAACTGGAGGCATTGTGATGGATGGTCGTGATATAGGAACTGTGGTATTACCAAATGCAGAGTTGAAGATTTTCTTGATTGCATCTGTTGAAGAACGTGCTCTTCGTCGTTTCAAAGAGAACCAAGAGAAAGGCATTCCGACAGACTTAGAAATCTTGAAAGAAGAAATTGCTGCGCGTGATTACAAAGATAGTCATCGGGAAGTTTCTCCTTTGAAAGCGGCGGAAGATGCTATTGTCTTTGACACGACTGGTGTATCAATTGACGGTGTTGTCGCATTTATTTCAGAAAAAGCAAAAGAAATCCTTGACAAGTAATGACTAGGATGGTATACTGATTACATTGAGAAAAGCAGAAGTGAGAGCTTCTCGCCTTGCGACTAACGTTGTCTGGCTCTACGTGTAAAAGATTTCTTAGGAAATATAGACTGTAGAGACGGACTTGTGAAGCAAGTCCGTTTCGTTTTTCTCGAAAAAATAAAAAATGAGGTGAAAGCCATAGCAAAGCAAGATTTGTTCATCAATGATGAAATTCGTGTGCGGGAAGTTCGTCTAATCGGTCTCGATGGTGAACAGTTAGGTATCAAACCGCTCAATGAAGCTCAGTCACTAGCAGACGCTGCTAATGTTGACTTGGTATTGATCCAGCCGCAAGCTAAACCACCGGTTGCGAAAATTATGGACTACGGTAAGTTCAAATTTGAGTACCAGAAAAAACAAAAGGAACAACGTAAAAAACAAAGCGTTGTAACTGTTAAAGAAGTACGTCTTAGCCCAGTTATTGATAAGGGTGACTTCGAGACGAAACTTCGCAACGGCCGTAAATTCCTTGAAAAAGGAAACAAGGTCAAAGTATCCATTCGATTTAAAGGTCGGATGATTACGCACAAAGAAGTTGGAGCGAAAGTTCTTGCCGAGTTTGCTGAAGCAACACAAGATATCGCCATCATCGAGCAACGTGCTAAGATGGATGGTCGCCAAATGTTCATGCAACTTGCCCCAATTTCAGACAAAAAATAAGCTTAGAAAGCTAAAGGAGAATAAACATGCCAAAACAAAAAACACACCGCGCATCAGCTAAACGTTTCAAACGTACAGGTTCTGGTGGCTTGAAACGCTTCCGCGCCTTTACTTCACACCGTTTCCACGGTAAAACTAAAAAACAACGTCGTCACCTTCGTAAAGCAGGTATGGTACATGCTGGTGACTTCAAACGTATCAAATCTATGCTTTCACAAATGCGTTAAGCATAGGCACACTAGAAATTAGAGAATTATTCGGAGGAAAATTAAATGGCACGTGTTAAAGGTGGCGTTGTTTCACGCAAACGTCGTAAACGTATTTTAAAATTAGCTAAAGGTTACTATGGTTCAAAACATCTCTTGTTCCGTACTGCAAAAGAACAAGTAATGAACTCTTACTATTATGCATACCGTGACCGTCGTCAAAAGAAACGTGATTTCCGTAAATTGTGGATCACACGTATCAATGCGGCTGCTCGTATGAATGGTTTGTCATACTCACAATTGATGCACGGTTTGAAATTGGCTGAAATCGAAGTAAACCGTAAAATGCTTGCTGACTTGGCAGTTAACGATGCAGCTGGTTTCACAGCTCTTGCAGACGCTGCTAAAGCAAAACTTGGTAAATAATAACTAAAAATAAAACTTGAGTTTTCTCAAGTTTTATTTTTTTGTTTCAATTCAAAAAATAGGGCACGGACTAGTAGACCTATTCGCCATAGGCCGATAGACATGAGGGGGACAAGAAGAACGATCCACCATTTGAAAACACCTGTGAAAGTCAAATAAATGTTTAAACAGCTGATAGTCAAGCAAAATAGAAATAAAAGTGAAAAAATAAGTAAGAATAAGATTATTAAAAGTTTTTTCCATTTTCCGCCCGGATGTTTTCCGTTGAACTAGAAGTACCTGTTGAACTACTTGATGGCTTGCTTTCGTCTTTTTCTCCATATAAGGCTTTATAACTTGGAGATTGGAAGAGATCCACAGTTGAGACGCCTTTATTTTTACTAAAGAGACTGCTTGATTGGTCTCCCAATTCTTTTTCAATGGATTTTTCCGTTTCTAAGGAATCAATGTAGCTAAACTTGCTAGCATCGAGTGGTTTAAGTCCATTGTCAAGGAAGCGAAGAAGATCTCCTGTTTGGATAGCATCACTCATGTTTAGTTGTTTATCAGCTGCAGTTTTTAGGTCATCTAAGGCTTTCTGAGTTGTTTCATCTGGAATGGTGATTTCTTCTCCAGTTTCAGTGTAATAAGTTTTTCCACCATAGCTAGTATAAGTTGGGCTAATAAAGGTACCAGATGTTCGCATAGCCACTAGTTGATCATGTTGATCCGATAGGAGATCTTGACCAACTTGCATATATTGATTGGCTTCAATTCCCAAAAGGTGTTCGAGAGTTGGAAGAGCATCAATTTCGCCGCCGTATGTGTCGACAATTTTACCTTTATTCATTCCAGATACGACTACCATATACGGTACTCGTTGGAGCATGGCATTATTGTAATCGGACCAAGTTTCAGGATCTTTACCAAGAAGTGGAGCGAGGTCAGGATTACGAGAATTTGAAATTCCGTAGTGGTCACCATAGAGAACGATGACAGAATTTTCATATAATCCAGTTGCCTTCAGATAATCAAAGAATGATTTGATAGAGGCATCGAGATAGTTAGCGGTAGCAAAGTAGCCGTTGATGGTTTCATCATCAGTATCCGCAAGTGGGAAACCAATTTCATCACCAATAAGGCTTGTTGTATAAGGGTAGTGGTTTGAAACGGTGATAAATTTTGTGTAAAAGGGTTGTTGCATATGTTCCAGATATTGAATGGAATCCGCAAACATGACCTTATCATTTAGACCGTATTGGAAAGAATTTTCTTCTGTAGGTGTTGAAAAATAGGACTGGTCAAAGAAGTAATTATATCCCCATTGTTTATAGGTATTATTTCGATTCCAGAAACTTGCTGAATTGCCATGGAAAACAGCAGAAGTATAGCCACCTTCTTGAGAAAGAATATGAGGTGCAGCCTGTTGCGTATTGCTTCCACCGTATTGAACCATGAAGGAACCTTGAGATAAGCCAAAAAGCGATGTTTCAATCATGGTTTCGGCATCTGATGTCTTACCAGCCTTCACCTGGTTAAAGAAGTTAGAGAAGGCAAAGGTTTCCTTGGAGTGATAGAGGGAGTTTAGAAATGGTGTTACTTCATATTCTGTTCCGTCTACATTTAATTTATAATTAATAATGAACTGTTGCAAGCTCTCCAGATGTAAATAGATAACGTTACGACCTTTTGCAATACCAAAATAATCTGGATTTGGTGCAGCATAGTGCTCTTTGACATAGTCTTCTACGGGAATTAAATCGTCCGCGGTAGCTTCTGAACGATCCATGTGAGCATTATAAGTTTGATAAGCGTTGTAACCTAAGAATGCAGGTAATCCTAACCCCCGAACCACGTAGGTGTTGGAGAAGCCACGTGAGAGCAATTCTGGTCGGTCGATTTCTGCTAAAAAGAGATTAGCTGAAAAAAGCATGATAGAGAGTGCCGTTACGGCAAAAGAAGCTCGTTTATTAAATGGACGTTGATCTGGAATCAATTTTTTCTTGGTAAATAGGTAAATACCATAGAAAAAATCTAGGAAATATATGGCATCCCAAATTCGGAAGAGTTTCATGGCGGATTCACCGAGGCCAGAAGAAACTTTGCTACTTGCTAGAATCGTAGAAATAGAGATATAATCCGTAAACTCGCGATAATAGAGTATATTTGAAAAAAGCCAAATGAAAAGTAGTATATAGAAAAAGTTGGCTAGATGATAGAAAACACGTGTATTTTTAACGTAGAGTGCAAGTCCAATCAATAAAAGGGCGACGGGCAGAGGATTGACAAAGGCAATAAAATTCTGGAAGAATCCCTTTGTATCTAGATTAAAATCAATAGTATAGGCCCAGAGCGTTTTTATCCAATAAAGTAAAACAAGAGTGAGCACATATCCAAGTCGTGTTTGCCACCCTGTTTTTACTAATTTTTTCAATTGTTTCACAAGAAAACCTCATACATATTCTAAAATAAATCTTTGTCTATTATATCATATTTTTGAAAATCAGCTAAAAGTAAAAGTTTTTTTGAGATATGAAGGCGTTTTTGATATAATTAAAGACATGCATACATTGAAAGTAAGTCGCTTTGCGGAAAAAAAAATCAAGCAAGGCATTTGTGTTTTAGATGGAAGAGACTTTGAAGGGTTAGACTTAGAAGATTCCTTTGTTACCCTTGTCTCTGGAAAAAATGAGATTTTGGGGCAAGCTTATTTGTCACAACAAAATAAAGGGATTGGCTGGCTGATTAGCGATCGTCCTCAAAAAATTAATCAAACTTTTTTTGAAGCTTTATTTGAAAAAGCTCTTCAAAAACGCCATTCCTTTGCTAATTCAGACCTGACGACTGCTTACCGAGTCTTCAATCAAGACGGTGATGGCTTTGGTGGATTGACCATTGATCTTTACAATGAATATGCTCTCTTTTCATGGTACAATTCTTTTATTTATTCCTTGAAAGATATGATTGTGGCTGCTTTTAAGGCTGTTTATCCTCAGATTATGGGTGCTAATGAAAAGATTCGATTTAAGGGATTAGACTATGAAAGTGCTCATCTTTATGGTCAAGAAGCTCCAGAGACTTTTCTGATTCAAGAAAATGGTATTTCTTATCAAGTCTTTCTCAATGATGGCTTGATGACAGGAATTTTCTTGGACCAGCATGAAGTGCGTGGTAGTTTGATGGATGGTCTGGCAGCTGGCAAAAGCTTGCTCAATATGTTTTCCTATACAGCAGCATTTTCTGTTGCAGCGGCAATGGGGGGAGCTCCAGAGACGACATCTGTTGATTTAGCTAAGCGCAGTCGCGAGCTCTCACAAGTACATTTTGAGGCAAATGGCTTACCGATAGAGAACCATAAATTTGTGGTCATGGATGTGTTTGATTATTATAAATATGCCAAACGTCATGGATTAACCTATGATGTGATTGTCTTAGACCCGCCCAGCTTTGCCCGTAATAAGAAAGCAACTTTTTCGGTAGCAAAAGATTACCATCGCTTGATAACTGAAGCAGTGGATATTTTAAATCCGAATGGGATTATTATTGCTTCAACCAATGCATCTAATGTCAATCGAGCGAAGTTTAAGCAGCAAGTCGAAAAGGGAATGGGACAAAAGAATTACCGTTATCTGACAGAGTACGGATTGCCGAGCGATTTTGTTTTCAATAAAAATGATGAAAGTAGTAATTACCTCAAGGTATTTACAATAGAGGTAGAAAAATGAAAATAGTTGTTCCATTTATGCCGAGAAGTATGGAAGAGGTAGAGGCCTTAGATATAGAACGCCTAGCAGACGCAGACTTGATTGAATGGCGTGCCGACTATCTTCCTAAAGAGGAAATTTTACGAGTGGCGCCAGCTGTTTTTGAAAAATTGCTTGGACGTGAAGTTATTTTTACACTGCGTACAATACATGAAGGTGGACAAATTGATTTGACCGATCAAGAGTACGTTGACTTAATTAAGGAAGTTGCAACACTCTACCAGCCTGATTTTATTGATTTTGAGTATTATTCACACAAAGATGTCTTTGACCAAATGTTAGAATTTCCAAATTTGGTACTTTCTTATCACAATTTTGAGGAAACGCCTGAGAATTACATGGAAATCATGTCTGAGTTGACCAGCCTTTCACCAGCTGTTGTTAAAATTGCCGTCATGCCACAAACGGAGCAGGATGTTTTGGATGTGATGAACTATACGCGCGGTTTTAAAACTTTAAATACGGGTCAGATGTATGCAACGATTTCCATGGGGAAATTAGGCATGCTATCCCGCTTGTCTGGAAAATTAACAGGTTCTTGTTGGACCTTTGCTAGCTTAGACGAAGAGAGTGTACCAGGTCAGATTTCCCTTCGTCATATCAAGAAGTTTTTGGAAATATTGGACAGTGAAAATTAGGAAATAGAAAAGAGGATTCGTATGACACAAAATATTTATGATCTTGCTAATGAATTAGAACGTAGCATTCGTCACTTACCAGAATATGAAGCCGTTCAAGCTTCACGCAAGGAAATTGAGGCAGACAAAGATGCAAAAGAGTTGTTGGATCAGTACATTTCTCATCAGACTGAATTGCAACAAGTTTTGCAGACAGGACAAATGCCTTCTGAAGATTTCCAAAAAAACATGCAGGACCTAGGTCAAAAAATTCAAGAAAATCCGTTACTGACAGAGTATTTTGGTAAACAACAGCAATTGTCTATCTATATTGCAGATATTGAGAAGATTATCTTCAAACCGTTACAAGACTTGATTTAACAAGTCTTTTTTCTTTGCAAGCGGGTATCATTTAAAAAGTAGGAAAAAATATTCAGAAAATTGTTGACAAATGAGAAAAAAGGTTTATCATCTTACTAACCTATAAAAAATAAGAAGAGAGAAACGGAACATGAAACAAGTAAGTCGAAGCCTTTCAACGAGTCATCGTTATTACTACAGCTATTTTAGATAGTGTTTGTAGACATGCGAGTCATGGATGCAAACACGTTGAACGTTATGTTTGTATCTATGTGGCTTTGGTTATTCGACGTGTGTCCACATTAGATAAGAAAATCTAAATGGGCGCTGGTAACTCTTCTGTTTCTTTGCATACAGAAATAAGGGACTGTTTAGATTTTTATATCTAAACAGTCCCTTATTTTTATACTTTTTTCTTCCAAATTTCCTTCTAATTATTCAAAAAGGAGAACTTTTATGAATTTTAAACGATTTACACTGATTTCTTTTGCTGCTTTATCTACTTTTGGTCTAGTGGCATGTGGAGCCGATTCTTCGGATGTTTCTTCTGAAAAAGTATCAGTTGGGATAATTCAATATGCTGAACATGAGGCGTTGGATTTGTCAAAAGATGGCTTTTTAGAAGCACTAGAGGATGCCGGTTACAAGGAAGGCAATAATTTGACAGTTGATTTTCAAAATGCTCAGGGAGATCAGGCTAATTTGCAGACCATGGTGGATCAGTTAGCAAGAGAGCATGATCTTAACTTTGCCATTGCAACACCAGCAGCACAAGCTATGCTGAATGTGGATACTGAAACACCATCTGTCTTTACAGCAGTAACAGATCCTATAGGTGCAGAATTAGTGGATTCTCTAGAAAAACCTGGCGGCAACATGACAGGATCTATTGATGCCACAGATGTGAGTGGTCAGATTGATATGTTGGTCAAGGTCGTATCAGCTGTCAAGAAAGCTGGAATTTTCTATAATTCAAGTGAGGTCAAATCATCGAAAAAGCTAAAGAAGCACAAAAAGCATTGGAAGATAAGGGAATTGAAGTGGTCGTGAAGACCGTCACCTCTACCAATGATATGCAACAGGTCATGACTTCCCTTGCTAACCAAGTTGATGCTCTTTACTTTCCAACAGATAATACGGTGGCTTCGACAGCAACAACCATCGGAGAAATTCTTATGGAAGCAAAAGTTCCAGCTATGGGAAGTGACGAAGCGGTGATTGATGGCGTCCTCTTTACTTACGGAGTGGATTATCATGCTATTGGTGTTCAAGCTGGTAAATTGGCAGTGGAAATCTTAAAAGGTGCGAATCCTGCGGACTTAGCGGTTGCAACTCCTGAAAAAGCGGCTATTGCAGTCAATGGGGAAATGGCGAAAGCTGTTGGTATTGATACTGCAACAATTAAAAATTTGAATAAATAGACTTGGAGATATTCTTATGAACTATACTTGGATAAAAAAATACTTGCCATTTCACTTGTGGGACTTTCAGCGTCTGCTTTGGTTGCATGCAGCGATAGTAGCACAGAAAAATTTGATAGCAATGGTACAAAAGAAGTAAAAGTTGGTATTTTACAATATATGGAGCATGAATCCTTGGATGCAGCGCGTGAGGGATTTATGGCTGAGTTGAAAGCTAATGGGTACAAAGAAGGTGACAATATAACAGTAGATTATCAAAATGCCCAAGGGGATCAAGCCAACTTGCAAACTATTTCGGAACAATTGGTGGGTGATAATGATGTGATTTTAGCGATTGCAACACCAGCAGCACAAAGTTTGGCAACTGTATCAACAGATGTTCCCGTCCTCTTTACTGCAGTAACAGACCCTGTTTCAGCAGAATTGGTGGATTCTATGGATAAACCTGATGGTCTATTGACGGGGACAAGTGACCAAGCGCCGATTGATAAGCAGATTGAACTCTTGGGACAGGCACTTCCAGATGCGAAAAAAGTTGGTATTTTATACACCACTAGCGAGCGGAATTCAGAAGCTCAGGTAGAACAAGCTGAGAAACTACTCAAAAATGCAGGTTACGAAGTGGAGTTGAAAGGTATTACTTCCACAAATGATGTGCAAGATGCTACAACTAGCTTGATGAAGGATGTGGATGCAGTCTTCGTTCCGACGGATAATACAGTTGCTTCTACTATGACCATGATTGGTGAATTGTCCATCGAGCACAAGGTGCCTGTTATTGGTGGGGCAACTGATATGGTGGATGCTGGTGGTCTCTTGACTTATGGCACCAACTACGAAGCACTTGGTCACCAGACTGCTAAAATGGCTGTTAAAGTACTTGAGGGAGCAGATCCTGCTGCATTGTCAGTTGAATATCCAGAAACAGTTGATTTGCATGTCAACCAAGAAATAGCTGACAAGTTAGGAATCAATGTTTCAAAACTCTCTGTTTCAAAATAAGAACTAATCAGAAAGGAAAATGACTGTGGACATCATATTATCAAGTATATCGCAAGGACTCTTGTGGTCCATTATGGCGATTGGGGTTTATTTGACCTATCGTATTTTAGACATCGCTGATTTGACAGCAGAAGGAGCGTATCCACTTGGAGCTGCGATATGTGCGATAGCAATCGTTAGCGGACTCAATCCATTTTTGGCAACACTTTTGGCTATTATTGGAGGCATGTTAGCTGGTTTGGTATCAGGATTGCTTCATACCAAGATGAAAATTCCAGCCCTTTTAACAGGGATTGTGACCTTGACAGCTCTTTACTCCATTAACTTAAAAGTATTAGGGAAAGCCAATGTTGCTCTCTTGCGAAAAGAAACCTTGGTGACAGCTTTGCAAGATGCTGGATTATCAAAAACGAATGCTATTTTGTTGATCGGCGCGATTGCGGTAGTCGTTGTGGTTTTATTCTTGACCATATTGTTAAAAACGCAAGTCGGTTTGGCGCTGCGATCAACAGGTGACAATATTCCTATGAGTGAAGCTAATGGTATCCAAGTGGATCGTATGAAAATTTACGGCTATATGTTATCCAATGGTCTCATTGCACTTAGCGGTGCTCTTTTAACACAAAATAATGGCTACGCAGATGTCAATTCGGGGACTGGTACGATTGTTATTGGTTTAGCATCTGTCATTATTGCAGAAGTCGTCATTCGTAATTTGACGATTGGCTGGCGATTGGCATCTGTAGTCTTTGGCTCTATTTTGTATCGTTTGATTATCCTAGCAATCTTGGAAATTCCTGGTATGGATGCGGATTTGGTGAAATTATTCTCCGCGATTCTCTTAGCAGCTGTACTATTTATTCCAGAAATGCAGAAAAAATTGAAAATCCGTCAGTTGAATTGGAAGTAGGAGGAAGTATGGCAACAATTTTATCTATTCAAGGAATTCACAAGACCTTTGAAGCTGGTACAATCAATGAAAATCATGGGCAGGAACGCTTTCAGTGGATCAAGGAGATATTCTTTTGGAGGGAAAACCGATTAAGAACCTCTCCGCTGTCAAACGTTCTAAGGATATCAGCCGGGTTTTCCAAGATCCAAAAATGGGGACTGCTTCACGGTTGACCATTGAAGAAAATATGGCCATTGCTTATCATCGTGGGCAAAAACGTAATCTGAGTTGGGGTGTGAAAGAGCCAGAACGCGCTATTTTGTGGAAGCGCTCAAAGAATTAGGTCTTGGCTTGGAAAATCGTCTAAAGGTCGATACCCAGTTTCTCTCTGGTGGTCAGCGACAAGCATTGACGCTTCTTATGGCTTCTTTGGTCAAACCAAAAGTTCTTCTTTTGGATGAGCATACAGCCGCTTTGGATCCTAAAACTAGTGATATGGTCATGGGATTGACCAAGAAGATTGTCGAGACACATCAATTGACTAGTCTCATGATTACCCATAATATGGAAAATGCCATCCAATACGGAAATCGTTTGGTCATGCTGCATCAAGGTCAGATTGTCGTGGATGTCAAAGGTGAAGAAAAAGCTAATTTAACTGTGCAAGATTTAATGGAACTCTTCCACAAAAATAGCGGACAAGTGTTGACAAGTGATGAATTGATTCTGTAAAAATAAAGGGACGCCACGTCCCTTTTTGACTGCTCAATACTCTTTGGAATGTAAAAAAGCTAGGACAAAAGTCCCAGCTTTCTATTTTGCTTTCATTTTAATGACTCAGCTGTGCGGAGGCGGGAGTAAAACAGTCTAGTAGACTATTTTAGGTCAGTACCCGAAAATGAAAAAGTATTGAAAAAAAGAATTTCTACGAAATGACCAGCTTTTGTCCCGCGCTCAAGAATGATTATAGTTTCATGGATTTGATTTTTGATTCTTCTGGAGTGACACGTAAGGTCTTTTGGCCTCGGTAGGTCACAAAACCGAGTTTACCACCACTAGGTTTGTGTAGCTTTTTGGCTTCAATCATATCGACCTGAACCAGATTGGAGTGGCGAGCTTTTGAAAAATAGGCAGCCAATTCAGCGGCGTCTGTCTTGACTTCGTCGGTTGGGTCCAGATTATCTGTGATGATGACATGGCTACTTGGGATATCCTTAGCATGGAACCACAATTCTCCTTTTTTGGCTATTTTAAAGGACAATTCATCATTTTGGAGATTGTTTTTTCCAACTAGAATAATGGTTTTTCCATCACTTGCTAGGTAACGTTCAGGTTTCTTCCGTTTGGCTTGTTTTTCACGATGGCGTGCCTTGAGGTAGCCCGTCTCAACTAACTCTTGTCTGATATCGTCGATTTCTGACAGGCTAGCTTGACCCAGCATGGTTTCTACACTTTCAAGATAAGTAATGGTATCCTTTGTTTCCTCAATTAAGTTGGTCAAATGTTTGACCGCTTCTTTTAACTTCTGGTATTTTTTGAAATAGCGTTGGGCATTTTGGTTTGGTGTCAGGGCAACATCTAGCTCGATATTGATCGGTTGACCGGTATAGTAATTGTCCAAGGTTACGCTAGGTTTATCATTTGGCACTTGGTGAAGATAGGTAGTCAGCAACTCGCCTTTTTGGCGGAACTCTTCGGCATGATCGGTCGCTAGGAGCTCATCTTCTTGCTTGATGAGTTTTTTGCGATTTTTATCAAGCTCGCTCGCTGCTCGTTTGATTAGTTCATTTGCTTGTTGAGCGACGCGGTCCCGCTCTGCTTTGTCCTGATAGTAGTAATCCAAGAGCAAAGATAGTGTGTCGAAGTTCCCATGGCTTTGGGGAAATGGCACAGCGCTATAGGAAGTATCGGTGAGGGAAGCTTGGCTATCTTGGTCGAAGAAGTGGCGGAAATTTTTTAGCTTATCATTTGTCAATAAGTTAGATAAGACAATTGCTGTATCTCGTCCTAATCCTTGAAAGAGTTTTTGAAGATTTTTTGGTGTCAGATCCTGAGTGGATAGAATCTCAAATAATTTTTCGTCACCAACCGTGAAAGGGTTGAGAGAGTCAGTTTGCGGCGGATGAATATAGGTGGAATCAGGCAAAATGGTTCGATAGGAATTCTGTGAAAAGCCGACATGCTTAATGGCTTCGATAATGCGATGCTTACTCTTGTCTATCAGGATGATATTACTATGTTTCCCCATGATTTCGACGACCAGCGTCGCCTGAACATGGTCACCAATTTCATCCTTATTGGACACTGAAAATTCTAAAATTCGGTCATTTTCCAGTTGCTGGATATCTTCAATGACCGCACCTTGTAAATATTTCCGAAGAATCATGGTAAAGGTATTGGGAACCTTAGGATTTGCAAATTCCGTCTCGGTCAACTGGACACGTCCAAAGACAGAGTGAGCAGAAAGCAGTAATTTTTTATTTTTACGATTGCTGCGGATACCCAAGACCAGTTCCTGATCAAAGGGTTGATTGATTTTTTGAATACGACCGCCAATTAGCTGGTCGCGCAATTCTGCTGTCATATGATGTAAAAAAAATCCGTCAAAAGACACTATGGTTACCTCATTCTTACAAGTATTTTTTCTTCTAGGCTGCTCCATTATAACATTTTATAGGAGAAATACCAAAAAGGTGTTGACAAAATTTTACTCATAAGTTATACTTTTCCTTAATCAGAAAAGTAAACAAACAAAGTTTTCAGGGAGCTGACGGATATTGCGAGTCAGTAGCGAAGTTTGTTGAAATGGGCTGATGGGATATAATGAATGAAAAACAATGATCATTCGGTAGGCACACCTTACAGTGCAACTCCTTGTTAGAGGAGATGAGATAGAAGGGCTAATTCTAGACAATTCCTTCTAAGTGAGGTGGCACCGTGTCATTGACGCCCTCGCATAGTTAATCTATGCGAGGGCTTTTACTATTTGTGGAGAAAGGAATTGAATCCGTCCGGCAAATTCGGAAAATCATAGCCCGTTACTGAAATCAGGATTTCAGACGGTCTCCTATTTTTCAGTCATTTGCTAATCGGACTTGGTATCTTAATTATGAAACGATGGCGCAGTTTGCAAAGAGTGATTAGTGAATGAGGACATTTTAAATGAAAGAAGAAATATATGAAAAATAAAAAATTAATAGGAATTATAATAGCCATGTTAATAGCATTGGGACTTGAGATTTTCTTAGCACCGTCAAATGAGAATGAAATGGAACAAACAAACGAGAAAAAAACAGTCAAAGTAGGTGTCTTGCAATTTGTCACGCATGCCTCTTTAGATGAGATTTACAATGGTATTAAAGAAGGTCTCAAAGAAGGTGGTTACGAGGAACAAACCAATTTGGAAATTGATTTCATGAATGCTGAGGGAGATCAATCGCAAGTGCAAACGATGAGTCATCAATTGGTCAATAATGGCAACGAGCTATTGATTGGAATTGCGACGCCAGCAGCGCAAGGGCTGGCAAATGCGACCACTGACTTTCCCATTATCATGGGAGCGGTGACCGATCCGATCGGAGCTAATTTGGTCACAGATTTAAAACATCCTGACGGCAATATCACAGGGGTTTCTGATCAAACGCCGGTCGTAGATGAGGTGAAATTGATGAAGGAAATCACGCCAGAAGCCAAAACAATCGGAGTTTTGTATTCGTCAAATGAAGATAATTCAAAAATTCAAGTAGAAGAATTTGTAGCTGCGGCTGAAAAAGCTGGCTATGTCGTTGAAGAATTCGCAGTGCCATCGACCAATGAAATTGCGGCGACAGTTGAAGTCATGACTTCAAAAGTAGATGTCATCTTTACACCGATTGATAACACGATTGCGTCCGCATTTTCAACTGTAGTATCAGGAGCTAATAAAACAAAAACTCCAATCTTTACCAGTGTAGAGGATATGGTTGAAGGTGGAGGGATTGCTTCAGTGACGCTTAGCCAATTTGACCTTGGTGTGGCAACTGGAAAAATGGCGGCTAAAGTCTTAGACGGTGATAAACCAGCGAATACGCCAGTCCAAATTTTCAATGAAGGGACTATTGTGGTTAACCAAAAAGTGGCAGAAGAACTAGGGATTACTTTGCCAGAAGCCGTATTGAAAAAGGCTAGTCGTGTCGTAGAATAAAGAAACAAAAAGGAGACAAGATGATTGTATCAACTATTTCTCAAGGTCTACTCTGGACTGTTTTGAGTCTGGGAATCTTTATGACCTTTCGGATTTTGAAATTTCCAGATATGACGACAGAGGGCTCTTTTCCATTAGGTGGGGCCGTTGCGGTCACTTTGTTAACAAATGGTGTCCATCCTATTTTAGCAACACTTGTGGCGATGATAGCGGGTTGTCTTGCAGGTTTGGTAACCGGACTTCTTTATACGAAAGGAAAGATTCCAACCATTTTGGCAGGAATTTTGGTGATGACATCTTGCCATTCTATTATGCTCATGATTATGGGGCGGGCTAATTTGGGTCTTCTCCATCGCTCAGTGATTCAAGATTTGTTGCCATTTTCTGATTCCATCAATAGCTTGCTACTGGGCTTCATTAGTGTGGTTCTCGTCATCGGTCTTATGTATTTCTTCCTCCATACTCGTTTGGGACAGGCTTACATCGCAACAGGTGACAATCCTGATATGGCGCGTAGCTTTGGTGTCCATACTAGCAAAATGGAACTGATGGGTCTGGTGGTGTCAAATGGAATTATCGCACTTGCTGGGGCATTGATCGCTCAGCAGGACGGATTAGTCTTGTGATCGGCGAAGTCCTCTTTGGAAATCCGACTATGCTAGAGCGTCTCATAGCTATTGCAGTTGGAGCTATCCTCTATCAATTCCTGATTTTGGCAGTTATTCTCATGGGCGTCAATACCAGCTATCTTCGTATCTTCTCAGCCATTATTTTGGCAGCTTGCCTTATGATTCCTGAGTTCAAAGAAAAAGTTTTGAAAGGAGTGAAGCTGACACGATGAAAGCAATTGTTGAATTAAAAAATGCTACAAAAGTCGTTAACAATGGTTTTGATGAAGATAAGGTCATTTTGGACAATGTTAATCTAACCATTTATGAGCATGATTTCATTACTATTTTAGGGGGGAATGGTGCGGGTAAATCCACTCTTTTCAATATCATCGCAGGGACACTTTTTCTAACTAGTGGTTCAGTCCATATTCTTGGAGAAAATGTAACCAACTGGCCAGCTGAAAAACGGGCTAAATACTTATCTCGAGTCTTCCAAGATCCCAAAATGGGAACAGCACCGCGGATGACTGTTGCGGAGAATCTATTGATTGCCATTCATCGTGGAGAATTTCGTGGTATGGCACCAAGAGATTTGGCAGCTCACATAGAGGATTTTCGAAAACTCTTGGCGCGTGTGGGAAATGGTTTAGAAAAACATGTGGAAACACCTACAGGTCTTTTGTCAGGTGGACAGCGTCAAGCTCTCAGTCTCCTTATGTCAACGATCAAACGACCGGAACTTTTGCTTCTTGATGAGCATACTGCAGCGCTTGATCCTAAGACTAGCGTATCCCTTATGAGTTTGACAGATGAATTGATTGCGACAAATCAATTAACCGCTCTGATGATCACTCATCATATGGAAGACGCGCTCAAACATGGGAATCGTTTGATTGTCATGAAGGATGGAAAAATTGTCCAAGATGTCGCTCATGATGTTAAGCAGGCTATGAGTTTGGAAGATTATTACCAATTTTTTAAATAAGGAATCGAAGCTGAAGCCATTCAGCTTTTTCTTGAAAGAAAACGTTTTCTATTGTATAATAATACAGAATAAGGAGTGTGAATAAATATGAGCCAAGCTGTTCGTGATTGTTTGGATAAAATGGGAATTTTCTATGAGATTGTGGAGCATCCACCTGCATTGACAACAGAAGAGGCCGATTCTTATATTGAAGGACTGGAAGGTGTACGCACCAAGTCTATGTTCTTAACCAACAAGAAGAAAACTGCTTATTATTTGTTAATTATGGATGACCAAAAGCAGTTGGATATGGAAGCTTTCCGAGAAATTTCAGGGGCTAACCGCATTCGCATGGCATCGGCAGATAGCTTGATGGAGAAGATGTCTTTACCCGCTGGAACAGTGTCAATTTTCGGTTTGCTCAATAATCCTGAAAAGGATATTCAAGTGTATTTTGATAAAGAGATTATGGACCAAGCTATTTTAACCTTCCATCCCAATATCAACAGTGAAACTATTTTTGTGAAAACATGCGATGTATTAGAATTTGTCAAAGATTTGGGCTACGAGGCTCACATCATCAGTCTTTAAATACGAAAAACTCTGCTGAAATCAGTGGAGTTTTTTGAAAATTTTCGGGAAAGATAGTATAATGAGAGAGATAGCGAGAAAGCTCGCAGCCGTCATTCGACTTGTTGACCATGGGTAAAATTGACATAGCGCAGGCTGTTCAGATTTATCAAAACTTGGAGCAAGGACCGTTGGTAAGAAAATCATACATCATATATTTAGAAGGATTGCTATGAGCGATATTAAAATTATTGCTTTGGGTGGTGTGCGGGAGAACGGTAAAAATCTCTACATCGCCGAAGTAGATGAGCACATTTTTGTGCTAGATGCAGGGCTTAAATACCCTGAAAATGAACAGTTGGGTGTGGACGTTATTGTTCCTAACTTTGACTATTTGGAAGAAAACAAGGATCGTGTTGCGGGTATCTTCTTGACGCACGGACATGCGGATGCCATTGGTGCTCTTCCTTACTTGCTAGAAAAAGTCAAAGTGCCAGTTTTTGGATCTCATTTGACAATCGAATTGGCTAAGCTAGTCGTCAAAAACTACGCTGCCACTAAGAAATTTAATGATTTCCATGTTATCAATTCTAAGGCAGAAATTGATTTTGGTGGACCAGTCATTTCTTTTTTCAAGACAACACACTCTATTCCAGAAAGTCTAGGAATTGTTGTCAAAACGGATGAAGGAAATATTGTCTATACAGGTGATTTCAAGTTTGACCAGGCTGCCAATCTATTTTACAGGACTGATTTTGCTCGTTTAGCAGAAATCGGCCGTGAAGGTGTCTTGGCGCTCTTGTCTGATTCATCCAATGCGGATAGTAATGTTCAAGTAGCTAGCATGCATGAAGAAGCTGAAGAAATTTTTGATACCATTGCAGATTGGGATGGTCGTGTCATTGTGGCTGCGGTGGCAAGTAACATTGCCCGTATTCAACAGATTTCCGCACAGCTATTTCTCTCAAAAAATTGCACTTGGTTAGCGAGAAATTATTGATTAAACCAAAAGAAATGAATAAGTTTGACGACAGCGAACTCATTATTTTGGAGACAGGTCGCATGGGTGAGCCACTAGAGGGACTTCGTAAGATGTCTGTTGGTCGCCATCGTTATGTGGAAATCAAGGATGGAGACCTAGTTTTCATCGTTACAACGCCAAGTATTTCCAAGGAAGCTGTTGTAGCTAAAGTTGAGAATATGATCTACCAAGCGGGTGGTGTGGTTAAATCTATCACTAAAAACTTGCGGGTATCTGGTCATGGGAATGCGCGTGATTTGCAGCTTATGCTCAATATTCTTCGTCCAAAATTTCTCTTCCCAGTTCAAGGTGAATACCGTCAGTTGGATGCGCATGCAACAGCTGCACTAGAAATTGGTCACTTGCCAGAAAATATTTTCATCGTTAAGCGTGGTGATGTCATGCACTATGAAGAAGGTGACTTTGTCCATAATGGGGCTGTTCCAGCTGGTGACGTCATGATTGATGGAAATGCCATGGGTGATGTGGGGAATATCGTTCTTCGTGACCGCAAGATTTTATCAGAAGACGGGATTTTCATCGTGGCAATCACAGTTAACCGGAAAGAAAAGAAAATTATTTCCAAGGCCAAGGTCCATACGCGTGGATTTGTCTATGTTAAGAAAAGTAAGGATATTTTGCGTGAGGCATCTGATTTGGTCAATACATCGGTGGAAAATTACTTCACAAAAGATACCTTTGATTGGGGTGAATTGAAGGGAGCGGTGCGCGATGATTTATCCAAGTTCTTATACGATCAGACAAAGCGTCGTCCATCTATTTTGCCAGTAATTATGGAAGTTCGGTAAGATGTTACATCAAACAGCCTTCGGGGCTGTTTTTTCGAAAGGAGAAACCTATGGCTTTTATACAAATTGAGTATTATTCAGAAAGTTTGGGACAATTCCGTCAGGTAGAAGTTCTCTATCCAGATGCCAGCGAAGTGACCAAAGATGAAGCAACATCGACCGCTATTCCCGTGCTCTATCTTTTACATGGTATGAGTGGGAACCAGCACTCTTGGACAGGTCGAACCCATCTCACGCGTTTGGTGCGCTATACCAATCTTATTGTTGTGATGCCTAACACAGAAAATGGTTGGTATACCAATACCAAGTATGGAGTCAATTATTACGATGCCATTGCAACAGAATTGCCGCAAGTGATGCGTCGATTCTTTCCAAATATGACGGACAAGCGTGAAAAGACCTTTATTGCAGGTTTGTCTATGGGTGGTTACGGTGCCTTCAAATTAGCCTTTCTGACCAATCAATATGCTATGGCAGGTTCCTTTTCTGGAACTCTGCAATTTGACATGAACCTTAGAGGCGATACGCCGCAGGAAAAAGCTTATTGGAAGGGCGTTTTTGGAGAAGACGAGGAGTTTTTAGCTAGTGATAATCATTTGCTCAATGCCGCCAAAAAAGCGGATGGAAAGACCAAATTTTACGCTTGGTGTGGTCAAGGAGATTTCCTTTTTCCAGCTAATGAAACTGCTATCGCAGATTTTAAAACAATTGGAATAGAGGTTGACTATAGAACAAACCACGGCACGCACGACTGGTATTATTGGGAAAAACAGATCGAACTTTTCTTAGAAATGCTGCCAATTGATTATGTAAAAGAAGAAAGATTATCTTAAGCAGAAGACACTTGGTTTTTCAAGTGTTTTCTTTTATGAAAATGGGAAAGTAGGGACAGTTTTTGCTATAATAGACCTATGATTATTTTAAGTGGAAATAAGATTGAGCGTTCCTTTTCAGGCGACGTTCTTTTCGATAATATTAACATTCAAGTAGATGAGCGTGACCGCATTGCTCTGGTTGGACGAAATGGTGCTGGAAAGTCGACTCTTCTGAAGATTTTGGTGGGAGAAGAAGCACCTACTTCAGGTGATATCAACACCAAGCGTGATCTCAGTTTCTCTTACCTAGCGCAGGACAGTCGTTTTGAGTCGGAAAACACTATCTATGATGAGATGCTCCATGTCTTTGATGATCTTCGTCAGGATGAGCAGAAACTTCGTTCTATGGAGCTGAAAATGGCGGAGCTGACAGGTAGTGACTTGGATAAACTGATGCAGGACTACGACCGCTTGTCAGAAGAATTTAGACAGAGAGGCGGATTTACCTACGAGTCAGACATTCGAGCTATTTTGAATGGTTTCAAATTTGATCAGTCCATGTGGGAGATGAAAATCTCCGAACTTTCTGGCGGTCAAAATACGCGTTTAGCACTGGCAAAAATGCTTCTGGAAAAACCAGAACTCTTGGTATTGGATGAGCCAACCAATCATTTGGATATTGACACCATCGCCTGGCTGGAAAATTACTTGGTCAACTACCAAGGAGCTCTCATCATTGTCAGCCACGACCGCTATTTCCTTGATAAAGTAGCGACCATCACGCTGGACCTCAATCCACATAGTCTGGATCGCTACGTCGGAAATTATTCCAAATTTATGGACTTAAAAGCGGAGAAATTAGTGACAGAAGCCAAGAATTATGAAAAGCAAGCCAAGGAGATTGCTAAGCTAGAAGATTTCATTCAGAAAAATATCGTCCGTGCCTCCACGACCAAACGAGCTCAATCACGCCGTAAACAACTGGAGAAAATGGAGCGCTTAGATAAGTCAACTGCCGGTCAAAAATCTGCCCATATGACCTTCCATGCTGAAAAAGTATCAGGAAATGTCGTTCTGACAGTGACGGATGCGGCTATCGGTTACGACGGTCAGGTCTTAGCTGCGCCCATTGACCTTGATGTCAAAAAGATGGATGCCATCGCCATTGTCGGACCAAATGGAATCGGGAAAACCACCTTTATCAAGTCCGTCATTGGTGCTCTGCCATTTATCAAGGGGACTTCAACCTACGGTGCCAATGTAGAAGTGGGCTATTACGATCAGACGCAGACCGCTTTGATGCCTAATAATACCGTTTTAGACGAGCTCTGGAATGACTTTTCGACGACACCGGAAGTGGAAATTCGTAATCGCCTCGGAGCTTTTCTCTTCTGGCAAAATTATCCATGGAAAATAATAATTTCCTGATTTTGGATGAGCCGACCAACCACTTGGATATCGATAGCAAGGAAGTGCTGGAAAACGCCCTGATTGAATTTGATGGCACGCTCCTCTTTGTCAGTCATGACCGTTATTTCATCAATCGTGTCGCCATAAAAGTGCTGGAGATCTCAGAAAATGGCTCCACACTTTACCTAGGTGATTATGCTTATTATGTGGAGAAAAAAGCAGAGCTGGAAGCCATGGCAGCCGCTCAAGAGCAAGATGGTCAGGTAGCAGTAGAGGTACCAGTAACTAGCGCCAGCCATTATGAAGCCCAAAAAGCCAACCAAAAAGAAATCCGCAAAATCACTCGCCGCATCGCTGAAATCGAAGCACGTCTGGAAGTCATAGAAGCCGAAGAAGCTCAGCTAAATGAAGCCATGCTGTCAACCAACGACGCAGCCACCCTCATGGACCATCAGCGCCAAATCGACGCCTTTCAAGAAGAACAAGAAGCCCTCATTGAAGAATGGGAAGAATTGAGTATGCAGGTTGATGAGTAGGTGCTTGATATTCGGAAATTATAATAACCATGCAGAAAGGATTCCCATGCCCAACTACGGTGAAGTTTTCAAAGAATTACGAATCAATCGAAATTTGACCCTATCTCAGTTGGCAGATGAGGAGGTTTCAATAGCCCAGCTATCGCGCTTTGAGCGGGGGGAATCAGATTTGTCCATCAGCAAATTTTTCCATGCTTTGGATAAGATGCATCTAACAGCGGATGAATTCATGGATCGCGTACATGATTATAAGCGAATTGATCAGATTTCCCTCATGTCACAGATGGCAAAACGACATTATCAGTCTGATGTAGCAGGCTTGGAATAATTGCGCCAGGCGGATCTAGAAAAGTATCAAGCCAATCCTAAGAATGAACTTGCACTTCTCAACAGTATTCTTTTTCGTGGGATGATTTGTGAGCTCAATCCTCAAGAAAACATGTACCAGAAGAGTTGGATGTGGTATCTGATCATCTTTTTTGCACGGAAGAATGGCATATTGACGAGCTCATTTTGATTGGCAATCTCTATCGTTTCTACGATACGGACTACATGTGCCGGTTGATAGATGAGGTGCTTGACAGGGATTTTCTCTACCAAGAAATCGCTACCTACAAAAACTTAGTCGAAGTGACCCTATTAAATGTCATTCAGACCTTGGTAGAACGCGGAGCATTGTCCGAGGCCCGGCGGTATGATCAAAAACTGCAACCCATGATTGTCAACGAACGAAAGGCTTACCATCGCTTGATTTACCTCTATGTCAAGGGATTCCTTCTCTATGCTCTCGGTCAGGAAAATGGCAGAGCGGACATGGAGCGTGCCATCCAAGCCTTTGAGTGGATGGGGAGTTCTTACCATGCGACTACCTATCGCAAGCATTTTGGGGAATATGTTAGAAACAGATAGAAAACAAAAGTACTGGAACGATCAAAGGGATTTCGGTGCTTTTTATGTTTCCCAATCTTTAGGCATCAACGTACCATCATAAACAGCCTAAAATTACCATTTAGGACGTTTTAATGACTGTTCAGGATTTGGATAAAAATTTTTATGAAAAAATGGTATAGTGAATTCGTCAAGATTGCAACATGACAAAATTTATATATTATTTTGAAGGTAGTTATTATGAATAATAAATCATTACTGAAACAGATTACAATTGAAAAAAAGATCCTAGAATCAATAAATGGTGGATACGCAGTTTTTTTACCAGATGAAAAGCCAGTTGATATTGATGGCGATGGTAAATTTAGAGGAATTCTTGTGCCCAAAGTTGATTTAAGAGCTAGACCGTAATAGACTACTATTGACTGTAGATAGAGGAGAGGGGATGAAATGCAAAAAAAGTGGATTACGTTGGTGCTGATGATATATAGCTTACGGTATTTTTTAGAAATACCTCAACTCTTGCCAGTCGATGTTACAATGGGACAACTGATGATGCTTCAGTTTGTGATGGATTGCGTACTCAGCCTTGTCATCATTAAACTGTTGAGACGTTGGGAAGAAGATTCTATTCTTCATTTTCCCAAACTAAAACTTAGTCACATTTTAATATGTATAGTAAGTTTTTATTTTTTAGACTGCATTCTCCCATTTATTGTACAACAGATTCCACAGGAAACTTCAGAAGAAGTGGTCAAAGTGAACAATGAGACTAGCCTAGCTTATTATCTGTACTCCATCCATGAGTATGGCAATTGGATGTTTCCTTTAGTCATGGCTGAGATTTGCATATTTGGTCCAATTTTTGAAGAGTTGCTCTATCGTGGACTTATCATGACTCAATTTTTCAAAAATTCTCCTCTCTATTTAGATGTGCTTTTGTCAGCTATTATATTTTCTTTATCGCATTTAATAATCAGTCATCTAAGTTTACTTGATTTCCTTATTTACTTTAATATAGGACTTGTATTTGCACTTATTTTTCGAAAAACTAAAAACATATATTATAGTGTCATGCTTCATATGGTGGTCAATATAGCAGCCTCTATTCCTGAACTCAAAAGTATTTATGTGTATGTCAAATTTTGGATTGTGATGACCTTTTTTTAAATAGTGAATCGTTTATTTCTGGACCTTCTAGTTGAACTCAACTAATTTACAGATATGCAAAAAATAAAACCCTCTCAGGAAAATAGACTAAAATAGGTCTATCATCTTGGGAGGTTATTTTGATGAAGAAATCACTTGTAAAACTCTTAACTAGCCGCGCTATCAATAAAATCGGCAATATTTTTTATGACTATGGTAACAGCGTCTGGTTGGCTTCCATGGGAGCAGTGGGACAGCAGTTTTTGGCTTACTACCAGATGGCGGATACACTGACATCTATTCTTTTTAATCCTATCAGCGGAGCTTTGGTAGATCGATTCAAGCGTCGTAAAGTTTTGCCGTGGACAGATGCCATTTGTGCGCTGGTTTGTTTTCTGGCAGCTCTTATCAGTAAGGACAGCTGGATGCTCTATATGTTGGTCATTGCCAATATGATTCTAGCCATTTCCAGCTCTTTTTCGCGCATCGCTAATAAATCTTTTCTGACAAAATTGGTGGCTAAAGAGGACATCATCACCTATAATTCTCATCTGGAGATGGTGCTTCAAGTCATCGGTGTTTCCTCACCTATTTTCTCCTTCATCGTAGTGCATTTCACTAGCCTGCGCGTGACGCTTGTCCTTGATGGATTGACATTTTTCTCCTTATTTACGCCATTAAGCCCACAGAGATCCCTTATCAGACCAATGGAAAAGAAGGACTGACCGTCCCATCTCTTCTCTTGGACATGCTGGAAGGCTTGCAATTTGTGTGGCGGTAGAAGTCAGTTCTCTTTCTTTTGGTAATGGCTGCGCTGGTCAATTTTCTCTTTGCTGCATTTGCTTATTTGCTACCATTTTCCAATCAACTTTTTGAAAATGAAAGTGCCTACGCTACCATGCTCACTCTGGGGGCGGTCGGGTCTATTAGTGCAGCAGCTATTTCCAGCCGTGTTAAATCTAGTATTTATCATCTCTTATTCAATTTACTCTTAAGTGGACTTGGAGTTGCTATCATCGGATGGGCATTCTTTCTGCCAAATTTTGCTTGGATTTTCTACGTAGGAAATTTGGGGACCGAATTTTTCATGACCATTTTTAATATCCATTTTCTCAGTCAAATCCAGATGCGAGTGCCCAATGAATTGATGGGACGTGTGTTTTCAGTTGTCTTTACAATAGCCATCGCCCTCATGCCTCTAGGAACATGGTTTATCTCGCATTTTCCAAATGCTATTCATCTCTTGACCTTTACTGGGTTAGGTCTGGGAGTAATGGTCTTGGCAATTTTGGGCATGCTTTATAATTGTCTGAAAGGTTTTGAGAAGTCAAATCTCTAGACCTATACACTAATTAGTGATATAGTGGCCTAACAAACGTTAGTGAGGTTTTTATGTATTCATCAGAATTTGAATTGGGATTGGTTGCTCTAAATGTGTCCAATTTGGAATTACAGTCGCTTTTTTATCAGCAGGTTTTGGGCTTATCGCTTATAAAAGAAGAAGCGGGTCAAGTTGACTTGGGCGTGGGAGAAAGAGTGTCTACCCTTTAGCCATCGTCCTTCCCAGTCGTCAAGCTTTGGGAGATATTTTCCGGCATTTTTTGACCAATCAGGTGCCATTGGTTGGTGCTTCGGACCATGGCTACAGCGGAGCTATTTACCTTGAGGATACAGAAGGAAACGGCATCGAAATTTATCGCGATTTGCCTGAGTCAGATTGGGACATTCGTGAAGATGGTCGTATCATCGGGATTACTGATCCCATGGATGCGCAGGCTGTTTTTGATGCCGGAAGTGGTTTGACACCACCTTATAAAATGCCAGAAGGTAGCCGTATGGTTATCAGTGGCTAATAGCAAAGCCAGCAGTCAGTTTTATGCGACGGTCTTTAGCGTGGATGAAAAATTTGCAGTTCCGACCGCATCTTGGCTGGCTTCCGGAGATTACCATCACCATATCGCGGTCAATGAATGGTCTGGTCCTCATCAATCCAAACGCAGCTCTGGTATGCACGGTCTAGCCTATTTCCAAGTCCAATTCCACAAGGAAGCTGCACTCAGCTCCGCCATTTCCAAGGCAAAAACAATGGGAGTAGAGGTCCAAGTGTTAGACAGCTACACAATTGTGACGGATCCAGATGGAGTGGAAATTCACTTAATGTTATTATAAAAAGAGCTCTCGTAGCTCTTTTTTGCATCCCACTCCTGAAAACGATATAATCAATTAGTAGACCTAACATGGAATAAGACAGACACAGTCTATAGACCAAACAGATTTTAGATTGACGAAACCTTATAGAGAGAGGAGTTTTTTCAAAACTCTCGTAGTCTTGACGGAATATGTTAATGAAATAATGATTACAATGGAAAAATAGTATTTTGTTAGCATATTTTAAGTATCAGATAGTTAAAATAAGAGGGGAAGCATATGAATCAAATTCGAAAGAAAATAACGAAAACGGCAACTGGAAAACTCGGTAAAGCCGCTGGGCTTTTTAACACTGTTTTTGGAATTATTCCAGATACAGTCGCCATTATTGGCAAAATTACTGACAAAGCAGCGCCTATTGTAGAGAAAAATTTAGACCGCAGTCATGAATACAAAAAAAGTTTGATTGCCATTCCTAATTTATTAGATGTAGACGTGGATGTGGCAAAGGAGCACTTGAAAGTATCGGCTTAACAGTTATTAGTTATTCCTCTTTTGGCAAAAGCTAATAAGCGTTACGCTCATGCAGAGGTAAGAGAAGTGGTAGCTATGCAGCCCAAGTCAGGTAAGGTGCCATCTGGTAGTCTGGTTAAACTTTACTATGTGGATGAAATGTTCATTGAAAAAAGCCGAGAGAATTTTGTTTTGCCGGATGTGGTGGGATTGTCAGTGGATGAAGCCAAGTAAATGTTGGAAAAAGCAGGCTACTATCCCGCTCCGCTATTGGTCAAACCGCAGAAAAAATATGCCACTGTTCAGCTCAACGAGGTACTTTATACTCATCCTAGCAATCAGTTAATCGGTCCTGCACCTAAGAAAGGGGCGGTCATCAAGCTCTTTTATGTCAATGAAACGATTCGTAAATTGATTATCAATCGTTTGCCAAAAATGGCAGAGCTCAAAAAAGAAGCAAATCATGCACGATTTAAGGAAAATGTCCAGAGTTTACAAGATATCCTTCCAAGACGTAAATAAGATCATAAAAATCCCATTCGTTAGAATGGGATTTTACTGTTTATTGAAATTCTGCTTTTGATTTGACGTCGCCGTATTCTTCAGCAACTTCTTTACTAAGGATGTCCTCATAGCTTGGTAAAAGGATATCCGAACCATACTTATTGTGAAGAGCAGTGGAGACAAGGCGATAGGCCAAGCGTGGATTACGAGAAAGAATCGGACCGTGGAAATAGCTAGCAAAGAAATTCTTGTAATGCATGCCTTCCCCGCCATCTTCCTTATTGTTGCCATTTCCATAAATCACCTTTCCTAGCGGTTTTTGATCCGCTGCTAGGAAGGTTCGTCCTTGGTGATTTTCAAAACCATAATAGGTTTCGTCAAATTCTTCATTGTGGATTTTGATGTCGCCAATAAAGCGATTGTTGGTTTGATTGAGGGTGTAGTGGCCCAATATCCCAAGACCATCAATCTTGCGACCACCAGCTTCGATGTAATATTGCCCTAAAAGCTGGAAACCACCACAGATGGCAAGAACGACGCCATTATTTTCGATAAAGTCAGCGAGGTTTTCTTTCTTATTTGGAAGATCTTTGGCTAGAATGGATTGTTCAAAATCCTGTCCACCACCAAAAAAGGCCATATCATAGAAATCTTTATCGAAGGGGTCTGCCATGGAAACAATGTCGACTTGGACTTGGCACCCCAATTTTTCCGCTACGTATTTCAGCATAAGAATATTGCCATTGTCGCCGTATGTATTCATTAAATCGCCATAGAGATGGGCGATGTTGATCTGGTAGGCAGTTTCTTTTTCTGGACTTTTCAGCGAAGTATAAACCATTAGCGCATCTCCTTTCTGATAGCTTTACGATTGGCCATGAGCTCACGGAATTCCAGCATAGCGGTATAAGTGGCCAGGATATAGACATGCGGATTGTCTTGGTTTTCAATGGCAGTAATCACATCTTCCAGACTAGACTTTTCATTGATTCGATTTTCATCGTAGCCTGTGACACGGAGACGACGAGCAATTTCAGAAGCCCGAACACCGCCTGCGATGATTTGTGTAATGTCCATGTGATTGATCTGCTCAAAGTCTGCATCCCAAATCCAGCTGGTATCAATGCCATCAGCATAGTTTGCATTGAGTAATACGGCTAAACTGAAGGAGTAGGGAGCTAATTTCATCATTTCGATGGCTTGGGTAGCACCCACTGGATTTTTGATGAGGACCAAAGTACAGTCTTTGTTACCAATTTTGAAAGTTTCTTGACGTCCGAAGACCGCTTTACTTTTCTCAAAACCAGCCTTAATCTTCTCGGGTTCCACCCCTAAAAATTCTGCGATGCTGACTGCTGCTAGGGCATTATAAATATTGTACAGTCCACCGATGTTGATGGTGTAACCCTGTCCATCAATGACGAAGCTAGAAGAGATATTTGTGATACTTGTCAGAGCGATCAGTTTATAATCTAGCTCCGGACGTTTGAAATCACAATTAGGGCAGACATAGCTTCCCAAGTTAGCATAGGTGTTTAACTTGTACTGGATGATATGATGACAATTAGGGCAAAGAATTCCTTCGGTGTTGTAATGAGCCAGTTTTGGTTCATGCTCTTCCGTTGCAAAACCATAGTAGCGGACAGGATTGATAACTGTCGTTGAATTGAAAAGTGGGCTATCGCCATTTGCCAAAATAGTAGCATTTGGCGCCTTAGCTGCACCATCCAACATCATCTGATAAGTCGTATAAATCTCGCCATAGCGATCCATCTGATCACGGAAAACATTGGTAAAGACGATGAGACTTGGCTTGATGTATTCAGTGACCTTTGCCAGACTGGCTTCGTCAATTTCTAGGACCGCAATCTGTTTGCCATTTTTGTTTTTCTTGGCAGATAAAAAAGTAGCGGTGATACCAGTAATCATATTGGCACCGCTGGTATTGGCGGTCACATTGCCAAAGGCTTCTTCTAAGATCCCTACTGTCAAAGCAGTCGTCAGAGTTTTGCCATTGGTTCCTGTAATCACAACGATTTCGTAATTCTTTGCTAAGGTATCTAAAATATCTTTGTCAAATCGAAGGGCAATTTTTCCTGGCAATGTTGTACCACGTCCCATTTTGTTAAGAATAAATTGGGTCGTTTTACCAGCCAGAATGCCAAAAGGTGTTTTTAAATTCATAGCCCCATTTTATCATAAAGAGAAGGGATTTTCTATTCTTGAAGTCGGGCAAAAGTAGAGAAACTGTGGTATAATATAAAAAGTCACTTTTGTAGAATAGGAATGTATGAGAATCTATGTTGAATTTGAGTCAATTGTTGGATGCCCATTACTGGTCTAGTTTAATTTTTAGCCCAGGGGTTGCTATTATCAACTTACTGGATATTTTTCTAGTCATCTATCTGGTCTATCGATTTTCTAAAGCGATTGCTGGAACCAAAATTATGGTCCTCATCCGTGGAGTATTGATTTTTATCATCGCTCAGATTGTAGCTTCCTTGCTGGGACTGCAAACTATTTCGTGGTTGATGAATCAGGTCATTACCTATGGAGTCATCGCCTCAGTGGTGATTTTTGCTCCAGAACTTCGCTCTGTTCTTGAGAAATTAGGTCGGACAACGCAATTGTTTACTGGACAAGGAATCAGTAATGAAGAAGCGCTGATCCAAGCCTGCGTTAAGTCGGTCAAGTATATGTCGCCTCGTAAAATTGGAGTTCTGGTGGCTATCGAGCAAGCTCAAACTTTACAAGAATATCGCTCAACAGGGATTTCTTTGGATGCGGATATTTCCAGTGAACTCTTAATCAATATCTTCATCCCTAACACTCCTTTGCATGATGGCGCGGTGATTATCAAGGAAAATAAGGTAGCAGTAGCATGTGCCTACCTTCCCCTGTCAGAGACGCCAGAAATTTCCAAAGAATTTGGGACGCGGCACAGGGCAGCTATCGGTTTATCAGAAGCGTCGGATTCCTTTGTCTTTATCGTTTCAGAGGAGACAGGTGGCATTTCCATCGCCTATCACGGTATTTTCAAGCATAATCTGACCTTGGATGAGTTTGAGGAAGAATTACGCCACACTTTTGTAGTCGAACAGGAGATTAAAAAGCGCTGGTGGCAAGGATTAGGAGGTGGAAAAAATGCGAAATAAAGTGAAAAATATTAGCTATATTCTCTTATCTGTTTTGGTTGCAATTGTTCTCTTTTTCTATGCAACAACTACTAATTATAAAAATAGTTTGGCTGTCAAGACGCAGAGTACAGCGACAGAAACTTACACGCACACCATTACAAATGTACCTGTGACCATCGAGTACGATAGTGAGACCTATTTCATTTCTGGCTTTTCGCCAACTATCAATGTGGACCTGATTGGTTCTAATCGCGTGATTTTACAGAAGGAAACAGATGAAGCAACACGCAGTTTTCAGGTAACCGTTGATTTAACAGGTTTATCTGTAGGAACGCAGAGTGTTGATTTGCAGATTTCGGGTCTACCCTCCGGTGTGAATGCGATTCTCAACCCGTCCGTATTCGATGTGAAAATAGGAAAACGGGTGCGTAAGAATTTTGGCATCGTTGGAAAAATTACCAATTCTCAGATTGCTGAGGGATACAGTGTTGCAAGGATTACACTGGGACTTGAGACGGTTCGTGTTACCTCTGATGAAGATACATTGGCAATGATTGATCACGTGGAAGCTATCGTTCCAGATGCAAGCAAGCTTTCAGAAAATTATACTGGAACTGCGACTCTTCAAGCAGTAGATGCCAATGGTCGTATTTTACCAGTCGTCTTATAAAATGGGAAAATATTTTGGGACAGATGGTGTTCGTGGCGAAGCAAATGTTGAATTAACCCCGGAATTGGCCTTTAAATTAGGTCGTTTTGGTGGCTATGTACTTAGCCAGCATGAGACGGAAATACCACGAGTGTTCGTAGCACGAGATACGCGTATTTCTGGTCAAATGCTTGAAGCTGCCTTGGTAGCGGGACTTTTATCAGCAGGAAACTGAAAAAGCCAGTGCTGGTGTGATGATTTCAGCTAGCCATAATCCTGCTCAAGACAATGGCATTAAGTTCTTTGGTGCGGATGGTTTTAAATTAGATGATGACAAAGAATTGGAAATTGAAGCCCTTTTAGATGCAGCAGAAGATACTCTCCCTCGTCCTTCAGCTGATGGTTTGGGCGATGTTGTAGACTACCCAGAGGGATTGCGCAAATATCAACAATTTTTAGTCTCAATCGGTGTGGAATTAGATGGCATGAAAGTTGCCTTGGACACAGCTAATGGAGCTGCCTCAACATCTGCGCGTCAAATTTTTGCAGATTTGGGTGCGGAATTGGCAGTGATGGCAGATATGCCAGATGGTCTCAACATCAATGATGGTGTGGGATCAACCCACCCAGAAAAATTGCAAGAATTGGTGAAAGAAACAGAAAGCCAAATTGGTTTAGCTTTCGATGGTGACAGTGATCGTTTGATTGCAGTGGATGAAAATGGTGATTTAGTTGACGGTGATAAAATCATGTACATCATCGGAAAATATCTTTTTGATCGTGGACTCTTGGCAAAAGACACCATCGTAACGACTGTTATGTCCAACCTTGGTTTCCATAAAGCTTTGGACCGTGAAGGCATCGGAAAAGCTGTGACGGCAGTTGGTGACCGTTATGTTGTGGAAGAAATGCGCAAATCTGGCTATAATGTTGGTGGGGAGCAATCTGGTCATGTGATCCTCATGAATTATAATACCACTGGTGACGGTCAGTTGACAGCTGTTAAATTAACCAAGATCATGAAAGAAACTGGGAAGTCATTGTCAGAATTGGCAGCAGAAGTGACGATTTATCCACAAAAGTTAGTCAATATTCGTGTAGAGAACAGCATGAAAGATAAGGCTATGGAAGTTCCTGCTATTGCGGCTATCATTGAAAAAATGGAAAATGAAATGGCTGGAAATGGTCGTATCTTGGTTCGCCCAAGTGGAACGGAGCCTCTCCTTCGTGTCATGGCTGAAGCACCGACAGATGAAGAAGTGGATTATTATGTTGATACCATCGCAGACGTTGTACGTAGCGAGATTGGAATTGATTAAATAGAGATAAGATTGAGGAGACGGGTAACCGTCTTTTCTTGAGAAAGAGGAAATACGTGTCAATTTTAGAAGTTAAAAATTTGAGTCATGGTTTTGGTGACCGTGCTATTTTTGAAAATGTATCCTTCCGATTGCTCAAAGGAGAGCACATTGGCTTGGTTGGAGCCAACGGTGAAGGAAAATCAACCTTCATGTCTATTGTGACAGGAAAATTAGTCCCCGACGAAGGAAAAGTCGAATGGTCTCGCTATGTGACGGCGGGATATTTGGACCAGCATGCCAAGCTTGAAAAAGGGATGACAGTCCGTGATGTCTTGCAAACAGCATTTGACGAACTTTTTAAAACAGAAGAACGAATCAATGAAATTTATATGTCCATGGCGGATGAGACTGCGGATATGGATGCGCTGATGGAAGAAGTCGGAGAACTTCAGGATCGCTTGGAGTCTCGTGATTTTTATACACTAGATGCCAAGATTGATGAAGTAGCGCGTGCTCTGGGGGTCATGGATTTTGGTATGGATTCTGATGTCACTGAACTTTCTGGTGGTCAACGAACAAAGATTCTTCTAGCCAAACTCTTGCTTGAGAAACCAGATATCTTACTATTGGACGAGCCGACCAACTATTTGGATGCGGAGCACATTGACTGGTTCAGACGCTATTTGCAAAACTATGAGAATGCTTTTGTCCTCATTTCTCATGATATTCCATTCTTGAATGATGTGATTAATATTGTCTATCATGTGGAAAATCAGGAACTGACTCGTTATTCAGAGAATTATTACCAATTCCAAGAAGTTCATGCCATGAAACGTGCACAGTTAGAAGCGGCATATGAGCGTCAGCAAAAAGAAATTGCAGATTTACAAGATTTTGTGAATCGAAACAAGGCGCGTGTGGCAACACGAAATATGGCCATGTCACGCCAGAAAAAATTGGATAAGATGGATATCATCGAATTACAGGCTGAGAAACCAAAACCATCCTTTGATTTCAAGATGGCACGAACACCAAGTCGATTTATCTTCCAAGCCACTGATTTAGAAATTGGTTACGACCGCGTCTTGACGCGTCAGCCATTGAATTTAACCTTTGAACGTAATCAGAAGATTGCTATTATCGGTGCAAATGGTATCGGGAAATCAACTCTATTGAAGAGTCTGTTAGGAGTCATTCCTCCGCTTGCTGGTCAGGTGGAGCGTGGCGAGTATTTGGAATTGGGCTATTTTGAGCAAGAAGTTCCTGGGGGGAATCGTCAAACGCCTCTTGAAGCTGTCTGGGATGCCTTCCCAGCACTCAATCAAGCCGAGGTTCGTGCAGCTCTTGCACGATGTGGCCTGACTTCAAAGCATATCGAAAGCCAAATTCAAGTCCTTTCGGGCGGTGAGCAAGCTAAAGTTCGTTTCTGTCTTCTTATGAATCGTGAAAATAACGTATTGGTGCTAGATGAGCCGACCAATCACTTGGATGTGGATGCCAAAGATGAGCTCAAACGAGCGCTTCAAGCATATAAAGGATCCATCCTAATGGTTTGTCACGAACCGAACTTTTACCAAGGTTGGGTAGATGACATTTGGGATTTTAATGATTTAACATAGAATATGAAAGAGTTTGGAATAAAAAGTAGTTCCAAACTTTTCTTTTTGATGTTTTTTTGAAAGTAGTAATGGCTGAGTGCTCAAACATTTTGAGAAAAGTTGGAGGTGGGAAGCATGGAAATCAAAATTTTTCACACCTTACTTTTGAGTTGTACGAGGTTAGAAGTAAAGAGGTTTTGATAGGCTTAACCTCTAAAAATTAGAGTGCGGGACAGAAATCAGTCATTTCGCAGAAATGCTATTTTTGGCCTGTTCTCTTTTCTAATAGTTATCAATTGTGCCAAGAATATTCACTAAAATGGCTCATGAGAATATTACTTAGTGAAAGTTTTTGCTTTATTTTCAATTTTTTCTGAAAATTGTTGACCTTTAATATTTTTTTTGATAGGATAATGAGTATGTTTATTTGGAGGTAATCGAGTGAATAAAGTAGTATCTGTTTGGAAAAGAATGAGTTTAATTCGGAAAATTGGTATCGGAGTTGTCATGGGCTTATTATTGGGATTGGTATTCCCCAAATTACAAGTCATTGCTTTGTTTGGTACCTTATTTGTAGGGGCTTTGAAGGCTATCGCTCCTCTTTTAGTTTTAACCTTGGTTGCACATGCCCTATCTCAAGCGCCTACTGGGCAAAAGTCCAATATGAGGACAGTTATTTTTCTTTATTTATTCGGAACTTTTGCAGCTGCTTTTGTTGCCATAGTAGCTAGCTATTTGTTTCCTGTTACATTAGTTCTTTCTAATGCGACTACTACAGATATTGCTCCACCGCAGGGAATTGCAGAAGTGTTTCAAGATCTGCTAATGAGAGTCGTTGATAACCCAATCAATGCTCTTGCGACTGCTAATTATATTGGAGTGTTAACTTGGGCGGCTGTTTTTGGTATTGCTTTTCGCCAAGCCAATGAACAAATGAAAGACTTGTTGCAATCAGCTGCAACAGTTACTTCCAAAGTAGTAGCAGGGATTATTGGTCTTGCTCCCTTTGGAATTATGGGATTAATTTTTGCTACCGTAGCGAGTAATGGATTGAGTGCACTAGCTGATTACGGGCTGTTGCTCTTAGTATTGGTGGGGAGTATGGTATTTGTGGCTCTAGTCATGAATCCCTTAATTGCTTTTATTATGCTCAAGAGTAATCCTTATCCTCTAGTCCTTGAATGTATGCGTGTGAGTGGAATGACAGCCTTCTTTACAAGAAGCTCCGCAGCCAATATTCCAGTCAATATGCAACTCTGTGAACGCCTAGGAGTGGATCCAGATACTTATTCAGTATCTATCCCACTGGGTGCAACCATTAACATGGCTGGAGCTGCTATTACCATTAATATTTTGACTATGGCAGCTGTCAATACTCTTGGGATTAGCGTTGATTTTAGTTCTGCACTTCTCTTGTCCATTATTGCTTCTCTATCCGCAGCGGGTGCATCTGGAGTAGCTGGAGGTTCTTTGCTTTTAATTCCAATTGCTTGTAGCCTTTTTGGCATTTCCAATGATTTGGCAATGCAGGTGGTCGGTGTTGGATTTGTAGTGGGAGTGATCCAAGATTCTTGTGAAACAGCACTTAATTCTTCGACGGATGTCTTATTTACAGTAATAGCCGAAAAATCTGGTTGGCGTAAATTGTCATAATCCTCTAAGAGCGTGGAATAAAAAGTGAAACGAGGCAGGACTTTTGTCCCAGCCTTTTTTACTTCCACTATTGTGATATTTTTTCTAACCTGCTACAGATTTTATGATAAAATAGACTTACTTCATATACTGAAAAGGAGAAAGCATGACAATTGATTTTAAAGCGGAAGTGGACAAACGCCGCGATGATTTGATGGCTGATTTATTTAGTCTTTTGGAAATTAACTCCGAACGTGACGATAGTAAGGCGGATGCAGAGCACCCATTTGGTCCTGGTCCTGTTAAAGCTTTGGAAAAATTCTTGGAAATCGCAGAACGCGATGGTTACGAGACAAAAAATGTCGACAATTATGCGGGTCATTTTACTTTTGGACAAGGTGAAGAAGAGTTGGGAATCTTTGCTCACATGGACGTTGTTCCTGCGGGCAGTGGCTGGAATACAGATCCTTACAAACCAGAAATCATCGACGGAAAACTCTTTGCTAGGGGTTCATCAGATGATAAAGGACCAACCGTGGCTTGTTATTACGGACTCAAAATCATTAAAGAATTGGGCTTGCCTGTTTCTAAACGTGTCCGTTTTGTAGTTGGTACAGACGAAGAATCTGGCTGGGGCGATATGGACTATTATTTTGCAAATGTTGGTCTCCCAGAACCAGATTTTGGCTTCTCACCAGACGCAGAATTCCCTATCATCAACGGTGAAAAAGGAAATATTACAGAATATCTTCATTTTGGCAATACCAATGGCGGTGCTTTCACACTGCATAGTTTCCAAGGTGGCTTACGTGAAAACATGGTACCTGAATCAGCGACAGCTATTTTCTCAGCGGAAGCTAGCTTGGAAGAATTGCAAGCACGTGTGACGACTTTTGCAGCAGAATACGGTGTTACAGCAGAGCTCAAAGAAGAAGATGGACGTTTCCATTTGACAGTGGTTGGTAAGTCAGCTCATGGTGCTCACCCTGAAGCTGGTGTCAATGGCGCAGCTTACCTAGCACGTTTCCTTCACCAGTTTGATTTTGCTGGCGCGGCTAAAGATTATATTGCAGTGACATCTGGCTACATTTTTGAAGACCATGCTGGTGAAAAATTAGGCGTTGCTATCACAGATGAGCGCATGGGTGCCCTTTCCATGAATGCTGGTGTCTTTAGATTTGATGAAACATTGCCAGATAATACTATCGCACTCAATTTCCGTTACCCACAAGGAACAGATGCTGCAACCATTCAGGCTGCCTTGCAAGAGTTGTCAGGTGTTCTTTCTGTAAGTCTTTCAGAGCATGAGCATACTCCTCACTATTTACCAATGGAAGATCCACTTGTGAAAACACTTTTAGATGTTTACGAGCGTCAAACAGGCCTTCGTGGTCACGAACAAGTCATCGGTGGCGGTACCTTTGGTCGTCTCTTGAAACGTGGTGTCGCTTACGGTGCTATGTTCCCAGGCTACATAGATACTATGCACCAAGCCAATGAATTCATTGATGTAGAAGATCTCTACCGTGCAGCCGCTATTTACGCAGAAGCCATCTATGAATTAATCAAATAGGATGAAAAAGGCAGGGGAACCTGTCTTTTTGTCTAGGGAGGTATAGCCATGTCAACCATTAAGGAAATTAAGAGAGCTATCATGACAGACTCTCAGAATGCACTCTTTACGGAAAAAGGAATTGAGCTCTTGTTTGCAGCGCCCCCTACAGCAAAGATTTTGCTTATCGGTCAGGCACCTGACATTCGTGCGCAAGAAGCAAGAATGTATTTTAAAGACCCTTCAGGGAATCAGCTACGCGATTGGTTGGGTGTGGATGAATAAACTTTTTATGAATCAGGTCATTTTGCCGTCGTTCCTATGGATTTTTATTTTCCGGGAAGAGGGAAATCGGGTGATTTGCCACCAAGAAGGGGCTTTGCGGACAAATGGCATCCACAGATTTTAGAGACCATACCTGATATTCAGTTGACAATTCTTATTGGTGCCTATTTGAATCAGCCAGCAACTGTCAAGATTACAGACAATGTCCGCCATTTCCAGCGATTTTTACCGACTTATTTTCCCTTGGTCCATCCGTCGCCTAGAAATAATATTTGGCAAACTAGAAATCCTTGGTTTAAGGAGGAAGTGGTGCCAGCATTACGTCGTTTGGTAAAGGAAATCTTATAATTTTATCTGCTACTTATTGCCATACTATATTTAAAAACAAGAACATACTACTGATAGATAGAGAGGCACGGGCTTATCGTGTTCATCTGTTTACAATTGATCACATATTATGGATATTTTTTGTTCTTGAATATCTGTTTCGCAAATCAAATGAGGTAAGTTGCTACCATTGCCACTTAAATGGATTGCGGGTATAGCCTAATGTAGTATTTTTCAGTGAATAGCTTTGCATTGTTTTTATAGAGACGTAAAAGACTAATTTTGTATTGATTTTTTCATTTATAAATGTTAAAGGTAACGAATCTAAAAAAGTATCTGTGTTCGATTTCCTATTAAATGTAGCAATGCTAAATTTTTCTCTACACAAGATATTTTGAGAGAAAATCTTCCTGAGATCAGTATTTGAAAGGAACTTTTTTACAAGTGGGATCTAAAAAGGATTTAGCTACAAAAACAACACAAATCAGATGAAAGAATTGGATTTCCAATTCTTTTTTAGTATAATGTAGTCTCAAGGAGGAAATCCTATGAAAAAGTTTTTAGTCAGCATTCTTATGCTGGTTTTAGTGGGCTTAGGGATTGGTCTCAGCGGACCACAAGTCCAAGCGCAATTACCGAATCAACCGATTGACACGACTGTTGTGGATGATGGTAGTTACTTATCTAGCCAAACGATTGCGACTATTGATAAGGAAAATAAATCTTGGTCACAGACGGATCAGCAATTGCAGGTCGGAGTCTATATCACAGATCGTTTACCTAGCTCATTAGAGACCTTCTCTAATGAGCTCTTTCGCAAATGGATGGTTGGGTATTCGGGAACCAATAACGGAACACTTTTAGTTATTGCTATTAAGGACCGTCAATTTCGAATTGAGACATCAGACCGAGCCTCAACGGTTTTAACCGATGTGACAGTCAAACGAATTTTAGATAGTTCACGAGATTTCTTTCGAGCTGAAGATTACGATAACGGTGTTCTTTATATCATTGATGCCATGGCCGACGAGTTTTATGGTACCAATCGTGCACAGACGCGTCTGGCCGAATTTGAAGAAAATCAAGGTAGCTCGTTTGATATTGGAGAGATTATTTTTGCGATTGTCTTCGTTCTATGGCTTATCATAGTCACATTAGGTAAAGGTGGTGGTCGTGGCGGCGGTTCAGGTACTCTTCTTTGGATTTTAGCAAATAGTTTCAGTGGTTACTCTAGTGGTTCTAGTAGAAATTCCAGTTCTAGTTCATTCGGCTCAAGTGGCGGCGGTGGCTGGTCTGGTGGCGGCGGCGATGGTGGTGGTGCCTCATCCGGTTGGTAAATGTAACATGAAAGGAAAGAATTCTTCAGGAATTCGTAAGATAGAAAATGAAAAAATATCTCCCAATTTTAATTCCCGTAGTTATTGTGGCTATATTAGCCATGATTGGTATTGGTCAGTACAATGGCTTAGTTGATTCTCACTCGCAAGTTGAAAATGCACAAGCAGATGTGAATACGCAATTGCAGCGTCGATATGATTTGGTTCCGAATGTTGTATCTGCCGTTCGTGAAGCAATGGCGCATGAAGAAGAAGTCTTCACGGCTATTGCGGATGCGCGTGCTAAAATCGGCTCAAGTGCTAAAAGATCAGAAGCTTATCAAGAGGGTCAATCTCAGTTAGATGCAGCAGTTTCTCGTCTATTGGTGTTGACAGAAAATTACCCACAGCTTAATTCCAACCAACAAGTTTCAGAATTGATTACTGAGTTGGAAGGAACGGAAAATCGTATTTTGGTTGCCCGAAAGGACTATAACGCTGTCGCAACCACTTACAACCGTAAAATCCGTCGCTTCCCTGCCTCTATCTTTGCAGGCATGTTTGGTTTTGAAAAAGCTGAGCTCTTCAAAGCAACAGAAACAGCTGCAACAACCGTCCCAAGTGTCGATTTGGAAAATAAAGGTAGTGAATAAGAAAAAGGTTCTTGCTTGGAGCAGGAACCTTTTTTGATATTTGATGTACTAAAACGAAGAGAATTTATCTAAAAAAATAGTTATATGATAGAAAATGATACAATATATTAAAAATATAAATTCGAATTTACGAGGGAAGATCATGAATCACAAAGGGACTAAAAAACTAGAAACAAATAGACTTATATTAAGGAAATATGAATCAAAAGATGTAGAGGACATGTTTCATAATTGGGTTAACGATTCTGAGGTGATGAAATATCTAACTTGGAAAGCTCACGGATCAATAGAGGTAACACGTGAAATAAATTTGTTGGATATTTCCAAATATGATTGTTTGGACTATTACAAATGGGTTATTATCCTAAAATCATCAAAGGAGGCTATTGGAGGCATTAATGTGGCTAAGGTTGATGAAAGTTGCAGTAGCGTCGAAGTTGCCTATAGATTAGGGAAAGCTTGGTGGAATAAAGGCATAGCAAGTGAAGCACTTTCTAGAGTTATCGAATTCTTATTTGAGGAGGTTGGAGTAAACCGTATAGCTGCTATGCATGATACAAATAATGCGAGTAGTGGATTAGTTATGAAGAAATGCGGTATGAGCTATGAAGGAACATTACGCCAAGCTGGTTTAAACAATCAAGGGATATACGATATTGCTTGCTATTCCATTCTTTATGATGAGTATATAAAAATGTTATCCTAATGGTAGGAAAAGGAGAATCTCTAAAAATGAATGACTATGTAACATTAAACCAAGAAAGATGGAATAGAGTACATAATGATTATACTGAACCATATACGCATGAAGAATTGATGAATTTAAAAGATCAACCAATAAGTGTAAGTTTGACTGTTGGTAAACTTGTTCCAGAATCATGGTTTGAAAAGACAGAGGGCAAAAGGGTGCTTGGGTTGGCCTGCGGTGGAGGTCAGCAAGGACCAATTTTTGCTTTACATGATTATGATGTGACAATTATGGATTTTTCTAAATCTCAACTTGAAAAAGATGAAATGGTTGCAAGTAGGGATAACCTTAAAATTAAAACTATTTTAGGTGATATGACCAAACCATTTCCATTTGAAGATGAAACTTTTGATATTGTATTTAACCCTGTTTCAAATGTTTATATTGAAGACTTAGAGAATATGTATCGCGAGGCATCCAGAGTTCTAAAACAGGGCGGATTTTTGATGGTTGGTTTTATGAATCCGTGGATTTATATGTACGATGCTGATGTAGTATGGGATAGGCCAGCTGAAGAACTTCTTTTAAAATATTCTCTTCCTTTTAATTCTCGTAAATTAGAAGAAGGAAAAATTAAAATTAATCCTGAGTACGGTTATGAATTTAGTCATACACTAGAATCATAAATTAGAAGTCAACTTAAAAATGGATTGGCTATGATTGGTTTCTATGAGTCTTGTGATAAGAGAAATAGACTGACTGAGTTTGGAAATGATTATATCGCTACGCTATCTTTCAAGTTATAAAATAATTTTTTAAGGAATCATTTGGTTTCACCCGAAAAGCAAAAAAGGATTGGAAAACCAATCCTTTTCTTATTTACCCAAACAAAACTGGCTGAAGAGCTGAGTAATGAGTTCATCTGGTGCAGCGTCACCTGTAATTTCGCCGAGGATTTCCCAGCAGCGGGTCATATCCACCTGAAGCAGGTCAACAGGCATGCCCATTTCAAGACCACTATTGACAGCCTCCAAAGATTGGACAGCTTGCTCGATGAGGGAAATATGGCGTGAGTTTGAAAGGTAGGTCGCATCATGTTCCACCAACCCAGCATTTTCAAAGAAGAGCTGGTTGATTTTTTCTTCAATCTGGTTAATATTTTGATTTTCAAGAACAGAAATACGAATAACATCCTCGGGTAATTCAATGGCTTCGATTTTCTCTTCCAAATCCGTCTTATTGAGCAAAACAATGCGATTTGTCATTTGAGAAATGGCAAGCAGATTGCGGTCTTGATCGGTCAATGGCTCCGCCGCGTTGAGAACGAGTAAGACTAAATCTGCCTCAGCCAAGGCTTGACGTGACCGTTCCACACCGATTTTTTCCACAATATCATCTGTCTCACGAATACCAGCAGTGTCAATCAATTTGAGGGGCACGCCCTTGATATTGACATATTCTTCGATGACATCGCGTGTCGTACCAGCAATATCAGTGACAATGGCCTTGTCTTCTCGTAGAAGATTATTGAGAAGGCTGGATTTACCGACATTGGGACGCCCGATGATAGCAGTTGAAATTCCTTCGCGAAGAATTTTTCCTCGGCGAGCGGTACGAAGCAAGTCTTCTAATAATTTTTGGAATTCTAGCGTTTTTTCACGAATCAATCCGGTCGTCGCTTCTTCAACATCGTCGTATTCTGGGTAGTCAATATTGACTTCGACTTGGGCTAGCGTATGGAGGATTTCTTGCCGCGTATCATCAATGAGGCGTTTGAGCGAGCCATCCAATTGCTTGACTGCATTGTGCATGGCTTTGTCTGTCTTAGCACGGATAACATCCATGACGGCTTCAGCCTGTGTCAAGTCCACACGACTATTCAAAAAGGCACGCTTAGTAAACTCTCCTGGCTCTGCCATTCGTGCGCCTTGGCGCAGGAGTAGTTGAAGGATTTCATTGGTCACAGCAATGCCACCATGCGTATTGATTTCGATGACGTCTTCGCGAGTGAAGGTCTTTGGTGCTCGCATGACAGTCACCATCACTTCGTCCAAAATCTCATCCAATCGTGGATCTATAATATGGCCATAATTGATGGTATGGCTATCAACCCTTTGCAGATTTTTTCCTTTAAAAACGCTTTGTGCAATCTCAACAGCTTGACTCCCCGATAAACGGACAATCCCAATAGCCCCTTCTCCCAGAGGAGTCGAGATAGCAGCAATGGTATCAAATTCTTTGGTTATCATAATATTTCCTATAATTTTACTTATTAACGCTACTATTCTATCATGTTCTTTAAAAATTGTCTTTGCTGGATTATCTGAAATGATTGTAACCGTTTAAATTTTTGTGGAAATAGCAGAGCGAAGATGGTATAATATTTTTTGTAATCGTTTTTATGTAAAAAGGAGTGTGCAATCTATGTCAAATTTGAAACAGCAGGTTGGTATCAAGGCTGCTGAGTTTGTGACAGACGGTATGGTCGTTGGTCTGGGAACGGGATCAACAGCTTACTATTTTGTAGAAGAAATTGGACGACGAGTGAAAGAGGAAGGGTTGCAGATTGTGGGGGTAACAACCTCTCATGCGACAACAGCTCAAGCTGAAAGCTTAGGTATTCCTCTCAAATCGATTGACCAAGTGGACTATGTGGATTTGACAGTAGATGGAGCTGATGAAGTGGATGGCAATTTTGATGGCATCAAAGGTGGTGGAGCAGCGCTTTTAATGGAAAAAATTGTGGCGGTCAACAGCAGAGATTGTATTTGGATTGTCGACCAATCAAAAGTTGTAGATCAATTGGGAGCCTTCAAATTACCTGTTGAGGTTGTCCAATACGGTTCCGAAAATCTTTTTAGAAAATTTGAGGAAAAAGGTTATCGCCCATCTTTTCGTATGGATGGGGAAAGTCGGAAAATAACCGATATGAAAAACTATATCATTGACTTGGATTTGCAAGCGATTGAGGATGCAAAAGCATTAGCAGATGAACTTGATCGTACGGTGGGAGTGGTAGAGCATGGTCTTTTCATCCACCTCATTTCTAAAGTCCTTGTGGGCTATCCTGACGGACCAAAAATCCTCGAGGTAAATTAATTTTGAGCCTTTCTGGTATAGCTGGGAGGGCTTTCTTTGTGGTATAATAATATTATAGAACGTCTCTTAGGACGAAAAGGAGAAATAAGATGACAACATTCAATCGTATTCATCTAGTTGTGCTAGATTCTGTCGGAATTGGTGCTGCACCAGACGCTAACAACTTTGTTAATGCGAGTGTTCCGGATGGAGCTTCAGATACCTTGGGTCATATCTCAAAAACGGTAGGTCTCAATGTGCCAAATATGGCTAAAGTTGGTTTGGGAAATATTCCTCGCGAGACGCCACTTAAGACTGTTCCGGTTGAATCAAATCCAACGGGATATGTGACAAAATTGGAAGAAGTATCCCTTGGTAAAGATACCATGACTGGCCACTGGGAAATCATGGGTCTCAATATTACAGAACCATTTGATACATTTTGGAATGGTTTTCCTGAAGAAATTCTGACAAAAATTGAAGAATTTTCAGGTCGTAAAATTATTCGTGAAGCCAACAAACCATATTCTGGCACAGCAGTCATCGATGATTTTGGACCACGCCAAATGGGAACTGGAGAATTGATTGTTTATACGTCAGCTGACCCAGTTCTTCAAATCGCAGCTCATGAAGACATTATTCCGCTTGAAGAATTGTACAAGATTTGTGAATATGCTCGTTCGATTACGTTAGAACGTCCAGCACTTCTAGGTCGTATTATTGCCCGCCCATATGTTGGGGAACCTGGCAACTTTACACGTACTGCTAACCGTCACGATTACGCTGTATCACCTTTTGAAGATACTGTTTTGAACAAATTGGCTGATGCAGGTATTCCTACTTATTCAGTGGGTAAGATTAGTGATATCTTTAATGGTTCAGGTATTACAAACGATATGGGACACAACAAATCCAATAATCACGGCGTGGATACTCTCATTAAGGCTCTGCAACTACCTGAGTTTACAAAAGGATTCTCCTTCACTAACTTGGTAGATTTCGATGCCATGTATGGTCACCGTCGTGATGCACATGGTTATCGTGATTGCTTGCATGAATTCGATGAACGTTTACCAGAAATCATTGAGCACATGAAAGAAGATGATTTGCTTCTGATTACAGCTGACCACGGAAACGATCCGACTTATGTGGGTACAGACCATACACGTGAATATATCCCACTTTTAGCTTACAGCCCATCTTTCAAAGGAAATGGTGTGATTCCACAAGGACACTTTGCTGATATCTCAGCGACTATTGCTGAAAACTTTGGAGTTGATTCAGCCATGATTGGTGAAAGTTTCTTGAATACATTAGTATAATGGGGGCAGCAACGATGGAAGAAATAACCATGTATTACCACATCGATTGTGGTACATCCAATCAAGTTTTAGAACTAATTAGACAAAAGGGATTTGAACCAAAGTTGATTGATTATGTACAGAATCCCATCGGTGCAGAAAAATTGCAAGATTTATTAGATTTACTTGGATTAACTCCACGAGAATTGTTAAAGACGAGTATCCCTCTTTATAAGGAGCTAGATTTGGAGGATCCAGATTTATCTCAGGAATACATTTTTAAACAAATAGTAGATCATCCTATTTTGATGAATCGTCCTATAGTGATTACTTCTAAAGGTGCAAAGCTATGCAGACCAGCAGAGCTTGTCTTGGATCTCTTACCCTAAGGATATAAAGGTAAAATAGAAAGGAAATTATGTTGTTATTTGATAAAATTAAAGAAACAAGTGCTTTTTTGAAAGAAAAAGGCTTAGCAGCGCCTGAATTTGGTCTTATTTTAGGTTCAGGTTTGGGAGAATTGGCAGAAGAAGTAGAAAATGCCATTGTATTGGACTATGCAGACATTCCAAACTGGGGTCAGTCAACAGTTGTTGGCCATGCTGGAAAACTGGTTTACGGTGATTTAGCCGGACGTAAAGTTTTGGCACTTCAGGGGCGTTTCCATTTTTACGAAGGAAATCCACTTGAGGTGGTGACTTTCCCTGTTCGTGTCATGAAAGCACTCGGATGTGAGGGTGTTATCGTGACCAATGCAGCTGGAGGTATCGGCTATGGTCCAGGTACCTTGATGGCGATTAACGATCACATCAACTTGACTGGTCAAAATCCGTTGATTGGCGAAAATTTGGAAGAATTTGGTCCACGTTTCCCTGATATGTCTGATGCCTATACAGCAGCTTACCGTCAAAAAGCGCATGCCATTGCTGAGAAATTGGATATCCAATTGGAAGAAGGTGTCTATATCGGTGTGACAGGTCCTACTTATGAAACCCCTGCTGAAATTTGTGCCTTTAAAACTATGGGTGCTGACGCAGTTGGTATGTCTACAGTTCCTGAAGTTATCGTTGCAGCTCATTCTGGTATGAAAGTACTTGGAATTTCTGCTATTACAAATTTTGCGGCTGGCTTCCAATCTGAACTCAACCATGAAGAAGTGGTCGAAGTCACCCAACAAATCAAAGGCAACTTCAAAAACTTTATCAAGGAAGTGTTGAAGGAGTTGTAAGATGAATACAAAAAAACTTTTTCTTATTTGTGGTTTAGTGCAGATTTTCGTTGGACTTTTCCTCCTATTCAAAAACGACAATAGAACCTTAGGTATTATCTTCATGGGTTCGGGAGTTACCTTTACCGCCTTAGCTGCTCAAGAAGATAAGAAAAAATAAATATTATACTAGAAATAAAACTAAAAGGAAAGAGAGCGAGTTCTGCTCGATAGGAATTCGACCTCTGCCCTTTCTATATTCAATTAAACATTACGAAAAGAATGGACGCCGAATTTTGAAATTGAATTCGGACAGCCGTTCTATCTTTAACCAATAACGTAATAAAACGAAAGGAAGAGAGTCGGTTCTTTCTGATTTGAACTCGATCTCTAGCTTTTCTTATTCATATAAACAATGAAAGGAAAGGGTTTATATTCAGTTTAAATTGAATACGGGCGGAAAGCTCGGAAATTAGATGAACTAACTTGTGTGTTCGCATACTGCGTTAGTTCCCTAAATTTCAGTCGCTTTCTGTTCGCCCTTAATATCTTATGAGTATCCATATTTCCGCCGCTAAAGGCGATATCGCTGATAAAATTTTGCTTCCTGGTGACCCGCTTCGTGCGAAGTTCATCGCTGAGAATTTCTTAGAAGATGCGGTTTGCTTCAATGAAGTCCGCAATATGTTTGGTTACACTGGTACTTACAAGGGACATCGTGTTTCTGTTATGGGTACAGGGATGGGAATGCCATCCATTTCCATCTACGCGCGTGAACTCATTGTTGACTACGGCGTAAAAAAACTTATCCGTGTTGGGACTGCTGGTTCTATTGATCCTAATGTGCACGTTCGTGAATTGGTCTTGGCGCAAGCGGCAGCAACTAATTCAAATATTATTCGTAATGATTTCCCAGAATTTGATTTCCCACAAATCGCAGACTTTGATCTTCTTGACAAGGCTTATCATATTGCTAAAGGTTTAGGTATGACAACTCATGTCGGCAATGTTCTATCCTCTGATGTTTTCTATTCAAATATGCCAGAGCGTAATATGAAATTGGGTGAGCTTGGGGTCAAAGCTATCGAAATGGAAGCTGCAGCCCTCTATTATCTTGCTGCGCAACACCATGTTCAAGCGCTTGGAATTATGACTATTTCTGATAGTTTAGTCAACCTCGATGAAGACACAACAGCTGAAGAACGTCAAAATACTTTCACAGACATGATGAAAGTGGGGCTTGAAACCCTGATTGCAGAATAATGACTGATTCGCGTCAATCTATTGGTATTCTCTTGGATATCTACGCCTACGGTCCTGCTTTGAAAATAGCAGAGCGAGAAGCTAAGTTGTCTTCAACAGCACTTTATCTCCTTGAGATGGTCAAGGAGCGCCGCGAACTCAACGTTGCTTTTCTCTACACTCATGAGGAGAAAAATAAGGCTATCGAGGAGCAATATGGCTTGCAACTCTATCATAACGAGGAGCAGGAAGAGCAAATCGCCAACTATATTATGGATTTGGAAGCCAAGGTCAAAAATGCCGAAATCATTGACTTTGTACGTTCAGTGTCGCCGATTTTGTATCGACTATTCTTCCGCTTAGCTAAGCAGACTTTACCTGAGTTGGAATCGGTCATTCTGAATGCAAAGAATGATCAATATGATACTTGGAAATTCCATGAAATGGCGCAGCTCAAGAATCCTGTTTTTCAGGCATATATTAGTGAACGTCGTACTCGAAATGTGACGACATCCAGCCTCCTAGAGCTGCTGGAATTGTCTAATTTGCCGAAGGATACCGTGCAGCTCATGCAGGATTTGCGCCAGTTTGAAAAATCAGTCCGCAATCCCTTGGCGCATCTCATAAAACCATTCGACGAAGCAGAGCTTCATCGGACGACCAAATTTTCATCGAAGATTTTCTTAGAAAAAATTATTTTATTGGCGCAAAAAGCGGGTATTCATTACCAGCGCCAGCCATTTTACTTTAATCAAATCAACGATATTATCAAAAAAGAATGGACCTAATATGTAAAAACAGCTAGCTGATGCTAGCTGTTTTTTGATTAAATATTTATTTTAAAAAAATAGAAATGAATGGATTCTTTGCGCTGGGATAAAGAGTTAGTTGGTGAAAACGGTGGGTAAGAACTTAATGGCTATTTAGGAGATGTGATAAAACAATACTATTGAAATATCTGATATTTGGATAAATAAAAAGGTCCAGTGGACCTTTTTATTTTGTTTTGACGATGAGGCAATTTAGTAAAATTTTTTGAAGAAACAGCATGTCTATTGTTTCTATCTATCTCATTAAACAAAGCATTTACAAATGGGAGCCGATGGCACGTTCAGCTATTTTTTGGATTTTAATGATAGAATTATTTTGGTAGATGACCCCATTGATGAGAGTGCCATGGGCGCGGAGCGTAGGCAGAAGGCCGTAGCGTGGTGAAATAACTTGGGCTGTTTGAGGCAGCACGGTGAGCCCACCTTGATGATCAACCTGAGCCAAGCGTTGGTTCAATAAACTTCTTAGCAGAGAATTAGCTTTGTCATAGTTACTTGGTCGGAGGTGATAGCCTATAGCATTAATGACATGGTTAACAACAAGCTTTGCTTTCTCTTGGCTACAAATGACAAAACCTTTCTCTGATGCTGAAATATCTGATACTTGATTTAAGATATTCAATCGTCCTTGCTCAGCTGCTTCTAGAATACTTTTTGCAGAGTCTTCTGGCATGGGATTACGGAGGTTGATAATGGCTTTACCATACATATCTTGGTAGTTTTTTCTATCTGAATTAGTCATGAGTGGCCAAAGATCCGTAAACCAATCAGCCACGCGAGATGCTAATTGTTGTAGGAGATAGAGCTGACTTGGATACTTCTTAGCTAGCTGAATGCCTTTGATATCTGGTGCCAAATAGGTATTGAGGGTGGAATTCCAGTCTCTAAAACCAAGTTCCTGTAATTGCTTTTCAAAGAGATGATTAAAAGTTTGAAATGAAAAGCTTTCTTGCTGGCGCAAGTCTTCAAATATGGCATCTGACATGATAGACCAATTGATGTCAGGACCATCCAAAACCCGTACAGTAGGAAAGTAATTGGAGCGGGAAAAAGCATTTACAGACACTTTAGTTTGAGTAACTAACCACTTGATTACATCAACAGCGGCGAGTCCTGTTCCAACGACGGCGGCTGGTTCAGATGTCCAGTTCATACGACCGAGCTCTTTGATGGGATAAGGGGCCGCAATGTAATGAGGGCTACTTTCGAGTGAATAAGGATCCATAACCGGCAAATCTCCACAGCACAGATGAAGTTCATCAAAGATTGTTTCATACTTTTCAATCTTGAGACTAATTTTCCATTGTTGTGTTTTAGGTAAATAGATCAAGTCCTCGACTCGATTTTTTATCACTTTTGCATGTAACGTTTTAAGTAGGGATTGACCTTTTTCATACATGTATTGACCATAAAGAGGGCGCCCCACCTAGTTTTGATCTGTCGAGTAGCCATGTTCTTCCAGCCAGGTCATAAAGTCTCCCATATCGTGGTAATCAAAGGAAATATCATAGATAGGTGAATTGATAAGAGCTAGATTCATATCTTCTTGAAAAGGAATTCCACGACCAAAATGTTCCTGATCATCAAAATAGATGATGTCAAACTGCTCCAGCTTTTCTTTTCCTAAGTGAGAGAGGGCGAGTAGAACTGCAAAACCGCTAACTCCCATACCTACAATACCAATACTTTTTTTCATAGACTGTTCTCCTATGTTTATCATAGCATAAAATGTAGAACCTGTGAGTGAAATAGTAGAACTGTTCACTCATTTTAATGGAAAATATAGTAATGTGAGAAAGGAAGATGGGGATTCGGTCAGTGCAAGAATAGTAGGTCAGGAAAGAATTCTGTTGTCTGCAGCTATAGAAGGTTTGGGAATCGTCGTTTGGTCTCTTGTCCGAGCTGTGTTATAATAAGAACATGCAAAAACGACCAACATCCGCCTACATTCACATTCCATTTTGTCCGCAAATTTGTTACTACTGTGATTTTTCTAAGGTTTTTATCAAAAATCAACCTGTTGATGAGTATTTGGCAGCCCTCATGGAAGAAGTAAAATACTATGACCTTCCTGCTTTGCGGACGCTTTATATCGGTGGTGGAACGCCATCGGCTTTGTCAGCGGAACAACTGGACTATCTCCTGACCAACTTAGAAACGCTACTGGACTTGTCTCAGATTGAAGAATTTACGATTGAAGCCAACCCTGGGGATTTGACACCTGATAAAATTGCTGTACTGGCAAAGTCCAAATGTAACCGCGTATCATCGGGGGTTCAAACCTTCGATGACCGCATGCTCAAGAAAATTGGTAGAAGCCATAATCAAGAACAAATCTATGAAACGATTGCAGCCCTCAAAGCGGCAGATTTTCATAATATTTCCATTGATTTGATCTATGCTCTTTCTGGTCAGACCATGGAGCAGGTGGAAGGCAATGTAGCCAGAGCACTTGCCTTGGATATTCCTCATATGAGTCTTTATAGCTTAATTTTGGAAAATCATACTGTTTTTATGAATCGTCAGCGTCGGGGCAACCTCCATTTACCAAATGAAGATGTGGAGTCCGATATGTTTGACTACATCTTGCAGGAGTTGGAGAAGAATGGTTTTGAACACTACGAGATTTCTAATTTTACCAAGCCAGGATTTGAAAGTCGCCACAATCTCATGTATTGGGATAACAGTGAGTATTATGGTCTCGGAGCGGGAGCTTCTGGCTATCTGACTGGCATGCGCTATCGCAATCGTGGTCCCATTCAGCATTATCTCAAGTCTGTTAGAGAAAAAGGTCATGCTCGTTTGCATGAAGAAATGCTATCACTAAAAGAGCAGATGGAGGAAGAAATGTTCCTAGGTCTGCGTAAAAAAACAGGAATTTCAAAAGCGCGATTTAAGGAAAAGTTCGGTCTGACTTTTGACGAGCGCTATGGACAAATTGTAAGTGATTTGAAAACTGAAGGTTTATTACAAGAAGAAGGCGATGTTGTTCGGATGACAAAAAAGGTCTCTTTTTTGGGCTTACGTTATAAGGAAACAGTGATTATTCCTTTTGATATGGTGGATATGACACACCAGATTAAGTTATCTAATTTTATCTCGTATTGCCTAGTAGTATCGGGACGTCAGTCAGCTTCTCTTGGCCGCAGTGATATAGAGATTTTTGAGGCTTATGGTGTAGTTTGGGTGGTAACAGATTACGAATTGAACATCAACCGATTGCCGCTCTATAATGAGAGAGTCACTATTGAGACGGAAGCACTCTCCTACAATAAATTTTTCTGTTATCGTAAATTTTTCATCTATGACGAAAGTGGCGATTTGCTTCTTGATATCTTGTGCTATTTTGTGTTGATTGATTTTGAAACACGCCAGCTGGTGCCAGTGCCGGATGATTTGGTGGCACCCTATCAGTCTGAAAAAATTAAAAAAGTGCATCGGGCCCCAAAACTAGCTACGCTTAATGAGCCCAATGTGCAAGAATACCATGTGCGTTATTTTGACATTGATATGAATGGTCATGTCAATAATGGTAAGTATTTCGAGTGGATGTATGATGTACTGGATGTGGAATTTCTGACCCATCATGTTCCGACTAAAATTGCGCTTAAGTACGTCAAGGAAGTTTCACCAGGTGGCACGATTGAATCTCAGCATTTCTTGGACATGGCGGAGCTGGTTAGTCATCATGCCATAGTAGCCGAAGGACAAGTCCGTGCTCAAGCTCGTATGGAATGGAGAAAAGAAAATGGTAGAAACGGATGAAAAATGGCTAGATTGGGCGATGCGCTTGCAAAGTTTGGCACAAAATGGGTTGGCGTACACAACAAATACCTTTGACAAGGAACGATTTGAAGAAATTCGGCAAATTGCGGCGGAAATGTTGGTCACTCCATCAGGAATGCACCTTGAAAAGGTAGAAGAATTATTTTGCAACGAAACGGGTTATCAAACACCAAAACTAGATACCCGCGCAGCCATTTTCCAAGAGAATCAAATTCTCTTAGTCCAAGAAAATGATGGTTTATGGGCACTTCCTGGAGGATGGTGTGATGTAGACCAGTCCATTATGGACAATACTATCAAAGAAGTGGAGGAAGAGGCGGGGCTGACTGTGACTGCCGAGCGCTTAATTGCTGTATTGGATAAGCATAAGAGTCAGCCTAGCCGAAGTGTCCACCATGTGACAAAGTGTTTTGTCTTATGTCAGCGCGTGAGTGGGGAATTTGTGGTCAACTCTGAAACCATTGCGAGTGCCTATTTTACTTTGGACAGCTTACCAGAATTGTCTCTAGGAAAAACGACACCAGAGCAGATTGCGCTTTGCTTTGAAGCTAATCAGGCAGAACATTGGGAAACGGTTTTTAATTAAAGTGAGGAAGGAGAACTATGGCTTATCAGGGATATTTGATTGATTTAGATGGCACGATTTATATGGGGAAGGACCGTATTCCCGCTGGAGAGAGATTTGTCGCTCAATTACAAGAACGGAAGTTACCGCATTTATTTGTGACCAACAATACGACACGCACACCTGAGCAGACTCAGCACATGCTGTCTAGTCAATTTGGCGTTGTGACCCCCCTTTCAACTATTTACACAGCTACTATGGCAACCATTGACTTCATGAAGGATTTGGACAAGGGGAACACAGTGTATGTTATCGGAGAAGAGGGGCTCAAAACAGCTATTGCGGACGCAGGTTACCAGATTGATGAAGAAAATCCAGCCTACGTAGTGGTTGGGTTGGACTGGAATGTGACTTATGAGAAATTAGCAACCGCAACCTTAGCGATTGAGCGCGGAGCGACTTTTATTGGGACTAACCCAGACCTCAATATTCCGACAGAAAGAGGTCTATTACCAGGGGCAGGTTCCTTACTGGCACTCTTAGAGGCAGCGACTCGAGTGAAACCTTTGATTATGGGCAAACCCGAAGCGACCATCATGAACAAGGCTTTGGAGCACCTTGCGACAGAGCGTCACAAGACACTCATGGTAGGCGATAATTACCTGACAGATATTCGTGCAGGGATTGATAATGGTTTTCCTACCTTGTTGGTACTGACGGGGTTCACAAAAAAAGAAGAAGTAGTTCATTTACCCATCGCGCCGACCTATGTGCTAGATTCTTTAGATGAATGGAGTTTCAATGAAACATAAATTTCAAGCGAGTTTTAGCCTTTTAAATGTACTTGCCTTTGCTATTTTAGCAACCATTTATTTAGCTTGGGTATTTTACCCACTAGAAATCAAGTGGCTTGGTTTGGAAAATATTGTTTATATGAAGGCTGCCGATATTTCTTACAATTTTAATACTCTCATGCATTATTTGACGAATCCTTTTCAACAGGTTTTGTCCATGCCCAATTTTTCATCATCTGATGCTGGTTTGCATCATTTCCATCAAGTGAAAATTCTCTTTCACCTTGCTCAGGTCATTTTCCTTCTTACCTTACCTGCGCTGATTTTATTCATTAAAAATGTGATCTTAAAAGGTTATGGACATCTCTTTCAAAGAAAATTTGTGATAGCAGCTATCTTGCCCATTGTGATTGGCTTTCTAGCATTTTTGATTGGATTTGATACGTTCTTTGTCCTCTTTCACAAACTTCTTTTTCCGGGTGACTCGACATGGCTTTTTGATCCCAATCAAGATCCAGTTATCTACATTTTGCCGCAAGATTTCTTCATGCACTGCTTTATTTTATTCTTTTTCTTGTATGAATTTCTTATGTGCGCCATGATTTTCCTTTGCTGTAAGAAAAAAGTAGTGTAAGTGTTGACAACTAGCGTTTTCCAGTGTATAATGTTAACGACTTTGAAATTGAGGGGAGCAAACGTGCGGTTACCAAAGCTGGTACTCTTCAAGAAACACGTAAACGTGAATTCTACGAAAAACCATCTGTAAAACGTAAACGCAAATCAGAAGCAGCTCGTAAGCGTAAAAAATTCTAATAAATGATGAAAAACAGCTGCTTGCTGTTTTTTATTTTACTAGTTTGATTTAAAAAAGGAGACCCTATGTCTATTCTCGTTACTGGTGGTGCTGGATATATCGGCAGTCACACTGTTGTGGAATTATTAGAACTTGGTAAAGAGGTCGTTATTATAGATGACTTGTCTAATGCCAGTAGCAAGGTGATTGACCGCATCGAAAATATTACAGGCAAACGACCTGCTTTTTATCAGTTGGATGTCAAGGACAAGAATGCCCTGCGTACAGTCTTTGAAAAAGAGGATATTGAGTCAGCCATTCATTTTGCCGCCTTCAAAGCTGTCGGAGAATCTGTTCAAAAACCAGGACTATATTATGAGAATAATCTCATGGGTATTTTGGCCTTAGTGGAAGTTATGTTAGAGTTTGATGTGAAGAAAATCGTCTTCTCATCCAGCGCGACAGTTTATGGTTCTTTCAACCCATCTCCGTATAAGGAAGATATGCCAGTTGGTGTGCCAACAAGTCCATATGGACAAACAAAGGTTATGTGTGAGCAAATCTTGCGTGATATCTATGTAGCTGACAACAACTGGTCTATTTCGCTCTTGCGCTATTTCAATCCAATCGGAGCGCATGAGTCAGGATTGATTGGGGAAGATCCATCTGGCATTCCAAATAACCTCATGCCATTTATCGCTCAAGTCGCTGTTGGAAAGCGTGAGTTTCTCAATATCTTTGGGGACGACTACGATACGGAAGACGGGACTTGTGTTCGTGATTACATACACGTGGTGGATTTGGCAAGAGGGCATGTCAAAGCCTTGGGAAAATTAGAGTTAACACATTTGTCCAAGTTACAGGTGTAGAAGTCCCCTACAAAATTGCACCACGTCGTGCGGGAGACCTACCAGTATTTTATGCCAATGCGGATAAAGCACTAGCTGAACTCAATTGGACAACTGAAAAATCGATTGAAGACATGTGCCGTGATACATGGAACTGGCAATCTAAAAATCCAAACGGATACCAAGGTTAATACAAAAAAGAAGCTTTCGAGCTTCTTTTGCATTTTAAGATAAAAAACAGACCGAAGCCCGTTTTTCTAAAATTATTTATTAGCCAACAAATCACGAATTTGGATAAGTAATTCTTCTTGAGTTGGACCAGCCACAACCTCTTCTTCAACCTTCTTAGGCATTGCTTTTTCAGCAGCTTTAACGATGAAGAAAAGAACGGTACCAATAATCAAGAAGTTGATGATTGCGCTGAGGAAGTTGCCGTAAGCAACACCATTCCATTTAAGTTGTGAAATATTTTCAGCATCAACAGCTTTCAAAGCTGGATTCAAGAGAAGTGGTGTAATGACATCTGCTACCAAAGAATCGATGATTGCCTTGAATGCAGCCCCGATGATAACCGCTACAGCAAGGTCAAGAACGTTGCCGCGGAATAAAAATGCTTTTAAATCTTTTAACATATCCTAAATATGTCCTTTCATAATATATTTTAACTACTATTATAGATAATTTAATTTATTTTACAAGCATGGAATCGCTTGTGATTTGGAAAAGGAGGAGCTATGATTTCAAAAGATACGATTAATGAAATTAAGGCAGCCGTCAACATTGTCGATGTGATTGGCGAAACGGTAGCTCTGACAAAGGCTGGACGCAATTATTTAGGACTTTGTCCATTTCACGGCGAGAAAACACCCTCTTTCAATGTGGTTGAAGACAAGCAGTTTTACCATTGTTTTGGATGTGGTAAATCAGGAGACGTTTTTAAATTTATTGAGGAGACACAAGGGATTTCCTTTGCGGACAGTGTGCAGTTAGTAGCTGAAAAGGCTGGTTTCCAGATGGATATTGCTGCGCGTCAGCCACACACGCATCAGGAACGCCATCCGAATCAAGTTCTCTATGATATTCATAAGGAAGCGACCAAGTTTTATCATGCATTGTTAATGACCACTAAAATGGGAGAGGAAGCGCGTCTCTATTTGCATGATCGTGGTTTGTCGGATGAAGTGATTTCCTATTTTCGGATTGGTCTAGCGCCGAGTGAGCAGAATCTACTCTTTCGTAGTTTATCCCATAAGTTTTCGGAAAAAGATTTGCTTCATTCAGGTCTCTTCAATGCGGCTGATCATAATTTGATTTACGATGCTTTTCAGGGAAGAATTATGTTTCCTCTGACAGATGAATATGGTCGGGTGGTGGCATTTTCAGGACGGATTTGGACACAGGCTGATTTGGCAAATAAGCAGTTGGCTAAGTACAAAAACAGTCGTAGTACTGCTATTTTCAATAAAAGCTATGAACTCTATCATCTGGACAAGGCTAAGGCTGCTATCAAAAAGCAACGGGAAGTCTACTTGATGGAGGGCTTCATGGATGTCATTGCAACCTATCGCAGTGGGATTGAGAATGCGGTAGCTTCCATGGGAACGGCTCTGACGCCTGAGCACGTGAATCATTTGGGCAAGCATTGTAAGAGAATCGTCTTAACCTATGATGGAGATAAGGCAGGACAGTCAGCAACGGCAAAGGTTTTGGAAGAGTTACAGAACTTTGAAGTGGAGATTGTTTCCTTGCCGGATGGAATGGATCCAGATGAATTTGTTCAAAAACATTCGGAAGAAGCGCTTCATCAGGTGTTAACGAAATCCCGTATCAGTGATGTAGAATTTTTGATTTCTTATCTTAAACCTGAAAATCCTGATAATTTGCAGATGCAGATTGAGTTTGTAGATAAGATGGCACCGATTATTGCTAGGACCAAGTCCATCACGGCTCAGAATTCTTATATTTATAAGGTAGCAGATCTCTTACCTGATTTTGACTATCAGCAAGTGGAGATGGCTGTCAATAATCTTCGACTAGCACAGCGCAGTCAGATTAGTCAGCAATCGCAACAGAGACAAGCAACGCAGCCTGTGGCGCAGATGCCTATGCAGACCAAGATCTCCAGTCTCCTGAGGACGGAAAACCATCTCTTTTATCGGATGCTAGAACATCCCTATATTCTCAATGATTATCGACTGAGGGAAGATTTTCACTTTGCAACTCCAGAGTTGCAAGTTTTGTTTGAATTACTTTCTGAAAATGGAGAAATTACGTCTTATGACTTGGCACAGCAGGAAGATACAGTTCAGCATGCTTGGTATCGGGTTTTAGAAGAAAAATTACCTCAAGAAGTTGGTTCAAATGAGTTAGAAGAACTGGAATTGGCACGTAATCGCGAATTGATAAAGAGAGACAATCGATTGAAGTCGCGTAGCATTCGCGAACAATCACATGTTGGAAACAATGATGCTGCTCTCGATGAGCTAGCACAGCTTATTTTACAAAAAAGAAAAATGGAGTAAATATGGCGACTAAAAAACCAGAAAAGAAAACAGAAGTAACGACTTTTGATGTGCAAGTTGCAGAGTTTATCCGCAACCACAAAAAACAAGGAACAGCCGTAGACGATGAAATCAATGACACGCTGGTCATTCCTTTCACTCTTGCTGCAGACGGTATGGATGATTTGCTCCAACGAATCCAAGATGCAGGAATTTCAATCGTGGATAAGGGTGGAAATCCAAGTTCACGTGTCATGCAGACAGAAGAAGAGCCTGAATTGTCAGATGAAGAATTGCTGGGAAGCAACTCTGCTAAAGTCAATGACCCTGTTCGTATGTACTTAAAAGAAATCGGTGTAGTGCCGCTCTTGACCAATGAAGAAGAGCAAGAGTTAGCCTTGGCGGTTGAAGCAGGTGATGTGGAAGCTAAACAACGTTTGGCAGAAGCCAACTTGCGTTTGGTGGTCTCTATCGCAAAACGTTATGTGGGACGTGGCATGCAGTTCTTGGACTTGATTCAAGAAGGCAACATGGGTCTTGGATTCGTCAGGCTATCACTCGTGCTATCGCGGATCAAGCTCGTACTATCCGTATTCCTGTGCACATGGTGGAAACCATCAATAAATTGGTTCGCGAGCGGCGCAATCTCTTGCAAGAATTGGGACAAGATCCAACACCAGAGCAAATCGCTGAGCGTATGGATATGACACCTGATAAAGTCCGTGAAATCCTCAAAATTGCTCAAGAGCCAGTTTCTCTTGAAACACCAATCGGTGAGGAAGACGATAGCCATCTGGGTGATTTCATCAAAGACGAAGTGATTGAGAATCCAGTAGATTATACAACGCGTGTTGTTCTTCGAGAACAATTAGATGAAGTATTAGATACATTGACGGACCGTGAAGAAAATGTTTTGCGTCTTCGTTTTGGTCTTGACGATGGTAAAATGCGCACTTTGGAAGATGTTGGTAAAGTCTTCAATGTTACGCGTGAGCGTATCCGCCAAATCGAAGCTAAAGCCCTTCGTAAACTCCGCCATCCATCCCGCAGCAAACCACTCCGCGACTTTATGGAGGATTAAAGAGGTTCCCCGAACTTTTTTAACCGCTCGCAAAAAAGAAAAATAGAGCATAATCTGTAAAAAATGGAGTAATCTCAATTAATCCACTGCTTACCTGCTAAGAAAGAAAGTGTGATCATGTATACAGAAGAACAAGTAAAAGAGATTCAAGAGCGCATTTTTCTAGCGCTAGAAGAAGTGATTGACCCTGAATTAGGGATTGATATTATCAATTTAGGTCTTATCTATGAAATTCGTTTTAAAGAGGGAAAAACTGAGATTGACATGACTTTGACAACGATGGGATGTCCTTTGGCAGATTTGATTACGGACCAGATTCATGACGTCCTAAAGAGCGTTCCAGAAGTGACAGAAGTAGACGTGCGTCTAGTTTGGTCACCTGCTTGGACAGTCAATAAAATGAGTCGCTACGCTCGTATTGCTCTTGGAATTCGATAAAAAATAAGCATCTTGGATAGATGCTTATTTTTTTATTATGGTAAGAGATCATCACTTTCTTCAACATATAAAGGAGAGGTTGTTGGATCGGATGAGTCATTCGTATCTTTGGCAGGAATAGTTGCTTCATCTTGCGCTTCATCACCTAAATAAACTTTTTCTGATGGTATTTCTTTTTTAGGTTTTGACGTTTCTTCTTCAGTTGATGAAGGTTGAGTAGGAAGGAGTGTTCCTTCTGTGGGAAGATTATCATCAGGAGCTAATAATTCGTCATCACTAATCCAATTTGGTTCAGTTGAATCTTTATCAGTCTGAGGTTTTTGACTCTCTCCAGTCGAAGTTCCCAATAATTCATCATCGTTAATCCAGCCATCTTGGTCAGTAGCTTGTTTTGAAGAATCTGGATTTGGATTTGCCGCATCAGCAGCAACGACATTTTCTTGGTAGATACCTTCTTTGATTTCTTCAGACATGTTTGACAGTGCGATGTGGTGGCCACGTGCGACATAGCCCTCCTCTGGTAAGATTTGTACTCCAGCCATAATACCAGCAAACGTATCCCGCTTGGTTCTCTTACGAACAACAAAGGCAAATTGACGGTTATTTTGTCCATTATAACGAAGGTGTGCATGCGGACCTGCATCAATCACAATAGTGATATATTTATTTTTATCATAGGGTGCAGTCACGCTGTTTGTATGTGGTCGATTTGTATCGCTGCTATCCAATGGTTTCTCGCTATTACTTGGCACATAGGCACCTATGATGGGACGTTTTAAACCAAATTTTGCTAAGAAAATACCTGTGGATACTTTTTGATTCAATACTTGGCCAGTTGGATAGTCAAGAGATCCAGTCCAATGAATGAATTCAATTTGATCATTATCTGGAAATGATGTTGGGAAGCTGAATCCTTTTGCAAGAGCTTCCTTCCAAGCCAAGTCATTTCGGACATGAACGTGGAAACCAGCCTGTTTCATATTGTTATATTCTAATTTACCAAAGTTAAAGGTAGTAAATTTTATGAGTGCGTAGTCGCCAGAATGCACGTTTTGTGTGCTCAAATCTCCAGTAAGAACAGCAGGTGTATCACGATGTTTTTCATGACGGAAAGCAGCAGTTACTGTTAAGTTTTGCTTTAGTACACCGTCTTCTGGTAAGTTGGTTAACCATTTCTTAAAGAAATAAGATGGGCTTGCAACTAATTCTGGTGCTTTGATGCCTAATTGATGAAGATTGGTCCCCTTCTTCACAAGATAAGTAACTGTTTTTCCAGTTTGCTGTCCCACTTTCAATAGACCAGCATCTTTGGCGTAGCCTAAATCTGCATCCCCATCTTGAGCCACAAAGCTTAAAAGATAATAGCTGTTAATATCGTGAATATGATTCATGATTTCTGGGTGATTCATAAGGACTTGTTTTTTTGATAGTTTAGAACGATCAACGGTCTCTGTAATATATGGGCCAAACATATCAACTGTTTCTAATTCGGGCTTACCTGGAAGATCATACTCAACAAAATCATAAATGGCGTTTCCATCTCCAAATGGCTTAGTAGCATCAATCGGCTCCATATGATGATGGTCGTCATGAGGATAGGTAAAGACATTGTGCTCAACATCAAGAATTTCTTCTTCGGAGTGTGAGGGATTTGTTCGAATGGCGCGGTCGATTTTTTCGGCTATTAGTTTTCCAATAGCTGGAGGAAATTGATTTGGGTTTTTACAAAATCTGTACCACTAATAACATTTTTTGTCTTTGGTTGCTCGAATTCGTTTGCTTGATAAGTCTTTTTTGCTTCCTCAAGATATTTTGATGGAATAAAATGTTCCCACTTTGTATTCACTAATTGTGAATACGGAATCACATGGATATCATCTTGATTTCCATTGTGAGCTACCATTAATCCCAAATCAGATGTTTTGATAACATGTTTTCCATCGAATAGGAAACCATCATCTGTCTTATAATGCACGCCAGGAAATTGTTGTTTCCCATCCTTATCACGTTTCGTAGCATCACTTGCTTTATTAGTGTTAGTAGGGTTGGTTCCTGTAGGTTTTTGAACTTTATGTGGTTTATTGGGGTGATGATTTGTATTTGGAGAAGAAGTTGAAGCTCCATGTTGATGATTTTGAGGAGCGACAACTGAAGCTCCGTTCGTTACTAAATCTTTTTTCCAAATATAATGATAATGATCACCGTGGCGAACCATATAACCGTTTGCATCTTCGGAAACGATATCATCCGGATTAAATACGTAGCCATCTCCACCATGATTAGCAGAGTTGTGTCCTGGCTCTGTAGATTTAGCAGCAGTATTTGCCTGAGTTTTTTTATCGGCAGGGATTAAGTATTCCCATTTAGTACCTTTTAAGTCATTATAAAAGAAGAAGTGGCTATGACCGTCATGTTCTACTACAATACCGTCTTCAATTTTACTTTGAATTTGACTTTCGTTGGTTAATAAAAAGCCATCATCAGTCGGTTTATCAATTCCCGGAACAGAACTTCTTTGTTTTTCGCCTTTTTCTTTCGTTTCTTTTATATTTTTTTGGCCTGTTTTTGCTCTTTTTTAGGCTCTTGAGAAGAGGAGTTTTTTGCATTGGTTTGACAGGCTGCTAAACTAAGTTGGCAAGTTAAAAGGATACCCGTTAGATAGAGTATACGTGTACGTTTTTTCATTTTTTTAAATTATCCTTATCCAGTTAATTATTTACCGATTAATTATAACACGAGATCGGATGAGAAGCAAGATGAGTTAGGAAAATATAAAAAATCCTATTACCATTGACAGTTATAGGATATTTAAGCTTATTTATGTAGGAAATTTTTCAAGATATCAACACCGTAAATCCAGAAGAAACTGTAAGTTAGAATGGAAATGGGACGGCAGAGCAGAGTAATAGTGATAAATTTACGATAGCTCATACTAGTAAGTCCTGTGATCATCACAACGATATCGGCTGGTGTGAAAGGAGCTACCATACAGAAGATGAAAAATAGTTCATAGCCACGTTTATCATCAATCTTACTTTCATATTTGTAAAAGGTCTCATCACTCATAAAGAGAAGGCAAAATTTCTTACCATATCGGCGCGCTAACCAAAAGAGGATAAGAGAACCAATGCAAATGCCAATATAGTTGACCACAAATCCCCACCAGTGTCCAAAGACTAAGAAGCCAACAACAGTAGTGACTCCTCCTGGAATCACTGGGAAGACAACTTGAATAATTTGAATGAGAATATAGGTTAAACTTCCCCAAGCACCTTGGCTTTCAATAGTATGTTTGAGAACATTTTGGTCGTTCAAAATACCGATTTTATAAAGCCAGATGAGGAGGAAGAAAGTCGCAATCAGTACTAGGACGCTGAGGACTTTTATCGTTTTTTGCCAGAATTTATACATAGTCATATTGTACCATAAAGAAGTTAAAGTGTAGTGGAATATCTGAGGAATGAAATTGTTTTGCAATTTCATTTTAAATTTGTTATACTATTAAGCGTATCGTCGTAACGGGGTCGTTACGGATTCGACAGGCATTATGAGGCTTGTTATGCAACTCATCGGCAGATGTAAAATTGCCAGTTAAATATAACTGCAAAAAATACAAACTCTTACGCATTAGCAGCCTAAACACCTGCGTGCGTGACCTGACATAGATTGCTTGTGTTTGTCGTTAGGTCTTAAAATAACAAGCTACGTTGGTTTATTGTCTAGCTAAATCAAAAGAGATTCATAGACTCGCTGACTGAAGAGTTGAGTTATGTCTCGTCAGTTCAGTTAAAGGAAATGCATAACCTATAGTTGTAGACGAATAAGTTAGCAGGTGTTTGGACGTGGGTTCGACTCCCACCGGCTCCATGATGGAAGATTACTCAAGAGGCTTAAGAGGCCGTGTTGGAAACGCGGTAGGCGTGTTAAAGCGTGCGTGGGTTCGAATCCCATGTCTTCCGTCCCAAAGCATTGCAGTAGCAGTGCTTTTTTATTTGTATTTTTTATGAAAAGAAAGTGGTCAAGTGACCACTTTCAGTATTAAAGATTGATTTTTTTAGTCATGATGTAATGCGTTCCAAAGTAGAAGCCGATAGCAAGCAGAATATCAATGACTGTCATAATTGGATAAACGGTAAAGAAATCAAGTGGGTTAGATAAATCTTCCATATTGCTTAAAAGAGAAACGTTGATAATAGATTCAATAATTCCCAAAGCGGTTGTCATGCCAAAGTAGAAGACCACTGCAAGTAGGATACGATGATCTCTAAAGAGTTGACCGAGAGAGATGGCGAAGTACATAAGAAGAATGCTGCTGACTGTGCTCACGCTAGCGTAGCCCAATACACGTAAAATGGTGCCAAAATCAGCGACTCGTCCAAGTTCAGAGAAAGCAGCAGACCAATCCATTTCATGCCATCCAGAGATAGTAGCGAGTCCAATGATAATGGCAAAACTTACAAAGCCCATAAGGAGAGCGAGTACTTGCCAGATAATAGCAGCAACTAACTTACTAAGAAGGATTTGATGGCTGGTGACAGGAAGTGTTATCGTGAGGTAACCTTGACGGCTATAAATATTTTTGTAAAAACGTCGAAGGATTAAAAGCCAAGTTGAAATCATCAAACCGCCAATAATCAAGGTAAAAATGATGATTGTCAGCATAAAGAGCTAACCTTCGGTATCCATAGTTGCACTATTGATAGAGTTGCTGATGTCTTCACGACTGCGAAGAACCAAAGTTTGTATCCATAATCCTAGGACGACGGATAGAATGGCGATGATACCGTACAGTCCCAGATACCATTTGCCAGCTGATTTAAATTCGTATTTTAACAATTTTCCAAACATCTTGCTCTCCTTTCTTAAGCCTTGAAATCACGGCGGAAGAGTTCATCGATGGATTCTCCGCTTTCGATTCGTAAGTCATCTACATTGCCATGACGAACGACACTTCCTTATTGAAGGAAAATCACTTCGTCAAGGATTTGTTCCACATCTGAAATCAAGTGAGTTGAAATGATGACAGAAGAAGTAGGAGAGTAATTGTTGATGATGGTGCGAAGGATGTAGTCGCGAGCAGCAGGGTCCACGCCTCCGATTGGTTCATCGAGAATGTAGAGTTGAGCTTGGCGGCTCATCACTAAAATCAATTGAATTTTTTCCTTGTTTCCTTTTGAAAGGTGTTTCATTCGACTTTGCACACCGATGTTAAGGTCCTGCAGAAGGTGGAGGGCGCGTTCCATATCAAAATCGCTATAAAAATCTTGAAAGAATTCAACAGCTTCCATGACTTTCATCCAAATAAGTCGTATCTGGTAGATAAGAAACAATTTTCTTAGTTTCAGGCGAAGGTCGATGTCCGTTGATGAGGATTTGTCCATAATTTGGTTGGAGCAAGCCATTCAAGAGCTTGATGAGCGTTGTTTTACCAGAACCGTTTGGCCCTAAAAGTCCAATGATTTTACCTGCTGATAATTTCAAATTGACATTGTTGAGGGCGAACATACTGCCGTAGGATTTGGAAACTTGTTGCAATTCTACGAGGGTCAATTGTCTGTCCATATTATTCTCCTTTCAAGTAGCGATCTACTTGTTTTGCTAATTCTTCTTTTTCAAAACCTAGTTTTAACATGTTATCTACGAAGTTTTTCAATTCATCTTGCGCTAATTGCACACGTGTTTGACGAATCAGTTCGTGGTTGTCGGTGACGAAGCGTCCTGTTGTGCGCATCGAGTAGACAAAACCTTCTGTCTCTAAGTCAGAAAGTGCACGTTGAACGGTATTGGGGTTGACGCCGGCCGTTTCGGCCAAATCCCTGACTGTTGGCAGTTTATCGCCAGACTTGAGCTGGTTAGTCACAATTTGCAGTTTAATGATGTTGCTGATTTGCATATAAATCGGAAGTTTGTTATCGAATTTCCAAGCCATAAGAATCTCCTTTCTGTATTTTTGTGTTAAATCTATAATACAATTTTTCCTATTAAAATGCAAGTATTATCTTCTATTTTTTTGTATAATAATGTAATAAGAAAGATTTTCAAGAAAAGGAGTAGCCATGCTAGCACAAATAGATACCAAAACCGTTTATATTTTCATGGATAGCATGGTGACGCTAGAACAATATGTGGCGCGTGCGAAAGACTTGGGGTATCAAGCTTTAGGCGTGATGGATGTGGACAATCTGTATGCCGCATATAGTTTTATGGAGGCTTGTTATAAGGTTGAGATTCAGCCCATTATTGGTTGTCAAATGGATCTGGAAGTTGGAGAAGAAGGAAGTGGTCGAGAGCTAACATTTCAACTGATTGCCTTATCGACAGAAGGCTATCGTCATCTTCTCAAAATTTCCACTGCGAAAATGATGGGCAAACACCACCTATCTGATATAGTACAATATCTTCCAGATGTGCAAGTTATCTTGCCAATTCAAGAAGGAATAGAGGATGTAGATTTACCAGTTGATTATTGGTTGGGGCTTTATCCGGATAGTCCGCTACCTGAAACTGATCGTCAGATTATTGCCCTTCATACAGTCCGATATTTTGAGGAAAATTCGACCAGCATCGAGACTTTACAAACCTTACACGCCATTCGTGACAATACCACCTTACAACAGGTGCAAGATGTGCCTAGTCATCAGGCATTGCTGAGTCCGGAGCAATTGGCTCAACTATTTTTGCATGCTCCAGAAGCGCTTGAAAATCTGGAAAAATTAGTCACACAGATTTCTTATCATTTAGACCAAGAGTTGAAATTGCCTCGCTTCAATCGCGAGCGGGTGGCAGTGGAAGAATTAGCTGAAAGGGCACAAGCTGGTCTTCTAGCGAAAGGGCTGACTGGCTCAGATTACCAAGAGCGATTGGCTAAGGAATTAGCTATTATCCACGAAATGGGCTTTGATGATTATTTCTTAATTGTCTGGGATTTATTGCGTTTTGGTCGGAGTCAGGGCTACTATATGGGAATGGGACGTGGTTCGGTGGTCGGTAGTTTGGTAGCATATGCACTAGAAATCACAGGCATCGACCCTGTGAAGCATAATCTCCTTTTTGAACGTTTCCTTAATAGGGAACGGTACAGTATGCCCGATATTGATATTGATATTCCAGATATTTATCGGGGTGAATTCATCCGTTATGTGCGGGACCGTTATGGTAGTATGCGTACAGCGCAAATTGTGACCTATTCAACCTTTGGCGCCAAGCAAGTTATTCGAGATGTCCTAAAACGTTTTGGCGTTCCTGAATATGAGCTCAACAATGTCACCAAGAAGATTTCCTTTAGAGATAGTTTGGCAAGTGCCTATGAGCGCAATGCAGCTTTTCGTCAGGTTATCAATAGTAAAATAGAATATCAGCGCGCATTTGAGATTGCCAAACAAATCGAAGGACAACCACGTCAGACCTCTATCCATGCGGCGGGTGTGGTTGTGAGTGATGAGGAGTTGACGGATACTATTCCACTCAAGCAGGGGGATGATATGCTGATTACTCAGTACGATGCTCATGCTGTTGAGGCAAATGGCCTTTTAAAAATGGACTTTCTGGGTTTGCGCAATTTGACTTTCGTTCAAAAAATGCAAGAAATTGTTGCTGAAAAATACAATACAGTGATTGATGCAGCACAAATTGATTTAGAAGATGTAGAAACCCTGAAATTATTTGCGGCCGGTCAGACAAAAGGGATTTTTCAATTTGAACAACCAGGAGCTATCAACTTACTAAAGCGTGTGAAACCGAGTCGCTTTGAAGATATTGTAGCCACTACCAGTCTTAATCGCCCAGGAGCCAGCGATTACCTAGAAAATTTTATCAAGCGTAAATATGGACATGAAGAAATCAATTTGTTGGATCCGTCCATCGCAGAGATACTGCAGCCGACTTACGGGATTATGCTCTATCAAGAGCAGGTCATGCAAATTGCCCAGCGCTACGCGGGCTTTACTCTTGGGAAAGCTGATCTGCTGCGTCGCGCTATGTCCAAAAAAAATGCGGCAGAAATGCAGTTGATGGAAGCTGATTTTTTGGCTGGTGCTATTGCAAATGGTCATGAGGAAGCAGCGGCTAAGAGTATTTTCGCCATCATGGCGAAATTTGCAGGTTACGGATTTAACCGTAGTCACGCTTATGCCTATTCGGCACTCGCTTTCCAGTTGGCTTATTTCAAGACTCATTATCCAGATGTCTTCTTTGATGTTATGCTTAATTATTCAAGCGCTGACTACATCACGGACGCACTGCAATTTGGCTTTCAAGTAGCAAAGTTGTCCGTCAACAATATTCCCTATCATGATAAATTTTTAGATCAAAAGATTTATATGGGACTCAAGAATATCAAGGGATTGCCTCGGGATTTAGCTTTTTGGATGATAGAGAATCGTCCCTTCAAGAGTGTGGAAGATTTCGTTCTCAAATTACCAGAAAAATTCAAGAAAAAAGACATCCTAACACCTCTTATTCAGCTAGGTCTCTTTGATGAATTTGAGTCCAATCGACAAAAAACCATTGTCAACCTTGATAATCTATTTGTCTTTGTGGATGCCTTTGGAACTTTTTTTGCTGAGGAATCCTATGCTTGGACAGATTCTGAGGACTATAGTGACAGCGAAAAATACGATTTAGAACAGAGTGTTTTAGGGGTTGGTATTAGTCCGCATCCCTTAGTTGCATTGCAAAAAGCTGCACATCAACCCTTTCAGGCATTGGTGGATTTGACAGTCGGACAAAAGGCTCTTATTCTTGTTCAAGTCCAACACATTCGCGTCATTCGCACCATTTGTTTCCAGAAGTCTATAAACGCTATCAATCCTTGCTTACAGAAGGTAGTATGTTCTACCTGACAGGAAAGATACAGGAGCGTGATGGCAATCTGCAAATGGTACTGGAAAAGCTTGAATTGCCCAATGCTGAAAAATGCTGGATTTTGCTGGAAAATCATCAACATGACCAAGAAATCGCACATATTTTAGAAGCCTATCAAGGAACGATTCCTGTGGTCTTACATTATCAAGATAGTAATCGAACCATTCAGGTTGAGCAGTTTTTGGTTGAAAAATCAGTCGAATTGGAAGAAGCTTTAAAGGAATACGCTTTGAAAACGGTTTTTCATTAAAAAAGACCGAGAAAGGCTGGGCAAGCCAATAGCAAATGTGATATAATAGTAAAGTTGAAATGATATTTATAAGGAGTACAAAGAATGAAACGTATTGCCGTTTTGACTAGTGGTGGTGATGCCCCTGGTATGAACGCAGCCGTTCGTGCGGTTGTGCGTAAAGCACTTTATGAAGGAATGGAAGTCTATGGAATTAACCGTGGCTACGCCGGAATGGTGGAAGGAGATATTGTACAATTTGATACAAAAAGTGTGACCAATATCCTCTCACATGGTGGTACATTCTTACGTTCAGCGCGTTATCCAGAGTTCGCCAAATTGAAAGGTCAGTTAAAAGGGATTGAACAACTAAAAGAACGTGGCATTGAAGGTGTGGTTGTTATCGGTGGTGACGGTTCTTACCACGGTGCCATGCGTTTGACAGAGCATGGATTCCCAGCTATCGGTGTACCAGGAACGATCGATAATGATATTGTTGGGACAGATTACACTATCGGTTTTGATACAGCTGTTCACACAGCTGTTGAAGCGATTGACAAGATTTCAGATACATCATACAGTCACAAGCGTACTTTCGTTGTGGAAGTAATGGGCCGTAACGCAGGTGACATCGCTGTTTGGACTGGTGTTGCTACAGGTGCAGACCAAATTATCATTCCTGAAGAGGAGTATGATATCAAGGAAGTTGTCAGACGCAATATGGATGGTTATGAAAAATACGGTAAAAGCCACGCCATCATTGTTTTGGCTGAAGGTGTCATGAGTGCAGATAAATTTGTTGCCCTGATGAAAGAAAATGGGGACACAAGTGATATCCGCGCGACAAACCTTGGTCACATCCTTCGTGGTGGTAGTCCAACTCCACGTGACCGCGTCCTAGCTTCATGGATGGGAGCGCGTGCTGTGGATCTTCTGAAAGAAGGTAAAGGTGGACTTGCGGTTGGTATTCAAGATGAGCACTTGGTAGAACATCCAATTCTTGGTACTGCCGAAGAAAATGCTTTATTTAGCCTTGATAATGAAGGCAATATCAAAGTGAATAATCCTCACAAATCTCGTCTTGACTTGGCAGAACTTGCTCGTGAATTACGTCGTTAATCATAATCAAAAATAGGAGACAATATCAAATGAACAAACGTGTTAAAATCGTTGCAACCCTTGGACCTGCTGTGGAAACACGCGGTGGAAAAAAATTCGGTGAAGATGGTTACTGGGGTGAGCCTCTTGATGTAGAAACATCAGCAGCTACCATTGCTGAATTGATTAAAGCTGGTGCCAATGTTTTTCGTTTCAACTTTTCACATGGTGATCACGAAGAGCAAGGTGCGCGTATGGCGACTGTTCGTTTAGCTGAGGAATTGGCTGGACAAAAAGTTGGATTCCTTTTGGATACAAAAGGTCCTGAAATTCGTACAGAATTGTTTGAAGGTGACGCTAAAGAATATAGCTATGTAACTGGTGAAACAATCCGCGTTGCTACTAAACAAGGTATCAAATCAACACGCGATGTGATTGCTTTGAACGTTGCTGGTAGCCTTGACGTCTACGATGATGTTGAAGTTGGTAAACAAGTTCTTGTTGATGATGGTAAATTGGGTCTCCGTGTGATTTCTAAAGATGATGAAGCACGTGAATTCATCGTTGCTGTTGAAAACGATGGCGTAATCGCTAAACAAAAAGGTGTAAATATTCCTTACACTAAAATTCCTTTCCCATCACTTGCAGAACGTGATGATGCGGATATCCGTTTTGGTCTTGAAAATGGCTTGAACTACATTGCTATTTCATTCGTACGTTCAGCAAAAGATGTGGAAGCAGTTCGTGCTATCTGTGAAGAAACTGGTAACAGTCATGTTCGTCTCTTCTCTAAGATTGAAAATCAACAAGGTATTGATAACTTGGATGAAATCATCGAAGCGTCAGATGGTATCATGATTGCGCGTGGTGACATGGGGATTGAAGTACCATTTGAAATGGTTCCAGTCTACCAAAAAATGATCATCACTAAAGTCAACGCAGCTGGTAAAGCAGTGATTACTGCAACAAACATGCTTGAAACAATGACTGACAAACCTCGTGCAACTCGTTCAGAAGTGTCTGACGTCTTCAATGCAGTTATCGATGGGACAGACGCTACAATGCTTTCAGGTGAATCTGCAAACGGTAAATACCCACTTGAGTCAGTTCGTACAATGGCAACAATTGCTATGAATGCACAAACTCTTCTTGGTGAGTACGGTCGTTTGTCATCTGATAAATTTGATCGTGCTTCTAAGACAGAAGTTATTGCATCTGCAGTTAAAGACGCATGTAGCTCAATGGATATCAAATTAGTGGTTACTGTAACTGAAACTGGTTACTCTGCACGTTCCGTTTCTAAATACCGTCCAAATGCTGATATCTTGGCTATCACATTTACAGAAAACGTACAAAAATCACTTATGTTGAACTGGGGAGTCATTCCAGTTGTCACTGACAAACCAGAATCTACGGATGATATGTTTGAATTGGCTGAAAAAGTTGCCCTTGAACAAGGTCTTGTAGAATCAGGTGATAACATTGTTATTGTTGCTGGCGTACCGGTTGGCGTATCAGGTTCAACAAACACAATGCGTGTTCGTACAGTATTGTAATAGACTCGGAGTCTCTCTCTGGAGAGGCTTTTTGCTTGCTCTTCTAGTCGAATTTAAGCTGAATTTTTGATATAATAGTAGGGATTTACAGTATGTACAATGAGTTGACATCATAGAAAGAGAAATTAAAAATGAATCCTTTATTGAATGGTATGAATGAAAGACAGGCGGAGGCCGTACAGACGACGGAAGGACCACTGCTAATTATGGCAGGAGCTGGTTCGGGAAAAACGCGCGTCTTGACCCATCGTATTGCTTATTTAATTGATGAAAAGATGGTCAATCCATGGAATATCTTGGCTATCACTTTTACCAATAAAGCAGCGCGGGAAATGAAAGAGCGTGCTTTTGCTCTTAATCCTGCCACTCAGGATAGTTTGATTGCAACTTTTCACTCTATGTGTGTGCGGATTTTGCGTCGGGATGCGGATCATATTGGCTACAATCGCAATTTTACCATTGTAGATCCTGGTGAACAGCGGACACTCATGAAACGGATTTTGAAAAATCTCAATTTAGATCCTAAAAAATGGAGTGAGCGCTCTATCTTAGGGGCCATTTCAAATGCAAAAAATGATCTGATTGATGAGGTGGCTTATGAAGGTCAGGCAGGGGATCTATATACGCAAATTGTTGCTAAATGCTACACGGCTTATCAAAAAGAGTTGCGCCAGTCAGAAGCGGTAGATTTTGATGATTTGATCATGTTGACTTTGCGTCTTTTTGATAAAAAACCTGATGTTTTGACTTATTATCAGCAATACTATCAATATATCCATGTAGATGAGTACCAAGATACCAACCATGCCCAATACCAATTGATTAAACTCTTGGCTTTACGCTTTAAAAATATCTGTGTTGTTGGGGATGCGGACCAGTCTATTTATGGTTGGCGTGGTGCGGACATGCAGAATATCCTAGACTTTGAAAAGGATTATCCAACTGCTAAGGTCGTTCTGTTAGAGGAAAATTACCGCTCTACCAAGGCTATCTTGCAGGCGGCTAATGATGTCATCGAACGAAATAAAAATCGTCGTCCTAAGAAATTGTGGACACAAAATGTTGACGGGGAAAACATCATTTATTATCGTGCAACGGATGAGCAAGAAGAATCAGTCTTTATCGCTCAGCGCATTGCACAGCTCAATCGTGAAGGGAAAAATTATAAAGACTTTGCGGTTCTCTACCGCACCAATGCTCAATCACGTACAATTGAAGAGGCGCTTCTCAAATCTAATATTCCTTACACTATGGTGGGTGGGACAAAGTTCTATAGCCGTAAGGAAATTCGGGATGTCATTTCCTATTTAAATGTCATTGCAAACCCTGCGGATAATATTTCTTTTGAGCGGATTGTCAATGAGCCAAAGAGAGGCGTTGGTCCAGGTACGGTTGATAAAATTCGCGATTTCGCCAATTTGCATCATTTGTCGCTCTTGGAGGCTTGCCAGCAGATTATGCTTTCTGAAATTAAAGCGAAAGCAGCGCAGGCTGTTTGGGATTTGTCCAATACACTTTACCAACTCCGCGATCAGCTAGATGAGTTAACAATTACAGAATTGGTCGAGCGAGTATTAGATCAGACTGGATATATGAACAGTTTAGTGGTGCAAGGGACACTGGAAGCCAACGCTCGGATTGAAAATATTCAGGAATTTCTATCTGTCACCAAAAACTTTGATGAGAAGGACATTGAGGTGGAAGAATCTGGTCTAGATACTCTCAGCCGTTTCCTCAATGATTTGGCGCTGATTGCGGATACTGATGATGGGGATTTGGAAACAGCAGAAGTAACCTTGATGACGCTGCACGCGGCCAAGGGATTGGAATTCCCCGTTGTTTTCCTCATCGGGATGGAAGAAAATGTCTTCCCCCTCGGTCGTGCGGCAGAGGACGAGTCAGAATTAGAAGAAGAACGTCGCTTAGCCTATGTAGGGATTACACGTGCTGAAAAAACACTCTTTGTCGATTTATTCGTGAGATTTCCAGCGATCTCTTGGATTACCAAGGATTAGCTCGTCCAGCAAATACAAGCTATAAGGCTTCTTATGTCAATGGGAAAACGAGTCAATTTGGCCAGAGAATGAGTTTGTCTCAAGCCCTTCAAACACGTAAGGCTGCTGCCCAACCTAGACAGACAACTATTGGCGGAGCTCTGCCATTTGGCAAAAGTACAAGTAGTACGAGTACCACAAGTTGGTCCGTCGGAGATACCGCCCTTCATAAAAAATGGGGAGAGGGCACTGTTCTGGAAGTGTCTGGATCAGGGGCAAATCTGGAGCTCAAAATTAATTTTCCTAGGATGGGACTTAAGAAATTGCTAGCTAGTGTGGCGCCGATTACCAAGAAAGACTAGAGGAGAGGCTATGGCAAACTATGAAAGTAAAGTGATGGGCGATAAGCTCTACCATGCACAATCAGAGGGTTATGGGGCATCCGTTGAGCTTTTTGGTGCGATGGAAAACGGGGAGACTCCTATGAGCCTGCTCAATATAGCTTTAGCAGGCTGCGTGACCATGTGCGTACAAGGTTATTTCAAGCGACAGTATGGTATTTTGCAGATGCCCATTGAAGTCCATTCCACTTACAATCAAACTGAAAATTGTTTCGCTGTGGGAATTGATTTGGAAGAAGGATTATCCGCAGAGGAAAAGGTTGCAGTGCTAGATTATGTGAATCAACAATGCCGTCTCAAAAAAATGTTACGGACAGATTTGACCTATGATATGACCTTTGGGACGCTCCACTCCATGGTAAATGAGCGCTTAAAAGCCTACCAGAAGAAGTGGGCCTATGAAAAATACTTGGTCATGGCTCATTCTCAACAGCACTACAATGCTCTTCGTCAACTCTTCAAAGGGAATATCTGGATTCCTGAGAAAGAAAGCGAATTTCACAGACTTGTTCAAAAAGCGCTAGCTATTTCTCCGACGACAAAGACGATTCGGACTGCTTATCAGCATGTCTGGGGCTATTTCAAGAAGGTGGCGACAACTGAGGAATTAGAGACATACAAAGATTTGGAAGCCTCATTAGAGGCAAAAGGCCAAGAAATGCACGATTTTCTACGGGATATGACCGCCAAGTATCAGCCGTCTTATTTGCTTGGTTGTCACTTGATGGAGCTTAAAAGGTTATTATAAAACTGCTTGCCTAGGCGATACAGATATTGAAGAGAATTTGCCGGCACACCTAGCTGATTTAGCAGCTGAGTACGCCAAGCTTGGTCACCGAGTTTTTTACATTGCTCCTAACTCCCTTTCTTTTGAAAAAGAGCGGAGCGTTTTAGAGCGTCTGGAAGGGCAGGCCTCGTTTGATGTGATGGTGACGCGTTTTGGTCAGCTGGCGCGCTATTTTATTCTCAATGAGCCATTGCAAATGCAAGCCATGGATGATAGGGGGATATCCATGCTCTTTTTCCGAGTCCTGTCACAAATGGAGGATCAAGACTTACAAGTCTATGGCAAACTTAAGCAAGACATGAATTTCATCGAGCAACTCGTTGCCCTCTATAAAGAAATGCAAGTAGCGCGAATTAGTTTAGATGACTTAGATGCACTTCATTCAGAGGAAAAAGCTGCAGATTTACGATTGATATTTTCACAATTTGCCCAATTAATCCAGTTAGAAGGCTACAGTTCAGAAACTAAAATCGCTCAATTTACGCGGTTAATGGAAACAGGACAGCTCGATGCGGGGCTGAGTCAGGTTGTCGTTATTGTAGATGGTTATACGCGATTTTCTGCGGAAGAAGAAGGTCTTCTTCAAGCGCTCAATGGTCGCGTATCAGATATTGTCATTGGAACCTATGCTAGCCGAAAAGCCTATGCAGCCAACTATATTGCTGGTAATCTCTATCAGGCTGGTGTCGAATTTTTACGCCATTTGGCGCAGCTATTTGCCACTAAACCTCTCTATATTGAGACTGAAGAAAAAGCTTTGGCATCAGGAAAAATGACCAAATGGTTGGAAAGTCATTATGATTTTTCAGAAGAAAAGACAGAGTTGACGCAAGAGGATTTGCAAACGATTTCCATTTGGCAAGCGACCAATCAAAAAGAGGAAGTGGAAGCCCTAGCACGTGCTATTCGGCATGATTTGGCCAAAGGCAAACGTTATAAGGATATTTTGGTACTTTTAGGTGATGTAGAAGGCTATCAATTGCAGCTATCCAAGATATTTGATAAGTATGAGATTCCTTATTATTTGGGCAAGGCAGAAGCCATGAGTCACCATCCTTTGGTACACTTTGTGGAGTCTTTGGAGCGACTCAAGCGCTATCATTTCAGAACTAAGGATATGCTCAATCTGCTCAAGTCTGGCCTTTTCAGACATTTTTCACAGTTGCAACTGGATAAGTTTGAGCAGTATATCCTCTTTGCAGACATCAAAGGACAGGCTAAATTTGCCAAGGATTTTCAAGTCAATAGCAGAGCTAAGTATGACTTAGCGGCTCTAAACAGCATGCGTCACGACATAATGGAGCCTATCCAAGAGCTTTTTAAGGCGCAACCACAATCAGGTCGATCTTTGTTGCAAAAGCTTATGCGCTTTTTAGAAAAGATTGATTTGCCTAGAAATATGGCAGCCTTGTCTAGTGGCTACGGTCGGCTGGCGCTTGAAAAGGAAGAAGAGGTCTGGAAAGCCTTTTGGCACTTTTGCGATCAGGAATGCTAGCAAGTCAGTATCGTGTGGTTCCTGCTACGGTGGATGTGGTCAATGTGCGGTCCTATGACTTGATTGAGCCTCATAGTAAGAAAATTGTTTATGCTATCGGAATGGGACAGTCGAATTTTCCAAAGCAAGCCAAAAATAATAGTCTCCTAACGGAAGAAGAGCGCCAGCAAATCAATGATGGCACCCCTAGTCAGGGACGATTTGACATTATTTCCCAAGAAAATACCAAGAAAAATAACTTTGTTTTCTTGTCTTTGGTTCACTCTGCCATGGAAAAACTAGTCTTATCTGCTCCGCAAATTTTCAAGGAAGCAGAAGATAGTTTGTCCCCTTATCTGAGGGTATTGATAGATATGGGAGTAGAGGTCATTGAGAAAGGACGCAACTACAAGCTCTCTGCTGATGATATTGGTCATTACAAAGGACTTTTATCGCGTGTCATTGAGGCAAATCGCCAGCAAATTGATCAAAAGTGGCAGGAATGACTGTCTAAGGAAGAAGTTAGACAAAGAAGGCATCTCTATTCCTAGTATCTCAAGCGATTTGACGACCAAAAAATTAGAGCAAGAAACGCTGGATGTCCTTTACCCGCTGGACCAGCCCCTGCAATTATCTGCCTCCAGTCTGACCGATTTTTATCGCAATGAATATCTTTATTTTTTGCGCTATGTTTTACGTTTGGAAGAGCAGGAGAGTGTGCGACCAGATGCGCGTAGTCATGGGAATTTTCTGCATCGGATCTTTGAGCGAGTCATGACGGATCAGGAGGGGGATTTTGACAGTAAACTCAGCCGTGCCATCATGGAAACGCGTAATGAAGAAGGATTTCAAGCTCTCTATACTAACGATGCGGACTCTCAGTTTTCGGAAGATATGCTCCTAGACATTGCGCGTGCGACCGCCTTGGTTCTACGCTACGACAGTGTCATACGAGTCATCGAGGACGAAGCAGTTTTTGGTAAAGATAATGATAACCTTCTCATTTTGGAAAATGGCAGAGCTGTCAATATCAAAGGGAAAATTGACCGATTGGATACGATTCAGTCAGATGGCGCTCTTGGAGTTGTGGACTATAAATCTAGCAGTAAAACCTTCAAGCTGGACCAATTTTACAATGGTCTCAGCCCGCAGCTTTTGACCTACATTGCAGCTATTAAGAATCATCCTGAGTACAGTCAGGCGGAAAAGGTTTTTGGTGCTATGTATCTCCATATGTTAGATCCGATTGTGAAATTAAAAGACACTAAAGGAGCGGATATGGCGTTGGCTGAAGCCTATAAATCCTTGGTCTACAAGGGATTATTCTTGGAAGAAGAAAGCAATCGCCTCAACCAACTTTACTATAAAACTAAGGCTAGTCTCTTTACAGAAGCAGAGCTTGCGGTCTTACTAGATTACAATCAACACCTATATGAGCAAGCGTCCAAGAAGATATTATCCGGTAGCTTTGCCATTAATCCGTATACGGAGGATGGGAAATCCGTCGCTGGTCAGCAACTCAAGGCTATCACTGGATTTGAAGCTAATCTGCATATGGGGCAGGCGCGTCATCTTGTGAAAGGTGGTAAGAAGGAAGAATGGTTGGCGCGGATGAAAGACAAAGAAGTCAACCAAGAAAACCCAGAAAACTTTGATCAGAAAGGGGGCAAGTATGACATTTGAAGCATTTTTAAATTCAGAAGCTATCAAACAATTGCAAGTACAAGAGGCAGCTTCCAGCAAAGCGCAAAAGCGTACTCCTGAGCAGATTGAAGCCATCTATACAAATGGAACCAATGTTCTCGTATCAGCCTCAGCTGGTTCGGGGAAGACCTTCGTTATGGTCGAGCGAATTCTGGATAAAATCTTGCGAGGTGTAGGCATTGACCAGCTTTTCATTTCGACCTTTACGGTCAAGGCGGCTGGCGAGCTCAAAGAGCGGATTGAGAAAAAATTAAGTGAGACCTTGTCCAAAACGAATCATCCAGCCTTACGACAACATCTGTCTACTCAGCTTACGAATCTGGAAAATGCAGATATCGGGACCATGGATGCTTTTACGCAGAAATTAGTAACGACCTATGGTTACACGATTGGTGTTGCGCCTAATTTTCGAATTTTGCAGGATAAAAATGAGCAAGACTTACTTAAGGATGAAGTTTTTACGGACTTATTTGCGGATTATCTGAAGAGAGCTGACCGAGATCTCTTTCTAGCTTTGGTCAAAAATTTTACAGGCAATGGCAAGGACAATCGTGCTTTTCGTAGTGTTGTCTACCAAGTTCACAGCTTTAGCCAATCCACAAGTAACCCCAAAGAATGGCTCAAAACAACACTTTTGAAAGGACATGAGAATTTTAGAAGTCTATCTGACATACCAGACTCTATCATTGATGGGCTCCTCATCAGTGTTGAGCAGACAGCAGATGCTTTGGAAGATTTGACCTATCTACCAAATTATAAACGCAAAACCAAAACCGGCGCAGCAACAGCGACTTTTAAAAAGCATGAAGTCATTTTTATGGGCTTACGTGATCTACTTGCGACCTTTCCTGCGGACAATTTGTCAGAGAACTTTCCAAGTCTCATTGCCCAGATTGTTGATTTGTTACCATCGGGGACAGATGTGACGGTAGCAGGAGTGAAATACCCCATTTTTAAGCAGCTACACAATCGTTTAGTGGATTTGCAGCATTTGGAAACGATTTTGACCTATCAGCCGCAGGCGTTGCCTATTTTGCGTCTCCTACAGGCTTTTGTTCTCGATTTTTCTGACCAGTATTTGCAACGTAAAATGCAAGAAAATGCCTATGAATTTTCGGATATCAGTCATTTTGCAATTCAGATTTTAGAAGAAAATCCAGCTATTCGAGACCATTTTTCAGCTAAGTATCATGAAGTCATGGTTGACGAGTATCAAGACAATAATCATAGCCAAGAGCGTATGTTAGACCTCTTGTCAAATGGCCACAATCGCTTTATGGTAGGTGACATTAAGCAGTCTATTTATCGTTTCCGTCAAGCTGATCCACAGATTTTCCAAGGAAAATTTGAGACTTATCAGATGCATCCTGAACAGGGAAAACTAATTTTACTAAAAGAAAATTTCCGTAGTCAAAATGAAGTTTTGGATGCGACAAATGCTATCTTTACGCGTTTGATGGACCGTCAGGTTGGTCAAATTAAATATGACCAGACCCATACTTTGGTGGCAGGAAGCGATCGTCAGCGAATCGCCCAGCCACATCATGAAATGGAATATCTCATCTACAATACCGATGTGACAAATGAAGAAGGAGATATAACCGCGGGTGAGGTTGAACTGGTTGCCAAGGGGATTATTCGCTTGGTCAATGAGGAGCAAGTCGCATTTTCTGATATCACCCTCCTTGTTCCGTCGCGGACGCGTAACCAAGACATTTTAGACTCTTTTGAAAAGCATGGGATTCCCCTAGTTTCCGATGGCGGTGAGGCCAATTACCTCAAGTCAGTAGAAGTTATGGTGATGCTGGATACCCTGCGCACCATCAATAACCCCCTCAACGATTATGCTCTGGTGGCTCTCCTCAAGTCACCCATGTTTGCATTTGACGAAGACCAGCTGACTCGCATTTCTCTCCAGAGTGACCGTGCCAACCTCTATGAGAAAATTAAGCTTGTGCTGGGTCAAAAAGGTGTCCATCCACACTTGATTGGTCAGGAATTGCTCAAAAAGCTTGAGGCTTTCGACGCTAGGCTCAATAGCTGGCGCAGATACGCTAAAAACCATGCCATTCATGATTTAATCTGGAAAATTTTCAATGAAAAATTTTACTATGATTATGTCGGTGGTCTACCAAATGGTAGCAAACGTCAAGCTAATCTCTACGCTTTGGGAACGCGTGCCAATCAATTTGAAAAAACTGGATTTAAAGGCCTATCTCGTTTTATTTCCATGGTCGACAAGTTACTAGCCAGTGATAATGACTTGGCGGATGTGGAAGTTGCTTTGCCACAAAATGCTGTCCAGCTCATGACGGTCCATAAAAGTAAAGGATTGGAATTTAAATACGTTTTCTTGCTCAATATGGACAAGAATTTCAATGCTATGGAAAGTAAAAGTCCCGTCATTCTCAGTCGAGAAAATGGAATCGGCATCCAATATGTGGCAGATTTCAAAGATCGTTTTGACACCCTGCTCCCGCATGTGCGTGTTGCCATGAATACTCTTCCTTACCAGCTCAACCAGCAGGAGCTCAAAATTGCTAATTTGTCGGAGCAAATGCGTCTTCTTTATGTCGCGATGACACGGGCAGAACTCAAACTTTATCTAGTCGGCAAGGGAAGTCAGGAAAAATTAGCTGACAAGTATGATGGTAAACGGGATGCGGATGTTCTCCTCTCTAGTCGTCGAGAGTCCATGACCAATTTCCAAGATTGGATTTTGGCTATTGAAGAGGCATTTAAAGATGACAATCTTCATTTCAAGAAGACCTTTATCAACGATGAGGATTTGACACCTGAAAAAATTGGTGCCCTTAAGCTCAAGCCAGTTATCGATGCAGATAACCTCAAGGACAATCGTCAGTCGAAGGATATTGTCCGTGCACTTGACCAATTGGAAACAGTTGAAAAGCTTAATCAGGAGTACCGCTCTGCCATTGAGCTGCCAAGCGTTCGAACCCCCAGCCAAATCAAGAAATTCTACGAATCCATTATGGAAGAAGACGGACTTGCCATTATGGAAAAACCAGCGCTAGCGCCTAGATTTGACCTGCCAGATTTTGGTAAAAACATGAGCGTGACGGGAGCCCAAATCGGATCAGCCCTCCATGAATTGATGCAGCGTTTACCACTGGAACAAAAGATGACAAAAACACTCTTAGCAGCAACTCTTGCTCAAGTAGCAGCAGAAGATCTTGTTAAGGAAAATATTGATTTAGACAAAGTTTTAGCCTTCTTTGACACAGACTTGGGTCGAGAAATTTTACGAAACTCTGACAAGGTTCGCCGCGAAGCAACCTTTGCAAGCTTGCAGGTGGATCCTGTCTCTAAAGAGCAATTCGTCCTCCGCGGAATCATTGATGGATTTATTCACTATCCAGAAGAAAATCGCATGGTCCTTTTTGACTATAAAACGGATCGATACGACGATCCAGAGCAGTTGATTGCACGCTACATTGCACAGATGAATCTCTACGCAGCTGCCCTCCAGAAAGCCTATCAAGTAGATAAAATTGACAAATATCTTGTCCTCCTCGGCGGAGAGAGTATCAATGTTATCAGCATATAAAAAGACCTCCTGTTTGCTATAGACAGGAGGTTATTCTTGTGGTAAAACTATTTTGAAGGACAAAAGAAAGCGCTTTATCAAAAAGATAAAAAAATACACTCGAATCGGGTGCCACTTTTTCAAGTTGATTACGGACTGAGCTAAAAACTACTGCCTTATTTTAACTTGCTGTGTTGTTTCGAATGGTTCCAAGCTGTAATAGAAAAATACTATATCCAGCTCTGCTATTTTACAAATAAATAAAAAATAGGAAACCAAGGTGTGGGAATCTTGGTTTTCTTATGTTATGAATTGACAAGTTTAGTGATTTCCTATAAACTTTTAAGGTACCGTTTGTTTGATGGCACGCGGGAAAGGAATTGACATGAAGAGAAACGACAGTCACCTCAGTCATCATGAGGAACTACGATTAGATTATTTACAAAAAAATATTTATTATTTGAATGATAAGGAAAAGCGGGAGCTGGCTTTTTTGAAATACAAGGCTCAGGGCTATGCGACGAATGTTGCTTATCCACATCCAAATAAGATTCGTCAACCTAAGGTGAAGGCTATTCCACAAGAAGAACCTGCGTGGGTGGATGATGTGCCCTACTATGGCGAAGAAGAGGATGATTTATTTGGTGTTCCTGATTATCCAACTCAGACGCGAACAAGAAGCCGTAAATCAGCTAAAAAGCCCCGCAGACCAAAAGTAGCCACTCAACCAATCATGGTGGAGGAAAATCTAGTTTCCTCCTATAAAAAGCAGGACAATCGACCAAAGAAACCAAGAAAAAAAGGTGGATTCAAGCGTTTTATAAGAATACTTGGGCTCTTGTTAGTGGCAGTACTAGCCGGTATGATTTTTATGTTTGTTAAGGGCTTTACGGGTGGTGCTGAGGGCAATAGCAAAGCTGCCGAGGCAGAAGTTTTCCATGGTGAGAATACCCGCGATGGCGTTAATATTCTGGTCTTGGGAACAGATGGTCGTATTGGAGATTCATCCGACATGACACGGACGGATTCTATCATGGTGATCAATATCAACAACACTGATAAAAAAGTGAAGATGGTCAGCTTTATGCGTGATACACTCATCAATATTGAAGGTAATGACTATAAACTCAATGTGGCCTATACTTTTGGAGAACAAAATAATCACCAAGGTGCAGAAAATGTTCGACAAGTATTAAAAGAAAATTTTGACTTAGATATTAAACATTATGCCTTAGTTGATTTCTCAACATTTGCGACAGCGATCGATACACTCTTCCCAGAAGGTGTGACCATGAATGCTCAGTTTTCAACCATTGGTGGCCAAGATGTGTCGGAAGTGGATGTGCCAGACGATCTCAATATGAAAGACGGCATTGTGCCCAACCAGACCATCGAAGAAGGCATTCAGCAAATGGACGGCCGGACTCTTCTTAACTATGCACGTTTCCGTAAGGACGACGAGGGAGACTATGGTCGGACTCGTCGCCAGCAAGAAGTGATGGCAGCGGTTCTTAGCCAAATCAAGGACCCAACCAAACTCTTTACAGGGTCAGAAGCTCTAGGAAAAGTCTTCTCCTTGACATCCACTAGTGTACCCTATAGTTTCTTACTGACGAATGGGATCACAGCAGCACTTGATGGGACCAGTGGTATCGAGACGACTACCATTCCAGAAAATAATGACTGGGCTGAGGAATACGATGTTTATGGTGGTTCAGGAATCAAGATTGATTTTGAAAAGTACAAAGCGAAACTTTCTGATATGGGATTCCGCTAAATATGCTATAATGGAGAGACCGAGGTCTCTCTTTTTCTTTTGGAAAATGGCAGAGCAGATAGGTAGAATGAGGAAAATATGTTAGCAAAAAACGATATTATTGAAGTAGAAATTGTAGATTTGACCCATGAAGGACAAGGTGTAGCAAAGGTAGATGGATTTGTTTTCTTTGTTGAAAATGCCCTACTGGGTGAAATCATCCGCATGCGGGTTTTAAAGACTAAAAAGTCTATTGGCTATGGCAAGGTTGAAGAGTATGTAACAGTATCGGAACATCGCAACCAAGATGTGGATGCTGCCTATTTGCGGACTGGGATTGCAGATTTTGGTCATTTAGCATATAGTGAACAGCTTGTCTTTAAGCGTAAACAAGTGGTGGATAATCTTTATAAGATAGCAGGCATTTCAGATGTAGAAGTGGCTGAAACGCTGGGAATGGATCATCCACTTGCCTATCGTAACAAGGCCGCAGTCCCTGTTCGTCGTGTCAATGGAGAGCTTGCAACAGGATTTTTCCGCAAAAATTCTCATGATCTCACGCCTATTGAAGATTATTATATTCAAGATAAAGAGATTGATCGTTTGATTCATTTCACGCGCGATTTACTTGTTCATTATGACATCAAGCCCTATGATGAGAAGGAGCAGACAGGTCTCATTCGTAATTTAGTGGTTCGTCGTGGCCATTATTCTGGTGAGATGATGTTGGTCTTTGTGACCACGCGTCCAAAAGTCTTTCGTATGGAGCAAATGCTGGAAAAGATTATTGAGGCATTTCCAGCAGTAGTATCCATCATCCAAAATATCAATGATCAAAACACCAATGCGATTTTTGGCAAGGAATTTCGCACGCTGTACGGAAAAGACACGATTATAGACAGTATGTTGGGCAACGATTATGAGATTTCTGCTCAATCCTTCTATCAAGTGAATACAGTCATGGCAGAAAAACTCTATCAGACTGCCATTGATTTTTCTGATTTGACAGCTGATGATGTAGTCATTGATGCTTACTCAGGAATTGGGACCATCGGACTTTCCTTTGCGAAAAAGGTCAAAGCAGTATATGGCGTGGAAGTTGTTGAGACAGCGGTCCGTGACGCCCAGAAAAATGCTGAGCGAAACGGGATCACCAATGCACATTATGTAGCGGATTCTGCCGAAAATGCCATGGCAACATGGATCAAAGAGGGAATCAAACCAAGTGTGATATTGGTAGACCCACCACGAAAAGGCTTGACTGAAAGCTTTATTAAAGCCAGCGCAGCCATGTCCCCAGAAAAAATCACTTATGTCTCTTGCAATCCAGCCACCATGGCACGTGATATCAAATTATACGAAGACTTGGGCTACAAATTAACCAGAGTACAACCAGTGGATTTATTTCCGCAGACGCATCATGTTGAGTCAGTCAGTTTGCTAGTCAAGGAGTAAAGCGACGAGGAGCAGCATTTGCTGTTGTCTGTGCGATAGCTGTCGTAGAGTGAGGAGTTTACGACGATGCCATACGGTAACTGTATTGCCTTGCTCGTAAAAGCGAGAAAAAGATACTAAAAAAGCCTTGGGGACAAGGCTTTTCTAGGTGAATATTCAGTTAAAGCACTATCTAATGAAATTAGAATAATCAATGATTATTTTGCTACGACATCGTTTAAAAATTCTTCAGTTGTCATAGTTTGTCCCATGATTGGGAAGAGATGTTCGATAGGGAATTGATGCAATTCTTCTGTTTGAGCAGCCATCATGTCCGTAATAAAGTATTGATCATAGCCAAGTTGATAAGCATCTCTAGCGGTTGAATCGACACCAGCGTGGGTAGAAATTCCTCCTAAAATGATGGTATCAATACCTCGGCGACGCAATTGGAGATCCAAATCCGTTCCAAAAAAGGCACTAAATCCTCGTTTGTTGACAATGAAATCTTGAGGAGAAACGTTCAGCTCGTCTGCAAGATCAGCAAATTCTGGTGACATTTTTTTGCAGGGAGTTGCTTCATAGCATTTGGAGCCAATTTATCTTTTCCATCATGGAATTTAACGCGCACAAAAGTAATAAATCCGTTTTCTTTACGAAAGAGTTCAACTAGTTCCTTAGCATTTGAGACGACAGTCTCAGTAGTATGAGGGGCAGTTGGCATTTCTAAGATACCTTTTTGCAAATCAATTAAGACAGGTGCTGTCTTATTAAAATCCAACATGAGATTCTCCTTTAATATGGTATGGTATTTTATAGCCATTTCGGTATTAGGCTAGGTAAACAGAAACATTCAGCTCAAATTTTAAAAGCTAAATGACTTGATATATCACTATGTAGTGCCTTCCCGTAATAGTATTGTAATTGAAAAATAGATTATTTGCAAGAAAAAGAATTGGAGATTACGCTATGTCATCAGATTTATCCATCAGTAAATTTCAGAGAAACATGACAGTGCTAACCATGATGCTGGGTGCTTTCATCGTCTTGTTGAATCAAACTTTATTAACGACAGCACTTCCAGACATTATGAAAACCTTCGAATTGTCTTTGGATAATGTTCAATGGTTGACAACCATTTTTATGTTGGTTAATGGGATTATGATTCCTATATCCGCTTATTATACAGTTCGTTTTTCAAGTAAAAGTTTGTATCTCACCGCCGTTACTCTTTTTATTATAGGGACCATATTGTATCTTGTAGCTCCTTATTATTGGATGATACTGATTGGTAGAGTTGTTCAAGCAATCGGAGCGTGAATCATGATTCCTTTGATGCAAGTTGTCTTATTGGTGGCTTTTCCCGTAGAAGAAAGAGGAACAGCCATGGGGATATTTGGATTAGTAACTGGTTTTTCTCCAGCTATTGGTCCAACGCTATCGGGATGGGTACTTAGTCATTATCAATGGCCAGCTATCTTTTTGTTTGTACTGATCGCTATGGTCATCAATCTACTAACAAGTATCAAAGGAGTAAAAAATTTAACAATAACTGAATCAGCTCAATTAGATATACCGTCTGTCTTACTATCAACCTATGCTTTTGGTGGTTTATTGTATGGTTTTAGTAGAGCGAGTCGTCTCGGATTTAGTAATGTTTTCATTTGGCTCATTCTGCTTACATCATTTTTTTGCACTTTTTGTCTATATCAAAAGACAAAATCATCTAGCTACCCCTATGCTTGATATGAGCGTCTTGCGTGTCAAACGGTTTGTACATGCTTGTGTCATCATCATGGTCATGTTTATGATTTTTAATGCCCCTATGACTTTGATGCCAATCTATATTCAAAATGTCAGAGGTTTGACTGCATTCCAAAGTGGATTGATCTTATTGCCGGGTGGTTTTCTAATGGGCTTATTAGCTCCGATTACAGGACGTTTATTTGATAGATTTGGCGGAAAAATATTTGCTGTATCAGGTATGCTACTGATTGTTTTAAGCAGTTGGTTAATTGCTGGACTGACTTCTCGCTCTAGTGTGATTGAAATTACTGTATTATTTATGCTCTTGATGACTGGGAATGCTTTTATTTTAACACCTTTGACGACAAGTGCTATGAATGCCTTACCTACGGAGCTTATACCTCATGGAAGTGCTATGAATAGCACGACTCGTCAATTGTTTGCTGCGATTGGGGCAGCCCTATTCGTTAGCTTAATGGGAGCAAATACAAATTTAGGAGACGGATTTCAACTGACCTATCAAGCTATCACAGGACTTTCCATTTTAGGTCTTGTTCTAGCAACACTTTTACCAAAAGAGTTAAAGAAAGAAGTTTAACACTGTTTTCGAAATAGATTGCAAGCATTTAAAGACTATTTACATCTGACAGGATATTCAGGGCAATAAACTTTAAAAATGTTTACTACTACAATGACCTAAACCTAAAACGGTTGTGGGCAAGAAAATGAGAAACTTGGTTTGAGTCAACCTCCTTGATTGATAAGTAGTGTGAGTCAGTGATGTTTCAATATTCCTATAGGCGCAAGCTTATTTCTTATAGAGACAAGGCAGAGAAATCAATTTTAGATTTCTACTATCAACTGCATCAACTTTACACAAAAAGAGGCTGGAACGAAAGTTCCGCCTCTTTTTTAGTTTTAAGGAGATGACAATTTGGCGCAGTGCTAGAAGTGGAAAATCATGAGTTACAAAGCAACTCAATCCCCATCAACATCCGCTCTGAAAAATAACTTTTATAGTTTCACTCTCTTCTGTTAAACGATTTTTATGATACAAATCTTCAAGAAAAGGTCATTTTATCTGGAAGCATCCAGCACCATTTGAACTGCAGGATCTTGGTTCATGCTATTGATGAAGCGGGAAACGTTGGGATATTGGTCGTAGGTATCCTTGTAGACGTGATTGGTTCCCCCAATGAGCCCATCTAAATGCTGCATGACAAGGTCTACACGTAGATAGGCCGCTTCCTTTGCTTCTTGAATCACTTCTGGTTTCTTAGAAGTCGTGTAGCGTTCTGGTGTAAAAACAGGCCAGAAGGCTGGATGGAAGTCTCCACTTAAGAAATCCATGATTTCATTGAAGCGGGCGCGATCAACAGCTGTATCATCCGCTGCTAAATCTTTTTCAGGTGCCAAGTCAGAAATGTAGTTCAAAATGGCGCCTGCCTGAGTTAGGATTTGTCCGTCACTTAATTCCAAGGCTGGTACCATGCCAAGTGGATTGATTTTTTTGTAATCGTCAGAACGATAGTCCACCTTGATGGCTTCGTAGTCTAGCCCTGCCCATTCAAGGGCAATCCAACACGCCCGTGCACAGGTACCTGATGTATAATATAATTTCATGAGTCTTCCTCCTTTTTTCATTTAGTATATCATAAAACCACTAAAAAGTATGAAAGCGGTTACACCCTTAAAGGAAGGAGACTTATGATAAAATATTGTTTGAAATGATAGAGTGAGGAGTCTGTATGAAACGGATAAAAAATATTGGTGGAAAGTTCTTCTAACAGTTATTCTTGCCTTTATTGGTGTGGTGTTCTGGTACTTAACAGATGTTTATTCTGCTAAAAATCCAGCAAATGTTCTCGAGTCTAGTGATCATGTCCAAGTTGAGATAAAGGATTTTGGCTTTGCCTTTGATGGACCTGAAAGGAAGAAAGCCTTGATTTTTACCCGGGTGCTAAAGTGGATGAACTTGCCTATGCGTCACTTCTCAAGGAAATAGCAGAGCAGGGAGTGGATACTTTTCTGGTCAAGATGCCATTTCATTTGGCAATCTTGGGTGCTGATAAAGCGAATCAGATTTTGGAGAATTATACCTACGATGAGTGGTATCTAGCTGGGCATTCTATGGGAGGTGCCATGGCAGCTTCCTATTTAGGCAGAAAATAGTGAGGATTATAGAGGCTTGGTCATGTTAGCTGCCTATTCTGTTGAAGATTTAAGTAAAACAAAGTTAAAGATTCTCTCTATATATGGTGACCAGAATAAGGTCTTGAATCGTGAAAAAGTACAAGCAGGTCATGCTTTACTGCCAACCGACTATGAAGAAGTAGTGATTTCAGGCGGCAACCATGCAGGTTTTGGTCACTATGGTCCACAAAATGGGGATGGTAAAGCTATTATTTCCTCACAAGAGCAGCATGATCAGACTATAAAGGCCATTCTAAATTTCATCGAAGCAAACTAAAGAGAGCGGGACATAAATCGGTCATTTTATAAAAATTTGATTTTTCAGTACTTTTTCATTTGCAGGTACTGACCTAAAACAGTCTACTCAACCCCTGCATCTTGTCATTAAAATGAAATACAAAAGAAGCTAGGACTTTTGTCCCAGCTTCTTTTGTATTATTTACGATAAAGTTTATCTTGTTCATAGACGGGATCAAATGTGATATTGATGCCGAGTTTACGGAAGACATTTTTATCTTCTTCTGGAAGGGTTACAGTGGAATGAAGTTCACTGCCTTTGAGTTTTTCCAATTGATTCATGGCCAAGTTGGCTTCTTCATTGTTCATAGCAGTAATGGCTAGTGCAATGAGGATTTCATTGGAATGAAGTCGTGGATTTTTACTACCAAGGTGACTAATTTTCAGGTCTTGAATAGGCGTCACATATTGTGGCTCGATGAGGAGTATCTCTTTTGTAATACCCGCTAAGTTCTTGATGGCATTGATAATGACTGCTGCAGATGGTCCGAAAAGTTCAGATGTTTTACCAGTTACGATAGCTCCATTTGGTAATTCCATGGCGAGTGCTGGGTTGCCAGTCATTTCTGCTTTTTGGCGCGCGGCAATGGTCACACGACGATCTTCTGGTGAAATACCCAAGTCGTTCATGAGAAGTTCAATCTTCTGAACAGCTGTATTAGTGACTTTCTCAGCTTTATAATCTACCAACGTTTGATAGTAACGGCGAATAATTTCTTGCTTGGAAGCTTCGATAGCTGCATCATTGTCTACAATGGAGAATCCGACCATATTGACGCCCATATCAGTCGGAGAGGCATGTGGAGAAGTACCAAGGATACCTTCTAGCATGCGTTTGAGAACGGGGAAAATTTCGATGTCACGGTTGTAGTTGACGGTCGTTTTTCCATAAGTTTCCAGATGGAATGGGTCAATCATGTTCACATCATCAAGGTCAGCAGTAGCTGCTTCGTAAGCTAAGTTGACAGGGTGATGGAGTGGCAAATTCCAGACGGGGAAAGTTTCAAATTTAGCGTAACCAGATTTGATGCTATTGATTTGGTCGTGATACATGTTGGACATACAAGTCGCCAACTTACCTGATCCAGGTCCAGGAGCTGTCACGACAATCAGGTTACGGCTAGTTTTGATATAATCATTTTTCCCCATACCTTCAGGTGAAATAATATGATTAATAGCTGTTGGATAGCCTTTAATAGGGTAGTGAAGATAAGAGGCAATGCCATTTTTGGTTAATTCATGACGAAAAGCATCTGCCGCAGCTTGACCTGTATACCGAGTGATGACAACAGATCCTACAAAAATATCCAAATCTTTGAACTTATCAATGAGACGGAAAACTTCTTGGTCATAAGAAATACCTAAATCGCCACGGGCTTTTGAATGTTCAATATTGTTAGCATTGATAGCGATGACAATCTCGACTTGCTCTTTCAACTCTTGTAAGAGTTTGATTTTATTGTCAGGTTCATACCCCGGTAAGACACGGGCAGCATGGAAATCTTCCAACATCTTTCCGCCAAATTCAAGATATAATTTTCCTTCAAATTGGTTAATTCGTTCCAAAATATGGTCGCGTTGCAAATTGAGGTATTTTTCTGAGTCAAAAGCTTGTTTTTTCATAACTAAGGCAAGAGCACCTTTCCAAATTTTATTGCCCTATTATAACAGAAACTATTTAGAAGGAAAAGAATTACCCGTTAAAAGAAAAGAGTGGGATAAAAATCGGTCATTTCAGAGAAATGTCATTTTGTCTCCAAAATAAAAAAGAGGAGGGACTTTTGTCCCAACCTCTTGTCTTACAATGACTCACGTAATTTTTCCATAAAGCTGTCTTTGTTGACGCGGACACGGGTATGGACGCCCTTGGCAATTAAAGCGCCCCCACAAAAGGCTTCCAGGCGAAAATCATATTTGTGACCTTCCTCTTTAAGCGCGATGATGGCAACAGTCACGTCTTGGCCGATAGAAGAAGGCACTAGATGTTGCAGAGCAATTTCAGACCCGACGGTCGTTTTGCTATCGTCTAAATTCTCTTGGGCGAATGTAAAAGCAGCATTCTCAATAAAAGCTGTTAGCATAGGCGTTGATAGAACATTGAGATTTCCAGATCCAACAGCATGAGCCGAGTGCTCAGCTTTTGTTTCAAAAACTTTTGTGTAAATTGCCATAATTTCTTCCAGATAATTGTTGGCTTAAGTATATCATTTTAAGCGTTTTCAGTCTCAAAAAAACTGTTGTTGTCCATAGTGATGTATCAAATATAGATGAAAGGAAAGTCCTATAAAAGCAGATTTGTTAGCTATTCAGGTGTCTATCTCAAAATAACCTCTAGAACTATGGAAATTTTGGAAAAGCCACGCAGTTTTCGCTTACTCTACCAGCAATGGCTATGTTAGGGGAGATGATAGCCTTCCAGCATTAAATCTACGTTGTAAGAAGAAATTCACAGAAATTTTCCTCACTTATGTTATAATGGTAACTGTTTTGAATGGAACTCGGGCTACAAATGAAGAAAATAGATGGTCTGTCTATGAAATCAGGAGCTCATAGCAGCCTGATCATCCTCAGACATTTTTTGAAGCCCTTATATCTTGATGAGGAGGACACTATGGAACGCAGTTTACATGAAATTCGTGTGTTTGAAAACTATGAAATCGAAAAAATGGAAGAAGGTCATGTTATCGTGACAACAGAAGTGGTTGAGGGATCGCTTAATTATTATAGCAACGCTCACGGAGGCTATCTCTTCACGCTTTGTGACCAAATTGCTGGGCTAGTTAGTGTTTCGACAGGTGTTGAAGCAGTAACGCTGCAATCCAGCATTAATTATCTCAAAGCGGGGCATTTGGGAGATTCTTTTAGCATTGAAGGGACTTGTGTCCATAATGGTCGCACGACGAAGGTGGTAGAAGTTCATATCATCAACCAAAACGGAGATCATGTCGTCCAAGCTACCTTTACTATGTTTGTAACGGGTAAGCGTACAGAGGAGATGAAGTTCAACTAAGTAGCTCTGCTATGGAACAAAAGTACACCGAACGATAGAAGAAAACAGGGAAACCTGTTTTTTTGAAGTAGTTTGGAAAATTTTAAGGTAATTTTTTGATATACTAGTCTTATAGAAGTATGTATGAAGTGAGAGATTATGACTATCGATATTGAAAAATACTATCAATTAGCCCTGCTAGCCCTGCAAAAGCAAAAGGAGCACCGTAAATTTTTGGCAGATTTGAAAAAGAAAGCCCCAAAGGATTTGGACAAAATTGTCAAAGAGCTTCATCAGGAAGTATTTCAAGAGATTGATTGCACAGAATGTGCTAATTGTTGTAAGGATTTAGGCCCAGATTTGACAGAAACAGATATCGCAAAGATTTCCAAGCTTTTCCGTATGAAACTGTCCACTTTTGAGACAACCTACTTGCGCGTGGACGAAGACGGAGACAAGGTTTTCAAATCCATGCCTTGTCCCTTCCTTGGCGGAGACAATCTCTGTAGCATTTATGATGTTCGTCCCAAAGCCTGCGCCGCTTTTCCCCACACTGACAGAAAAAAATTTACTCAAATCAATCATCTTACCCTGAAAAATACTCTGATCTGTCCCGCAGCCTATGAGTTTGTGGAGCGATTGAGAAAGCGTATTGGGTAGGTAGATATTCTCTAGAGAACTAGTTAGTTACTATTTTGCTCCCTTTAGAATTCTTGTCTCCCTAGAAAGGAACCTTACGACATTGCCTTACAAATTTCTACTATTCGAGCTAGACTATACTTTATTAGATTTTGCTGCGGATGAGGAAGTAGCGCTCACACGGCTCCTAGAAGAGGCAGGCGTTGAAGATATTGATACCTACAAATCCTATTATGTTCCTATGAATAAGGCATTATGGGATGATTTGACAGCAGGGAAAATTACCAAGTCAGAGTTGATTCGCACGCGTTTTACCATTTTGGTGTGACGGTGGATGGTTCTTACCTGGCAGATCGCTACCAATATTTTTTAAGCCAACAGGCGCATGTTTTTGATGGCGCGCGTGAACTTCTTGAACGTTTAAAAGAACAGGAATATCGTCTTTTTGCGGCAACAAACGGTGTGACTTTTATTCAAAAAGGTCGGCTTACTCAGTCTGGAATTGGAGATTATTTCGAGCAAATTTTTATTTCGGACGAGCTTGGATGCCATAAGCCTAATAAGGATTTCTTTGATAGCCTTGCAAGGAAGATTACTAATTTTTCAGCGCATCAGGCTTTAATGGTTGGAGACTCACTGGCTGCAGATATAAAAGGTGGCAATGAAGCGGGTATAGATACTGTCTTCCTCACCATATAAGAAATACCACAGATGCCCAGCCGACTTATATTTGTTCTAGTTATCAAGAATTAATAGAAATCTTGAAAGAAAACATAGCAGAGATTTGACAGTCATGTCAATGAGAGTAGTCTTCGTTATCATTTGAGGGATAAAGCAATAAAAAACAGCCAAAGGGCTGTTTTTTAGCTTTCCGTATGTTTATTGACCCAATTGACTAAGATTGGAGGCCAGATGGAGAAGGTCAAAAATACCACGACGACCATCTTAGGATAGTTGAAGAAGAATCCTGAGAAGGCTGCAAAGCCATGCTCAACAAAGACGGAGATCCCACCGGTGAAGAGCCCCGTGATGAGGGCAATGATCATATTTTTGACAATATAACGGATTACCAGAGATAGGAGCAGACCACTGATCAGACCATCGTAAGACAGGTGTCATCTCTACTACAGTATAACCTGCTACGAAAGCGACGACAAAACCTTGCAAGAAAGCTTCCCAAGTGGACAATAGAGCGGTCAAAGGCATGACAATTGACAGGACAAGTCCAAGACCAATATCTATTATTAATTTTTTATGTTCTTTTTTAATCAAGTTACATCATCCTTTCTTAATCACTAATCAGTGGTTGTTTATACTAACTAGTATAATACTTTTTTCAAAAAAGAAAAGGAATTTATTGTAAAAAATAATAAATGATTCAAGAGGAAAAAGACGTTAAAAAGAACCACCAGAATCGTTGTCAAAATATTCATCATTTGTTTGAAAATGCACTAAAATGTGTTATAATGTTCTTTAAATATCTATTTGAGGTGGAGAGTATGGATTATATTTTTCAAGTACTACCACGGTTGCTAGATGGGGCTATTGTTTCCCTCCAAGTTTTCTGTGTAGTACTAATTTTGTCCTTGCCTTTAGGGGCTGTTGTCAGTTTTTTGATGCAAATTAAATTCGCGCCTTTACGCTGGCTTCTCCATTTCTATATTCTGATTATGCGTGGAACCCCCCTGCTCTTACAGCTGATTTTTGTTTATTATGTGTTGCCGACGGTGGGAGTGACCTTTGACCGAATGCCTGCCGTGATTATTGCCTTCACGCTTAATTATGCAGCTTATTTTTCAGAGATTTTCCGTGGAGGAATTGAGGCAATTCCCGCTGGTCAATACGAAGCTGCTAAGGTACTCAAGTTAAGTCAGCTACAAACTATTCGCTATATTATTTTGCCACAGGTTATTAAAGTGGTTCTACCAAGTGTTTTCAATGAAGTGGTGACATTGGTTAAGGATACTTCCTTGGTTTACATTTTGGGTGTGGGGGATCTCTTGCAGGCAAGTAAGACCGCAGCCAATCGGGATGCTAGCTTGGCTCCTATGTTTATTGCTGGTGCTATTTACTTGATCATGATTGGTGTAGCCACTTTGGCTTCCAAGCAAATCGAGAAAAAATACAATTACTATAAATAGGAGGAAATCATGTTAGAAGTTAGAAATTTATCCAAAACATTTGGCAACAAACAGATTTTCTCTAATTACCACTTACTGATTCCTGAGGGTCAAATTATTGCTATAGTAGGACAATCTGGTGGAGGGAAAACGACACTTTTGCGCATTTTGGCAGGTCTGGAGACTATTGACGCAGGGGAGCTTCTATATAACGGAGAAAGCATGTCGATTGATGAGCTGGAAAAACGTAATTTATTAGGCTTTGTATTTCAGGACTTCCAATTATTTCCTCATTTGTCTGTCTTAGAAAATTTGACCTTGTCACCTATCAAAACTATGGGAATGACCAAGGAAGCAGCGGAGAAAAAAGCTGCCGGATTATTGGAGAAGTTGGGACTTGCTAATCATGCTCATGCATATCCTTTTTCCTTATCAGGTGGGCAAAAGCAGCGTGTGGCATTGGCTCGTGCTATGATGATTGATCCTGAAATCATCGGTTACGACGAACCAACTTCAGCATTAGATCCGGAGTTGCGTAAAGAAGTGGAACAGTTGATTTTGAAGAATCGTGAAACGGGAATCACTCAAATCGTTGTGACTCACGATATGCAATTTGCGGAAAATATTGCTGATCAAATTATCAAAATCGAGCCCAAACACTGATAGATTGATATTGGAGGAAACAGTATGAGATTGAAACAATTTTTCCTAGCAGGAACTGCTTTAGTAACTTGCTTGACGCTCGCAGCTTGTAGTTCTGGTGGAAAGGGCGGAGCATCTACAAAAGAGGACAATTGGTCCACTTATGAGACTGATAAGAAGATTACCATCGGATTTGACAATACTTTTGTGCCGATGGGATTTGAAGATAAAAATGGCGACAATGTCGGCTTTGATATTGACTTAGCAACTGCCGTTTTTGATAAATATGACATTGAAGTTGAATGGCAGCCAATTGATTGGGACTTGAAAGAGACAGAGCTTAACAATGGCAATATCGATCTCATATGGAACGGCTATACTGCAACAGATGAGCGCCGTGAGAAAGTTCTCTTCACGGATAATTATATGGCAAATGAGCAAGTTTTAGTGACCAAGAAGTCATCTAAGATTATGAAAGCAGCAGATATGAAGGACAAAATCTTGGGAGCTCAAGCAGGCTCGTCTGGTTACGCTGCCTTTGAATCACAAGCGGAAGTGCTGAAAGATTTGGTCAAGGACAATGAAGCAACACAGTATTCAACCTTCAACGAAGCCCTGATTGATTTGCAAAATGATCGTATCGATGGTCTTTTGATTGACCGTGTCTATGCAAATTATTATTTGCAACAAGAAGTCATCATCAATGACTACAATATTATTGTGGCAGGGTATGCTAGTGAAGCTCTTGCGGTTGGAGCACGTAAAGCAGACAAGACTCTTATTGAAAACATCAATAAAGCCTTCAAGGAATTATATGCGACAGGGGAATTCCAGAAAATTTCTGATAAATGGTTCGGAGAAGACGTCGCAGCAAGTGATATTAAAAAATAAGAAATCTACCAGCACTTATCGGTGTTGGTTTTTTTGTCACAAATTTTGTGACAAAGTTTGAGTTTGATTGCACATCTATTTAAGATAGAATAGACTTATGAAAAAATGAATGCGGTTTCGACCGTATATCTCAAATTTAGGAGGAGAAGAAATGGAAAAGGGTTCTTCTTTGAAAGTTCGGGTACAAAAACTCGGTACTACATTATCTAATATGGTGATGCCTAACATTCCAGCATTGATTGCTTGGGGTGTGTTGACAGCCCTCTTTATCCCAGATGGCTATTTGCCAAATGCAGCGTTTGCTCTTATAGTGTCGCCAATGTTGGTATATTTAATTCCAACTTTAATTGGGTTTACTGGTGGTAAAAATGTTTATGACCATCGTGGTGGAGTCGTGGGGGCCATTGCAACCGCAACCTTTGGTGCCATTGCAGGCACACAAGGTGGTCTCATGACTCAATCTTTAATTAGCGGCTTAGATCCTGCTAAATTATCAGCTACAGAATTTGTGGAACAATATACTGATATTCTTGCAAATGGTAAACCAAATGTGACCATGATTATTGGTGCCATGATTATGGGACCGCTGGGTGCATGGTGTATCAAAAAATTTGATGAAGCTGTTCAGCCAAAAATCAAATCTGGCTTTGAAATGTTAGTGAATGACTTTTCAGCAGGTTTAATTGCATTTGCATTGATGCTGATTGCTTACGCGGGTGTTGGTCCAGTAGTGGCTTATTTGACTGAGATGATTGGTCAGGGAGTTCAAGCTATTGTTAATGTTCACTTATTGCCATTAGCAAGCATTCTGATTGAACCGGCTAAAGTTCTCTTCTTGAATAATGCTCTTAATCATGGAATCTTCACACCACTAGGTACGGAACAAGTAGCTAAATTTGGACAGTCCGTTTTCTTCTTACTTGAAGCTAACTCTGGTCCCGGTCTTGGTATCTTGCTTGCCTATGCTATGTTTGGTAAAGGTTCTGCAAAATCTTCATCTTGGGGTGCTATGATTATCCACTTCTTTGGTGGTATTCACGAAATTTACTTCCCATAAGTCATGATGAAACCTCTCATGTTCCTAGCAGCCATCGCTGGTGGTGTTTCAGGAACTCTTACATTTGAGTTGCTCAATGCTGGTTTGAAATCACCTGCTTCACCGGGTTCTATTATTGCGATTATGTTGATGGCACCTAAAGGTGTATGGCCTCATTTGAACGTTTTACTCGGTGTATTGATTGCAGCAGTAGTATCTTTCCTTGTGGCTGCTGTTATTTTGAAAGCAGATAAAATCAACAGAAGCCGATTTGGCAAAAGCACAAGCTGCTACAAAAGCTGCGAAAGCTCAAGCAAAAGGTCAAGTAGTAGACGCTGTAGTTTCAGAAGAAATCTCAACTGACTCTGTTAAACAAATCATCTTTGCATGTGATGCTGGTATGGGTAGCTCTGCTATGGGCGCTTCGCTTCTTCGTGACAAGGTTAAAAAAGCTGGTCTATCATTACCCGTTACAAACAAAGCGATTTCAAATCTTGAAGATACAGATCATACATTGATTGTGATGCAAGAAGAGTTGACACCACGCGCTAAGCAACGCACTCCACGTGCTATTCATGTATCTGTAGAGAATTTCTTGACATCTACAAAATACGATGAAATCGTCGCTCAATTGCTGCATGAAGCACCAAAAAGCGTCGCAGCAGTTCCCTCAGTCTCCAGTGAAAAACCAATCAGTTTAAATGGTGTAACACAAGTTGTCTTCCCATTTGATAAGACAGAAGGCTCTGCAACAATGGGGAAAGAAACCTTTAAAGCCATCTTGAAAAATAAGGGTATCAACTTGTCCGTTTCCACTCTTGTTTATGTTAGCTTGTCACAAGCCAATACAATACATCAGATAGCTTGCTTGTTGTGACAAAAGATCAAGAAGCACAAGTACGCAATCTAGCTCCAGAAGCACAAATTCTTGTAGTGGATAGCTTGGTAACAACCCCAGCTTACAGTCAACTAGTTACAGGAAAATAAGTGTATTTCCTAAAAATCTAGTATAATAGGGTTATACTATTAACAAAACGTGAAGAACAATTATTAGAAGCTTTCCTCCAAGTAGGGAAGCTTTCCTTGAAGGAGATGGCAGGTATTCTGCAAGTTTCCTCGCGGACGGTTGATTTGACGACGTCCTTGTCTGCGAAGGGAATTTTCATCAAAAAAGAGGGAAAGAAGTATTTTTTATCCGGACAGCTGGATATTTTGTCCGATTTTCAGGCAACAGAGGAATACACCCCAAGTCAGCGTCAGACTCTTTTGACTTATGAGTTGTTGACCGAGGAAGAGGCTGTGACTAATGAACAAGTGAAGGAACGATTCTTGGTATCCAACGTGACTGTTATTCAGGACGTGGCAATCATTGAGAAAAGGCTGAAGGATTTCGACCTAGTTTTGTCACGACAACGTGGTTATTCTATTACAGGAAGTCTCGCCGCAAAACGTCTCTTTTTAGCCATTCTTTTGGCAAATAGCATAGCGATTCAGGAATTTTGGTCTGACGAGTATGCTCAGTTTGGGATTTTAGAGTCTACGGTGATTCATCTAGCTCGTTCTATCTTTGAAGCTCATCAAGATATTCTAGGCGACACTGACAGTAAACTAAAAGAATTTTTGATTATCTTGCTTGGTTTGGCTGATAATCGAGGCGGGTTACTAGCACCTATCAATGTATCAAAGGGAGCCTTGGATTTTTCGCAGAAAATGTTTGCGGAGTTGGCTAAGAAAACCAAACGATTCTATAATATTCAAGAAATCATTTATTTTGCCAATATCGTCGATGAGGTCGTCTTGAAACGGCGGGAAGTGCCTCTGTTCCGCGAGAAATTTGACAGCGAATTTTACTATAGTATCTCACAGATGATTGATACGGTGGCCCGTTTTACGAAAATCGATTTTTTCAAGTATAAACTGCTCTTTAAGTTCTTGTTTAACCACATTCGATTGAGTCTAGCAGTTCCGATTCTCTTTCCCGAAAGCGCGACTCATAATGTGGCCTATCACAACCAGTGTGTTGGTATCGAAAATCAAAAATATCGCTCCATTTGTGGAATGGATTGATGTGCAGAGTACGACGCACTTGACAAATCTGCAATTAAAACAATACGATTATTGTTTATCGACCAAGCCACTTGCAAATCCACAGATTCATCTGATTTCTACCTTCCCCAATACTCAGGAAATACTAGACTTGCAACATACACTTCAAGGTATTCAAGAAAATCGGACTATTTTTATTCGAGAAGAGCTTCCGCCGACTTCTAGCTATGATTTGCAGGCTTATCTGAGTGCTTCTAGTCATCTGCTTAGTCATTTTGATCTCTTGATTTTGGACAATCCTACTGACTTTGAATCAACTGTTGCCCAAATAGTTGAGCAAATAAATGTTGTTTCCGACAAATCCTATCTGACAGAAAAATTGCTAGCGCGCTTCCAAGTGAGCCCACTAGCCATTCCACATACCAATTTGGTTCTGCTTCATACCCAGTCTAGCAAGATAAAAGAAAGTCGGTTTTCGGTGGTAGAATTGGGACAAAGCGTCCCAGCCCTTTCCATGAATCATCAGGTAGAAGATGTGCAGCGGATTTTAGTCATGTTGACAGGATTAGATGAAAAAGACGAAGTACGGGAATTGATGACGGCTATCAGCCAGTCCATCATTGAAAATAAGCTCTACACAGAGATTTATCGAACGGGGAATCGTGACATTCTCTATCACTTGCTCAATACCATTTTTACCGATTAAATCAGAGCTTTGCGACTAAAGAAGAAGCCATTCGCTACTGTGGGCGTCAGTTGGTAGAAGCAGGCTATGTCAATGAAGCATACGTGGAGGCTATGATTGAGCGCAACAATGAATTGTCTGTTTATATGGGCAATTTCATCGCTATTCCACATGGAACTGACGCTGCCAAAAAAGAAGTCTTATCATCTGGTATCACCATTGTACAGGTGCCAGCAGGAGTTAACTTTGGTACAGAAGAAAATCCACATGTGGCCACTGTTCTCTTTGGAATTGCAGGACTCGGTGATGAGCATTTAGAAATTATTCAAAAAATTTCTATCTTCTGTGCAGATGTCGATAATGTTGTTAAATTAGCTGACGCACAGTCAGAAGAAGAAATTATTGCCTTGTTGGACAGTGTAGCCTAATAGGACTAGTCAAAGGAGGAATTATTCATGAAAAAAGCAGTGCATTTTGGTGCGGGAAATATTGGTCGTGGTTTTATTGGTGAAATTTTATTTGAAAATGATTTTGAAATCACCTTTGTTGATGTCAATGAGAAAATCATAGATGCACTCAATGAACGTGGAAGCTATGAGATTGAAATTGCTGAAGATGGTCAGCGTCATATTGGTGTTTCAGGTGTTCGTGGCATTAACAACGCTAAAAATCCTGATCAAGTAGTGGCGGCGGTTGCGGAAGCAGATATCATCACAACAGCTATCGGTCCAACTATCTTGCCATTTATTGCAGGTTTGATTGCACAAGGGATTGAAGCGCGTCAAGCTGTTGGGAATACACAGCCAATTGATGTTTTGGCTTGTGGAAACATGATTGGTGGTTCAGAATATCTCTATGAGGAAGTCAAGAAACACTTGTCTGAAGAAGGTCTTGCTTTTGCAGAAGAATACGTTGGTTTCCCAAATGCAGCGGTAGATCGCATCGTGCCAGCTCAAAGTCATGAAGATCCCCTCTTTGTTGTGGTAGAACCATTTAGTGAGTGGGTAGTGGAAACCTCTCGCATGAAAAATCCATCTTTGAAACTAGAAAAAGTACACTATGAAGAAAGCTTAGAACCCTTTATTGAATGGAAACTCTTCTCCGTCAATTCTGGTCACGCAACATCCGTTTATACGGGCGCTTACTATGGAGTAAAAACTATTCTAGAAGCTCTGCAAAATGTCACCGTAAAAAACAATGTTGAAGTTGTTTTGGCTTAAATCCGTAGTCTTTTAGTTGCCAAATGGGAGTTTGATGAAAAAGTCTTAGAAGACTATCATAAAGTCATTATCAGCCGTTTTGAAAATCCATTTATTGTGGACGAAGTAACGCGTGTGGCACGTACACCAATCCGTAAACTTGGCTTCGACGAGCGCTTTATCCGCCCAATCCGTGAGTTGAAAGAACGAGATTTATCCTATCAATACCTCCTCCAAACAGTTGGCTATGTCTTTAGTTATAAGGACGAAACTGATGAGCAATCAGTAGAATTGCAAAAACTGTTGGCTGAAAAACTACTTGATGAAGTGGTCCGTACAGTGACAGGATTGAAAGACCAAGAATTGATTGACGAGATTATCGATGCTATAGAAGCAGCATAAAAAACAAGAGGCAGGAAAAGCCCTGTCTCTTGTTTAGTTTTTGGGTAATAGTCGTTCGACGCAGTGGTTGATTGAAAATTCTAATCAACATGCGGAGGTGGAGGTAAAAAGGTCTAGCATAGACTTTTTTAGATCGAACATCTAAAAATAAGAAAGTGGAGATAACATCGAAATCGTCATTTTATGACGATTATCTGATTTTTGTCCCACTTTCTTTTTCTATGGTCTTTTTGAGATTTGATGGAAAACAACCTTCCAATTTTCACGACGACGCCAGAGTGATGTATGGACGTAATTACCAATTTCGAAAGTGATTAGTTTTGATTTTTGGCTGATGGATATCATTTGATAGTTTTTAAGATAGGTTGATTGTTCTTCGTGTTCTAGGAGAGTCTCTGCTTTATTGAGATAGCGTCCCTCGGCATCAATCAAGAGATAATTCTCCTCTAGTAAGTCCTCGTAACCAAGATCATGGGCTTGGATGTGTGCTTCAAAGCGGTAGAGTTTGTCATAGACACGCTCGTACATCTCATCATGAGGGACAGCAGAAGGTTCTACATGGATATCTACATCAAATACGCCATGTTTGAGTTTAAGCAACTCTTCCACATGTTCCGTGATTTCATGGCTCTCATAGACGGACAAGTCGGGATTCATTTCGAGGACGATGTCCAGATAAATATTCGCTCCATAGGTACGTCCACGTTGGGAAATGACGGAGACAATCTTAGGTATTTCAAGGATATCTGCTTCGTATTTGTGGAGCAATTCTTCATCAAAACCATCAGAAAGGGTAAAGAAACTTTCCATGAAAATCTCGTAGGCAGTTTTAAGGATGAAGAAGGTAATGACAATGGCTGCCAATTTATCAAGGATGGGCAGTCCCAGTGCTGCTCCAAAGACAGCGATTGAGGTTCCAATAGAGGTCACTGCATCGGATAGATTATCTTTAGCAGCAGCATCTAGCGCCTTAGAGTTTACTTTTTTGGCTAGCGCTTTATTGTAGGTGTAGACGAGAAGCATGACGACAGCGGAAAAAATTCCCACGATAGCCCCTAATTGATCAACTTCAATCGTCTCGTTGCTAATGAGTTTTTGAATAGTGGAAAAGAGAACTTGCATCCCAACACCAAACATAATGAAAGAGGTGATGAGACTAGCTAAATCCTCCATTTTCCAATGACCGAATTTATGATTGGTATCTGCAGGTTTTTGTGCCATTCTCAATCCTAAAAGGACCGCGATATTGCCAATGATATCGGAAATATTATTGAAGGCATCTGCTGTTAGTGCATCTGAGTGAAAATAAGACCCTGCAGCTAGCTTGATAGCAGATAAGACCACATAAGCTGTGATAGACAAAATAGCTCCTCGCTCTGCTAATTTTAAATTATAAACTTGTTGCTGCATGGTTCCATCTCCTCTTTATTATCCACTTATTTTATCAAAAGTGAGGCAGATTTTCAAAAAATAGAGCGAGCAAAAAAGAGCCCGCGGGCTCTTTTTATTTAATTGTCACAATACAATCTTGTCCGATGATTTTCACTGTTCCAATTGGATTTTCTTGCAACTTTTTGAGGTGGAGTCCCTCTCCTGTTCGTTCTACGAACATTTGTAGTTGTTCGGGAAGATAAAGAAATCCGTCTTCTATCTCCACATCCCAATTTAAGCTTTCAAGATTGCTTTCTTTTAGGACAAGGTTACTATCTTGAATGTCTAAGTCTACAAGATTGGAAAATTGACAGTGATTTGCTGTTAGATTGCAGTCTTCAAGCTCGATAGCAGTATCAGAAAGTGTGATGTTCTTCATAGTCCAGTTACAGTCTTGTAGCTCAATAGTTGCATTACAAAGTACTGATTGTTTGATAGTCAGATTGCTATCATCTGCGTCAATGCTGACTTTAGAGATGGATAAACCTTCCATATGAAGATTAGCATCCCCGGCACGCACATCCATTTGCTCAAGTCTACTATCTTTTGGAACAAACAGAGTGACTTGGGCAATATCAACATCAATGTTTTCCAATGTCAGAAGGTCGTCTTCCAATGTGAAATAGAATGGAGTTTCAGGCATGTCTTTAAATACTTTATAGGTCAAGTATGGCGTTTCTTGATGGGTGGATTTGATAGCGACATTGCTATCCTCCACATCAATCTTGAGTCTATGAAATGGCTCTAACGCAATTGGGCCCTTTTCAATTGTATCATCAGTGTAGCTAGTAAATTTAAAGTTTTTCAAAAAATCCGATAGGAAAGTTTCCTTGAAATGAGCCTTGAAATTCTCTGTGAAGTTCTTTTTGAATTCCTCTTTAAAATTTTTCTTGAATGTATCTTTGTCAAAGTGTTGACGGCTATCATCGTCCATTCTTTTGTTAGACTCTTCCTCCCTAGAAAAATAGCTCTGTTTATCTGCATTATCAGTCGTGTCATCTTGTTTAGTCTTGAGATTGTGGAGAATTTCCTTTGCTGCCTTTTCTGGGGATCCCAGCTGTTCAATAGCTTCTTGATCATCATTCGTTTCTTCGAAATACTCAGCGAAATAGTCCAGAACATCTTGTTTTTCATTGTCCTGAAGTGAAAAGAGTAGTTGTTCTAATTGATGAAGATATTTAGTGCGCGTCATTTGCGGAGGCTCCCTTCTATAATGCCGTCAATAGTGTCTTTGTAGCAAATCCATTCGTCTTTAATGAATGCTAGATGTACACGTCCCACATCCGTTACTTGATAATATTTGCGTTTTCGACCTTGATATTCCTGTGAATAGGTGATCACATAGCCACCTTTTTCTAACTTTTTAAGAATAGGATAGAGGGTAGATTCCTTAATATCCGCAACAAGCTTGACCGTATGGCTAATCTCATATCCATAGGAATCCTGCCTATCAAGGATAGACAAAATCAGGGATTCAATCAAAATCGAGGAAACTGGATAATACATAGTGTCCTCCTATATATAAAACTTTTATATATAAATTTTATACCCATTGAGTTAGAATGTCAAGTGCTTATATATAAAAATTTTATATATTTTTGAAAAATCTGCAAAGATGATATAATATGGCAGGTAAGAGAGGAGAGAAAATGTCGCATATATTAATGAAAGCCTTAGGCTTCCTTGCTATTATTGGACTAGGTTACTTTCTAAAAATAAGAAGAGTGGTCAAAAGAGAAGATGCAGGAATTTTTTCTACCATCGTTATGAATGTGACCCTACCTTGCGCTCTCCTCGCGTCAGCATCCTATATACAACTAAGTGCGGTGCTTTTGGTTCCTCTAATTTTAGGATTTGTAGCTAATTTGATCATGGATGCGATGGGCTATTTTCGGGGACGTAAGCAAGGAGCAGTAGATAAAGGCGTGAGTTTGTTGCAGCTGTCAGGCTACAATATTGGTACTTTTTCTCTACCATTTGTGCAGGCATTTTTCCCTGCTTCCTATTTAGCAACCGTACTTTTGTTTGATACAGGTAATGCCTTCATGGTCTTGGGGGGGAACTATACTTTGGCAGCCAGCCTCAATCGTCAAAAAAACCACTGACATTTACGATAGTTTTGAGGAATTTATTTTCGTCCGTTCCTTTTGCTATTTACTTGTTGACGTTTGCATTAGCCGTTTTTCAGATAAGAATTCCAGATCAAATCTTATCTGTGACCAATATTGTTGGGCATGCTGATGCTAGGCATAATGGTCGATTTCAAATTGGACCGTTCTGAGATTAAATCTCTGTTTGCTTTGTTGGGAATCCGATTGGGGATGTCAATTTTTTTATCGGTTTTAGTCTATTTTCCTTCCTTTGCCACTCATTATGCGACAGATGTTAGTGCTTTGTCTCTGTTCTCCTATTTCAGTTGTGGCACCTGTTTACGCCTTTAAGCTGGGCAGTCGTTCATCTCAGCCTGCCAACATCAACTCTCTCTGCATTTTAGCCAGTTTAATCGTCATAACCTTACTGATTCTCATGTTTAGTATCTAAAAACACTCGTTCCAAGTGGAGCGAGTGTTTATTTTTTCTATTATTTCTGAGAACCAACGATACCGATAATGACGTCGACAGCTTTTTCCATGGTTTGGAGGCTAACGAATTCAAAACGTCCGTGCATGTTTTCGCCACCAGCAAAGAGGTTTGGTGTCGGAATGCCCATGAATGAAATTTTAGAACGGTCCGTACCACCACGAATTGGCTCGATGATTGGCTGAATGTCAAGATTTTCCATAACTTCCTTAGCAATATTGATTGGCGTCATATCTTTTTCGATGACTTTCTTCATATTGTAATATTGGTCATGAAGATGGACGATGACATGTGGAGTATCGTAGGAGACATTCATTTTATCGGCAATATCCAGCATGACTTGTTTACGGGCTTTGAAATCTTCTTCTTCAAAATCACGAATAATATAAGATGAAGAGGCTTGATCCACGTTACCTGCCATATCCATGAGATGGAAGAAACCTTGATATCCGTCTGTTTTCTCAGGACGATCCGCCTCTGGAAGAGCATTATGGAAATCAACGGCCAATTGGAAAGCATTGATCATCTGGTCTTTGGCAGAACCTGGGTGCACATTACGCCCCATAAAGTCAATTTTGGCACCAGCAGCGCTGAAGGTCTCGTACTGGAGTTCACCAAGTGGTCCGCCATCGACGGTATAAGCGAAATCAACGTCAAAATCTTCCACATCAAATTTGTCAGCACCAACACCGATTTCTTCATCAGGGCCAAAGCCGACACGGATTTCACAGTGTTTGATATCAGGATTTGAGACCAAGTGTTCGATAGCTGTCATGATTTCTGCGATACCAGATTTGTCGTCAGCGCCCAAAAGTGTAGTCCCATCCGTCGTAATCAGGGTTTGTCCATGATAGTTATTGAGTTGAGGAAAATCCTTGCTGTTGAGTTCAAATTGGCAAATAATGCACATCTTGTAAGCCAATGCGTTTCATCTCAGGGAGTAAGATATTCTGAGCAAATTCAACTTGATTTTGTGTGCTCGGCGTTGTCGTAGAATTCTCATCAGAGCGCGTATTTTCCTTTACGTAGACCAAGAAACGATCTAGAAGTGTAGGGTATTTCATCTGTATTTCCTCTTTCTACCTTATTGATTTAAAATCCATTTTTGAATGGCTTTTGCCACTCCATCATGATTATTGCTTGCTGTCACATCTTTGGCGAATGACTTAACGTGATCGCTAGCATTTTCCATAGCGATGGGTAATCCAGCAAACTGCAACATTTCGATGTCGTTGTCAGCATCGCCAACAGCCATAATTTCGCTAGGTTCAATACCTAATTTCTCTGCCAACTTTTGCAACGCGGAAGCCTTGCTAACACCTTTGGGCAAGATTTCGTAGATGATTGGTTGCGAACGCACGGTGTTAAAACGTTGGCTCAATTCTACATCGTAGCGGTTTTGGAATGCATTCGTTTCCTCTAAACTACCAACAAACATGGCTTGAAAGTAATGCTTGTCACTATTGATGATTTCTTTTGAAGATAGGGTAACAGGCTCTACAAATACCAGCTCAGTATCTGCGCGAACAAAATCGTTAGCTTCCTCGTCTACCACGTAGTAGTTTTCTTCGTCAAAAAGAGTTAGCTGCATGCCATTATTTTCCTTGAATGGTAAGAGGCTCGCGACATCATCAATGGATAATTCTTCCCAGCCCACCAAAGACCAATCGCTAGTTTGGTGCGTGGAGCAACCATTATTAACGATGACGTATTCATTTTCTGCATCGAGACCTAATTGTTCAAAATAAGGCTTGATACCATTTAAAATCCGACCGGTACAAAGCACTAATTTGACACCAGCATCGACAGCTTGATGGATGGTATCAACCTGTGTTTTTGTCAGCTCTTTTCGATCATTTAAGAGCGTTCCATCCATGTCAAGAGCTAAAAGCTTGATCATTTTTTACCTCCCAAAATTCACTACGTTTAGTATAGCACAAATGGTATATGCTTGCACTTTTCGAAAGGATTTTCCATCAATATGCTATAATGAAATCAGGAATCTAGAAAAAGGAAACGCTATGAATCAAATCAAATGTCCCCATTGTGGGACGGCTTTTCAAGTCAATGAAACAGAATACAGTGAGCTACTGGCGCAGGTTCGCACAGTAGAGTTTGAACATGAAATCCACGCACGTCTCAATCAAGAATTGGCACTGGTTGAGGCAAAAGCACAGAACCAACAACAAGTGGCACTCAGTCAAAAAGATAGTCAAATTCAAGAACTGAAAGCACAAATTGACCAGTTTGAAACGCAAAAAGAGTTGGTAGTGAAAGATACCCAGCAGTCCATGGCAGAGCAACTAAGCCAGAAAGACAAGGAATTGCAGGTTCTACAAAGCCAACTGGACAAGTTGCGTTTGGAGCACGAAAATGAATTGCAACGCAGTTTAACCTCCATTGAAAAAGAACGTGACCAAGTTAAAAATCAGCTCCTTTTACAAGAAAAAGAGTCTGAGTTGGCGCTTAATTCGGTTCGCAGTGACTATGAAGTTCAGTTGAAAGCTGCTAATGAGCAGGTGGAATTTTATAAGAACTTCAAAGCGCAGCAATCGACCAAAGCTATCGGGGAAAGTCTGGAAATCTACGCGGAGACAGAATTCAACAAGGTTCGTAGCTATGCCTTTCCACGAGCAACCTTTGGCAAAGATAATCAAGTCTCTAGCAGTGGCTCCAAGGGAGATTTTATTTTCCGTGAAGCAGACGAAGCGGGTGTCGAATTTATTTCCATCATGTTTGAAATGAAAAATGAAGCTGACACCACTAAAACCAAGCATAAAAATGCGGATTTCTTCAAGGAATTGGACAAGGACCGACGCGAGAAAAAATGTGAATATGCCGTGCTGGTGACCATGCTCGAGTCGGAGAATGACTACTACAATACGGGGATTGTTGATGTCAGCCACGAATATGAAAAAATGTACGTCATCCGTCCCCAATTTTTCATTCAGCTAATCGGTCTCTTGCGAAACGCTGCGCTCAATTCTCTTCAATACAAGCGCGAATTGGCATTGATACGAGAGCAGAATATTGACATTACCCATTTTGAAGAAGACCTAGAAATCTTTAAAACAGCTTTTGCCAAGAATTATACATCTGCTAGTACCAATTTTAAAAAAGCCATTGATGAAATTGATAAATCCATCAAACGAATGGAAGAAGTCAAACGATTCCTCACAACCAGTGAAAATCAACTCCGCCTTGCTAATAACAAACTGGACGACGTTTCCGTAAAAAAACTCACTCGCAATAACTCCACCATGAAAGCCAAGTTTGAGGAATTGAAAGGGGAATAAATGGATTATATTTCTTACATCCGCAGTAAGGTTGGCCACGACAAGATTATGATTAATTTTGCCGGCGGTATTTTGTACCATGATGGCAAGATTTTACTGCAAAAACGAGCGGATAAGAAGATTTGGAACCTTCCGGGTGGAGCTATAGAACTTGGCGAATCAGCTGTTCAGGCTTGTAAACGGGAATTTTTAGAAGAGACAGGACTTCATGTAGAGCCTATTTCCCTCCAAAATATCTATACTATGTACGAAGATTCTTATCCTAATGGTGACCGCTTGCAAAATATCACGACTATTTATGTGGTCCAAGCTGAAGAAATTGGTGATTTGACTCAATTTAAAAATGAAGAAACTTTAGAGTTAGGCTTTTTTACGCAAGAAGAAATAGCAGATCTTCAACTCAGTCAGCGTCATCGTGACATGATAGCTGATTTCTTTGCAGAGCCCCCGCCATTGGAACGATAAAACATCTATCTAAAATACTGAAAATTTTTCAGTATTTTTTATTTTCCAATTCTTTTTACGAATAAATCAGATGAGGAGCGATAAGGCACTTCAAAGTTAGGCTGCAAGAACAGTAAAAATACTGCGTTTTATGTTGGAGTCTTTAGAAAATGTATTATTCTCACAGCAGATAAAAGGAAAGAGGAAACGAAGATGAAAAAGAATATATTTAGTCAGCAGACACAACGCTTCTCTATTCGTAAATATGGTGTAGGAGCAACTTCTGTCATGATTGCTTCTTTACTTTTTATGGGAGCCCAATCTGTCAGTGCTGATGAGATAGTAGGAACCTCAGGAAAAAGAGTGGTCACTGAGACAAGTGAGTTGACACTAGGTGCGGTAAGGCATCCACAAGTAGCCGAAGTTATGACGGATACTTCTTCTGACCTATTTGATGCTGAAAAGATTACTCATTTTGAGGAAGTTGAAGCAACCGAGACCTCTACACAACCAGCCGAGACAGAAAAAACTGTAGAAACAGGTTCTCCTGAAAATGAAACCATGGATGCAGCAGTAGACACAGATACTTCAACTGAAACGATTACCAACATCGGTGAAAGAGTAGCAAAAGCAGAAACATCTGCTGAAGAAGCCTCAGAAGTCAGGAAAGAAAGTGAAGAGACTCCTCTCCTTCCTAAAATATCAGGCACCTTAACCATCCAAGATCAAACTGAAAAAGGATTTGACATTCGAGTCACCGACCTTGTGGATGCTAAGGGAATTGCTACAGTAAAGATTCCAGTTTGGACAACAAATAACCAACAAGACGATTTGATATGGTATACAGCAAACAAACAAGCAGATGGTAGCTATACTCTCTCGGTTGAAAGTAAGCGACATAAAAACGAGCTAGGAGGATACAATGTCCATCTCTACTATCAGGAAAAGGATGGGAAATTAGCAGGTATTACGAGTGCTAAGACGACGCTAACTAGGCCAAAGATAATTCAAAAAAATGAGTCACCAATCAAGATTCCTGCGCAAGGCATTTATACCTTTGATAAGGAAGTGGAGGTAAAAAATGCTGCAAATATAGTGGCAAAAACTCAATTTACTTTCCAAAAAGGTGAGAGAATTCGTTACGACCAAGTCTTGTCAGCGGACAATCACCAATGGATTTCCTACGTTAGTTATAGTGGAACAAGACGTTTTATCCCTATAGCGCAACAAAGGTCTATAGATTCAACTACAAAAGCAACTGGGACCTTATCTATTGAGCAAGAGGAAAATGGTGATTTCAACATCATTGTTTCAAATGTTTCAGATGCAAATGGTATCAAAGAAGTCAAAGTTCCGGTGTGGACTAGCCAAAACAAGCAAGATGATCTCAAATGGTATAATGGTATCAAACAGTCAGATGGCACCTACAAAGTAGCAGTTAAATTAGCAGATCACAAGGGAGAAAAAGGTCCGTATAATGTTCACCTCTATTACCTTGAACATTCTGGAAAGCAAATCGGTATTAGAGCTACAACTTACACCATTTCTGAAGAAAAACTAATGCCAGACAAAGTAGCTCCGACGGGACAATTATCAGTTGCAAACCTGAGCAACGAAGGCTTTGATTTAATTGCGACCAATATCAGCGGTTCTGAAAAAATTTCTCAAGTAAGGGTACCAGTTTGGTCTGATGCCAATGGTCAAGATGATTTGAAATGGTACACGGCAACTAAACAAGCAGATAATTCCTAGAATTGGAAAATGGAAAAGTTATAGGTGCAGCAACAACGACTGTTCAAGTTTCTGAGTCAGAAGCAACTCCTGCAAAAGTTAGTGGTCAATTGTCCTTCAATCATCATGACAATGGTGATTTTGATATTATTGTAGCCAATGTATCTTCACCAAATAGTATCAAGGAAGTTCAGATGCCTGTTTGGTCTAGTAAGTCCAATCAAGATGGTTTAAAGTGGTACAGAGCCAGTCAACAAGCAGAAGGTAGTTACAAGGTCAGCGTTAAAATTAGTGATCACAAAGGAGATCGCGATCGATATAATGCCCATCTCTACTATGTCGAAACTAGTGGCAAAACAGTAGGGCTAGCAGCTAGTCAAACCACAGTTTCTCAACCAATAGCAGATACTCGTACATTAGCTGCTCAAGGTCAATATACTTTCCAAAAAGAAGTAGCAGTGCGTAATCAGGCTAGTTTAGCTGCAAAAGTAGAATTTATCTTTACAAAGGGCGAAAGAATCCGCTATGACAAAGTCCTGATAGTGGAAGGTAAAACGTGGATTGCCTATAAGAGTTACAGTGGGCTTCGCCGATATATTGCTATTAATTAGTTGATTTAGAGGTGAAATATGGATTATATTTGTTTTCTTCGTGGAATCAATGTAGGCGGAAAAAATAAAGTCAGTATGGCTGTTTTAAGGGAACAGTTTTCTAGGTTAGGCTTTAAAAGGTTGTGACTTACATCAATAGTGGCAATATTCTGTTTGAAAGTGAAGAGGAGATTGTGCATATCGTAGAGGAGTTAGAAACATTATTTGAACAGGAATATAACTTTCCTATTCTCTTTACTCTGTTGACAGAAGAAATGGTTTCTAAGGACTTGTTTCCAGATTGGTGGGAAGATGAGATAGCACGGCGTGATGTACTTTTCTTAACAAAAGGCTTAGATATGGATGAAGTGCGTCAAGCACTATCAAGTTTTCCTTTACAAGATGAAAAAATTTTCTTTGGAAAATACGCTATCTTCTGGGGGAAATATCAGGAAAGTTCTTATCTTCAAACTAGCTATCACAAACTACTCATCAAGCAGCCTTTTTACAAACAATTAACGATTCGAAATGGTAATACCTATACGAAAATACGAGAAATATTGGAGAAACGAAATAATGGATAAAAGTATAATCATCCGCCACTTTCAAGAAGCCGATGTAGACCAGTTGTTGCCTCTTTTTCAGGATTTGGGATACGAGACTCATCAGGAGAGCCTAGAAAATCAATTGAGAACAGTCTTAGCAAATCCTGATTATGCCTTATTGGTAGCTTGTCAGGGAGAGGAAATTATAGGATTTATCGGTTATGCTAAGATGTATTTTTTTTGAGGCAGATGGAACCTACATTCGGATATTGGCATTAGCTACATCAAAGCATTATCGTAGAAAAGGTGTGGCTAGTTTGTTAATAAATCATGTGGAACAGATAGCGCAAGCTAGAGGTTGTTCTGCCTTGGCGTTAAATAGTGGTCTCCACGAAGCGAGAGTAGGAGCTCATCTTTTTTACGAAAAACTAGGTTTTGAGAAGGCAAGTTATGATTTTAAAAGAAAAGTGAATTTAACAAAAGGAAATGATTAAAAACCCCTAGTTTGTGGTATAATGTAACTTATGATTTCAGGAATAATCAATCTAAAAAAAGAAGCAGGCATGACTAGTCATGATGCAGTTTTTAAACTCCGAAAAATTTTACATGAGAAGAAAATTGGTCACGGCGGGACCCTTGACCCAGATGTGACAGGAGTCTTGCCCATCGCACTTGGAAAAGCGACGCGCCTCATTGAGTTCATGCAGGAAGAAGGCAAGATTTACGAGGGTGAAATTACCCTTGGTTTTTCGACGACGACCGAAGATGCTTCAGGGGAAATAGTAGAGAAAAGAGCCGTTTCGACTGATTTGTCAGAAGCCCAATTGGATGCAGCAACGGCGGCATTCATTGGACGCATTATCCAGATTCCGCCCATGTACTCAGCTGTTAAGGTCAACGGGCGCAAGCTCTATGAATATGCTCGTGCGGGGCAAGAAGTAGAGCGCCCTCAACGTCAAATTGATATTTATTCCTTTGAGCGAGCCAGTTCGATTGCCTTTGAAAATGACTGTGCGCGATTCAGTTTTCGTGTCAAATGTGGCAAGGGGACGTACGTGCGAACCCTATCTGTCGATTTAGGGGCTAAACTGGGTTATCCTAGTCACATGTCCAAATTAGAGCGAACAGGATCTGCAGGAATGTCTTTAGAAGATGCTCTAACTTTGGAGCAGATTACAGAGAAAGTGGCAGAGGATGATTGGTCATTTCTCCAACCTATCGAAAATGGAATCGGAGATTTAGCCAAAGTGGAGCTGACAGAAGAACAAGTCAAGGAAGTTCAATTTGGACGTTTTTTCCCACTAGAAAAACAAGAAGAAGACCGTTTGGCAGCTTTTTACGATGGGAATTTGGTTGCTATATTAGAAAAAAGAGAAGCAGTTTATAAACCTAATAAGGTTTTTACCGGCTAAAAAAGAAGTACATTATATGGAAATCATAGAGATAAAAAATAGCCAAGAATTAGCGGAAAAAAAAGAATGTCAAGAAACTGTTTTGGTGTTAGGATATTTTGATGGCATTCATAAAGGGCATCAAGCCCTTTTTGAACGAGCACGACAATTGGCGGATGAGCGTGGTTTGACAGTTTCTGTCCTCGCTTTTCCGGAGTCTCCTAAAATTGCATTCTTACGCTTTGAATCAGAGCTCCTATTGCATTTGACCAGTATGGAAAAGTGGTATCAGCTCATGGCAGAAAATGGTGTGGATACCCTCTATTTAATCGACTTTACCAGCGAATTTGCGTCTACCTCACCTGAGAAATTTGTCGAACGCTACATCCACTCTTTGAAAGCTAAGGTTGTTGTGACAGGTTTTGATTATCGTTTTGGCAATAGCAGAGCAACAGTTGAAGATATGCGGTGCTTATTTGATGGTCAAGTTGAAGTCGTCGACCAAGTGACTTTTGAGAATGAAAAAATTTCTTCGACCCGTATTCGTCAAGCCATAAAAGATGGGCATGTGACACTTGCTAATCACTTGCTGGGTTATGAATTTTCGACGGAAGGTATTGTCGTTCATGGAGATGCGCGGGGTAGGACTATTGGTTATCCGACCGCCAATTTAGCACCATTTGAACGGGTCCATTTACCAGGAGATGGGGTCTACGTAGCAGATGTAGAAATCGATGACAAACGCTATCGAGCTATGGCTAGCGTAGGAAAAAATATTACTTTTGATGGTACAGAATTACGTTTAGAGGCACATATTTTTGACTTCCAAAAAGACATTTACGGTCAACGAATTACCATCTATTGGTTGGAAAAAATTCGTAATATGATCAAGTTTGATGGAATTGGCGAACTCATGCAACAAATGAAAGAAGACGAGCGCGTCTCACTTGAATGGACGCCAGAAAAAGCTTGTAAAGGATTCCAAACTGTTGTATAATATAGTGTAAATTATAGGAAGGAAAGGATGCTTATGATTACATTATTCTTGTCGCCAAGCTGTACAAGTTGTCGTAAGGCGCGTGCTTGGTTAACCAACCACCAAGTCCCCTTCACTGAGCACAATATCATGACCAGTCCCTTGTCAGCCGACGAATTGAAAAGTATCCTGGCTTTGACGGAAAATGGGACCGACGACTTGATTTCGACTCGCTCCAAAATCTTTCAAAAGTTAAATGTGGATGTGGATGATTTATCCATTTCCGAGCTGATCGGTCTCATAGAAACTTATCCAAGCCTCTTGCGCCGTCCGATTATGTTGGATGAAAAGCGGATGCAGATTGGATTTAATGAAGATGAGATTCGTGCCTTCTTACCGAGAGATTATCGCAAGCAAGAGTTGAAAAATGCAACATTAAGAGCAGAAATAGGATAGATATGGACAAAAATTATTCATATCCTCTTGATTTTTCTTGGAGCACAGAGGAGCTTTCCTCCGTGCTTTCTTTTTTGAATCAAGTGGAAAAAGCATATGAAGGTGGTGTTGGTGCTGAGGTACTACTAGAGCGCTACAGAGCCTTCAAATCAGTTGTTAAAAGTAAGGGAGAGGAGCGCAAAATCGATCGGGAATTTGAAGCTACTTCTGGCTACTCAACCTATCGTGCTGTACAAGCAGCAAAGGAAAAGCAGAAAGGGGTCGTTCGACTTGGCGACTTTAGAAACTAAATACCAATTTGCCCAAGATTTGGTTAAAGAAGCAGGCGCGTTTCTCCGACAACACCTGCATGATGATTTAAAAGTTGAAATCAAATCCCACTTCACGGATTTAGTAACGCATTTGGATAAAGATGTGCAAGACAATATGAGTCAGGCAATTGTCAAGGCTTTTCCTAACGATCATATTTATGGAGAAGAGAATGAAAATCGACATCCTATTGATCAGGGGAATGTCTGGGTGATTGATCCAATTGATGGGACTAGCAATTTCATCGTTCAACGATCAGATTTTGCTGTCTTGCTAGCCTATTTTGAAGATGGTCAAGGAAAATTTGGTCTCATTTATGACGTTATGTCTGATACACTGTACCATGGTGGCGGAGCATTTCCTGTTTATGAAGACGATCAATTATTATCAAAATTTACAGACAAGCCCTTTTCAGAAGGGATGATTGGTCTTAATGCTGGGCTCTATGCACAGAATTTCGCAGATTTTGCAGATCAGTTTGTGGGAATTCGCTCGCTCGGTAGTGCGGGACTAAGTTTTTCACGTGTGCTCAACCAGCGTCTCATGGCGCATGTGTCCTATGTTTATCCGTGGGATTATGCAGCAGCTAGCATTCTAGGAGAAGCTTTAGGCTATATCTTGGTCAATGAAAAAGGAGAAAAACCTTCTTTCAATGGACGAGAACACGTTATTTTAATTGCAAAAGAAAAATTAGAAGAGTTAAAAGGATTTTTGAAGTGATTGACTTTCCACAAGATTTTATTGAAAAGTATAGTCGCTTGTTAGGGCCAGAAGCGCCCCCTTTCTTAGCTAGCTTTGAAGCACCAGCTGTGTCTGGATTCCGAACTAATCCATTAAAGGAACAGCAGGGAATATTTGCTGATAAAATTCCTGATATGCCATGGTCTTATTATGGAAAAGTTTCCGGAAAATCTCCTCAGCATGTGACTGGTTTGGTTTATTCTCAGGAGCCAGCTGCACAGGTTGTAGGGCAAGTTGCCATCAACGGAAATGGGCTTGGATTCGCCAAAATCGTCTCTGGAACTCTAAAAAATAGCTTTCCAAAAGGGCTACGTTTTCAGTCATAAATTAGAGCAAAAATATTTTGCATGTCCTCATTTTATGTGTTATAGTAGAATTGTATGGTTTATGTTTGTTAGAAGAGTTTTCAGCATAAATTACCTAAAAATAAAAAAGGAAAATAAAGATGAATAAAAAGCATAAGCTTGGTATGACCGCCTTCATTCTTTGTGCGAGTCTCTCACTATCTGCTTGTTCTAGTTGGATCGATCGCGGTGAATCTATCACTGCAGTAGGATCCACAGCTCTTCAGCCTCTCGTTGAAGCGGCTGCTGATGAATTTGGTAGTACCAATATTGGTAAGACTATTAATGTTCAAGGAGGAGGTTCTGGGACAGGGCTTTCCCAAGTGCAGTCTGGCGCTGTGCAAATCGGGAACAGTGACGTGTTTGCAGAAGAAAAAGAGGGGATTGATGCTGAGAAATTGGTGGACCATCAAGTTGCTGTTGCAGGCTTAGCCGTTATCGTTAATAAAGAAGTGAATGTTGAAAATGTTACGACAGAAGAGCTTCGTAAAATCTTTACAGGCGACATCAAAAACTGGAAGGAATTGGGAGGCGATGACTTAGAAATTTCGATTATAAATCGTGCAGCAAGTTCTGGTTCTCGTGCTACATTTGATGCGGTCGTTATGGATGGTCAACATGCCAAGCAGAGTCAAGAACAAGATTCAAACGGGATAGTGAAATCTATCGTAGCGCAAACGCCAGGAGCTATTTCCTATCTATCATTTGCCTATGTTGATGATTCTGTAAATACTATGAATTTGAATGGTTTTGAACCAACTACTGAAAATGTTGCAACAAATGATTGGCCGATTTGGTCCTACGAGCACATGTATACGAATGGGAAAGCAGAAGATTTGACGGCTGAATTCTTGGAATACATGAAATCGAATGAAGTTCAAGAGGGGATTGTACCGGCTATGGGCTATATTTCCATCAATCATATGAAAGTAGAAGAATCTGCTGACGGCGTTGTAACAGAAATTAAGAAAGACTAGTGGCTAGTAGAGGAGTATAGATGAAAAATCAAGAACTCGCTAAAAAATTAACATCTCTTTCCAAAAATTCTCGTTTGGAAAAATTTGGTAAGGTGATTACTTTTCTTTGTTTAGCACTTATTGTATTTATTGTAGCTATGATTTTGATTTTCGTAGCTCAACGTGGATTATCCACTTTCTTTGTTGATGGAGTGAGCATGGTAGATTTCTTGTTTAGCTCTACATGGGATCCAAGTTCTAAATTATTTGGTGCTTTACCGATGATTTCAGGATCCTTTATTGTCACTATCTTATCAGCCATTGTTGCAACTCCATTTGCTATCGGAGCAGCAGTCTTTATGACGGAAGTTTCACCTAAATACGGTGCTAAAATTTTACAACCAGTTGTTGAGTTGCTGGTCGGAATTCCATCGGTAGTTTACGGATTTATCGGTTTACAAGTAGTTGTGCCATTTGTTCGCTCTATCTTTGGTGGCACTGGTTTTGGTATCTTATCAGGGGTATTTGTCCTCTTCGTAATGATTTTGCCAACGGTTACCTTTATGACAGTCGATAGCCTTCGTGCTGTTCCTCGTCATTACCGTGAAGCGAGTCTTGCAATGGGTGCCACTCGTTGGCAGACTATTTGGCGTGTTGTATTGAATGCGGCAAAACCAGGTATTTTTACAGCTGTGATTTTTGGTATGGCCCGTGCCTTTGGGGAAGCCTTAGCCATCCAGATGGTCGTTGGTAACTCTGCAGTCGTTCCAACATCATTGACAACACCAGCAGCAACCTTGACATCTGTTTTGACTATGGGTATCGGAAATACCGTTATGGGAACCGTTCAAAATAATGTTCTCTGGTCATTAGCCTTGGTATTGCTCTTGATGAGTTTAGTCTTCAACATGATTATGAAATTTATTACAAGAGAGGGTAAGAAAAACTATGCACGCTAAAAAAATGGACAAGCTTGCGACAGGAATACTCTATACCATCGCAGGTATTATCGTAACCATCTTAACAGCCCTCATCTTATTTATCTTGGTGCGAGGCTTGCCACACATTAGCTGGTCATTCTTGACGGGTAAATCCTCTTCTTATGAAGCAGGTGGTGGTATCGGAATTCAACTGTACAATTCCTTCTTCCTCCTAGTAGTCACTTTGGTTATTTCTATCCCATTGTCAACAGGAGCAGGAATCTATTTGGCAGAATATGCTAAGAAGGGGCCGATTACTGATTTTATCCGTACCTGTATTGAGATTCTTTCCTCATTACCATCTGTGGTGGTGGGTCTGTTTGGTTATTTGATTTTCGTTGTTCAGTTTGAATATGGATTTTCTATTCTTTCAGGTGCCTTAGCATTGACGGTTTTCAACTTACCACAAATGACACGTACGGTCGAGGATAGCATGAGAACTGTTCATCATACGCAACGTGAAGCTGGTCTTGCTCTAGGAATTTCTCGCTGGGAGACAGTCCTACACGTTGTTATTCCTGAAGCGCTTCCAGGCATTGTGACAGGGATTGTCCTTGCTTCTGGTCGTATTTTTGGTGAGGCAGCAGCTCTTATCTATACCGCTGGTCAATCAGCGCCAGCTCTTGATTGGTCCAACTGGAATCCACTTAGTGTAACCAGCCCAATTTCCATCTTCCGTCAATCTGAAACCTTGGCTGTTCATATTTGGAAAGTTAACAGTGAAGGAACTATTCCTGATGCGACACAAGTTTCTGCTGGATCAGCAGCAGTGCTCTTGATTTTTATCTTAATTTTCAACTTGGTAGCCCGTCGTATTGGTAAAGTATTGCACGCGAAATTAACGTCAGCAGCCTAATCAAAGGAGAAGAAATGGCAGATTATAACTGGAATGAACGTCATATCATTACTTTTCCGGATAAGGAAAAATTAGCTCTTGAAACTAAAGACTTGCATGTTTACTATAGTCAAAAAGAAGCTATCAAGGGTATTGATATGGAATTTGAAAAAAATAAAATTACCGCCCTCATCGGACCATCAGGCTGTGGGAAATCAACTTTCCTTCGTAGTTTGAACCGAATGAACGATACCATTGATATCGCAAAAGTAACTGGAGAAATTCTTTACCAAGGCATTGACGTCAATAAACCTGAAATCAATGTTTACGAAATGCGTAAGCACATCGGCATGGTTTTCCAACGCCCAAATCCATTTGCAAAATCAATTTATAAGAATATTACCTTTGCCTATGAACGCGCTGGTGTCAAAGACAAGCGTGTCTTGGATGAAATTGTGGAGACTTCTCTTAAACAAGCTGCCCTCTGGGATCAGGTTAAAGATGATTTGCATAAATCAGCCTTTACCTTGTCGGGAGGTCAGCAACAACGCCTCTGTATTGCCCGTGCTATCTCTGTGAAACCAGACATTCTTCTCATGGATGAACCTGCTTCAGCCTTGGATCCAATTGCGACCATGCAATTAGAAGAGACCATGTTTGAATTGAAGAAAAATTATACCATCATTATCGTAACGCACAATATGCAACAAGCAGCTCGTGCAAGTGATTGCACTGCATTCTTCTATCTAGGAGATTTGATTGAGTACGATAAGACTAAGAATATTTTCCAAAATGCTAAATGTCAGTCAACTAGTGACTACGTATCTGGTCACTTTGGATAGAAAGGAAACAGAAATCTGATGACAGAACCAATTTTACAGGTAAAAGATTTATCTGTTTACTATAGTCAAAAAAAGGCACTCAACCAAGTATCTATTGACATCTATCCCAACCAAATTACGACACTTATTGGACCTTCAGGATCTGGGAAATCCACTCTCTTGCGTTCCATTAACCGCATGGGTGGTTTAAATCCTGAAGTTACCTTGACAGGCGTCATCAACTACAATGGTCACAATATCTACAGCCCTCGTACGGACACGGTTGACCTTCGTAAAGAAATCGGCATGGTTTTCCAACAGCCAAACCCATTTCCTATGTCTATCTATGAAAATGTAGTCTACGGTTTGCGAATTAATGGTATTAAGGACAAGCAAATTTTAGATGAAGCAGTGGAAAAATCCTTGATTGGTGCTTCTATTTGGGATGAGGTCAAAGACCGTCTGCATGATTCTGCATTGGGACTATCCGGTGGTCAACAGCAACGTGTCTGTGTCGCCCGTGTATTGGCAACTAGTCCGAAAATTATTTTGCTGGATGAGCCAACATCAGCACTGGATCCAATTTCAGCTGGTAAAATCGAAGAAACGCTGTTTGGTTTGAAAGAGCAATACACTTTGGTAGTCGTAACACGTTCGATGCAACAAGCCTCACGGATATCAGATTGGACAGGATTTTTCTTGGATGGTAATTTGGTAGAATACAATAAAACCAAGAAAATGTTCATGAATCCAGTTCACAAGGAAACAGAAGACTATATCACTGGTAAGTTCGGATAAGCGATCGTTACCGTCAAAAAGGAATAAAGGAGTAAACGATGTTACGCTCACAATTTGAAGATGAATTAGAAAAATTGCACAATCAGTTCTATGCAATGGGCACAGAAGTGTTAGGACAAATTAACAAAACAGTTCGCGCCTTTATCACTCATGACCGTGATATGGCAAAAGCAGTTATTGAAGCTGATGCAAAAATCAATGATTTCGAGTTGAAATTGGAGAAAAAATCATTAGAAATGATTGCGCTTCAACAGCCGGTTTCCCAAGATTTGCGTACGGTTATCACTGTTTTGAAAGCAACAAGTGACGTTGAACGTATGGGCGATCATGCAGTAGCAATAGCTGAAGCAACCATCCGTATGAAAGGTGAAATCCGTATTGCAGTTGTAGAAGAAGAAATCAATAAAATGGGTCGCGAAGCCCGTGAATTGGTAGAAGCCGTTTTGGATCTTTACCTCAACGGTGATGAAGAAAAAGCGTATGAAATTGCTGCACACGATGAAGTGATTAATAATTATTTTGAAAGCATTCGTGATTTAGCAACAGAAGAAATTAAGAAAAATCCAGACTCTATCGTTGCAGGTCGTGATTATTTTCAAGTTATTTCTTACTTGGAACGTATCGGTGATTACGCAAAAAATATCTGTGAATGGGTTGTTTACCTCAAAACTGGTAAAATTACAGAATTATAAAAAGCAAAACTTCGGTTTTGCTTTTTTACTGGTGAATTTTCCGAGTAATTGAAAGATTGGTATTCACAGCCCCCGTCACGCAGGAAGCACCATTCTTTGAAAGTAATCTTCTCAATTTCTAACCTTTTGATAGCCTTTAATGCAACTGGCAACGATATGTGTTTATTTTTTGAAAATTGAACCATCCTAAAACGGTCCTTTTTAGTTTGCTTTAAGAAAGGTAGTTTATACTGTGATTACGAGTATAAAAGGTAGTCCTGCAAGTAAGAACGATAATAGGCCTTCTAGGTTTTTTATTGGTCAGTAATCTCGGCATTTCCACTGTGAAAAGTTGAAATTTCTCTGGTAACAAGGACTGGAGAATCTCTGTGTTGGGCGCAAAGTAATTTTCAAACAGTTTGACTCATAAACAAATCATCACAGAAATGGGGTGACTGCTTTAGGTCACCATTAACGAAAAAATAGTCTAGGTGTGAGACGCCAGTAATGAGGAGCTATTGGATGATGCTCATAAAATTTTAAGCGCTGTAGAGTTTGAGATATTAGAATCTACAAAAAATGAAAGACGGTGAATATCTATATCCCATCAAGCTAAAAGCAAAAATTCAAGACATGGACTATTTGACTCAAAAAAACAGGTAAAATAAGATTGAATGATTTGGTATTTAGTCTAATCATGTTATAATAATAAAAAAGGAGAATGGAATGATTAAATTATTATTAGTTGAGGATGATTTAGGCCTTTCCAATTCAATATTTGATTTTTTAGATGATTTCGCAGATGTGATGCAGGTCTTTGATGGAGAAGAGGGTGTCTACGAAGCGGAATCAGGAATCTATGACTTGATTTTATTAGACTTGATGTTACCTGAAAAAGATGGTTTTCAAGTTTTGAAAGAAATTCGTACAAAAGGCACTACTACATCGGTCCTTATCATGACAGCCAAGGAAGGTTTGGACGACAAAGGACATGGATTTGAATTGGGAGCGGATGATTATCTGACCAAACCATTTTATTTAGAAGAGCTAAAAATGCGGATTCAGGCACTATTGAAACGTGCTGGCAAATTTAGTGAAACTATCTTATCATATGGTGATGTCTCAGTTAACCTGACAACAAACTCAACTTATGTCAATAATGTTGAAGTAGAATTACTAGGAAAAGAATTTGATTTGCTAGTGTACTTCTTGCAAAATCAAAATGTTATCTTACCAAAAACTCAGATTTTTGATCGTTTATGGGGCTTTGATAGTGATACAACGATTTCAGTAGTCGAAGTATATGTCTCAAAAATAAGAAAAAAATTGAAAGGTACCACATTCGGGGAGAATTTACAAACCCTTCGTAGTGTTGGTTACATTTTGAAACATGCTGAATAAATTAAAAAAACTTTCACATACGGATAATTTTTCATATTTTATCCGTTATTTTGCTGTTTTTACATTGATTTTTGGAATGATGACGCTGATTATCTTACAGCTCATGCGGTCAACCATGTATCACACATCCGATGAAAATTTTGATATTATCGCCCACGATCCAAACTTGATTATCAATTTTGCGGTGGCACGTGGAATAGGTGCAAATACTATCTATTTTGAAGAAGAAAACTCTTCGGACCAGACATCCAAAAATGGAATTTTTACCTTTAATCCTGAAAAAAAATTAGACTTGAATACCAACTATCATATTATTCTGTATGATAGCAAGGGTATCATCCTCAATCAGCTGGATAATCTATCTGGGTTGTCTGGACTGCCTTTGGATACTCACCATCTTGGTGAAATTGAAGTGACTTCCTTCGCAACCTTGTTTGGGAAAGAAGAGTCTTATCGGATGATGACTGTTGAAGTGGACAGTTCTAAAACCGTCTTACCAACAACCTTGGACATCAAGTACGCAGCGATTCTATTTAATACAACCCAAATTATGGATTCAATTGAAACCTATGAGAGAACGGTGTTACTGGTTATGGTTAGCTTTTGGTTGATTTCCATTGTAGCTAGTCTCTATTTGGCACAACTTACTGTCCAACCAATATTGGTTAGCTTTCAAAAACAGAAGGATTTTGTGGAAAATGCTAGTCATGAATTACGCACGCCCTTGGCTGTTTTGCAAAATCGGTTAGAAGGACTCTTTCGCAGACCAGATGCTACTATTATGGAAAGTAGCGAGAGTATTGCGTCTAGCTTAGAAGAAGTTCGAAACATGCGCTTGTTGACGACGAATTTACTCAATCTGGCACGGCGAGATGATGGCTTGAAACTTGAGATAACAGATGTCCAGCCAGCCTTCTTTGACGAGGTCTTTGATAATTATATGATTATGGCAGAAGAAAATGGTAAGCATTTAGAGTTTAAAAATGCTATGCAGCAGTCTGTTCGGACCGATAAAATTTTGCTCAAACAAGTCATGACGATCCTGTTTGACAATGCACTAAAATACACAGATGATGACGGTCATATTGTCATTAAAGTTTATAACAAAGACAAGTGCTTGATTTATAGTGTAGAAGATGATGGAATTGGTATTTCTGATAGTGACAAGCAAAAGATTTTCGATCGCTTTTACCGTGTTGATAAGGCACGTACCCGTCAAAAAGGTGGTTTTGGTTTAGGGCTTGCTCTTGCTAAACAGATTCTTGATACTTTAAATGGTACGATTACTGTGCACGATCGTTATCCAAAAGGAACTATTTTTGAAGTACGTATTCCAAAATAAAAAAATCGCTGAGACTAGCTCTCGGCGATTTTTTGCTGTTTTAAAAAGTCATCAATCTCTTTCTGATTTTTTAAAATAACCATTTTAGAGGAATAATCCTTGCAAATTTTTTCGAAGATCGTACGTTTTTTCTTGTTTCGTCCACGATAGAGGATCCGCCATATAAATTCCCAGTCTAATTTTTCAAGGCAACCTTCTGCCATATCAGGTCGACTGTGACCTCTATACCTTAAGTAACGCTTTAAGACCCGAAAGAAGGAGAGGTAAGCAGGAAAATTCATAAAGATAATGCAGTCTGCTTCCTCCAGTCTTCTATTAAAGTGGTACTTGCTATAGTTTCCATCAATGACCCAGGAGTCATGGTTATTTAGAAATAGATCTAAAATTTTGTTGAAATTTTCAGCAGATTGACTTTTCCAATTGGGCAGGAATTGAATATTGTCCAAGTGACAAAAAGGAATTTGGTAGTATCGAGCTAGTTTTTTAGCCAAAGTTGACTTTCCAGCACCAGCATAGCCAATCAATTGAATTTTCATTGCAAACTCCTTGAAAATGAGAGAAAAAAAGAAGCCCGAAGGCTTTTTTATTAAGCAAGTTTAGTTGCAAGACGTGCTTTATCGCGGCTTGCTTTATTTTTGTGAATCAAACCTTTTGTTTCTGCTTTATCGATAGCTGAGCTTGCAGCGCGGTAAAGTTCTTCAGAAGGATTTGCTTCAAATGCTTTGATAGCAGTACGCATAGCTGATTTTTGAGCTGAGTTTTTTTCGTTATGTTTAACGTTCAATTCAGCGCGTTTGATAGCTGATTTAATGTTTGCCAATGGTTTCACCTCCACCTTTTCTATACTAACCATACCATTATATCTGAAAATAGGTCATTTGACAAGAGAAATCTATTTTTTTAGATAAATTTCATCAATTTCATGGTTTTGACCTTTATGAAGAATAATATCTGCCCGACTACGTGTGGGTTCAATATATTTTTCCAGATTAGCCAGATTGATTTCTTTCCATGTATCTTGAGCAATAGCCAGCACTTCATTAAAGGGCATCTGTGTAAAGCGGTGGTAGTAGTTATGAGGATCTGTTTCCGCCAATTTCAATAATTTTTGGAACCGTTCGAGATACCAACTCTCAATATTTTCTACATCTGCATCCACGTAAATGGCTAAATCGAAATAATCACTGACATACAGTCGCTGATTTTGTGGATTTTGAAAAACATTGATACCCTCAATAATCAAAAAATCGGGCGCTTGGATGATTTGTTTTTCATTTTCTAGAATGTCGTAGACCTCGTGAGAATAAACAGGAATTTCAAATTGGTCACCATTTTTAATAGTGTCCAAAAAATCAAGGAGCAGTTCCATATTATAGGATTCTGGGAAGCCTTTACGCTGTAAAATGCCTTTTTCTTTTAAAATTTTATTAGGATACAGAAAGCCATCCGTGGTCACCATTTCCACCTTAGCATGCTTGAAAGTGCGTGCTAATAGGGTTTGTAGCAATCGACTGGTGGTCGACTTTCCGACAGCCACGCTACCAGCTACCCCAATAATAAAAGGATTGGGACGGATTCTTTTCTGCAAAAATAAACTTTTTGAAAAAGAGAGATCTTCACTTGCTTTTTTATAAATTCGGATTAAATTAGTCAAAGGAAGGTAAACATCTGCCACTTCTTGAAGACTAATACGATCGTTAAAACTCTTGATAGCATTGAGTTCTTCGAGGGTGAGAGTTGCTGTTGTATGACGATGTAATCTCTGCCAAGTCTTTCTACTAATTTTCTCAAAATTGCTCAATTCATTTTTCATAGCCTCATTTTAGCATGAATTTTCATTTTGTAAACCCCTTGAAAACGTTTTTACAAAGTGGTATAATATCTATATGACCAATATGTATTACGAAAAAAATCCGAAAGCAGCTCATGACATACATGAGTTGACAGTCAAGTTTTTGGATACAACCATGGTATTTCTGACAGATGCCGGTGTTTTCAGTAAAAAGATGATTGACTATGGAAGCCAGGTGTTGCTAAACAATTTAGATCTGGAACAAGGACGAACATTATTAGATGTGGGCTGTGGATACGGTCCACTTGGTTTGACTTTAGGAAAGGTTTTTGATGTCAATGCAACACTGATTGATATCAATAGTCGAGCGATTGATTTGGCACAGAAAAATGCAGATAAAAATGGCGTGAAAGCGACCATTTTTCAATCTGATATTTACGAAAATGTCAGCGATCACTTTGACTATATCATTTCCAATCCACCCATTCGTGCAGGCAAGGCTGTTGTGCATGAGGTTATTAGTGGAGCTTTTGATCATTTATTGCCAAATGGCCGTTTAACCATAGTCATTCAGAAAAAACAAGGGGCTCCAAGTGCTAAAGCTAAAATGGAGGAAGTTTTCGGTAATTGCCAAATAATAAAGAAGGACAAGGGTTATTATATCCTTGAGAGTGAAAAAGTATGCGAGCAGTAGATATCATCCAGAAAAAGCGTGACGGTATCGAATTATCAAAGGAAGAAATCACTTGGTTGATTGATGGCTATGTAGATGGAACTGTTCCAGACTATCAAATGGCTGCCTTTGCAATGGCAATTTATTTTAAAGGAATGACCACACGTGAAATTTCCGAATTGACCATGGCAATGGTTGCAACTGGTGAACAAATTGATTTATCAGCAATCGCAGGTATTAAGGTTGATAAGCATTCGACAGGTGGTGTAGGCGATAAGGTAACTCTCATTTTGGCACCATTAGTTGCGAGTTTTGGCGTACCTGTCTCTAAAATGAGTGGACGCGGACTCGGTCATACTGGTGGAACACTAGATAAATTAGAGTCTATCAAAGGTTACAAAATTGAAGTAGAGCAAGATGACTTTATCAAGCAAGTTCAAGAGATTGGTGTTTCCGTTATCGGTCAGTCTGATAAATTGGTAAAAGCTGATAAACTTCTCTATGCACTTCGTGATGTAACTGCTACGGTGGACGCCATTCCTTTAATTGCTAGCTCTGTCATGTCGAAAAAAATTGCGGCTGGTGCAGATGCAATTTTATTAGACGTGACTGTCGGTGAAGGTGCCTTCATGAAGACGATTGAAGATGCCCGCGTTCTTGCCCAGACAATGGTTGATCTAGGAAAAGCTGTTGGTCGTAAGACAGTAGCTGTTTTGACAGATATGTCACAACCAGTTGGAACAAGCATTGGAAATCGTCTAGAAATCTTGGAAGCTCTTGAAATCCTACAAGGAAAAGGTCGTGAAGATGTTACAGAATTTATCTGTGAGCTAGCGCATATCATGCTGGGTCTCGCCAATGTTGAAAAAACAGTAGAAGAAGTGCACGAACATCTTGTCAATGGTGCAGCCCTTGCTAAGTTTGAAGAAATGGTTGCAGCTCAAGGTGGAGATTTGGAAGATTTGTACAGACCCGTTCAAACATCAGAAGTTGTAGAAGTGAAAGCGGAGAAAGCAGGTTATATCACTGCCCTACCAGCTTTGGAATTCGGACTATTTGCTATGAAATTAGGTGCTGGTCGAGCTGTTAAAACGGATGAATTAGACTATGAAACAGGTATCGTCTTCCAGAAAAAAGTTGGTGAAGCTGTAGAAGTCGGAGACACCATTGCACATATTTATAGCAATGAAAAAATTTCGGAAAATATGCTTACAGATTTCCAAAAAAATGTTAAAATAGAAGACGCACAAGTAAATACGAAAGAAATTATCGAAATTATATCATAATGTACGGAGAACGACATGGAATTAAATAAATATATTGATCACACGCTTTTAAAACCTGAAGCAAATAAAGAACAAATTCTTACTTTGATTGAACAGGCAAAACAATATGACTTTGCAAGTGTCTGCGTTAATCCAACTTGGGTTAGCTTAGCAGCTCAAGAATTGAAAGGTTCTGATGTTAAAGTTTGTGCGGTGATTGGTTTCCCTCTCGGTGCTAACACACCAGCAGTTAAAGCGTTTGAAACCAAAGACGCAATTGCAAATGGTGCTGATGAAGTTGATATGGTTATCAATATTGGTCAACTAAAAGATGGTCAAGATGACTTAGTTGAGGCGGATATTCGTGCAGTTGTTGAAGCAGCCAATGATACGTTGACGAAAGTCATTATTGAGACGTGCCTCCTAACTGATGAGGAAAAAGTTCGTGCCTGTGAAGCAGCTAAGCGAGCTGGTGCTGATTTTGTTAAAACATCTACTGGTTTTTCAACTGGTGGAGCAAATGTACATGATATTGCTTTGATGCGCAAGACAGTTGGTCCAGACATGGGCGTTAAAGCTTCTGGTGGAGCACGTTCACTTGAAGGTGCTCTTGCATTTATTGAAGCTGGCGCAACTCGTATTGGTGCATCTTCAGGTGTAGCCATTATGGAAGGACAGAAAGCTGATGGCGGATACTAAACTTATTGATTTAGCAATTGAAGCTAGTAAACAAGCCTATGTTCCCTATTCTCATTTTCCTGTTGGTGCGGCACTTGTAACAAAGGATGGCCGTGTATTTACGGGATGTAATGTTGAGAATGCCTCGTTTTCACTTGCAAATTGTGGAGAACGTACTGCAATTTTCAAAGCCATTTCAGAGGGAGCGCGCGAGTTTGAAGAGCTTGTGGTTTATGGGAAAACACAAGAACCGATTTCTCCATGCGGTGCTTGTCGTCAAGTAATGGCTGAGTTTTTTGATAAGGATTTAACCGTGACTTTGGTTGCGGAAGACAAATCGACCGTCGCGATGATAGTCGGGGAATTACTTCCATATTCTTTTACAGATTTAAAATAAATTTGTAAAAGCAGTTCTCGGACTGCATCGTTTCTATCATTCGCAACACTGTTGCAAAAAGTATTTTTAGGAGGGTTCAGAAATGAACAAGAAATTTGTTGGACTTGGTCTAGCATCTGTCGCAGTTTTAGCTTTGGCTGCATGTGGTAACAACAGCTCTTCAAAATCTTCAGAAGGAAGTGGAAAAGATTCAGCTGTAAAATTTGCCATGGTTACGGATACCGGTGGTGTTGATGATAAATCATTTAACCAATCAGCTTGGGAAGGTATCTCAGCTTGGGGTGAAGAAAAAGGTTTGACTGAAAAAACAGACTATGCTTACTTCCAGTCTGATGATGAGTCACAATATGAAACAAACCTTGAGTCTGCAGCTTCAAGTGGCTTTAACTTGATTGCAGGTATTGGTTATAAATTGACGGAAGGTATTACAACCGCTGCTGGTCGTCATGCTGACCTTAACTATGTATTGGTTGATTCTCGGTTGCCAGAAGGTGACAACGTGTTGAGCGCATTGTTTGCTGACCATGAAGGGGCTTACCTTGCTGGTATCGTGGCTGCTAAAACTTCAGACTCTAAGAAAGTTGGTTTCGTAGGTGGTATGGAATCAGACGTTATCACTCGTTTCGAAACTGGTTTCGTTGAAGGTGTTAAATCTGTTGACCCATCTATTCAAGTAGAAGTTCAGTATGCTGATAGCTATAGTGACGCTGCTAAAGGTAAATCAATTGCTGCAACAATGTATGCTTCAGGTATTGATGTAATCTATCATGCTTCAGGTGCAACTGGTACTGGTGTATTCCAAGAAGCTGCTGATATCAACTCACAATTGCCAGCTGATAGCGAAGATAAAGTTTGGGTTATCGGTGTTGACCGTGACCAAACTGACGAAGGTAAATACACTTCTAAAGACGGTAAAGAAGCGACTTCTACATTGACTTCAACTATTAAACAGGTTGGACACGTTCTTCAAGGTATTGCAAACGATCAATTAGAAGGTAAAGAATTCCCTGGTGGTCAAGTTCTTACATACGGTCTTAAAGACGGTGGTGTTGACCTCGTTATGGATGGGCTTTCAGAAGACGTATTGAAAGCTGTTGAAGAAGCAAAAGCTAAAATCATTGACGGTAGCTTGACAGTTGACAGCGGTGTTGAAAGCGACAAAACTGCAAAATAGTAAATAATTGATAGTGGACAGTAAGCGGCCCTTCGCGGTCGCTTTTGTTAGCTGGGACTTTTTTGTCTCAGTAAAGCTTGTTGTTTTAAACAAGTTTTACTGATCTAAAAAAGAAATCTGAAAGGATAGGGCTATGACAATAGAAAATGTCATTGAGATGCGCGACATCACCAAGAAGTTTGGTGAATTCGTTGCCAACGATCATATTAATTTAAAGGTCAGACGCGGAGAAATCCACTCACTTCTTGGTGAGAATGGTGCCGGAAAATCCACGCTGATGAATATGCTAGCAGGATTGCTAGAGCCTACTAGTGGTGAAATTTTTGTCAATGGACAAGCAGTCCAGTTGGATTCACCATCTAAAGCAGCAAAATTGGGAATTGGAATGGTGCATCAGCATTTTATGTTGGTTGAGGCGTTTACAGTTGCTGAGAATATTGTTTTAGGTAGTGAGACAACCAAGGGTGGTGTCTTAGACATGAAAGCTGCTATTCGTGAAATTAAGGAATTATCTGATAAATATGGTTTAGCAGTCAATCCTTATGCGAAGATTTCAGATATTTCAGTTGGTGCGCAACAGCGTGTTGAAATCCTTAAAACTCTCTATCGTGGTGCGGATATCATTATCTTTGATGAGCCTACCGCCATATTGACTCCAGCAGAAATTACGGAGCTTTTGGACATTATGCGCAATCTCTCTAAGGAAGGGAAATCAATCATCTTGATTACCCATAAATTGGATGAAATTCGTGTCGTTTCTGATCACGTAACTGTCATTCGCCGTGGTAAATCCATTGATACAGTTACGATTGAAGGAACAACCAGCCAAGAATTAGCTGAAATGATGGTGGGACGTTCTGTATCCTTTAAAACAGAGAAAATTCCTGCAAATCCAAAAGAAGTTGTTCTTGAAATTGATAACTTGGTTGTCCATGAAAATCGTGGTGTACCTGCTGTAAAAAACCTTGGTCTCAGCGTTCGTGCGGGTGAAATTGTTGGTATTGCAGGTATTGATGGTAATGGTCAAACTGAGTTAATTCAAGCCTTGACAGGTTTGCGTAAGGTAAAATTTGGCTCTATTAAGATTAAAGGTGTAGAGGTTTCAAACCATACGCCACGCCAAATTACAGAAATGCAAGTTAGTCATGTTCCTGAAGATCGTCATCGTGATGGTATGGTACTGGATATGACTTTGGCAGAAAATATTGCTCTGCAAACTTACTACAAAGAACCACTTAGTAAAAATGGTATTTTGAACTATCAAAAAATCAATGAAAATGCTCGTCGTCTCATGGAAGAATTTGATGTACGTGCAGCCAGTGAAGTAGTATCAGGTGGCTCACTATCAGGTGGTAACCAACAAAAAGCTGTTATTGCTCGTGAGATTGATCGAAATCCTGATTTGCTGATCATCAGCCAGCCAACCCGTGGTTTGGATGTTGGTGCTATCGAATATATCCGTAAACGTTTGGTAGCTGAGCGTGATAAAGGCAAAGCTGTTCTCGTAGTTAGCTTTGAATTGGATGAAATTTTAGATGTTTCGGACCGTATCGCCGTGATTCACGACGGTAAAATCCAAGGTATTCTCTTACCGGAAGAAACCAATAAGCAAGAATTGGGTATCTTAATGGCTGGAGGAAAATTGGAGAAGGAGGAAATTTATGTCTAAAAAAACACAAAAATGGGCAGTTCCTTTGATTGCTGTCCTCTTAGGATTGGTAGCAGGTGCCGTCATCATGTTGGTATTCGGCTATGACCCAATCGCTGCTTACTCAAAACTCTTAAGTACAGCCTTTGGATCGCCTTACAATATCGGTGAAATTGGTCGCGCTATGGCACCACTTATCTTGATTGGTCTTGGTTTTGCGGTTTCATCGAAAGCTGGATTTTTCAACGTTGGTTTACCTGGTCAAGCCTTGATTGGGTGGACGGCAGCAGCGTGGTTTGCTTTGGAAACACAGAGCTTACCAAAAGTCGTGTCTATTCCACTTACTATCTTAGTGGCATGTATCGCTGGTGGTTTTGCTGGGGCTATTCCAGGTGCTCTTCGTGCCTATCTTGGAACTAGTGAAGTAATTGTTACCATCATGCTCAACTACATTATTCTTTACACATCGAATGCTGTAGTTAATGGAGTACTCTTAGAGAAATTCTCTCAAAAAGGTTCAGATGTCGCTAAAATTCCAGAAAATGCTTCATATCAGGTTGAATGGTTATCTGGCATGTTTGGAAACTCTCGAATTAATTTAGGGCTCTTCTTTGCACTTATTGCTGTTGCCTTGATTTGGTTCCTTCTTAAGAAAACCATTGCTGGTTATGAAATTACTGCGGTTGGTCTCAATCCACATGCAGCTGAGTACGCTGGTATTTCTTCTAAGAAAATGATTATCTTGTCAATGGTTATTTCTGGGGCTCTTTCAGGTCTTGGTGGTGCTGTTGATGGTCTTGGAACTTACGAATTTGTTAAACAACAAGATGCTTCACTTAGCATTGGTTTCAACGGTATGGCCGTAGCCCTCTTGGCTGCTAATTCGCCAATCGGTATTCCATTTGCTGCATTACTCTTTGGTATTCTAGAAATTGGTAAATCTGGTATGCAGGCTATTGTACCGCCTGAAATTGTAGATGTTATCTCTGCATTGATTATTTTCTTTGTCGGAATTAACTACATTATCAAGCATTTTATCAAACCTGGAAAAGTAAAAGGAGGTAAGTAAGGTGGATTCAACAACACTTTTGGCATTGATTGTCTCAAATACATTAATTTATGCTGCTCCTCTGATTTTTACAAGTATCGGCGGTACCTTCTCAGAGCGTGGTGGTATTGTCAACGTTGGTCTGGAAGGAATTATGGTTGTGGGTGCCTTTGCAGGAGTTGTCTTCAATATTGAGATGGCTTCAGTTTTCGGCAGTGCAACTCCTTGGTTTGCCGCAATTTTTGCTGGTTTGATTGGTTTACTTTACTCAGTTCTTCATGCTATGGCGACTGTCAATTTCCGTGCTGATCATGTCGTTTCTGGTACAGTATTGAACCTGATTGCTCCAAGTTTAGCTGTTTTCCTTTGTAAAGTAATGTACAACCGTGGACAAACGGATACAATTAGTAAATCTTTTGGTAAATTTACATTCCCAATTTTGTCTGACATTCCTGTAATTGGTAAAATCTTCTTTACCTCTACAAGTTTACCTGCTTATGTCGCCATTGCCTTTGCATTCTTTGCTTGGTTTATCATCTATAAAACTCGCTTTGGTTTGCGTCTTCGTTCAGTTGGTGAGCATCCGCAAGCAGCTGATACGCTTGGTATCAATGTTTATGCAATGCGTTATGCTGGTGTATTGATTTCTGGTTTCCTCGGAGGAATTGGCGGAGCGATTTACTCGCAAGCGATCTCAGGCCAATTCTCTGGAGCAACGATTGCTGGTCCTGGTTTCATCGCCTTGGCAGCCATGATCTTTGGTCGTTGGAATCCAATCGGAGCGATGCTTTCAAGTCTCTTCTTCGGACTTTCACAGTCCCTAGCAGTTGTTGGTGGTCAATTACCGTTCTTGAAAGGAATTAATCCAGTCTACTTGCAAGTAGCGCCATACGTCTTGACAATCATTGTCTTGGCCGCATTCTTCGGAAAAGCAGTGGCACCAAAAGCAGATGGTGTCAACTACATCAAGACTAAATAAAAAATAAAAATCTCAACCTTGGTTGGGATTTTTATAATGGCTTTCAATCATCATAAAAAAGACGTGAATTCCACGTCTTTTCATTTGGATTAATTTTTAACTGCTGCAGCAATTTCTGGGTTAGAAAATGCATCATCCATGATTTCTTTTAATTGAGCAGCAGATGCTTGGAATTTTTGTAGTTCTGCATCATTCAACGGAATTTTCACATTTCGAACGATACCATTGGCACCAACGATAGCAGGTTGTCCGATGAAGACATCTTCAACACCTTCGTATTGACCTTCTTGGTATACTGAAAGAGGAAGTACTGCATTTTCATCGTTAAAGATAGCTTGTGTAATACGCGCAAGAGCGACACCAATACCATAGTATGTTGCACCTTTTTTATTGATGATAGAGTAAGCCGCGTCACGAACTGATACAAAGAGATCAACAAGTCCTCGCTCATCAATATCACGGTTGTCTTGCAACCATTGTTCCAATTTAACACCCGCAACATTGGCATGTGACCAAACAGCGAATTCTGAGTCACCGTGTTCACCCATGATGTAGGCGTGAACAGAGCGAGCGTCGATACCAATCTTATCAGCCAAGGCTTGACGGAAGCGAGCTGAGTCAAGAGAAGTACCAGAACCGATGACACGTTCTTTAGGGAAGCCTGAGAATTTCCAAGTAGAGTAAGTCAAGATGTCCACAGGGTTAGCTGCAACAAGGAAGATGCCATTGAAGCCTGAAGCAACGATTTCGCTAACGATTTGTTGGTTGATACGCAAGTTTTTCTCGATCAATTGAAGACGAGTTTCACCTGGTTTTTGTGGCAAGCCAGCTGTCAACACAACGAGGTCTGCATCATGGGCATCAGAATATTCTGCTGAGTAAATCTTCTTAGGTGAAGTAAAAGCAAGAGCGTGGCTCAAATCTTCTGCATCCCCTTGAGTACGATCTTTGTTGATATCTACAATACCAAGTTCCTGACCAATACCTTGGTTAACAAGAGCGTAAGCATATGCTGAACCCACGGCACCATCGCCGACAAGGATTACTTTTTTATGTTGTTTAGTTGCAGTCATGTTTTAAACATCTCCTTTGTTTTATTTGGGAAATCATTCCCAACACCTCTTATTCTAGCATTTTTTATGATCTTTGTCAGTTATGAAAGGAGTTTTGAAAATGTTTACATTGTAGTTCCAAGCAGGGAAAAATGCCTTAAAATATGGTATAATGAAGTAGATACTTTCTAGTGGAAATGAGGCATTTTTTCAATGCAAGATAAAAATTTAGTAGATGTAAATCTGACGAGTGAAATGAAGACTTCCTTCATTGACTACGCCATGAGTGTTATTGTAGCACGGGCGCTCCCAGATGTCAGGGATGGCTTAAAACCCGTACATCGTCGTATTTTATATGGAATGAATGAGTTGGGGATTACTCCGGATAAACCGCATAAAAAATCTGCCCGTATTACCGGTGATGTTATGGGTAAATACCATCCTCATGGAGACAGTGCGATTTATGAAGCTATGGTTCGTATGGCTCAATGGTGGAGTTACCGTCACATGTTAGTTGATGGACACGGAAACTTTGGTTCTATGGACGGAGACGGTGCAGCCGCCCAACGTTATACCGAAGCTCGTATGAGTAAGATTGCGCTAGAAATGCTCCGTGATATCAATAAAAATACGGTTAATTTTGTGGACAACTATGATTCAAGTGAGCGTGAGCCAGAGGTCCTACCTGCGCGTTTTCCAAATCTGTTGGTCAATGGTACGACAGGGATTGCTGTTGGTATGGCGACCAATATTCCGCCACATAATTTGGGCGAAACTATTGACGCTGTAAACTTGATTATGGACAATCCTGAGGCGACTACTCGTGACATTATGGAAGTCTTGTCTGGTCCAGACTTTCCAACGGGAGCCTTGGTCATGGGAAAATCGGGTATTCACCGTGCTTATGAGACTGGTAAAGGTTCTATTGTTCTTCGTTCGAAAACTGAAATTGAAGAGTTCGGGAATGGCCGTGAACGGATCGTCGTAACAGAATTTCCTTATATGGTCAATAAATCTAAAGTGCATGATCATATTGTGCGCTTGGCCCAAGAAAAGCGGATTGAAGGAATTACTGCGGTTCGTGATGAGTCTAACCGAGAAGGTGTTCGTTTTGTTATTGAAGTTCGTCGTGATGCATCAGCCAATGTTATCTTAAATAATCTCTTTAAATTAACCCAACTTCAGACTAACTTTAGTTTCAATATGCTAGCCATTCAAGGTGGCGTGCCAAAGATACTTTCAGTAAAAGAAATTTTGACTGCTTATATTGAGCATCAAAAAGAAGTGGTGACTCGCCGAACTCAATTCGATAAGGATAAGGCGGAAAGTCGTGCTCACATCTTAGAAGGGCTTCTTATTGCGCTTGATCATATTGAAGAAGTGATTCGAATTATCCGCGCTAGTGAAACAGATGCACAAGCACAATCTGAATTGATGTCTAAGTTTGGTCTGTCAGAACGTCAAAGTCAAGCAATCCTCGATATGCGTCTTCGTCGCTTGACTGGTTTGGAACGTGATAAGATTCAATCTGAATATGATGATCTGTTAGCCTTGATTGCTGATTTGACGGATATTTTAGCGAAGCCAGAACGCGTCATTGCTATCGTAAAAGAAGAACTCAATGAGGTGAAACGTAAGTACGCAGACGCACGTCGGACAGAATTAATGGTCGGTGAAGTCTTGTCACTTGAAGACGAAGACTTGATTGAAGAGACAGATGTTTTAATCACTCTTTCGAATAAGGGGTATATCAAACGCTTAGCTCAGGATGAATTCCATGCTCAAAAACGTGGAGGTCGTGGTGTCCAAGGAACTGGAGTGAAGGACGACGATTTTGTTCGTGAGTTAGTTTCTACAAGCACTCATGACAAGCTCCTCTTCTTTACCAATAAAGGACGCGTATATCGACTCAAAGGCTATGAGATTCCTGAGTATGGTCGTACAGCAAAGGGGTTGCCAGTTGTCAACTTGTTGAAATTGGATGAAAATGAATCTATTCAGACCATCATAAATGTGACAGGTGATCAAGAAGAAAACCACTATCTCTTCTTTGCGACACGTCAAGGTGTTGTCAAACGGACCAATGTATCAGAATTTGGCAATATCCGACAAAATGGTCTCAAGGCGTTAAACTTGAAAGACGATGACGAATTGATTAATGTTTTCTTAACAGATGGTCAAGCAGATGTTATTATGGGAACCAAGTTTGGCTACTCTGTTCGTTTTAATGAATCAGTTGTGCGGAATATGGGACGTACTGCAACGGGTGTTCGTGGTGTCAACCTTCGTGAGGGTGATGTTTTAGTTGGTGCTACAACGGTTTCAGATGAGCAAGAAGTCTTGGTGATCACTGAAAAAGGTTATGGTAAAAGAACCCCAGCTAGTGAATATCCGACAAAAGGTCGTGGTGGTAAAGGAATTAAGACCCTTAATGTTGCTGAAAAGAATGGTCCACTTGCCGGCTTGACTACTGTTTCTGGGGATGAGGATATCATGGTCATTACAGATACTGGTGTCATTATTCGGACCAATATTAGCAATATCTCCCAAACAAGTCGTGCAACCATGGGGGTTAAAGTGATGAGGTTGGATAACGATGCAAAAATTATGACTTTTGCTTTGGTCGATGCCGAAGAAGAAAAAGAGGAAGGAACTGAAGAATAATGGGTAGACGATTAAAAATATCTTCAAAAAAGAGAAAATTTGGTTGGCTCAAAAACTTCTTGTTATTTATCTTATTCTTGATTTCATTTACATTGATCTTTAATACCTCAATTCGCAACATGCTGATTGCTCAGAAGTCAAATAAATATCAAGTAACACAAGTTTCCAAAGAAGAAATTGAGAAAAATAAGGGAGCAGATACTACCTTTGATTTTGAACAAGTGGAGTCTATTTCTACAGAAGCAGTTCTAAAAGCGCAGTGGGATGCTCAACAACTTCCTGTTATAGGGGGTATTGCTATACCAGATTTGAAAGTAAATCTTCCCATTTTCAAAGGATTATCAAATACGGCTCTCATGTATGGTGCAGGAACCATGAAAGAAAATCAGGTCATGGGACAGGGAAACTATAGCTTGGCCAGTCACCATATCTTTGGAATTGCAGGAGCTAGTGAAACTCTGTTCTCACCTTTGGAAAATGCCAAAAACGGTATGAAAATCTATATAACAGATAAAACAAAAGTTTATACTTATGTGGTAACAAGTGTTGAGTCTGTCACTCCAGAAAGCATCTATATCATCGACGATGTAGAAGGAAAGAATGAAATTACGTTGGTAACATGTGAAGATGCTGAAGCAACTATGCGGACGATTGTCAAAGGTGAATTAGAATCTTCAGGAGACTACGATAAGGCTTCTAAAGAGATTCTCAAACATTTTAGTCAGTCATACAATCAAGTTCAATTATAAAAAAAGACTAGAAATCTTAGATTTCTAGTCTTTTTTCGAATAATAAAGTGGAGGGACTTTTATGTACGATATTCAGTTTAAAGAAGAATCATTATTACCCCGAGAACGTTTGCTAGAAGTAGGAGCAGAGCGGCTCAGCAATCAAGAATTATTGGCAATTTTTATTCGTACTGGAACGAAAAATCAGCCTGTTTCAGCTATCTCTACCAATCTCTTGACCAAGTTACCTCATTTATCCGCACTCAAAGATTTATCAATAGAAGAATTGCAAAAACTCTCTGGAATTGGTCGTGTAAAAGCTATTGAAATGAAGGCGATGATTGAGTTGGGAAAAACGTACTATTTTTATTGGTAGTGTCAATCGTAGTATTGCGGAACCACGTGAGATTTTGCATTATGCCATCAAATAAATGTATGGCAACGTCAATCATTATTGTCCATAACCATCCATCAGGTTCCGTTGAACCAAGTCGAAATGATTTTAACTTTACAGAGACATTTATTATAGTTTCCGTGAAGAAAGTGAACTATTTTAAAGTTTTTGCACGACAAAATCAAAAAGAGATTGATCGGAGCTGTTCTTGTAGATCAAAAGCTCAGGATGCCATTGAACGCCTAAAAATCGACTGCCATCAGTCGTTGTGATAGCTTCAATGGTTTGATCTGGTGCTTGAGCGATAACTTGCAAATGACTAGCTAAATCTTTAATTGCTTGATGGTGAAACGAATTGACAGTTGTCTTCTGGCCATATATAGTGGCTAGGGGACTGTTTTTTTCAATTTCAATTTGGTGGAAGCCAGTATCTGCAGGAATTTTTTGCCAGTGATTAGGAATATCCTGATGAAGAGTGCCACCCATAGCTACATTAAAAAGTTGCATACCACGACAAACAGCAAAAATTGGTTTATTCTGGACGCGAGCTTCTTTGATGAGTTCTAATTCAAAACAATCGCGTTCTAACTTGTAGTCATTACTAACAATACTTTTTTTATCACCGTAAAATTGTGGCAGAACACGTTGCCCACCTGTCATGACTAACTTATCAATCATGGCAATATAGGATTTAGCAGTTTCAGTGCTCCCCATAGGAATGATCAGTGGAAGCCCGCCCGAACGCTTGATAGCATGAACGAAATTTGTCACGACGTAGGACAGGAGCGGTCCAGTGTCATCCGCTTTGTTGTTAAACTCATTGCCTGTAATTCCGATGATTGGTTGTTTCATCATAGCATACTCTTAGTTCTTTCTCATGAAGTAGAGGAGGGTTTGCAATTCGCTGGTCAAGTCTACATATTGGACAACCACGTCTTTTGGAACTGTCAAATTAATTGGTGAGAAACTCAAAATGCCTTTAATGCCAGCCTTAATCAATTCATCCGCCACAACTTGTGCGCTACTGCTTGGTACAGTTAAAATAGCAGTTTGAACATTGACTTCACTGACTTTTTCTTGCAAATCAGAAATGCCATAAATGGGAACATTTGCATCGATGGTCCCCACAGCAGGATAGTTGTCTGTTTCAAAAGCCATTACAATTTTCATTTTGTTACGCTCATGGAAGCGGTAGTGGAGAAGGGCACGTCCCATATTTCCGACACCAATCAGCATTACGTTAGTGATAGAGTTGTCATTGAGGATATCTGCGAAGAAATCCATCAATTTTTTTACATCGTAGCCAAAACCTCGGCGTCCTAATTCACCAAAGTAGGAAAAATCACGACGAACAGTTGCAGAATCAATTCCGATAGCTTCAGCAATCTCTTTTGAGCTAGCTTTTTGAATATTTTCCCTGTGGAATCGTTTAAAAATTCGGTAATAAAGAGAGAGTCGTTTGGCAGTGGCGCGTGGAATTTTTGTATCTTTATCGTGTTTCACAATCTTTTTTCTCCATTCTGATCGTTTATTTCATTACTCTATTGTAAAACAAGTTTGTGAATATTGCAACAGATTTGAACTGAAAATCAAATAAAAAAACAAGAACAAGTTCTTGTTTTTAAACTCTATTTGCTTGTAATTGTTGGAGAAATCGATAGAGATCACCTATGCTACCGCTGTATTTATTATCCTAGGTCATTTCCATCTTCTGTCAAAGAGACTACTTTTAAATAATCAGGTAGAGTAATACAGCTAGAAAAAGCGAGTAGAATTTCGTCCAAGTTGGCATAAGTTTGTGAACGCTCTTGTTGGTAAGCATCTTGGTAAGTCAGTGTAATCATAACTATTTTACTTTCTTTGTGAAGATATCTCGGTCAACTAAACTATCCATAAGGAAATAGAATTTTTCTTGGATGACTTTGTTACTATCATTTTTGAAAATATTTACAATATGAAGGCCAGATTTATCGGTGATATTGATTTTAAAACCTGTTAAATCTTTATTGATAATGATTTTTAGTAAAAAACCTTCGTTTGAATTTGGGACTTCTTCAAGAATTCGAGTCAATTGGTAATTGCCGACATGAGTTTGCTCAAAAGTGTTATCGCGAAGAGTGTATTTTTTGATAGCAGAACTAATCTCATAAATGTAGTCGCAATCTTTTAATGCAACAGATTTTTCAAATGCCATAGCGGCCTCCTATTTTGTTATCATATTTTTTAAAGTAGAAGTAAAGGTTAGAATCTCTTCAATAGTATTGGTTTCCGAGAAAGAGACCCGGATAGATTCGGTCAAGCGGGGGGAGTCAGCGCCATATAGGGCAGAAAGAACATGGCTTTTTTGGATGACTCCTGCTGTACAAGCAGAGCCGCTAGAGACTGCAATACCGGCTAAATCAAGTCGCATAAGAATTTGTTCATTGAGTTGATCTTGCAAACCCAAGTTTAAAACGTAGGGGATTGTCTCAAAGTCCTCATTGACGTATATTGAACTACCTTTTAGCTCCTCAATTACTGCATTTTTTAAGGTAGTGACAGTTTGCCAGTTTTCTTTAGCATGTCTTAGCTGTTCTTCTAAAGCAGTAGCCATGGCTGCAATTCCTGCGACGTTTTCAGTTCCTGCACGGTGTTGACTTTCTTGTTTTCCTCCATGGATGAGAGAAGCAAGGTTTGGCAGTCGACTATATAGGAAGCCAACACCTTTTGGACCATGGAACTTATGAGCCGATGCAGCGAGTAGATCAATATTTAGATCTTCTGGGTGAAGTGGAAGTTTTCCCACGACTTGTACGGCATCTACATGGAAAACAGCCTGATGTTGAGTCAGGACTCGTCCAATTTCCTTGATAGGAAGGATTTGCCCTGTTTCATTATTGGCGTACATAACGCTTACTAAAATGGTATCCGGACGAAGAGCTTCCTGGACTTGCTGAGCAGTAATAACATGGTTAATTGGTTCCAAGTAAGTAACTTCAAAACCAAATTGCTGTTCTAGATATTCCATGGTGTGCAGAACGGCATGGTGCTCGATGGCAGTTGTAATTAAGTGTTTTCCTTTGACTTGATTAGCTAAGGCATAACCTTTAATAGCCAGATTATCTGCTTCGGACCCACCTGAGGTAAAAATAATATGGTTGGGATGGGTGTGCAGTGCCTCTGCGATAGTCTGTCTTGCTTGGCGAAAAATTTGATTGGCCTTTCGACCAAAGTGATGAATGCTTGATGGATTTCCAAAAATATCTTGAGAAACTTCCATCAAAGTGGCAAGAGCAGCTTGCGATAGAGATGTAGTTGCAGCGTTATCTAAATAGATCATTTTGTATTATCGGGTACGTAATTAAAGAGTGGGCTGACTGGACGGCGTTCATGAATGCGCAAGATAGACTCGGCAAGTAGATTGCTAGCTGTTAAGAATGAAATAGCTTTTGGCATTTTCTCTTTTTTGGCAACAGAATCGGTTACCAAAATTTCTTGAATTGGCGCTTGGTCCAGTAATTCAACAGCATTTCCTGCAAAAAGTCCATGGCTAGCAACGGCGTAAATATCAGTTGCGCCATCGCGTTCCAAAATTTTAGCAGCTTCTGAGAAGGTACGACCAGTGTTTAAGATATCATCAATCAAGATGGCTTTTTTACCGGCAACATCACCGATAATATAGCCTTCTTCACGTTCTGCATCACCTTGGGAATAATCAATGATAGCGATAGGAGCATCTAAATATTCAGCAAGACTACGAGCACGTTTGATTCCAGAGTTCTTCGGACTTACTACGACGACATCTGAACCAGTTAGTCCTTTTTCAATGTAGTGAGAAGCAAAGAGTGGAACGGTAAAGAGATTGTCGACTGGGATATCAAAGAAACCTTGGACCTGCACAGCGTGTAAATCAAGTGTTACCACACGGCTAACACCAGCTTTGACCAGCATATTGGCTACGAGTTTAGCTGTGATTGGTTCACGAGGCGCAGCGGTGCGGTCTTGGCGTGCATATCCGAAGTATGGCATGACAACTGTTACAGAGTTAGCGCTCGCACGGTTACATGCGTCAATCATGATAAGAAGTTCCCACAGGTGATTGTTAACAGGATAGCTAGTGGATTGGATAATGTAGACATCAACTCCACGTACACTTTCTTCAATGTTAATTTGAATCTCCCCATCAGAGAACTGACGAGAAGACATCTTTCCCAAAGGGATGCCAGAAGCCTCAGAAATCTTTTGTGCAATTTCTGGATTTCCATTTAAAGCAAACAATTTAATTTGTTTATCACCATAAGGTTGAACCATGATAGAATAACTCCTTTATAAGATAAGAGGGTTCCAATAGTCCAGTGGACTATTGGAAGTTGGACTAGAGAAAGCTAATTTTTCTATAGACGTTACTATTTTACCAAAAAAATGCTATTTTTCCAGTAGATAAGTAGAAAAAACAGCTTATTTAGCTGTTTTGAGGAGTGATGCTGCACGTGCAACCTTGCTGCTGGCATATTTGAAAGATATCCCTTTGCTTTTTAGGTAATCGTCAAATGCTATTTTTCCTGCTGGAGCGTCAGAAACTTCGACTTCCAATTCAAAATCTTTATGGTGGGAGCAACGGTTAGCATCCAGTGCCATTAAACCAATCTCACTTTCTTTTTCAAGACGCTTAGTGGTTAAATGTCCCCAAACAATCAATTTGTCTAGATCAATGTTTTTTTCAACTAGTAATTCTTTGATTGAACCATCAGGAAGAATGAAATGCTGGACCAGATGTTGCGCTGTTTCTATTGATAACTCCTGATTGTACTCTAAATTTCCAATTTCTTGAGGAACTTTTAAGGTCAACTCTGCCCTATTTTCCAAGATACGGATACGAAGAGAGGAACGAGATTTTTTGATTTGCTCGTCTGGAGTATCGATATAGTAATTGGTTTGTTCAACCGGTGTGACATCAGCAAAGTCTGCTAGTAGTATTTGATATTCTTTTTCTGTTAGAAGAGTCTTGTATTCAATTTCTAAGTGGTTCATTTTTGCTAGAGGAATAACCTTTCGTGTGGTATAATAGTCTTTGTGCTATTCTATACGAAAATCGGCATTTTGACAAGAAGGGAGACCTTATGGAATTTAATTGGGAAGATCTTTTGGACCCCTATATCCAAACAGTTGGTGAGTTAAAAATCAAGTTGCGGGGTATTCGCAAGCAGTATCGTAAGGCTAATCGACATTCGCCAATTGAATTTGTGACAGGACGTGTCAAGCCTATCGAGTCTATCAAGGAAAAGATGGCTCTACGACATATTAAGATGGAAAATATTGCCCAGGATATGCAGGACATTGCTGGTGTGAGGGTCATGGTCCAATTTGTCGATGACGTAGAAGAAGTTCTGGAAATTATTCGTAAGCGTAAGGATATGCGGATTGTGCACGAGCGAGACTATATCACCAATATGAAGTCTTCTGGCTATCGTTCCTACCATGTGGTGGTTGAATATCCAGTTGATACCATCAATGGAAATGAAACGGTTCTGGCGGAAATCCAAATTCGAACATTATCCATGAACTTTTGGGCAACAATTGAGCATTCACTCAATTACAAATACAAGGGCGATTTCCCCGAAGAGATTAAAAAACGTTTGGAAGTAACCGCTAAGATTGCTTACCAGTTAGATGAGGAGATGCGAAAAATCCGTGACGACATTCAAGAAGCGCAGGCACTATTTGATCCTGCCCATCGTAAATTGAATGACGGTGTCGGAAATAGCGATGATACAGATGAAGAATACAGATAGAAAAAAAATCGCTCTGCTCAGCAGTCGAAATCCTAAGAGTGAAGCTGTTTCAAAGGAACTTTGGACCAAGCTCAAAGAAGCTAATTTTATTATGACCCCTAAAAATCCAGATATTGTGATTTCAATTGGGGGAGATGGAATGCTCTTGTCGGCATTTCACAAATATGAATCTATTTTAGATCGTGTACGTTTTGTGGGGATTCATACAGGACATCTTGGCTTTTACACGGATTATCGTGATTTTGAGGTAGATGAGCTCATAGAAAATCTCAAATTGGACACAGGTGCCAAGGTCGCTTACCCAATTTTGGGTGTTAAAATTCATATGTTGGACGGAAGAATCATCACAGCTCGCGCTTTGAATGAAGCGACCATCAAGCGCTTGTCAAAAACTATGGTGGCGGATGTTTATATCAATGGCGTGCCCTTTGAACGTTTCCGAGGGGATGGTATCGCTGTTTCAACGCCGACAGGTTCAACTGCCTACAATAAATCGCTTGGTGGAGCGGTACTACACCCAACCATTGAAGCGCTGCAAATTGCAGAAGTAGCCAGTCTCAATAATCGTGTTTATCGAACACTGGGATCTTCCATAGTTGTTCCTAAAAAGGATAAAATTGTTATTGAACCTAAACATGATGACCGATACTCTATCGCCATAGACAACCGAACCTTTGTCTATGACAATATTGAGCGGATTGAATACCAGATTGACCATAACAAAATCAACTTCGTAGCGACACCAAGACATACTAGTTTTTGGAATCGCGTCAAAGATGCCTTTATTGGAGAGGTGGAATAATGCGTTTTGAATTTGTGGCAGACCAGCGTATGAAGGTCAAGACATTTTTGAAAAAGCATGACATTTCAAAGGCTCTTCTTGCAAAGATTAAATTTGAAGGTGGAAAAATTCAGGTCAATTACCAAGAGCAGAATGCTATTTTTCTCTTGGAAGCTGGAGATATTGTGACCATTGATATTCCGTGTGAAGAGGATGTAACAGGTAGTCTCAAGGCTCTTGACCATCCTTTAGATATTGTTTACGAAGATGAGCATTTTTTAGTGATTAACAAGCCTTATGGTGTTGCTTCTATCCCCAGTATCCTTCATTCCAATACCATGGCAAACTTTGTTAAGGCTTATTACTTGAAACAGGGGTATGAAAATAAGCAGATTCATATTGTGACGCGCTTGGATAAGGATACCTCGGGACTTATGTTGTTTGCTAAGCACGGATATGCCCATGCTAGATTGGACAAGCAGTTACAGTCCAAATTGATTCAAAAGCGTTATTATGCTTTGGTTCAAGGTGAAGAGCATTTGGATATGGCTGGGGAAATCATTGCTCCCATTGGTCGTCCAGAGGACAGCATTATTACACGATGTGTAACTCCGTTGGGCAAATACGCTCATACTTCTTACAGAAGTGTTTCTAGTTGGGACAATGTTCATTTGGTGGATATTGAGCTTCATACGGGACGGACTCATCAGATTCGTGTGCATTTTTCACATATCGGATTCCCGCTTCTAGGAGATGATCTTTACGGAGGTAGTTTGGAATTTGGAATTGACCGTCAGGCACTTCACTGTCATCGTTTAGAATTTGTTAATCCATTTACAAAAGAGGAGATGGTTTTTGAAAGTGATTTGACAAATGACTTTCAAAGCGTTATCATGGCTTTAGGAAATAAACAATATATTATTAGGAGATGTAGATTTCATGGAAATTCGTGGCTTATTTGGCGACTTAAAACGCAAAATCGTTGGTAAAAAAATTCGTATTGTCTTACCAGAGGGAACAGATGGGCGTGTTGTTCGTGCAGCGGCTCGTTTGAAATTTGAAGGTTTGATGGAGCCAATCATTATTGGGAATCCAACAGAAGTTCATAACTTGTTGATTGAATTTGGTTTTTCAGACCCAGGTATTACTGTATTAGATCCAAATAATTACGCTAACTTTGAAACAATGAAGAGTGAATTTTTAGCTCTTCGTAAAGGGAAAGTGGATGAGAGCCAAGCGGATGAAATTTTGTGTGATGTAAACTATTTTGGGGTTATGTTGGTACAAATGGGCTTAGCTGAAGGTATGGTATCAGGTGCTATTCACTCAACTGCCGATACAGTTCGTCCAGCACTTCAAATCATTAAGACAAAACCAGGTGTAAAACGTACTTCAGGTGTCTTCTTGATGATGAAAGAAGAAAAACAATACATCTTTGGTGACTGTGCTATCAATATTGATCCAGATGCAGAAGCATTGGCAGATATTGCGATTAACTCAGCTGAAACTGCAAAAACTTTTGGTATCGACCCTAAAGTAGCGATGATTTCTTACTCAACAAAAGGTTCAGGTTCAGGTCCACAGGTTGATAAAGTAGTTGAAGCAACTCGTATCGTACAAGAATTGCGTCCGGACTTATTGATTGATGGTGAATTGCAAATGGATGCAGCGCTCGTGTCAGGCACAGCGAAATTGAAAGCTCCAAATAGCCCGGTTGCAGGTCAAGCTAACGTCTTTATCTTCCCAGCTATCGAAGCAGGAAACATCGCTTACAAAATTGCTGAGCGTCTTGGCGGTTACGATGCTGTCGGTCCAGTTCTTCAAGGACTTAACAAACCAGTAAATGACTTGTCACGTGGTTGTAGCTCTGAGGACGTTTACAAACTATCTATCATTACTGCTGCACAAGCAGTAGATGAACTTTAAGAAGGTTTATGTCTGATTTATTAAGGTATTTTAGGAACTACAAAAAAGAGACTATTTTGGCTCCACTGTTCAAACTGATTGAAGCCTGTCTTGAATTATGTGTTCCTCTTGTCATCGCAAAAATCGTTGACACTATTATCCCATCTAGCAATCAAGGAAACTTGGTTGCTATGATTTTATTATTGGCTATTTTAGCTCTTACGGGAGTTGGGTTTTCTATCACAGCTCAGTATTTTTTCAGCTAAGGCGGCGATTGGTTTTACAAAGGAATTGACGGAAGCCTTATACGAAAAAGTTTTATTCCTCCCAAAAACCAGTCAGGACCAATTGACGAGTTCTAGTCTCTTAACACGCTTATCAAGTGATACTTTGCAGATTCAGACGGGAATCAATATTTTTCTTCGTCTCTTTTTGCGCGCGCCCATCGTGGTATTTGGAGCGCTCCTCGTGGCGGTAACCATTAGTCCACGATTATCGCTGTTATTTTTAGGAATGATTCCGATTTTGTTCGTAAGCGTAGTAGTGATCTCGCGTATCACTACCCAGCTCTATCAATCCTTGCGTAAATCCTTGGACCACTTGGTATCACTAGTCAAGGAAAATAGTACGGGAATGCGGGTAATTCGTGCTTTTGGACAGAGAGAACGAGAAATTCAGCAGTTTACGATAGCCAATGAGAGCTACGAAGAGGGGCAAATACGCGCAGGTTTCTGGTCTGTATTGCTGACGCCTGCAACCTACTTAGTGGTCAATATGACCTTGGTTTTCTTAATGTTGCAAGGGAAATTAGCCGTTGCAGATTCGTTTTTGAAACAAGGAATGTTGGTTGCCTTGATTAATTATCTTTTGCAAATTCTGGTTGAATTAGTCAAGCTAGTGATGGTGGTCAATACGCTCAATCAAACTTATGTGAGTGCAAGGTGTGTTCAGGACATTTTTAATCAGGAATCAGAAAATATTTTCGCTCCGCTTGAACAAGTAAGACCAAAAGAAAAACAAGAAATAGTAACTGTAGACCAACTAACATTTATCTATCCTAATGCAGTGGAACCAGCGTTAGAAGGAATTAATTTTAGCTTAGCATCTGGTCGATTTATGGGCATTGTTCACATGGGCACGCGGCGCCAATTTTGCTCTTGGATGACGCAACATCTGCCTTAGATTATATGACAGAAAGTCATCTTCTGAGGGCGATTGCTGAGCAACTTCCTCAGCAAACTCTCATCATGGTTTCGCAACGAACCAGTAGTTTGAAGGCTGCTGATCAGATCTTGGTACTGGACAAGGGCAAGCAGGTTGGTCTTGGATGTCATGCCGACTTGCTGGAAAGCCCTGCTATTTATCGAGAAATTGACCAATCTCAACATGCTAGGGAGGTGGAAAAAATGCTTAAGCAGCAAAAACAATCTACCTTACGTCAGCTTTTGAACCGTTTTTGGGCTCGGCCTATCCCTTTGGGCATGATGATATTAGGAAGCTTAGGTCAGGTCCTTTTGACAGTCTATCTGCCGATTTTAATTGGCCAAGCCATTGACGTTGTCTTAGAAGTCCAAGGGCTTGCAGAGCTCAAATTGATTCTCTTGCAGATGGTTTTGGTCATCGGGTGTAATACAGTGCTACAATGGTGGGTACCCTATCTATCCAATAAATTAATTTATGGTGTCATTAGTGACTTGCGCCAAGAGGCCTTTGTGCACCTGCACCATTTACCTTTGTCCTATCTTGATCAGCAAAGTACTGGGGATCTGATGGCACGAGTTTCCACAGATAGTGAGCAGCTAAGCAATGGTTTGTTGATGATTTTTAACCAATTTTTTATAGGTGTTTTAACCATTGTCTTGACCATCTTTACCATGGCAAGGCTCGACTTCTTCATGATGACAGTGGTTGTCATTTTAACACCTGTTTCCTTATTTGTGGCACGGTTTATTGCTAAGAAGTCATACCTCTATTATCGTAAACAAACGGAAGAGCAATCTCATTCAGCCTTTCAACGCTCAACAACAATTTCGTCAAGCGTTTTTTGAAACCAATGCAAGCTACGCAGCTATTTCCGAAAAGGCTATTTTTACCTCCTCAACCATCAACCCCATGACACGTTTTGTCAATGCTTTGATCTACGCTTTGCTTGCGGGATTGGGTGCTTTTCGAATCATGCAAGCAGATTTTACTGTAGGAGCTTTGACGACCTTTTTGAATTATGCTAGTCAATACACCAAGCCTTTCAATGATATCTCATCGGTATTGTCGGAATTGCAGAGCGCTCTAGCTTGTGCTAAGCGTTTGTTTGACTTGTTAGAAGAGGCTCCCATTACAGAAGAAAATGTATTCCAATTAAAATCTGATAATGTTGAGGGTGCTTTTGACTTTCAAGATGTTACTTTTTCCTATGACAAGCCCAAAACCTTGATTGATGATTTAACATTGCATATTCCAGCGGGTAGTAAGGTAGCTATCGTGGGACCGACTGGGGCAGGAAAATCAACTTTGATTAACTTACTGATGCGTTTTTACGAAGTGGATCAGGGACAAATTTTATTGGATGGTGTACCTATTCAACCGAATTAGTGGTAGAAGCGGCACAAGTAGCCAATGCAGATTTCTTTATTCGTCAGTTACCAAAAGGCTACGATACATTTTTATTAGACGTGGGTGATTCCTTGTCTCAAGGACAGCGCCAGCTATTAGCCATTGCTCGTGTCTTTATAAAAGTTCCTAAAATCCTTATATTGGATGAAGCAACGTCGTCTATTGATACGCGGACAGAAGCGCTCATTCAAGAGGCGTTTGAAAAACTGATGCATGGACGAACCAGTTTTATCATTGCTCACCGTCTATCTACCATCCAATCTGCTGATATTATTTTGGTCATGGTAGATGGAAAAATTGTCGAACAGGGAAATCATGAACATCTTATGAAAGCTAAAGGGTTTTATTATAAGATGCAGGTTAGTCAGAATTCATTCAATTAAAAAATGAGAGAGTTGGAGTTTCCAGCTCTTTTTGCTATACTAGAACCATGTTAAATTTGAAAGAATATGGCGTTGACATGTGGTCCAAAGACAAAATTGTGCGTTTTCGAAAGGCGCTTTTGGACTGGTACGATGCCAATAAACGTGATTTGCCATGGCGTAGGACAGCTGATCCTTATGCTATCTGGGTATCTGAAATTATGCTACAGCAGACACGAGTGGATACCGTTATTCCTTACTATGAGAGTTTTCTTTATCGTTTGCCAGATATTAAAGCTTTGGCGGAGGCTGATGAAGAGACCTTACTCAAGGTTTGGGAGGGATTGGGATATTATTCACGAGTGCGCAATATGCAAAAAGCAGCCCAGCAGATGGTGGAGGATTTTGGAGGAAAATTTCCTGAAACTTATGAAGAAATTGCGAGCTTGAAAGGAATTGGTCCCTATACTGCGGGAGCTATTTCCAGCATTGCATTCGGTCTTGCTGAACCAGCAGTAGATGGCAATGTCATGCGCGTTATGGCGCGTCTTTTTGAGGTAGATTACGATATCGGTGTACCGGCCAATCGCAAAATTTTCCAAGCTATCATGGAAGAATTGATTGATCCTGATCGACCTGGGGATTTCAATCAAGCCCTAATGGATTTGGGTTCTAGCTTTGAATCGCCTGTCAATCCTCGTCCAGAGGAAAGCCCCGTCCGAGATTTTAGTGCAGCCTATTTGCATGGGACCATGGATAAATATCCTATCAAAGCACCCAAGAAAAAGCCAATCCCAATATACTATCGAGGCTTTGTTATCCGAAATCAGCAAAATCAGTTTCTTTTAGAAAAAAATCAAGAAGCTGGGCTTTTGTCTGGATTTTGGTCTTTTCCTTTGGTCCAAGCTGACGCACCAATGCTGCAAGAAATTAACTTATTAGAAGTGGTAGAAGAAGCAATTATTTCTAATCCCAAGATTCTTTTCCAAAAAGAATATAGAATAAATCCTGATTGGCAAGAAGAAAAATTCCAGTCCGTTCAGCATATTTTTAGCCATCGTAAATGGCAGATTGAGCTAATAGAAGGTGTGCTTTCGGATGATTCGTTGCCTGAGGAAAAGGAACTGCGCTGGGTCGCAGTAGAAGATTTTCATCTGTATCCTTTTGCCAAACCCCAACAGAAAATGTGGGAAGCATATTTAAAAGGGAAACCATAAACCAAATAAAAAAGTTTGGTTTTTTGAATACAAACACTTGAAAGCGCTTTTAAAAAAGAGTATAATACAAGGTAAAAAGGGATGATAGAATGAAATGGTATCAGAAACATTTCACTTGGCTCTTTCTAGGATATCTAGAAATACTCTATCTCCTAGAAAACTATGTTTCAGTAGCCTATAAGGTGATTATGACCTTATCAGCCTAACTGGGATTGCTATTTATTTGTTGGTGGTGCTGTATTTTCTTCGTCGGTTCTATTTCTATATTCGAATAAAAATGAAAATGTACAAAGAGAACAAGAGTTAACATCTGTTTAACAGATGAGTGAAGATGATAAAGGGAGGGCATTTAGATCATAAATGTGTGAACCCAAACAAAAGCAGTGCTTAGCTCGGAAAAGTCTATCGCTTATGCGTGTGAATACTAAATTGTCTATTGTTAAAGTCAATTAGCCTTGCTCCCCATCTAAATATGAACTTAGGCTAATGTGCCCATGTAAGCTATCCCTAGCTTATCGCAACTTTCAAAATTGTTAAAGTAGTTGGACTGCAATTTTGCAGTCATCCAATTGTTAACGTTGTAAATATGTATGAAATTTGTACCTTGGGTAGCTAAATAATAAATCAAATGATTAAAAATGGTAGAGTAGATAGACTTTTCCCATTGCAAGTGAGGAGGCCGAGTAAGGCCTCCTTTTTTAGTTGCACGTTGAAAAAACCACCAGTATAAAAGCTGGTGGTTGGGAGACAACTAGGCTTTATTAAAACCAAAATACTAGATTGCTGACTTCAAATTATCTTGCTGAAGTCTGCTTTTGATTTTTCCTTGAGGATTATTGGCCAACGAAGGCGTTAATTTCAGCTTCAATATTGGCAATTTTTTCTTCAGCTTCAGATAACGTCTCTCCAACGGTTGCGATGTAGAATTTGATTTTTGGCTCTGTTCCGGAAGGACGAACGGCAAACCAGCTATCATCAGCAAGAGTATATTTGAGAACATTACTTGGTGGGGTAGTAAGTTTTTCAACATGACCTTGACCATCTGTTGCAGTGAGTTCTTGGAAATCTTCTGTGAGAGCAATAGCGGTACTGTTAAATTGGCTAGGAGCATTGTCGCGGAATTTATCCATGATTTTCTTAATTTCGGCAGCGCCATCCATACCTGAAAGGATTACGGAAATAGTTTTCTCAGCAAAATAGCCATATTCTTTGAAGATTTCGTCGATACCATCAGCCAGAGTCAAACCACGTGAACGGTAGTAGGCAGCAATTTCGGCAACCAAAAGAACAGCTTGGATGGCATCTTTATCACGTACGAATGGTTTAATGAGGTATCCGAAACTTTCTTCAAAACCAAACATGTATATGTAGTTACCTGTTTCTTCAAATTCCTGAATTTTTTCAGCGATAAATTTGAAACCTGTCAAGACATTGAACATGGTTGCGCCGTAGCTTTCCGCAATTTTCGTTACCAACTCGGTAGATACGATAGGGCAATGAGAGCACCGATTTGGTTACCAGAAAGATTCCAATAAGAGCCATCTGCTTGACGAACTTCAACGCCAACACGGTCAGCATCAGGGTCAGTAGCAAGAAGAACATCCGCATCAACTTGGCGCCCCAACTCCTCAGCAAGCGCAAAAGCTGCTTGACTTTCTGGGTTTGGAGAAGCAACAGTTGAGAAATTTGGATCGGCAACAGCTTGTGATTCTACGATTTGTACAGATTCAAACCCTGCTTGTGCTAGAGCGCGACGAGCCAACATCTCACCTGTACCATGAAGTGGTGTGTAAACAATCTTCATGTCACGACCAAATTCTTTAATCAATTCAGGGTTAATATTGATATCTTTTAATTCTTCTAAATAGAGAGCATCTGTTTCTTCACCTAGAATAGTGATGAGCCCAGATGCCTTACTTTCTCCCAAATCAGCTAACTGAACGGCAAATGGATCTTCGATAGCACGAATATAGCCTGTCAAAGCATCCGCATCCGCAGGTGGCATTTGTCCACCATCTTCCCCGTATACTTTGTAGCCATTGAATTCTTTGGGGTTATGGCTAGCCGTGACCATAATACCTGCAATGGCACCATAATGGCGAACAGTAAATGACAATTCAGGTGTTGGACGTAAGCTCTCAAAAACATAGGATTTGATACCATGAGCAGCTAAGACTTGGGCAGATTCAAAGGCAAATTCTGGAGAGAAGTGACGTGAATCGTAGGCAATAGCAACACCACGTTTTTTAGCTTCCTCACCTTTTGATTCAACCAATTTAGCTAAGCCTTCAGTTGCTTGGCGAACGACATAGATATTGATACGATTGGTACCAGCACCGATATAACCACGCATACCAGCTGTTCCAAATTCAAGATTGGTATAAAAGGCATCTTCTTTTGTTTTTTTATCCATAGCTTCTAATTCTTGGCGAAGATAGTCTGGAAGATCAGTAGAATGAAGCCATTTTTCAACATTTTCTTGATAAGTCATTTAAAACTCCTTTTGTTAAAACTTGTTATTAACAGAATTGAAAAGTCTATTAAACGCTTTCATTATATCATTTTCAAAGAAAAAAATCACGCTTTCACGTGATTTAAACAGATTATTTTTTTAATTTTTCAAGTGCTGGAACGATGGCTACTGTGAGTATTGCCGAAATGATAGCTTCTGCGATGGAATTGGTTCCTAAAACGGCTGCTAACATAGCTTGAATATCACCACTATAGACGTGTGAGAAGAGAACGAAGATTCCTCCAAGAACGAAGATGGTATTCGTCATGGAACCAACAGCACCAGCTAAAATGAGACCGGTCTTATTTTTCATAAGACGATAGACAAAGTAAGGAGTAATCCCAATCAAAATTCGTGGCACCATAGCAATGATCAGAGATGCAAAATTCCCATTTTCCACGAGAGGAGAGAAAAGATAGCTAGTTGGCAACAGTACGATTGTATTGGTTACGATACTGATAACTCCCATCAAAGCACCTAAAATAGCGCCGATTCGCGGACCATAAATGATAGAAGCGATAATAACCGAAATGTGAACAATAGTCGGCTTGATTGGAACTGGTAAAATATTAAAAACGAAAGAACAGTCTGTTTCACAAAATACTCCTTTGAAAAATGATTACCCAAACTATAGCAGTTGGGGGATGATTTGTCAAGACAAATTGTTTCTTAATTAGCTTGTTTTCTGTCTGCGAAAACGAAAAATATGGACGGATAGTAGTTGGATGAGTCCAATCGCAATCGCAATGGTGAAGGCGGTTACAAAGCTCGTTCGCATATGCTCTAGAGCGATTTCATTGGATCCTACAAGGATAAAATAGACCGCACGATAAAAGCTCAGTCCTGGAATCAATGGAAAAATACTGGTGGACAAGAATATGGTCATGGGGCATTTTTTGTGAACAGCTAGCAAACGCGAACAAAAAGCGACAATGAGACTGGAGACAAAAACTGCCACAGCATCTAGTTGAAACCCTTCAACAATCAGTAGGTAAATCAGCCATGAAAGCCCTCCTAAAATTCCAATATGTAGTAGGTATTTTCTAGGAACTTGATATAAAATAGCGAAAGCCATGGTACCAATGGCAGCAGTCGCTGTTCGAATGATGAGCTCTAGGGGAGAATTAAGAGTGCTGGTAAAAGCGCTACCCATCTGCTCTACGAATGGTAGGATTTCTAGGATAGACACAACTCCTACGGAAAGTGAAATACAAGATAGCAAAGCTGACATCAGCAAGGTTAATCCGGTAGAGTAGTTGTTTTGGGAAAATTCTCGGATGGAATTAACAAAAAAGGCTCCAGGAATTAAGATCATCAAGGCTCCCAAAACGATGGGGCCAAGATTTTGTCCAAAACCAAAACGAAGCAGGAGACTAGCAGAGAACGTAATGACCGCACTACCAATAATGGTGTGAATAAATCCAGCGTGCACACGGTGTGAAATAAGATGGAAAACATATCCCAAAATCAATCCTGTTAAAGCAGAAGCAAGAGCATCTGCCCAACTACTACCGAGCGCCATTGAAAATCCACCAGCGCCAAAGAAATAGGCAAAAAGGGTGAGTGACACAGATTGTTTAGGATAATTTTCGATTTCTTGCAGGCGCTGAGAAATTTCTCGTAGATCTGTCACATCCCCATTGACAATTTGGCGCGATAGAGCATTGACTGCTTCTAATTTCCCCATGTGAATGGAGACATCTTTCGTTGTGTAGGTCTTTCCCAGATGGTTATCGTCAGCGTCTAGTCCAGAAGTTATGATCCCTTGATTGACTACATAGGTTTCAAAGTTTTGAATGCCCAAGCGTTTAGCGATGATTTTCATGGTATCTTCGATGCGATAAATTTCCGCACCGCTTTCCATGAGCAATTCACCTGCCCAGACAACCACTTCCATGGCTGTAGTCTCAGCCTTTCTTCTTATTTTTGACATCGCGCTTCAACCTCTTGTAAAATGGTTGTAATATCTGCTAGAGCGCCTGTTCCAAAGTCACCACAAGCTAGCAGGTCTTCACGAGGTTTGATTTCCTCGAAACCATATTCTTTTAAGCGCTTGAGATTAGCTTGAGTAGCTGGGTTGAGGTACATTTGTGTATTCATAGCTGGAGCGATTAGCTTAGTGGTTCCAGCAGGAAGTGCCAGAGCCACTGTAGATACCATATCGTCTGCGAGCCCATTTGCCAGTTTCGCTAAGGTATTTGCAGAAAGGGGAGCGACTAGAAAGATATCCGTCTCCTTAGCAATATCAATATGCTTAATAGAAGCAGGATCTTCCTCTACCATGACATCGGTGTGGACCAAGCGGTGTGACAAGGACTGCAGAGTCAATGGTGTGATAAATTTAGTTGCTGATCGGGTCATAAGGACCGTCACTTGATGACCAGCTTTGGTTAACTGATTGGTAACGTCTGCAGCCTTATAGGCTGAGATAGAGCCTGTGACAGCAAGCGTGATTCTTGACATATTAGTCCTCCTTTTAGCGAGAAGCAACAGCATTAGGCAGCACACAGCAAAATTTGCTCATTATCGTAGCCGTGTTTAGTTTTTTGTTACAAAGGCTAGGACTTTTTTTGCAATTTCTTCCTTGGTAAAAGCAATCATATAGCCTTCTTTTTGGACCAGATAGGCCTTGTGTTGATTTGCTTTAATGTCTGTTAAATCATTTGCAACAATCATATCTGCGTGATTACTTGCGAGGCTTTTTTCTGCAACGCTCCGTAATTCTTCTACGGAAACATCAACTAGAAGCTTGAAGCCAATCAGTGCAATAGCAGGATTCCATTCCTTGACGTGAGAAATGATTTTGGGTGTTTTTTTGAGAAAAAGCACCTGATAGTCATCTTTAGACGAGATTTTTGTTTCCTTATTTTCTTTTTGGAGAAATTCATGCACGTCTTTGCCATCAGCGACCTCCTCAATACCCGTCATGTAAATAGGGGTGTAGTCGGAAACTGCCATGCTATGAATGAAGACATCATGAGTCTTTATCAAGGGTTCTAGAGTGTTCTTGAGATTAGCTACATTGGTGATTTCATGAATGGTTAAATTTGCTTGAGCCTCAGGCTTAACAGCAGCCTTGGTCGTGACCAACGTAACCTCAAAACCAGCTTTCAAAAAGGTTTCTGCCATGATTTTTCCAAGTGTTCCAGTGGATTGGTTAGTAATAGCTCGAACGCGGTCAATGGCTTCGCTAGTACCACCTGATGTTATCAAAATTTTCATGATTTTATTGTACAGGAAAATCTTTCTTTCGTAAAGTTTCTGACAGCAAAGCTGACTAGTCTGAAATTTGGTATAACGGAGAGGAAAAGGAAGACTTTATGACCATCAATTTACATTATCTGAACACCTATCCCATCTCAGTATTTGACAGGCCACTAGCTGGTCAAGCTCCTTTTGTGTGGACAGACGTTTTTTACAGGCAATTAATGATCATCCAAAACAGATTGTTTTGCATATTTGGCCTATGAAAGAGACCGTCATTTTAGGAAAAATGGATAAGTTAGTACCACATTTGGAGCAGTGGTAGCTGATCAGGGAATTCTTAATTTTACGCTATTATTTCCGCAAGATTCTGTTAAATTTGAGATTAAGGAAGTTTATCAGCTCATGGCTGATTTAGTCAGCAAGATATTGATAAACTACGGCTGCAAGGTGGAAGTAGGTGAAGTACCACAGTCTTATTGTCCTGGAAATTTTGACCTTAGTATCTCTGGTAAAAAATTCGCAGGATTAGCTCAAAGACGTATTGGAAGAGCACTTGCAATTTCCATCTATCTCGGAGAGAAGAAACCAATTTTCAGTATCCTGATGTAGATCCGACCTGTATGGCGACCTTGTCTGAATTATTAGGGAAGGAGCTGAGTGTAAATCAAGTTGTTCAAGATTTAAAAGAAACTCTATCTCAATTAGGAGCACGCCTGAAAAATTATGAAGTTACTAGTTTAGACCAAGAACGGTATTATGAATATTTAGATAAAAAATAGTAAATGCGAACATTTTATGAAATATATCCTGCAAATATGCAGAATTACAGATAATTTGATACACTATGTTTATAAAAATAAGGTGAGGTAGCCATGAAGACAGATATTCAGATTGCACAGGAAGCGACATTAAGACCAATTACAGATGTAGTGGAGCCTTTGGGCATCAGCTTTGATGATATAGAACTATACGGAAAATACAAGGCAAAATTGACCTTCGATAAAATTGAAGCTGTCAAAGAAAATCCTGTTGGCAAGTTGATTTTAGTGACGGCCATCAATCCAACGCCTGCTGGTGAAGGTAAATCAACTATGACCCCCTGGGGCCTGTTATGGGAATCAAAGGTGGCGCTGCCGGAGGTGGCTATGCTCAAGTGCTTCCGATGGAAGATATTAATCTCCATTTTACAGGCGATATGCATGCTATCACAACAGCTCATAATGCCTTATCAGCTTTGATTGACAACCATCTGCATCAAGGAAATGAACTTGGGATTGACCAACGTCGGATTATCTGGAAGCGTGTGGTGGATCTCAATGACCGTGCCCTTCGTCAGGTGACCATACAGATATTAGAGATTTGAAGTCGCGTTTGGCAAATATTGTGATTGGCTATCGTTTCGATCGTACACCAGTTTATGTCCGTGACCTCAAAGTGGAAGGTGCTCTGACCTTAATTTTGAAAGATGCCCTGAAGCCTAACCTTGTTCAAACCGTTTATGGTACGCCAGCCTTTGTCCATGGTGGTCCTTTCGCCAATATCGCTCATGGCTGTAACTCTGTTCTTGCAACTTCAACCGCTCTGCGATTAGCAGATTACGTCGTAACAGAAGCGGGATTTGGTGCAGACTTAGGTGCCGAAAAATTTTTGGATATCAAGATGCCAAATCTGCCGACAAGTCCAGATGCTATAGTGATTGTTGCTACCATTCGCGCTCTCAAAATGAACGGTGGAGCAGCTAAGGATAAACTTGCTCAGGAAAATGTTCCTGCTGTAGAAGCAGGTTTTGCTAACTTGGCCCGTCACGTAGAAAATATGCGTAAATATGGCATTCCTGCGAGCCAAATGTCAAGAAATTGACGTATCTGTTGAATTAGCCTCTGTTTGGGCAAACGGAGCAGATGGAGGTGTGACGTTGGCAGGGACTCTTATTTCTACCATTGAAAATACCCCTAGCAACTGCAAACGATTATATAACGATGCGGATTCTATTGAAGAAAAAATTACCGCTGTGGCGCGTGAAATCTATCGTGCAGACAAGGTTGTCTTCGAAAAGAAAGCCAAAATGCAGATTGCTCAAATTGTCAAAAATGGCTGGGATCATTTGCCTATCTGTATGGCGAAAACACAGTATAGCTTCTCTGATGCTCCAACCTTGCTTGGAGCACCAACTGGATTTGATATCACTATTCGGGAATTGGTGCCAAAATTGGGTGCAGGATTTATTGTGGCATTGACAGGAGACGTCATGACTATGCCTGGTCTACCAAAATTACCTGCGGCTCTCAACATGGACGTTGATGAAGCCGGTAATGCCATTGGTTTATTTTAACTGGTTAAAAGGGAGAAAAATATGAGTACTCTATTTACAGTCTTAATTCCTATCATGGCCTATGCTATTTTGTTCATTTTGCTCTACTTTGTGATTCGATTGGCAGTCAAACATGGGGTAAGAGATACCCTAAAACAGCCAAATGAAACAGATAAGAAGTGAAAATCCTTTATTTTTGAAGTCAATTTATTTACAAATGCTAGAATCTGTGTTATATTAAGTCCATGCGATGAGTCGATTTGGTCTTCGGACCATAATATTGCGCTGAGGAAATCTACATTCAATTGTAACGCAGGAGCGGATTTTGATAGATTGTGTGAACCTTTTTATCACATGCTCCACAAGGAAGCATGCCTCAAACCCTCTACCAAAAGGTAGAGGGTTTTTTATATTTTATAGGCTAAATAGGCTCAGCTTCGCGACTAATAATCTCCTCATAGTCTTTCAAAAAGTGCTGATAGTAACCATCTTTATCCAGTTGACGGAAAATATGGAGGCTTTTCTGCATTCGTTCTTTCCCTTTTTCAAAATCACCTTGCAGATAAGATAGCCAACCTTGGCAGAATATCAAGACAGTTTGGGCTAAGTAATCATGATGAGGAATAATCAGTTCAGCCTTTTTTATAAAATAGAGGGCTTGTGAAGTATCTTCATGCTCCAGAGTAGTTGTAAGACTATTAATTGCCAATCTTCCAACTGCTTGACGGTTATCGTAGTCATGCCGATAATAATGAGAGGTACTAATGATCTCTTTCGATAGAAGTAGTAATGTATTATAGGGAACAAAATAAGAGGCCTGACTCAGGAAGTAAATTTCATATTGCCCCCAATATTCAATAGAAAACAAGTAATATGAAAGAAGTTGAATTTCTTCATTGTTAATGCCATAGAGCTCAGGATTACTATCGTACAAAAAAGTTTTTAAGAGGATCAAGCAGAGAGCATGAGTAATCCGTTCGGCCTTTGTCTTAAGAATATCTAACTGATTCATTTTCACATCATATAGACGTCTAATCTCCTCGAAATTTTTTGAAGCAAAAAGCGAGTGTAGATGTTGAAAGTAATGAATATTCTTCTTACTATGAAATTGATTGCAATGACTGATGAACTCATCAATACTCATATGTAGTTTACTGACTAAATAATGCAGTTTAATAAAGGAAATTTCAACATTGTAATTTTCAAAACGTGAAATTTGTGATTTAGAAATAATATCACAAGCTAAATCGTCTAGTGACAAGTTTCTGGATTTTCTAAGAAGTTGAAATATTTTTCCTATATTCTCCATTAAATTCCTCCTTTTTTACTAAGGAAACAAAGTATAGTATATCAAACTTTTTATTAAAAATTGTGAAAGGTTCCTAATTTACAACATTTTGAAGAGAATTGTCTTTTTATGTTAAACTGGTTATGTAAAGTTCAAAGATAAAAAATGCATAAACTAGGAGGTTTTATGGAGACAGATGCAGCTCTTATGTATAAAAAAGTTGAATATGTGATTGGTTTGATTGTCCAGAAAAAAATTACAGCCTACAGATTGTCAGAAGACATCAAGCATTGTTATGGTGAAAATATCTATAAGATGAGTCTTCATAATTTCGCCAATTCTTGCGCTGACATGCTCGCACCAAGGGATAGAGTTTCAAGCCAGGTTTCGACAACTTCGTCAGGATTTTCTTCCAATTGTTTTGCCATGGCTGTACCAATGGTCAAACCTGCCGAGTAAGTATATGGATAGGGTCCCATGTAGTAATGAGGTTGACGCATCCAGATGAGACCTGCATCGTCACCGATTTCAAATTCCTCGCCCCAGAATTCTTTGAGGATATTGAGTTTGATTTCGCAGAGGATATCACCATTCATGTATTCATCATTGTCCATACGTGTGTAGACTTCGCGTTGGAAAGCAGCTTCCAGCAGGTGAGTTACCATGTTATGGAAATATGTACGGCTGATGAGTTCGCTAATCAAGTGGGATTTGAAGCCAGAATTATCACCATTTTGTTTGAGAAGGGTGTTACATGTCAAGACTTCATTAGCTGTAGAGGGTGGGTGCCTCGATGAAGTAAAGGGAAGGTTCATAGTTGAGGATGCTTTGTTTTTTAGCCAATTGGAAATGTCCAGCATGACCAAGTTCATGTGCTAAAACTAGGACTTCATTCATGAGACCAGTCCAAGAAAGCAGAATATAAGATGGTCCGTCATAAAGGGTTGCTCAGGTGTGATACGCTGATTGAATTCAGATGGCAAGCTAATCTTCAAGTCTGCGTGTGTAATCTTATCAAGACCGTGTGCTTTTGCCATTAGTTTGACAAAACGACGCATGTGCGGAGCCAATTCTTTCATAATGACACCAATCTGACGGTTGAAGAGGTCACGAGACACATTTTGCTGGAAGAGAAGATAATCAATGGTTGAGTCAAAGCCACGCAATTTTGCTTCAATTTGCTCATTTTTAACATTGGCTAAGTAATTAGCAGCGGTGGTATTTTTATAAGCGCGAAGCGTTTTGTAGAAACTTTTTGCGGATTCACGACGTAGTTCAGTATCATGGCTAATTTCGTAATCATTTTCAAAGAGAACATAAGAATTGGCGTAGCTCTGTCCATTTGCCTCAAAGCTATCAACGGTCATATCCTCGAACTTAGTCGTTTCATAGTTGCTATATGCTTGCTGGAAGGTTGGTGCCAAATTTGCCAAGAGTTCTTCTTGGAGTGGGTCAAATTGATGTGGTTTGAAGCGGATGATGTCTTCTAAATAAGATGTCCATTGAGGCTGAGCAACTTGTACTTTTTCTAAAAGTTTAACTCTTGGAGGCCAAGTTCGGTAGACAAGAACGCAAGTGATGGGTAAACTTCTGCATGTACATTCTCAAATTGATTAGCAATAGTAGCTAATTTTGTGTTCATCTTGTCCACATCCAAGTTGAGGAAGGCATAGTGGGAGAGATTGCTCTGTACTGCTAAAATTGCCTCGTACTCCTTTAAAGCGGCGATAATTAAGTCAACGGTTGAAAGTTTACCCTTATAGTTAGCTTCAAATGCTTTGACACGTGTTTTATAGTCTGAAAGTGCTGTTTGAAAAGCTTGGTCAGATGGGTAGATGAGGGACGTATCCCAGGTTTCTTGTACATCAATATCTTGACGTTTTGGCATGGCTGATGTCATTAATTTCTCCTTTTAAAAATATTTCCCAGTCTCTGAAAATGGAAATAACAGAATACTGTGAAAACCTTGATTGTTACTTAGAAATATTATATCACAATCATTGAAAAAACTTGACAAATTTTCAAAATACTTAGATAATAGAAGTATCTTGAAAAGGCTTTACCGGCCAAGTTTCTTCTTGTTTTTGAGAGTGTAGTGGAGGTCGGAGGTTGCTGACCCCTAGAAATGGAGTACGTATGCAAGTTATCAAACGCAGTGGTGAAGTCGTTGACTTTGATCCAGAGAAAATCTACCAAGCTATCGTAAAAGCAGCCCAGACAGTCTACGTAATTGACGATACCTGGCGTCAAAACTTGGTCAATGTCACCAAGAAAGTTGTCTTGGATTTGGAAGAGGCCCACACGGAGCGTCCAACCATCAGTATGGTTCAATCGCAAGTGGAACATCGTCTCTTAGATGCTGGCTATATTTCTATCGCTCAACATTATATCTCTTACCGTTTGCAACGCGATTTGGAACGCAATGGCTACGCGGATAAAATTATCGTTCATTTGAGCTTTGAACAAATTCGTTAAGAAAAAAGTACACCGCCAATGGCGGTTTTTTAACTAATACTATAAAACTCTCTATGTTACATACAAACGATACTCATTCTTACATACAAATCGCTCAAGTCTTGCTCCTAGCAACTTTTGGTGTTCTGATTGGAGATGCATTAACAATCGGTATGGCGAGTCTATTGCCAGCTGCGATGCCATTCCATTTGGATATGAAGGACATGCTCTTAATCTCAGTAGCCTTTATCGTGATTACGGTCTTGGCAAGTCTGTTATCTATCCGACGTTTTGCCAAAATCGATCCAATCGAAATTATCAATGGAGGTGAAGCTTAATGACTGAAACGTTACGTTTAGAAAATATTCGCAAAGCCTACCAGGATGGTCAAGAGAAGCGTGTCATTTTAGATGGTGTTAACCTCAGTTTGCAACCGGGTGAAATTATTGCTATTCTTGGACCTTCTGGATCAGGGAAAAGTACACTCTTGTCTATTATCGGTTGTCTTTTGTCAGCAGACGAGGGGACTATCAAGCTGAATGGGCAAGATATCAGCGACAAAAAACAAAAAGAATGGACCAAGATTCGCAAAGAATCCATTGGCTTTATATTCCAAAATCATCAATTATTGCCACATTTGACGATGAAAGACCAGTTGGAAATGGTAGCGAAAATGGCAAAAGTTCAAGATGTTTCAGAGAAAATTGATCACCTGCTAACAGATTATTTATTAAAACAAGCAGATTTGACCTTTGAAAAAGTATCCAATGATCTATTGAAACCTTATGATCTAACCCATGCACAATTTAAAATGATTAAATATCTTTATACTGTTGAAGGGAGGTTGGTTATTCAAAAGGATATTGAGCAATATTTTCGCATGTCTAGCGTGACAGTAGCACGAATTTTAGTCAATCTTGAAAAAAAGGTTCGAAATCTGGATGACCAATGGACATACCGTTCTCCAAGGTTGTATTGAGAGCGATACCTAAAAACCAAGTTCTTCTATAATGCGTTTACCTTCTTGAATAGCTTCTTCAATATGTGGAAGTGGCACAACACCGTATGCACGAAAGCGATCAGGATAGCGTTTAATAATATCTTTGTAAGTATTGTTGATATCTTGAGCCAAAGCAAGGACCTCTTCAGCGGTACCGAATTGAGGGACTTGTGGAGTGGCTGAAAGGACTTGGAAATCAACTCCCGCCTTGTCCATCATGGCCAAGCGTTTGTCTAATTCTTCCTGTGTTGTCCCAACACCGATGCCAGCAGCGATAGCAGTACCAGTTGCCCCCAAGCCTCCAAGGGCTTTTAAATATTCTTCTGTCCATAGATGGGCGTGTGTGTCAATTGCGTGTGTATGAGTCATAGTGACCACCAACTTTCTAAAAATTTCGCATCGCTAAAAATAACTATGTAGTGATATAAATATAGTATAGCATTTTTATAGTTAAATCACCAGCAAAATGAGACAGTTATCCCTATTTTTACAAGATGATTTCATGAGAAATGATTATCCAGATATACAAGGCTATAGTAAGAAAATCTACTACAATGCAGATAGCGACATTCTAGAAAATATGCTATAATGAGTGGTAATACCCTAAAAGGAAGAATTATGAACGTAGAAGATTTGAAAAAACGTCAGGAGAAAATTCGTAATTTCTCCATTATTGCCCATATTGACCATGGTAAATCAACTTTGGCAGACCGTATTTTGGAAAAAACTGAGACGGTTTCTTCCCGTGAAATGCAGGCTCAGCTCTTGGATTCCATGGATTTGGAACGTGAGCGCGGCATTACCATTAAGCTCAATGCTGTACAGTTGAATTATAAAGCGCAGGATGGCGAAACCTACACTTTTCATCTGATTGACACCCCTGGACACGTGGACTTTACTTATGAAGTTTCTCGTTCTTTGGCAGCCTGTGAGGGAGCTATTTTGGTGGTCGACGCAGCTCAAGGGATTGAAGCGCAGACGCTGGCCAATGTTTACTTGGCTTTGGATAATGATTTGGAAATTCTCCCTATCATCAACAAGATTGATTTGCCAGCTGCAGACCCAGAGCGTGTCCGTCAGGAAATCGAAGATGTTATTGGATTGGATGCTTCAGAAGCTGTTTTGACTTCTGCTAAAGCAGGTATTGGAATTGAAGAAATTCTTGAGCAAACCGTTGAAAAAGTTCCAGCACCTTCAGGGGACGTCGAAGCACCGCTTCAAGCTCTGATTTTTGACTCCGTTTATGATGCTTACCGTGGGGTTATCCTCCAAGTTCGTATTGTTAATGGTATTGTACGTCCTGGAGACAAGATTCAAATGATGTCCAATGGCAAAACATTCGATGTGACGGAAGTAGGAATTTTTACACCAAAGGCCGTTGGGCGTGAATTCCTTGCCACAGGTGACGTTGGTTATATTGCTGCATCTATTAAGACTGTTGCAGATACTCGTGTCGGTGATACAGTGACCTTGGCTACTAATCCTGCTAGTGAGCCCCTCCATGGTTATAAGCAAATGAACCCAATGGTCTTTGCAGGTATTTACCCTATTGAGTCTAACAAATACAATGACCTTCGTGAGGCATTGGAAAAACTTCAGCTTAACGATGCTAGTTTGCAATTTGAACCAGAAACGTCTCAAGTCTTAGGTTTCGGCTTCCGTTGTGGATTCTTGGGTCTTTTGCACATGGATGTTATTCAAGAGCGTCTGGAGCGTGAATTCAATATTGATCTCATCATGACGGCGCCGTCCGTAGTCTATAATGTCAATACGACTGATGGTGAAGTCTTGCAAGTGGCTAACCCGTCTGAGTTCCCAGACCCAACGCGTGTGGACAGTATCGAAGAACCTTATGTCAAAGCGCAAATCATGGTACCACAAGAATACGTAGGAGCTGTTATGGAATTGGCGCAACGCAAGCGTGGGGATTTTATGACCATGGACTACATTGACGAAAATCGTGTCAATGTCATCTACCAAATTCCACTGGCTGAGATTGTGTTTGATTTCTTTGATAAACTCAAATCATCAACACGCGGCTATGCATCATTCGATTATGAAATTTCCGAATACCGCAAATCCAAATTGGTTAAAATGGATATTCTCCTAAATGGCGACAAGGTTGATGCGCTCAGCTTTATTGTCCATAAAGATTTTGCCTACGAACGTGGAAAACTGATTGTTGAAAAATTGAAAAAAATCATTCCTCGTCAGCAATTTGAAGTGCCAATCCAAGCAGCCATCGGTCAAAAAATCGTGGCTCGTAGTGATATCAAGGCGCTCCGTAAAAACGTCCTTGCTAAATGTTATGGTGGTGACGTCTCTCGTAAGCGAAAACTCCTTGAAAAACAAAAAGCTGGTAAGAAACGCATGAAAGCCATCGGATCAGTTGAAGTGCCACAAGAAGCCTTCTTAAGTGTCCTATCCATGGATGAAGATGAGAAGAAGTAGGAGCTCTTGCGCAATGAAGACCAAGAATTTTCTTGGTCTTTTCTGATAGCAACCATATTAAATTAATCAAAAAGGAAAATACTGATGTTCAAAAATGCTCTCATTCAAACCAAAATTGGCCAGTTATCCACTTTTCATCGTTCAGGGAATCCTACCTTTGTCTTTTTGAGTGGTATCGGAAATTTTCCAACTAAGGAAAATTTTGCGACGGTCATCGAGAAATTGCCCGCTCAAGTTGGAGTTTTGACCATTGATTTTCCTAATGTTGGCGATAGTAGCCTAACAAACCAAGCTGAGTATACTTTGGACGAGTGGGGACAGGCATTTGTTTCCATTTTGGAGCTCTACAAAGTTACAGATTATATTTTGATTGTCCATAACATTTCAGGTTTATTGGCATTAGAGCTGATTCAAACAGTAGGAAATTGTCACGGTTTTATCGGTATCGAGCCATCAACTCGTGCTATTATGAGTGAGCAAATTCATTATCCTGAATTCACAAAAGTAGAGGAAATGATTTCAACAGTTGGATTTGAAACTTATCTTCAAGCAATTTCTAAGCGTGGAATGAACAAGGCTCAACATCAAGCATTATGGGATGGGTTTTATCAGTCAGTAGCAAAATGGGAAGCTGTTTCAGACGAAGCTTTTGTTTTTTACCCAACTCTAGAGTAAACAGAACTAGCACCTCTACCACGAACTTCGGAAAATGTACCTAGATTGTTTTTAGCCAATCTTTTCGTGAACAGGAATATGCCCAATCAGAATGTGCCAATTCGCATCCATTGAGTCGACTAGTTCTCATTGGCGATAGCCATTATCTGCACTGGACAGAAAGCCAAGTAATTGCCCAAAGCATCAAAATACTTTTGCACTGAAAAAAAGTGAAGAAATAAAAGAAACACCTTTGAAATTAGTTTTCAGAGGTGTTTTTGTATCGTGTTTTAAATGTGGTTTGGATTTCTTGTAATCTTTCAGCATATCGTTGATCAATCAAGGTTTGTAGGGCTTCCTCAATTAAATTTTTATGGAAATCTTTGAGATTTATTGAAAGATGGATGATGATATGTTGTGGATTTTTTAGATAATGATGGAGATAGACACTTTATTGCTGATCACATAAAATAAGCGCATTATCTTCATCAATGGAATCAGGGATGCTGTCAGTATGGGGATTGATAATGCGGATATTCAGTACTTTGTCAGGAAAGTAATAGATAAGAGATCAGCCAAATCATTATGACAAATATAGACAGGTACAGATTTTAGGTCTGTCTTAATAATTTCTTGTAGCTGCAAGGTCAAAAGAGAAAGCGGTTTGGGATTTAGGGGATTGGTAAAGCCATTATCCTCCATCCATTCTAGCAAAATAGTTTGGGGCATAGGGTTGACCAAATCATCTTGAAGAGTGAAGAAGTAGTAGTCAGGAAGGAGACCTTGTAAATCATATAAGAAGTTCTTACTGATCAAGACAATAGCTGCACGAAAAATGCGCGAATTAACAATATCTTCGCCCAGTAAATACTGACATTTTGCAATCAAACCTTTTGCAACAGCACATTTCCATCCTAAAGAAAGCAAAGTCGCAAAAAATAGATACTCATCAGGGGTTTTCTCTAGTATTTCACGAGAGAGATTGTCATTTGAAGCCACCATCAAATTCAACACTAAATCATAGCTACCGTCATTAAAATCATAGAGATGATAACCGTAACGGTAGTCTAACAGAGCAATCAAACAACGAATACGATATTCTGGTCCTATTAGTCTATTTTTTCGTAAAGATAGCCCAACATCTTGTAAAAATGCTTCGCATTTTGCTTTCAAACGATAAGCAGTGGGTGGCGCGAGACATATACATCTGTAAGGTAAAAGTGGAAAAACTTTCTTTTTCTGGACGAGCAAAGTAGGCGAGTAGCTGTAAGAATGTCGATTGCTGGTAGATTTTATGATAAAAATTAAGTTTATTGACAGTCTGTGTGTCGTCAATATGAACTTGATTGGGTTGTAAATGGATAAGTCCTGAAGAGTTAAAAGGATTTTTATAGCAGTCTTCTCAGTTAGCTTGGTAACTTCCAATAATTCTGTAATTGAAAGTTCTTTAAATTCTAGTAGGGCATTTAGTACAATCACTTGAGACTGAATTTTTTCTTCTAAATAACTATCTAGCATGTTGACCCCCACTTATTTATTAGACATTTTTTCATAATTTGACTACATTGTCAAATATTATTGCAATATTTTTGTAGCAAATGATAAAGTTGCAATTTTCAGAAAAAACCTCTCAAATGCGTTGAAAATAGTTCTAAAAATGAAACATTCCATTTTTCGCCAAGATACTGGGTGCTTTAGCTGTTTTTATTTAGGGGCAACAAGTGTCCTAAGAGCAGCTGAAACAAATAACTATGGCGTAGCCGGTGGTTACGAAGCGTACTCAGTTAAGAAAGATCTGTACGAAAGAGGACCGAAACTTCTTACAGGTAATGAAATGATTTATATTCAAGGCAACCGTTCTGCCGGAAATTATAGAAAACTCAATAATTGCCTACTGTTTTAATGCATCTTTGTCCGTACCAGATATTGATCCTTCTATAGGAATTGATGATACTATTCCATTAGAAAATGTTGGAGAGAACGGCTTTTTCCCTACCTACACAAAGATAGCCGCTACAGAACAGTTGTTTGCTAATTTGGCCAGCAAAGCTAAACTGGATGCAAATGTAATGAAATCTGTTTTACAAGTAGTTTATAATGGTTATCGAAATGGTGACAATACGCGTATCCAAGAAATTCGCGATGCATTTGCAAAATCTACTAGAGATGACTTAAAAACCATCAGTGATGCAGAATTATATGCCGCAACACAAAAAGCCATTTGGTATTATACGGATAATACTGAAAAGCAAGCAACAAATCCAAAGGATTTAGCAGTAGATGCTATTGAAAAAGAAGCAACTATGGATGAAAAAGCATGGTATGTCTATCGTTTCTTACTAGGAGATACGAATGTTGCAGGAAGTCCTTTAAATGGCTTAACTTTAAATAATTATGATGAAAATATGATACTTGACTTGTATAGACCAACTCGAGTAAGTACAACAGGTAGTGAGTATCCAAACCTTCTTTCAACGAATTTTGTAAAACCTGTTTCAAACGAATATAAAAGTTCAACTGTAACCATTAAAAAATTGCAACGGATACAAACAGCGAATTAGCTGGAGGCTAATGTTCGAATCACAACAAAATCAGGAACTGTACTTTATTATTGGGAAACTAGTGTTTGGGAAGGAACTAACAATGTAAAGTTCCATTTGCCTGAAGGAGATTATATTTTTCAAGAAGATGCAGCTCCGGTTGGATGCTTGAAAGCTGATCCGATTGAATTTCATTTTTCTGCAGATGGTCAAGTAACCATTCAAGGAGTGGTAGTTCCAAACTCAGTTGTTGAAATGAAGGACAAATCTGCTCCATATATTTCCATAAAAATTAATAAAAACTGGGTTGATAAGAATGACCAACCGGTTCCTGATGCAGAGAAATCGTTCTTAGTTGCTCGATTACAGTTGAAAGCAAATGGAGCAGATGCGAAAGATTTATCTGGAAATCAATGGTCTGGTGAATTTACCAATTTACCTACAACAGATAAGGACGGAGGTAAAATTAATTATACTTTCGTGGAAGATGGAGACCCTCGATATTCTCTGAAAGATAATCCAATTGTAACAGTTGATAGAGAAACTCCGAATCAAGAGGTTAAAGAAGTTACCTTAACGAATAAAGAAATAAATGCTGAACTAGCAAAAATTACAGCTCAAAAATAATGGATCGGCGCAACACCAAACGGTCCTGAATCAACAGTTACATTACGTCTATTAAAAAATAATCAAGATACAGCCCAAGATAAGGTGATTACCGATAAAGAAACAGCTACTTGGGGTGTTCCTAAAGATGAATTAACCCAATATTTAGTTGTGGAAGTTAGCGATAACAATCAGACAGCTACTATTGGTGATCAAGTAGAACTTTCTAAAAAAGTTTATAGTGTAGATGTTCAAGAAACTGAGACAACTACTGAAAAATCTTATATTTTTACCAATGTTTACAACATTCCTAAAATCGATTTAAAAGTTAAAATGGAAATATGAAACTGAAGGATATTCCTCAAAACAAACTTCTGTCTTAGACAATACAACAATCTACGGAACAGGTAATGACACAGTTACTTGGACCAACACATATACCTCTGCCCAGTTCCCAATCGAAATCAGCAAGCAAAATATTGCTGGGGATAACTTAGACAATGCGACCGTTACTGTTCGTGATAAGCAAACAGGTCAAGTGGTTTCGGATGTCAATGGGGTCAAACTTGAAAATTATGTAACGACAAAAGAGAACCTCAAAGTTCAATTGGCAGCTGGTGAGTACACCTTTGAAGAAAATACGACTCCAGCAGGCTACGATGTAGTTACCACCTTTACCTTTACAGTAGATGGAACTGGTCAAGTGACTACTACCAGCACAGAAGCGAAGACCAATGGCTCTATTCTCACGGTCATCGACCAAGCTAAGAAACATGATATCGAGATTTCAAAAGTAGGTCTTGGTGGTGAAGATATTGCAGGCGCTCAAATTGAAATTCGTGATACTGCCAACCAAGTTGTCAATAAATGGACTTCAAATGGCGCCGTTCAAACCATTTCCCTCCTTCCAGGCGTCTATACATTCCACGAAATTGCTACTCCAACAGGTTATGTGAAAGTTACAGCGATTACCTTTGCTATTAGTAAGGACGGTCAAGTGTATATCTTGAACGGTGATGGCAATAAAGTTGCATCTGATCAAAATACCTTGACGGTTGTGGATGAAGCGGTGGCTAAACAAGTAGAAACCCCAACTGGTTCGTTCACCATTCAAAAAGTGGATGCAGTGACAAATGCTGTTCTAGAAGGTGCCATCTTCTCTGTAACAGGAAAAGTGACAGAAACAAATTCTACAGTTGATTCAAGTACAATTGATCGCGAATTGACTCGTTTTAATGAAGAAACTGCAACCCTACAAGCGGAATTAGAAACCTTACAGAAAGCTGAAAAAGTTGATGAGGCACTAATAAATGAAGTTCAAGCTGAATTAGACCTTGTCAATAACAAAGTAGCTAGTCTCTTCTCGTCGAAAAAGCAAATCTCAAACCAACATTGACTTCAACTGTGGTTACCAAAGATTTTGGAACTGTGACAACAGGTGCAAATGGTCAAGCTAGCTTATCAGAATTGCCAGATGGTGAATATGTGATTGCTGAAGTCCAAGCACGAGTAGGTTACGATTTGGATGCTACTCCTCGTACAGTTGTCATTAAAAACGGTCAGGCAGATGTTACAAACAATACTTTGGTCGTAGCCAATACAAAAACTCTTGTTCCAGAAGTGAAATTTGATATTGCTATCAGTAAAGTTGACTTGGGAGGCGCCGAATTAGCAGGTGCGCATATATTCAACTCAAGCAAGGTGAAACAATCGTTCACGAATGGACATCTACTGGTGTCACTCAATTTGTTAACTTGAAACCAGGTCAATATACTTTCCATGAAGCGACAGTACCAGATGGTTATAAAGCAGTAACAGATATCGAGTTTACCGTTGACGAAAAAGGGCAAGTCGCTATCCTTTCCGCGAAATCTGATGAAGCCAAAGGTTGTTAATAATACTTTGGTAGTGACAGACCACAAAGAACCTGTCATACCTGAACCTAAGGACGAACCAAAAGAACAGCCAGAGGATTCTCCTAAGGATACGGTTCCTACTCAACCAACTTCAACTCAGAAAAAAGTCCTTCCAAAAACCAATTCAACTGAAACAATGAACTTGCTTATTGCAGGTATTGTATCATTGGTAGTAGCTATGGTTATTTTCTTGGAGAGGGTAAAATAATCCAGATTGAGTTGACTTCTAACTTCCTCATTTCCTTGATTTTTTAAGAGGATGCTCTATGTTATAATATAAAAAAAGAAAGAGTGGATTTCCTATGGAGAAGCGTGTTTTTGATTATGAAAATGTTGGAAAAAAAGGCAAAATTGAGCAAGTCTTGCTCCTGTCTCAGTCTCCTCGAAGACGGAATTTACTGACTTTTTTAAATCCTGTGATTGAAACAAGAGACGTGGATGAACGGGCAATTGAAGAACATTTTATGAAATTTTATCAGTCAGACGATTTTGTGACACGGGCTGCTAAGACTTGCTGCGAGATTTCCAAGGCAAAATCTGATTTGCCACTTGATGACGGTGTCCTTGCCATCTCAGCAGATACCATTGTGATTCATGAAGGCAAGATTTATAACAAGCCTGAGGATTTAGAGGAAGCTCGTCAGATGTTCTTATCTTATTTTAGTAAGAGTCATGTGGTAGCGACATCAGTGTGCCTGCGGACAAAAGATTGGTTGGAAGTTTTTTACTGTTTGGCCGAAATTGATTTTGTAGATTTTTACCCAGAATTAGAACCAGTAGTAGAAGAATATCTACTGAAAAAACAGCCACTAGACAAGGCAGGTGCCTATGGTATTCAGGAGCTAGATCCGCGTTTCATCAAGGAAATTCGTGGCGATATACATACCATTATTGGCTTACCTGTTGCGGAAACAGCACATCGGATTTTTAATGCCTAGTTTGGGCCTTGGTTGTCTCTAGCTTTTCTCTGTGAAATGGTTTACAATAGGAGTATGTTTTGGGAGAGAGGAGTCAGAAATGTTACAACCTCACATTCGTTGCAGCAAGGAACATGCTGCACGCTTTGCTATTTTACCGGGAGATCCAGGACGAGTCGATCGAGTCGCTGAGTTTCTAGAAAATCCCAAATTAATTGCCTTTAATCGTGAACATAAATCCGTGTCGGGTACCTATAAAGGAGTTCGAGTTATGATCACATCAACTGGCACGGGCGGGCCTTCAACAGGAATTGCGGTGGAAGAATTACATCGTATTGGTGTCGAGTATATGATTCGTATAGGGTCTTGTGGTGCCTGCCCTTCAGCCTCATATTGGACTAGGCGATCTAATTCTTCTCAATAAAGGAGTATTAGGTTCTGATATGGAAAGTGCTGCTCTGTTTACCATTGGGACATTGCGTGGTATTAAAACAGGCTCTATCTTAAATACAGTTGGCCTTTTTGAAGGGAGATTGGACCAAGAAATCAATCAATATGTAGACCGTGCATCAGCTACTGCCCAAGGCGAGGAAAATGAAGTCTTGACAGCACTTGAAGCCATTGTATTCTTAGAAAAGAGTCAAAAGGAGATAAAACATGAAATGGAAGAATAATAATCCGTGGAGTTTAAAATTCAACACGGCAGCTCTAGTCTTAATTCCTGCAGGAGTTGGGATTAACTACATTGGTAAGCTCTTTGCCGGTGTACTTAAACTCCCTCTTTGGCTGGATTCCATCGGTACTTGCCTAGCTGCCTGCTTAGCAGGTCCTGTTGTCGGTGCCATCGTCGGTGTCATGAATAATGTGATTTATGGGTTGACGGTAGATCCTATTGCGACCGTGTATGCTTTGACCAATGCTGCGCTAGGAATCACTGTCGGAATTATGGCCTATTATGGCATGATGAGAAAGCTCAGCGGTGCCATTGTGACTGGTCTTGTTGCAGGATTTGCGGCAGTAGTTGTCTCTACACCTCTTAATATAATTTTCTGGGGTGGGACAACCGGAAATCTCTGGGGCGATTTGCTTTACGCTTGGATGGTAGCACATGATTCACCAGTTTGGCTAGCTTCCTTCATGGACGAAGTGGTCGTGGATATTCCAGATAAATTGGTGGTCTTGCTCTTAGTGCTTAGTCTCTATAAGAGCCTGCCAAAGAGTCTCTTGTCGCTCTACCAAAGCAACAGTGCTATCGAAAGTCTAGATTAGAAGGAGGTTTGCATGAAAAATATGAGTTTATACGAAGACAAGCAGTCCTTTCTCAATAGCTTGTCTCCTATTACAAAAATGCTTTACGTTCTCTCTATTATTATAATTCCCATTATCACTGGAAATCTCTGGGTATTTGTTGGAACTATCTTGTTAAGCCAAACACTTTTATCGCATTCTAAAGTTTGGAAAAAAACTTTCCCTATTCTTGGTCTTTCTGCCATTGTTTTGATTACGGTTGTTCTCATTCAAGGGCTATTCCGTCAAGGAAATGTAACACCTGTTTTGACCTTGGGACCAGTTGTATTTTATAAAGAGGGATTGCTATTTGCCCTGGAGATCGCACTCAATGTCATCAATATCATTTTGGCATTTTGTGTCTTGATTTTGACAACTAAATCCTCTGATATGATTGAAGATCTGGTTCGTAAGGGATTTTCACCACGCTTTGGTTATGTTTTTATTTCTCTTTTTCAATTAATTCCGCAGATGACTAGCCGGATGGCGACCATTACGGATGCGCAAAAGAGCCGTGGAATGGAAACTGAAGGATCTCTAATGACGCGTGTCAAAGCATTCTTGCCACTGGTGTCACCTGTTATTATGAGTTCTTTTATCGATACCAAAGAGCGTGCCATCGCACTTGAAGTGCGCGGCTTCAATTCAAAAAACAAGAAAACCTTTATCAATCCACCCGTTCGTTCTAAATACGACAGCTGGATTCAAGTGCTCTGTTTGATTGGTATCGTTTTGGCGATTATAGAGAGGGTATTCTAATGGCAGAAATTCGCATTGAAAATTTAAAATATAAATATCCTTATACGGACAGATTAGCCCTGAACGGTATCACTTGTCAGATTAAGCCAGGTGAATTTATCGGAGTCGTCGGTTCAAACGGTGCTGGCAAGAGCACGCTCTCTCAAGCTCTAACCGGTCTAGTTCCAAATTTTTACCGTGGAACTTATGGTGGGAAAGTCTGGATTGATGAGACAGAAGTTCGTACCGTGGAAGTGGATGAACTTTGCCAGAAAGTCGGAAGTATTTTTCAAAAGCCTTTTAACCAGATTACTGGCTCAAAAGCAACTGTTTACGAAGAAGTTGCCTTTGGTTTAGAGAATTTTGGTTTATCAGAAACAGAGATGAAGGAACGCATTGAAGAGAGCTTAGAGCTTTTGGATATTGCTCAATACCGTGACCGTGCTCCCTTCGATTTGTCAGGAGGTCAAATGCAACGGCTAGCGATTGCTAGCATTATCGCTATGCGACCAGAAGTCATCATTCTGGATGAACCAACCTCTCAGTTGGATCCTCAAGGAAGCGAAGCAGTTTTCCAAGCGATTGAGAAATTGAGCCAACAAGGCATTACTGTTATCATGGTTGAGCACAAAATTGAAAAAATTGCTGCTTACAGCGACCGCGTCATGCTAATGCATGATGGAAAATTGATTGACTTTGATACGCCACAAACTATTTTCTCTCGTGATGACTTGGATCAGTATGGAGTGATGCCCCCTACCTTTACGCAAATTTGTCGCGCCTTAGGTCTGACGCTTTCAGATGGGCAAACTTACCCTGTGACACTTGAAGAAGCGCGCCAGCTTTTAGCAATGGAAGGAGGAAGCTATGAACCGCATTGATATAAAGGATTTACATTTCTCTTATTCTGAGGAAGCGCAAGTCTTGAAAGGGATAAATTTGGTTTTGGATCAGCGTTCAACGGCCATTATTGGGCAAAATGGTGCTGGAAAAACAACTTTTGTTAAGCTATTGAAAGGTCTCTTACGACCAAGTCAAGGTCAAATTTTCTTCAATGAGCAAGATTTAAAAGATCAAACAGTTGCACAGATTGCTAAGTCTATTGGCTTGAATTTTCAAAATCCTGATGACCAAATTTTTAAGCATACGGTCTTAGATGAAATTATTTTTGGGCCTCTCCAGATGGGGATGTCTAAGGCGGAAGCCGAAAAAGCTGCCCATAAAGCCATGGATATGTTGAACCTAACAGGTCTTGACAAAGTCAATCCTTACGACTTGGGCTTATCAGACCGCAAAATGGTATCCATTGCAGCCATCGTAGCCATGGATACACAAGTAGTGATTTTTGATGAACCGACTATCGCTCAAGATGATGCTGGTAAAGAATTGATTCGTAAAGTTATGAAATCTTTGACAGAAGAAGGAAAAATTGTCATTTCTATCTTACATGATATGGATTTTGTAGCAGAGACTTTTGAACGCGCTATTGTATTTTCCCAAAGTCATGTGCTTTTAGATGGCACTGTCAAAGAAGTGTTTGGTCAGAAAGAAGCGCTCGAAAACGCTTATCTATCACAACCAACGACGACTCAGCTCTGCCATGCTTTGGGCTATGACCAAGTATTTTTAACACCAGAAGAATTTGTCGCCTTTAAACAAGGGTAAATGAAAAATCCTAGAAGTTTTTGCTTCTGGGTTTTTTGTATGAATTGGTGTAGCCGATTTATAATGTAAATTATGGTATAATAGGATACGTTATTTCAGAAAACAATTTATAAAGTGAAAGGAAAAATATGGCTACTATTCAATGGTTTCCGGGCCACATGTCAAAGGCGCGTCGTCAGGTTCAAGAAAATATTAAATTTGTTGATTTTGTGACCATTTTGGTGGATGCACGCTTGCCATTATCCAGTCAAAATCCTATGTTAACCAAAATTGTGGGGGATAAACCTAAATTATTGATTTTGAACAAGGCTGACTTAGCAGATCCGATTTTAACAAAGGAATGGCAGAATTTTTATGGAGCACAAGGTATTCGAACGCTTTGCATCAATTCCAAAGAGCAATCAACCGTCAAAAAAGTGACCGAGGCTGCTAAGTCCCTCATGAAAGATAAAATTGCTCGTCAGAAAGAGCGAGGCATTCAAATCGAAACATTGCGTACCATGATTATCGGTATTCCTAATGCTGGAAAATCAACGCTCATGAACCGTTTGGCAGGTAAAAAAATTGCTGTTGTTGGTAACAAACCAGGTGTAACCAAGGGCCAACAGTGGCTCAAATCGAATAAAGATTTGGAAATTTTAGATACACCAGGTATTCTTTGGCCCAAGTTTGAAGATGAAGAAGTAGCACTGAAATTAGCCTTGACGGGTGCTATTAAAGACCAGTTATTACCAATGGATGAGGTCACCATTTTCGGGCTCAATTATTTCAAGACCTATTATCCAAAACGTCTTCAGGAGCGTTTCAAGCAAATGGATTTGGAAGCTGAGTCACCAGACATCATTATGGATATGACCCGCGAATTGGGTTTCCGTGATGATTATGACCGTTTCTATAATCTTTTTGTCAAAGAAATGCGAGATGGTAAACTAGGACTCTACACACTAGATAGACCTGATCAGGACGGTGCCAATGACTAAGACCATCAAGGAAATCAAAGAGGAATTGGCAGCTATTTTAGATCTAGCAGATCCACGTTTGACGGAGATTGAGGAAGATTCCCGCACTGGAGTCCAATCAGCTCTCAAAAAGAAACGGAAAGATATTCAGGCACTCTTAGATGAAGACGTACGTTTGGAGCAAATGCTGCGCTATGAAAAGATTGCCTATGATAAAGGGTGCCAGTTGGTTGCAGGCATTGACGAAGTAGGACGTGGGCCTTTAGCAGGCCCTGTAGTCGCTGCAGCGGTCATTTTACCAATCAATTGTAAAATTCCTTTCCTCAATGACTCTAAGAAGATTCCCAAGAAAAAACATCAGGAAATTTACCAACAAGTCATGGAAAAAGCTGTGGCAGTAGGAGTTGGGATTAAAAATCAAGACGTTATTGATCAAGTCAATATTTACGAAGCGACCAAGTTAGCCATGTTAGAAGCTCTCAGTCAGTTGAGACCAAAACCTGATATGCTCTTGATTGATGCCATGAAGTTAGATGTGGCTATTCCACAAGAATCCATTATCAAAGGTGATGCCAATAGTCTGTCCATCGCAGCTGCCTCTATCGTGGCTAAAGTTACCCGTGACAAGATTATGGTGGACTACGATCAGCAATTTCCAGGCTATGATTTTGCAAAAAATGCAGGCTATGGGACCAAAGCACATCTGGAAGGATTAGAAAAATTTGGTGTGATACCCATTCATCGTAAAAGTTTTGAGCCCATAAAATCAATGATGAGGAAGTAATTTCCTCATTTTTTATTTTCATTTACGGATAAAATAGATGGAGGATCTAATATGAACAATTTCGAACTTTTCAAATTTAGGCAAGCTGGCTTAAATAATCTTAATATCCATAAAATTTTAAAGTATCAGGAAACCGTCCAAGGAAAATTGTCTATCAGAGATATGGCTGTCGTTTCTGAATGCAAAAATCCTGTTCTCTTCTTAGAAAATTATAAAAAACTAGACCTCCAAAACTGCCGAGAGATCTTTAACAAATTTCCATCCTTTTCGATTTTAGATAATATTTACCCTATAGAGCTGAAACAAATGTATAATCTGCCTGTTCTCCTCTTTTATTAAGGAAACTTGGAGTTACTGACGGAGACAAAATTGGGAATAGTAGGAGCACGGAAAGCCAGTAAGGATGGTACCGAAGTAGTCAAAAAAGTAATCAAGGAGCTTCAAAATCGTTTTGTGATTGTCAGCGGATTGGCACGTGGGATTGACACGGCGGCTCACATTGCTAGTCTAAAAAATGGTGGTCAAACAATTGCTGTAATTGGTTGTGGTTTAGATATTTATTATCCAAAGGAAAATCGAGAATTGCAACATTATATTGCCAAACATCACTTGATATTGTCTGAGTATGAGGCAGGCCAAGCACCGCTCAAATTCCATTTTCCTGAGCGCAACCGGATTATTGCTGGTCTCTCTCAAGGAATTGTCGTGGCAGAAGCGAAAATGCGATCGGGCAGTCTCATCACCTGTGAACGTGCCTTAGTCCTTAGAAGAGGGAAGAGAGATTTTTGTCATGCCAGGTTCCATTTTAGATGGAAAATCTGATGGCTGTCATCATTTAATTCAAGAAGGTGCAAAGTGTATTACATCAGGAATGGATGTGCTTTCAGAGTATCAACTTTAAACAAAGTTCTCCTATAGGAAAAAGAAAATTCTTGACAGTGCTAAAAAAATAGTTTATTCTTTTTGGAGTTAATTTTATTTGAAGGTAAAAAGATGGCTACAAAAACAGCAAGCAAGAAAAAAACTACAACCAAAAAGAATCTCGTCATCGTCGAGTCGCCTGCTAAGGCAAAAACGATTGAAAAATATCTAGGACGCAATTACAAGGTTGTAGCCTCAGTTGGTCATATTCGCGATTTAAAAAAATCGACCATGTCCATTGATTTTGAAAATAATTATGAGCCCCAGTATATCAATATACGTGGTAAGGGACCGCTCATTAACTCACTCAAAAAAGAAGCGAAAAATGCGAAAAAAGTTTATCTGGCAAGTGACCCGGACCGTGAAGGGGAAGCTATCGCATGGCATCTAGCACATATCTTAGACTTAGATGAAAAAGATGATAACCGTGTGGTCTTTAACGAAATCACTAAGGACGCAGTAAAAAATGCTTTTAAAGAACCACGTTCTATTGACCGTGATTTGGTGGATGCCCAGCAAGCACGTCGTGTTTTGGACCGAATTGTGGGGTATTCTATTTCACCTATTCTATGGAAAAAAGTAAAAAAAGGTTTGTCCGCTGGCCGAGTGCAATCCGTCGCTCTAAAACTCATCATTGATCGTGAGAATGAAATCAATCACTTCAAACCAGAAGAATACTGGACTATTGATGCGATTTTCAAAAAGGGAACTAAAAAATTCCAAGCTGCATTTTATGGACTGGATGGCAAGAAGGTCAAACTTGAAAATAACAGCCAAGTAAAAGACATTTTGGCACGCTTGGATGGTGTTAATTTCCTAGTTGAGCAGGTAGAAAGAAAGGAACGCAAGCGCAATGCTCCGCTTCCTTATACAACATCTACGATGCAAATGGATGCAGCTAATAAAATCAATTTCCGTACACGTAAAACCATGATGGTAGCACAACAGCTTTATGAAGGTGTTAATCTTGGTACTGGTGGTACGCAAGGTCTCATTACCTATATGCGTACGGATTCGACACGTATCAGTCCCGTAGCTCAAGGACAGGCTGCGGATTTTATCACGGAGCGTTTCGGAGAAAAATATTCTAAACATGGTAGCCGCGTTAAGAATAACTCTGGTGCACAAGATGCCCATGAAGCGATTCGTCCGTCCAATGTTTTCTTAACACCCGAGTCTATTGCTAAGCATTTGGATAAGGATCAACTACGCCTCTATACGCTGATTTGGAATCGTTTTGTAGCTAGCCAGATGACAGCTGCAATATTTGATACTATGAATGTGCGTTTGGGACAAAATGGAGTCCTCTTTGCAGCTAACGGTAGTCAGTTGAAATTTGACGGCTATATGGCAGTCTACAATGACTCTGACAAAAATAAAATGCTGCCAGACATGGAAAAGGGCGATACGGTTGTACGTACCTCTAGCAATCCAGAACAGCATTTCACTCAGCCGCCTGCGCGTTATTCTGAGGCGACATTGATTAGAACCTTGGAAGAAAATGGCGTAGGGCGTCCGTCAACTTACGCACCAACTATTGAAACCATTCAAAAACGTTACTATGTTAAACTAGTCGCGAAGCGATTTGAACCAACTGAACTGGGTGAAATTGTCAACAAATTAATTGTTGAATTCTTCCCCGATATCGTAAATGTGAAGTTTACGGCAGAAATGGAACAAAAGCTGGATGACGTTGAAATTGGTAAAGAAGAATGGCAAAAGGTCATTGATGGCTTCTACAAACCATTTACGACAGAATTAACCAAAGCAGAAGAAGAGATGGAAAAAATCCAAATCAAGGATGAACCAGCTGGATTTGATTGTGATGTCTGTGGTCATCCTATGGTCATAAAATTGGGACGTTTTGGAAAATTTTACGCATGTAGTAATTTCCCAGATTGCCGTAATACCAAACAGATTACCAAAGAAATCGGCGTAACCTGTCCCGTTTGTCACAAAGGACAAGTCATTGAGCGTAAGAGCAAACGCAATCGAATTTTCTATGGTTGTGATCGCTACCCAGAATGTGATTTTACCTCTTGGGACAAACCAGTGGGACGTAACTGTCCAAAACGTGACCATTATTTAGTTGAAAAGAAAGTTCGTGGCGGTGGCAAACAAGTTGTCTGTCCAAATGGCGACTACGAAGAAGAAAAAGTGAAATAAAAATTCGTTTAGAACCCAAAATCCTTAGAAAATTAATTCTAAGGATTTTTTGTTTCAGTCTACCAGAAAATAAAATCTGATATGGAATGTTAGATATTTTACAAAGGTACTATTAAGTAGAATCAAAATCGGTTTACTTTCTAGAGTTTAATAAATCTTTTATTCAACTCTAGCAATCTATTTTTACAGTTAGTTCTGACTTTTAAAAATAAATATCCTTGACAATATACCCCGATAGGTATATAATGGTGTTTATAAAATCTAAGGAGTTATGGCAAATGTCCTTGCAAAACCGATCATCATGTTACCAATGATTTGTTCTGCAGCCGTACTTGGTATTCTTGCAGCACTCTTCAACATTCAAGGAACACCTGCAAGTGCTGGTTTTGGTATCAGTGGTTTGATTGGCCCTATCAATGCTCTTAACCTTGCCAACGGTGGCTGGTCAGTTGGAAATATCATTTTGATCATCCTTGTCTTTGTTGTGGCACCAATTGCTTTGAACTTTGCATTTGTTTATCTTTTTACAAAAGTAGTGAAAATCATTGATCCAATGGACTACAAATTGGATATTTAATCTATAGGAGGAAGCAGAAATGAAAATTAAATTATTTAACGTTCGCGGTGAAGAAGCTAGTCTTGCTGAAGCTTGGGGACAAAAAAATGGTATTGAAGTTTCTCTTACAGATCAACCCTTGACGCTTGACACAATAAAAGAAGCAGAAGGATTTGATGGAATTGCCAATGCTCAAGTTGGTCCGCTTGATGATGCTATCTATCCTGTATTAAAAGAAATGGGCATCAAGCAAATCGCTCAACGCAGTGCTGGTACAGATATGTACAATATGGAAGTGGCTAGTGCAAATGATATTATCATTACAAATGTACCAAGTTATTCACCAGAATCAATCGCTGAATTTACAGTAACCATTGCCTTAAACTTGATTCGTAAAGTTGAATTGATTCGCTCAAATGTTGCCAACCATAATTTCTCATGGACTTTACCAATCCGTGGACGTGTACTTGGGGATATGACAGTAGCGATTATCGGTACAGGTCGTATTGGACTTGCAACAGCTCGCATCTTCAAAGGATTTGGTTGTCGTGTGATCGGTTATGATATCTATCGCTCAGATGCTGCTAAAGAAATCTTTGAATATGTTGATTCAGTAGAAGAGGCAGTGAAACAAACGGATGTGATTTCACTTCATATGCCACCAACTGCTGATAGCCATCATCTATTCAACAAAGACATGTTTGCCATCATGAAAGACGATGCTATCTTGATGAACATGGCGCGTGGTGCTTTCTTTGGTTGAAACAAAAGATTTGTTAGAAGCTTTAGATGCTGGTCAATTGGCTGGTATTGATACCTACGAAGAAGAACGTCCTTATGTACCTAAAAACTTTGAAGGTAAAGAAATCTCGGACCAAGTTGAAGGTGGACTAAATGCTGTTCGCGAAGTGGTAGAAACTGGGACAGCTAGCACACGTGTCAACTAATTTTATAAGTCTAATCCTAAAGGATTAGACTTTTTCTTATAAAAAAGGTGATAAAATCTAAATTACCATAAGTATCGATGACCTACAACAAGTAGTAGAAGTAGAAGAATTTTTTAATAATCCAGCTATCAAATGACATAAATTATATTACGTAAATATAAAGTCCTTTAGAATGGAAATTGACTATTATTTCCGTTATAAAGGACTTTTCCCATTTTGTCTATTATAATGGACTTCGTGTCATTAGTCTGTTATAATAGACTCAAAAAGGAGAAGAGTATGGCTTATTTTGCTATTATTGGTGATTTTGTTGATTCAAAGTCCATTAAAGAACGATACCATGTCCAAAAGCTACTGGAAAAGTGCTTAGAAGATATCAATCACAAATACAAAGATGCCCTTGTTTCTAAGTTTTCCATTACTTTAGGAGATGAATTCCAAGGGTTGTTCGAAATTGGCGCTCCGCTATTTCACATCATCGATGATGTTATCCAGATTCTTTCGCCTTATACAGTCCGTTTCGGGATTGGTTTAGGAGATATTGTGACCGACATCAATCCAGAACTGAGTATTGGTGCAGACGGGCCAGCTTATTGGCACGCGCGGGAAGCGATTCAATTTGTACATCAGAAAAATGATTATGGGAATACATCCATAGCTATCAAGGTTGGTGATGCCACAAAAACATCTCAATTGAATGCTCTCATCGCTGCAGGTGACGCCATTAAAGCAGACTGGCGCGCGAGTCAGCAGGAGGTTTTTTCGACCATGTTATCTATGAACATTTACGATGAAAGCTTTGACCAACAGGCCTTAGGACATGCCTTGCAATTAAATGCAAGCGCTCTGTCAAAACGCCTCAAAAGTAGTAGTATTAAAGTCTATTTGCGGCTTCGTCAAGCTACTTTAGACCTCATTCTAGACAGTATGAAGGAGGAGCAAGCATGATTGGATTTGCAAGCAGTTTAAGAGAAAACCCTATTTGGGTCCTATTGTTGATTTCCCACTTTCTCTCTGATTTCCATCTTCAGAGTCAGCAGGTGGCAGACCGAAAAGGTCACGACCGCCATTTCCTCATGATTCATTTGATAGGTGTGGTTCTGCCATTGATTTTTCTTGTTTTCTTACAATTCCAACTTTGGTGGATAGCTATCCTCATTTTTCTTAGTCACACGCTCTTAGATTTATTTAAAGGAAAAATAGCAAAACTTTTCTGCCTCAACCGCCAGAAAAGTTTTGCATTGGATCAGATTCTACATCTTGCTATGATCCTCTTTCTAAGTCAATTTACTGCAGAATGGGGCCTTCCCATCTGGTTAGAAGTTAAATGGCTCAATCTCATTCTCTTTCTAGTGCTCATTACCAAGCCGACTAATATCGCCTTTCGGATATTTTTCCAGAAATATCAGCCTGAAGAAGACAACAAAATGGATACCATTCCAGGTGCAGGAGCGGCTATTGGTTTTCTGGAGCGAATTATCATTGGAATCTGTATTGTTTTTGGTCAGTTTACGTCCATTGGGCTTGTATTTACCGCAAAATCCATCGCCCGCTATAATAAAATTTCTGAAAATCCAGCCTTCGCTGAATATTATCTCATCGGCTCACTCTTTAGTATCTTAAGTGTCTTAATAGCCGCCTGGTGCTATACTAGTTTTATTCTATTAGAAAGATTTGTGGGAGTTTCTCCCGAAGAGGTATTAGTGATTGTCTCAAGAAAAAGCAAATTATATTAACGTCATTGGTGCTGGTCTAGCCGGTTCCGAAGCAGCTTATCAGATTGCAAAGCGTGGTATTCCTGTCAAATTGTATGAAATGCGTGGTGTTAAGCCAACTCCTCAGCATAAAACGGCTAATTTTGGGGAATTGGTGTGTTCGAATTCCTTCCGTGGGGATAGTTTAACCAATGCAGTAGGTCTTTTAAAAGAAGAAATGCGTCGTTTGGATTCCATTATTTTGCGTAACGGCGAAGCTCATCGAGTGCCTGCTGGTGGCGCTATGGCAGTAGACCGCGAAGGTTACGCGGAAGCTGTAACAGCAGAGCTAGAAAATCATCCTCTAATCGAGGTCATTCGCGGAGAGATAACAGAAATCCCATCTGATGCCATCACTGTTATTGCAACTGGACCATTGACATCAGATGCTCTGGCTGAAAAAATTCATGCCTTGAATGGTGGCGATGGATTTTATTTCTATGATGCAGCAGCTCCTATCATTGACAAGTCAACGATTGATATGAGTAAAGTTTATCTCAAATCACGCTACGATAAAGGCGAAGCTGCCTATCTCAACTGTCCAATGACAAAAGAAGAGTTTATGAATTTCCATGAGGCTTTGACAACAGCCGAAGAAGCTCCACTTAATTCTTTTGAAAAAGAAAAGTATTTTGAAGGCTGTATGCCTATTGAAGTGATGGCAAAACGTGGTATTAAAACCATGCTTTATGGACCGATGAAACCGGTTGGTTTAGAATACCCGGATGACTACCAAGGACCGCGTGATGGCGAGTTTAAGACACCCTACGCTGTTGTTCAGCTTCGCCAAGACAATGCGGCTGGCAGTCTCTATAATATCGTTGGGTTCCAAACCCATCTCAAATGGGGTGAGCAAAAACGTGTCTTCCAAATGATTCCCGGTCTTGAAAATGCCGACTTTGTTCGTTATGGTGTCATGCACCGCAATTCCTACATGGATTCTCCAAATCTTTTGACGCAGACCTTCCGCTCTAAATCCAATCCAAATCTTTTCTTTGCTGGACAAATGACAGGTGTTGAAGGTTATGTGGAATCTGCCGCTTCAGGCCTTGTAGCTGGTATCAATGCCGCTCGTCTCTTCAAAGAAAAAGAAGCGGTCGTTTTCCCACATACGACCGCTATCGGAAGCCTCCCTTACTACGTGACGCACGCAGAGAGCAAGCATTTCCAACCAATGAATGTTAACTTCGGTATTATTAAAGAATTAGAAGGTCCACGCATCCGTGATAAGAAAGCACGCTATGAAGCCATTGCTGAACGCTCATTAGCAGACTTAGAAGACTATCTCACTATTTGATCATAGCAAAATGAAGGAGAGTCCCTTATGATTAGAGGCTTGCAAAAAGAAGATGTTGAGCATCTCGACCAAGCCTTTGTTGAGCAAGGATGGGAATCGCTTCTAAGCATTTTACAGCAATACCTAATAGAAATTCAAAACAAAGAACGCCTAGTGCTTATTGATGTGGAAGAGGGACAATATCGTGGTTATATTACCCTAGTGTTTCATCCACAGCATGGACCTTGTGCTTTAAAATATTTTCCTGAAATTGTAGACTTTAATGTCTTTGAAAAGTACCAAGGCCAAGGTGTTGGTTGCAAGCTTTTAAGTGAAATGTTATTCGATGGAAGTGATCCAACGATAGATTTTGCAGTGCCAAAAGCTGAACAAAAAATTCCAATGTTCCCAGAGCCACTTTCTCGCATAATCAGGCGCTCCCCGACCAAATCAGATAACCTCGGCGGCTGGACTTGAAAATTATGATTCATTGCTGCAACAGCAATAAAATCCTCTGTCTTTAAAAGCCGAACATCGTAATCCCGCTCATCAAATTATTCTAGAAGAGTCAAGAGTCTGGTTATTTTTATAATGAATGACAATATTTGTCTCTGGATGTGCCTGAATGTAGCGAACCATGGTAGACGCCAATGTAAACTCTCCAATAGTCATAGTGAGACCGAATGTCAATTGTTGTTGCTCTTTCGCTAGCTCTTTTAACTCCTGCGCAATCCGATTTTCATCGTTATGAATGGTCTGAAAGGCTGCAAATAAGCGGTTACCAGCTCTAGTTAGTTGCAGATTTCTAGCTTGTCGGATGAATAAAGGAACACCATATTTATCCTCTAAGAATTTGATATGATGAGACACAGTCGGCTGCCGTTGTGAAATTCATATGGTCACAGACTTTTAAAAAGGTCTCAATTCGAAAATCCAACATATATTCCTCTTTATCATTACCTATATTTATGGAGCTATCAAAAATTGTCATTTTATTTTATCACAAAAATAGCTTATAATACAATAACAACTGAATCATGGAGGTTTTTATGAATTATTGGAAAGAACGTTCCTGGGGACTGGTACTTTGCTTCCTCATTGGCATTCTTAGTCACCTTTTAGGGAAGTCCTTCCCCATCATCGGTGGCGCTGTTTTTGCTATTTTGCTAGGAATGATAGTTGGACCATACTTTAGCACGCGAGAGAAGTTTCAACCCGGCATTAAGTACACATCCAAAAAAATATTGCAATATGCTGTGATTTTACTTCAACCATAACCGTCGCCTTATTGACAGCTTATGCACTCCATAAGTGGTGGAAAATACCTGCTACTATTTCGACCTTGATTGGTGTTGGTTCTTCTATCTGTGGAGGATCTGCGATTGCTGCAACAGCACCTGTTATTGATGCTAAGGACGAAGAAGTAGCACAAGCCATTTCTGTTATTTTCTTCTTCAATGTGCTTGCTGCTCTGCTTTTCCCACAGCAGTCAACGATACCTCATCTGTTACAGCGACGGCTGCAACCTGGGATAGCCTCTACCACTTGGGAACACAGACTCTGGACAAGGCAGTCATCGTTAAGTTGACTCGTACATTGGCCATCATTCCTATTACACTTGGACTTGCTTTTCTGAAAAGTCGCAAGGAAACAGGCACAAAAGTTTCTATTAAGCACGCTTTCCCAACTTTCATCCTTTTCTTCATTCTAGCTAGCCTAATAACAACTATAGCTACAGGAGCAGGAGTAGATGAAGCAGCATTTGTACCGCTCAAAGATTTATCCAAATTTTTCATCATCATGGCTATGGCTGCTATTGGTCTTAATACTAATCTGATTCGTTTGATTAAAAAAGGTGGTCGTCCCATTTTGATGGGTATGTTCTGTTGGCTCGCCATTACCATCGTAACTATTTTCTTGCAAAAATGGATTGGATTGATTTAAAATCTTCACTACGCAACAAAAAGACTCACATGAGTCTTTTTGTTGCGTAATTTATATTATGTAAACTATAGGTTGTCCAAAGCATTTTTTTGCTCATCATTAACAATATGAGTATATAGATCCGTAACTTGAGTATTGGCATGTCCAAGCTGGTGACTGACCAGAACTTGGGATTTTGTGGCATCGTAGAGTCTGGTAGCAAGTGTGTGACGTAGTTTATGGGGCGTCACACGAATTTTGAAGTCGGCAGAATACTTAGCCACCATCTTTTCAATGCTAGAAGCATCCATTCGATTAGGAATGCCACGGTATTCCGATAAAAAGAAAGCTGTATCGGTCTTTTCTGTCTTATAGCGAACTTGACGGATAGCAGTATAGGCTTCTAGGTAAGGCTTAGCAAAGCTGGCTACATTGACAGAATCCCGTTTGCCACCTTTTCGTGTGACATCGATGATCATCATCTTCAGATTGACATCTCGCAAGTCTAGATTGACAGCTTCTGATAAACGAACACCGGAGGCTAACAGAAGAGCCAAAATTGCTAAATCACGTTCTTTATTTTTTCGGAAAGATGACTTAGCACGGTTAGACAATTTGTTTTCATATTCACAATCTACATATTCTAAAAACTCCATGGTCTCATCACCTAGACTTTTTTCATGACATTTCGATAAAAATAAGGCTCGCCTTGCTCGTTTTCAACCTCCTCGGTTAAATACTTGTAGAGACTGGATAATGCCGACAAAGTGCGGTTAATAGTGGTCTGTGAGACACCATTTTGTGTCGTATTGGCATTCAAAAGAGGTCGTTCACGTAGATAGAGAATAAAGGATTCCATATCTTTCTTGGTCAAATTTTCTAAGGTATCCAGCCCAATATCAGCAATTTTTGTCACCTGAACAATATCTGCGTCCAAAAGCCATTCAAAAAATCGACGATATTCTTTCAAGTATTCATAGAGCGTTGTAAAACTGTACGGTACAGACAATTTAGATTGGTAATAATCCAGGACATACCAAGGCATGAGGACTTTTAATTCCTCAATTTTTTCTAGTAATAATTCACGTCTCATCACATTTTCCTCATCGTTCTTTATAGTAGAAGTATAACACACCCTTACCTATTTTTCAAGAAAATTATAGTTTTTCGGAAAGATGTTGCAAAGAATGGTATTGTATTGGTGACATCAATGGTTCCATAAAGATATAAAAAGTTTGCGTAAATATGATTACGCAAACTTTTTATAAAATATAAGTAAATTAGTGTTTTCAGAACGAATATTTATTCTTTATTTGCGTTTCTTTTTGGCTTTTTTGATTTTGTTGGCTTGGCGTTTCATAGCTGATTTCATAGCAAACTCTCCGATTTTACCTTTGAGTCCACCACCAAACATCTGACTCATATCTGGCATACCAGCTCCGCCCATCATTCCTTCAAGTGCTGACAGATCAGGCACCCCCCCCATTCCCATATCGGGCATATTTGGCATATTCTTGGGGAGATTGTTTGGGTTAATGCCCATTTGTTTCATCATTTTGTTCATATCGCCAGACATAACGCCTTGCATCATAGTTTTAGCTTGATTAAAGTCCTTGATGAATTTATTGACATCTACAAAGCTATTTCCAGAGCCAGTCGCAATACGGCGGCGACGACTCGGCGACAACAAATCTGGATTCTCACGTTCAGCTGGTGTCATGGAAGACACAATAGCACGTTTACGAGCGATTTCTTTCTCATCTACCTTAAGATTTGCCAGAGCGGGATTTCCAGCCATACCAGGAAGCATTTTCAATAAGTCTTCCATTGGTCCCATACTTTGGACTTGGTCTAACTGGTCGATGAAGTCATTGAAATCAAACGTATTTTCCCGCATTTTTTCCGCGAGTTCCAATGATTTTTTCTCATCATATTCGTGTGAAGCCTTCTCAATCAGTGTCAGCAAGTCACCCATACCCAAGATGCGTGAAGACATACGGTCTGGATGGAAGGTTTCAATGTCGGTAATTTTCTCGCCTGTACCTGTAAATTTAATGGGTTTGCCAGTAATTTCGCGTATGGAAAGAGCCGCACCACCACGGGTGTCACCGTCAATCTTGGTTAGGACAACCCCTGTAATGTCCAATTGTTCATTAAATTCACGAGCAACATTGGCAGCCTCTTGACCAATCATAGAATCCACGACGAGTAGGATTTCGTTTGGTTGTGCTAACGCTTTAACATCACGCAATTCTTGCATGAGTTTTTCGTCAATTTGTAAACGTCCAGCCGTATCAATCAGCACATAATCATGATGATCCGCGCGAGCTTTTTCTAAACCTTGACGCACAATCTCAACTGCCGCTACTTCTGTCCCCAAATCAAAGACAGGCACATTGTCATCGGGCGAGCCTGCTCTTCCTTGATCAGCTTATTGGCCAATTTCCCAGCAAAAGTTGTTTTACCAGCACCTTGCAGACCAACCATCATGATAATAGTTGGAATTTTTGGTGATGTTTCAATCTTTGCAGTTTCTGAACCAAGAATTTCTGTTAATTCTTCATTCACAATCTTGATAATTTGTTGTGATGCATCTAGCGTATCAATGATTTCATGCCCAACTGCACGCTCATGCACGCGTTTAATAAATGTTTTGACAACAGGAAGTGCCACATCGGCTTCAAGAAGAGCCATGCGGATTTCCTTGGTTACTTCCTGAACTTCCTTCTCAGAAAACTTTCCTTTTCGACGTAGATTTTTAAAAACGCCCTGTAGACGCTCCGTTAAACTTTCAAATGCCATAATGTATGATACAAAGAACGTAAAATGCGAATAAATTTCAGGAGATTGGCGTAAGATGTTGCGCATCTAAGACAATCAATCTAAATTTCGAGCATTTAGTTCGTGTTCAAACCTCACGAACTTGTTCATTTCCTTTCAAGTGTTATTACGGAATCTATTGAGCTTGTGGCCCGTATTCAATTCCTCTCTGTAGTGTAGAAAAGGCTAAACCCATTAGGGCTGGACATTTTCTTTTCGTTGTTATAAAAGTTGAATACAGCTTATCATTCTGTATTCAATATCTTTAGTCAATTTCTTTTCTAATCTCTGTTATCAATACTAGATAGAACAGTAATTTTATCCTGAAGGAAAGTATCCTCAGGATAATTTGCGGTGATTTCATCAAATATCTGGCTTCGCACAATGTAATCAGAGTACATGTGTAGCTTCATCTCATAATCTTCAAGAATCTTTTCCGTACGCTTGATATTATCATAAACTGCCTGACGACTGACACCAAACTCTTCAGCAATTTCTGCAAGACTGTAATCATCCGCATAGTAAAGCTCAATATAATTCATTTGTTTGCCCGTCAAAAGCGCAGCATAAAATTCAAAAAGCGCGTTCATTCGATTGGTTTTTTCAATTTCCATAAGCTTTATTCTACCATATTTCTACGGTTTTTAATAGAGAAAGATGAAGCAAAGGAATTTTATTGACATAATAAAATATATGAAAACTAGTGATTTTCCAAATAAAATTCAAATCGATCTCCGACATATTGACTGCGGACATATTCAAAGGGTTGACCATCAGAAAAATAGGAAATCTGTGTCAGTGCTAAAATAGCATGACCTTTTTTAATGCCTAGATAGTCTGCCACTCGTTCGCTGGCTGTTTTAGCATAGATGGTCTGCTGACTCCTCCCAATTTCATAACCACTATCCATCAAAGTTTTGAAGAAATGCTCCGTCACATCAGTCTGTTTTGCATGGCGAATAAGGAATTCTGGGATAGAAGCTGTCTCAAAAACTAAAGGAAGCTGACCAGCAAAACGAACTCGTTCCATGCGAATCACATATTCATTGGGCTTTAACTGTAAATACTGAATTTCCGTTTCACTCGCTAACCGTTTTTGATAGGAAATCAGGCGTGTAGAAGGCTGTTTGCCTTGCGAACGCACAATTTCTGTAAAACTAGTAGTTCCACGCATCTTCTCCTGAACACGCGTGCTAGCTACATAGGTTCCTGAGCCAACTTTTCGTTCCAGTACGCCTTCTTCTACCAACAAAGTAACAGCTTGGCGCAAGGTCATCCTACTGACACCGAATTGGTCGGCTAAATCCCGTTCACTTGGTAGACGTTCTCCAATTTTCCAAATTTTTTGTTCGATTTCATCCTTAATTTGATCGTGTATCTTTATATACGCTGGGATCATGATAACCTCTTTTTTACATAAATCTAATTTTATCTTTATTGTAACATAATTTTATCAGAGTAGAATGCAATGCTTTATTGAATAGTATTATTTTCAGATACAAAGGTGGAATTGGGACTAAAATGGATAGGTTGCAATACCCAAAGTGAACTATTCAAACGCGAAATCAGGGGACTCTGGAAGGTATTATGGTAAATATAAGCGTCTGTCACGCCTGACGAATGCTGATGCTGACCGATACTTGGACCATAAGCGATAATATTGCCACTGACATCACGATATTCTTTAAAAATATTATTCGAAACAGTGATATTACTGCTGTTGTAAGCTACTTGATTATAGTCATTAAAGAACTCAGGATTTACATCTTTAATGATATTCGCATCCCAAATTCCATTATTACTAGATCTATCAAATTGAATGGCTTCGGCATAATAATCATGCCCGTGCTCTGTTGGAAGAGGAATCTTATTCGTTAATTCGGGAGCAAATCCAATAAAAGCATTGCCCTCAAAAAGTGAATTTTGCAAGCCACCTAGATCAAAAACATGTCCACCAGCTGGTTGTACCATAATAAATTGATTATGCCGAATCATCCAATCATCCCCATGATTCGTCATAATCATAAAACTGGCACCTTTTGACAAATCTTCTGCTTCAAAAATCATATGAGACATCTGGAAATTTTTCACACCATCCGTCGCTTCTGGACCGGTAGGTAAACCTAGCCAACGCACTTTCCCACTGACTTTTAAAGTAGTCTCATTTCCTAGAATTTCTGTATCAGATGGTAAAAGCTGATAGTCCGTCTCAAGTGTTTGACTACCAATCAAGAAATGGCCACTAGTAAATTGCAAAATTGAATGTGGATTGTTTCTAGCATAATCAAATGATTGGCGGATAATAGCATCATTTTCCGCAGCTGTGTTCTCTTCTTTGAGATCAATGTGATAGGTTTTTCACAATTTTTTTGCTTCTACATGAGGAACGAGGAGCTTATCTAATTGAATATCATAATTATATCCGCCGCCAACGCCAAGTGCGGTGTTGACATGAATATCTTTAATTTTCACTGCTAAAGTTAAAGTACGATAAAAACTTAAGTCGGTGCCATTGCCATCTAGACTTGTTGAAGCTTCTGGTGTAAGTTGAACCGTTTCTTCTTTGGCATATTGAGGTGGAGTCGGTGTGTGAAGCTCACTATCTCTCAATTGAGTCGCCTTCTCACCATTTGAAAAGGCGACAGTATAAAGGTAGTGTGGTTCTCCTTCGGCAGAAAAATCTATTGCTTTAACGGTCCCAATCCAGTTTTTATATTTCTTCGTTTTGCTATCTGAAACAGATAATTCAACTCTCTGTCCTTTTTTAAATTTGGGCTTTGACTGGGCCCACGCGAATGGAATGATTCTCTGGATATCCTGTTTTAAAGTTGGTAAATCAGTGACGTTTATGACAAAGACAATCGTACCGACAATGAGGCTTCCTAAAATCAGAAAATCAATCGGTCTAAAAAAACTCGGCGCTTTGCCCTTCGTTTTCTCTTCATGGATTTTTCCTTTCTACAAACATTCTCTTATTTTATCAAAATTGTTAAATTTTAACTATTCTTACTGCAAAATGTTCGCATTTATGATAAAATGATTTCTAAGATTTTAAATTTTTTTGAATTTGAAAGGAAAATAATGATCAAACAAGAGCTTCAAAAGATCATCGTTCTTGATTACGGTAGCCAATACAATCAATTGATTGCACGTCGTATTCGTGAGTTCGGTGTATTTTCAGAATTGAAAAATCACAAAATTACGGCAGCAGAATTGCGTGAAATCGCACCAATTGGGATCGTTCTTTCGGGTGGTCCAAACTCAGTGTACGCAGACAATGCCTTTGATATTGATGAAGAAATCTTCGAATTAGGAATTCCAATCCTAGGTATTTGTTATGGCATGCAGCTTATCACTCATAAATTAGGTGGTGAAGTAGTCCCAGCTGGCCAAGCGGGTAATCGCGAGTACGGTCAATCTACCCTTCGCCTTCGTACCGAGTCAAAACTCTTTGCAGGAATACCCGAGGAGCAATTGGTTCTCATGAGCCATGGGGATGCTGTCACTGAAATTCCAGCTGGCTTCCACTTGGTAGGTGATTCAGTTGATTGTCCTTATGCTGCGATTGAAAATACCGAGAAAAGCTTCTACGGTATTCAATTTCATCCAGAGGTACGTCATTCTGTCTACGGAAATGATATCTTAAAAAACTTTGCAGTCAATATTTGTGGTGCTCGCCAAGATTGGTCTATGGATAATTTCATTGATATGGAAATCGAGAAAATCCGTGCCACTGTTGGCGATAAAAAAGTTCTTTTAGGTCTCTCAGGTGGCGTTGACTCATCTGTTGTTGGTGTCCTTCTCCAGCGTGCGATTGGCGATCAATTGACCTGTATCTTCGTTGATCACGGACTTCTCCGTAAAAATGAAGGCGATCAAGTAATGGATATGCTAGGTGGCAAATTCGGCCTCAATATCATTCGCGTAGATGCATCAAAACGCTTCCTTGATTTATTGGCTGGCGTTGATGACCCAGAGAAGAAACGTAAAATTATCGGTAATGAGTTTGTTTATGTCTTTGATGACGAAGCAAGCAAGCTCAAAGGCGTTGATTTCCTTGCCCAAGGAACACTTTATACTGACATTATCGAGTCTGGTACAGAAACTGCAGAAACCATCAAATCTCACCATAACGTCGGTGGATTGCCAGAAGATATGCAGTTTAAATTGATTGAACCACTGAATACCCTTTTCAAAGACGAGGTTCGAGCGCTAGGTACTGCTCTTGGTATGCCTGATGAAGTCGTGTGGCGCCACCCATTCCCAGGACCAGGACTTGCTATCCGTGTAATGGGTGAAATCACTGAAGAAAAATTAGAAACAGTTCGTGAATCCGATGCTATTCTCCGTGAAGAAATTGCCAAAGCGGGCCTTGACCGCGATGTATGGCAATATTTCACAGTTAATACCGGTGTTCGCTCTGTCGGTGTCATGGGTGATGGACGTACCTACGATTACACTATCGCCATCCGTGCTATCACATCTATTGACGGAATGACGGCAGATTTTGCTCAACTCCCATGGGATGTCCTCAAAAAAATATCAACACGTATCGTCAATGAAGTCGACCACGTCAACCGGAAGACCGATGAACAAGGTACAATTCCCCAACAAATATCCCACCAAGAAACTCTCTTGGTGGGATATTTGTATGCACTTATAACATGATATTACTGATTATTCTATGTCGCAGGCGATTCCATCACCATCTCGGTAAAGGTCAGTACTATAGCCTTGTTCTTCATTATGAATAGGAGCTTTTCCAGCATCGACCACTTCTTTACAGCTAGCATACTGGATATAATTTTGTAGACCGTATCGGCACGCTCCTTATCCCCGTGGAATCGTACCTGACTAAAATCAGTTTCCACAATGCCTGGTTGGATGGTGGATACCTTAATATTTTTTTCAATCGTATCAATCCGAATGCCATCGCTCAAGAATTTAACCGCTGCCTTAGTAGCCGCATACACTGCAGCTCCTGCATAGGCATAAATCCCTGCCGTTGACCCCATATTAATGATGTGACCTTGATTTTCCTCCACCATACGAGGCAAGAAACGACGAGTCATGACGAGTCATATAGAGGAGACCTTTAACGTTGGTATCTAACATGGTTACAACATCAGTCATGTCAGATTCATAGAATTTATCTAGCCCCAAAGCGAGACCAGCATTATTGACCAAGATATGAACTTGCTTCACATCTTCGAAAATAGCCTCACACACTTTTTTGACAGAATTGGGACTTGTCACGTCTAATTCATAAGCCCAGACCTTTACTCCAAATTCGGTTTCTAATTCATGCTGAATTTGACTCAGTAAGTGGTCTCTTCGTCCTGTCACGACGACTTATCACCATTTTTTGCAAATGCATAGGCGATGGCTTTTCCAATTCCACTTGTTGCACCAGTGATCACAACATTTCTATTCATATTATCCACTCCTTGCTATAAGTTTAATTGAAACCATTATACCATCTTCAACTATACTATTCGAAAATTTTCTAGAAAAATACCCAAGAATTTTACTCTTGGGTGAAAAAATGAATAATTTTTATCAAATAAAGATTAAAATGCACTTGACGTGAATAATAGATATTTCCGCCATTAACATAGAGTTTCCCACCATTTAAAAGGGCGAGAGGATGATAGTAGGTATAGGTTTTACTGCTGTCATTCCCTAAGCTCGGGGCAACGACATTTTTAGAATAGGCAGTAGCTAACTTAATTGTATTTTTCCCACCATGTTGAGCAATATACTTGATGTAGGCTGGTCCGTAATTGTAGGCTTGCACGGCCGTCCAAACATCAACTCCTTGTTGGTCGGCTAGTCTTAAGTTTTCACTTAAAAATTCAATTCCCTTATGGATGCTTTCCTTGCTATCAGTAATAGTGTTGACATAGCCCGTAGCAGACTCGCTAGATTGCATCACGTCTACTTGTTCACCTTTTGTTTCTGTGTAAATCATAGCCAGTATCAGCTCTTTATTGGCTGTATTGTCATTTTCAGCCAGCACTTCTTCTACTACAGGTTCATAGGTCATCACCTGCTGAAAAGCCTTCTTGTTAATTTTTTCATTTATTTTTTATATCTTCTATATTTTTAATGAGAATAGAATAAGTTCCGTTCTCATTTTGGATAAACTCAACAGATTCTGCATCTTCATAAACATTATTTGGCACAATCAGCTCAATTCCGTTAGATAAAGACAGTTTCTGATTTTCGAATTTCTTAAGCTGGCGACTAGCGTCGATCTCAGTAAATGAAATCTTGTCCGGAATAACTTCTTTAAGTTCGTCAACGAAGCTCAGACGTGCTGTCAAATTATCTTCAAAGAGTTGGTCAGCTAGTTTTTCAGGAGAAATCTCATTGTCTTCTTCCAAATTGGAAAAAATAGCGGACTTGACTTTTGTCTGAAATTGAAAATCATCACGATTAAAGTTTTCCGCAATTTTTTGTGCCGTTTTTTCCACTTCCTTGATAGATTTTTTAGCAGAAATGGTAGGCGTTACTTGCAAGAGATTATCCGAGAAATAATTTAGAAAAGCTCCATTATACTTGATTCGCTTTTCAATCAAAAGATAATCGTAAGTAGTCAAGTTGATGATAAGAGCTTCATCGGGAGCTGAACCAGCACTGGGTAAATTATTTTGCGTTGTTTGAAGGGGACGGTCGCTTTCGCTGCCATTGTGCACCAAATTTTCCCGCAAAGAAATACGTAAGAAAACTAAATGCTCTACACCATTTTTTTCAAAGCGCACAAAAATGAGATCGTTGGTTTTTTGATTCTCAGACACAGAAAACTCTTCGTGCCAAGCTTTGACAATCTGGTATGAGGTAGTCATAAGGTCATCTGAGATGTTTTCCAAAAAAGTATTCTCGGCTGTAAATCGACCTGTTTTGGCTTCGTCGGAATAGACTCGTTCAATTTTCTTACGAAGATATTCTTCGATTTTAGGGCTGATGACGAGGAGACTATCCGCAAGGAATAGCTCCGTATCATCTGGGCTAAATTGGTGAATAATGGCTTCTTTTATGTAAATATCCATGCTTAATTTTCATAGAGTGGGAGCTGGTCTGTTAAAGCAGTCACTTCTTTACGTACTTGCTCCAAGACAGCAGGATCACTCGCATTTTCTAAAGTTTTGATAATCAATTTTGCTACTTTGCGACATTCTTCCACACCAAAACCACGAGCTGTTACGGCAGCTGTACCGATACGGATACCAGAGGTTTTAAATGGCGAAAGTGTCTCAAATGGAATTGAGTTTTTATTGAGCGTAATGTGTACTTCATCAAGAAGTTGTTGCGCTTCTTTCCCGTTTTCAATCACTTTTGTCACATCAACAAGGAAGACGTGGTTGTCTGTCCCACCTGAAATGACTCGGAACTTATCGTGCTCTTCAAAGACGTCCGCCATAGCTTTACAGTTGGTAATGATATTTTGAGCGTATTCTTTAAAAGCTGGATCCAAGTTTTCCTTGAAGGCTACAGCCTTTGCTGCAATGACATGCTCAAGTGGTCCACCTTGCAATCCAGGGAAGACAGCAGAGTTGATTTTCTTAGCTAGTTCTTCATTGTTAGTCAAGATCAAACCGCCACGTGGTCCTCGAAGAGTTTTATGGGTAGTTGATGTGACCACATCCGCATAAGGAACTGGATTTGGGTGAAGACCAGCTGCAACAAGACCAGCGATATGTGCCATATCAACCATGAGTTTAGCACCAACGCTATCAGCAATTTCACGGAATTTAGCAAAATCAATGATGCGTGAGTAGGCTGACGCTCCTGCTACAATCAGCTTTGGTTGCACTTCTTGAGCTCGTGCCAAAATAGCATCGTAATCCAAAGTTTCTGTTTCTTTGTCCACTCCATAAGCAACAAAGTTGTAGGTCTTCCCTGAAAAATTAACAGAAGCTCCGTGAGTCAAGTGGCCACCAGCTGACAAGTCCATCCCCAATACAGTATCACCTGGCTCAATCAAAGCCATATAGGTTGCTGCATTGGCTTGACTACCAGAATGTGCTTGAACATTGGCAAACTGTGCACCAAAAATTTCCTTGGCACGATCAATGGCCAAGTTTTCAATGACATCCACGACCTCTGTTCCACCATAGTAACGACGTCCTGGATAACCTTCAGCATATTTATTGGTCAAAATAGACCCTTGCGCTGCCATAACGGCATTAGATACCACATTTTCAGAGGCAATCAATTCAATATTATTTTGTTGGCGTTTTTCTTCAGCAGAGATGGCGTTCCACAATTCCGCGTCGTATGCTTTGTAGTCTTCTTTATCAAAAATCATGATGTCTCCTTTATGCTATGAGTGAATCCTTTTTGAGGATGGGGTACCAAAGTTCCTTTAAAAAACGAACTTGCAATTTATCGTCGATATACCCAATCTTTTTATAGAAAGCATGCGCTTCTTCCCGATTGGATCCCGAATTGAGGCGGACAAAGCTCAGATGTCGTGCTCTCGCTTCATCTTCCAAAGCCTGCATGAGTTTTTGACCGATTTGTCGTCCCTGAAAATCAGGATGAACAGCCAATGCCAAAACATTAAATCTAGCCTCTGAATACAAAGATTCATAACGCTCCGCATGTACGTAAGCCACTAAACGTTTCCTATCAACATCAACAAATGCTTTTAAAAAATGATGATCGTCAGCAAGTAATCTTACCAATTGCGACTTGGTAGCCTCCAGAGGAAAGGCATAACCAAGCGCAATTTCATTAATTTCTTGCAAGAACTCTGCATCCGTTAACTGTAAAGGTCTAATCATTTATACCTCCTCAAATTTCATCTCTGGGATAGCAGTTTGCAGCTCTGCTTTTGTGACAGCGCCTTGTCGCAAAATACGAGCCTGTTCTCCAGATAAATCCAAAATAGTGGAATCCAAGCCAGAAATAGCTGCATCATCCTCTATGCCAGAAATTTGAAATCCAAAGGTAGTCTCAATTTTAGAAAATACTTGTCCGCTTCCATTCCCAGAAATATTTGCGGAGGGTCCGATTAAAGGACCTGTTTCAGCAATGATTTGTAATGTTTTCGGATGATTGGGTATCCGAAAGCCAACAGTCTCCAAGCCAGAATTTATCCAAAACGGAACATTTCCGTTTGATTTCAGGATAATCGTTAAGGAACCTGGCATAAATCTATTATACAATTTTTCCAGAAAAATGGGTGGATTTTGACTGTATTTCAGAATATCATTTAAACTAGCTACATTTAAATTCATTGCTTTATCTCGTGGACGCTGCTTTATCTGGTATACCTGATCAACTGCCTCTTCATTCAAGGCTTGAGCAAAGAGACCATAGACCGTTTCAGTCGGCAGAATGACTGCATCACCCTCTTCAATGATTGTTCGGATTTTACTTATTTCCATCTAAAATCACCATCCGATCTTTTTTGTAGATATCTTGTACGACACGCGCCTCATATTGCGGTAGATACTGATTTGCTAACGCCAAAATATCCTGCCCTTGCTTATAACCAATTTCAAAATAAATTTTGCCATCTTGCCTTAAAACATTCGCCGAACCTACCAATATTTTTCGATAAATCGCTAAACCATTTTCATCTGCAAAAAGAGCACTGTGAGGTTCATACTCGTAGACATTTTTTCCTACTTCGTGAACATCCTCATAGGCGATATAGGGTGGGTTAGACACGATAATATCAAAGTTCTCCTGCACATTTTCATAGACGTCAGACAGGATAAACTCAATGTCAACATGATCTGCTGCTGCATTTTCCGAGGCAATAGCTAGTGCTTCTTGTGAGATATCTACTGCAGTCACAGACCAGTCGGGTCGGGCTTGCTTCAATGCAATAGCGATGGCGCCGCTCCCTGTACCCATATCTAAAATCCGCAAATCCGCTCTGCTATTTTCTGAAAGAATGAGCTCCACCAACTCCTCCGTCTCAGGGCGAGGAATGAGGACGTGCTGATTGACCTTGAGCTTCAAGTCCATAAAATAGGCGCTTCCCATGATATGCTGAGCCGGAATATACTGAGCAAGTTGCTCATAAATCTGAGTCAGCAAAGCAAAATCCTCTTGTGAGATAGATTCACGCAAATGCAAAATAAAATCTGTCGTCGTCCAGCCTTTTAACTCCTTAAAAACATAAGAGAGGGCTTGATTTTCCTCTCCTATTTGTTCTAATTTTCCAGCCAGTTCTGAGACGACTTGTCCGTATGTTGTCATTAGTTATTGAGCTTTTCTAATTTTTGCGCTTGGTCATAGAGCACCAAGGCATCCACTACTTCATCTAATTTTCCAGCCAAAATGGTGTCCAATTTTTGAAGAGTCAATCCGATGCGGTGATCCGTCACGCGGTTTTGCGGGAAGTTATAGGTACGGATACGCTCTGAGCGGTCCCCTGTACCGATGGTTGATTTACGCTCTGCGTCCTGCTCATCTTGAGCAATTTGTGCAAAGTGGTCGGCGACACGTGCACGGATAATTTTCATAGCTTTATCGCGGTTTTTCTGCTGGGTACGTTCTTCCTGCATTTCAACCTTGATATTGGTCGGCAAGTGGACGATGCGAACGGCTGTCGCAACTTTATTGACGTTCTGTCCACCTGCACCAGACGCATGGTAGATATCCAAACGAAGATCTTTAGGATCAATATCGTATTCTACCTCTTCTACTTCTGGCATGATCAGCACTGTCGCTGTAGAAGTATGAACACGACCTTGGCTTTCAGTCACTGGAACACGTTGTACACGGTGAGCACCAGACTCATATTTGAGTTTAGAATAAACGGATTGTCCTGATACCATAGCAACAACTTCTTTGATACCACCAACACCGTTGTAAGAAGCCTCCATCACTTCAAACCGCCAGCCTTGTCCTTCGGCAAATTTTTGATACATGGTCAAAAGATCACCCGCAAAGAGCGCAGCCTCATCACCACCAGCAGCTCCGCGTATTTCCAAGATGATATTTTTACCATCGTTAGGGTCTTTGGGTAAGAGAAGGATTTTGAGTTTTTCTTCATATTCTTCCTTGGCAGCCTTAGACTCTTTGAGCTCTTCCTTAGCCATTTCTTCCAATTCTGGATCGCCACCAGCATCCTTAATCATCTCTTCTGAGTCCGAGATGTTTTGGATGACTTGCTTGTACTCACGATAAGCTGCGACGGTGTCACGTGTGCTTGCTTCTTCTTTGGACAATTCCATAAAGCGCTTGGTATCCGAGACGACAGCTGGGTCTGAAAGCGATTCTCCCAACTCTTCATAGCGGTCTTCTACCGCTTGTAATTGATCATAAATATTCATAAAAATTTTTCCTCATACTGTAATAAAACTTACAGTCTATTATACCATAAAATTTTGAGAGATTGAGGACTTGGGTAGGAATTTAACCTCAAAAAAAGAGAGGCAAGCTCTCTTAGATTGAAGACTAAATCTTCTTTTCGATAGTACCTCAGGTGATGACGGACGGTAGCGACTTCTTTCAGAATTCCATACCTAAACTTTGAGACTAGGTCTCAAAGTTTCCGAATGCTTGAAACGTCCCTGTTTCAAGCACTTTCATCACGGCGCTCTACTGAGTCTTTCTCGCATACGCTCTCTTGGTTAAGAAAATAAATTATTTTATTACATTTGTATCCACAGAACTGTATAATTTTGTATTTGAAAATTTAGCTTATCCATATTCTCAAAGAGCACAGCTCTCTTAGATTTCAGGACGAAAATAATGCTTACGACAAACCGGAATATAGGTTTCATTACCGCCAATTTGGATTTGTTCCCCTTCGTAAACAGGTTTTCCATCCACTGTCCGCAAGACCATAGTCGCTTTTTTAGAGCAAAATTGGCAAATAGTTTTGATTTCATCAATTTTGTCCGCCAACAGAAGAAGATATTTTGAACCTTCAAAAAGCTCATTCCGGAAATCATTTTTTAAGCCAAATGCCATGACAGGAACATCTAAATCATCAACCACTCGGGCAAAATCATATACATGCTTCTTGGTCAAAAATTGCGCTTCATCAATCAAAATACAATAAGGTTTGGGATCCATCTTTTCAATAAGAGCATAGACATCCGTGTCATCTTCGATAGCAATGGCTTCGCGTTGCATCCCAATTCGACTCGCTACAACGCCCACTCCTGCACGCGTATCAATAGCAGAGGTCATAATCACCACATTTTTCCCCTGCTCTTCGTAATTGTGCGCCACTTTCAAAATCTCAATGGTTTTGCCAGAATTCATCGAACCATATTTAAAATAAAATTGAGCCATGTCAGCCTTCCTTCGTAGATATTCATTTCATTTTACCACAAATAGCAAAGCATGGAAAGACTAGTTGACATCTCGCACACAGCGAAATCCTGTATTGCTTGTTGAGGAAAGTGCAGTGTTACTATTACGTCCTGCATTGCGATAGCGTGCACAGGAAGAAATATGACACAGATAGACCCCCTCGCGTAGTGCACGTAAGCTATCCGCATGGGAAGGTATTATTTCCTGACTTTCTTGGATAAATTCTTGTGAGCTTTTCGTCGCAAATTCTTGCAAAGGAATTCGTCCAGAGTTGAGACACCATTCCCAGACATTCTCAATCATTTGATAGAGTCCATAGCCATTTGGTTCGTACCATTTTGCTGGTGCGGTCCCGATAAAACCGTCATCAGCGCTATTCCCCATGGGAAAATTAGACCTTCTTTTCCGCCACGACAGGCATATTCCCATTCGCTTTCGAGCGGTAATCGTTTTCCAGCCCATTTGGCGTAGTGGTAAGCATCATGATAAGAAACGTGGACGACTGGATGGTCCATACACTCAGCAATGGAAGATCCTGGACCTTCAGGCATGCGCCAAGAAGCATCTGCGACTTCATACCACCAGGTTGAACCAGCTGCCAGCCTAGCTTTTTTTTGCTCATCTGACAAGAGTAAGTGAAAAACATAGGAAAAACCAAAACGCTCTGCGTCTGTCACATAACCTGTGTCTTGAAAAAATGTTAAAAAATCACGATTGGTGACTGTTGTTTTATCCATATAAAAATCAGCCACGTGGACCTCTGTCGTGGGACCTTCCAAATCATCTTGAAAGCCTAGGTGGTCATTGGTTCCCATCAGAAAACGACCGCCTTTGATGAGTATCATTTCTTCATTACTTGTCATCAATCCCCTCCATAAAGTTTATTTGTGGCCACTTGGCATAGCGGAGTGGTTCATTTGATTGAGGTTGTCCAGGTGTTGATCGTCCATTTTTGATGTAGTCTGCTAAGGACTTGCTCAATTCTGCAACAATTTCTGGATGTTGGTCGATCACGTTATGCGTCTCACTGATGTCATCACGTAAATCATAAAGCTCATAGGCTTGATAATCATCAGAGATATCCAAACCTTGTGCCTTACGCAGGCGAACCTTCATGCCCCGACCGTAGCGAACGAAGGTTAATTTCCAAAAACCACGACGAATAGAAAAGCCACCATTCCCTGCCATAATGGAAGGTTGGAAACCGAATCTTCTGCTTCCGTATCTGATAAATCTACCTCCAGCAAATCGGCAATGGTTCGATAAATATCCGAATGCGACACCATGTGGTTGGACTGGCTGTTTGGTTCAATCACAGGTGGATAGGAAATAATGTTTGGCTCTCGATGGCCGCCTTCCCAAATATCAGACTTGGAACCGCGATAAATGGCACTCGAATCGTGTCGTGTCCTAGAGCATCTAGAACTTCAATGTCTGATACTCCTGATACACCATTATCACTCGTAAAGATCAACAAGGTATCTTGGTCCAGTCCTTTTTCTTTAAGACTATCCATAATTTGTCTGACATAGGCATCCATCTGGAGCACGAAATCTCCGTAAACACCGATACCAGACTTTCCTTTGAACTCATCCGCAGGAAGCAAGGGACCATGCACCAAATGCATAGGGTAATAGATAAAAAATGGCTGATCCTCTTGACTATAATCATCCATTAACTCCAAGACCTTGCGCTGCATATCAATAGGTATCTGCTTATTGCTGAATTCTGGCGCTGCAGGTCCTACCTGCCAAGTCCGTTGCTGATGACCACCTGTACGATCAATCTGGAAACGACCTGAAATGACTGTTGGCTCCTCCAAGACTCGATCATTTTCGGTATAAACATATGGTGGCTGATCCAACGAAGCCGAAGTCCCAAAGAAGCAATCAAACCCCATTTGTAGCGGACCATAGGTAATTGGCTGACTGTAATCAATATCTAATCCTTCAATAGCTGCCCAATTCTTCTTTTCTGAATGGTCAAAAAAGTGATCACGTCCTACTTGGTGAACTGGCTCTTCAAAATGATCAGGATTGAGCCCAAAACGAGTATAATCTTTCTCAGGTTTTAAGACCCAGTCTAAGTTCAAATGCCATTAAATCCCATAGCGTGATGGTGTACAAAGGGCCGATGTAGCATAGGAATCTGTAAAAAACATCCCCTGTTTTGCCAAGCGTTGTTCTAGAGACTCTGTTTTGATTTTGGATTGAGGATTAAAGACAGACACATCTCCTATCCCCAAGTCGTCTGCAAAAATAAGTATAATATTTGGTTTTTTCATGAGTTGTCTCCTATAAGTTACTAGCAATATTGTAAATAGACACAATCATCAACAGCACCATCAAAGTCATATAAAAACGCTCAATATTCTTTTCAGACAAACGTTGATTAAGCAGGGTTCCCAAGTAGCCTCCAATAATGGCCACCACCATCAAGTAGGGTAACATCCCTAGATTATAGGCTAGGGATTCTTTTGTTAAAATAGCAGAGCTGAGATTGGAGAATTGAGAAAAAAAGATAGTCGCAATAGAATAGACTGCTGCATCTCGAATGGAAAAAGAAAAGAGATACATGAGAAGAGCTACATTGAGAGGGCCTCCTCCAATGCCTAAAAAAACTGAAATGGTCCCGAGGAATAATCCCAAGGCAAAGATGACGAATAAATTTTTTGTATGAAGAGTTGCAATTTTTTCTTTGTTAATTGTATATAGAACAATGGTCACTAAAGTGAGTAAGAGCAAACTGGCCTGAATCACTTTCACTTGGCTAACTGAAAATGAACGAGTAGCTAGTGAAAAAATTTCTCCGCCCAATAATCCACCAATGACGGAACCAATTGAAACGGACAGAAGCATTTTAAGATCGAAAGAAAAGCCTTTTTTGTACTGCTTGTAAATGGCCACTAAACACATGGTAAAAACCACTACCGACGAGTAAAATCCGATAGCACTCGGTGTATCTTGTCCAATCATATCAAATAAAGGCTTAATAATGACACCACCACCAAGGCCGGTCACGGCTCCCACAGTCGTTGCCAACAAGACAATGAATAGATAAATCAGCATAGTGAATATCCCTCCTTCTCTTCATTATAGCACTATATAAAGGTATGTGAAAGCGGATTTATGATATAACAAAGAAAAATTTCAAGGGAGAATAGTATGCCATTTGTAAAAATTGATTTATTTGAAGGGCGCACAGAAGAACAAAAGATACAGAAGATGAAATGAAACGCAAATAGATTAAGAAAAATCCTCCACTACATTTTGTAGGGAGGATTTCTTTATACTTCTTGTGAACTAAATTAGCTCATATAGAGATCATGGTAGAAACCTTTATCGGCCAGTAAAGTTTCATGATTTCCTTGTTCGATAATTTGTCCATCTTTTAAGACCAGAATTTTATCGGCCTCTTGAATGGTGGACAAACACAAACGGTGGGCAATCACAAAGCTCGTTCGTCCCTGCATGAGACGTTTCATAGCTTTTTGAATCAATAATTCCAAACGAGTGTCAACAGAGGAAATTGCCTCATCTAAAATCAAGATTTTGGGATCAGCCAAGAGCGCACGCGCAATCGTCAATAGCTGCTTTTGTCCTAACGAAACATTGCTAGACTCTTGGTTCATTTCCATATTGTAACCACCTGGAAGTGTGCGGATAAAATGGTCTACATTGGCAGCTTTGGCAGCATCGACGATTTCTTGGTCCGTTCCGTTGCATCTAGATTTCCAAAACGAAGATTTTCCTTGATCGTTCCTTCGTAGAGCCAAGCATCTTGCAAAACCATGCCAAATTGCTTGCGGTATTCTTGGCGAGAAAGATTACGAATATCATGACCATCTACAGTAATAGACCCACTGGTCACGTCGTAAAAACGCATGAGAAGATTAATCAGTGTCGTCTTGCCAGCTCCAGTTGGACCAACAACGGCAATCATCTGACCAGACAGGCTCAACATCCAAATTGAAGTCGCGAATGAGTGGCTTACCTTCGATATATTGGAAATCAACATGGTTAAAACTAACCTGACCTGTCAAATCCTTATCCAGTGTTTCTGTCACATTAGCAGCTTCTTCTGTTTCATCCAACACTTGGAAGATGCGTTCCAAAGAGGACTTGGCGCTTTGTAAAATTCCCGCTAGCTGAGTCAAGGTCTGAATGGGTTGACCAATTTGGAAAACGTACTGAACAAAGACTTGGACATTCCCGATAGTCATTTTACCCGCCATGACTTGCAGGGCTCCTAGAAAAGCTATCAAAAGATAGGTAAAATCAGAAATTCCGTGCAAGATTGGCATCATAATTCCCGACACAAAACTAGCTTTGAAACCAACATCTTGAAGTTCATCCGTAATGTTGACAAATTCTTTGGCTGACATTTCCTCGCGACCATATAATTTTAAGACATTAAAACCAGTCAAATTCTCTTGGACAAATCCATTCATCTTCCCCAGAACATTGGCTTGACGTTTGAAATAGGGCTGAGATTTTTTAAGAATAGCCTGTGCACTAAAGTAGGTAATAGGCATACTTAACAAGACAACCAAAGCAAGTTTAGCATTCAAAATCAAGACCATAGCAATGACCAAAACCAAGCTGAGAATGGCATTGATGATCTGTAAGAATGATTGTTGCAAGGCGTTCGACACAGTCTCCACATCATTAGTAAATCGTCCTAGCATATCCCCGAACTGGTGCTTATCAAAATAAGAAATAGGGATATGATTGATTTTTTGACTCATATCATTGCGCAAATCACGAATGGAATGTTGCACAGTGCGCGTCATAAAATAGTTAGAACCATAGGCACCGATTTCATAGAAAAGGGCACGCACAGCATAAATTAGCAAAACCCAGAAAATATAGCCTGTATTGATACCAGCTCCTTCTACACCTTTTGCCATATCCAAAAGATTGCTAGTCAATTCCGTAATGACCAAACCAAGTACAAAAGGTTCCAGAACATTCATGACACTTGACACGATCTTTAGGAAAATAGCTAAAAAGAGAGACAGTTTATAGTGCTTGAGATAAGTCCACAAGCGTAAAAAGACATTTTTTCTTTCACAACTATTCTCCTTCTGTTAGACTCTGATTATTGAGCTGAGAATTGGCAATTTCACGATAAATGTCATTGCTTTCCACCAACTCAGCATGAGTACCACGTCCGACAATTTCCCCTTGGTCTAAGACGACGATCTGGTCCGCATCCATAATCGTTCTAACACGCTGCGCTACGATAAGGACCATCGCATTTCTGGTCACTTCTTTGAGACGACGACGTAAAACGGCATCCGTCTTGTAGTCCAGTGCAGAGAAAGAATCATCAAAAATATAGATATCAGGAGTCTTGACAACCGCACGTGCAATGGACAAGCGTTGTTTTTGACCACCCGATAAGTTGCTTGCACCCTCAGCCAGATGGGTTGCGTAACCCTCTTCTCGGCTAGCAATGAATTCTTTAGCCTGCGCTACTTCTGTCGCTTGGTCCAATTCTGGTATAGTCGCATCAGCCTTACCATACTGAAGGTTTTCTTGGATGGTTCCGGTAAATAGCAGAGCTTTTTGTGGAATAAAGCCAATCTTGCGGCGAAGAGCTTTTAGATTATAGTCTCTGACATCTACTCCGTCAACCAAAATCCGTCCTAAGGTTACATCAAAGAAACGCGGAATCAAATTAACCAAAGAGGATTTTCCTGAACCCGTTGAGCCAACAAAGGCAATCGTTTCCTCAGGTTTTGTTTTAAAGGAAATATTATGGAGAACAGGACTCTCTGTCTCGCCTGGATAGGCAAAGGTCACATTATCAAACTCCAGGTACCCCTTACTGTCTGTCTCAGTAATACCATCTTCATTCGGATTGATAGAAATAGGCGTGTCCATGACTTCCTGAATCCGACTGCTAGAGACTGCCATGCGCGGGTACATGGTAAAGAGATTAGCAAATATCAAGAATTAAAAAAGCGCGTGAAAGCTATATTCGATAAAGCAACCAAGTCACCAACTTGTAATTGAGATTTAGCCAATGGATCCAAGGCAAACCAAACAATAGAAAAGACCTTTTGAAATGTTTGTGTAGTCTTCATTTTTTTTCAGCAAAGCGCTCCTCTTGAAAATCCTCACGCGCAAAGGCACGTATAACCCGTAACCCCATAAGATTCTCGCGAACATATTGATTGATATGGTCTAATGTTTTCTGCTGTCTCTCTGACAGCGGACGAGTTTTGGCCGCTACATACAGCACAACAACAACCAAAAATGGCATAGAAACCGCCACGATCCAAGCAAGAGAGGGGCTAGTCATTAAAATCATGATCACAGAAAAAATCATCATGAGCGGAGTCACAATTCCTAAACGCAATGACATTTCAGCAAATTGCATCAGAACATAGGCATCACTGGTCATACGGGTCACAAGCGATGATACCCCAATCTTTTCAAATTCATGATGCGAATAGCCCTGCAACTTATGATACATATCCCCACGCATTTCTTTAATCATGGTGGTAGTCAGCTTACTAGATGCATAGGATAAGACAATCCGTCCTAAAATTCCCAAAAGAATAATAAGCAACATCATCAAGGCCCAGAAATTGAGCCGTTGGGGATTATTTTTTGTAATACCCTCATCAATCATTTTTGCCAAAATTGTTGGCATACCTAGATTGACAACAACAAAGAAAAATCCACCAATCAAGTCTAGCAATAACCACTTAGGCTTGGTTTTCAGATAAGACCAAATCAGATTCATAGTTCCTCCTTCGTACTAATTAGCACAGATAAGAAAGGGTTTGGGACAAAAATTGTTCCAAACCACTTTAGTGATAAAAATATGCTATCATGCACTTCAATGATGCTAGTATAGCATATTTTACATATTTTTATGAATAAATGACATTTGCTTCTAAAACTGTTTTAAAATTTTGAGCAAGCGTATGTGCAGCATTAAGCCACAAACAAAAATTCCCGTCGTCAATCCAATCCAGTAAGCTACCGGCCCTAATGGGGTTAACCAATCTAAAGCTAAAGCCAATGGCAGAGCAATAGACCAATAGGAGCTGACACCGATAATAAAGGGCATGGTTGTATCCTTGTAGCCCCGCAAAATTCCTTGAAGTGGTACCGCATAAGTATCTGCTAGCTGGAAAAAGAAGGCAAAGACTAAGAAACGTGATGTCAAAGAAATAAAATCGGGATCACTACCATAGAGGGAGGCAACCTCACTCCGAATGATTCACGTGCATCCTTGTAGCGCTTAGCCCCCACTTCATAAGCGATGGTAATAGGCATGGTCGTTGAAATACTGAGAGGAAAGACATAGAGCAAGGTGGTAAAGTTCATGGCGGATTGATGGGCAGCAATAACCTGAGAGGAGAACTTGGACATCAAAAGTCCCACTACAGCAAAAATCGCTACTTCAGCAAAAATCTGTAAACCAATTGGCAAACCTAAGCGCAAAGCTTCTGTCAATAACTCCAGACGAAAAGTCGTCGGCTGCCAAATTTGATAGGAACGGATTTTGGGATGAAGTAACATCACACCCACAACCACTAAGAGAAGCAACCAATAAGACAAAGACGTTCCTAGCCCTGCCCCTGCTCCCCCCATTCGAGGAAAACCGAATTTCCCATAAATCAAAACATAGTTGCATTGAAAAAGGAACGAAAAACACTGAATAACAACAAAGGCAGAATTCCTATCGTCATCAGTCGCAAATAGGCTTGACCAACCTCTAGAACATGTGGCTCCAAACCAAAGATAGCTAAAGCAGGAATAGCACCGCAAAACACCAGTATAAAGAGAACTCCCACCAACATCAGAGCCAAATAAACAAAATGATGTAATTCTGCTCGAATATTTTCCTTTTTATCTCTTCCCAAATGATGACCGACAATTGGAACTAGTGCCGACACAATTCCAGTCAATAAGTAAAAGAATGGGTTCCACAAGCTACTGCCCATGGAAACTCCAGCTAAGTCTGTTGTGTTGTATTGGCCCGTCATCATGGTATCAATGAAGGTTGCTGAAAAGTTAGCAAATTGATAAATCAATATCGGAAAAAATAGTTTGAAAAACAAACATATTTTCTCCTTGGTTGTTTGTGTTTGGTACATTTTCCTTCACTCTTTACTTCGTTTCTGTCATAAAAAAGAACTGTAACATCAGCCTCTTCACTCTTATCTTGGTAAAAAAGACCTGCAAAAGCAAGCCTTTTTTACCAGACTATTAGATAGAGTCCCCATTCCAAATGGAATTTTTCACAATTACATAATCCACACGTGTCAAACTCTGCAAGTCACGACCACCAGCATACGAAATAGAGGATTGCAAGTCTTGCTCCATTTCGGTTAATGTATCTTGCAAATGACCTTTTGCTGGAAGGAGAATTTTCTTACCTTCGACGTTTTTGTGCTCTCCCTTTTGGTACTCAGATGCAGAACCGAAATATTCTTTGAACTGCTCGCCATCTGCTTCAATGGTTTTTCCTGGACTTTCGATATGACCTGCAAAAAGCGAACCAATCATGACCATACTAGCTCCAAAACGGATAGACTTGGCAATATCACCGTGTGTACGAATTCCTCCGTCTGCAATAATTGGCTTACGAGCTGCTTTGGCACACCAACGAAGGGCCGCTAATTGCCAACCACCTGTACCAAATCCAGTTTTCACCTTAGTGATACAGACTTTCCCAGGACCGATTCCAACTTTAGTCGCATCTGCGCCAGCATTTTCCAGCTCACGAACCGCCTCTGGTGTACCAACGTTTCCGGCAATGACAAATGTCTCTGGCAATTCAGCCTTGATATGTTGAATCATCCGAATGACTGAATCTGCATGACCATGAGCGATATCAATGGTAATGTAGTCAGGGCAATCAATCCTTTTTCATGCATGCGTCTGATAAATGGAATACGACCTGCTTCATCAAACCGGTGCATAATATAAAAATAACCACTGCTCGCTAACTGTTCCGCCACATCTTTATCAATAATAGTCTGCATGTTTGCGGGCACAACAGGTAATTTGAAAATGTGTTTTCCAAATTGAATACTGGTATCGGCCTCTGAACGGCTACTGATGATACATTTATTTGGAACCAATTGAATGTCTTCATAATCAAAAACGGGTACTTCATTAAACATTTGTCTTTTTCTCCTTTAGGGGTGCTGACCTACCTATGAAATACAGGATTTGCACTTCATCGCGTCACGAGCGACGTGTTTCCTTAATTCATTTTACCCTATTGTTTGTTTTTTGTCAATATTTTAATAATAAATAGATATATAATTCGGTTTTTAATATATGTTTTTGTAAAAAAAAACAAACATCTGTTTCTAATAAAAACATTTGCTTGTCTTTTTGGTTTCACCAATAGAACATTCGTTTAATATTTAGATTTTATCTTAAAAAAGATGCTATAATTCGGTTCCTTCTAAAATTTCTCTAACTTTTTGAATGTCAGATACGGGAACTGCCACGTAAATGCTGTCCCCCACATGTAAGTGGTTGTTTCCTTTGACAACTTGACTCTTACCATGATGCACTTGCGAGGTAATGAGACTATTGTGCGGCAATTCAAGTTCGCTTACTGTCTTATTGGCGATATGTTCAGACACTACTACTTCAATCAGCGTCACACGACTATCTGATTCAACCTTTTCAGGCAATAATTTCTCCAGCATCGCTTCATAAACAGGCGCACCCTTGAGCAAGTCCATGACTACATAGGAGGTCAAAGCAACTAGACCGATAACCATGAGCTGGGTGAGATCTCCAACCATCTCTGTCACCAAAATCATGGCAGTTAGCGGAGCTTTTGAAATTGCCGAGAAAAAGCCAGCCATCCCTAGAATGATGAATAGAATCATTTCATCTTGACCAATGAAACCTATATCGAATGCCAGTCGTCCAAGGAGCATACCTAAAATACTTCCCAAAGTCAAAATAGGCAAGAAAATGCCACCAGGAAGACCACTTCCATAAGAAATCATGCTCCATACAAAACGAATCATAAGATAGAGAAGCAAAGTCGTCATAACAGGCAGTTGGCTAGGCATTTCCAAAATCAAATGATGTCCGCCTCCCAGCAATTCAGGCCAGAAATATCCAATCGGTAAAATACAAAGAAAGGCGAATAAACTGTAATAGTGCGGTTTTAAATGAAATATTTTTCCGATAAAACCATAGAAAACCGACATATTTAGAATAACTTTTTCATAAGCAAAACCTGCCAAACCAAGGACAATTCCAAATAAAATATAGCCCCAATAGCGTTTTAAATCTAGCATCGGCAACCGATCTGGCATATCTAAAACAGGCGTTAAACCAAAAATATTAAGAGAAATAAAATTGGCAGTAATGCTAGCAGCAAGAGCTGACACCCAAACCAAACGAGAAAATTGATGATAGACTTCTTCTACAATAAAGAGCAAACCTGCAATAGGAGCATTAAAAGCGGCTGCTAGACCAGCGGCTGCACCACTAGCAATCAAACTCCGTTTCTCCATTTCGCTGGTTTTTAGCCATTTGGCAACCCCCTTACCTGCCACAGCACCGAGTTGGATACTAGGACCTTCACGGCCCAACATCAGACCAGAAGCAATGGACAAAACACTACCAATAAATTTACGCCATAAAACAGACCACCAATTGAGGTGCATCAGCCCCTTTAGCTCTGCTTCAACCTGCGGAATCCCTGATCCTTTGACATCTTCGTCTCCCTTGACCAAATAACCAACAACAATGGCAGTTAGTAAGTAAATCACTAAAATCAGTAATAGGTACTCAGAATTTTCATGAGCGGCATGGAAAAATATTTCCATCCACCCAAAGAGAAATTCGATAGATAATCGAAAAAAGACAACCACAAATCCCGCAATTATCCCAACTAATATTCCCCGTAAGACAGACAGTAAAATGGATTGATGAATAAATTTTACTTCTTTACGATGGTTTTCCAACTTTTTCATCTCCTTTTCGAAAATAGGAGTAAGACCAAGCTTTTTATAAAAAGCTGCTGGTCTCACTCCCGCAATACCTACTAGTCATTGTTACAGTTTGTTAAGAACAAGTAAATTGACAGTAAGCAATTTTATTTTAAATTGATTTTAAGTCCGTGACGAATTTTCCTGAAAGATGCATCATATCATCGGGTAAGTGACTCTATTTTCGATACATTTTGAACTGCAAATAGAGGTCATTGTAGATTCCTAGATATTCAGCGCCAAGGTTATCATAGACTTCAAGATTTTCAATGGTTTCACGATCGGGATAAAAAGCTTTATCAGATGTAATCTCTTCAGGTAAAAGCTCCTTAGCCACCGTATTTGGCGTGGCATATCCGATATATTCAGCATTTTGCGCAGCATTTTCCGGTTTTAACATGAAATTGATAAAGACATAAGCTTCTTCGGTATGTTTAGCAGTTCGTGGAATGACGATATTGTCAAACCAAAGGTTAGAACCTTCACTTGGGACTACATAAAATAAGTCCTCATTGCCATCCAGCATTTCGCTAGCCTCGCCTGAGAAAGAAACACCAACAGCAGCATCGCCTTGAATCATGTAATGCTTCAGTTCATCTCCAACAATTGCCTTGACATTTGGTGTCAGATTATTAAGTTTAGCTTCTACAACAGCCAACTCAACCTTACCCTTACTATTAAGGCTATAGCCAAAACTATTAAGTCCTAAGCCCATTATCTCACGAGCACCATCCACCAAGAGGATATCATTGCGAAACTCTTTCTTCCAGAGGTCATCCCAATGTTCTGGCGCGTCTTCTACCATTGTGGTATTGTAAACAATCCCAACAGTCCCCCAGAAGTATGGAATCGAATAATCATTTTTAGGATCGAAGGAAAGCCCTAAGAATTCCTGACCGATATTTTCCATGCCCACAATTTTAGATTTATCCAACTTGTTGAGCATATCTTCTTCCACCATCTTGGTAATCATATAATCAGATGGTACAGCTAAATCATAGGTTGTTCCGCCCTGCTTGATTTTGGTATACATGGCTTCATTTGAATCAAAAGTCTCGTACTGGACCTTTATTCCCGTTTCCTCTGTAAATTTATCCAGAAGAGCAGGATCAATATAATCGCCCCAGTTGTAAATAACCAGCTTATCACTAGCAGCACCAGAATTCTGTTTCATAATAAAACTGATAGAAAATATCAAAGCAACGATAGCAATAACTCCACCAACAAAAGAATATAATCTACACATGTTTTTCCTCTCTTTCTTTCGAGATAAAATAGTAACCAATCACGAGAAGGATACTAAAAAGAAAAACAACTGTCGATAAAGCATTGATATCAAGAGAAATTCCCTGACGAGCTCGTGAGTAAATTTCAACGGAGAGCGTTGAGAAACCGTTTCCAGTCACAAAGAAAGTTACTGCAAAATCGTCCAAGGAATAAGTAAAGGCCATAAAGTAGCCTGCAATAATTCCCGGTGTCAAATAAGGCAACATGACCTCTTTGAGCATTTGAAAATGCGTTGCCCCTAAATCATAGGCTGCATTAACCATATCATGATTCATCTCTTTAAGACGTGGAAGAACCATGAGGACCACAATTGGGATTGAAAACGCCACATGGCTCAAAAGGACGGATACTTCGCCTAGCTCGAAACCAATAGTCGTAAAGAGGATAAGAAATGATGCCCCTATCATGACGTCTGGTGCTACCATAAGAACATTATTAGCTGATAGGAGACTGTTTTGAAGGCGTCTTTTAGCTTGGTAGATAAAAATTGATCCAAATGTCCCAATAATGGTTGCAAGCAAGGCTGACAGAAAGGCTAGAAAGAAGGTATCCACCAAAATCATCATTAACCTGCTGTCACCAAACAGCGTTTCATAGTGTTCCAAGGTAAAGCCAGTGAAACCATTCATATCCCCACCACTATTAAATGAATAAGCGATCAAATAGAAAATAGGAATATACAAAATAAGGAAGACCAGTGCCAAATAAATATATGCTAATTTTTTCATTGACGTCTCTCCTTTGTTACCCACATGGTTGCAATCATGGCAACAATTAAAATCACACCGATGGTTGATCCCATTCCCCAATTTTGTGTTGTGAGGAAATGCTGCTCAATAGCCGTACCAAGTGTTATCACTCGATTTCCACCAATTAAACGTGTCAACATAAAGAGAGACAAACTTGGAATAAATACCGACTGAATACCAGAACGAACGCCGTTTAAGGACAGAGGGAAGACAACTTTCAAAAATGTTTGCGTCTCTGTAGCTCCCAAATCTTTGCTGGCATTGATAAGGTTAGCATCCATATCGTCCAAGGCATTGAAGATTGGCAGAATCATAAAGGGCAATTCGATATAACTAGCAACAAAGATAAATGAAAAATCTGTAAACAAAATTTGCTGCGGAGCAATTCCCATAAATCCTAAAAAGGCATTGATACCGCCTTGCTGACCAAAAATTCCCATAAAAACATATGCTTTTAGCAAGAGATTGACCCAGGTGGGGAGGATAACCAGCATAAGCCACAATTGCTTGTGCTTTAACTTCGTCAAAATCAAAGCTGTCGGATATGAAATGAGAAAGGTAACGAGCGTAATAATTCCAGCGTATAAAATGGAGTTAAAACTCATTCTCAAATAGGTCCAACTTGAAAAGAAGATACCGTAATTGTCAAGTGTTAGATTTCCTTCGATATCAAAGAGTGATTTCCACACAAGAAGGATAACAGGAGCTAAAACGAAGAGACTAAGCCAGAGAACATACGGTACGGAAAAAGCAAGATTAGAGGTTTTCTTCATAACGTTCCCCCTCAATCGCATTGATGAGGCCGTCTTCTACTTCCTCCACTTCCACATACTCTTCAATACGAGCATCAAATTCCTCTTCTGTTTCATTGAGACGCATGATATGAATATCTTCAGGCTCAAAGTCTAAACCAATGATTTCTCCCACAATCGCTTTTCGAGTAGAGTGGATCATCCATTCATTCCCTAAGTTGTCATAAGCGATAATTTCATAGTGAACACCGCGGAAGAGTTGCGTATCAACGGTAACTTCAAGTTTGCCTTCTTCTGGCAAGGTAATTCGCAAATCCTCAGGACGAATAACAACTTGCACTTCCTCGTTTGGCTTCATTCCGCCATCCACAGCTTCAAAACGTTTACCGTTAAATTCAACCAAGTAGTCTTCAATCATGCGACTTGATAAGATGTTGGATTCCCCGATGAAGGTAGCAACAAAGTGATTAATAGGCTCGTCGTAGATATCAACGGGCGTCCCAGATTGAACGATTTCTCCTTCGTTCATGACAAAAATCCAGTCACTCATTGCCAAAGCCTCTTCCTGATCGTGCGTAACAAAGACAAAAGTGATGCCCAAACGCTGCTGCAATTCACGGAGTTCATACTGCATTTCTGTCCGCAATTTCAAGTCAAGTGCTGAAAGCGGCTCATCCAAAAGGACTACACGTGGCTGATTAATAATGGCACGAGCAATGGCTACACGTTGACGCTGACCACCAGATAGTTTTTGAATAGAACGCTTCTCATAGCCTTCTAAGCGTACCATTTTTAATACTTCCGTGACACGTTCTTTGATTTGTATTTTATCGATTTTTCTAAGTTTTAGGGGGAAAGCTACATTTTCAAAGACTGTCATATGTGGGAAAAGCGCATAGGACTGAAAGACCGTATGCACATCACGTTTGTTGGTTGGTACATCATTGATTCGTTCACCATCCAATAAAATATCACCGCTCGTCGCATCCAAAAGCCCAGCAATCATATTCAAAATCGTTGATTTACCAGAACCAGATACCCCAAGAAGAGTATAAAATTTCCCTTCCTCTAGCTCAAAGTTGATATTTTTTAATACGGTTGTCCCGCTATCTTCAAAGACTTTGGAAACGTTCTTAAATTCAATAATTGGTTTTTTCAATTACATTTTTCCTTTTAAGTATATTACAGATCAAGGCTCTGTTAGGCCTATACTACCTCTAGGACAAATAACTTGTCCTCCATACTACCTAAAACGATAGGCTTCACCCCCTTTATTGAAGATGTAAGAGATTGTAGTTCGCACTGATTGTTATACTTAAATATTATTACAAAGAATCTCCTAAAATCCTTACTTCACGCTCTAACCGAACACCAGAATTTTTTTCCACGGTATCGATAACATAGGCAATTAAATCTTCATAATCCTGCGCATTTCCGTCTGCCACATTAACCATAAAACCAGCGTGTTTCTTAGAAACTTCCACGCCACCGATACGATGTCCTTTTAGGTCAGCTTCCATAATCAACTGACCTGCAAAATGTCCTACAGGACGTTTAAAGACTGAGCCGCAAGACGGATATTCTAGAGGCTGTTTCAACTGACGTAAATGCGTCAAGCGATCCATCTCCTGTGAAATCGTTGTATGATTTCCTGATTTCAAAGCAAATTTGGCTGACAAGACAATGGCACCATTTTCTTGCAAAATAGATGAACGGTAGCCAAAGCGCAACTCACGCGCATCTAATGTTTGTACCAAACCAGACGGCGTCAGGACTTGAGCCGATACCAGAATATTAGCAATTTCTCCACCGTAGGCACCAGCATTCATAAACACTGCACCACCGATACTTCCTGGAATGCCACAAGCAAATTCAAATCCTGTCAAGGAATGAAAACGTGCCACATAAGTCGTCTCAATCAAATTTGCTCCTGCTTCTGCCTCAATTGTATAGCCAGAAATAGTTACAGAATTCAATTTATCCATGCGGATAACAAACCCACGAATCCCACCATCACGCACAATAATATTACTTGAATTTCCTAAAACCATCCAAGGAATACCTTCACGATTGGCAAATTCCACAATTCTGACAATTTCGTAGCGATTACGTGGAAAAGCTAAATAATCCACTGGACCACCAACTTTAGTATAAGTATAAGACTTCAAAGGTTCATCGAAACGAATATCGATTCCTTTCAATTCAGTTTGAATTTTTTCTTTCATCTCGCTTCTCATTTCATAAAATAGATACTTTCTCAATTATACCAAAAAATAATAGAGCTTGCTAGAGGTAATCCCCTCAAAACACAAACTTAAAGTAGCAAAAAACCCGCAAAAACTGGTTTCCACTCTACTGTACGAATCAACTCTCACACCTTTGATATCAACACTTAGAGAACAAATTTCTCCCTCAATATCAGCATCCTCCAATCGTTCAATAATTTGATTCACTTTGTCAAGGGGTGCTAACATCATGACAGTTGGGCCTGCACCGGAAAGATAGGTTGCATAGGCACCATTTTCATGACCAATTTGCTTGACTGTATAAAATTCATGGACTAGCTTTTGGCGGAACTGTTCATGAAACATATCCGATTCAATCGCCTTCCCAGCCTTGACCAAATCTCCTGTTAAAAGACTAGCAATGGCTACATTTGAAATAGCGATAGCCGCTACTGCTTTTTTGTGGGACAATTGATTTGGTAGTACATTACGACTATCTGCCGTGCGCAATTGATACTCTGGAATAAAAGCGATAAAGGCACACTCTGGAAAATCTGTTACCACAGCGGTTACTTTCTTATTGACATAGCTAGCAATTACTAAATTTCCAAAAATAGCCGACGCTACATTATTATCAGGGTGCCCTTCAATATCTGTAGCCAGCTTTAACTTTTCATCATCTGTCAATTCCAATTGACCAATTTGATTAGCTAACTCAATCCCTGTTACGATGACAGAGCTGGATGATCCAAGACCACGCGCCAAAGGGATATCACTAGTCATTTTGATGCGATGCGGCTGTAAATCACGCGAAACTTTCAAAGCTGTTTTAATCAGTAAATTATTCTTATCAGACGGCACGAATTCTAAATCATGCTCAATTAGCCACTCATCTCGTGCTTCCAACACTTCAACTGTCAAATATTTTGAAAGCGCAACTCCGACAGAATCAAAACCTGGGCCAATGTTGGCTGATGTTGCAGGTACAATAATTTTCATACTATTCTCCCAAAACCTTGAAAACATTACTCAAGGTAAATTCAGCAGCTGCATGCAATCGATCTATAATCCTGCCTAACTGAGTCTTACTCATGGCATGTGTCACAATGACCAAATGCGCTTCCTGACTAGCGGAAGGTTGTTGTAGGATTTGCTTGAATGATACACCTTCTCCGTTAAAAATTTGAGCCAATCGCAGCATTTTCCCTTGTTGATCTGGTGTTTTGATAGAGAAATAATAATCACTCTTGACATCTTCCGCATTTGCCAAAACCAAGGGACGACTAAACTCATTGAATGGTTTGCCAATTGTCTTATCATTCAAACGCCGAACGATGCGAATCAAGTCTGCAACCACACTTGTTGCAGTAGGTTTTTGACCAGCTTCAGGTCCATAAAACATAGACTGACCAACACCCACAGACTCTACAAATACTGCATTCATGACACCATTGACACTGGCCAGCGGATGATCTTTCGGCAAGAATATTGGAGAAACTTCAGCCGAAATACCAGATGATGTTTCTTGAATATCCCCGACCAATTTAATGACATAACCTAATTGCTGAGCAACCGCTACATCTTCCGGTGTGATATTAGAAATCCCTGCGTGAGCAACGTCTACAAAATCAACCTCCATGCCAAAAGCAAATTGACTGAGAATAACAGCTTTATAAGCTGCATCAATCCTCTCAACGTCGTCGGTAGGATCAGATTCTGCGTAACCCAATTCTTGAGCAGTCTGTAACGCCTTCTCATAAGTCCACCCTTCATCCACCATCTTGGTCATCATGAAATTCGATGTCCCATTCAAGACACCCAAGACACGCGTGATTTTATCTGATGCAAAGGAGTTGGCCAAGGTGCGCAAAATTGGAATCCCACCTGCTACAGCAGCCTCATAATAAAGAGCAACTTGCTTTTCTTTGGCTAAACGGCGGAGTTCCTGACCATGTAGCGCAAGCAAATCTTTATTAGCTGTGACCACATGCTTTCTAGCTGATAGCGCTTGACGGATGTAGGATTTTGCTGGTTCAATCCGTCCCATTAACTCAATAACAATAGCAATAGATGGATCCTCAATAATTTCTTTGATATCTGTTACAAAGGTATAAGCATGACCTTGAACGCGCAGACGCTCCGCTTCTTCTTCATTGCGCACTAAGACCTTCTCCACAAAAATCTCATCCGTAGCTGCTTGCCCTGATCTCGCTCATAGGTTTTCTAATCTATAGCAAGGACCTACCTATATCATCCAAGCAGCCTACAACAGACAGTTCAACAATCGAGTTCAGAAGTTGCTACCTCGCAAAGCTCAAGTAGCACACCAACGGAAGATGTCACATGGGAAAAACAAGCTGAACCCGTGCAAGTTCCCATCCTTATGTACCACGCTATTCATGATATGGCACCAGGTGAAGAAGCCAATGCTAACTTGATTGTTTCTCCTGCTACCTTTGAAAGTCACTTGCAAGCCTTGCAAAATGCCGGCTATTATACACTTTCTCCTGAAGAAGCCTATAAAGTATTAACTGAAAATGTTCTGCCAGAAGGCAAGAAAGTAGTCTGGTTAACCTTTGACGATAGCCTTTGGGATTTCTACGACCTGACTTATCCACTGCTTCAAAAATACAACATGAAAGCCACCAACAATGTCATCACAGGAACAGTCGGCAACGAAGGCAACTTAACTTTAGAAGAGATGGAAGAAATGAAGGCAAGTAGAATAAATTCTTTTCCCATTTTCTCACTTTGCCTCCTCTCTGTTACCATTATATGAGACTAATGTATACTGATTTAAGGTATATATAAAGTACCAGGCTATAAATAACGCAAGGATAAAAGATAATACAAAAACCCATTTTATTGTACTTGATAAAGATTTTTGTATTAAATCTTTTGCCATGCCTAGCTTGACCATAGTCTTATACTTACTAATCTCCTCCCCTGAGGATGAATATAACCTTGAATATGTTGTACTTGCAATACCTATTAAAAAGGAGACGCATAAAATACTACCTACATATGCTACTATACTTCTTTGAAGTTTTTCTAAATAATAATATGAATAGGCTGAAGCTAGTGTTTCACTTGTGCCATCAATTTTTAGAAAACTTCTTATTTCTGTTTCCTCTGCTTTTGCCTGTTTCCAATCTTTGATACTAAAAGCAAAAATTCTTTCCTTTTTCAATTTCTTGGATAGGTTTTCATACTTATTATTTTCTAAAACCGTTATGCTTGAAAAGTAACCAGATAAAGCTATGACAGCCTTGTCGGAACCTTGCTCCTTTTTTATCCCTAGTTTCTCAAAATCTTCTCCTAACAATTTTCTTATTCTAGGTGAGTTTTTCCCATCAACTCCAACCATAAAATATTCATCAGGATTTAACTTGATTGTTTTTCTATCTAAAAATTGTGCAATATCGTTATAAACGGAATTAGAAATGATGATATCTCTATTTAAATCTCGGAATTCACTGTACTCAATTTGTAAATCTTTGTATCCCTCTTTATCTTTTAAGACATCTTTAATTTTTTTGACTTGTGCTTTTTCGTTAATATTTTTGTCCCATGCTGCATACATATAAGAATACGGCATTATCTTTTCTGTAACTTCTTCAACATTTTGTGGTGCTCCAACAATAACAATTAGTGAAGACAATATTATACTGAAAAGTACCATATTTATAGTCATTGTTTTTAAATTGGTGTTCATATAATATTTAAAGTTACCCACTTTAACTAAACCATTACCATCAAACTTTTTACTAGTAAGATTCATGAATCGCTCATAAATAAAGAAAGTGATGTAAAAAAAGCAATAAGTCCCCAAAATAAACGTTATAAGGTAAAGGGGATATACATATATACTGACCTTTTCATGCAGATAAATTGTAATGTAAGAAACTGTTATAAATAAAATGGATGTAGCTAAAATATAGCTTTTTTCTTCTTTCTCTTCTTTCTTCAAGAGAGCAATGATTTTTTTCTTTTTTAGGATTATAGGAGCAATCAATGACACAATAATAAAAAGTCCCCCCATTAGTAAAATTGTGACTAAAAATGCTTTTATTGGAATGTAAAAGTATAGATCTAAGTCTCCAATAGTTTTTTCGGCAATCATTAAAAAGAATTTTGAAAAATAAATCCTGCTACAGTTCCAAAAAATAATGATAGTATAGAAATAATTTCATTCTCTAAAAAAATGATTTTTTTAAATTGGATGTTGCTTGCTCCTAAAATATTTAAAAATGCAAATTGCCTATTCCTTTGTTTCAAAAAATTACTGACAGAATATAAAATAAAGACAAATGAGAAAATTACCGATGTCACTAAGCCAAGTACCAAGACTAATCCTAAACTACTATTTTTATCGACAACCTTTAATGCTGGATGAAATGATAAATTGGTAAATATAAAAAATACAAAAACCGAAAACATACAACTCAAAAAGTGATAGACATATGTTTTGAAATCATGAATTATATTTTTATAAGCAAAATCAATCAAATTCAACTTCTTCACCTCCAAGCAAAGCTATTGCATTTAATATATCTTGTCGATACTCCTCTTTATTAGTTCGATTAATGATTTCTTGATAAATATTGCCATCCTTTATGATGTAAGTTTTATCTGAATACGAGGCGATATTAGGATCATGCGTAACCATAACGATGGTAACATTCATCTTATCGTTTAGTTTTTTAAATAATTTCATCACATCCTTTGCAGACTTTGAATCTAAATTACCTGTAGGTTCATCAGCAAGTAATAATGAAGGACTATTTATGATTGCTCTTGCTATCGCAACTCTCTGTGCTTGTCCTCCTGATATTTCATAAATTCTTTTTTCGAGTAGATGTTCTATCCCCAGTAAACTGCTTATTTTTTCAAGCTTTTGTTTCATTTCTGTTCTTGGAATACTATCTAATGTAAGTGGTAAAATTATATTCTCTCCAACCGTTAAAGTATTGATTAGATTAAATTGCTGAAACACAAACCCTAACTCTCTCCTTCTAAAAGATGCAAGTTCGTTTTCCCATAAAAATAGGCAATGCATTGGCTAGCCTTTTACCTTCTTTTTTCAAAACAATTACGCCATTAATAATCATAAAAATAGCAAACAAAAATATACTAAGAGGTACCACTCCATATAAAATCCCTAATAAAATTTGATGAAACAACGGAAATCTCTCGTAGACAAGTGAAACGATACTCAAATACATCATCACTATAGATAATAAAAATAATGCATTTAACAGACTTCTTCGATCTCTATAAAAACTAAAAATAAATACTCCTAGACACAAAATTGTTAAAATATATATCATTTTTTCCCTTCTAAATCATTTCCTTGTATTACTTGCATCTTTTAGCTAATCGCTGAAAAAGCAGTCATATGTATGGTCGTAAAAAATGGGTAATCATTTCATCTTAATAATCAAATCAAAAAGTTATTTGAATCTATTATATTCAAAATAATTCTAAAGAATGGACTCAATACACTCAATAATAAGGATATTATACCAGTTAGATAGTTTTAAAGAAACCATTTTTAATTTAGAAAAACTCTAATCTCAATTCGATTTTTTTATAGAGAGAGCTATAAAAAATGCATCCACATATACATCTTCTAAGACCTAACGATGCATACATGAATGCTATTGCATTTCTTACCCGGTGGCAACCATATAAACTATTAAATGTAATCGATATTATAACATATTCTAAAAATTTTTTGAATATGTTATTCTACTTTATCAAAATTGATAACAACAATTTCTGGCGGATTGTAAAATCTTGGTATTCTTGTTGACTCTCTACTTAAACCTCTACTAACTATTAATTTTCCTCGATCCAACTGAGTAATCCCTTTTGTAAATTTTGGAAATAAGCCTTGATTAGGAGCATATAAACCCTTATCTAATAAAATAGGTACGCGCCACTGACCTCCATGAGCATGTCCAGAAAATATATAATCTACTCCTAATTCACTATAATCAAAAGTTCTTTCTGGCCTATGTGCTAAGAGAAAAGTTAAACCATTTTTATAAACTTTTTCTAATTTTTCGTATTCCTTACTATAAATTGACTCTCCGATATCTGGATCGTCAATTCCCATTATATTTATACTTGTGCCATTTACTTTTACTATTTCGCTATCTCCAGATAAAACTTTCACTCCAAATGAAGATATTTTTTCTTTTATATAATCATGCTTTCCTGACCACATTTCATGATTACCTGTAACATAAAATGTTGGATATTTTTTTGAAATTTTTTCAACTAAAATAAATCCTTTTTTCATTGGCAACTGATCATCTACGATATCTCCACTCAGAAAAACTAAATCTGGTTTAATTTTCTCCAATTTATCAGTTATTTCTTTATGGTCTTTTCCATAATCACAACTATGTGTATCAGCTATAAGCGCAACTTTCATTTTATCGTTTAACTTTTTATCAGAAATATGATATTCCGTTATAACTACATTATTTCTCAGACCTAAAACTATAAATATTAAAGAAATTATTCCTAAACTAATGAATATTTCTTGTTTCACTTGATTCATTTGATTCATTTCCTCTCATCAATAGATAAATAAAATAATTATATCATCTCTACCAATCTGATGAAAGAAAAAAACATTCTATACTAAAACAAAGCGTCTCAATTTTATCATAAGGAAAGTGATTTTAATCTCTCTATCCAGAAACATTCCCATGCTAATCTATATATTTAATTTGAAAATAAAAAAATAATCCCATCAAGATTAAATCTTAATGGGATTTTGCAATTAAATTGCGTTACTCTATTATTTAAGAGTAACTGAAGCTCCAGCTTCTTCCAATTTAGCTTTGATTTCTTCAGCTTCAGCTGCAGAAGCACCTTCTTTGATAATTGATGGTGCGTTGTCAACGATAGCTTTAGCTTCTTTAAGGCCTTCACCAGTGATTTCACGTACAACTTTGATAACGCCAACTTTTTTGTCGCCAGCTGATGTCAATTCAACGTCGAATGAATCTTTAGCTTCTTCAGCAGCACCACCAGCAGCAGCAACTGCAACTGGAGCAGCGGCAGTTACGCCACAATAATGTTTTCAATGTTCAATGCCATTGTAATTTCCTCCAATATAGGTTTTTAATAAGTTGTTTGTAGCACTAAGCAGCTACATGGCTCTGCATTACGCAGTGTCTTCTTCTTTTTCTGCAACAGCTTTGACAGCGTATGCAACGTTGCGAACAGGTGCTTGAAGTACTGAAAGCAACATAGAAAGCATACCTTCGCGGTTTGGCAATGTAGCAAGGGCTTGGACTTCTTCTTTTGAAGAAACTTTACCTTCAACAGCGCCACCTTTGATTTCAAGAGCATCTGCAGTTTTCGCAAAATCGTAGATTGTTTTTGCTGGAGCGACTGCATCTTCTGAGAATGCAACAGCTGATGGTCCTACGAACAATTCAGCAAGTCCTTCAAGTCCAACTTTTTCAGCAGCACGACGCAAGATTGAGTTTTTGATAACTTTGTACTCAACGTTTTCGTTACGCAAGTTACGACGAAGAACTGTATCTTGTTCAACTGTCAAACCACGAGCATCAACGACAACGATTGATGTAGCAGCTTTCATTTGTTCTGCAACTGCATCTACCAATTCGGCTTTTTTAGCAATAATAGCTTCTGACATTAAGTTTACCTCCGTTTTTATTTTTGTCTAGGCACAAAAAAATCGCACCTAAACCTAGACACGAAAGTACAAATACGCATAAATTTATAACGTTTTGTGCCTCGGTAGGATGTTTATGAGTCCAGCTCCCCTACTGTCTTAGGTCAGTTTTATTCAAAACCTTAATAAATATATCATAATTGTCTTCATAATGCAAGACTTTTTTGTGCGATTTTTAATTTTTTTAAATGATATAGTTTTCTAGTCTAAGTAAGTGTCAGTTTTACTGTTTAGGAGCGCGTAAGAAAGTCCCATAATCACACCTCCACCAATCCAGTTACCAATAAATGCTGCAGTCCATTGACGCAAGATATTCACTAATGTGAAGTTGTCAACAGCACCAGCTACATGTGAAAATTTAACTAACGAGAAGGAAGCAAAGTTCGCCACGACGTGATCATTTCCAAGATAGACAAACATAAAGACTGCCGCAATGGCTACAAAGACTTTTGTTATATTATCTTTGATGAACAAATAGCCTAAGATAGCTGTATTGACAAAAACATTGGCTAAGATTGCTTCGATGATGATGTGAATAAATGTCTTGTGGAGCTTTGTAGAAACAACCCCAACCATAAAACTTTCCGCCGTTAAGCCTTCAAAGGCATGTGTCTGATTGAACAGTAAGCCCAACACTACTGCTCCAACTATGTTGAAAAAGGTACAGTAAAACAGGATTGTAATGGCTTTTCCCCAAGAAATCTTTTTAAAGTAAGCTCCAGCAGTTAAATACATCATGTTGGAAGTCGCAAGCTCTGAATGAAGAAAGAGTATAAAAATCAATCCCCATGCAAAGATAAAGGCAAAGGTGAAGGCTCCAAGAGACGGATGAATGGCATTCATTTTGTCAGCTGCAATGGCCCCAGCTGCTGTTGACATTGTTAAAAATGCCCCCGCAAAAATAGAACGAATAGCATATAAAGCCTTGGAATCATCAAAAAGCGCTTCTTTTTTATGAGTAGATTCACTAATTTTTTCTAAGAATACAGAAGTTGTTCCCGACATTTTATAATCTCCTTTGTAGTTGCTCAAAACGTGTCTATTTTATCACTTTTTAAAGAAGAATAAAAGTGTTTTTCCAAAAATTGTGAAAAAAGATACAAAACATACCTATAGTTTTAAATTGACTAAAGAAACCACCGTTCGATTGAAAGCGACTGACTCAATAGCAGCAATCAGTTACATCGATTCACTGGCATGAACCAAGTTCTGCTACTCCTTAATGGCCAATAACCTCTTTACCATATTAGCGTGCAAAACCTTGGATAAATTGAGCTGTGCGCTCATTTTGTGGGTTGTCAAACAATTGCTCGGGCGTTCCTTCTTCTAAGATATCCCCTTTTTCGAGAAAAATCACATGGTCGGATACTTTACGAGCAAAGTTCATTTCGTGGGTAACCAGAATCATAGTTACATCTTTATGGGCGATTGACTGGATTAATTCCAAGATACCATTGACCAACTCAGGATCTAAGGCTGAAGTTGGCTCGTCAAAGAGAATCACTTCTGGCTCAATTGCTAGGGCACGTGCGATACCCACACGCTGTTGCTGACCACCCGATAACTGATGCGGATAATAATCCTGACGTTCCAACATCCCCACCTTTTCAAGATTTTTAAGAGCGATGGTACGGGCAGTTCCTTTATCCATCTTCTTAACCATCAGAAGGTTTTCCATGACATTTTCCAATGCTGTTTTCTTAGAAAATAGAGCATAATTTTGAAAAACCATAGCTGTCTGACGGCGGATATCTAGAATTTCTTTCTTGCTAATTTTTTCGACATTTTTGGTCGTATTTCCGATATGAACCGTTCCGCTATCTGGACTTTCTAAGAAATTGATAGTACGAAGTAGGGTTGATTTTCCTGAACCTGATGCACCAATAATGGTCAGCACATGTCCTTTTTCAACAGATAAGTTGATATTATTTAAGACTTTGTGGTTCCCAAAAGATTTGGACCAATGCTCAAGTTTTAACATAGTATTTTCCTTTCTTTTGGAGACTATTTTTTATCGACACTGAGACGATTTTAAAAGAAACTAAAGCTAAATTCAATGACTAAGCAGCAAATCCAGTAGATAATAGCAACAGCGATATAGCCTTCAAAGAAACAGAGATTTGAACCAGCAAGAATACGCGTTTGCCCCATCACATCAACAATGGTTACTGTAAAAGCAAGGGAAGTTCCTTTGAGCAAGCTAAGAAGAGAGTTGCCTAAGTTTGGAAGAGCAACCACTAATGCAGATGGCAACACTATGCGCCACATAGTTTGGAAATTGGTTAAACCAATTGATTTAGCTGCCTCTACTTCCGAATTATCAACAGAAAGAATAGCAGAGCGGAAAATTTCTGAAGTGTATGCCGCTTCATTGAGACCAAAGGCGATGAAGACATAGACCAAGGCTGGAATCTGATTGGTATCGATGGACCAGCCGAACTGTTGATTGATCCACTTCACAAAGACTGGAAAACCACAGAAAGCTAGGAATAATTGCACTAGTTGTGGGGTTCCCCGCATGAAGGAAACAAAGAGTGTGAAAAATTGACTAAGACCAGAATCTTTCTTAATTTTAGCTAGAGCAATGCCAAAACCAAGCACCAATCCGATAGCTGCTGACACAAAGGTCATAAGAATAGTAATGGGCAGTTTAGCCAATATCTGTGGCATAAACTGAAGAATCAAACTTGGTACAAAAATTTTACCGTCATTGGAATTTTTGTCTTCAGATTTGGTGTTAGTCGCTCCTGCCGATTTACCCGTACGCTTGCTTCGCTTCGATTTTATCGTTGCGTTCTTTGACCGCATCGGTCAATTGGGTATCATCTTGCTCGAAATATTTTTCTGAAAGAGCTGACAAGGTGCCGTCTTGACGCATGTCACCTAAAACAGCATCTACTTCATTTCTAAGTTTCTCAGCCTCTTCAGTCTTACGGTAAAGAAGATGAGAACCTGGTGGCTGGATTTTGTCTTCATCTGCAATCGGACTCCCCACTAAATCAATTCCTAATGTCTTCTCCACATCTTTAAGATACGTAGTTGCGTAAATCGTCGCGTCGTAACGCTTATTATTCACATCTTGGATAATAGTTGACACATCCCCATCAACATAATCCAAAACGATTGCCTTATCAGGGTTCTCCTTATTGTAAGCCTCCATGAATCCTGATTGGACAGAACCGGCTACAACTCCCATATGTTTGCCAGCCAAATCTTCCAGTGTGACATTTTCACCCAACTCAGGTCGTGTAATCAAAACATTATGAGTAAAGGGAGAAGAGATACTTTTCACGACGTCCTGGCATTTCGCCAAGCCAATTCGCGATCATGTCAATTTTTCCAGCATCTACCCCTGCAAAAAGTGACGCAAATTCAGTCGTTTCATATTTAAAACCATAATCTTCCAATCGTTTATCGATTTCTTGCAGCATTTCGATTTCAAAACCAGTTAATTCACCACTTGGAGTGAAATAATTGTATGGTTTTGTTTGCGCTGACGTACCGACCGTGACAGTCTCTTCAACCTGAGCGACTATTTTTTTCCTCTTTTATTCTAAAACAAAAACCACACTAGAAGCGTTGTCTAATGTGGTTTCATATGAATGAGTCTTTCATAATGAGCTGCCGCACCAGACTTTCGTCTATGCAGCTACTTCTTACCAGCATCATAGATACAAACTTATCTACAAAAGCTAGAGTAAAAAGTTGCAGCCGACATTATGTTTAGAACTCTCTTTCCTTATTTTTGAATAAGTATACACTTTACTTCATTGAAAGTCAAGATGGTTTCAGAAAGTTTTAAATTTTGTCTAAAATAGCATTCCATGCGTCTTCAAATCCATGACGTGTTTCCGATGAAAAAACGATGAAGTTATCTGTTTTTTCAAAATCTAATTTTTTCTTGATGGCTGATTCATGTTTATTCCACTTACCGCGTGGAATTTTATCTGCTTTGGTTGCCACGACAATAACAGGAATTTCATAGTATTTTAGAAATTCATACATCTGGATATCATCTGCAGAAGGATCATGGCGCATGTCGACCAAACTAACAACAGCACGTAAATTGTCACGACTAGTTAGGTATTCTTCAATCATCTTGCCCCATTTAGCCCGCTCCGTTTTGGAAACTTTTGCATAACCATAGCCAGGAACGTCGACAAAACGCAACTTGTCATCAATATTATAAAAATTTAGTTGCTGCGTTTTACCAGGTTTACTGGAAGTACGGGCCAAGTTTTTTCGACCAAGAAGAGTATTAATGAAGGATGATTTTCCGACATTGGAACGTCCAGCCAAAGCAATTTCTGGCATTTCGTCTTGCGGATATTGGGACTTGCTGACCGCACTCAGCACAATTTCCGCATTATTGGTATTGATTTCCATAGTTTCTCCTTTGTAAAAGAACAGAGAGCAGGACAAAAGTAAAGCTCCACTAAATAGTTTCTTCATGCGCTTGAAAATATCAGACAGTTTCTTCGACTGCTCTCTACGTTCTAGTTTTTAGGTATTCAAGCTAAGACAGTGCAATGGACTCTTTCTCTTTCACGTCCGCACAAATCAAAATTTTTTCCACACCTTTTGATGTTGGAACTGAAGGGAGCGCTATCCATTTCATTTGTACTAGAGCTATAAAAGCTGATGATGCAGCCCATTAAACTGCGGTCATCCCATGCTTTACAAGTATCATTGAAATAAATAGAAGTTTGGAGCACCATGTGCCCCAAACTTTTTTAGGCAGTTTCAAGGAGTGGTTTGTCCGTTCCATCTACTGCTTCTTTGGTGATTTTCACGCGTTTGATATCCGTCTGACTTGGAACTTCAAACATAACATCCAGCATGGTTTCTTCGATAATAGAACGAAGACCACGGGCTCCTGTTTTGCGTTCGATGGCTTTTTGGGCAATTTCTTCCAAGGCATCTGGTTCAAAATCCAATTCCACATCATTGTAGGACAAGAGAGTTTGATATTGTTTTACCAAGGCATTGCGCGGTTCAGTTAAGATTCGCACTAAGTCTTCTGTCGTTAATTGGTCCAATGCAGCAAATACAGGTAAACGTCCAATCAATTCTGGAATAATCCCAAATTTTTGAATATCATCTGAAATGATATGCTGCATATAAGAAGCTTTTTCATCAATGGCACAATTGTTCTGACCAAAACCAATGATCTTCTCACCCATGCGCTGTTTGACAATTTCTTCTATTCCATCAAAAGCACCACCCACAATGAAGAGAAGATTTTTTGTATCAATCTGAATCATTTCTTGGTTCGGATGTTTGCGTCCACCTTGTGGATGAACACTAGCGACGGTTCCCTCGATAATTTTGAGAAGAGCTTGCTCCACTCTTTCACCTGATACATCATGTATGACAGAGACATTTTCGCCTTTCTTAGCAATTCTATCAATTTCGTCTACATAAATAATTCCACGTTCGGCGCGTTCAATATTGTAATCCGCAGCTTGGATGAGCTTGAGGAGGATATTTTACACATCCTCACCTACATAGCCTGCCTCAGTCAAATTCAAAATATTGAGCAATTCCTGTGGTTTTGGTGTATCCGCAAGGTCTGTCAATACTTCTTCTGCTAATTCTTCGCGAATAATTTCTTGTGCTAATTCGACACATTCATTACAGATAAAAACGTTATTTCCTGCGATGATTTTCTTTACTTCTTCTTGATTTTTACCGCAAAATGAGCAGTAAATCAATTCTGGTTGATTATGTACAGCCATTTCTTCTCTCCCTTATCTCCTAGAATAAAAAACCGTAAAAGGCATGAATGCTATTGACGAGATTAGTTGCTGCATTCATTAAAAATAGGATGGCGAGTCCGTAACGTCTCTTTTGAAAGGCCTGAAGTGAGCAAATCACACAAATTGCACACAAAAAAGCCGTAAAAATCCCAAATAAGCTCTTTTCCATTTAGTTCTCTCTTCGTTTCAATACTTTTACTGTAAAATCGCTAGTATTTTGCTCATCTTTAGCGCGGAATTGGCTGGAAACTTCTTCGAAAGCAGTCCAGTCAAAATCCTCAGGAAAATACGTATCCCCTTCGAAGCTATCATGAATTTCTGTTAAAATAATTTCATCCAAATAAGATTCGAAAGCTGAAAATACCTGTCCACCACCGATAACATAGAGGTTTTTATCCTGTTTCTGGTACCAATCAAGAGCTTCCTGAACTGTATGAACCACGATAACACGCTCATGGTCGATTTTGTAATCTTGATCGCGTGTCAAAATCAAAGTCACTCGATTGGGCAAGATACGACGGTCCATACCATCAAAAGTGACACGCCCCATCAGGGTAGCATGTCCTGTTGTTGTTTCTTTGAAATGTTTTAGTTCCGCTGGCAAAGACCATGGCAGAGTCTGATTTTTTCCAATCAACCCATTCTTGTCTTGTGCCCAAACAGCTGAAATTTTTTTGTTCATTTTCTCTCGCTTTCCGTTACATTATTATAAAATGGCAAAGTTTAAACTGGAATTATGAGATCACCAATAAAAGCCCTCATTCATGATACAACCGATTTGAAAAATTTAGAAGTAGCCAGAACGCCTTAAATTGCCAAATCAAATTTCAATTGTGGTTTCGCTGGTTTAAAAAGTCTAGGAATTGACTTTTTAAAGCCGGAGATAGAGAGAACGTTCGTTCTCTTCCACTCAACCAGTTAAATCGCCAAGTCAAATTTTAATTGCGGTTTGACTGGTTGATAATCCAATAATTCAAAATCTTCCGCTTGGATATCAAAGAAATTGGTCCCATCTGGAACGTTCAATACCAAGCGTGGCTCAATATCCGACGGAGTTCGTGACAATAACTCCTTGGCTTGCTCAAACTGATTATCGTAAATATGAAGGTTATTAACGAAATAGAAAAATTTCCCAACTATCCAGCCAAAATGCTTAGCAATCATCATCTGCAAGGCAACATACTGCATAGCATTGATGTGGTGTGCCACTAGCATGTCATTGGAACGTTGTGTCAGAGTCGCATCAAGGTAAATTTCTTCATCTACTCGACGCACGTCAAACATGGTCTGAAAGGCACATGGTAAAAGACCACCTGTGGCATCAAATGCCTCATAATCCCAAAGTGAAATGATATTGCGACGATTCCATGGATTTTCCTCGAGTTGTTTGAGAATTTTGGTGATAATATCATGCTTTTTAACAACGGCACCATAACGCTCACCGATAGTTCGTGTACCGTCGACTTCCCACTCATTCCAATAATGTACATTATATTTGTCTTCCAACAAATCAAGGCTATTAGACTGATCTTGATAAATCCATAGCATTTCCTTGATGGCGGATTTGATAGGGATAGGACGAAGAGTTGTAATCGGAAACTCACCTTTTGACAGGTCATATTCTGCAAAAACACCTGTCACATACTTAGAATTGGCAACATTTCCATCTTTGTAACGTGGACGAGCATTTTCCGAAAAAACACCCTCTTCTAAAATACGTGTAATATTCTTTTTAAAAATTGCATCTGCTTTTGTCATGATTTTAGTATAACATCCACAAGAAAATTTGTCTCAAAAAAAGTCTATTTACCTGAAACAGAAAATAGTCCAAGTTAGGGAGATAATCAGAAACAATCTGTATCCTTTCAACATATAAAAGTAAAAGAAAACACCTCTATATATCCACATATAGGATTTTAATAGAGGTGTTTTATCTTTTTTAAAGTAATGAACTTAGTGATATCCCTACTTGTTTATCAGAGTGTTTTTGTAAAGTTCAACGATTTCAGCTGCTAAGTCAACAAATGTCATACTTGTCATTAAATGATCTTGAGCATGCACCATTAACAGAGAGAGTGAAATTTCTTCTCCACTTGCTTCTTTCGTCAATAAGTCAGTTTGAGAATGATGAGCTTGAATCAGACTATCTCCGGCAGCTTTCAACTTATCATCTGCTTGTTCTAACTCTCCTTTTTTCGCCAACTGTATGGCCTCCATCGCTGAGCTTTTAGCATCTCCACCATACATAATTAAAGGCATAATCACTTCTAAATTTTGATCCATAGCTTTCAATGCCTCATTTCATCAAGCTTTCAGCTAAGTCCAGTACTTTTTCTCCGTTCATCATGCCGTAATCGACCATTGGAATCACTTCTACTGGTATTCCTTTTGCAACTAATTTTTCTTGAAACTCACTCAACATGAAGCGCACTTGTGGTCCAAGCAACAATACATCACTTTCCTTTTGAGCAAATACTTCATCCGCTTCCATCGCAGAAACTGCAAAAATATCCGCTTCAAGTCCTCGCGCTTTTGCTGCTTGCTCCATCTTGGTAACAAGCAAACTAGTACTCATTCCTGCAGCGCAAATTAGCATAATGGTTTTCTTCGTCATTGTTGGTCCCCTTACTCCGTAATTGTCAACGTTACTGTCTTTCGAGCGATTCTACTTCCATACTCAATCGTTGTTGGAAAGGCACTATAATGAATATTATATTTTCCAGATAAAAGGGAGGCAATTTTTTCTTTTTCTTGTTTTCCTGATACCAGTAAATTGACACTGGTATTTCCACCCGTATCGCTAAACTGAAACTCGTCATCTATGGAGTAATCTAGCACATATGACTCAATATTTGTTGAGACATTAGCTAACAAATCTGGAATTTCACCTTTTTTATCGTTAGATCCGTTACACCATTTAAATGTGGAGCTTCAGCATAATATGCTTGTGCTTGATTTTCTTGTTCCTCATTTCTAGCATAGGAAATATAGTCAATCACAAACTCTGTACCAGACAGGTCAGTTCCAACTGGTCCAGGCCAAGCTCCTCCCATTGCAAGATTCAATTGAGCATATTGAGGCTTGTTCAAAATAGCTGAAGCAAGAGCATCACTTGAATAGTCAACTGTTCTGACCACTTTACCATCCACCAGCCATACCATTCGATCTTTATACCAATCTAAAGCAAATGTATGATAGTCATCATTGAAGTTTCCAGAAGACGGTTGGCATAGGAACCTGAGTTTGCATCTCCTATCAGTTCCATTATATCAATTTCATCTGTAGAAGGCCACCCGTGTCCTTGATTATCACTGATTTTACCATCCAATACGAAATCTGCACCAAGCGTCCAAAATGCGGGAAATACACCTTTTCCTTTTGGAAACTTTGCTCTAATTTCAAGCTTTCCATATAGGAATTCTTGCTTACCATGTGTTCTCACACTACCGGAATTATAAATAACTTTGGATAATGCATTTCTTGGATTATTGTACTGATCTTCTTTCACCCTGCTGGTTGCCTTCAGACCTATGCAAGTGAAAGTTGGTTATTAAAAAAGGCTACTCTACTTGCTCAAAGTCATGTGAGTACCTTTTTAAAAAATATTCTAGATAATCAAACCGAACTCAATTTAAACCATCTCTTTTTAGCCTATGACTATGGTGATATTGAAGTGATTAATTTACTCCATCAAGCAATAAAATACCTCGTTCAAGTCTTACTAAATCTTGGAAACTTAATTGATGCAAATAAAATATTTATTCATAGTCCATTGTTTAACCATAAAACATTGGAAGTGGAATTATATAGACTCTTAAATGAATATAGCAGCGATTTATTAGGGAATCCTCAAAAAATTTTGATTGACCCTTATGATGATTTTCGGGGTTCTCTGGGTGGTGCAGCTTTAGCAATTTATAAAACATCGCTTGAATTTTAGGACAATAAAAAATACTTCTGTTGGAAACAGAGGTATTTTTTACTATTATTTCAAGACAAGTGATGCTGCACCGATAACGCCGGCATCATTTCCAAGATTAGCAAGAGCTAATTTGGTAGAAGCTTTGATTGGTGCAAAAACATTTTCTTCAAAAACTTTTTGAACACCTTTCAGTAAGAAGTCGCCCGCGGCAGGCAGATACACCACCACCAATTACAATCGTTGATGGATTACGGGTACAGGCAAAATTAGCACATGCCGTACCCAGATAATGACAGAAGTTTTTATAAACAATGAGGGCTAAATCGTCTCCTTCTTTTGCCAAGTCAAAGACATCTTTAGCAGACACATCTTGACCGTCGTCAATTATTTTCTTAAGTTGAGCATCACCAGCGTATTCTTCTGCGTAACGGCGTGTCAAGTTGACGATACCAGTCGCTGAAGCAACAGTTTCCAAACAGCCTTTTTTGCCACAGGTACAAGTGATTGGATTCTCAAAATCGACGGTAACATGACCTAATTCTCCACCAGCACCGCCAGCACCATGAATTAAGTTTCCTTCAGCAACAACACCGCCACCGACACCTGTTCCAAGTGTTACAAAGATTACATCAGGATTATTTTCGACAGCACCGACCCACTGTTCGCCAAGGGCAGCCACATTCGCATCATTATCAATGAAAAATGGCAATCCAATTTCTTTTTCAAAGGCTTTTTTGACTTCTTGCAATTCTTTCCAATTGAGGTTGTAAGCCCCGATAACCGTCCCTGCTTTGCGGTCAATAGCGCCTGGGGCCCCCATTCCAATTTCTAGAAAATCCTCCTTATCCAGTCCCTGTTTTTCAAACTTATGCTGGATACTGTCAATAATATCTGGCACAATATGGCTACCTTCATCCAGAATATTGGTTTTAATAGACCATTTTTCTTGGATTTTACCTTCTTGTGTCAAAATTGCCAATTTAACGGATGTACCACCTAGATCGATACCTATAATTTTTTTGACATAATGTCTCCTAAATTGATAAATATTTCTCTTCCATTATATCATAATGAAAAGGTTTGCATAGCCCTAATTTATCATTTATAAATTTTTTGGCGTGAGCTGTTTAACGGAAAAAATAAAGTAAAAATAGCAATTGTAGATGGATAACCAAGCGCAAAAAACTCAGTCCGAACATAGTAAAGAATGAATTATTTTCTCCCACCAAGCTATTGTATAAAAAGAGACTTGAAATGGAAGTAAATGCAAGTGCAATTCCTACCATTTGCAGAGGATGATAAACCTGAGCGTAGAAAAATAGGGAAATAGCAATCACTACGAGTGCGAAAATGACCAAACCAAGCCTCAGGCTATTCATTTTCTTTGTCTTGAAAAAGCTATAAAGGGTTGCTCCCAAAACGATTAAGAGATAAAGGACCATGTAAGCAATGATAAAAACTTTCATATATTTTTCCTAGACAGTCTTTTCGTTCAAATATTCATAGCGCTCATATTTTTCAAGTAGGGCATCATTTTTTTCATCCAACTCTTTTTGCAAAGCAGATAGACGCGAGAAATCACTGCCACATGTCAGCATCTCCTCCTGAATAACCTCAATTCGGTCCTCCAAAACAGCTATGTCTTCTTCAATAGTCGCCCACTCTCGCTTCTCAAAATAGGACATACGCTCTTTAGATTTTTCTTCTCGAACTCGTTTTGTCTTTTCTTTTTTCTTTTCTTGAGAAATGACTGCGCTCGAAGCCAGAAAGGTTTTTTCATCCAGATAATCTGTGTAGTTTCCAAAGAACTCTCGAATTTTCCCATCTTCAAAAGCCAGAATTTTCGTTGCAATTTTATCCAAGAAATAGCGGTCGTGGCTAACGGTAATAACGGGACCGGCAAATCCCTGCAAGAAATGTTCCAGTACCGTCAAAGTTGCAATATCCAAATCATTGGTCGGCTCATCTAAGAGCAAGACATTCGGCCGCTCCAGCAATAATTTGAGAAGGTAAAGCCTTTTTTTCTCACCACCAGATAATTTTTCAATCAAGGTTCCGTGCGTATTTCTTGGGAAGAGAAATTGTTCCAAGAGTTCTGCAATTGAAACCATACCAGAAGTTGTATGGGCTTCTTCTGCCACTTCCTGAAGGAAATTGATAACCCGTTTCTTCTCGTCCAATCCACGAATATCCTGCGAGAAATAGGCAATTTTTACGGTTTCACCGACAGCCACCACCCCTCTATCAGGCTGCAGTTCTCCTGCAATCAAATTGAGCAAGATAGATTTTCCCATACCGTTGTCGCCGACAATACCAATGCGATCCTTATTTTGCACTAAAAGATTGAAATCGTTCAGAATTGGCTTATCGGGATAGGAAAAAGATACATTTTCGAAAGAAATCACCTTTTTTCCGATACGACTCGTTTCAAAATTCATTTCTAAAGAATCATCTGAAACGGTCTGATGAACATCCGCTTTTAAATCATGGAAACGATTGATGCGGGCTTGCTGCTTAGTTGCCCGCGCTTGTGGCTGACGACGCATCCAAGATAATTCTTGTTTGTAGAGTTGCTCTTTTTTGTGGCGCAAAACTGCATCTCGTTCATCTTGTTCAGCTTTTAAGCGAACATAATCCTGATAATTCCCCTGATATTCAATCAAGCTAGCGCGATCCAATTCAAAAATTCGCGTTGCCACATTATCTAAGAAATAACGATCGTGAGTAATAAAAAGCACTGTCTTCTTAGAATTTTTCAGGAAATGTTGCAACCACTCAATGGTATCAATATCCAGATGGTTGGTTGGCTCATCCAAGAGTAAGAGATCATCATCCCCTAAAAGTGTTTGTGCCAACTGTACCCGTCGGCGCAAACCACCCGATAAATCCCCAACTTTTCGAGTGACATCCGTCAAACCCAATTTAGACAGGACTGTTTTAACCTGACTTTCAATTTCCCAAGCATTGAGAGCATCCATCTCAGCCATCACTCTTTCATGAGCTGAATTTCACGCAAATCAGATGACAAAACAGCATCTAAGATAGTATGTGATTCATCAAAATCAGGTTCCTGCGTCAGATAGGCCATCTTGTAATCATTTTTAGCAGAAAAAGGGGGCACATCACCATCAAATCCAAGACGACCTGATAGGACGTCCAAGAGAGTTGTTTTCCCCGTACCATTGACACCGATAATCCCAATCCGATCGCCTTCATGGATAATAAAGGAAAGATCAGAAAAGACCGTCTTATCTCCAACAGATTTACTCAACTTTTCAACAATAAAATCACTCATAACTTTTTCAGTAGGCTCTTAGCCCTTTATTTCCCTCTCTTTGATAAAGGCAAGAATTGCTTCTTTTTCATTAGGTAGATGGTCATGTACCAGTGCCATTTCTACTTCATCTAAGATCTGTCCCAAGTGAGGCCCCGGCTTCATGCTAAGCTCCGCGATTAGAGTGCCTCCATTGACCGCCATATCGTACTTACTGTGGATCACCAAGGCTGCATCCAGTTCCGCGATGCGTTCCATATCAACATCCAGCCTCAACATCTGACGAAGCTTCTCTACCAAGAGTAGATTTTCTTTTCCGTAGGCATAGCAAAGCTCCTTATTAGGAGGTCCCTGTAAGCGAGCATACCATATTTTGACGAGATTATTGACTGTCTTCTGAAAGTCATTGGATGTTTTCCACTTGCGACAAAACGTTTTAGTGTCTCCGATTTCTAAAGCAATCATCAGCATAGCCCAAGCTTGCTCCGAACTTGTAAACCGTGTATCATGTGGCAAAATCTCTAGCATGCCTAGCAAGCCTACTTGTCTGTTCTCCAACATAGGTAAATACTGGAAAGCCTGTGATTGCACCAGCGCAGCAATCCCTTTTGCCCAAAAATCAGCCATTAATAATTTATCAAACTCGATAAAAATACGTTCGATAGAGATCTTCTCAAGTAAGGGAGCCATTTTTTTCATGGCCTCGAAAGTCATGTCCTCAATGGTAAAATCCAAAGTCGCAGCAAAGCGAAATCCTCTCATAATCCGAAGAGCATCTTCACCAAAGCGCTCCGCAGGAAGTCCAACTGCTCGTAAAAGACGATTATTCAAGTCTGTCAAGCCATCAAACTTATCAATCACTTGAGCGTTCTCATCTAAAGCAAAGGCATTAACCGTGAAATCGCGTCGCTTCAAATCTTCTTCTAAGGAACGTACAAAAGAAACCTGACTAGGACGACGATAGTCCACATAAACATCCTCTGTCCGAAAAGTCGTCACTTCGTACTCGCCTTCTCCCTCCAAGACAAGGACAGTCCCATGTTCAATACCAAAATCGATTGTACGACGAAAAATCTCCTTGGTTTCTTGAGGATAACTGGATGTCGCAATATCCACATCATGAATAGGACGCTCCAAAATAGCATCGCGCACAGAACCACCCACAAAATAAGCCTCAAATCCCGCAGCTTTTATTTTCTCTAAAATCGGCAAAGCCTCCTGAAACTCAGAAGGCAAATAGTCTAATTTCATAATAACCGTTCCAAACTATACGCGAATTATTCGCGTTTTATTACTTCTTTCACCACCATATTGACACCATACATACAAGGAAGAAAGACTATAGAATTAAGACCTCACTCTTCCCTTAGTCTCCGAAAAGCATTTTCAGATGGGCAATCAGATTCTGTTAATGAACTGAACAAATAAGAAACCATCGCAAACGACTCACAAGCACTTGAAATCAATTCTTCTTTATCTTTTTAGCAACTTGGTGTCATTCAATCAATTCTAAAAAATTTGAGAATAATTAGCCATCTTAGTCAACAGTTGTATGGAAAATATCCCTTCACTCACAAAGTTTAATGGCATCAAACCACCAATTTTTTTCAAGTGAAAAGCAATTCATTCTTTCGTTTTTTCAGCGTCAACCAGTTGTGCTAAAAACAAAAGCAGACTAAATTTCTCTTTAAACCCTACAAAAATAACTTTGAGTAGGTCTGTCTTACAACTTTTTATGCTATTGGTGAGATACCAAAGGCAATTGCACCTTCACCCAAATGCGTTCCGATAACAGAGCCAAATGAAACAATCGGTAGTTCACCTTCCAAAGCATTTTCTAGCAATAAATCTTTGAAGTCAGCTGCTTTTTCAGGCACATTGGCATGGATAATGGCGGTTTGATAATCTCCATTGGCTGTTTTTTCTTTCAAAATCTCTACCAAACGCTTGACCGCCTTTTTCTCTGTGCGAACTTTTTCATACACTTCAATGGTTCCTTGATCCGTAAAGTAGAGAATCGGCTTGATACTGAGTAAGTTCCCAAGCAGAGCTGCCCCATTTGATAAACGACCACCTTTAACCAAATGATCTAGATCGTCCACCATGATAAAAGCTGTTGTAGACTGAATTTGCTTCTCAAGATGTACTAAAATCTCATCAAAGTTGGCACTTTCTTCCGACCATTTCAGAACATTTTCTACCATCATCCCAAGCGGAGCTGAAGTAATTTTTGTATCTGGAAAAGCAATGGTCAAATCTGAAAATTCTTCTTTTAAGAACTGAATATTTTGATAAAAACCAGAAATTCCAGAGGATAAAAAGAGTCCAATAGCATGTGTATAGCCTTGCTCTGATAGTTTTCCTAAAATAGTTTCAAGAGCGGCTAAGCTAGGTTGGCTTGTCTTAGGTAACTCAGCTGAGGCTCCCATTTTTTCATAAAATTCTTGAACACTTAAATTTTGCCCTTCGACATAGTCCACGCCATCGATAGAAACAGGAATATCCAAAACGAAAACCTGCTCATTCTGGACTGTTTCGGGGCGTAAAACGGCTGATGAGTCCGTGATAATAGCAACTTTCATCTTAAAACTCCAATTTCATTCCCGGTGCATCAAAGGCAATCTCGGTCACTTCGTAGGTCAAACGTTTGAGCATGTCAAGCAAGGGCAAAGCTAATTCACGACGGTCTTCGTCCGTAAACTCACTTGGTTCCTCTACGATTCTATTTAAAACTTCTACTTTTTGTGTCATCGAACCTGAAATAACATGTGTATTGAGCACAACCATGTAATGCAAAATAGTGACCATTACTGTTTTATTTTCTTCTTGATTTTTTTCAATCAACTGAAAATCAACTTGTAAACGCGTCTTTGGTTCCCCATTTTCTTTTTCCCATTGAAGATTGCGGCCATCAAAATGAAATTGATTGACAAATTCCTTAGAGCGAGTTAATTCCATGTTCATCTCCTTCAAAGCAATATTAGCTTTATTGTACCATAAATCCTTAAAACCTTGTTTTTCAACAAGGTTTTAAGGATTTATTTTGATTTACGAAGGGCACCAAAGATAAGACCTGATACCAATGCTCCAATCAAGACATACAAGATATAAAGGAGTGGATTGCTCGTAAGGGCAATCACAAAGATACCTCCATGTGGTGCCATCAATTTGATACCTGAAAGACCAATAAGAGCTCCTGCAAGTGCAGAACCTGCGATGAAACTTGGAATAGCACGAGCTGGGTCAGCCGCTGCAAATGGGATAGCACCTTCTGTGATGAAGGAAAGCCCCATGATAATATTGGTTAAACCACCATCGCGTTCTTCTTTGGTAAATTTATCTTTAAATAATAGTGTTGCAATAAAGACTGCAATCGGCGGTACCATACCACCTGCCATTACAGCAGCCATCACAACAGAACCTCCATTACCAACTGTTGCTGCAAGTGTACCAGTACCAAAGACATAAGCTGCTTTGTTGACTGGACCACCCATATCTACTGCCATCATTCCACCAACAAGAAGTCCGAGGAGAACAGCTGAACTACCAGAAAGTCCTGTCAAGAAATCATTGAGCGCTGTATTAATTGCTGCCATCGGAATGTTGACCGCCAGCATAATTGCACCTGTCAAGAGCACACCAAGGAGCGGCAAAATCAAGATAGATTTGGCACCTTCAAGGGAACGAGGAACTGGGATGAATTTCTTAATAGCAAGAACAACATAACCTGCAATAAAACCACCGACAAGAGCACCAAGGAAACCAGATGATACTCCGGCAAGACCTAGAGTCGCTTCACCACCTGCTGCAAAAGCGATTTTTCCATAAGCCAAACCACTTGATGCGATAGCCCCCGCAACAAAACCTGAAACCAAACCTGGTTTTTCAGCAATAGAGTAAGCTACGTATCCTGCAAACACTGGTAACATAAAGCCAAAGGCTGCTTGCCCAAGCCTCATAAACATAGAAGCCAATTCATGGTAAGAACCAAGATTTCCAAGACTATCTTGTGGTACACCCATGGCATTATCAATCAAGAAAGCAAGGGCAATCATAATACCACCACCGATAACGAATGGCAACATTTGTGAGACACCACTCATCAGGTGTTTGTAGAAAGCTTGCCCAGCTGTTAATTTTTCTTCTCTTTGCACTTGTTTTCCTTCCTTAGCATGATAAATATCTGCTTTACCATCCAAAATCGTATGAATCAATTCTTTTGGCTTCTTGATACCATCTGCCACTGGACGATTAATCAATGGCTTTCCATCGAAGCGAGCCATATCAACTGCCTTATCAGCTGCAATAATCACACCTTTTGCTTTTGCAATATCATCTGCTGTCAATTTATTGCCAACACCTGATGCACCATTTGTCTCTACTTTGATGGCAAGACCCATACCAGCTGCTGTTTTCTTGAGAGCCTCTTCTGCCATGTATGTATGAGCAATCCCTGTCGTACAAGCTGTAACTGCAACAAGGAATTCATCGGCATCTTGCGGTGCAATGACTGGAGATACTTCTGTTTTTTCTGAAGCCGCATCAAAAATTGCCAAGACTTGATCTGGTGTAGAGGCTGTGCGTAATTGATCCGCAAAACCATCTTTTAAGAGATACTTTGATAATTGAGCTAAAGCTGCCAAGTGTGTGTCGTTGGCTCTTTCTGGTGCTGCAATCATGAAGAACAAGTCCGTTGGTTGACCATCTAAAGAAACGTAGTCTAAACCTTTGACTGATTTAGCAAAAAGGACTGCTGCTTCTTTGACTGCTGCATTTTTGCTGTGTGGCATAGCGATTCCATCGCCTAGACCAGTTGACGTTTGGGCTTCACGATTCATAATTCCATCTTTAAAGGCTGCAAAGTCTGTTACCACACCGTGAACCACTAAATTGTCAATCATTTCATCGATTGCAGCTTCCTTAGTTGTCGCCTGCAAATCCATGATCATCATATCTTTTCTGAGTAAATCCTGAATATTCATCTTTTTTCTACCTCAACTTTTTTATAAGTTTCTTTAATAAAATCTCTACTTGCCAAATCATCTGAGAAGGTCGTCGCTGTTCCACACGCCACACCCCATTTGAGCGCCTCAAGCGGATCTTTTGTTTCCACATATTTTCCTGTAAATCCTGCTACCATGGAATCTCCTGCTCCAACAGAATTTTTGACTTGCCCTTTTATGGGTTTAGCAAAATAGCTAGCTTCTTTGGTCACTAATAGTGCGCCATCTCCCGCCATAGAAATCAGAGCATATTGCGTTCCCATTTCCAATAATTTCCGAGCGTATCTTTCGATGTCATCCAAACCAGCTAACTTGACCTTGAAAATGGACTCCAATTCATGGTTATTTGGTTTGACCAAGAGAGGATTGAAAGCCAAGGAGTCCAGCAAAGTTTGTCCTTCAAAGTCACAAACGACTTGTGCTCCCGATTCTTTGGCTAGTGGAATCAAACGTTTGTAAACTTGATTACCGAGATTAGCTGGCGCTGATCCCGCAAAGACAACCACATCGCCTTCCTCCAAATGAGATAAAATTGCTGCTAATTCTGCTAATTTTTCATCTGAAATATAGGGACCAGTTCCATTGATTTCGGTTTCTACATCAGCCTTGATTTTAACGTTGATGCGCGTGTCTTCTTCCACTTCGACAAAGTGGCTAGCAATCCCTTCACTCAATAAGCTATTGTGAATAAAATTGCCTGTAAAGCCGCCGATAAAGCCAGTTGCTGTTGTTGGAATCTCAAGACGTCTTAAAATCCGGCTAACGTTGATACCCTTGCCACCAGCGTATTTATCATCACTATCCATACGATTGACACTGCCCGCCTTAATATGGTCAAGTCGTACAATAAAGTCAACCGCTGGATTCAAGGTTACGGTATATATCATCCTTCCATTACCCTCGTTTTCTTCTTTAATTTTTTAAGCAAATTAGATTCTGATGAGCTCGTGCTCGTAATCAAGTGAACTTTAGTAACAGGCGCTACTTTGACAAATGAATAGGCACCGATTTTTGATTGATCCACCAAGATGTAAGCATCTTTAGAATTATCAATCACCGTCTGCTTGATGGCTGCTTCTTCGACATCAGGCGTTTTAAGGTAATGTTCATCCACCCCATTCATCCCCCAAAATGCCTTGTCAAAATTCAATTGACGTAGTTGTTGAACAGCTACTGCCCCAACAGATGCATCCGTAGATTGCTTGACCGCTCCACCAATGATAATGGTTGGGATTCTTTGTTCCACCAATTTGGTGGCATGGTGAATAGAATTCGTTACAACCGTTTATTCGTCTTCCGACCAAACCAGTAATCAGCATCTCTGTTGTCGTCCCAGCATCCAAAAAAATCACATCGCCCTCTTCCACAAGTTGGCAGGCAAGTTCAGCTAATCGGCTTTTTTCTTGCACGTTTTTGACAGATTTTTGCTCAATAGATTCTTCTATTTGCAGATGAGATAAGCTTTCGACTCCGCCATGAACCCGTCTGAGACGACCACGGGCCTCTAGCTCATCTAAATCCCTTCGGATTGTGGATTCGGAAGTGTGCAACAATGCTACCAAATCTTCTAGTTTGACAAAAGTATCAGATTTCACTTTTTCCAATATGATTTGCTTGCGTTCTGATTTTAAAATAAAACCACCTCCTGCAATCGTTTACAAATGCTATTGTACCACATTTTCTTTCATTTTCAATCAATATCATTCATTTTCTTTCATTTTTCTTCAAAAAAGAAACTGATACAAGAGTCTCAGCTTCCTCCTTTCTATTTCATTTTAATAACAGATTGCGTGGCATGAAATATACCTATAAATCACCTTTTTCACGCTACTCAACTGTACGGCAGTGGGAGTAAAACAGTCTAGTAGACTGTTTTCGGTCAGGACTGAAAAATCGAATTTCTATGAAATGACTAATTTTTGTCTCACTCTCCTAAATGATGTTGCTGAGCAACTTCTCGAATAATAGACTTCATCTGATCTATTTCATCTTCTCGTCCAATTCCCATGCGGATATAATTGGACATAGGGCCTTGTTTATAGTATTTAAATGCAAAGTCTGCATCTTGCCCTGCTTGAAAAATTTCTTCTGCAAAAGATGCTGTAAAGCTGACAAAATTCGTTTGGCTTGGAAGCACCGTTACATCTGCTAGATTCGCCAAAAAGTCCATAAAATCATCACGAATAGTACAAATTTGCTTGACAGACTCTTCTACTTTGTCTCGGTGGGCCAGCGCGGCATTTCCAATATAAGCCACCAGATTAGACATACTATACGGAGGCAAAATGCGATCTAATTCCCTCGCTAGACGATTATTAGAAATGGCAAACCCAAGACGCAATCCAGCTAGTGAAAAAGCTTTAGACAAAGTACGTAAGACGATGAGATTGTCTACTTTGTCTGTCAAATCAGCCATAGAAATCGAATTTGAGAACTCGATGTAGGCTTCATCAATGACCACAAGTCCATCAAACCCAGATACAATTTCTTCCAATTTTTTTCGGTCATAGGAAACTGAAGCTGGATTATTTGGGTTAGATAAGAGAATCATTTTTGCATTGACTTTCTTGGCATAGGCAAGTAGAGGTTTTGGATCAAAATCTGGACGACCATTTGTCCATTCTAGAGAAAAAGTCTCCATATGCGAACCATGTAAATCATTGTGTATCCCATACATGAAAAAATCAGGACTCAAGGTCAGTAGAATGTCGTCGTGATTGAGAAAACCAGTAATAATCTGTCCAATCAACATATCAGAGCCGACACCTTGAACCACTTGATTGGGCTCGACACCGACATACTGCGCATAGGTCGCAATCAATTCCGCATATTTATTGTCACCGTAGTAAGAAAGAACTGCCGGATCCACCTCTTTCAAGACTTCCTTGGTCAAGAATCCCCAATCCATGAGACGATTCTCATTATCTCCTAAATTGTGCTCAACCACCTTATGTACCTTATAGGTCTGAAAATGTCCTAAATTTTTTCGTACTTCAACCATTCCAGCCTCCTTTTTATCTTTTGTTCAGAAAAAAGTCTGAATTAGTTCAAACTTTCTTCTTTTATTTTTTCAAATAGCAGAGCTTCTTCCTCTGTAAAGTTGTAATGTTCTAGCAGGTCTGGACGACGCTTATAGGTCTTACGCAAACTTTCTTCCAAACGCCATTTTCGAATATTTTCATGATGACCACTCATCAAAACATCCGGCACAAGCATACCGCGAAAATCATAGGGACGCGTGTATTGAGGATATTCCAAAAGTCCTGATGAAAAACTATCATCCCGATGACTGACTTCCTTACCAATGACTTCTGGAATCAGACGAACGGTCGCATCCACCATGGTCATGGCAGCCAGTTCGCCCCCCGTCAAGACAAAGTCTCCTAAGGAAATCTCATCCGTTACCAGCGTTTTTATTCGTTCGTCGTAGCCCTCGTAGTGTCCACAGATGAAAATGAGTTCTTCTTCCTGCGCCAATTCTTCCGCATAGCTTTGGTCAAAAGTACGACCAGCTGGATCCAGCAAGATAACGCGAGGATTCTTGGCATCTATTTGTTCAATAGTATCGAAAATGGGCTGCGCGCGCAACAACATACCTTGACCACCACCATATGGTTCATCATCTACATGGCGAGCCTTCTCTGCATGTTCACGAAAATTATGGTAATTGATGTCTAGCAACCCTTTTTCTTTTGCCTTTCCCACAATAGAATGCTCCAGAGGGGCAAACATCTCCGGAAAGAGCGTCAGAATATCAATTTTCATCATCTAATCCTTCCAAAAGCTCTACATCCACACGATTACCAGTCACGTCAACATTAAGAACCACTGGCGGAATATAAGGCAAGAGCAGATCTTTCTTCCCTTTACGTTTGACTACCCAAACATCGTTGGCACCAGGTTGGAGAATTTCCTTAATCTGCCCGATAAGAACATCACCTTCATAGACATCAAGTCCAATAATCTCGTGGTAGTAAAATTCATCCTCATCCAAATCAGACAAATCTTCCTCCGCGACTTTGAGAGACATCCCCTTGTATTTCTCTACATCATTGATATGGTAAAGCCCCTTAAACTTGACAATATCAAAATTCTTCTGTTTTCGATGGGTAGCGACTTCTACTTCCATAACAAACTGGTCTTTGGCATCGAAAATAGACAGCTTACTCCCTTTTTTAAAACGCTCTTCTGTAAAATCCGTCACACTCATGACCCGCAATTCCCCATGCAGTCCTTGCGTATTGACGATTTTTCCCACATTAAAATAATTCATTTCTGATTTTCTCTCAATTCCTAAAACAATTTGACTTTATTTTAACATTTTCACTGACTTTTCACAAGAAATGGAAAATAGCAATCCTAACAAAAACCCCCGACTGGCTAGGTCGAGGGAAATCTATGATCACGAATGGTTTATTTTTTGAGCATACCTTTTGCTCGAAGGGAAAGCATAAAGCCTACCACGCTTGCTAAAGTAATTCCTAAAAGATTCCAGACAACAGATGTCGTTTCACCTGTTGATGGCAATGCTTTCTTTCCATCTTTTGGTGTGACTTTAGTAGCGGTTGCGGAAGCAGCATTTGCGCTAGCTTTTTCCTCTGAAGCTTCTACCTTATCGGCTGAGTCAATGTCAGATTTACTGTCTTTGTCCTCAGATTTAGCTAGGATTTGGTCCGCTTTCAAATAAGCGCTGATGTCATCACCAGGCATGATTTGCCCGAGTGCTTTGTTATTGACTTCGTAAGTATAGAATGTACCGTCCATCAATTCTTTTGTAAACTTGGCAACACCATCCACACCCGTTGTAATGGTTTCTATCACGCGACCATTTTGAGTTTTCAAGGTAACTGTTTGATCTTTGAGAGGTTCACCATCTTCATTTCGCACAGTAATAATAGCTGCTTGTTTGCTATAAGTAGGATTGCCTACACCTTGACCTTTTGCGGTGAAGCTAGCAAATAATTGACTACCAGCTTCGCTAGTTCTTAGGGTGTAACCCTGTACAATACCATTCACTGTAACACTAATACTGTGATTAGTTGGAAGTGCGGAAAAGACTGCTTGTCCCTTGTCATTAGTCGTCACAGTTTCAATCGGTTGATTTCCACTAGTAGTATCTGAAACAAGCACAGACTTACCTGCAAGAGCCAGACTATTTTCATCAACAACTGTTGCTACAAAACGGAATGTCCCAGTCGTTTCTGAAACTGCAGGTGTCTCCGCAGCGATAACGGTAGGCTGTCTACGACTGTCAAAGATGCTGCCATCAATACAGAACTTGCTGCTAAAGCAATATGAGATTTTTTCACTTTTGTACCCCTTTTATTTAACTAGTTAATTAAGTGCGCAAAATAATTAACCGGTTAAGGTTATAGAATGAGTTTAACAAGGACAAAAGGAAATGTCAACCGTTTTTTAAAAAAAGATGTTGAGAATGAATTCTTTTTAAACAATCAAAAAAAGCCAAGACGAATCTCAGCTTCTCCTTTATTTTTCATCAATCACAAGACGTACTTTTTTATCATTTGTAGGGACAGAATAAACAATCGTACGAATCGCAGAAATGGTACGACCTTTCCGACCGATTACACGACCGATATCAGACTGATCCAAGTCCAAATGGTACTCCAAGAATTCAGGTGTATCAACGATTTTAATCGTCAAGCTATCTGGCTGTGAAATCAATGGTTTCACAATGGCGATAATAAGATTTTCAATCATGTCCATAAGTATGTCTCGCTCTCGCTTTTAGTGATTATTTAGAAAATTTAGCGTCGTGGAATTTTTTCAATACGCCTTCTTTTGAAAGGATGTTGCGAACTGTATCAGATGGTTGTGCACCTTTAGCCAACCAGTCAAGGATACGATCTTCTTTCAATGTTACTTGATTTTCAGCAACAAGTGGGTTGTAAGTTCCAATTGTTTCGATGAAACGACCATCACGTGGTGCACGTGAGTCTGCAATGTTGATACGGTAGAAAGGTTTTTTCTTAGAACCCATACGAGTCAAACGGATTTTTACTGCCATTTTGTAAAGTCTCTTTTCTTTAGTTTAATTTCATTTTGGTAATAGCTCAGCTATTTACCTTAACTATTATAACACAAAAAAATAGACTGTCAAGTTTTTTTCTTGACAGTCTAAAAATTTTTTACTTCACTGAATCCTGATAACTTATATCGTTTTGCTTGCTATCTATCTGCACTATCATCCTATTCACATTTAACCTCTGTCAATAAACTTCCATTTAATCTCATCACACCATAGTGAAATTTCTGATTGGGACGCACCAAGCGCTCAAAGACAAATTCTTCAAATACTTTGTCACGAAAATGAGCTTTGACAATAATCTTTTCTCTTGCTACACGCTTGGCTTCTGCTATCATTTCTTGAGTTAGCTTCTGCTGATTTGCTAGCTCAATGAGACCGTCTAGATTAGTTGATTCAGTAATCTTTTCTGAAAACATAGGATCAAAATAGAGGACATCATAGGCATTGTTCTTAGCAGATTTAAGAAAATCAAGGCTGTCAGCGTGAATCGTTTTTATACTCTGCATTGCTTTATTCAGCTCAGGATTTCCACTATCAAAAGTGGCGAGTCCTCGTGATATGATGAAATAAGTCAAAAATTGTGACTCTAAAGCGGTCACTTGATGACCAGCACTCGCCATAACCAGACTATCCGAGGCCATTCCCATTGTGCAATCCAATATTGTCTGGTGTTTTCGTCCAATGATTTCTAAGAGTGGATCACGCGCAGACTTGATGCGCAACATGGCTGTATCTGGCTGGGTGAAAATAAAGACTGTGTCCACTCGCTTGTTCCAAGACCAAGCGATCCTTATAAACTACTAAGATAGCATCCTTATTTTGTAAGAGTTTTTTGAGTGATTGCTTTTGGCGCTCTTGGTAAGGAATCCCGAGTTCCTGAGCATTTTTTTGCGCCACATCCACCAAGTCGGGAGCCATTCCCAGACTGGTGGTGATTGTAAGATGATCTAGAAAATGTTCAACACAGTGATGGATTGGAAATTCTCATCCCTTACGCTACAAGAGATAGTGCCCTCTTAATCAACTGTGCAGAGGTGGGAGTAAAACGGTCTAGTAGACTGTTTTAGGTCAATATCCGAAATTGAAAAAGTACTAAAAATCGAATCTCTACGAAATGACCGATTTTTGTCTCACTCTCTCTCATTATTGATTCAATTCAAATTCAATAGATTGACCAGGTTGCAAACCATAGACAGTCGCGTCAATTTCCTTAGCTAATTGCTCAAAGGTTTTAAGAGAGAATTCCCGTCCCATGTCATTCAAAATCAAATCATGATTGGGTAATATAAAACGCGGCTTATAGTTACGTAAATAAGTCTGAATATCCCTTGTTTTGACCCAAGGCGCAGCCATTGGCAATAGAACAGCAGGACTATCCTCAATTTTGGGAAGAGCATCCCCTGGATGAAGAAGAAAATCATTGATGAGATAGCCGACATTTTCAATAGGATCATCCGCTAGGTTGGCAATGTCCTGAAACTGTCCATGGACGGAAATTCGAGCATCACCGACAGAAAAATCGTCTCCCTCTTTGGCAATCGTTACTGGAAAATCTACGTCATCAGCAAAACTTGACGGTCCAAAAACTTTTATATGTGGCTTTTTCTCTACTAATTTTTTGATTCGTTCTTGATCTACATGGTCAAAATGATGATGAGTAATCAAAATAGCATCTGCTTGGTCAAGTGAATCAGGTATTCCGAATTCTCCTGGATCAATGATGATTCGTGTCTCATCCACAAGAACTTCCACACAAGCATGTATATGTCGAATGATTTTCATATTCTCACTCCTTGCCTATTTTAAATGTTTCAACCAATCCTTAGCAACCTCTAAAGCTTGGAGGCTGACTTCATGGCTTCGTCCCCAGAAAATGTCAACTTCTGCATGGCGTTCTTCAAATATCTCTACCACACGCTTACTCTCTGATAATGGAACAATTGGATCCACTTCTCCGAGGGATAAAAATACCTTAGTATGCTGTTTTCCCTCTTGCAAATGAGTAACATCTACAGGATACATGGGTGAAAAAAGCATAGCCTTTTGAAAGGGAGATTGGTCTTGTAGGAGCAGATTGACGGCCATATTGGCACCATTTGAAAAACCAACCAAGATCATCTCCGACAAGTCTACATCCTCTTGTTTAGCCAGCTTTGTCAGAAACTGCATCAACTTCAAGCCACGTGCATGCAAACCTTCCACATCATACTGCCCTTCTGCCAGACGTTTGAAAAAGCGCAACATTCCCTGTTCATTCACGTCACCTCGCAAGCTGATGACACTTGCTTCCGTATTTAAAAATGCGCGATAGGCAACAAATTCTCCTCGTCCCCACCCGTTCCATGCAAGAGGACAAAGGTAGGTACTCCATGCTTTCCTTTTTGAAAAATATATTCCATTTTCTCTCCTTATTTCGGTCGCTCCATGGTTGTTTTCTCGCCCAGCTCCGCGTAATCATTTCCCGCCAGTCGACTCATAGGTTCTAATTGATCTGCTAAAATATAGCTATTCTGATAAACTGTTTCACTTAAATGAAGATGCTGAATCTTAAGAAGCAACAAGTCTGCAACAATTTGCCCCTCTTCATCTTGAATTGGAATATGCTGGTGTAAAATGGTTTCAAACCGCGCCAAAGCCTGTAGGATACCAGGTGTCTTCATCGTCTCTGACATCATAAGATCAAAATCCGTATAGTTCAGCTCACTCTCATCAGGTGCTAACTCACGAGCTGTCTCATTAACACTTTTCAAAATAGATTTGGAAACACTGTGAACAACTGCTTCCTTCGTTCGCAGAATATTGGCTGTCGTATCCTTGAGCTGCCCATTTTTTCGCTGAATACTGATGGAAGTCAGCGGCGGTTTATAACTGACAATATTAGAAAAACTGAAGGGCCCCGATAACCGTCCCTGCTCACCGAGCGTCGCCACCAGGGCAATAGGGCGCGGAATGACGGTACCAATCATTATTTTGTACATTTCTTGCTTGGTCAAAGCCGATTGGTCCATTGAAATCATGACATCTCCTCAATTTTTTATCTTTGGTTTTTTATCTTTTTAAGGACAACAGCTGTGCTTCTATCTGCTGTCTACGATTCTCATACTTTTGTGGAAGTTGCAAGGATCGTCCTAACTCTTCTAGCCTTTCATCTACAGTGAGATCAGGCTCCTCCGTCGCTAATTCGACAATTACCTTACCAGGTTCTCGTAGATAAACAGACTCAAAATACTTACGATCTCGCACAACAGTTGGCGTGAAGCAGACATTTTCAAATGCTTGACGATAGGTTAGCAAATCCTTCTGATTTGACACTGCAAAGGCTATATGATGAACGGTTCCAGGCCCGAATTTTCCTCTAGCCATTCTAGTTTTTGGTAACAAAAGCTCTTGTTGCGACGAATCAGCTAATACGAGACGAATAAAATTCTCATTTTCTTCAATTGCCGATAGATCAAAATAATCTTGCAAAAATTCTTGACTAGCAACTATCTGATCACTTTCCATCATCATGCCATAAAAACCAAGAATAGCCCAATTGTCCTCTATTTTTTGTCCTTCAACCAAGGCTAAATCAAGTCCCTGTTTATCGTGAAAATACAAGGCTGGTTGATCAAACCAACTATCAATATGACTATCTACATCATTTTCTGCTAGATAGCTCTGCCATTGTCCCAAAGATCCTTTGGGAATCTCAAAGGCAATCCGACCACCTTGATCGCTCCCTTTCATACCAGCTTCAGCATTCTCCCAAGGGAAAATAGTGAATAGAAATTTTTCGTTGACCTCTTGACTCGAAAAATAGAGATGGTAACTCTTACCGCCGTCAAAGTTCACCGTCTGCTTGACCAATTCGAGTCCAAGAATGTCCTGATAAAATTCTAATGCTTGATAAGCATTGCCCACAATGGCACTGATATGATGAATTCGATTCAGTTTTTTCATACAGTAGATATCTTATTTATGAGTACGGCTCGTATTAAATGGACGAACCGTCGCTTCAATCATCTCACGTTTGGGCTCCAAAAACGGTGGTAAGGACAAACGTTCACCCAAGGTTTCGTAAGGTTCATCTGTTGCAAAGCCAGGTCCGTCAGTCGAAATCTCAATCAAGATATGACCGACGCGTGCATAGAGAGCTTCAAAATAAAAACGATCTACTAATCCAGAATTTGGAATATTGAGAGTCTGGTATTTTTCAGCCCACACTTTGATAGCAGCATTGTCTGGCACGCGGAATGAGACATGGTGTACCAAGCCATAGCCTTGTCTTTCTTGAGGGCTGGTTTCGTCTTTACGCAAAATGACCTGACCTCCGTGACCGCCTTGTCCGACCTCTAAAAGGCTAAAATCTTCGCCGTCTTCTACCACGCGCATGCCATAAACTTGCATCAAGAAAACTTTAAAATCTTTAAAATAAGACGCTATGCTGTGATTTCAATTGGTCCTAAGCCGTAAATCGCCTTATCTGTAGGCACCGGTCCCTCTTTCCATGGCTGACCAGCTGCTACACCTTGATTGTGCTCATCAGACACCAATTGGTAGCGTTGTCCATCTTCTTCTTCGAATGGCAGAGCTTTGTGCCCGAAAAGATTGATAATGCCATCGTGTTTGATACCAAATTCATTAAAACGATCTAGATAATAATCCAATGCTGCATCATTGGGCACACGGAATCCAATACGAGTAATACCATTTGTCCCCCGGGTTCCCTGCGGATTATTTGGAAAATCAAAGAAGGTCATATCCGTCCCAGCCGAACCTTTATCATCTGCAAAAAAGGTGTGATAGGTATGAATATCGTCTTGATTCACAGTCTTTTTAACCAAACGCATGCCCAACACTTCTGTGAAAAAGTGATAATTTTTTTCAACGTCCTTGGTCATAGCTGTCACGTGGTGAATCCCTAAAAGTACGTGATGTGTCATATGCTGTTTCCTCCATTATGTCTGATTCATTTTTCTAACAGACTCTTTCTGTTGAAACCAATATATCACTAGTTAGTTGTAATATCAAAAAAATATGCTCAAAAAAGCAGATTTGACCCCTCAAATCTGCCTTATCTATTTATTTTACTGCAACATCGTCGTATTTATCTGTTTTTTGGAAAAGAGCAACAACATAAGGACAGGTTGCAGCCACTTTTTGATTGCGCTCACGTGCCACATCAATAATCTTTTCTACCAATTGACGAGCAATCCCACGTCCTTCATAAGTTGGCTCCACAAATGTATGATTGATGGTACATTTATCACCAGATGAGATAAATGTACACTCTCCAATTTCTTTTCCACCGTCCAATGCTACGGAACGTTCGTTTGCTTCTTCAAATAAAATTTCCATGTGAATTCCTCCTCGAAACTTTCTACCATCAGTCTATCAAAACTCTCTTGAAAATGCAATTGGAACCCCTTACATGATTGTCAGAATAAGATAAGAAAAGAAAAATGATTTTTAATCTCGCTAGCAAACCTATGTGATTTTCTGTCATCAAGACTTGAATGTTTCTACACTTTCTATTGATAAGTTCCTAGTATTTCTAAATAGCCTGTGTAGTGAATCCGCGGCTCTCAATCACCTTGAGCATGGCTTCTGCCGTATCCAGTGCTGTAAAGAGTGGTACACCCTGTTCAATAGCAGAGCTGCGAATGATTCGGCCATCCCGATCCGTTGTTCGCTTGGTACCGACTGTATTTACAACGGCTTGTATTTGACCGCTACGCACCAAATGGGGAATATCATTGGTAGTCTCCCCGATTTTTCCAACCAGGCGAGTATCCAAACCATTCTTCGAAAAAAATTTAGCTGTCCCTTCTGTCGCAAGAACGCTATAGCCGATAGCATCGAAACGTTTGGCTAAAGCGAGTGCTTCTACTTTACTGTCATCAGCGATGGTAAAGACTATATTTCCGTAGTCAGATAAGTGAAAATAGCTAGCTTCAAAAGCCTTGTAAAGAGCTTTTTCTAGCGTAAGATCTGAACCCATGACTTCACCAGTCGATTTCATTTCAGGACCAAGGAGACTATCTACCTTTGCTAACTTGGAGAAGGAGAAGACAGGGGCTTTCACGTGTACTTGACTAGATTCAGGATAAAGTCCGTCTTCATAACCTTGCTCAGCTAAGGATTTGCCCAAGATGAGATTTGTGGCTACTTGTGCCATTGGAATGTTGGTTACTTTAGATAAGAAAGGTACGGTCCGACTAGCACGAGAATTAACCTCAATGACATAGACTGTCTCTTCCTTAATGACAAATTGAATATTCATCATACCGATGCAATTTAGACCGATCGCCAAGCGCTTGGTGTAATCCGCAATAGTGGCTTGCACCTTAGCTGACAAACTTTGTGGCGGATAAACAGCCATAGAGTCACCCGAGTGCACACCTGCACGCTCAATATGTTCCATAATTCCTGGAATGAGAACGTCCTTCCCGTCTGAAATAACATCCACTTCACACTCACCTCCTACGATGTAGGAATCAATAAGAACGGGATGCTCTGGGCTAGCTTTCACCGCAGTGTGCATATAAGAACGGAGATCCTCTTCATTTTCAAGGATTTCCATAGCGCGACCACCCAAGACATACGAGGGACGTACCAAGACTGGGAACCCAATCTTAGAACTTTAAGGGCTTTTTCAAAGAGATTGCGGTCTTCAGCACGGTCTAGGTCCGACACCTGCGTACCTAGAATTGTGACACCTGCATTTGCCAAGCTTTCTGCCAAGTTAATAGCTGTTTGACCACCAAATTGAACCACTACTCCTTTTGGCTGCTCCAATTCGATCACATTCATAACATCTTCAAAAGTTAGTGGCTCAAAGTAGAGTTTGTCGGATACAGAAAAATCTGTTGAAACTGTCTCAGGGTTTGAGTTCATGATAATAGCTTCATAGCCTGCTGCCTGTATCGCTTTAACCGAGTGAACTGTGGCGTAGTCAAATTCAACACCTTGACCAATACGAATCGGTCCAGAACCAAGAACTAGTATAGATTCTTTTTCTGAACGAATAGATTCATTTTCCCACTCGTAGGTTGAGTAAAAATAGGGGGTCGTGGATTCAAACTCAGCAGCACAAGTATCCACCATCTTGTAGACCGGAAGAATCTTATTTTCCCTACGAAGTTTACGAATAGCTTCCGTTGTCCTATTCCAAAGCTCAGCAATTTGACGATCTGAAAAGCCATTCCGCTTAGCTTCTTTGAGAAGCTCTAAATCTCCAACGGAATTTTTCAAGTCTTCTTCTATTTCAAAAATATGAAGCAATTTATCAAGGAAAAAGATATCAATCTTAGTCAGCTCTGCTATTTCTTCAATGGTAAATCCACGGCGGATAGCCTCTGACACATAGAAGAGTCGGTCGTCTTGAGCCTTAACGATTTTCTCAAACAGCTGGTCGTCGGTTGCCCCCTTCAGTTCTAGCATTTCGTTGTGGTAAATGCCAATTTCAAGAGAACGACAGGCCTTGAGGAGAACCTCCTCGATGTTACGACCGATAGCCATAACCTCGCCCGTTGCCTTCATTTGCGTCCCAAGACGACGTTCGCCATGCTCGAATTTGTCAAACGGGAAGCGTGGAATCTTTGCCACTACATAGTCCAAGGCAGGCTCAAACATGGCGTAAGTGGTTCCTGTGACAGGGTTAATCATCTCATCAAGCGTGAGCCCGACAGCTATTTTGGCAGCTATTTTAGCGATTGGGTATCCTGTCGCTTTTGAGGCAAGAGCAGAGCTTCGAGACACACGAGGATTAACCTCGATGACATAGTATTTAAAACTATTGGGATCAAGCGCCAGCTGAACATTACAGCCCCCCTCGATTTTAAGAGCTCGAATGATTTTCAAACTGGCGTCTCGGAGTATTTGATGTTCGACATCAGATAGCGTCTGTGTCGGTGCAAATACAATAGAATCGCCCGTGTGAATTCCCACCGGATCAAAGTTTTCCATGGTGCAGACTACCAGCGCATTGTCAGCCGCATCTCGCATGACTTCGTATTCAATTTCCTTGAAACCAGCGATGGACCGCTCAATCAAACATTGAATCACAGGCGACAATTTCAATCCATTTTCAGCAATTTCACGTAACTCATTTTCGTTGGCACATATTCCTCCACCGGTTCCACCAAGAGTAAAAGCAGGACGAACAATGACAGGATAGCCGATTCCCACTGCAAAGGCAAGAGCTTCTTCAACCGTATTTACGATTTTAGATTCAGGAATAGGCTGCTCCAAATCTTCCATCAGTTGTTTGAAGAGGTCACGATCTTCTGCCTGATTAATAGCAGACAATTTGGTTCCTAAGAGCTCAATACCAAGCTCATCCAGAATCCCTATCTTTGATAATTCCATCGCCATGTTGAGACCCGTTTGTCCACCAAGTGTAGGTAATAGAGCGTCTGGGCGCTCCTTGCGCAAGATGCGAATCACAAACTCCAGCGTGATAGGCTCAATATAAACCTTATCCGCAATTTCTTTATCCGTCATAATGGTAGCTGGATTGGAGTTGAGAAGAACAACGCTGTATCCCTCCTCTTTCAAGGCAAGACAAGCCTGAGTTCCCGCGTAATCAAATTCCGCTGCCTGTCCAATAACAATCGGACCAGACCCAATCACCATAATTTTTTTAATATCAGAACGTTTTGGCATGTATAAGATATTAAGGGCGCTAAGCGGACACAGCCAAAATAGGAGTTTTGACAAAGAACCCCAAGGTTCTAGGAAAAACTATCTTTTTGGCTGTGTCCGTAGCCCGTATTCAGTTGGACCAAATACAGTTTACTCCCCTCTCTCCTTTCTATTCGTCACCTCACTGGGTGACATTAAATAATACTTTGACGAATCAACATCTATTCAATGATAATAGGTGTTGGTGCTAGTGTGTGAGCTAGCTACACCTCCATAGAGATTCGCCTAGTCTGACAATTAGCGATTCAACCTTTCTGCTTGAAATGCATCAATCATCTCTAAAAATTCATCAAAGAGATAGCTGGCATCATGTGGACCTGGCGCTGAATCCGGATGAAATTGTACAGAGAAGGCTGGGAAATGTCGGTGACGAATACCTTCGATAGTTTTATCGTTGATTTCCTCGTGCGTCACCATCAGACAATCTGGTAAGGTCTCCCGTTCAACGACGTAACCATGGTTTTGACTAGTAAAATCAACTCGACCTGTCGCAATTTCACGTACTGCATGATTGAAACCGCGATGTCCAAACTTCATTTTATAGGTCGTCGCACCATTTGCCAAACTAAAGAGTTGGTGTCCCATACAAATTCCAAAAATAGGTATTTTTCCTTGTACACCACGAATCATTTCCAGTGCCCCTGGCACATCCTCAGGATTCCCAGGCCCATTTGACAACATGACTCCATCAGGATTTAAATGAAGAATCTCTTCCACAGTTGTATCAAAGGGTACAACGGTCACATTACACTGATGCTTGGCAAATTCGCGCAGAATCGAATGCTTAAGCCCAAAATCAACCAGCACAATATTTTTCCCAATCCCAGGAGCTGGATAGGGGGTCTTAGTGGAAACTTGCTCAATATTATTGCTTGGTAAAACAGTCGCTCGCAGCTGATCCGTCAAATGGTCCAAGCTATCTCCTACATCTGCCATAGTCGCTTTCATAATCCCATGCTCACGAATGATCTTAGTCAATGCCCTCGTATCAATTCCAGAAATCCCTGGAATACGTTTAACTTTTAAAAATTCATCTAGGGACATTTGGTTACGCCAGTTACTAGCACGCCGTGCAACTTCCGCAACCACTACTCCCTTACAAGTGGGCGTAATGGATTCATAATCATCACGATTAATCCCATAATTTCCAATCAAAGGATAGGTGAAGATCAAAATCTGTCCATTGTAAGATTGGTCAGTAATAGACTCCTGATAGCCGGTCATCCCTGTACTGAAAACCAACTCTCCAGTTACGTCTATATCTGCTCCGAAGGTTTTCCCTTCGAAAACAGTTCCATCCTCTAAAATCAATAATCGCTTCATCTTCTTCCTTTCGTCTAGTTTCCCAGAAGTTATTTAACGTTCGGTGTGTGACATTAAGCCTTTCCATTCAAAACTGCTTCTAAAATCGCCATCCGCACGAAGACACCATTTTGCATTTGGCGAACGATGCGTGACTTAGGCGCCTCTACTAAGTGGTCGTCAATTTCTACATCACGATTAACGGGTGCAGGATGCATAACAATGGCATTCTCTTTCAATCGTTTGTATCTTTCATCCGTCAATCCATACAAGTGGTTGTACTCTTCTTTTGAGAAGCTCCCTTGACCATCGTGGCGCTCATGTTGCACGCGCAAGAGCATGAGGACATCTATCTCTTCGACAATGTCATCCATAGCTACGTGCTGACCATAGACATCAAATTCTTCTGCGTACCATTCTATAGGACCTGCAAAAAAAACCTCTGCCCCCAAGCGTTTTAAAATCTGCATATTAGACTTAGCAACTCGTGAGTGGGTAATATCTCCTGCAATCACTATCTTTAAACCTTCAAAGGAAGAAAATTCTTCATAAATCGTCATCAAATCTAGCAAGGACTGGCTTGGATGTTGACCGGAACCATCGCCACCATTGATGATGGAAGTTTGAATAGTCGGACTATCAATCAATTGCTTATAGTAATCCACATCTGGGTGACGAACAACACAGATATCTACTCCAAGGGCACTCATGGTTAAGATCGTATCGTAGAGCGTTTCTCCCTTATTGACTGAGCTAGTCCGTGCGTCAAAATCAATCATGCCCATGTCGAGACGAAGCTCTGCCATTTCAAAAGATTTATGAGTCCGAGTGGAGTCCTCAAAAAAGAGGTTAGAAGCAAAATACTTTCGATCATGCACAAAATCAACTTCTCCAGCTTTAAAAGCTAAACCGAGCTGAATGAGACCGAGAACTTCTTCGTTGGAGAGAGTTTCCATTGTAACCAAGTGCTTGAGGGATACTTTACCGTTTGTGATTGTCATCTTGATACCTATTCCTTTTTGAGAGAGCTGAATCATCCGAGAGATGCCAGGAAAAAAGTTGAGAAATCGACAACTAAGTCGCTTCTACTAAGAGAACTTCATCCTTGCCATCAATTTCAGACATGTGAACAATAATTTCTTCCATTCGACTTGTCGGAATGTTTTTGCCTACATAGTCTGCCCGAATAGGTAACTCACGATGACCACGGTCTACCAAAACTGCCAAGCTCACACGAGATGGACGACCAAGAGAGACCACATTATCAATAGCTGCGCGGATAGTCCGACCTGTATAGAGCACATCATCGACCAAAATCACATCACGATCATTCACATCTGCTGTCATTACTGTCGTATCTCGCTCCATTTTAACATCATCACGGAAAGGCTTGGTATCCAATTCCCCAACAGGTACCTCAACTCCTTCTAGCTGCTTCAAACGCTCTTGAATCCGTTTCGCGATGAAGACTCCCCGTGTCTTAATCCCTGCAAGTACAATTTTATCTAACTGCTTATTGCGCTCGATAATCTCATAAGTGATACGAGTGATGGCACGTTTCATGGTCATCTCATCAACAATTTCTTTTGTTTTCATAAATCCTCCTTGTATATGAAAAAAACATCTCCCTTTTCAAGGAGACGTCGAAAAATATGGGCACATACTCTGTCCCTCATTCTAGTCATGCTCCTTGACTGTCTCTCTGGACAGCATTAAAGGATTTTCATTGGAACCAGTATAGCAAACTTTATATCTTTTAGCAAATCATATTCTAGAATTTCCACAGAAACTTCTTAAAAAACGAACAAAATCTACCGCAGCTCTATTTTTATTCTAAAATGAACAAACTCCTGCGCTTCTCATTGAAACGTTTCAAAGAGATGGATTTTAATCCATAAAAAATATAACCAGACACAAGATAAGCTACAAAGATAATCCCCGCATAGGTCAGAACATACTGCCAGCCGTACTTGGTCACATTGAGGAAAAAATAAGCAAATGGACTATCTTTAGCATCTGGAATTGGAATTTTGAGAAACAGACCGTTGAGTAGAGCAAAAGCCATATAGGCTAGTGGAAGAGCAGTCCAGCAAATCGGATCAAACCACTTATACTGACGACCTCTATCCACGAATAGAGTATCCAAAAAGAAATAAAGAGGCACGATATAATGACACAGAATATTTTCAATGCGCCAGAAGTTGTCCGCAATCGGAGCTAGCAAAAGATGGTAGATTACAAAGGTAATCATAATAGACATAGTCACTGCAGCTTTTATTCTGAGAAAGGACTGGCTCTGTAAATCCTTCTTCTGCCACATGGCATAAACCATATAAACAGAGAAAATGGACACCAAAAGGTTGGACAAGACAGTGTAGTACATAAACATACCTGGGCCAAACTTAACGATTTCAATCGTTGTCCCTGTTACTGCCAAAACAGCCAATAAAATGCGGGAAATAAATAGGATAATTTGATGTTTCATAGTTTTCTTTCTGTTGCAAAAAGGAGGCCGGATAACCGAGCCTACATGTCTTATATTTAAATTTTCTTAACAAATTCTGATTTGAGTTTCATGGCACCAAAGCCGTCAATTTTACAATCGATATTGTGATCGCCTTCGACGATACGAATATTCTTCACGCGCGTACCTTGTTTCAAATCTTTAGGAGCACCTTTGACTTTTAAATCTTTGATGAGCGTAACGGTGTCACCATCCGCCAAACGATTTCCGTTAGCATCCATTCTACTACACCGTCTTCTTCAACAACTTCATCAGGATTCCATTCGTAGGCACACTCAGGACAAACTAAGAGCGATCCGTCTTCATAGACATATTCAGAATTACATTTTGGGCAATTTGGTAAAGTTTCCATTTCATCTCCTTTTGGCAATTTCTTGCACTTATTCATTTAGATTCTAGTATACCATGTTCACACAGTATGGGCAAGATTGATAAGGCTTACAAAAAAAGAAAACCACGCGTTTTTCTTATAACTGACTTTTTTTTCTGAGTTTTTCAAGAGTTTCTTGGAAAATAGCTGGCGCTTCAGCCGTAAATGTGACCAAGTCTCCCGTCCTTGGATGGGTAAATCCTAGTGTCTGCGCGTGCAAGAATTGTCCATGCGCCTTGAGTGTCTTTCTAGGTCCGTAGACTTCATCTCCCGCCACCGGATGACCAATATAAGCCATGTGCACACGAATTTGATGGGTCCGACCTGTTTCCAAGGTCAATTCCAGCAAGGTATAGTCACCAAATCGTTCCAAAACTTGGAAACGCGTAATGGCATCTTTTCCTTTTGCTGTCACTGCTTGTTTCTTACGGTCCTTTTCAGAACGACCAATTGGTGCTTCAATAACGCCGCGATCATTTGGTAAGTTCCCATGCACAATAGCTATATATTTACGCAGAGATTTTTTAGCTTTCAACTCCTCTGCCAGAGCCGTATGGGCTTGGTCATTCTTAGCAATCATGAGTAAGCCAGATGTATCCTTATCAATCCGATGCACAATTCCTGGTCGCAAGACCCCATTGATACCAGACAAATCTTTAATGCGATACAAGAGTGCATTGACTAAAGTGCCAGAAGTATGACCAGCTGATGGGTGGACCACCATGCCTTGCGGTTTATTGACCACAGCGACATCTGCATCTTCATAAACAATCTCTAGAGGAATATTTTCAGCTACATATTCTACTTCTTCCACCTCTGGCACTTGATAACTAATCTCATCGCCAGCTTGTACACTATATTTAGCTTTCTTATCTTGGCCATTCACCAAAACTAGTCCTGCCTTGATTTGCTCATTGGCAACCGCGCGGGATAATTCTGTCAAATCGGCCAAGGCCTTATCCAGACGAACACCGCCTATTTCAACTCTAACTTTCATACTTCTCATTCTTTTCCTCTAATAGAATATGGACAAACAAAAGAATAACACCCACCGTCAAGCAGCTATCAGCCACGTTGAACACTGGAAAATTAACAAAATCCAAATGAAACATGTCTACCACATACCCCAAACGCAAACGATCAATAAAATTGCCCAAGCCACCTGCAATCATCAAACTCAGACCGCTCAACAACCACAAACTACCTTTGATATTTTTCACAAAATAATAAACTGCTACTACCATGACAACCACTGTCACCACAGTGAAAAACCACTGCTGATTTTGCAGCATAGAATAAGCAGCACCATAGTTTCGCAAATAAGCTAGACTCATCAAGCCAGGAAGAAAGTCTTTCTTGCTATCTAACGTGATATTTGCAACTGTCTCATTCTTATCCTTTTTTCTTATCAAAATATGCTTGCATAACATCTATAAAATCTTGTGCACACGGACTCAAGTCTGTATCTTCACGTTTTACGTATACCATTCGATTTTCCATGTCATCTTTAAGCGGAACAACGGTAATCCCATGCACACTCTCACTATCAAGAAAGCCAGAACCTGTCGCATAGGCATCTGTGCGCTCTAAGATACCATTCAAAGTAGCACGGTCCGTCACATCGTAGGTCACCGAAGAGTCCGATGTATCAAAGAAATTCTCCGAATAATAAAGATACTCTTCTTTCTCTTGCGTAAATCGAACCGTTGGCAAACCTACTAAGTCTTGATATTCAATCCTTTCACTTGCAGATGCAACTTGTCTAACTTTTGCATAATCCCTTTGACATTGCGCGCATTGAGATAAATAATACCAATCTCACTATGTCCCTGCGATACTTCATCTAAAATCTGCACCGTTGTTGATTCAAAAATACGAAAATTTTTGTATTCAGGAAATTTTTGCGAAAACTCTGTAATCAAAGGTGGCAAAAAATCATAGTGTTGACTGGAAATAGAAAATTCTGCCCACTCTTCTTCTGGCTGGAGATAAAGATGTTCAAAGCTATCAAACCCTTTCACCAAACGCTGCGCTTTTTCATAAAATTCCATTCCACGACGCGTCAAAAAAGTTCCTGAGCTGGTCCGATTAAAAACTTTAAACCCCAATTCCTTTTCTAAATCACGCACAGAAATAGATAAACTCGGCTGAGAAACAAACATCTTTTCTGCCGCCTCACGAAAAGTCCCACTATTGGCAATGGCTACAACATACCGTAATTGCTGAATATTCATCACTTGACATCCTTTGTAAATTTTTTCTTATTATACCATAAAAAGATAAAAGAGAAGTGCCTCTAAAGTGCTCTCCTCTTTGTTTTCGTCACTATTTGATTCAGATTGTCCCTTGAGCTAGCTATAGACAAGACCAATGTCCACTCTACCAGACATATCACGCCCTGCTCCTAGCAAAAAAATAGCCAAAACAGATCAGACTCGCCAGCCTTTCAACAGGACCGTCGTTGGCAAAGAAGGCCTTTTTAATGTTTTACAAATGATTTTGCTTTTACATGCAAGACTTCCGTCTGTTGTTCAAAACCGAGGCGTTCATATAGTTTGCGTGCCTCTGGATTGTCGGATTCCACCGTAATTTGGAAGGGACGAGTATCATCTGCAATTCGCTCATTAATCAAAGACTGAACTAAATAGGTCCCAATTCCCTGTCCACGAAAACCGTCTGCCACGGCCAATCCAAATAGGTAATTGCTATCACTCGAAATGTCTACTGTACAAGAAGCCATGACTCGATTATCATTTAAGACCAAATAGAGTAAGCATTCCTCATCTTCCACTGCTTTTTGTGCATAGCGAAGACTCTGGTCCATCGGATTACCAAATGCTTGTGCTTGAAATTGAGCAATGGATCCTACATATTTTGCTTCTGCTGCTGTTACCATCAAATCAGGGCACTTTTGCATGACAAATGGTATCCGTCCCCGTCCTAGCCAGTACTCACTATCCCTTTCAAGGGTAACATTCCAATGCTCTAAAAGATTAGGATTATTCTCTAAAAATCGTCTCTCTATAATGAGACTAACACTATCGATAGAGTATGCTGCAATTTCACGTTTAAAGGTTTCAAAAAGTGCTTTTGCGATACCTTGACCTCGCCAATCAAGTGCCACCAAAAGGCATAGCTCTGCTTCTTCATCGTCCGCATAGACTGTCAAGAGTCCCACAAGTTGGCTTTCTACATAAGCAATAAAAAAAGCAGGCATGAGCACATCAAAATTGAATTGATTTGACAAGTAGGGTTCTCTGAAAAGTCCATCATGGGACATAACTTCCTTTATCAAGCTTTTTGCAGCTGCTTTTTGTAATGAAGTTAATTCATTGGTCCATTCAATTCTCTCCTGTAAACAATAAAAATAAGCAAAAGAACCTCCTGAAACAGGAAGTTCTCTCGTCATTATTTAGCGATTGGGTAAACTGAGACTTGTTTTTTATCGCGACCTTTACGTTCGAAGCGTACAACGCCTTCAACTTTAGCGTAAAGAGTATCATCTCCACCGCGACCTACGTTCGCACCTGGATAGATTTTAGTACCACGTTGGCGGTAAAGGATTGAACCACCTGATACAGTTTGGCTGTCAGCAGCTTTCGCACCAAGGCGTTTCGCTTGTGAATCACGACCGTTTGACGTTGAACCTCCACCTTTTTTGTGGGCGAAGAGGTTTAATTGAGTAAGATTCAAGTTTAACATAACTTATATTCCTCCGAAAATTCTGTGATGACAGTTGTTAAGCTAAGCGCCTTACGCGTTGATGGCTGAGATAACAACTTTTGTATATGGTTGACGGTGACCTTGTTTACGGTGGCTACCTTTTTTAGGTTTGTATTTATATGATACAACTTTCTTTTGTTTGCCTTGTTTTTCAACAGTACCAACAACAGTAGCTCCTTCAACAAGTGGAGTTCCGACAACAGTTTTGTCGCCACCAACAAGAACAACTTCGTTAAAAGTCACTTCTTGACCTGCTTCTGCGTTCAACTTTTCAACGTAGATAGCTTGACCAGCTTCAACTTTAACTTGTTTACCGCCAGTTTTAATGATTGCATATGTGCTCATTATGCACCTCCTATGGATTTTACGGGTTTCCCCTTAATTGTGAAGACTCGCCTAGCACCGTGAGTCCGAAACTGCTTAAAACGGTGGTCGTGCGGTTGCACAGGTGTGCATAGTCAACTCTATAAGTATAGCATTCTTCTACTTATTTGACAAGAAAAAGTTAGTATATAATCGAAAATTTAAGCAAATTTTCCTTCTTTCAACCACTCTTCCATTTTGAGACGTTGAACTTTCATGGTTGCTGTCCTTGGCAATTCATCGTAAGGCAAAATAATCGGACTGTTAAAATATGGCATATTGGAAATGGCAGCAAACCAAGCATCCATATCCATCTCACGATTTTCTTTAACCGCCAAAAATGGCTGTGGTTTCTTGAGCGGGTCGCGCACAAAGACAACTTCTGACAAGAAATCTAATTGGTCCAAGAGGCAGTCTTCCAATGCCAGCGTGCTATCAATGGTATCAATCATATCTACTTGACGATCTTTTAGATAGAGGTGCCCATTTTCATCCATAGAGCCATAGTCTCCACTGTCCCACCATTCGTCATAAACATTGTCTTGGAAACGTTGGTCTTCCTTAATAGTAGGTAATCGCTCGGCCTCGAGAAAAGAGCTGGATATGCCCATTTTGACCAACTTGCAAAGGATTCCCCTCAGCGTCAGCAATCCGTGCCTTGGTTAAATCACCCAGACCAACTCCCATGTCACGCGCATCAGAATACTGCAAACTTTCCTTGGTATGTGGTTTCAAAATCATGGGGCCACATTCGCTCTGACCATAGATTTGTAGGAAAATAGCCTCATCTGAATCAGCAGCTTCTAAAAAAGCCAGCATGGTAGCATTATTGATAGCATCAAAGGTAGAGTGGTAATAATGCGTCTTTGCAAATACACTTGGATTTTCACGTGCAATATCTGCCCATTGGACAAAATGATTGGGATGGGTTTCTACCGCTTGCGGCTGATATTTACCAAAGAGTCGCTCGACTGTTTCGCGTTTGTGCGTTGAAAGAGCCAACAAAGGAAAGCCCATGAGCATAAGAGAAGACATTCCGATATTGTACCGTGAATGAACAGGTGAAATACGGAAACCTACGATACGACGATCAGGCAAATTGTTCAAAATAGTCTTTTGATATTTTGTGCGCCAGCCCATAGTATTAGCCGAATGGCAAATCAATTTTGGGATACCCGTTGTCCCTGATGTATGTGTGATATAAGCGATTTGATCTTCAGGAAGCGGAGTGTGCTCTACAGACGCTTTTTCCACTGCCAATAAATCCGGAATGTAGACCTTATGATTGTCAGAAATATTTGCATGGGTCTCAGCGTAAGTCGTCTCCGTTCCTAGCTCTGGAAATGCCACAAGGGGGCAAATCAAAGACCATAGCGCAATCAGTATATAATTGACTAGCTTCCAGATAATTCTGGTACAGATTCATGGGACGATAGGGAAATAATTCTTCCATAAAAAATCTCCTTTTAGGGTATTATAGTAAATCCTCAATTAAATGTTGGACATCATACACTGCCTCTTCTTTAGATGTAATTTCTGTGATGGTAATGCCTGCAACAGCTCGTTCAACCAATCCTTCAACATCCAAGCGTGCCTCATATTGTTCTGCATTTTTGATTTTTGGATTGGTCTTAGGACGATCTGGCGCGAAAATGGTACAACAATCTTCAAATGGCTGAATAGAAATTTTAAACGTATCAATCTTCTCAGCAATATCAATAATTTCCAGTTTATCCATCGTGACGACAGGACGAATAATCGGCGTGTTGGTTACCGCATTGATGGCTTGCATAGATTCCAAAGTCTGACTAGCCACCTGACCAAGGCTTTCACCATTGATAATGACCAAGGCATTGCGCTGCTCACGAATGGCATCCGTGATCCGCATCATAAAGCGACGGGTCAGGGTCATCAGATAGGCTTCAGGTGCCTTGGCTTTAATTTCTTCTTGAATTTCTGTAAATGGTACTTCGATGAATTGAATATTGCCACCGAAAACTGTCAATTTCCGAGTCAAATCGTGGGCTTTTTTAAGAGCTCCAGGACTAGTATAAGGCGGGCTGGCAAAATGCACCGCTTCAATATCCACTCCACGTTTCAGTGCCAAATATCCCGCAACAGGCGAGTCAATACCACCTGACAGCATAAGCATACCCTTACCAGAGGTTCCAACTGGCAAACCGCCAGGCCCTTTGATTTCTTCATGGGAAATATAAGCCGCGTCTTCACGAATTTCCACACGCAAAGTAATATCTGGCGACTTCATTTGTGCTTTGGCAAATGGAATAACATCAAATATTGCATCACCAAGCGCATGGTTGAGATCACGACTATCCAATTCAAAGGAATGATCACTTCGACGGCTGCTAACCTTGAAAGTCATACCTTCTTGGTAAATATCTTTCATGATATCTTGCACTGCTTCTTTTAGAGCTGATACTGACTTTTCAATCTTATAGGACGGTGCAAAATTTTGAATCCCAAAAATCTTTTTGAGCGAATCTGCTACTGGCGCATAATCCGTTCCATTCAGGTAAACATGCCCACGATCTCGATCAAAGTAAACCGTCACATCAGGATAAATAACCAAGGCTTCTTGAATATTGTTTTTTAATTTATTGATAAAACGCATACGGTTCTTACCCTTTGTAGACAATTCACCGTAACGAACCATAATTTCTGAATAGTTCATCTATCTCACTTTCTTAGTCTGTGTGTAAATTTGTTTAAAAATAGTCAAAAATTGCTCCACTTGACTCATGTCATTGTCATCATCCAAACTAATCCGCACCGCTGTTTGAGCGATTTTTGGATGAACTCCCATGGCAATCAAGGTTCCAGCAGGTTTGCCAGCCTTAGAGGAGCAAGCAGAAGTCGTTGAAATATAAATCTGATGTTCTTCAAAGGCATGGACAATCACTTCGCCACGAATATTTTTTATACCAAAGGTCAAGATATTTGGCGCAAATCCTTCCATTTCAGAAAAAATCGTCACGTCGTCATAGTGGTTCAACTCTTCCAAAATGATTTGCTTCATAGCAGAGATTTTCCGATTGGCTTCTGGAGCTTTTTCCATGGTTACGCGCAGTGCTTTAGCTGTTGCTGCAATTGCTGCAACATTTTCAGTTGTCGATCTACGATCGTTTTCTTGCCCTCCTCCGGTCAATAGCGGAGCTAAACGCTTGCCTTCCTTGATATAGGCAAAACCGACACCCCGGACAGAGTGAAATTTATGCCCTGAAAATGTGGCGAAATCAACGCGCTCTGGCAAAAATGTTGTCAAATCTACTTTTCCGATTGCTTGAACAGCATCCACATGAAAAGAAATGGTTGGCTTATTCTCTAAAAGCTCTGCTATTTCTTGGATAGGCTGAATCGCACCTATTTCATTGTTGACACCCATGACAGATATTAAGACGGTATCGGAGCGAATGAGCTGCTCCAGTGCTGCCAAATCCACCTTGCCATTCTTGTCAACTGGTGCCAAATCTACAGAAAATCCCTGACTGGTCAACCAAAGAGCCGATTCTTTGACAGCTGGATGTTCTACTGCGGACACAATGATGTGCTTCCCAAAAGCTGCCTTTTCAAAGGCAACTCCCTTAACGATCCAATTATCCCCTTCTGTACCACCAGAAGTAAAATAAATTTCCTGACTTTTCTTACCCAATAGCTCTGCTATTTGTCCACGAGAAGCCTCTAAAATCCGTGTCGCTTGGTCCCCGAGACTATGGAGACTAGATGGATTTCCAAAAATTTTCGTCGCAACTTCTGTATAGGTCCGGAGTACCTCTGGATAGACCTGAGCCGTTGCTGCATTATCAAAATAAATCATATTTCTTCCTTTTCTACAACTTATTATTGTACCACTTTTAGCGTCTTCTTACCATTCTTTGGAGAATAGATTTTAAGTTTTCTTTAAAGAAAATGCATGACAATAGTCCCTGAAAAGGAGAAATCATGAGACGACCATCACGAAAAGAAAAGTACAAGGCTTCTACTCCGACTTCTAAAAGAGAAAGGCCGCATCTTTCCTATTTACAAAAAATAATCACAACTATGGCATCGCTCTTGGGAATGATTACCGCAACCATTACCATTTATACGTTTACCACACAAGCAAAAGCAGCTCCATCTGACCAGACGACCGCTAAGACCGTCATTATCTACTCTGATCCTAAAGAACACTCCTCATCCTTTCGTTCATCCAGTGTCCCCACGCAAGAAACTATGCCATCAACTACCACGACAGTAAAAAATTCTTCCACGACAGAAAATTCACTACATCCGTCAAGTTCCACTACGTCTTCTTCAAGCGAGATTGCAATAGAAAAAACAGAACCTAGCACTGACGCAAATGTAGAAACTGACCAAATTTCACCATCATAAATAAAGGTATTGGAGACACAACCCAATACCTTTTTATCTTTTTATAATCTTTGTTCGAGTGCTTCGAGGTCTTTTCTTGTCGTTGACCAGCTAGTGGCAAATCGGATAACAGTGTGGTCAGTATCGTATTTTTCCCAAAAACCGTAGACAATTCCCGCATGGTCTAATCGCTCTAACTGGCTATTTTCCACAATGACAAATTGCTGATTAGTCGGAGATTTGAGATAAAATTCATACCCTTTCTTCTCTAAAATGACTTTCAAAGCTTCCGCCATATCAATGGCATGCTGCCCCAATTTTTCATACATGCGGTTTGACAATAGTCGTAAAATGTTTAGGCTGATTTTGCTTGGTAAAGACAACTGCTTCTCCAATCAAGGCTCCCATTTTAGTGCCACCGATATAAAAAACATCTGTCAGCTCTGCTATGGCTACCAAATCAAGATCCGTATCTTTGGCCGCTAAACCGTATCCCAGACGCGCACCATCCATGAAAAGTGGAATCTGATACTCTCGGCAGACCGCTGCCAAATCTATCAACTCTTCTCTGCTATAAAGCGTACCATACTCGGTCGGATGGGAAATGTAGACCATCCCAGGAAATACCATGTGCTCGTGATTACCATCTGTATAAAAATCCGCTAAATATTGTGCAACATCTTGGGCAAAAATTTTCCCTTCTTGATGAGGTAAGGTCAAAACCTTATGTCCCGAAAACTCAATGGCTCCCGCTTCATGGACAGCAATATGTCCTGCATCAGCTGCAATCACCCCCTCATAGCTTGCCAACATACTATTAATCACAATCTGATTGGTTTGCGTTCCTCCTGCTAAAAAGGTAACTTGTGCCTCTGGACACTTGGTCGCCAAACGAATTTTCTCAACAGCGGACTGTGTGTAAGTATCCATTCCATAGCCAGACATCCCTTCATCGTTTGTCAATAGCAAAGCTTCTAAGAGTGCGGGGTGAGCCCCTTTATTGTAGTCATTTTCAAAGTGTAGCATTCATTTCTCCTCATTCATCTCATTTGATGGTCCTATTTTACCATTTTCCAATAAAAACAACATGTAAAAAGAGGCTCTCAGCCTCTTTTTACAGTTTTAATCAATCTCAAGTCCGCCTGTATAGAGGCGATAATAGGTACCACGCTGCTTCATTAATTCCTCGTGGTTCCCACGTTCAATAATGCGTCCTTTGTCGCATTTTTGTTTCCCCAACGCATATTTTCTTTGATGGTTCCTGTGAAGAGAACATTGGTCTGAAGAACCATAGCTACCTCTTTACGCAAAATATCTAAATCGTACTCTTTAACATCACGGTCACCAACTCGGACATGACCTGTTTTAGCATCGTACATCCTTGGCAGGAGTTGAATAAGGCTAGTCTTACCAGAACCAGTTCCACCTAGAATACCAATCACTTCCCCTGATTTGATAGATAAATTGATATCGGTTAGAACACGTTTTTCATCCGCATCAGCATAACCAAAGGTCACATGATCGAATTCAATAGAACCATCTGCTACTTCTGTCACGGCATTCACAGGTGATATGATGGAAGATTCTGTTTCCAAAACTTCTACAATCCGCTCAAAAGATGCCATCGAGAGAGCCAACATGACAAAAATCATGGTGAACATCATCAAAGACATAAGAATAGTCGTGGCATAGGCAAACATAGATGTCAATTCACCCGTTGTGAACTGCCCTGCCACAATCAATTTAGCCCCCATCCATGAAATGCCGATAATGGAGGCATAAGTTGCCAACATCATCGCTGAATTATTGACCATCACAATCCGAATCGCCTGAATAAACATCTTATAAATCCGAGCAGAAGCATGTTTAAACTTCTCAGTCTCATGGTCTTCTTTTTACATAAGATTTAACCACACGGACATTGGTAATATTTTCCTGAATACTACTATTTAGAGCATCGTAGGATTTGAAGACCTTACGAAAAAGCGGAAAACCAAGTTTGAGGGCAATTGCTAGAACTGTCGCTAAAAAAATGGCAACATAGATGAAAATCATAGCCATTTCAGCATTGATATAAAAAGCGATGCAGATAGCGAAAATCAAATTGAGCGGTGCACGCACACAGACCCGAATGACCATCTGATAAGCATTTTGAACATTGGTCACATCGGTCATCTTCAAAAAGGGCCTTGCGCAAATTCTTGGCAAAACCTGCAGAGGCTAACCCAGCGTATTTACTAGAAGCGCGCCCCAAAAAGAGAGAACAGACTGCCGCAATCGCCATCAAAGCACCATAAATTAGAATCTTCTCCATATTACCGGTTGTTACACCCTCATCAATAATCAGTGCCATTAAAAAGGGGATCGATAACTCAAACATAACTTCAATCATCATGCAAAGAGAAGCAAGTATCGACGATCGCTTATATTCTTTTACATGAGATAATAACACCTTATATACGAAAGAACCTCCTACTAAAAAATAAAAAAACTAGTGGCTTTATTCAATTATCACTAATTTATTATAAAACTTTTTTTCACAGAATAACAAATTTAACAAATGAATCGTGGTAAAAAAGGGTAACTTATCCAGATCTGGGACAAATTCTGGACAAACAACAAAAAAAGCCTATTAAATCAGGCTTTTTTAAGTGATTCTAATCCACCCTGAGGGAATCGAACCCCCATCTCAAGAACCGGAATCTTACGTGATATCCATTACACTAAGGGTGGAAAGAGAGAGGCTGGAACAAATGTCCCCAGCCCCTTCTATCTTTACTTGTATAAATCAAATTACAATTCGATATCGCCGAACAAGTCAGCCATTGAGAAACCAGTTTGAGTTTCTGGCAATTCGTAGTCACGTTTTGGACGACGAGCTGGACGTGATTGACGTTTTTCACCTTCTTCAGATGAAGCATTTTCTTCGCGTACTGGACGCTCTTTTAACCGTTACATCTCGACCTACAGTCAATGCATCTTTTGGATTTTCAACACGTTTGTGTGAAATTTGTGAAATGTGTACCAAACCATCGATACCTGGCAACACTTCAACGAAAGCACCGAAATCAGTCAAGCGTTTCACTTTACCTTCGATCACATCGCCTTGAGCCAATTTTTGCTCAACACCATCCCATGGTCCAGGTTGTGTAGCTTTAAGTGAAAGTGATACACGACCTTCTTCTTCGTCGATAGCCAATACTTTAACTTCAACTTCTTCACCAACAGATACAACAGACTTAGGTGAAACGTTGCGTTCGTGTGACAATTCAGTCAAGTGAACCAATCCATCAACACCACCAAGGTCAATGAAAGCACCAAAGCTTGTGATACGTGCAACTGTACCAGTTACAACTTCTCCAACAGCCAATTTACCAAATACTTCAGCACGTGCTGCTGCAGCTTCTTCTTCAACTACGTCACGACGTGACAAGATAAAACGGTTCTCAGCTGGATCAACTTCCTTGATTTTTGCATCAAATTCTTGACCTACAAAACGCTCAGTGTTACGAGTGAAACGAGTGTCAATCATTGAAGCTGGAATAAATCCACGAAGTCCTTCAAATTCAACTGAAAGTCCGCCTTTAACAGCGCGAGTCACTTTAACGTTAACTACTTCACCTTCACGACCAACAAGCTTGTCCCATGCTTTACGTGCTTCTAAACGTTTCTTAGATACAAGATAAGTAACAGTGTCAGTATCTTTACCAACAACTTGACGAAGAACAAGCAATTCAAGTGTTTCACCAACTTTAACCAAGTCGTTGATGTCAGCATCACGATCGTTTGTCAACTCACGAAGAGTCAAGACACCTTCAACACCAGTACCTGAGATAGCTACGTTAGCTTGACCAGCATCCACTGTCAATACTTCTGCAGTTACCACATCACCTGTTGCAACTTCATTTACACTGTTCAACAAATCTTCAAATTCGTTCATTAGAAAAATAACCTCCGACAATCGAGTCTTCCAGACTCAACATAAAATATATTTTATTTAAGGCATACGCAAGGACAACAAAAGCTTCTTTGACGAATTAGAGTCTCCTCTAATACCTTGACTGGGGTAGCTGGATTCGAACCAACGCATGAGGGAGTCAAAGTCCCTTGCCTTACCGCTTGGCTATACCCCAAAACTTAGATACATTATCAGTTTATCTACAACTGAACTCCGCCTAAAATCTCGGAAAAAAGATAAATCTCCTTGTAAACCAAGGTTCACTTCGGTGATTTTCTATTTTTCTGTAGATTTCTTAACGGCTACGTATCTTGTTAGTTGAACATGGACTAAAATCCTAGTGAAAAATATAGACTTCCTAGTGTCTTTAGACACTACGTTAGTCCCCTATTTTCATACGGATTTTTAAGGTCCTTTGTATCCTAACTATGGAAAGAGAGGGATTCGAACCCCCGAACCCGAAGGAGCGGATTTACAGTCCGCCGCGTTTAGCCTCTTCGCTATCTTTCCATAACACTAACAGCCACTATTTTATCATAAAACAATGGCTATTACAAGTCTTTAATTACTTAAATTGTAATTTTCAATAATATTTCCGACAGCCTTTTCGAGTTTTTTATAAAAACTTTCGGTGTTGCCATTTTTAAGCACTGCAAAGTTTGCTTCGCCAAGTTCTGCAATCTCTCCAATCACCTTTTTTCCAATGGTCAATTGGTAGCCTTCATAGCTCTCATTTCCGACTTTTACTGTGGATTCGCTGATTTGGATTTCAATTTTTTTATCTTTTTTACTCATGTGACTGACATAACCTCTCTATTTTCTAACTTGTCTTATTGTACAAAAATTAGAAAAAGCTTGCAAGTGCAAGCCTCTTCTTAGTGATAAGTATTAAACCATACTGGAAAATGATGTTTCCTTACTTTTTGTCTCTGTTTTTATTCGAGAGTAATCTGGTTATTTTTACAAGACAAACTACTGCTGTAATAGCAAGGCTAAGGTAAATTATATTTAATAACAATCCTAAGAACAACGTGAGCTCTGCCATTTTAACTATCTCCAAAATAGTAAATTACGATTAATCCATTCTACCATTTTCTCTCTAAAAGAAAGCGTTTTCTAATGCGTGGTAATTTTATTTCATCTAGTTATGAGCAAGGAATTAATTGAAGGTATTTATTTGTAGAACAAAAGCTCATATTTAAACTTCAACGGGAATAATCCAACCTTCTGGAGCTTGAATATCTCCAAATTGGATGCCAGTCAATTCATGATAGAGTTTCTTGGTAATTGGACCAACTTTTGTTTCACTGTAAAAGATATGGAAGTCATCACCATGCTGTACTCCACCAATAGGCGAAATAACAGCTGCCGTACCACATGCACCTGCCTCGACGAATTTATCTAACTCATCCACTCTCACATCGCCCTCAATGGCAGTCATGCCTAAACGATGCTCTGCTAAATAAAGCAAAGAATATTTTGTAATAGATGGCAAGATGGATGGACCAATAGGTGTAATAAATTCGTTATTGGCTGTGATGCCAAAGAAATTGGCAGAACCCACTTCTTCAATCTTAGTGTGAGTTGCAGGGTCCAAATAAATCACATCAGAAAATCCAGCTTTTTTAGCCACTTGTCCAGGTAAGAGACTGGCAGCATAGTTGCCTCCGACCTTAGCAGCGCCTGTTCCATGTGGAGCAGCACGATCATAATCTTCTTGAATAAGGAAATTAGTCGGAGCCAAGCCTCCTTTGAAATAATTTCCAACAGGCATAGCAAATACAGTAAAAATGTATTCTTCCGCAGGTTTGACGCCAATAATATCCCCAACTCCAATTAAAAGGGGACGAAGGTAAAGTGTCCCACCTGAACCATAGGGCGGGACATATTCATGATTGGCTTTGACCACTTCTTTACAGGCTTTAATAAATAAATCCGTTGGCACTTGCGGCATGAGTAAGCGATCTGCCGTTCGTTGCAAACGCTCCGCATTTTGATTTGGACGGAATAATTGAATGCTTCCGCTTTTTGTCCGATAAGCTTTGAGTCCTTCAAACGCCTGCTGCCCATAATGCAAGCTAGGCGAACTTTCAGAGATATGCAAAGTCGCATCCTCGGTCAAACCACCTTCTGCCCACTCTCCATCCTTGTAAGTCGTTAAAAAACGATAAGGCAATTTCATATAGGAAAATCCAAGGTTCTCCCAATCAATATCTACTGTCATAAGTTCTCCCCTTTATCTTTTCAGGTCAATTATAAAATGTATTGTATCGCTTCTATCTAAAAAAATCAAATGATTTTCAGAAAATTCTATAAACGAAAAGAAGAGGAATCACCCACTTCTTTTATTTAACACTATTTTTAAGCGCTGACAACACTGCTTCTTTGTCTTTTGCAACCAAGTCAATACGTGCTTGAATATCTTTGATACCCATTTCAATGTTACGACTGAGAGCCATATCCGTCAATTGTGGCTCAAAGAAGGCTTTATATTCTGCCAAGCGTTCTTCTGTCTTAAAGATAGCTGCTGGGATTACAACAAAGCTGTCAAAGCTCATATCGCCACCTAGAGCAGCTTTAATCCAATCCCAATCATCACGCGCCCAAGTCCACACCATTTCTTGAGAGAAAGGCTTGCGAAGGAAATTAGAGTACCAAAGCGATAAGTCTTGTGGTTTGATAATGTCTTTATTTTCAAAAGCAGCAACTAAGGTTGTTAGGACTGATTCTTCCTTAGTTTCCGCAAGAGCTGCTACCAATTGGCGTTGGAAAATACCATCGTTGGTATCAATATAGGCTTGTAAGAGCAAGTCTGTCAACTCCTTGCTTTCAGCATGTTTGACTTGGTTAATCAATACATCTGCACGAATAGCCGCTGGAATCGCTGCAATATTGTCTTTATATTGTTGGAAGATTTCTTTCGCACGTTCAACGGCTGACTCATGATCTGCATAGAGCATATAGCCCACTGCGAATCCTCGTACTAATTCATCTTCATCTGATTCGCCATCTTTCTTCTCAAAACCAAGACGGTCATAATTTTTAGCAAAAATATGAGCGACTAGTTCTTTAAATTCTTTTTCTTCAGGCGTACCTTCATCAGTAAATCGTTGTAAGCCACCTAAAACTAGCGAAATAGCACCTAAAACTGCTGAATCTTGCTCATCTGTCAAATTAGCGACCAAAGGAAGTAATTCACTGTAAGAAATGACACCACTTTCAGCTAAGAATCGGCGTTCTTGCAAGACTTGTAATTTAGAAATCTTATCTAGATTTTCCCAAGAAGTCAATAACTCATCCATGAGATGTCCTTCATAGGCAGTCAAATAGTGTGCTGTGTTATCTGTGTTCAATTGCAGAGCTTCGCTATTTTGGCTTGCCAACTGACTGAAGTTTGGAATCACTAATTTTTCTTCTGTCAGAGTATCCGGCAAGCCAGTCCAATTGCTGTTTAGAGGAACTTGCCAGAGGCGTCCTTTAGGGTCATTTTGACCGATGAAAAACTGCTCCTGAGTCAAGATCAATTGATCGTTTTCAACTGTCGCTGTCACCAATGGGTACCCAGGTTGCTCTAACCATGAATCCATAAATCCTGCTACATCACGACCTGAAGCTTGAGAAAGTGCATTCCACAAATCACGACCAACGGTGTTTCCATACTGATGACGTTCGAAGTAAATCTTCAATCCTTTGCGGAAATCCTCATCACCCAACCAACGACGCAACATATGCATGAGACGACTAACTTTTGCATAGACGATGGCCGCATCAAAGAGGGTATTAATCTCGTCAGGATGGTGGACTTCGACATGCACTGATTGCACACCGTCTGTGGCATCACGCTTCAAAGCTGCTTGGATACCACTCGTTTGGAAATGTTCCAATATATTCCAACTTGGCTCAATGGCATCAATAGCAACATACTCCATCATATTGGCAAAGGACTCGTTAAGCCAAAGGTCATCCCACCACTTCATGGTGACAAGGTTACCGAACCATTGGTGGGCAACTTCATGAGCAATCACGAGAGCAACTTGCTGACGGCTAGATACAGTAGAATTTTCATCAACCAGCAAATACACTTCACGATAGGTCACAAGACCCCAGTTTTCCATAGCACCTGCAGAGAAATCTGGTAAACCAACATGCAAACATTGTGGAATCGGGTAACGAACACCAAAATAATCTTCATAAAATTCGATGACACGCACTGCGATATCCAAAGAGAAATCCAACTCGCTCAACTGATGAGCCTTTGTTGCATAAGAGCCAACCAAAGTGCCATTCTTGGTATGAGCGGTTTTCCCATGCAAATCTCCTAGCGCAAATGCTAGTAAGTAAGAAGACATACGGGGTGTCGTATCAAAGGTCCAAACTCCAGTTTTCTTACGCTCGTCGCTCTTGATTTCAGGCATATTTGAAAGGGCGATTTCGTCTTCTTCTTGATCAAATTTTACCGAAAAATCAAAGGTTGCTTTGGCTTCTGGCTCATCTACAGACGGGAAGGCTTCACGCGCAAAGTGACTCTCAAACTGGGTCGAAATGACTTCTTTCTTCAGCCCATCAACTGTGTAGTAGGACGGATAAATTCCTGTCATATTATCAGTGATACGACCCGAAAATTCTAAGGTTAACTCGACTGCACCAGTCTTTCCAAGATCAATATGCAGAGCCTCATTGGCATCATCCATGGTAAATTTCAATTCAGTTTCAGCCAATCGGACGGCTGCAATGGTCAAATCCTTTTGATGAAGAGAAATTCTTTCTGCTTTTGCTTCACCAGTAAAGATGACTCGACCTGAAAAACTTTTGCTTTCACGGCTGATATCTAAAAATAAATCATAGTGCTCGGGCACAAATCTTTCGATCAAACGTTTTACACTTGTCATTGTATTCTCCTTTTCGTTTTCTTTCACTAGCATTGTAACACAAAAAGACAAGATGGAGAAAATCCAACCTGTCTTTCGTTTTTTATTTTATCTTAGCCGCAAACACTTCCTGATCTGAAATGGTGTCTGAGATGAAGCTGCCATTGCTTGTCCGCTCAGAAATTCCCAAATCAGACAAATTGATTTCTTTGGTGTCGCCTGTTTTAGAGGTGACAAGGAGAATTTGCTCTTCACTCTTGACTGGCTCAGTCGCAAACAAATCCAATTCCGCTCCGCTATTTTCCGCAAAAACGGGTCCTGCCATAAAGATGCGATGAGGCTTACTCTTGAGCTCACGCAAGACTTGAAGACCACGACCAGCCCGCTTAGCAAGCGGAATATCATCTATCGCTGTCCGTTTGACGCTACCACGCTGTGTGAGGATATAGAAGGACTTGGTATTGGCAATAAAGGCCGCCTGCACCACATCCCCATCCTTGAGGTTAATGGCCTTGACACCTGCCGCTTTGGCACCGACAACTGGTACTTCTTCGATATTAAATCGCAGAGCATAACCATTGTGCGTTACCAGCAGCACATCATCCATGAGAATAGGCGATACTGCAATGATGCTGTCGCTATCATCCTTGATTTTAGCATATTTGACTGATTTGGACTTATAAGTTCGCCACGGAGTGAATTCCTTACGCTCCACGCGCTTGATTTGCCCCAACTTGGTCACTGCGAAATAAGTACCCGTTTCAAAAGTATCAACGATTTCTGCATAGAGCACTTCTTCATCCGTCGCAAAGTTAGTAATGGTCTGCGACAAATGCTCACCGATGTCTTTCCAACGAATATCGGTCAATTCGTGAACAGGACGATAAATAACATTGCCTAAGGTTGTGAACATCAGCAGATGCTGAGTTGTCTTAGTCTGTGCATAGAAAATCAATTCATCGTCATCCCGTTTTCCGATTTCATCAATAGTTGATGCATTGAAAGAACGCAGACTAGTCCGCTTGATGTAACCGCCACGAGTGACACTGACAAATGTCTCTTCTTCCACGATCAGACTGGCGGTGTCAATTTCAATGGTAACCGCCTGAGCTTGCAATTCAGAACGACGAGCATTGCCAAAGGTTTTCTTGATGTCACGAAGTTCACGCTTCATGACATTGTACATAGTACGCTCATCACCAATAATGGCTGCCAGCTCTGCAATTTTCTGACGCAAATCTGCTTCTTCTTCTTGCAAGGTTACGATGTCTGTATTGGTCAAACGGTAGAGTTGCAAGGTCACGATAGCCTCGGCTTGCTCTTCCGACGGATGAGAGCAATAACCTCGTCCAAAATAGAAATCACACGAATGACACCTTCTACGATATGAAGACGTTTCTCCGCTTTTTCCTTGTCAAACTTAGACCTTGCCACAATAATATCCTTACGGTGAGCAATATAGCTGGACAAAATTTTGACCAAACCAACTTGACGTGGCGTAAAGTTGTCAATGGCCACTCATCACGCACTTCAGCAATGCCAGGTACCTTGTTATTAACACGGACATCGTCAATTTTCTTAACCAAGACTGATTTATTAATCTCGTATGGAATCTCCGTCACGATGATTTGTTGTTTGCCGCCTTTGAGATCTTCGATTTCGGTGCGAGATTGGACAACCACGCGCCCTTTCCCCGTTTCGTAGGCTTTGCGGATTTCATCCTTACCTTGGATAATGCCACCCGTTGGAAAATCTGGTCCAAGCAAGAATTCCATTAGCTTGTCCAATTTAGCAGTCGGATGGTCAATCATATAGACCACAGCATCAATCACTTCCGCCAGATTATGCGGTGGAATATCCGTTGCGTAGCCAGCAGAAATCCCTGTCGCTCCGTTGACCAAAAGATTTGGAAAGGCAGCAGGTAAGACAGTTGGTTCTTTTTCCGTATCGTCAAAGTTCCAAGCCCAAGGCACAGTCTTCTTGTCGATATCCTGCAAAAGATAGCCTGAGATTTCCGACAAGCGAGCCTCAGTATAACGCATAGCCGCAGGTGGATCTCCATCCATAGAACCGTTGTTTCCGTGCATTTCAACTAAGATTTCACGGTTTTTCCAATCCTGAGACATACGGACCATGGCATCATAAATAGAGCTATCGCCATGGGGGTGAAAATTCCCCATGATATTACCAACTGATTTAGCTGATTTGCGGTAGCCTTTTTCAAAAGTATTGCCATCCTTATGCATAGAATAAAGGATGCGTCGCTGAACAGGTTTAAGCCCATCACGAATATCAGGAAGCGCACGCTCCTGAATAATGTATTTGGAATAGCGCCCAAAGCGCTCTCCCATGATGTCCTCAAGGGACATGTTTTGAATGTTAGACATAGGATATAAAACCCGTTAAGAAAGTAAATGAAAAATAGGAGACCTCCGCAGTGTGGCTAGCACACAAGGGATATCTATCTTTTTTCCAAAGCTTTCAGGGCGTATTCAATTCCTTTCATAAGATACAAAGAGCAAAGGGACGTTAAAACAGTTCAGTGGATTGTTTTAATCCGTAAATGAGGAAAACAGCGCTTTCCTCATTTAGTTTTTAGTCCCGTATTCGATTCTTTTTTAGTAAGATAAAGACAGCGCGGTAGAAAAATAGAGAATTAACGCCATGTGTTGCACACAAGGAGCATCTATGATTTTCTCAAATCTTTAGAACGTGCTCGGTTTGAAAAATTAACTGAACACGCTTGTCTTAATTGAAATAGTGTTAATCTTCTCAAGTAAAGGAGCAACTTGGTTACTCCTTTTATCCTCTATTTTACAAAAGCTTACCCCTCAAGAATATGGTTTTGGCGTTGCGCGCGCCATGCTTTATAGTCATCAACATCAGATTGAACTAATTTAAGGCAGGCACCAATAACGGCTGCATCATCCAAGAAACCAAGGAATGGAATACCGTCTAAGATTACGTCGATTGGTGATACAAAGTAAACAAGTGCACTGACAATCGCCGCAATAGCACCAACTGGTGCCTTGTCATATTCTTTTGTGAGATACGCGCGTACCATTGAAGTCAGGACTGGTAAGATAGACAAATACTTTCCAACAAGGGGAACAGATTTCATTTTTTCTTCTAATTCTTCTAAAAATGCTTCTAATTTATTTTGGTTTTTCAAAAGAACTTTTGATTTTTCGAGACCTTTTTCAAGTTCTTGCACAGCTTTTTTCTGATTAAAACGAAAGAATTTCATAGGTTACTTCCTTTTTTTGAGAGGTGGAAAATCGTGAAATTTTCAGAGTGAGAGGTCGATTTTTTTAAAAGACAGTGTTCTCCTCCAATGTAAATCGGACATTATCTTCAATCCATTGGCGGCGTGGGGCTGGCTTATCCCCCATAAGGACAGATACGCGACGTTCGGCACGCGCCAAATCATCAATGGTCACACGAATGAGAGTCCGTGTCTCAGGATTCATAGTCGTTTCCCAAAGTTGATCGGCATTCATTTCACCAAGACCTTTGTAACGCTGAAGCATCGCCCCTTTGCCAAATTTTTGACGAAGTTCTTCTAACTCGCCATCGCTCCAAGCATACTCGACCACTTCTTTTTTGCCTTTCCCTTTGGACATCTTGTACAAAGGAGGTAGAGCAATGTAAACATGGCCAGCTTCAACAAGGGGACGCATGTAGCGATAAAAGAATGTCAAAAGCAGGGTCTGAATGTGGGCACCATCTGTATCCGCATCTGTCATTATAATAATTTTATCATAATTGATGTCATCTAGGCTAAAATCAGCACCAACTCCTGCCCCAATGGTATAAATCATAGTATTGATTTCTTCATTTTTGAGGATGTCCGACATCTTGGCTTTTTCGGTATTCAAAACCTTACCACGGAGTGGCAAAATGGCTTGGAATTTGCGGTCGCGCCCTTGCTTAGCAGAACCACCGGCTGAATCCCCCTCGACTAGGTATAACTCATTCTTCTTGGCATTTTTGGATTGGGCTGGCGTTAATTTACCAGACAAGAGACCCTTATCCTTCTTATTTTTTTTGCCATTTCGGCTTTCATCACGAGCTTTACGCGCCGCTTCTCTGGCATCCCGCGCCTTAATAGCCTTACGAATGAGATTAGAAGCCAATTCTCCATTTTCCAAAAGGAAGAAGGTTAATTTTTCGGAAACAACCCCATCCACAATTGGACGAGCCAGTGGCGAGCCGAGTTTATCTTTGGTTTGTCCTTCAAATTGCAAATGTTCCTCAGGAACCAGAATAGATAGCACCGCTGACAAGCCTTCACGGTAGTCTGAACCTTCTAAGTTTTTGTCTTTTTCCTTGAGCAGACCAGTTTTCCGAGCATAGTCGTTCATCGCTTTCGTAATGGCAGATTTGAGACCTGTTTCATGGGTACCGCCATCCTTAGTACGGACATTGTTAACAAAGGATAGGATATTATCAGAAAATCCATCGTTGTACTGCATGGCAATCTCAACTTGGAAACCTTGATCTTGTCCTTCAAAATAAATGACAGGCGTCAACAATTCCTTGTCTTCATTGAGATAAGACACAAAATCCTGAACCCCATTTTCATACTGGAAGGATTCCTGAACAGGATCATCTCCACGAAGATCTGTCAGCACCATTGTCACATTTTTCAAGAGAAAAGCTGATTCCTTGAGACGTTCACAAATAGTATTGAATTTGAAATCAGTCGTTGAAAAAATCGTATCATCGGGCATAAAAGTGACTTTTGTTCCCGTTTTAGACTTAGGTGCAGTGCCTATCTTTTTCAATGTTGTAACTGGTTTCCCACCATTTTCAAAGCCTTGTTTATAAACCGCACCATCACGCGTAATTTCTACTTCTAGCCATGCTGATAAGGCATTGACGACTGAGGATCCCACACCGTGAAGACCACCAGAAGTCTTATAGCCGCCTTGACCGAATTTACCACCGGCATGGAGAACGGTAAAGATAACCTCAACCGTTGGAAGACCCATAGCATGCTTTCCTGTAGGCATCCCACGACCGCTATCTGTTACACTGACAGAACCGTCCTTATTGAGAGTGACTTCAATTTTATCACCGAAACCAGACAATGCTTCATCGACTGCATTATCAACGATTTCCCAGACAAGGTGATGAAGTCCAGTACCATCGGTCGACCCGATATACATACCAGGACGCTTACGGACCGCATCCAATCCTTCTAGTACCTGAATGGCATCATCATTATAGTTTTGTAAATTTATTTCTTTTTTAGCCAAAAGAGCCTCCAAATGTATTCATCTTTTCTATATTACAAGTTTTTTCCAAAATTTGCAAAACAATTCTTCTGTTTCCTATAAATAAGAGATTAAGCGTCTTACAAAATGGGCTTTATGGTATAATAGTTCCATGGAAACATTACTTTTTATTTTGATTGCTTATTTGTTAGGGTCCATCCCAACTGGCCTTTGGATTGGAAAACGATTTTACAATACCAACTTAAGAGAACACGGCTCTGGCAATATGGGAACAACCAACACATTCCGAATTCTGGGGAAAAAAGCAGGAACAATCACCCTCACCGTAGATATGTTAAAAGGGACACTAGCTGTACTATTACCAATTTGGTTTGGTGGAGTAGCGGTTTCTCCACTTGTTGTTGGTTTTTTTGCCGTTTTAGGACATACTTTCCCAGTTTTTGCCCAATTTAAAGGCGGAAAAGCTGTGGCAACTAGTGCGGGAGTTTTATTGGGCTTTGCACCAAACTTTCTCTTCTTCCTCGCCGTCGTTTTTGCCGTTACACTTTTCCTATTTGGTATGATTTCCTTGTCCAGCGTGACAGTTTCAGTGGTTGGCATCCTTGGAGTGCTCCTTTTCCCCGCTATAGGATTCATTCTTCCAGAATATGACCTCATTTTCACCATTCTCATTATTCTGATTGCATCGGTTATTATCATCCGACATAAAGAAAATATCGAACGTATTTTGCAAGGCAAAGAAAATCTAGTTCCTTTTGGACTCAATCTTTCCAAACAGAATCCAAAAAAATAAGACGAGCAGGGGCTCGTCATTTTTTTATGCTTGAAAAACGATTTTCCCATCGCAGATGGTATATTTGATCACACCCGTCAACGTATCACCGATAAAGGGAGAATTGTCTGCCTTGGAATGGAAGTTCTCACTGACCACTCTTGTCTCCTTATCAGAGAAAATGACCAAATCAGCTTTGCTATTTTCAGCAAAAAAGCCAGCTTCTAAGCCATACAGTTTAGCAGGGTTGATGGTCATTTTTTGCAACAATTCCATGAGTGCCAGATGTCCCTCTTCGACCAAATGAGTCAAACCAAGCGATAAGGAAGTTTCCAAGCCAGTCATACCAGATGGAGCCTTGGTCACATCTGCAACATTTTTTTCATCAGCATGATGAGGTGCATGGTCTGTCGCGATGACAGAAATAATCCCCGATTTAAGGCCTTCAATAAGAGCCAAGCGATCCGTTTCGGTGCGTAAGGGTGGATTCATCTTGGCACTAGCACCCTTAGTCACTAGCAAATCTTCCGTCCGTGAAAAATGCTGGGGCGCTACTTCTGCACTGACGTTTGCACCCAATCTCTGGGCAAATTCGACTACTTTGACCGACTCTGCCTTAGATAAGTGCTGAATATGGACCTTTGCCTGCGTTTCATAGGCAATCATCACATCCCGCGCAATCATACTGTATTCGGCCACACCAGTTGCGCCGCAAATATGAAAATGTTTAGCTGCAATGGATTCGTTGAGACCCAGAATACCATTTAACAGCGGGTCTTCCTCGTGAAGGGACAGCAAAATATCCAAATCTGCAGCTCTTTGCATGGCCTTACGCACCACTCCTGCATCTGTCAGAGGTATACCATCATCAGACAAAGCGGCAGCACCATTTTCAATGAGACCTGCAAAATCCGTCAAATGCTGACCGTCAAATTCATGGGTAATGGTGGCAACCGTATGGACGTGAATAGCTTCTTTGGCAGCGGAGCTTAGAACCTCTTTCAAAATCTCTATCGATGAAATAGTCGGCATGGTATTGGCCATCATGACAACAGAGGTAAAGCCGCCCGCGGCTGCAGCCAAAGCCCCTGCATGAATGTCTTCCTTGTGTGTTTGACCAGGCTCCCGAAAATGCACATGAACATCAACTAAACCTGGAGCCACAATCAAGCCTGTCGCATCGATGATTTGGGCACCCTCATCATGGAGGACTTCCCCCATTTTCTGAATAATTCCCTTATCAACCAAGACATCCATAACCTTATCTAGACCAGATTTGGGATCCATGACACGACCATTTTTGATCAATAACATTGGCTTTCTCCTATTTTTTAGCTAAAAACTTTGTAAGGTTCATCGTGTGTCCATATTTGACAGAGGCTCTTTCATCCTTTTCAAAAATCAATTGATTTAGATTCAAATTGTTGACTGCTGCAATGGCTACCGCATAATGAATCACATCAACTAGTTCAAGCCCAAGTTCCTTTTGTAAGTCTTCCACTTCTGTTGCCTTCCGTCCAGCTTTTTGGTTGAGGACTTCGGCAACTTCACCCATTTCTTCAACCAGCTTCATGAAAAGCGACTGCTCCTGACCACCTGCGTAGCGATTGGCCAAATAAGCCTGCCAATCTGTGATGTTCAATTCTGTCATTTAAGCTTTCCTTTCATAAAAAACGACACTTTGATCTCTTAAACTATTGTCCACATAAGAGAACTTGGCTGAAAAAAATGGTTTTTCTTCTAAAATCCAAGATAAAAAGGTTAAATCCCCTTCCCAAGTTGGTTTCTTCAAAATTTCATCATAGGGCACCCATTCCAAGGTTCCCTCGTCACATTCTTTGACTTGGCCTTCAAAATCCTTCACTCGAAACACATAGGTATACCAGTCATTTTCTGGTGTAAATTCGGGAAAAATAATGATGCCTTGTAAGGATAATTCCTTTGCTAGGAGGCCTGTCTCCTCTAAAATCTCGCGTTTTGCGCATTCTTCTGGCGTTTCTCCCGCTTCAAATTTGCCCCCGACTCCAATCCATTTGCCCTCATGGACATCGTTAGGCTTTTTATTGCGATGCAGGAGCAAAAACTCCTTACCATTATCGATATAACAAATCGTTGCTAATTCTACCATTTACTTGGTCCAATCTATGGGCAGCTGCCCTGTTTTTTCTAAAAAATCGTTGGTTTTTGAAAATGGACGACTCCCAAAAAATCCTCTATAAGAGGACAAGGGACTTGGATGTGCACTTTCCAAAATCAAATGCTGAGGATTCGTAATCAGAGCTTTTTTCTTACGTGCATATCCACCCCATAGGATGAAAACTACAGGCTCTTTCTTCTGATTGACCACTTTGATGACGGTATCCGTGAATGGCTCCCAAACCAAACCCGCATGACCGTTTGCATTTCCTGCAGGGACTGTTAAGCAAGCATTGAGCAATAACACACCTTGCAATGCCCAAGGCGTCAAATCATGATCTTTCTTGACACCAACATCTGCTGCTAATTCTTCCAGAATATTTCGGAGAGATGGCGGAGGTGGTAAATCATTCGGTACGGAAAAGGATAAGCCTTGCGCTTGGTGCGGTCCATGATATGGATCCTGCCCTAAAATCACGACCTTAACGTCTTCTAAAGCTGTGGTTTGAATCGCAGCAAATACCTTGTCACGCGATGGATAAATGGTTCCACTTTGGTAGACCTTATCCAAAAAGTCATTGATTTTTCCAAAATAATGTTCAGGCAATTCCGCCTTGATTAAATCATGCCAACTTGAATGTTCCATTGTTTTTCCTCACTCTACTACTCGCTTTTTTCCTTCACTAAGTACAAAGGACGTTTCTTTGTTTCCAAGAAAATTTTTGATATATATTTACCTAAAACGCCAATGGTCATGAGCTGAATCCCCCCTACAAACAAAATGATACAAATGACTGAAGGCCAACCAATGGTCGGATCGCCATACGCAAGCGTTTTAAAGATAACGATTGCTGCACCAATAAGAGAAAGTAAAAAGGTGAAAAATCCAACAAAAGATGAAATATCAAGGGGAGTATCAGAAAAGTTCACAATACCTTCCATAGAATAGCGTAATAAGGACCAGAAACTCCAAGAAGTCTCACCAGCCACACGCTCTACATTTTTATAAGGCAAATAAACGGTGTTAAAACCAACCCAAGCAAAAATTCCTTTACAAAAGCGATTATATTCTGTTACTTCCAAAATAGCATCCACCATTGGACGACGCATAAGACGAAAATCGCGTGCTCCATCTACCAGTTCTACATTCGAAATATGGTTGATTATCCGGTAAAAGAGACGCGCAAAGAATGAACGAATCGGTGGCTCACCATCCCGTGTCGCTCGACGACAGCCAGCACAGTCTAAATCCGCATCTGCCTCTAGTAAAGTTGTCATTTCTTTTAACAATTCTGGTGGATCCTGCAAATCAACATCCATGACAGTAACCAAGGCCCCCTTTGCCGCCTGCAAACCTGCATATAGGGCTGCTTCCTTGCCAAAATTCCTTGAGAACGACAAATACCGAACTGCCTTGTCTGCCCCTTGTAACTCTCGCAAGACCTGCAAGGTATTATCCCTGGAACCATCATTAATAAAAATATACTCCAGTTCATAGTCCATACTCGCCCGTACTGTTTCCATTCTTTGGTAAAAAATAGGTAGTGCTTCTTCCTCATTAAAACAAGGAACAACAACAGATATCAGCATAAAGACCTCGTACTTTCTTGTCAACATTGTACACTAAAACTGCTGACTTTTCAAAAGCCAGCAGTTTCCTTCAATGGTTTATTCGGTTTCTACCTAATTTTCTTTTACAGACTAAGATATTTTCCCACCCTATGGCAGCAATCAATAACATCTGAGGTAAGAATTGAATCAGGTAACGTGATTTGCCACCTTCAAAAATCTGAAGAAAAAGTAAACCACCAAATAGAGCTAGAGAGAGAACTCGCTCCATAGAACGCTCTGCTATTTTTATATAAAAGAAAACAACTCCTAATACGAACAAGACCCAAATCAACTGGATAAAGAAATCATAGTATTTAAAGTTTTCTTGGTCCGTATAGATGAAATAGTCACGGAAAAACTTAGCAAGAGGATTCCCTTTTGTATATTGGGCTAAAGGACTCACATAAGCTGTCTTCTCACGCTTAGCGTCCTTGTAAATCCAATTGAGATTTCCCTGAGCAGTCGTACGATACTGCTTTTCCAAGATATGCTGCCAAAAAGTCACAGGGGTGTATTCATGCAAGCGTCGCTTAATTTCAGCCAGCTGATGCTCGTTATTGAATAGCCCATTGTTGTAGTTACTACGTTCTTCCTTAGGCAAATAGCTCTCCAACCCCTTTTTCATATCCTTTTGGTCAGTCCCTGTAAAGGTGAGACCAAGATTGACAAAGGTCAACAGATTTTTAGACAAGCCTTTACCATCAAGTAAGACAACTTCTTTTTGATTGCTAATAGACAATTGAATGAGCCCATATGTCCCTGAAAAGGAAAGGGTAAAGAAAAGAAAGAAAATGGCCATCTTTTTCCATTGCTTCTTGAAAAATAAAATGATAAAAAATGCAATGACAAGAATTGCTGCCGTCGGACGTAAAGCAATTCCCAAAGCAGTAATGATGCCCAAAAGGACCACCTGCCACCAGATCATGAGCTGACTCTCCAAATGTTTGACAAAATAGAGAATCAAATAGAGCTGAATACCTAACAAAGGCAGAACCAGAATATCCGAATACATCGCCATAAATTTGGGAGTCAGACCAATCAGCACAAGGTAAAACAGAAAAACCTTATCTCCAAGCGATTGCCCATAAAAATCTCGAGCCGTTCGATAGAAAAGATAACCTGATACATGGACATAAAGAATATTCAAAAACTGCAAAATCCATAAAGCGCTTTGGGAATCAAACCAATTGAAAAGAGATCGTTCGTAGAGAAAAAGTGCAATATTATTGGGATTTCGCGTCAGATAGCGGGCAATTAAATCTGGCGGCATCAGCTTGGCTGCTCCAAGGTAAACAACTGCCGCATCAGAGCGAATCATCATGTTGGCCGACAAAAGTAGGGAAATCTGAAAGAGAATGGCTAGGACGATAACCCATATTTTATGATGGCATATCCAACTGTATACCTTTTGCAAAAACCATGAAATTGGCTTATGAAAAAGAAATGCTACCAAAGCAAGACTAAGTAAAATGGGTAGACGAATGTTGAGTTCTAATATATTAAACCAAGATAAACTAGACCAGAGCCAAAAGAGAGTGACAACCAACATGACACCACCTAATAGTCCGAAAAAAATTGTCTCAATCGCCTTCAATATGCCCTACCCACTTTTCCTTTTAAATTTTAACGTTCCCATTATAACACAATCACAAAAAAGCGGGTCTTCCCACCTTTCTCAATGTTGCCAATTTTCTGGGTCTTCCTTAAATTTTTTGAGTAAAATTAAACCACCCACGTCAATGTAACCTTGAACTTTTGCAACTTTGATTAGCTCGCTATAATTGGACAAAGTCACTAATTTGACACCCTTTTTTTCAAAGTTTTCTTGAGCTGTAGGTAATTCATAGGTGAAAATCGCCACAACACCTAAAACCTCAATATCAGCGGCTTGTGCAGCTTTGACAGCATCTAAAACAGAGCCACCAGTCGAAATCAAATCCTCAATAATCACCATTTTCTGGTGCTTTATGACGCGTCCTTCAATCTGGTTACCTGCACCGTGGTCTTTGGGTTTAGATCGAATATATGAAAATGGTAAATTCATCTTATCAGCAATGATAGCACCATGTGGAATGCCCGCTGTTGCTGTTCCTGCAATCACTTCAACATCTGGAAAATATTCTCTGATTGTTTCCACAAAGCCATTTTCAATCAAAGTCCGTGTTTCAGGATAAGACAAGGTAATGCGATTATCAGTGTAAATTGGTGACTGGATACCAGAAGCCCATGTAAAGGGCTTGTCAGGTTGCAAGTAAACCGCCTTGATGTCTAATAAATCTGATGCGATTTTTGTAGCAAGTGTCATAATATTGATACCTAGAACTCCGAAAAAGTGATAGAATCTGAGAAAGCGACTGCTGCGTACTAGCACACACGTCGATTCAGTTGGATTCTAAGTTTCCCATTCGGATTCCATTCCTTTCGTATTGTTTCAAATAGTCTGATGGAGTGCGAATGAACTATTCCACTCCTCGTAAATCTCATGATAGGCTGCTACAGGATCAATCGCCTGCGTAATCGGACGCCCAACGACAATAAAATCACTTCCAATCGCACGCGCCTCGCTCGGCGTCATGACACGTTTTTGGTCACCAATAGCAGAGCCATTTGGTCGAATACCAGGTGTCAGACAGATAAAGTTTCCCGAGGTGATGGACTTGATGTGCTCCACTTCGTGAGCAGAGCAAACCACTCCATCTAGCCCAGCTTCCGCCGTCATCTGCGCATAGTGGCAAACAGAATCGGTCAATCTGGTCTGGATATTTTGGAAGGACTTCATCTGCGCTTCTGAAGTTGATGTCAACTGTGTCACCGCAATCAGAATTCCCGTCGGACCAAAACCTTCCCGCGCAGCCTTCATCATTTCTACGCCACCCGCCGCATGCACATTGGTCATATTGACCCCTAAATCTGCCAAAACTCTCATAGCAAATTTAACCGTATGAGGAATATCATGCAGCTTCAAGTCAAGGAAAATACTATGCCCCAGTGATTTCACATAAGTAACAATCTCTGGGCCACAAGCATAAAAGAGTTCCATACCAATCTTGACATAGAGCTTTTCATCCTCAGGAAAGAGAGCTAGAAAGGATTTTACCGCATCAAAAGAAGCAAAATCAAGGGCAATAATCGGTCGTTTCTCTATCATAAAACCTCCATTTCTCCTACATCCATTCTCCAAATAAGGTCATGTAATTCCCTCAACAGATATTCTAATTCTATAAAAGAATATAGAGTACAATGAATGAACGGATGACAAAGTAACTGTCTTTCTAGGATAAGTAGTCTAAAGAAAGTAGGACATTGATTCATTGCTCACTATTGATAATCGATCTGTTCCCTCGTTTTCTAGAATACATTAAAGTTCTGTCTAATACGCTGAATCACTCGTTAAAAATTCCTGAATTTTTTCCTTTAAATCACTTTCAGTGGATTTGTTAAAATGTAGTCCATCTGTGGTCTTGTGATAATCCAACCTACCATCTTTTGCAATATATTCGTTGATATCCAGCAAATCAATCATCTTGTCCCTGCAAAAATATTCAAGCCAATTATTAATTTGTTTTATATCACTATTTTTTACAGTTTCTCTGAAAAGAGTATAACCAATCGTTGTCATACGAAGTTTAATTTTTTTCAACTCTAACAGTGTATAAAACCTTTTAAAATGTTCACAAATCACATCAGTAGGATAATTTGTAATTAAATCATTCACGCCAACAGATAAGAAAACTTCCCTAACCTCATCCGATAAAATGATATCAAGATTTTCCAGCAAAGTCGCTAACGTTAATCCGCCTTGAGAATAATTTACATATTTATCTATGTCTATGTTTACACATCTAGAGTCGCCTAAAATCAAGCATGTTGCTTGAGAGTCAAATAAGTTTTTAAAACCTTTACGATAGATTTTTTTGTTTTCTTTTTCTCTACGGTCATAGTCAAAAAAAACGTGACCAATAACCTGAATAAAATCATCTCGAGTATCCACATCTACAGAAAATTTTTTTGCCATCTTGTAAGCATAAGTTTTTGGTGTAAAGAAACTTTTGTTTGCCAAATAGCTTTGCTTATTGGAAATATAAATTGCCCCATTTGGATAATAGAGAGTTTGTAAATCCTGTCTCCGGTAGTTCTTATCAACTCCAACCATATCTTGAGCAAAGCCATCTTCTGATAACGTTGAGAACAGGCGCGGATGTTTTTCAACTTCAGAAAAACTAACAACATTATCGACATTATGAGTATCATAATGGTCAACTGCTTCTTTGATATGCCAAGCTTTTCTTAAAGGTGACGTTGCTTGCAACATGACAAATACTTGATCCTCTTCATAATCCATCAAAAAATCTTCCATCACATCAAATGAAGTCGCCGTATCTGTCGATAATTCAGGCTTTCTCATCACGACTGAAATACCACGTTCCAAGCAGATATCTTGATAGAGTTCAGAATCAGTACTTACAAAAATATCTTCTTTTTCAAATAAGCCGGTCTCAATCGCTGCATCAATTGTATGGAAAATCATTGGCTTTCCAGCTAAGAAGAGCATGTTCTTATCAGGTAATCCTTTTGAACCAGAACGTGCAGGAATAATACAAATTGGTTTCATAATTAAATCTCTACTTTATTTTTTTTGATGGGACCCCAACATAAGTTCCACTTTCTACAATGTCCTTAACAACAACCGTACCAGCACCTATTGTGGTTTTTGATGCAATTTTCAATGTCTGGATGATGACGCTAGCGCTACCAACATATACTTGTTCTTCAATTTTACAAAGGCCATTAATCGTCGCATTAGGAGCGATATTACAGTGCGGTCCCACAATCGTATGGTGCTCTATTAATGCACCTGTATTCAAAACGTTATTATCAAACAACTGCACTTTCGAACCAACAAATGCGCCAAAACCTATAAAGATTCCTCTACCACAAATACTTTCAGGAGTCAAGACTAAGGCATTTGGACTAATAATATTGATGATGGATTCATAATAATCTTTGGCAACGTAGTCGAACAATTCACGTCTTTTAGCATTATCGCCAATCGTAATAAACACAGCATCAATTGTGCCACTATCTAAAAACTTCAATACATCATACATCTTTCCCAAAACGGGATAACCATCGTGCTCAGAAATATTTTTATCATCAAAAAAGCCAATAAATTCATAGGTTAACTGATCAACAACAGGAATAATCGCATCTGCATGGCTACCAGCCCCTAAAAATGCTAACTTTTTCTTCATTCAGCCTGCTCCTCTTCTAAATCATAAAACGCCTGTGAAATGGATGATTCTTCTGCTAAATAATCTTTGATAGCCATAAATGCACGGCTAGATGCGTTAGGTTGGAAGTAAGGATTTGTAAAATCACATTGATGAGCCAATGATTGAATCCCATTATAAATTTTATCACTATCTACTGGAACATTTAAAACACTTTTTCCACTCAAACGCCCTTTTTGCCTGTCACCAATATTCAAAGTTGCCTTATTCAAAGATGGGACTTCAATTAAACCTGAAGAAGAATTTCCTACGAGCCCCATTGAATGGCGAATCAACGAGTGATACTGTTGTGTTGAAAGGGAAGCAAAACAATGGCTATTTTCATGTTCACTCAGATAATCCTCTATAGCCTTTCCAATCTCATCAGAGCCTGTGTCTGAGTTTGATCCGATGAAGATACACTGCTTTCCGCAACGATCCAAAGCATCTAACACAAGGGACATTTGTTCTCCGATAGACAATCCTTCTTCAAAAGTTACAGGGTGGTAAAGAACAACGAGGTAAGATTCTTCGAGTCGAATGCCAAGCTGTTCCTCTAATAGATTTTTAGATAAAGAAGGAATAGATAGAGCATTTTCTACACCTAATGAACCTGTATTGATAACATATTGAGGTTGCTCTCCCATTTGGATCACTCGATTGCGAAACTTTTCAGCAGCCACAAGATGCAAATGGCTCATTTTCGTAATAGCATGACGAATATATTCATCAAAATTTCCAAGCGATGTTTCGCCGCCATGCAGATGACAAACTGGAATATTATAAATTAGAGCAACATTTACAACCGGTAACATCTCATAACGATCACCTAAAATGACCACTAAATCATATTGTTTTTCTTGAAAAATGTCTGTCAAAGCTAACTGTAATTTGGCCATACTCTTTGAAATAGTTGCTTTTTGAGTATCAATCAGATGCAAAGGAATCTTATAAGCAATAGGAAAACCATCTTGTTCAATTTGACGATAAGTATTTCCATATTTTTCCTCTAGATGCATAGCCGTCGCGATGATATCTAAGGTAACATCCGTATCATCAGACAATTTTTGAATCAAAGGCTTCATAATACCATACTCCGCACGTGAGCCTGTGACTAGACATATTTTTTTCATATTCATTCACCTACATATCCATTCTGTTAAGTTGATAGTACAAATAGGATCCTAAAGCTGATTTTCAAATCGGGAATCACGAATAACTTCATCTTCTTCAAAATCTTCCTGTGCTTCTTTGCCTAGAAGGTCATACCAAAACATCGGTGAAATACCGTTACCTGGACGTTTAACAGTGATATTTTCTTCTGTAAATACTTCACCTTCTTTAATCCTTCTTATAGCAACAACTGACTTCCGAGCTACAATCTTATTTTTTTGTTCAACTGGATCAGGTATCTTCTCAAATCTTCCTAAAGACTGTTCAATGATACGAATACCTTTTACTAGCGCCGACAAAATCTCTGGTGTTGCACTCGCTTTGTGGTCTGGTCCTTCCATTTCTGTATCTATTGTAAAGTGCTTCTCAATCACTTCAGCCCCCATAGCTGCTGCTGCAACCGGTACTTCAGAGCCGATTGAATGGTCTGAATAACCAATCACTAACTCCGGAAACTCCTTTTTAAGGGTATGAATAACATTCAAGTTTAAAGAAGAGCAAGGTGTAGGGTATTCAGTGGTACAGTGCAAAATAGAGATATCCGCCGTTCCATTTTGACGAAGAATATTAACTGCTTGATGAATTTCATCCATTGTGGCCATTCCCGTAGAAAGAATAACTTTTCTCTTTTGTTTCCCAATTTTTTCAAGATAAGGCAAGTTTGTAATTTCCCCTGATGGAATTTTGTAAACTGGCATATCTGTTGAAATCAAAAATTCCAAAGATTCATCATCAAAAGGTGTTGAAAAAGTATCCACTCCTTTTGCTAGTGCATAGTCACGTATTTCTAAATACTCATCGAAACTCAACTCCAAACGTTTTGTCATCTCAAGCTGGCTGTCAGTAGTCCCTGTCGTTGCCTTTTGATACTCCGCTTTAGGAGCAAATTTTGAGATCAACTTCTCTGCTTTAAAGGTCTGAAACTTAACAGCATCGACCCCACATTCAATAGCTACGTCTACCATTTTTTTAGCCAGTTCTAGATCACCATTGTGATTACAACCAATTTCTGCAATAATATAAACCATTTATTTCTCCTCCTTCTTCTTTTTAATAACTAGTGAATGAAGCACCTTTATATCCTCATTAAAGTAAATAATATAACCGATGACAACCATCGCACCAAAAGTCCATCTCACAGGCAAACTATGTGAAAATTGATTCATTAACAAAGCATAACCAAGTGCAATTATTGATAAAATACTAAACATTTTAACGGTGACTTCATCATACTGATATCGTTTCCTAGAGATTAGATGATGAAAAATCAGTAAACATAGGTAGGATAATACAGTTGCTACTGCAGCTCCATAGATTCCAAACTTTGGAATAAAAAAATAGTTCAGGATAGCATTAACTATACCTGCTGCAATAGTACCGATAGGTATCATCTTAGTATTCGCATGGTAAAATTGAATATTAACTGGGAAAGTATAAAGAAAAACAAAGAAATAACTAATGATAATCATTGCTATAAAATCAATACTCTGACTGTACTTCTCTCCTCCCATAATCAAAGTTAAATCAGGAAAAATTGTCAAATATCCCAAGGTTAAGAACAAACCAAAGGCTAAGTAGCGCAAAACATAGCAGCGTAGTTGTTCATTTTCTTTTTTCTTAGCTTCAAAAAACCAAGGAATCCAAGCCATATTGATACTATTTAACACTGTCTGAATAATCATTCCCATTGTATATCCAAAACTATAGATGGCTACTTCCTTAACAGATAACATTTTCCAAATCATAATTCGATCCAATTGATTGAGAACCAAATGCCCAAGCTGGTGAAAAATCAGAGGAAGAGAAATCATTAGAATGAAAGAAAGATAATCTTTATCAAAAAAGGATTCCCTTTTCTTTTGGAAATAAACTATAGCGATTAACATTAGGATGCTACTTGGAATAATTCCTCCATAGACGCGTGCCAAGAAATCATCTGTCATCACTGTAATCAACCCTATAGAAATTATAGTATTTACAATTGCACTACCAAAGGACAACAAAAAATTAGCGACGCTCTCTTGTTTTTGGATAAAATATGCTCCCAAAAAACCAGAACAATATCCATTGAATGTTTGGACAGCTAAGAGAACAATAACTTGTTCAGAAAAACCGAATACGTCTCCCAATAATTTTCGAAATAAAAGTATTAGTAAGACCAAACTAAAAGCAAATAAGCTCGAAAAATGAAAGGCACTGACAGCATAACGATCATACTCATTCGCATATTTTACTTTTGCTGCACTTAAGGAACCAGAAACCTGCAAACCAATCACCAACATAAAGATACTCATGTAGGAAGAGAATAAACTAAACTCTCCGAATACCTCTTGAGAAATAATGCGAGTGTAAATAGGAAGAGTGATAAATCCAATTGCCTGTACAAATATATTTCCCAGTGTATACAAGAAACCTGAGGTCATGAGCTTTTTTATGTTCATTTCATCCCTTTCAAATCAAATAAGGTAATTCTTTCCTCTACACAATTTAAAAAATCAAGAGCAGTTGACGAATGAGTAATTCCTATACTAAATTTTTGGTCACATACCATATCTAAAAGTTCCATTGGTATATTTTGTGGTAGCAATATAACATCTAGCGAACTGTAGTCTACTTTATCTCTAGGATGCACTTTCAGGTATACAGTATAGCCTAACGTACGATATTTTTCGATAATTTTTTGATAATAGTCAAACTGTTCATTTAGAGTTTGAAAATTTTCAGTAACTGTCTTATACCATCTATCAGCTGCTAGTGGTTGTGTCAAGACCAAGACTGATTGACTTTTAATATGAAATTTCTCTACATGAAATAATGTAAATATTAACTGACGATTTTTTGATGGAATTTTCTCAAAAAGTTCTGTTCTTGAAACACTGACAAATTTCTTCCAACGACTATCCCGCGGAATAACCGCTAAAGAATTAACCTCAATAGACTTACAAAAACGCGAATAACCTAAAGGACGTTCATCTTTTTTAAATAGTTTGTAGTAAGCTCTAATAAGAAACTTCGTCTTTTTTTTGTAAACATTCATAGAAAAATAGTTATATCCATCCTCGATCAGATGATACTCAATTTTATTTTTTCTAAAAAAAGCCCCTACATTCGTCCAATCATTAAATAAAAATAACTTTATTGCCTTACTGTTCTTAAAATCACAAAAACATAAATCCGATTCCGAATATCCGTGAACTTCAAATCCAATTTGCTGTATTTTTTGCGTTAGTTCATCTCGTTGAAGAATCTTATCAAATAAAATCAACTTATTTTTTTGTGATAAATCTAACTTACAGAGCGTCACTAATAAATGGTATACCGTATGGCAGATATAGACATTCTCAACCGTATTTTCCATAACTCCTACTATCTTTTAACTCTATATTTCTTCAATACTATCACATTTTTGAGATTAAATAGATGACAGCACCTTACTACAGTAATATAATTTCCAATATCTTTTATTGAAAATATTTAATTTACAAATTTCATAAAAAGTAAGCTTTTATAATTCTTAAATGCTCAATCAAATTGAATTTTAGAAAATATTGTTTATAGTAGCTATTTCGCATTTGGATTAACTTTTTAATATCATAATTAACTTGATATTTCTTCATATTTTTTAAACAACGACTACTAATTATTAAATAATCTCTTACAACAAAGGATTCATCTATACCAATTTTTTTTATGTAGTCTATTTTTTCCAAATATGCTTCTATTGCATCCAGATTTGATACTGAAAAATTACTATTTCTGTGTCCAATAATACTATCTTCACGTTGTCGATAATAATAAAGCGGCATATTTAAAAATGCTACACTTCGATTATAGGTCTCTAAAATATACTTGTATGTGACAAATTCATCTTCATGTAATTTCCCTATTGGGAATGGATATTTTTCTACAATACTCCTTTTTACAAGCTTCCCCCAAGCTGTAATAAAGTGTCGAGAATTTTTTCCGTTTAATGCCTCATAAGCTGTCATTAACTCACATTCTATTTCGGGAACTTTAACCATACTATCATCTTCATGAAAAAACTTTTCATGTGTCACACAGATCAATTCCACATTCGTTCGTAATAATGCATCAACCATAGTTCTAATATAGTTTTTATCAATATAGTCATCACTATCTACAAAACTAATATAGTCTCCTGTTGCTACCTCTACACCTTTATTCCTAGCATCACTAAGCCCTCCATTCTCTTTATTGATAACTTTTATACGAGAATCTAAAGTGGCATAATTATCACAAATTTGACCACATCTATCTGGCGAACCGTCATTCACTAAAATAATTTCCAAATTCTCATAGGTTTGCTCCAATATACTATCGATGCACTTCTTTAAATATTTTTCTACTCTATAAACAGGTACGATTATAGATACTTTCATACAATTTACCTCTCTTTTATAATAATTAATCTACAGATAAACAGTATATTCTAAAAAAGTTATTTGAAAACTCACAATTAATATCTTTTACTCTATTTTTCATTTTTCTCTTAATCGAATTGTATGTCTCATTAATAATCTATTAAAAAAACGACATACTGGAAAACCTAGGTATGAAAATAACTCTACAAAAAACTTCCCATATTTTTTTTGTTTAATAGCAAAAAATAAATCTCTGTTATTTTCAATTTTCTTAAAAAATTTTTTTTGTAAATCTATATCTGAATGTGTTCTTCTAAACCAACCAATACTATGTGATAAAATATTGTATCTTGCATAAGCTTCAAACTTTTCAGTCATGCCTGTAAGTATTTCAAAAACTTCATCAAATCGCTGAAACATCAATAATATTCTTTTATCAATTTTTTTATTCATCGTACTATCATTTCTTTGAAAATAGGCGTAATCACATGAATTGCTTAGAACTACTTTATTTACTTTCTCTAAAACTTTTATCGAAAGCAGATAATCTTCGAAAATTTCTCCCACTGGAAAGCGAAGATTTTCCCATATCTCTCTTTTATATAGTTTTACACAGACGCTTGACTGATAATTGTTCATACAACACTCTTTTATCGCTTCATCCCTTACCAAAACTTTTCTCACTGTTTCTTTTTGAACTACAAATGCAGAATTTTCAAAAACAATCTGCAACCCAGTAATGGCAAGTTCAGCACCTTCTTCCACAAGTATTGAATAAAGATTTTGAATATAGTCTTCACCTATCCAGTCATCGCTATCCAAAAAAGAAATAAACTCTCCCAAACATACATCTAATCCTTTATTCCTTGCTGCAGATTGTCCTTGATTATTTTGTGTAATGACTTTTATACGATTATCTTGATGTAAATATTGCTCACAAATATCTAAACTAGCATCTGTCGAACCATCATTTACCAGAATGATTTCTAAATTTTTATAACTTTGACTAATGACACTATCTAGACAGCGCTTGAGATAGTGTTCACCATTATATACAGGAATAATCAAACTAATCAAGGGATTGTGCTTTTTTTGTATTTTTTCCAAATCTTCACTCCTACTATTATTCTAAATGATTACCATTCAAATTTTTATTTTCACTCGCTTTTTTTGAACTTACTATAGCTCCAAAAGCAAACAACATCCAAAAAGATGGTTGTCGATGATTTACTAAAGTCAATCCTTCTAGAAAAAATGCTAGATAGACAACAAAACTTGAATAGTAACTTCTTCTAATATTTTTGTACACCCAAGTACATAATAAACTATAAGGAATAATGCCGTAACAAAAAAGCAAGGATAGCCAGGTGGCATGCATTTCATTTCCACGTCCATAACGTGCCCACATTCCCTCCCCCGCTCCGTACAAAATTTTTTCAGGAGCATTTAGGAGAGGAAAGAGTTCTCTATCAGAAATATATGCTTTAAACAAGCTTTTTCCTTCTAATTTATAAAGTATTCGACTAAAAAGTTCAAAAAACTCACTACTTACTGCTTGAAAGTTAAGAATAACGAGCAAAGTAAAACTAAATACAGCAACTATTCCTGATAACCAATATAAAATTCTATTTCCTTTAATATTTAAAGCTTCATAGAAATTCAATAAGTAAGCAATCAGAAGAATAAGAATTGATAAAATCATTCCTGATGAGTTTGTAGTCAGTACTAAATAAAAAGATAGACAGTAATAAAACCACAGGTACTTCACCCTGTATACTTTATTTAGAAGCAGCAACAAAGCAAATGTTGTTACAATTCCAAATCCCATTTGGTTAGGATCATTATATGTCCCCATAAAACGTCCCGGTGCATAAAATCCGTATCCAACTCCAAAGGCGACTAGCTGTACCCATAGATTTAACTTTAAAACCCTATTTAAGAGGTTATAAATAGACTTTTCTTCCATTAAAAATCTAAATACAATAATGACAAACAAGTTATATATGTAATAAATACTGGATACTAAAAAGTCTGAACTAGTATTTATCAAAAAATAAATGCTATTTATTAAAATAACACTAGCCACAAAAAGGAAAAGTGGTATATCTATTGTTTCTAATTCCATTCTTGAATCCTTAACCATATATAGATATAAAGAAAATGAAAGTAGAAAACAAATATCGCCTATTTGTAACGTACCACTAGAAAAAAAATAGAAAGGTTTTAAAAAGAGAAAAAGAGCAAAAAAAACCTTCATAAAATCAATGAATCGAACTTTCATTTCCAACTTCCTTATTTCATATTAAATATTTTATAAATCTCATTCATATCCGTTGCAACCTCAGTAATTGAAAATTCCTTAATTTTCTCCAAATTATACATTGCCATAGCCTCTAGGTTAGATTCTTTGAGAATTTTTAGTTTATTTTGTACTTCTTCTATATCCATTGGAGAATGTAACACCCCCCCATTCTCATCAATTAATTCGTTATTTCCACGAATATCACTAACGAAACAAGGAAGTCCTGTTGCCATAGCTTCCATTAAAGCAACAGGAAGACCCTCTTGCTTTGAAGGAAAACAAAATAAATCAGCCATTGGTAAAATCTGATCAACTCTTTTTTGGTAACCTAATAGAAATACATTCTTGTCTAATTGATTCTTTGATATAAATTGTTCCAATTTCTCTTGATTTCTACCCTGACCAATAATAAAATATTTTATTGTTGGATCCTCTATTTCTTTAAGAGCCTCTAAAATTACAATATGGTTTTTTCGATCACTTAATTCTCCTATAGAGAATAAAACAAAATCATCTTGTTTTATATGGTACTGTTTCCGTATTTCTTCCTTGTCACCCCGATTACTTATGAATTTCTCCAATTCAATACCAACACCATTAATTTTATAGACTTGCTTCGCATGAAATTTCCCTTTTGCTACTTGATAATCTTCGTTATTAATTGTAATCAATACATCTGTAAAATAAGAACAAATATACTCTACAGGATAAAATAACAACCACTCCAACTTCTTTCCGCCCTGAAAAAAATGAAAACCATGCGCGGTGTAGATAACCTTGGTTGGTGTGTTTCTGAAGACAAGTCTTGCAACAACTCCACCAATCGGAGAATGACAATGCATAATAGAGTAATCGTAGAGTTTACTAATCTTTTTTAACTGAGAATAGGCTTTCGCATGCCCTCTAATATCAAATGCATTTCTGCTGAAATCAATTTGAAAGAACTGCACATTTTGAGCAGCTAATTCTTTCCTTAATTGTACCATTCGTTCATTAGAAATGGTGTTACCTTTTTCAAAGTTTGCCGCAACATGAACTGTATAACCTTGCTCTTGCAAAAGTCGAATATTATGCATATTAAACTGCTCAATCATGGATGCAACGCTGGCCACAATCAAAGCGTACTTCTCTTCCAATATCCCTCTCCTATACTACTTCTGTTAATTTTATAGACTCTTCAAAACTTCGGATTTGATATTTAAAATCATATTGGCTTATTGTTTTATCATACACGAGACTTCCAAACATTTTATTGATTTGGTTCACACTCATGAGTGCTCCAACAATTGGATTTAATAGAGAAACTAATAAAGTCTTTTTGCCATTGACTTCCCGAATCATTTTTACCAACTGACTTGTATTAACAAATTCACTATTTTGCGGAAAAAAGAGACCAGATACTTCTCTATCTATTCCTTGTTTTATGAATTCAGATAAATTATCAATGAAAATCATACTACGTTGATTTTCAAACTTAGGAAAAATAGATGTAAATTGAGCTAACTTTGATAATCGAGTATAGTTCCCAGTAGCTTTTGGTCCATATACCATTGGAGGTCGAATTATCAACACTTTAAAACTATTATCATCTAGCTCCTTTAATCCATTTTCGGCAGCAAGTTTGCTTTTTCCATAAAAAGTAGATGGATTTTCAGGGGTCTGTTGAGTAATTACAGCTTCTTTATTCCCGTAGACACTCATACTGCTTAGAAAAATAAATTGACCAACACCAGATTTTTTAGCTATTGTTGCCAATTCAATGGGAAGTTCCTTATTAACCTTATCATACAAAGTTGGATTAACGCTTTTTTCGTTTTTATGTACAATCGCTGCAACATGGAAAATAACATCATATCTTGAAAAATCGAATGTTTTCCAACTATCTGTTCGAACATCTAATTCTTCAAAAATATATTCAGGTTGGTTGCCTAAATAAGTAATTAAACTTCCTCCAATATATGAATTAGCCCCAGTAATAAGTACTTTTTTCATTGTTCTCCTTCCTTAGTTCCTGTTCCACCTTCAACAACACCTTCACTTCTAAAAACACCTATAAAGGTTGCGAAGAAACATTTTAAATCTAAAATAAAATTCATATTTTGAACATAGTAACCATCTAATTTAGACTTCTCTTCAATCTCAAGTTCATCCCGTCCATTAATTTGCGCCCAACCAGTCAATCCAGGTCTTATATCATTGGCGCCATAATGTTCTCGTTCTTCAATCAAATCAAATTGATTCCAAAGAGCAGGTCTTGGTCCAATTATGGCCATTTCTCCTTTAAAAATGTTGAACAATTGAGGCAACTCATCCAAGCTGGTTTTTCTCAAAAATGCCCCAACCTTAGTAATCATTACTGTTGGATCTTTCAACATGTGTGTAGGCATATCAGATGGTGCATCTATATACATACTTCTAAATTTATAAATCATAAAATGTGATTTATTTTTTCCTACGCGCTTTTGTTTAAATAGAACGGGTCCTTTAGAGTCTAATTTTATAGCTATAGCTACCAACAATAAGATTGGACTTAAAAGAACAATCGCACAACTTGAAATAATAATTGCCAAAATCCTTTTCAATACTGGATACATTTCTACTCCTGTTTCGCAAACGAAATCAAATGTGATTTTAGATTTCTTTCGTTTAAATCTGGAAGTTGTGAGATAAATTCTGCCACCTCTTCGTTCGATTTAGTGGTAACCTTTCCAACAAAAATTTTTTCATAAATTTGTTCGCTGACACGTTCTTTTGTCGACAATAATTCTTCGTACAATTTTTCACCTGGACGAATTCCTGATTCAACAACTTCAATTTCATTTTCACTGTAGCCACTAAGTTTAATGACCTTCTTAGCTAAATCAAAAATTTTAACTGGCTCTCCCATATCAAGGACAAAAATTTCGCCACCTTTTGCCAAGTGACCTGCTTGAATCACCAAACGACTGGCTTCAGGGATGGTCATAAAATAACGGGTCATTCTAAAATCAGTTACCGTCACCGGTCCACCTTTTGCAACCTGTTCTTTGAAAACAGGAACCACGCTCCCACGACTTCCCAGTACATTGCCAAACCGTACCGCCGCAAATTGTGTTTTCCCTACCTCGTTTAAGCCGGTCACAATCATTTCAGCTACGCGCTTAGTAGCTCCCATAACATTTGGTGGATTAACAGCCTTATCTGTAGAGACCATTACAAATTTTGCAACGCCAGCTGCTTTTGCTGCTTCTGCTGCATTTTTTGTGCCAAAAATATTATTCTTCACAGCTTCTTTGGGATTATATTCCATCAGCGGAACATGTTTATGTGCAGCGGCATGGTACACTACATCAGGTTTATATCGAGACATTAAATCGAAAATAAGACTTCTATCTTGGATGTCAGCAATAATCGGCACAATTTCAATTTCTCCCTTATACTGACCAACTAATTCTCGATGAATTAAGTAAATAGAATTTTCTCCATGTCCAAGAAGTAGTAATTTTTTAGGTTTAAAGATAGAAACCTGACGACAAATTTCTGAACCAATTGAGCCACCTGCTCCAGTAACTAGGACCGTTTTTCCAGAAAAATAGTCAGCCAGCGAACTTTGTTCCAACTTTACTTCATCTCTACCTAATAAATCAACGGTATCAATTTCCTTCAGTTGTTTACTGGTTGCCTTCCCAAGTATCATATCTTCGATACTCGGCATATTATAGACTGAAACGGGAATGCTGTTACAGATATCAACGATTTCTTCTCGATCATCTCCCGGTAGCGATGGAATAGCAATAACAACCTCGGTTATCTCATATTCCTTTACTAATTTCGGAATATCACGTCGATTTCCAAGTACTTGTTTGCCAACTAAATAGGTCCCTTTTTTATTAGGATCTGAATCAATCAAACCTACGACAACAATATCTGAACGGTGCTTTTGAACGGTTCGTAAGAAGAGTTCTCCACCAGCTCCTGCACCAACCACTAAGGTCTTTTTAGCATTTGGTAGTCGATTTTTTTCAGGTCGATATTCTACTATTAATCGCCATATAAAACGTGATCCAATAATCAAAATACTTGCAAAAATAAAACCTAAGAAAGGTAACCGTCGAATCACTTGAGCATACAAGAGACGATTAATCAAAAATGTCGCTAAGTAACTAATAAAAACTGTCACCAGTATTTTAAAAGAGGTTTTATCATCTGTAAAATGAGCAATGATAGAATAAATCTTTGTTAAATTGGCCACGACTAAAAAAGTTACGAGCAAGGCAGTTACAGAAATCAAAAAACGCTGTAAATTAAGATTTGATTCAAATCCTCTTATAAAATACACACTCGTTAGAAGGGAGATAGTTAATATCAAACTATCTACCAACATCAATATCATTTTTTTATGGCTTCGTTTCATTCCCATCATCCCCTGTACTACTTTAATCCAATATAAACATCAACCGTTGACTAAAGTAGCACTATTTATTCAAACTCACTACTTACGTCTTCTAACCTTACTATGCTTTTGTTTTCCATAAGCTCCGTATGCTCCATAACCATCATAAGAACCATAGTTTTCTTTTCGTAAATCAACTTTATTCAAGATAACACCGAGGAACTGAGCGTCACTTTGTTCCATCTGTTCCTTCGCTTTTTGCACAAATCGGCGTTTTGTGGTTCCAGCTGCTGTGACGATGAGACTAGCATCACATTTTTTAGCAATAATGGCTGCATCAATAACTAACCCTATCGGTGCCGTATCAACAATAATATAATCAAATATGTTGGATAGATTATCCATCATATAATTAAATTGGCTATTTTGAAGCAAATTGGTTGGATTTGGAGACATTTTCCCTGATGGTACGACCATCAGATTAGAGACGCTTGTCTCATGAACAACATCAGGAAGCTGGGCATTTCCTGTTAAAAAGCTGGTGAGTCCTTCAAATCGCTCACTGGCGCGAAAAATTCCAGACATAATCGAATTACGGGTGTCCGCATCAATTAAAAGCGTTTTGTATCCTGCTTCCGCAAAAGTGATTGCCATATTGATTGATGTAGTTGTTTTTCCTTCGTTTGGTTGAACAGAAGTCACAACGATTTTCTTCAAATCACGTCCACTAAATTGGACATTTGTAATAATTGAGTTGTAATACTCGTGTAAGGTCTTTAATTCGTCATACTTAGACTTGACGATTTCCATTTTTATCATTTTTTCACCTCTTACATCTTCGTCACATCTGGCACAACACCAATAAGGGTCATTCCAAGAACTTCTTCTACATCTTCAGGACGTTTCACCCGATCATCTAAAACTTCTCGCAATAGAACAAACATAACCGCCAATCCTCCGCCGAATACCGCAACAAGAAAAACATTTCTTTCAACATTTGGTGAAGAAGGGTCACTTGGAAGTTGGGCTTCCTCTAAAGTCGTCACATCATCAACCTGAGTAACAGCTTTGATTTTAGCAGAGGCAACTTCACGGATACGATTAGCAATTTTTTGAGCACGTTGTGGACTGTCACTATTAACGGAAATAGAGATAATGCGAGTATCTGTAGGAACAGAAATAGATAACATCCCTGCCAGTTGTCCCGGTGTCATAGTTGGTGCGTCGCTCGCGATGACTTCTGATAAAACATCGCGAGAGGTGATAATTTCACGATAGTCATTAACTAAGTACCCTCCCACCTGTAAATCCTGGGCCGTCACTCCATCTGTTGTATTATTGGCCACATAGATGCGAGTGGTTGAGGTATATTTCGGTTGGACAACAAAAACAGTAAAAATCAACGAAAGTACGCCGAACAATATGGCAGTAAATGCAACAAACACTTTTTTTCCCCACATTTTCTTTAATAAATAAAGAACGTCAATTTCTACTATTTGATTTCCTTGTTGATTCATCATAACTCCTAATTATACATATTTATCTGCCAATAAGGTGGCAGGGTTCGTTTTAAAAAGGTCTTCGGCGCGCTTGCTACCGTAGTCTTTTTTTATCAATTTGTAAGCTTGTTCCATAAATGGCGGTCGACTGGTGAGATTATGCATATCACTAGCAACACAATGGACCATATTTTCTTTGAGAAAATATGCAGCTCTTTTTTTAAACACTTTATGACTATCTCCAAATAATTTTGGTTTCAGAACATGCGAACTATTAATCTGAGTATAGCAACCCATGTCAATTAAACTCTGAACACGTTCTTTATTAAACTCGAGCGCCATATAGCGTTCGATATGAGCGATGATAGGGGTCACTCCTATCATCGCCAATGCTTGCAAGGCTTGCTGCATATCTTCAAAGCGCGTTCCCATACTAAACTCGATCAATGCAAATTTGGTTCCATGCATTCTCGGAAACTGATTGCTTGCTAACTTTTCTAATATATCAGTAGTGAAATAGAGCTCTCCACCATAGCACAGGGTCATATCTGGAAATTCTACAACTACTTTTTCTTGTACTGCCGAAAAATTTCGGGCAATCACGTCTTCTGGTGTCTCAAACATTCCTTTTCGACGATGGGAAGTCGCTACAATAGTCCGAACTCCTTGACGATAGCTTTCTCCAATCAAAGAAAGACTTTCTTCTATTGTGTCCGGACCATCATCTACACCGAAAATAACATGTGAGTGAATATCAATCATGGTACCTATTCCTCCACGATAGCAGACATTCTTTGCTTAGCAGCTTCTACGCTTGCAGGATCAAGCGAATACATGTAGAGTGCCGCATTTGGCATAGCGTAGGATGGAAGTTCTCCTGTCGAACCCGTTCCAGTCACATCTTGAGAAGTCACATTAAACTTGCTTCCGGACGATAGTTGCTTGTTGGCAATTGCCATTATAGTTTCTAAATCCATATTGGTCTGAACCGAATTTTGAAGCCCTGTCACAACAGATGAGATATTAGCAATAGAATCAACTGAAGCTAATTTATTGATAATGGCTGAGATAACTTTTATCTGGTTACGACCGCGATCGTTATCTCCGCTCTCCAATGACTTACGTTCCCGAACAAAAACAAGTGCTTTTTCAGAGTTCAAATGAACTGTTCCAACAGGGAAGTCGTTTCCTCCTGCAACAAAGGCTTGGTCATTCATAATATCAACTCCACCAAGTAAATCAATCAAATTCAAAAAAGAGGTAAAGTTAATGCGCGCATAATACTGGATGTCAATACCGTAAAGGTTTTCCAATGTTTTCACAGATGCTTCTACACCGTAAATACCTGCATGTGTCAGCTTGTCGTATTGATTTCCACCTCCATCAGGGATTTGAACATAGGAATCGCGAGGCGTAGTTGTCAATAAAATTTTATGAGTATTCACGTTGACTGTTAAAATGATATTGACGTCTGAGCGAGAAACTGTTGAAATGGAACCATAAGTATCAATCCCGCTGACATAAATATTGAAGACACCCGATTTTGTCGCTTGTTCCTGACTAGCTTGATCCTCTGGCGCTACAGACTTAGTTAAAGTATATGAGTAAATCTTTTTAACTTTCTCTTTAAAATCAGGATAAGCGATTTCGAGCAAGCTTTCATAGGCACCATTCATGACCATGGCTTGCGCCGACCCCGACATGATTTGATCATAAGCGGACTGATATGAATCAACTTCTTGTGGAATCAAGGTAACATTTTTATCCGACTGAATGTGAGTTAATAATTCTTCAATATTAGCTTGGTCACTTCTCAATGGTGTTAAGACTGTCGTCAACTCTTTAACATCCGCAATAGCACTGTCCGCAGGAACCAGCACACTCATTTCTATTTCTGAAATGCTAGCTGTGTTATTAATTTTCTTCGAAAAATCAGCAGTTGATTTAAAAGCATATAAGGCCATACCAGTCACTAAATTGGTTAACAATAACAGCACCATCAGTAAAATCCGGCCTTTTTTTCTCAAGAGAGTCACTAAAGCGACAAAAAAAACAATAGCCAATACGGCTGCATAAATCAGGTTAATATTCCGAAAGGCTAAAAAGCTGTACTTATACATGTAGCAGGCGACCATTGCCGAAAGAATTGTTGAAAGCACGAAAAGCCCCCAATTTATAAAATAAAATTGAGAACTATTTTTTTGTTTTTTTGAATGTTTTTTTGAATGTTTTTTTCTACTCATAATCTTTGAAGAGTCCCATCCTATTATTTTTTGGATTACAACGCTAAAATTGTAGCACATTTTCAGAAAAAAGTCAAACGAATCATCAAGCAACTTTTCTATACTAAAGCTCATGAGGAGTTGATTCTGCACTGTTTTTGAGGTAAACTAAACATATGAGAATACAACAATTAGAATACGTTATCAAGGTCGCAGAAATAGGCAGTATGAACGAGGCTGCCAAGCGACTTTTCATCGCCCAACCTAGCCCGTCTAATGCTATTCGTGATTTAGAAAAAGAAATGAGGATTGAGATTTTTCACCGCCATCCCAAAGGGATAACCTTGACAACTTGACAAGAGATGGGATGGAATTCCTTTCTTACGCTCGCCAAATCATTGAGCAGACTGCGCTCTCTTGGAAGAACGATATAAGAAGACTGGTCCCAAACGTCAGCGCTTTAGCGTATCCTCCCAACACTATGCCTTCGTGGCCAATGCTTTCGTTTCTCTTCTCAAGAAGACAGATATGGAAGACTACGAACTTTTCTTGCGGGAAACACGAACTTGGGAAATCATAGATGATGTCAAAAATTTCCGTTCTGAAATTGGCGTGCTATTTCTCAACGATTTCAACCGTGATGTTTTGTCCAAGCTTTTTGATGATAGCCACTTGAAGGTTACAACACTCTTTAAGGCACCCCCCATATTTTTGTCAGTAAAACCAACCCTTTAGCAGAAAAAGAGCGTGTGACCTTGGAAGATTTGGTGGAATTCCCATATTTGAGTTATGAACAAGGGATTCACAATTCCTTTTATTTCTCTGAGGAAATCCTGTCTCAAGAACATCATAAAAAATCCATCGTCGTTTCTGACCGAGCAACTCTCTTCAATCTGTTGATAGGGCTAGATGGCTATACTATTACAACAGGGATTTTAAACAGCAATTTGAATGGTGATAACATCGTTGCCATCCCACTGGATGTAGATACCGACATTGAACTCATCTATTATTCAACACGAAAAATCTAATTTATCAAACACGGGTGAACACTTCATCAATTATCTCCTTGAAGAAGTCAATTTTTAATGGTCACATACTTTTTTGCAATAAATGTGAAAAAATTTTAGATATTTTTAGAAATTGTTTGCTTTTATTAAAGATAGCGCTTTCATTTTTCTTGATTTTATGCTATAATGAATTACTTTCACAAAAAGGAATAGCGTCTGCTAATCACTTAATAGAAAAATATTGTATTAGGCATCTACCTACAATAAATCTAAAGACTGGATCATTTAAACAGAAAATCCTAAGAAGGCAGATGTCAGCTAGATGGCTCCTTCTGAAAATAGATCTTGCTTTATAACCTTTATAACGAAACTACTGGCTAATGCCGGCAAAGCCTCTAGGAGTAAAACAAAACTTAACTGATACACTCCTTTTCAGAAAGAAAGGACACAAAATGAGTACCTTTAGTGATCTAGACCTTTATTGTCTTCACACTGGTGAGCACGCTCGATTTTTTGAAAAAATGGGAGCTCACATTGTTAGGCAAGGCAACAAAGTTATCGGTTGGCAATTTCGACTTTATGCGCCAAATGCTGCTGCCGTCTATCTTGTAGGTGATTTCAACCATTGGATGCAAGATCGAGTGGACTTTGACTACAAAACAGCTCCATTTTCTATCTATGAAGTCCATCTAGGATCTTGGCGTAAGAAAGTCCTTAATGCGGATGATACGGACACAGGAGCATCTACTTTTTATTCCTATAAGGAAATAGCAGAGCAACTCATCGCATATGTCCAGGAAAATCATTTTACTCACATTGAACTCTTGCCCATCACAGAACATCCACTGGACGCTTCCTGGGGCTATCAAGTGACAGGCTACTATAGTCCTGCTAGTCGCTACGGCAATCCAGATGAACTCAAATATCTGATTGATCAATGTCACCAAGCTGGGATTGGTGTTATATTAGACTGGGTGCCTCTTCATTTCTGTAAGGACGCCCATGGTCTCTATCAATTTGATGGTTCTTGGCTCTACGAGTACCAAGAAGAATATGACCGCGAAAACCACCAATGGGGAACAGCTAATTTTGATCTCAGCAAGGGAGTGACTCGTTCTTTCTTGCTTTCCAACATGACCTACTGGCTAGACAATTATCACTTCGATGGCATTCGCGTAGATGCGCTCTCCTACTTACTTTATTGGCGTGGCGAGACAGATCCTGATAAAACCAACGGTCCTGCTATTGATTTTATCAAACGTGTCACTGCACTTGTTCACACAGACTTCAAAGGTGTTGTCATGATTGCGGAGGATTCTTCAGCCTATCCAAAAGTAACGCATTCGTTGGAACAAGGGGGATTGGGATTTGATATGAAATGGGATTTGGGTTGGATGAATGATACCCTCAAATACATGAGTCGTCCGTCCTATGCTCGCAAATACCACAGCAACGAAATCACTTTTGGTATGTATTACAATCCAAGCGAACAGTTTTTGTTGCCACTGTCTCACGATGAAGTTGTCCATGGTAAACATTCCATCGTAGAAAAAATAGATGGAGATTACGAAGATCGTTTCCGTCTAGCACGCGCTTATTATAGCTTTTATTTTGCTCATCCTGGAAAAAATTGCTCTTTATGGGCAATGAGTGGGGGGGCATATTCGCGAATGGAATGAGGACAGGGAAATGGACTGGGCTCTGACACTCTTTTCACGAGGCTTTCTGGCGTTATGATTATCAGGCGCACGAGAGGGGCTTTCGCTGGGCACGCATTGATGGGGATGCTAACTGCTGCGCCTTCTGTCGCTATGGAGATGAGGAAGAAATTCTCGTCGTCAACAATTTTAATGATACAGATATTTTCAACCTACCACTTGACTTACCAGAGAATGCAATTTATGAACTAGTCTTTTCTTCTAGCATTCTAGCACTATTCCAACTGAAACTTTCAGCATTGCAACTGGGGGGACGGGGCAAATATCACGATTCCACGCTTGACAACTTATTATCTCAAACGAATAAAGTAAGGAGTTTAACGCGAAAGATTCTAAAACAAAAAAACACAAGTAAATATCTTGTTCAATAAATCGAGAGCGGGAAAAATCGGTCATTTCATAGAAATTCGATTTTTCAGCACTTTTTCATTTTCAGATACTGCCCCAAGACAATCTACTAGACTGTTTTACTCCCATATCCGCATAGTTGAGTGGCATGCACTACGTCTTATCATTTGGGATGATTGCATAAAAAAATAGAGCAAAAGTAAAACTTTGCTCTATTTTTTATCTCTTCCTGTTATAGAGATGTTACTCCACGACTGTGTATTTAGAAACTTCTTCCAAATAACTGTCGTAGGCACCCGCGTCCACTACTTCCTTAATGATTTTGTCGAGTGCTTCCTTTAATTCTGGACTATCCTTTGGCATAGCCACAACTTTTCCATCATTTTGAGCTTCTTCAAACGTCATTGTGGAAACAGCCAAATCGGGATTTTGAGCTGCATAACCTTCCGCTACTGCTGCGTCCAATAAGATAGCATCTACTTTTCCATTCTTCAGTTCGTTGATGGCTTCACCTAGAACTGTTAAGGAAATGACGCTAGAATCTGTCAGATTTTCATTAGCATACACTTCTTGAATTGTTCCTTTTTGAACCGCTAATTTTTTAGAGGCTAAATCGGCATTTTTTGCATAATCATTCACAGTATCCGATTTGACTAAAAGAACATTATCTGCTGAATTATAAACATTCGTGAAGTCAAATACCTTAGCACGATCTTCTGAATAACTGAGCCCCGCAATAGCAATATCTGCCTTACCAGACTGGACGCTATTTAAGACGTTATCAAAATTCATTGGCGAAACTTCTAATTTAACCCCCAATTCATCCGCAAACTTCTTGGCCAACAAAATATCTGCTCCAACAATTTTATTTTTTCCATCAACCAGTGTTTGGAATTCAAATGGTGCGTAATCTGGGCTAGTTGCTACAACTATGGTTCCTTTTTCCTTGATTTTTTCTAACTCATTTTGTGATGATTGCTCTGACGAGCAAGCTGCCAAACTCAATCCTGCTACAAGTGTCAGTCCGACTATCATCATTTTTTTAATATTCATCTTCGTTTCCTCTATTCCATTTTTATACGATTCTTTGATTCTTTTTTTATTACTATACGATGTCAGGCATCGTCGGACTTTATTATTTTCAGTGCTCATGGCATCCTCCTTAATGATGATAGTGTCCATTATATTTTATTTTTATGCACCTGTCAACAACAAAATGTATTTTTATTCATTTTTAAAAAACCAAAACTGAAAACTATCATTCCACGCCGGGAATTTGGTTTCCAGTTTTGGTTTATCATAAGCTTTTTGCACGACTTTTTAAATTAATCCATTGCCTTCAATTCCAAGATTACGTCGCGGATCTCGGCTGCCAATTCAAAGTCAAGCAGCTCTGCGGCTTCCTGCATTTGTTTTTGCAGTTTTTTGATGGCCTCTTGGCGCTCTTTTTTGTTCATACTGCTGTAACCAACGGCTTCCTGACTATCATCGCTGCTGCTATTTTTAGAGATAGCAATAAGGTCTCGGATTTCTTTCTTGATGGTTTGTGGAACAATACCGTGCTCTTGATTGTAAGCCATCTGAATTTCCCGACGGCGGGCTGTCTCGTCCATGGCGCGCTGCATGGAGTCCGTAATCTTATCTGCGTACATAATAACATGACCTTCAGAATTACGTGCTGCACGACCAATGGTCTGAATCAGTCCACGTTCGTTACGAAGGAAACCTTCTTTGTCCGCATCCAAAATAGCCACTAAACTTACCTCTGGCACGTCGATACCCTCGCGCAACAAATTGATTCCGATGAGAACATCAAATACACCCAAACGCAGGTCACGAATAATCTCCGTACGCTCCAAGGTTTTAATATCACTGTGCATGTACTTGACCTTGACCCCCATTTCTTTGAGATAATCTGTCAAGTCCTCCGCCATTTTCTTGGTCAGCGTGGTGATAAAGGTCCGCTCTCCTTTTTCAGCACGAATGTTGATTTCACCTAACAAATCGTCCATTTGTCCCATGGTCGGACGAACTTCTACTTCTGGATCCAGGAGCCCCGTCGGACGGATGATTTGTTCAGTAACCGTATCGGTCTGTTCATTTTCATAGTCACCAGACGTAGCAGAAACATAGACGATTTGATGCACATGGCTTTCGAATTCTTCTCGGCGCAAAGGACGATTATCCAATGCACTCGGCAAACGGAAACCATAGTTGACCAGCATTTCCTTCCGGGCGCGGTCTCCATTGTACATGCCCTTAATCTGCCCCATGGTCATATGACTCTCGTCAATCATAATCAGAAAATCTTCTGGGAAAAAGTCCAATAGTGTGTAGGGTGGTTCCCCCTCGCTACGACCATCCATATGACGGGAATAGTTTTCGACACCGTTGGTATAGCCCATCTCCCGCAACATTTCAATGTCGTATTCCGTTCTTTGCTTCAATCGCTGAGCTTCTAAGAGTTTGCCTTCTGATTCAAAGAGTTTGAGTTGTTCTTCTAGTTCGGCTTGAATTTTAGCAATAGCGACTTCCATGTGGTCATCATTGGTTACGAAGTGAGTGGCTGGAAAAAGCACTAAATGATCCACTTCACCTAAGCTTTTTCCTGTCAGACTTTCAATTTCACGGATACGGTCAATTTCATCACCGAAAAATTCGACACGAAAGGCATGCTCATCACGAGAAGCTGGGAAAATTTCGACCACATCCCCTCGCACACGAAAACGACCACGTTGGAAATCAATATCATTGCGTTCGAACTGAATATCTACCAGCTGATTGAGCAACTGATCCCGAGAAATCTCTTGCCCAGGGCGCAAGGAAACAGCAGAGTCCGCATATTCTTTGGGCGATCCGAGACCATAGATACAAGAAACAGATGCCACTACAATCACATCATTGCGCTCTAAAAGACTGGACGTCGCAGAATGCCGGAGCTTATCAATCTCATCATTAACCGAACTATCTTTTTCGATATAAGTATCGGATGACGGTACATAGGCCTCAGGCTGGTAATAATCATAGTAGGACACGAAATATTCCACCGCATTATTAGGGAAAAATTCCTTAAATTCGCCATAAAGTTGCCCTGCCAAGGTCTTATTGTGAGCGATGACAAGCGTGGGTTTATTGACCTTACTAATCACTTGACTCATGGTGTAGGTCTTTCCTGTCCCCGTCGCACCAAGCAGAATCTGTGCTTTTTCACCGCCTTCAATATTGTCCACCAGCTGCTCAATCGCCTGTGGTTGATCTCCAGACGGTTCATACTTTGATACCAACTCAAATGGTCGGTCATCTCTTCTTTCTATCATTTTACTACCAAAATTACCTAAATGGCTACTTTCTAGTCAATCTTATCTCTTATTCTACCACAAAACAACTATTTTTATGGGAAAGAAAAACAGCCTAGAGGATCTAGACTGCTTGCGATTTTTCTTTTTTGAGACTGTGCCATAGATAGGCGATAAAAAGGAGTTCAACAAGAGAAGTAATCAAACTTCCTTCCGTACCGAATCCACCACCAAAAACCCACTCAGGAGCGCTAGTCTTATTGGCAAAATGGAAAATAGATGAACCCACATCTGTCCCTGAAACCGCGATCCCATACACGTTTCCTTGGATAAAATCCCAGGCACCGTGAAGCCCAATGACACTCCAGAGATTATCACGTTTGAGCATGTAGAGCGCCATCGTTACACCAGATAAAACAATGCTCAAGATGGATAAGAAGGTCACGTTATCGTTTGCCAGATGCATTAATCCAAAGAGGGAGCTACTAATTCCAACTGCAATAGCAAGATTTGTTCACTTATTCAAGACAGGCAACAACCAGCCACGCGTGAGTAATTCTTCTGTACCACCTTGCAAAAGCCAAAACGGAATAGTGGAAAGAACATAGATGACAGTGCTCATGGAAAAATCCTTCCCTGAAAATTGAACACCACCAAGTAAGTAAACAAGGAAGAGAGCTAGGCTGAATTATGCAGAACCTACCAAGAAACCAAGACCAAGCTCTTTCAGCCAGTTCTTGCTGAAAAAACCAAGACTTGAAATCGGACGTCTTTCAACCCATTTTACCCAGATAAAGAGTAACAGTGCCACCATACCAAAGCTCAACAACTGAAGATGCAATGGAATAGCAATTCCACCAGCTACCTTATCCAGCGTTCCCGTCATGGTGAAGTAAGTGACCGCAAGGAAGGTGAGTGCCGTGAAAAACAATATACTACCGACGGTAAATAAAACTTGAACCATGACTGGTGTCAAAATAGCTACCAGCCAAGCAGGCATTTTTTGACAGAGAGTCGTTTGGACTTCTAAGATTCTTTTGTTCATATTTTCCTCCTTTTGAGTTGTTTATCTAATACAATCATATTATAAAACGAATACAAAAAGCTGTCAATAGTATAAAACACAAGCAAATGTTATATTTTCTAACATGAGAAATTGTTAAATTTGCAGAATTTTCTTTTTTGTGGTATAGTACTATTCATATCTAGTAAGAAGGAGATTTGAAATGAAGAAAAAATTGCTGATGCTAATGGCAACTGTTTTGCCATTATTCTTTATTTTTACAGGTGTAAAAGCCGATGATACAATTGATATTGTTTTTGACTCGACCTATGCACCTTTTGAGTTCAAGGACTCTGACCAAATTTATAAAGGATTAGACGTTGATATTATCAATGAAGTTGCCAAGCGTTCTGGCTGGACAACTAATCAAAATTTCCCTGGTTTTGATGCGGCGGTCAATGCAGTTCAATCTGGACAAGCTGATGCCCTCATGGCAGGAACGACCATTACAGAAGCTCGTAAAAAAGTATTTACCTTCTCTGACCCTTATTTTGATACTTCTATCGTCATTGCAACGACCAAGAAAAATCCTGTTACCTCATACAAAGACTTGAAAGACAAGACTGTCGGCGTAAAAAATGGCACAGCTGCTCAGGCTTTCTTGGATGAAAAGAAGTCAGAATATGGTTACACTGTCAAAAACTTTGATACTGGTGACACCATGTACAATAGCCTCTCAACTGGTGCTGTTGATGCTGTCATGGATGACGAAGCTGTGATTCAATACGCTATTCAACAAGGTCAAGATATCAGCATTGATATGGACGGTGAAGCGATTGGTTCCTTCGGATTTGCTGTCAAAAAAGGGAGTAAGTACGAATACTTAGTAGGAGATTTCAACAAAGCTCTGGCTGAAATGAAAAAAGACGGAACTTATCAAGAAATCATGAGCAAATGGCTCGGAGACTCGACAACTTCTTCTGAATCAAAAAAGGATTACGGTTCTCGCTTAAGTCTCACTGGTGATGCTTCTAAAAAAGCCGAAGTAGTGAAAGCTTCTTACACTATCGCATCTGACTCTTCATTTGCTCCATTTGAATACCAAGGTGAAGATGGAAAATATACTGGAATCGATATTGAATTGATTAAAGCTATTGCTGAAAATCAAGATTTTACAATTACAATTCAAAATCCTGGTTTTGATGCTGCCCTCAATGCCGTTCAAGCTGGTCAAGCGGATGCAGTCATTGCAGGAATGACCATCACAGATGCTCGTAAGAAAATTTTTGACTTCTCGGATGCTTATTACACCTCGAATATTCTTTTAGCAGTTAAATCAGGTAGCACTGTTGCTAGTTACGAAGATTTAAAAGGAAAGACAGTCGGTGCCAAAAATGGTACTTCTTCTTATGCTTATCTAGAAGAAAATGAAAACAAATTTGGCTATACTTTAAAAGCGTTCGATGAAGCTTCGACCATGTACGATAGTTTAAATTATGGCTCGATTGATGCTCTCATGGATGATGAAGCAGTATTGCTCTACGCAATCCAACAAGGACGTAACTTTGAGACGCCACTCGAAGGAATTGCTGCTGGAACCATTGGTTTTGCTGTGAAAAAAGGTAGTAACCCAGAATTGGTGCAAATGTTTAATAATGGATTGGCTGCTTTGGTTGAATCCGGCGAATACGATGCCATTATGAACAAATATTTCAATACAGAGACGTCTACTGATACGAAAGCGAGCTCAAAAGTAGATGAATCAACTATTTGGGGCTTATTAAAAAATAACTATGGTCAGCTTCTATCTGGTCTAGGTATTACTATCGGTTTGGCTTTGCTTTCATTTGCCATTGCGATTTTAATCGGTATTATCTTCGGTATGTTTGCCGTTAGTCCATTCAAATCTCTACGTTTACTCGCTTCGGTTTTTGTCGATGTGGTTCGCGGTATCCCACTCATGATTGTGGCTGCCTTCATCTTTTGGGGTATTCCAAACTTGATTGAATCCATGACAGGTCAACAAAGCCCAATCAATGACTTCGTAGCCGCCACCATTGCCCTCTCACTCAACTCTGGTGCCTACATCGCAGAAATCGTTCGCGGTGGTATCCAAGCCGTTCCTGCTGGACAAATGGAAGCATCACGCAGTTTGGGAATTTCCTATGGCACAACCATGCGTAAAATTATTTTGCCACAAGCTGCAAAACTCATGCTCCCTAACTTTATCAACCAATTTGTTATCACATTGAAAGATACAACTATCATTTCTGCCATCGGTTTGGTGGAATTGTTCCAAGCTGGTAAAATTATTATCGCTCGTAACTACCAATCCTTCCGTATGTATGCGATTTTGGCGATTATCTACCTCGTGGTTATCACACTCTTGACTCGCTTGGCACGTAAACTTGAAAAAGGAGGCAAATAATGGCTCAATTAAAGATCAACGTAGAAGATTTGCACAAATACTACGGTAAAAATGAAGTCCTGAAAGGTATTTCTGCTAAATTTTACGAAGGGGACGTGGTCTGTATTATCGGACCTTCTGGTTCAGGAAAATCTACCTTCTTACGGACCATGAACTTGCTAGAATCCATTACTAGTGGTCATGTGATGGTAGATGGATTCAACTTGACAGATAAAAAAACAGATGTTGATGCTTTTCGCTCAAATGTCGGTATGGTATTCCAACATTTCAACCTTTTCGCACATATGACTGTTTTGGAAAATATCACCTTTGCTCCAATTGAACACAAACTCTTTAACAAGGCTGAAGCCGAACGCGTTGGTATGGAGTTGTTGGAGAAGGTTGGATTGGCTGACAAACGTGACGCTATGCCTGACAGTCTCTCTGGCGGTCAAAAACAACGTGTGGCAATTGCCCGCGCTTTGGCAATGAATCCAGATATCATGCTCTTTGACGAGCCTACTTCTGCCCTTGACCCTGAAATGGTTGGTGACGTTCTCAACGTTATGAAGGACTTAGCAGAGCAAGGCATGACCATGCTGATTGTTACGCACGAGATGGGCTTCGCCCGTAAAGTTGCCAATCGCGTTATCTTCACAGATGGCGGCGAATTCCTTGAAGATGGCACACCTGAACAAATCTTCGACAATCCACAACATCCACGTCTCAAAGAATTTTTAGACAAGGTTTTGAATGTATAAAAAGAACCGGAGCTCAAAAGAGTTCCGGTTTTATGTCGTTCAAAAAATCTTGAACAGCCTTCCTATTTTTTAAGATAATCGTAGATTTTTCTGGATATTGCTCTATCAAAGCAAGAATTTTTGGACGACTGGTTTGACCAAAAGACTGAATAAATTCCAGAAATTCTTGGTCTTCTTCTGTTTCAATCCACGGCATATCTGGACGTTTTTTACCAATTCTCTCTCGCACGCCAGCCAAGCAATCCTCAACTGAGAAATCTAGAAAAATAATGGTATCACAGGCTGCAACTCGCATTTCCAAACTAGCGCCATAGTTGCCATCAATAATCCATTTCCCTTGTCGTAAGACACTCTTCTGACGCTCCACAAACAGATCCTCTTCCACCGTTGTCTTATCAGATTGCCAATAAAGCAGATCTAAATGTGTTAGGGGAAGATCTGTCTTTTCAGCTAACTTTCTTGCTAAGGTTGATTTACCTGATCCAGGACAGCCAATAATGATTATTTTTTTCATGCAACTAGTATAACACCATTTGATATCGCTTTCAATGTTTGTTATACTGAAGCTAGTAAATCTCTGGAGGTACAAGAGCAATGCGCAACTAAGAAACCAAACCTGATAAGCCTTATCAGGTTTGGTTTTTTAGTGTGCCCTGCTGTAACCCCAAGCCATAATGGCTTCTTTTCTGTGGTTGAATGTGTCTTTTTTGGCCTATTTCTCCCTCAAAAACTAGCAGAACTCTAGACTCCCTACTTGATAAGGTAGGGAGTTTTTAGCTGTTCATACTCAAATAAAATTAAAAAGAGACAAGGTACCAAAGTCGCAAATAGAACTGACTTTCATCAAGACGAGATAACCAAGTACCTTTTGATTTTAAAAGAGTAGAAAGGAGATTTTATGCTACAGACACACAACTTAACTATCACGCATCAAAAAGATTTGCAGGAACTAATCAAGGATCTTAACCTCATCCTTAATCCTGGAGATAAGCTAGCTATTATCGGTGAAGAAGGCACTGGTAAGTCCACCCTGATCAAGACACTCATCGCCTCCGACCAAGTATCCAACTATGTGACCATTGACGGTGACATCATCAATCGCTTTGATCGCATTGGCTACTTGCCACAGAGTCTGACCCCCGATCAGATGGTTCAAACCGTTGATAACTTTCTCTACTCTGATACCGACTACAGCCTTTTTGACTTTTCACTTTTTTATAAAATAGCAGAGCGTTTCCAGTTAGATTTGGACCGATTTGAAGAAGGTAAGCAAACCTTATCTACCCTTTCTGACAAGACAATCCTCTTCATTTCTCATGATGAAACATTTTTGGAACACACAGCGACTGCTATCCTGCATCTCGAATTACTGAAAAAACGCACGACTCCCCGCGCTAGCTATGTCCATGGAAACTATGCGAACTATAGAGCAAAGCGCCTTGATACCTTTGAGCGCCAACTACAGCAAGCCAACAAGGAACGCGAAGAGCATGATAAGAAGATGGCCCGACATCATCGTTTACACCAGAGCGTAGAGCATAATTTGCGCAATACACGTGATAGTGCAGCTGGTCGTCTTTTAGCCAAAAAAATGAAAATCATGCTATCGCAAGAAAAGAAATTAGAGCAAGAAGCTGAAAACTTCACTGAAATCCCGCAAGATATGGATGCCATCAAGCTCTTCTTTTCAGATATTATTCCACTTCCTGCTAGTAAAGTTTTACTCCATTGGACAGAATACAAATTGGAAAACGGTCAAATGGTGGATTTGCTCATTCGTGGCCAAGATAACTTGGTCATCATAGGACAAAATGGGATTGGGAAGACCCGTTTACTTAAGCAAATCTTGGAAGAACGGAGAGCAAGGGATGACTTATCCCTGGGCTATATGTCACAAAACTATGAAGATCTTTTGAGTAGCAATCAATCTGCTATTGAATTTTTATCCGACGTTGCTGAGCCAGAACAATCCAGAACCCTACTGGCTAGCCTACGTTTTACCAGAGACGAAATCCTACATTCTGTCTCAGATTTATCTGGCGGACAAAAAGCCAAACTCTTTTTAGCTAAAATGGTCTTAGCAGGCAACAATGTCTTGGTTTTAGACGAGCCTACTCGTCACTTTTCCCCAACCAGCCAGCCACTCATTCGTCAATTATTGAGAGAGTTTCCTGGCGCTATTATCAGCGTATCTCATGATAGAAAGTATATTGAGGAAGTTGCAGAACAGATTTATTTGTTGGATCAGTATCAGCTTATTGAAACAGATAAAAAGGCATAGGGTTTTACTCCTATGCCTTTTCAGACACTTCTTTTGCCAATCGCTCACGCTCCAAGCGAAGTTTACGATTGGGATTGAGCTTATTGAAGAGTTCTTCTAATTTTTCAGCATTCCAGACATCGGCTGCCGAAACAAAATTGCCATCCTTGTCCTTAAAGGATATCGGTTTATCACCCATGACTGACCTCCTGTAGAATTTTTTGACTTATGAAGTCAACTAATACAATTTTTTGACAGCCTGCCTTAAGTGGCGGGGACGGCAGCGACCGACTCCGTCGTTCCATGCCTAGTTTCCGAGCTTAAGGTCTCGAAAATCCCCATGATTATTACCCTTCTAGGGCAATAATCTTATCACCACAGCGGCAACTGTCGTCTTACTAACCTTTTCAGTAACTATTATCTTAACAAACTTCTTAGATAAGATTTGTGAATACATGTTTTTAGTTAGCAAGGCGCTTGAGAACATCCAGATATAGGACCTTCCGTAGAACGGCAGTTTCTTTAGAAACTAGCCATTCTAAACAGGTTACGACACGGAGGAAAAACAGTCGATAATACTATTTCTCTGTAGTTAGTAAGGTTGGTAGGAAGTCCACCATAGTGGCTCCCGTAGTTCTTCAGGCACACCTGTGCCTAGAAGAACTTCCAACGTTAATCCAGTTGAACATGGCCTACATTCTGTGCAAAAAAGATAGATAGTCCCCCCGCTCCCTATTTTCGGTTGAAGGGGCTGACCTACGACACGGAGGAGAAACGGTCGATATTACCGTTTCGTTTCTCCGCAGTTAGTAAGTTCGCTAGATAGGCTCAAATAGAGCCTATCGTACTATCTGTAGTGGCTTACTGCCGCACAGATAGATAGTTGCGAAGTTAATCTACAAACTCAAATTCAAACTTGCCAATACGGACGATATCACCATCTTTGGCACCACGCGCGCGAAGGGCCTCGTCAACCCCCATTCCACGCAACTGACGGGCAAATTTCATGACAGATTCGTCACGATCAAAGTTAGTCATCGTGAAGAGGCGCTCCAATTTCTCCCCAGAGAGAATCCATGATGCGTCATCGTCACGATTGATGTCAAATTCAGGCTCGTCTGCGTCAAATCCGTAGTAAACTTCCTCTTCTTGGAATTCAGATTCATCGTAAAGAAGGAATTCGTCCATCTTGTCAAGCAGCTCTGCCGTTGCTTCCAAGAGATTTTCCAACCCTTGGTGAGCCAAACTAGAAATTGGGAAAATCATTGGCAATTCATCGAATTCATCATAATTAGCTGCTAATTTTTCTTTGAATTCTTTCAAATTTTCTTCCGACTCAGGCATATCCATCTTATTGGCCACAATAATTTGCGGACGTTCCATGAGGCGCAGATTATAAGCCTCCAGCTCATTATTAATGGCTACATAATCTTCATAAGGATCTCGACCTTCACTTGCCGACATATCAATGACATGCAAGATAACACGCGTACGCTCGATATGACGAAGGAATTGTGTCCCCAAACCGACACCTTGGCTAGCTCCTTCAATCAATCCAGGAAGATCTGCAACAGCAAAAGATTCACCAGATTTAGTACGAACCATGCCCAAATTTGGCACAATGGTCGTGAAATGATAGGCCCCAATTTTTGGTTTTGCAGAGGTAATGACGCTGAGAAGAGTTGATTTTCCAACGGATGGGAAGCCCACCAGACCAACGTCTGCCAACACTTTCAATTCCAATTCCAACTGGCGTTCTTCGCCAGGTTCCCCAATTTCAGAAATCCCTGGCGCTGGATTCTTTGGCGTCGCAAAGCGAATGTTCCCGCGACCACCACGACCACCTTTAGCAATGACAAATTCCTGACCATTTTCCACCAAGTCTGTGATGACTTTACCAGTTTCTGCATCACGCACAGTTGTTCCTTGCGGAACGCGAACGATCAAGTCCTCAGCACCACGACCATGCATTCCCTTGGTCATGCCTTTTTCACCTTCTTGAGCCTTAAATTGGCGATTGTAACGAAAGTCCATCAATGTGCGCAACCCTTCGTCCACGCGGAAAATGACAGAGCCACCCTTACCACCATCACCGCCCCAAGGACCGCCATTTGGCACATACTTCTCCCGACGAAAGGCCACCATACCATCGCCACCCTTACCTGCCTTGACCTTAATCTTGGCAGTATCCAAAAACATACTCATAAAATAAGATACTAAGGACGCTAAGAAAACGAGAGGAAAATAGGGGAGCAGCTTGGTGTGATAACACACCAAATGGTCCATCTTTTTCCCGACGTTTTTAGTCCGAGTTCAATTTTACTTTTAAACTCGAAGGACGTCCTATTCCTTTCTTCACTTCTTCTTTATTAGCGTCAATATCTTAAAAAAAACGCCTTTCAGCGTCTTTTTACATCAATCTAGATCAAAGCACTGATTGCTGGCAACAAAAGACCAGCGACTGTGACAATCACCATGGTGATGACAACAATCCATACCACTTTTTCAAAGGTTGATTTTTTGTGTTTTTCTTCTCCAAAAGCCACAAGCTTCTCCATTCCACTCTAAAGATTATTCTCTATTCTACCATGAATATTGGATTATTTCAATGACCAGCTAGCTCCATCATGCTAGAAATAAATTGAAAATGAGCCCAACGGCAACCAACAATAGTAGAAGATACACTAACCACCCTAAGCGATTTTTAGGATTGAGACGAATCCCTGCTTTTGCTGAAAATAGATGTTCCCTAAAACTCGTTTGTGAGAAGGGAAAGCTTACTAAAACCAAGACAATATATAAGGTCAGAAAGGTCATCCCAATCACAATAAATTCAGTTGACATGCTCCTCCTCTCCTAACCTCACCTTAACCGCTTCTGCTACCTTGTAAGGCACGCCAGCTTCCGCGATTTCTTGCACAGATGCCGCCTGAATCTTATTGATAGACTTGAAATATTTGAGAAGAGTTTGTTTGCGCTTTGGACCTAGACCATCAATACCATCTAGCTTAGAGCTGAGAGAATTTTTACTGCGAAGTTGGCGATGAAAGGTAATAGCAAAGCGGTGCACTTCATCTTGGATGCGTTGCAAGAGAAAGAATTCTTGAGAATTTCGCTCTAAGGGGACTACTTGCAGAGGATTCCCATAGAGCAATTCATGTGTTTGGTGTTTATCATTTTTCTGCAAACCAGCAATAGGAAGCGACATGCCCAGTTCATTTTCAATGACATTTTTAGCAATATTGACTTGTCCCTGACCACCATCAATGATAATCAAATCAGGCGGAGTCAATCCATACCGTTCTACACGGCTGTATCTGCGGCGCAAGACTTCACGCATAGAGGCGTAGTCATCTGGTCCTTGAACGGTTTTAATTTTATACTTTCGATATTCCTTCTTGTTAGCCACGCCATTTTCAAAAACGACCATGGCAGAGACTGGACTGGTCCCTTGAATATTGGAATTATCAAAAGCCTCGATACGAATAGGGGTCGGGATACCGAGAAGATTACCGATGTTTTCAACGGCTCCTTGTGTTTTTTCCAGATTTTTCTCTAGTAAATTAAATTTCTGCTCCAAACTGACACGGGCATTTTTGATAGCCAAATTGACCAACTGCTTCTTCTCACCACGCTGGGGCTTGACCACTTTGGTATCCACCAAGGCCCGTACCGCTTCTTCGTCAATATCCTGTGGGATAAAGATTTCATTAGGAATCAAGTGTTGCTGATCTTGGTAAAATTGCCCGATATAGGTCAAAAAATCCTGATCCGCATCGCTATAGTATGGAAAAAGATTGACATTCCGCTCAATCAGCTTGCCCTGACGGACAAAGAAGACCTGAACACACATCCATTCTTTATCCACGTAATAACCAAAGACATCGCGATTCTGCATATCCTGTGCCATCACTCGTTGTTTGGTGCGTAGAGTAGCAATGGATTGGATGAGGTCACGGTATTCAGCTGCCTTTTCAAATTCCATCGCTCCCGCCGCCGCTTTCATTTTCTCTTGCAACTGATGAACGATTTTATCGTCATGTCCTGTCAAAAATTGGCTGACTTCTGTCGCCATTTTAGCGTAGTCTTCACGACTAGGCATATTGTCGCCATGCGCCAAACATTGTCCAAGATGATAATAAAGACAAAATTTATTTTCTGGCATTTTACACTTGCGAAATGGATAGAGGCGATCCAGCAATTTCAAGGTCTGATTAGCTGCATTGACATCGGGATAGGGACCAAAATATTGACCGCCATCCTTTCGGATTTGTCGCGTGATGATCAGACGTGGATGACGCTCATTCGTAATCTTGATGAAAGGATAAGATTTGTCATCCTTAAGCATGATGTTATATCGGGGCTTGTTTTCTTGGATCAGATTGATTTCCAATAGCAGAGCTTCGATGTTGGATTCGGTCACGATGAACTCAAAATCTGCAATTTCCGATACCAATGCTTCTGTCTTGGTATCATGACTCCCACGAAAATAAGACCGTACCCGATTTTTCAGATTCTTGGCCTTCCCAACATAGATAATCTTTCCGTATTTATTTTTATGGAGGTAGCAGCCAGGACTATCTGGCAATAACTCCAACTTGTGTTTGATGATTTCATTCATATGAATATTGTAACAAAAAAGAACTAGAAAACCTAGTTCTTAGTATATAGAGCGATATTCTTAGTCCACAAAACGATTTGCGAATGTCAAGTAAGTATTTACAACAGTTTGCAAGAAGTTTTTTGTACCTTCATTGTTGAGTTTATTATCTTCACCAAACAAAGTATGAGCTTGCGCCAAGTAAGATTCTGGTTTTGCCAATACTGGAATATCCAAGAACACCAAGCTTTGGCGGAGTTGATGGTTAACACCAAAACCAGATACATTTCCTGTAGAATGAGAAGCGATCAAGGCAGGTTTACCACCCATTGCACCGTCTCCTAGCGGACGAGAAGCAACGTCAACGGCGTTCTTCAAGGCAGCAGTCAAACCACGATTGTATTCAGCAACGATGAAAATCAAGCCATCTTGTTCCTTCACTTGATTGCGGTAACGCGTATAGCTTTCTGGTAACTGACCGCCTTCTTCGTCGTAATCAGGGTTGTAAAGAGGTAAATCACTAATCTCGATTTGAGTTAATTCAACATCTGCTGGAAACAACTCTTTCAAAGAATCTGCAATTTTTTGAGAATTTGAATCTTGACGAAGACTTCCAAGAATAAGACCAATTTTTTTAACCATGAGGTTTCTCCTTGAAATTCATTTATTTTTATCACTAGTTAATGATATGTCTTTTTGAAATAGATGTCAAGAATTTTGCACGAAAAAATTAAAAAAAGATTTGGAAAATCCAAATCTTCTTATCTTATTCAACTGTAACGGCTTTTGCCAAATTACGTGGTTTATCTACATCGAGACCACGTTGAAGGGATGCGTAGTAGGCAATCAATTGAGTCGGAATGACCATTGAAATAAGGGCCAAGAATGGGTGAACTTGATTGAGGACAATATCGTCACCTTCACGCGCCATATCTTCTTCGACAATTGTCAAGACGTTTGCACCACGAGAGACTACTTCCGCCACATTACCACGTGTATGTGCAGCTGTTTGCTCATTAGAAGAAATTAAGGCAATAACCGGCGTTCCATCTTCAATCAAGGAAATCGTACCGTGTTTCAACTCACCGGCCGCGAAGCCTTCTGTCTGAATGTAAGAAATCTCTTTGAGCTTGAGCGCTGCTTCCATGGTCACATAATAGTCTGTACCACGACCGATGTAGAAAGCGTTGCGTGTTGTGGACAAGAGAGCTTCCACTTTTTCAGCGATGACATCTTTTTCTGACAAAATTGCTTCGATGGACTGTGCCACGATGGACAATTCATGCACTAAATCAAATTCTTTTGCTTCTGCTTTTCCGTTAGCTTCACCGACTGCTTTTGCCAAGAAAGCAAGAGCAGCAATTTGTGCTGTATAAGCTTTGGTTGAGGCTACCGCGATTTCAGGACCTGCATGGAGCAACATAGTATGCGTTGCTTCACGAGAAAGAGTTGAACCTGGCACGTTTGTGATGGTCAAACTTGGAATACCCATTTCATTAGCTTTTACCAATACTTGACGGCTATCAGCTGTTTCACCAGATTGAGTCAAAAGAACAAACAATGGTTTCTTGCTCAAGAGTGGCATGTGGTGGCCCCATTCTGAAGCCACACCTAATTCTACTGGTGTATCCGTAAGAGTTTCCAACATATTTTTAGAAGCAAAACCAGCGTTGTAAGAAGTACCTGCTGCGAGGATGTAGATACGATCCGCATCTTGAACAGCCTTGATGATAGCTGGATCAATCGTCATTTGTCCATTTTCATCTGCATAAGTTGAAATCAATTTACGCATAACAGTTGGTTGCTCATCAATTTCTTTGAGCATATAGAATGGATAAGTTCCTTTACCAATATCTGACAAGTCCAATTCAGCTGTGTAGCTTGCACGTTCGATTGGATTGCCATCATAGGCCATGACTTGAACGCTATCTTTTTTGACAATAACCAATTCTTTATCATGGATTTCCATGTATTCGCTAGTTTCACGAATCATGGCCATGGCGTCTGAGCAGACCATGTTATAGCCTTGACCCAAACCAATCAAAAGTGGTGATTTATTTTTAGCGACATAGATAGTATCTGCATCTTGAGAATCAATCAAAGCAAAAGCGTATGATCCTTGGATAATATGAAGAGCTTTTTTAAAGGCTTCAAGAACTGACAATCCTCCTTCTTCAACGAATGAACCAATGAGGTGCACAGCAATTTCTGTATCTGTTTGACCCTTGAGGGTATGACCCGCTAAGTAAGTTTCTTTAATTTCCAAGTAGTTTTCAATCACACCATTGTGTACCAAAACAAAACGACCTGACTGCGAGGTATGAGGATGGGCATTGTCCTCTGTTGGTTTGCCATGAGTTGCCCAGCGTGTGTGTCCGATACCTGCCATATCCTCTGTATGCTCACCAACTTTAGCAGCCAAGTCTGCAATACGACCAACTGATTTGACCAAGCGCCCATTACCAGCACCTGTCACAAAAATACCTGCTGAATCATAACCACGGTATTCTAACTTTTCCAACCCCTGAATTAAGATATCTGTTGCATTTGCATTCCCGACAACTCCGACAATTCCACACATATATTTTCTCCATCAGCCAAAGCTGATATTCTTTCTAACATTTTATAAATTGGTATAGCCCTTTAACGACAACTAAAACCAAGCATTAACAGTATATAAAAAGATAGATAAGATGTCAAACACAAAATTGGTATAGTCCTAAAAATTCAATAAAAAGAACCAGCTTACTTGGCTAGCCCTATTTCAATAAATCCAAATTTTTTCAGAGGTGTGACACGAAATGCCATACGTCCAATGATTTGATCCTGCGTAATGAGTCCAAATTCTCGACTATCTCGCTTGTCTGTCCGAACATCGTTAAGAACAAGATAGGCGTGTGGAGTGACAACATCGCTCTTTCCTTTTGTAATGGTTGAGATTGTTAAATCTTCTGTAAAATATTCTTGATGTCGCGGACGGTCCAGATAAGCTTCTTCCACAATCAGATCATTCCGGTAGAGGACATCGTCCATGTAGGTTACCTTATCACCTTCAAGAGCAATGATACGTCCCACATATCGCTGCCCCTCCTCTTCGTAAAGTACAAAATCACCATAAGTCAGATTGTCATTTTTAATCGCCAAGATCAGTTGATCTTTTTCAAAATAATCATTGGCCATTTGCTCGTTAATCGTCACAGGTTCAAAAAACCAGATTCTTAATCCGATGATACCAACAACCAATAAAATTGTAAAAACAATTTGCCTAATTAAATCCCTTTTTACCATAAACTCCCTCAATATTCATCATAAATCTACTAACTAGTATAGCATATTTTCGCAGAAAAGTAGACCTTTCATTTTATGAGTTGTGAAAAAATCTCCTCTGCGATAATCTGGTTCCCTGAGTAATTCAAGTGTAAGCCGTCGCTATAATACTCCAAATGTCCCTCTGTCAAAGGGTACAGATTGATGGAATGAGCCCCAACTTCTTCAGCAATTTGTGGAATAATAACCTGCAATTCTTCTTTTATGATGGCATTATTAAGACCGAAGCGACTGGTTGGTACAAATGGTGGAACGACCACAAAGACATCTGGCTGACTGACTAACGACTGGTAGCGCTCGACCATTTGACGGTACTCTACTGTAAAGCGTTCCTTGTTCCAATATGGGCCCCGGCTATCATTGCTACCAATCATGACAACAACCATATCTGGTTCACTCAGCAGAGATAACTTCGCATTATCTTCCTCGAAGTAGGGAAAATCTGAAGTAGTTTGTAGGGAACGTCCACTCAGGCCGAAATTATGGACCTGATAGCGTGAACCTAATTTATCTGCTAAAATAGATGGGTAGGCTTCGATGTTTCGGTCATTTAAGCCATAGCCGTAAGTTAAGCTGTCACCAACCGTCGCTACCTTTATCGCACCGCTTCCTTTTACTAAAACTTCTGGATATAGATTTTCAGCCACTTCATACTCCTTGATACTATCCTTCTAACAACATTGTAACATGTTGGCGCCAAGAAAGAAACTAGCTTGTTTTATGCTATAATAATGTCATGAAACAAGAAATCATCATTATTGGAGGAGGCATTGTTGGCTCAACAGCGGCCTTCTACCTCTCAAAAGAACCGACTGTAAAGGTCACTCTGATTGATGAGGGCACAGGTAGCGCAACACGCGCAGCTGCTGGTATCATCTGCCCTTGGCTATCCCAACGACGCAACAAAGAATGGTATCGGCTCACCTCGCAAGGCGCAGCTTTTTACCCAACATTAATGGCGGACTTAGAGAAATCTAGCTTTAAACCTGCTCCCTACAAGCAAACTGGGACTCTAGTTTTCAAAAATCAAGAAAAACTACTAAAAAAGCTAGAAAAAATTGCCCATAAACGTTTGGTCGATGCACCAATGATTGGTGATTTAGAGCTTTACCAATCTCAAGAACTTGCGCAAGTTATTCCCCAATTAGAAACGGATCAAGGTGCTATTTTAGCCAGTGGTGGAGGACGAGTAGATGGTGGACTTTTGCTGGATCAATTGCAAAGTGCCTTCATCCAAAACGGAGGAGAGATTCTTTATGGTAAGGCACAGCTCGCTTCCTCTTGTCAGGTAAAAGTTCAAGGCCGAATCTTAAGCTGTGACAAGCTCATTTTGACTGTCGGAACATGGTTACCTGACTTGCTAGAACCACTAGGTTACCACGTCGATGTCCGACCACAAAAAGGGCAATTGCTGGAAATTCAAACTCATTTTGCAACTGATGATTGGCCAGGATGTATGTTACATGGCGAAATTGATATTCTACCATTTGAAAATGGAAAATTAGTAATCGGTGCCACACATGAAGATGATATGGGCTATGATTTAACCTTAGATGAAGAGAAAATTTCCCACATGAAAGCCACTGCCGAGGAATTTATTCCAGCCCTCAAAGACTACGATATCTCTGCAACTCGAATCGGAACACGCGCTTACACATCTGATTATTCACCATTTTTCGGACCATTGATAGATCAGCCCAATGTGCAAGTAGCCAGCGGACTTGGATCATCAGGTTTGACATCTGGTCCCTTCATCGGCTGGCAATTAGCGCAAGCTATTCTTCAAAAACCAATCTCATTTGATGCTAGCCCTTATAGCCCAAATTCCTATATTGAAAAAACTGACCTCTAGAGGGTCAGTTTTCTTTCTCTTAAAAATTGAAGACATCATTGAGACCATAGCCATCTTGATAAGGTTAATCAGCTCCTGTGAACCTCGTGCAAAAAGAGTTGCTCCGAGGATTTCCTTGGTTTCAGTATGGACGATAACCTTGTAAATACCACGAAGATCATTATTCACATGGGCACGCGGCATATTGGCTACTCGCAATTCATTCGCTTGGTATGGGAGTCCTGCTTCTTGTGCTGCTTTTTCCGTCATCCCCACTTGTGATAGAGCAGGCTCAATAAAGAGAGTGTTTAGCACGTTTGAACGTTTAGATAGGTTATATTCTCCATTTCCAGTCAATCTACCAAGGACAATACGGAAATCATCTAGGGAGGTGTAAGTAAATTGCAGGCCACCATTCACATCACCAACAGCGTAGATACCTGGGACTGTCGATTCACAGTAATCATCTACTTTGACCGCACAGCGCTCTATCAACTCCATATCCGTATTTTCTAAGCCGAGTCCTTCCGTAGCAGGTTTACGACCTAAAGCATACATGACGACATCAAATGTGTGTTCTTGTCCATTGACCGTTAGGACAACTTCTTGCCCTTTGTTAGCAACTTTTTCTACTTTGGCATCCACTACAAATGCCACGCCATCTTCTTCCAAATACTCTTGAGCCAAATCTGCAGCAACTTTCTCATAGCGAGCCAAGATAGCTGAACCTGCTTCAAAAACAGTCACTTGACTGCCCAAGCGACCATAGAGGCTGGCAAATTCAAGGCCGATATTACCACCGCCGATGATACCTAGGCGTTTTGGTTGTTCTTCTAAACGCTGAATGCCCGTGCTATCTACTACATGTTCAGATTCCAATAATCCTGGAATTGGAAGGACATTTGACACCGCACCTGTATTGATGACAATGGTTTCAGCTGTCAATTGTTCAACTTCGTTACCACCAGAAATTTCAAGGATCTTATTGTCTAAAAAGCGTGCTGTCGCTTAGTAAAGGTCCACTCCTGCGCCTTCTAGCGCAGCTTTGTTTTTCCCACGAAGTCGAGTGACAACCGTTTCTTTTAATTCCATAGCTTGGGCGAAGGTCAAGTTTTCCTCAGCTGCATGAATGAGTGTTTTAGTCGGGATGCAGCCAATATTGATACAAGTTCCACCATACATGGTTGAATCTTTTTCAATCAAAGCAACCTTTTTGCCAAGGCTAGACATTTTCCCAGCTAAGGTCTTTCCGGCCTTACCAAATCCGATAACAATTAAATCTTAAGTTTTCATGGCATTCCCTCGCGTTTCTTTATAATAATTCCAGTCTAGCAAACTTGGGATATTTTGTCTCAATTTTGCTACGCCTTATCTACAACCGCCCTACTATTGACCAAAAAGAAAAAAGGACCCGAAGGTCCTAAGTCACAATTACTCAGCAGAAAGTGCTGCCATTGTGATGTAGTTGTAAGGTTTGTTGAAGTGTGGCAAGAAGAAGATATCCATGAGTGAAAGTTCTTCGATTTTCACGTGTTTCATGATTGCAAGTGAGAACATGTGGATACCCATTGACATGTCTTCACGTGATACCATTTGGCAACCAAGGACACGGCGTTTTGAAGGTCGTTGAATGATGCAACTGCAGCATTGTAACCAGCTTGGTTAGCACGTTCTTCTGTCAAACCAGTTGAAACCATGTTCAGGCCAAAGATTGAAATACCGTTTGAACCTTGAACACCAACACCTTCCAATTCATGACCACAAGCGTTGTGTGCAGCAACAATACCAGTACGAACAGCATTTGATGCAAGAGCGATGTAGCTTACGTCATCACGTGCGTTATCGTAGCGGAAGCCAACACACATCATAACCATATCAACGTCAAATGTTTCTTTGTCAGTCACAAGACGTTCCACTTTACCGTCACCTTCAATAGCTTGAACTGCTTGACCAAGAGCCAATTTTACGCCGTTATCTTCAAGGTTTTTGTTCATCATTGCAGTGAAATCGCGGTCATAGTATGCACCCATAACAGTGTCAGCGATATCTACAAGAACAACTTCTTTACCTTTACGTTGGAAAGCTTCAGCAAGTTCTACACCGATGTAACCACCACCGACAACTGCTACACGCTCGATACCTGGTTTTTCAAGGCGTTCAATAACATCTGCAGAGTTTTGGTACAATTTAACGAATTGAAGGTTTTCAAGAGTTGCTTCAAATTCACGTGAACCTTCTTTCAATTCCACACCTTTGATTGGAGGAACGATTGGTTGTGAACCAGTTGCAAGAACCAATTTATCGTATGATTCAACATGTTCTTTACCGTCAACAAGAGCTGTTTTTCCAATTGTTCTTTATCAGAGTAGAAGAGACCTTCTGGACCATCAATTTGCTCACCAATCCAAAGTGCCATACCACATCCCAAGAATGAGATGTTTGAGTTTTGGTCAAATGTTACGATCTCGTTTTCTGAACCGTAGTTCGACAACATAGTTTTGATACTTGCTGTACCAGCGTGGTTCGTACCAACAACAACGATTTTAGCCATATGTAAAATCTCACTTTCAAAAAAATATTTTTTTACATTCTCCATTATATAGTATCGTGAGAACGTTGACAAAGGATATGCTCACGAATTCACATAATTTTTTCACCTGAAATTAACCCAGAAAATTCTCTGCATCAAAGAATATTTATGATAGAATAGAAGGATAAGTTAGAAAGTGAATATCATGAAAGAAATTTTAAAACAGTTTCGGCCTTTCGACTACATTCTCATCGGTTTAGCTGTACTTTTGTCCTTTACTCCTGCTGTTGTGACGGCTTTTACCGCCAACCAGACTCCATCTGGTAGTCAATTGGTTGCTGTCGTCAAAATCAATGGAGAAATTGTCGATAAATGGTCACTCGATCCCCAACATTCTAAAAATCAAGAGGTTACCTATTACCCTAATGAGGGACAATATAATATTGTCCAAATAAAGGATGGAGCTATCCGCGTTAGAGAGGATAACAGTCCCGACCAAATTGCAGTTAATACAGGCTGGATTAGCAAAAAAGGACAAATTCTTGTCTGCCTTCCTCATCAATTGATCATCGAAATTCAGGAACGAGGGAATGACGATGATGGTCCTGATGATGAACTCATTTTACCGATATAAGAAAATCGACTTGGAATTTCAAGTCGATTTTTTTAACCAATAAAAACGGCGATGACCAGCACCAAGAGATAAAGGCCTGAGAAAAGGACAAAATTCTTGATGGAATTGATAAAGGTTTCGCGTTTGATTTGCTTTTGCAAGAAATGGTGAAGATTTTTAGAAAATGGGACAAAGGCTAAGAGACCGATCAGTGCCCAAATAGGTAAGAAACCTGTCAAGCAGTAGATTATCCATAACATCCATGGCATAATACTGAGAATCAAATAAAGTTTTAGACCACTTTTTTTCCAATGTAATGCACCAAGGTAAAGCGATGATTGCGCACATCTTGCTCATAGTCGCAGAGATTATTAGCCAGCATAATATTCGCAATCAAAGAGACGAGCGGCAAACTCATGAAGAAAATCTTCAAAGTCTCCAACCAGAAAAAATCTATATTGCCGATTCCAAATGAACCCCAATAGGAAACTAGAAAATCACTTGGATCTTGAATATAGACTGCCAAGAAGAAAATCCCAAACCCCATGGTGACGCCAGAGAAAATTTCACCAAGCGGCAAACGTGACAGAGGCTTGGGTCCAAAAGTGTAAAAAATTCCAATCAAAAAACAAAGGACACCAATTGGCAAAAGCATTAAATCTGTCAGCCAAACGAGAATAAGTGAAAAGGCAGTTGCAATCCCAAATAAGGTAAAGATAATCATCAGCACATGTTGATAATCTAAACCATTCTTACCGATGACATTTTCCTCTTCTTTATAGGCCACATCCACTGCTTTTTTATAATCCATTGTATTGTTGATGGCGGTCGTACACATGTCAAAGCAGAGCACCGCAATGACAAAGACAATTGTATTCAGCCAATTGAGTTGACCATAAGCATAAGCTGACCACAAAAAACCAATTACCATAGGGGAAAAACTAGCGACCTTGGTTTTTAACTCAACAAATTCTAAGAAAACTGGTAACGTTAATCCATTAGTCCGCAAGATGATACTCCTTGTTACTTAGTTCAAATGAATCCTTGAGTCCATCACTGAGATGAACTCCATGTTCCTTATCAATGAAAACAGCTTCTATGCCATCTTGGCTATTGACATACTTTAAACCTTCCTCAATACCATAGGTAAAGAGTGCCGTTGACAAACCATCTCCTTCAGTTGAGGTATCCGTAAAGACGGTCACGCCTGAAATATCATTTTCAACAGGATAACCTGTCTGAGGATTCAAGATGTGATGATAAATTTTGCCATCGACTTCTAAAAAGCGCTCGTAAATACCAGATGTCACGATAGAGCGATTGGTTTGATACACAGAGCCCACTGTTGCACCGCGTGTCTCATCAGGGCCCTGTACCCCTACTTTCCACCCATTTTCGTTATTTGGAGAAGTTCCCATAACAACCACATTCCCACCCAAGTTGATAATGGCGGTTGTCACGCCTTTTGAAGCAAGAAAAGCCTTGACCTGATCCGCAATATAACCTTTTGAAATAGCTCCAAGCTCTAAAGCCATGCCTGTTTCGACATAAACCGTTTGATTCTTTTCATCAAGTTGGATTTTTTTATAGTCCACAAATGGCAGAGCGGTCTCAATTTCACTTGGTGCAGGCACGCGTGCATCTTCTGATCCTATTTTCCAAAGTTGATTGACGATACCAATTGAAATGTCAAAGCGACCATCACTCGACTTAGCACGTTCCTGTGCCGCCTTAATCAGTTCAAAGGTTCTTGGATCGACCTTGACCGCTTCTTTTCCTGCAGCTTGGTTGATTTTATAGACATCAGAATCCTCCCCGGTCGGTGCCAAGAGCATTTCTAACTCTTTAATCAAAGCGATAGCTCCATCCATGGTTTCTTCTTGATTCTCATGATAAATGCTTAGTTGGACTACCGTGTGGAGCAAAGATTCTGTCCGCGTCAGCGGATCTTTTACTACCGGCAAGGTTATTCCTTTAGACTGGGACTGGCAAGCTGCGAGAAATAAAAGCGCCAGCATCATCGTTATCAACGTTAAAATTTTCTTCATAAAAACCTCTCAATAAAAAAGGACTGGGATGTCCCACTCCTTTTATTGTATCATTGATTCGGAGATTATTCACCTAAATCAAACATAACTTTTTCAGTGTTTCCAGCTGCAGCTGCTTCAAGAAGAGCTTTTGTAGCAATTGTAAAGTTTGCTGAAGTGTGACTTGCACCTGATACAACTTCCACTGAATCAACATCTTGTGTTTCAATCAATTGAGCATTCAATTTGTCAGTAGCTTCTTTAGAAGAAACACCTGATTTAGCTTTCATGTTTGTGTTGTATTCTTCATCATCAGCTTTACGTTTGCCGTCTTTGTTTTCATAACCAAAGTCTGAAGATACAATTTTGCCGTCTTTAACTTCGATTGTATCAACTACTTTCCAACCACGTTCATCGTAGTCAGATTCACCCATATATTTACCATCTTTCAATTCAGTTGCCATTGCTTCTGAAGATGAACTTTCCGCTACTTTTGAGCTAGAAGCTTCTGATGAACTTTCTTTTGTAGAAGAGTTGCTACCACAAGCTACCAAAGTAAGTGTAGCACCAAACAATACAAGACCTGCAAAAACTTTTTTCAATTTCATGTGAAATTTCTCCTTTTTTAAAGCGTTTTCCGCTGATAGATTTATTATATCACTAACTCATAGTTTTGTCTATAAAAATGTTACTTTTTTCACTTTGTTTAGTGATATTTTTGTCAGTAAAAGGAGAACTTCACTCCATCATTTTTTATCTTTTTTAAAATCTTCGTCCCATTACTTTTTCAAGAAAAACATTCAAAGATAGGCTTTCAGTAGCAGGAATTTTGCTCAGGAAAATCTGACTCTTGGCTAAATAAGCAGCAATCAAATGCTCCGTTCTAGCATACCCTGAACTCTCTGCAATCCACTCCTCCAACTGGACCAATTCTTCATGTTGCCAATCCTTCTCTTCATGACGAGAAATCAACTCACGGATTCCCTTATTTTCCTCCATGGCAAATAATAGCGGAGCTGTATAGATGCCATTTTGTATATCCTGCAACTGCGGTTTACCCATATCGACTTTTTTGACCTGATAATCCAAGAGATCATCAGACAGTTGAAAAGCCATACCAATCGCTTGACCTGCATTAAAAGCAGCGCGCATTTGAGGACGGTTTGCTGGAACAGTCCACGCCCCCAATTGGCAAGCAAAAGCAAATAGAAAAGCTGTCTTTCCCTTGATTTGCTTAAGGTAGTCCTTCATCCGCATATCCGAACGAGATTTTTTTCCTCCTCACGAACTCCGAGAAGCTCAATTCCCTTCTTCAACAGCCGTGTAGAGTAGGCTAACAAATAGTCACCTGCATAAATGGCAATACGATTGGAATAGGTCTTATGCATGGCGACAATCCCTCGCCGAGTATCTGCTTCGTCAAGCACATCATCGTGAATGAGAGTAGCCAAATGCAAGACTTCAATCGAAGCCGCAAAATAAAGTTTAGCTTCTTTGACCTGACCATCCACTGCTTGCCCTACCATTAAAGTGAGACCAGCTCGAACGTATTTTCCTGAAGCATTCAAATAGGTTAAAATCTTGTCCTTGACCTGAGGATGAGTGCTTCCCAGTTCATTTTTAATAATCTCTTTTACACTTTTCAATCCCTGCTCCACCGCAGGTCGATCATTCCAAATAGGATGAACCACGATTTTCCCCTTTATTTCAAAAAAGTTAGCATTACCAATGATCGGTTCATCATGGATAATGCTAACTTTTCATTTTATTTAGCATAGCAAGAAATGCCTATTTTTTCAATCCATAGATATGTCTTGGTTTACCGTATATCCAGCGGTCTAGTTTCTTACCGACCCATGGCATTACCCAATAATCCAAACCAAAAGCACGACCTGCACCACTCATCAAAGCGATTGCAGCTGGAACAAACCACATGTTAACCCAGAAGAACATACCAGACAAGCTAAACATCGCTACAAGAGCAACTGTCAATGCACTAACTAGCCATACGAAGAGCCCAGCAATCAAAGCAAGACCGATGGCGATTTCCATGAAGGTCATCATTTTTTGCATGAAGAGGGCAACTTCTTGGTTTGACATCATAAACTTCATGATAGAGGCAAACCAATCTGGCATCTCTTTCAATACTTGCATTGGCTCTTCACCATAAGTGTAATTCAAACTAAATACTTGATGAGCTGCTTGTGCTGCTCCTTCTGCTGCGCCAGCTGTTTCACTAGCTGCTTCAGAAGCGCCAGATGTTGCTTCAGCTGCTTGCAACCATGGGAATGGGAAGACAACCTTGTCACCTAGCCATGAATCGGTACCAAAGAGACCAAAGGCTTTTTTAATTCCTTCAAAGAGCCACATTGAACCAAAGTAAACACGAAGTACGACCATCCAAAGGTTATTTCCTTTACTTGATGTCATACCGCCAAACATATTGCGTTTGTGTTTAATATCAAAGAATTCATGACGAAGGTAAGCACCAATATTGTAGAAGCTACGGATTCCGAAGAAGTAAAGCAAGTTACTGAAGTGTTTCATGGCACTCGCGACAAAGCCAGATACATGGAATTTATCATAGACATATGCAACTGTATATTTTGAACCAATTGACACCATGAAGCCATCGTATTTACCTTTGAAAGCATGCTTTTCGCCACCTGTGATAGCTGCGATGATGTTGTGGGCAGCAGTGTGGCCTGTTTGCTCAGCTGCTTGTACGATTTGTGGCGTTGGGCGTCCACCTTTATTTGGATCTTCGTAATACACCAAGTCGCCAGCAACGTAGACATTTTCCTTGCCTTTAGCTTCCATGTACTCATTAGCCACCAAACGACCCGCACGCGCCTGTTCAATTTCAAAATCGGCCGCATCTGTGTTAGCTTTGACACCAGCTATCCAGATAGAGGTATAAGTTGGAATAACACGCCCTGATGACAAGTTCAAAGCATCTTTGTCAACGCTTGTCACGCCGTCACTGAGAATCAATTCAACACCTTTTTTCTCAAGGTATTTACGTGTTTTGATTTGTTCTTTTTCTGTGACCATGTTGAGGATGGTTGGCATAGCCTCAACCACTTTGAGTGAGAATTCATCTTCGTCTAATTTAAATTCTTTCGCAAGAACAGGAATCCAATCAACCAATTCACCAATCATTTCGATACCGGTAAATCCAGCACCGATAACAGTGAACGTCAAGAGGGCACGACGTTTTGCAGTATCATGCTCATCCATAGCTTTTTGGCAAGATTCTAGGATGTGATCGTGCAAGCGTTCTGCTGCTTTGATAGACCAAAGTGTAAATCCATTCTCTTTGACACCTGGCGTACCAAAGTCATTTGCCTCGCCGCCCATAGCTAAAAGAAGGTAATCAAACGAAAGCGTTTGGTGCTCAGCAACGACTTCTTTTTTATCATAATCAATGCTGACAACTTTATCAGTCACCAATTTTACTTTTGGATATTTTTTGAAGATGCGTTGGAGGTCATACTTGATCGCGTTTGATTCAACGCGTCCTCCTGCAACTTCATGCAATTCTGTCATGTAGGTATGGAAAGAATTCTTATCGATCAAAGTAATGTTAATATCTTGATCTTTCTTGAATTTTTTTGCCAATGTCTGTGCTGCCGAAATACCAGCATATCCAGCACCGACAACCACGATGTCTTTTGTCACGACGTTTCTCCTTTTTGTTGGATCGAGATTATTTTACCAGTCTGCGATCCGATATTATTTATATCACTATTTATTAGTATAAATCATTGTGACAAAATTATCAAGTCTATTTTTGAAAAATAAATTTTTATTTAGTGATAATTTTTTAAATTTAATCTTTTTGTGATAAAATAGTAGAATATTGATTTTACCGATAAAGGATTCTCATGAGTAAGCATTACCAGAAGATGACATTTATCACCATGTTGGCAGCCCAAGCGATTGTGATTTCTGTGATGGAACGTGCTATCCCTTCTCCATTTACCTTTGCTCCTGGGGCAAAACTAGGTCTTGGAAACCTCGTCACTATCATCGCCATCTTTACCCTGCCACCTCGTGATAATATGAAAGTCATCGGCCTCCGCCTCTTTGTTTCTACATTTTTGAGCGGAACATTTTCAACTTTTTTATATAGCCTATCGGGGACCGTTTTCAGCTACCTTGTCATGACGACTATGAAGCTACTGGGATCCAAGCGAGTTAGTATCATTGGGATTTCCACACTAGGTGGTATTATGCACAATATGGGTCAGCTCCTTGTTTTTGCTTTCATTGCCCAATCTTGGATGGTCCTCAACTACCTACCAATTTTAGCTTTTAGCGGCATTTTATCCGGATTCTTAGTCGGTGTAACCGGAAATTACTTACTTAAAAAAATCCAAGTACTTTGAGAAATTTTTGTTCCATCAAACTATGATATGGGTCAAAAACTTAATCCATTACCGCATGAAAAAACTTTCACTTTCGCCAGATCTCGGCACTAGATGTCTTATTACACCTGTAATAGTCTTCTTCTATTTGAGCAAACCTTGATCCGTTAGATAAGCACGCGCAACTTGTTCGGCACTCTTTCTGCTAGCTTCCCTAAAACGTTCTCCAACTCAGGATATTTTTTTAGAAGCTCTTGGCGCAATAGCGGAGCTCCCTGATAGGGTGGAAAGAGCTCTTTGTCATCTTCTAAGACTTTCAAGTCGTATTTAACAATTTCCGCATCTGTTGAATAGGCATCCGTAATCTGGATATTCCCTGCTTGAATAGCTTGATAACGTAAAGCAGGCTCTAAGGTGGATACTTGCAACTTCAATCCATACAAACTCTGCAATCCCTTGTTGCCATCCTCACGGTCATTGAACTCCAAAGTAAAACCAGCCTTGAAGTCATTTTCGACTGCTTTTAAATCCGATATAGTGGTTAACTGATATTGATCTGCTAAATCTTTTGGAACTGCAACTGCGTAGGTATTTTGATAAAACATGGGTTCGAGCAATACCAAATTATCTTGCTGAGCAATGCCATCACGTGCTACTTCAAAAACCTCTCTCGGGTCATTTGAAACTTTGGGTGAGTTGGTCAAGAGACTGGAGGTTACCGTTCCCGTAAATTCTGGATAAATATCAATATCCCCAGATTTAAGGGCTTCATAAAGGAAACTTGTCTTCCCAAAGTTCGGTTTTACCGTTACCTTCAAGTCAGTTCCGTCTTCAATCAAGAGCTCATACATATGAATCAGAATTTCCGGCTCAGGTCCCAACTTCCCAGCAATCACTATCGTTTCCTTTGATTGCATTTTAGGAAAAATCACTGGTGCGTACGAGCCAAATAAGCCTAAAATCATAACCAATAGACTAATAAGAATCGTCCGCGGTCGAGCTTTTTCTAGCAACTTAAGAACAAAGTTAAAGAGAACAGCTAGAATCGCAGATGAAATAGCTCCGATTAAAATAAGACTGGCATTATTACGATCAATCCCTAACAAGATGAAGGTTCCTAGACCGCCAGCTCCAATGAGAGCTGCTAGAGTCGCTGTTCCGATGACCATGACTGCGGACGTTCGGATTCCCGACATGATAACAGGCATAGCTAAAGGAATTTCGAATTTTTTGAGACGTTCCCATTTGGTCATCCCGAAGGCCGTTCCTGCTTCTACCAAATTGGGGTCAATTTCGGCAAGCCCCGTCAGGGTATTTTGCAAAATAGGAAAAAGAGCATAGATGATCAAGGCCGTCAAAGCTGGCCAAGTCCCAATTCCCATGAGAGGAATCAAGAGTCCCAAAAGCGCCAAGGATGGAATGGTCTGAAAGACGCCAGCAATCTGCAAAAAGAGCTCTGCTATTTTCTTAAAAGGACTGAGCAAAATTGCAATCGGAATGGCTAGGAAAATTGCAATCAAAAGGGTCAAAAGTGAGAGTTGGAGATGCTCCAACAAAGCTGTCGCCCACTCACCCAACCGCATGTGAAAGATGGATAAGAAATCAGCCATGACTAGCACCTCCAAACAAATCTGCCACAAACTGATTGGTCGGCTGCTGTAAAATAATCTCTGGTTCAGCACACTGGACAATATCTCCCTCATGCAAAACAGCAATTCGATCTGCCAAGGTCAGCGCCTCATCAGTATCATGGGTCACGAAAATGGTCGTCACCCCAAACTCACGATGTAATTCCGAGGTTATTTCTTGCAATTGTTTACGAGAAATCGCATCTAAGGCACTAAATGGTTCGTCCATTAAAAGAATTTTAGGCTCCGCGATAATCGCACGCAGAATGCCGACGCGCTGCTGCTCACCCCCAGACAATTGACGTGGATAACGGTGCAGATAGTCCTCGGCTGGCAATCCGACCCGATTAAGCAATTCTTTAGTTTTAGCTAACCGCTCTGATTTGGAAAAAGAGCAATTTGCTGCAACACATAGCCAATTTCAAGACGCAAATCCCGAAGATTAAGCTCATGAACGGGACGATTATCTACGTAAATCTCTCCACTTGAAGGTTCAATCAGACGATTAACCATTTTAAGCATGGTCGTTTTCCCTGAGCCACTAGGACCAACTAAGACCATAAATTCTCCAGTTTTGATATGTAAATTGACCGATTTTAAAATTTCCAAATCTTTATAAGTCTTTGAGACTTCTTTAAACTGTATCATTATTTCTCCTATTTTACATTCGCTCTAGATAGCTCTCATATTGGATACTTTCATCTTATACGCACTCTGTTCCTATGCCAACTATTTGGCGAACAACGGAGCGCTCGAAAGAGCAATTCGAGCCTTTAAATCCCCTTTAATCCTATATTTTCTTCTTACATCGAACTTGTTATAGCCTATCATCATTGACTGCCTTTGTCAATTATTTGGGATGGGAGTGACTCTAAAATGAACACTCATCCTATTTCTGAATGTCAGTATAAACCATCCATAAAAGTCAGGGACAGGATAAAGAAAACAAAAACCTCGAGTAGCCGAGGTTTGTGATGATTTTTTTGAAACAATATAACGCAAAATAGCTACAATGATCAACCAGAGAACAACACTGGAAATGATAATATAGATCCATGCATGTTCCTCATCAGCCAAAGGCAGTGGAACATTCATTCCAAAGAAACCTGTGATAACGGCGATAACTGCTAAAACAATGGAAATAATGGTCAGAGTAGTCATATTATCATTCAGGTTGTTGTTCAAAATATTATTATAAGTTGACGACAGCTGTTGCAAAACCTGAGCATTGATTTGGGTCATACTGTATAGCTGGCGCGCCTCAATAATAGAGTCTTCCAGCTGCTCCTTCTCAATTCCATCCAGCCGCTTACAAGAAGCCTGTGCTTTTAATTGCTCCAACAAGACTACATTTTGATTAGCAGCATATACTAAGTAAACCATTCCTGTCTCAATATCCGACAGCGCTAGCAAATATTTCTTTGTCGTCCGCTTGCGAAGCTGGCGATTAATTTGATCCTTACTCTTGTCCATTTCTTCTATATATGGAAAATAAGTCTCTGAAATAATAGATAAACTGACAAAGAGAAACTTATAGACGGAAATCTGAGGATTTTTAATCAGATAGCGGTCCATCAAATCAATGATGTAGGCATTATTTTCATTGTAAATGCTGAAAATCTCTTTATTCTTGACAGGAATTGTCTCGTGGTGGTTCTCATCTTTCGTTCGATTAAGGACATTATAGATAATGGTCAAAGATTGGTTATCCCAATCGTACTCCATATGCGCTCGCTCGTTTTCATCATCGTTCGCTTTGATAGGAGCTATTCTAGAGACTCTTATATTTTTTCATGACGATAGATTATTTCAGGAATTTCCATTGCATTTAGACTCTGAATAGCTTATCAAGCTATAAAAGTAAACTAAAAAAGGCTAGAACAAAAATCTAGCCTTGTTTCACTTTGTGAGTAGGAAAAAATCGATATTATCATTTTAGGATGGTCTACCGATTTTTGTCCCACGCTCTTTTTATTATTTTAAATTAATCTTCTTCTGAAGTTTTCTTTGAAAATCCTACAATGAGGGTAGCAAACATCATGAAAATACCTGCTAAGAAAGTCATTGGAGATGAGCTTACAGCTGTTTTTGGAAGAACCTTACGTTGACCAACCGAACCAACTTTTCCACCCATATCGCTAACGCCGACTACACCATCTTGATCTTGGTTTTCACCGCCTGAATTGTTTCCTTGCCCATCTGGAGTTGGCTGAGCTTGAAGTTCTGCCTTTTCTGGATCGGTTCCATTAAGCAGTTCTTGGAAATCCAAGACCCCATCACCATCTGTATCTTTGGTTGAGTCAATAACGATGCTCCGACTGTTAGGGTTGATTTCACTATAATTGCTCAACGCTGCGCTATTTTCCTTCAAGTAATCTGCAAAGACGACATCCATAGATGGACCTTCTTCACGCGCACCACCAAGCATAGTATAACCATCACCGCCAGCAGCCAAGAAATCATTGGTTGCTAAATAATAAGTTTTCGCTAAGTCAAGCGCTTCATAGGCACCTGTTTCTGGATTAAAAATTTGAATACCCAAGATACGTTTTTCTGGTTCAAGATTGGTATCATAGTATACTTTAGCACCAGCTATTTGCAAGAAAGCACCATTTGCCTCTAAAAGCGGCAAGCCCTGACGACCGATAATTGGTTGACCAGTTGTTGCATCTTTTTGCTGAACAGCACTTAAGGACGTCTTGAACATGTCTTGGATTTGCTGGCCGGTCACAGTAATTTGAGAAATAATATTACCAAATGGCAAGACTGCGATAATATCCCCTTTAGTCACTGGTTTATCTTTAGCAATCGTCGCACGTAAACCACCACCATTGGTCACTGCCAAGTTAGTTTTATTGGCAAAACCTGTTTGACCGTAATCAAGAAGAGCATCGGCAACAATATTTCCCAAATTGGTTTCTTGAACACGTACATTAGAGCGTTCGCCGTTCAATTCAACAGGGTTGTTATCAATCACGACAGTGGCATTTTCAGCTTCATATTTAGCTTTAATGGCAGCTATTTTAGCAGCGATAGTTGGATCTGCTACTGTATTTGCAGTCTCTGCGGCCGTGATGAGACCCGCTTTCAAAACCTTGTCACTTTCCAGTGTGACTTTACCAATATTATTGAGGTAGCTGCCTGTCTGGTTATAAGTCACATTGCCATACGTAGCAGTTAGAGCAGTATGAGAATGACCATCCAACACAACGACTGTTTTATCTTTCAGTGCTGCATTAGTTGATAAAGCTTGCGCCAAAGCGGTTCCTTGCCAGGTTGTTGGAGTCGTTGCATCTACACCCAAGTGCCCCAAGACGACATATTTATTGTAGGTTTTACCTTCTGCTTTTGCTTTGCTTTCAATTTCATCAATCACTTTATTGACTTCAGAGATAGGATCCTCAAAGGTGACACCCTTAATATTATTTGGGTGAGTTTTTGCAGCAGTTTCAGGAGTTGTCACACCGATAACAACAAATTCATCCCCTTGAACAGCAGGATTTTTATCAATGATAGTGGATGCTTGGAAAAGACGAGCGCCGTTCACATAGGTATTAGCACTCAACAGTGGAAATTTCAATGTTTCTTTATACTTCAGTGCTTGTTCTAAACTAAAGTCAAACTCATGATTCCCAACGGCCATAGCATCATAGCCAATCTGGTTCATGATTTCAGCCATATCCGCACCCTTGGTGCTATTTGAAATCGGCATCCCTTGAAATGCATCTCCTGAGTCCAAGAGTAATGTTGTCCCACCAGCACGATATCGGTTGACAATAGTTGCCAATTTCGCCATGCCGATAACACCCTTGCCTTCTTCAATCCGACCATGAATATCGTTGGTATGAAGTATAGTAACTGCTCCACTAGTCATAGCGGGAGCTGCTTCTGTAACAGGTACTGTCTCTACAGCAGGGATTGTCTCAACAACAGGTGCTGATTCTGCTACTGGTGTTTCATCTTTAGAAGATGCCACAGTCGTTAACGGGACAGTTTCTGTTTGAGAACTTGTAACTGTTTTTGTAGAGTCGGTCGAATCCGTAGAAATAGCAGAACTACTTGTACTGGTTTCAACGGGTCCTTCTGCCACTGCCTCTACAGTGGGTTCTGTTACAGCGGCATCGCTCACAGCTTGAGCGACTAGTTGATTACTCAAAGCAGCTGTTAAAATCAAGCTAGAAAACAATAAAATAGGTTTCTTTCCCATAATATCCTCCGTATATTCTGATACCCTCATTATACACCACAACTCATGTTTTGTGAACACCTTATTTGAGGAATGTTCGATTTTTATAAAACAAAAACGAAAACAAGAGATCTTGTTTTCATTTATCTTGTATATTTTCAAAAAACAACGTTTACGCAATATAAAACGTTCGTTTTTTAGCATTCTACATTCTTGTCATTATCATTCTGACTGTTCAATGTCCTCGCGAATTTCCTCAGCCTTAAATTTAGCAAAAAGGTATTTGCGATCTTGGATGGGAAAACGTTGATCCAACTGATCAACCGCCCCTATTTCAATTATTCCTTCTGTGATGCTATAGTCCATAACATGCCCACCAAAGCTCAAATCATCCGAAATAAAATGCAAATGGTAGCCCGCCACACTGATACCATGGAAAATTTCTGGCGTCCAAATACCGACAATAGTCCCTGAAATATTTTCTGCGCGGTATTCTGGCTGATGACTAGCTACTTCTACAAACTTTTTTCTCCGGTCGTTTTAGGAATCATTCGCACATGCATATGGAAAAAATTCCCCTTTATTTTAAGAGAACGAAAAAGATTTCCTCCATCATAATAAGACTCAATACGCTCTTGCAATTCCTGATCCGTAATTCACCGATTATCAAAGTCCCACTGTAAAGTCCTGCCATCAGAGCTCCCGAGGTATTGTATTGAAATAATTTATTCACTTCCATAGTTTCTATTCTTGATTGTAAAATTCCTGCATAACCACATCATCTGGCACTAAATGAAGATAGCGATGAGCATATTCTTTGGCCTCATTCACACGACCATGAATACGTAAGATAGCAATATAGTCTGCCAAAAATTCTGGATTTTGACCTAACTCCTCTGAAAGACTCTCGAAAGCTTCAAGCGCTCTACCATCATCTTCTAAAGCCATGTAAGCCTTGGCGATATTCCAGCGCGCCAAGACGTTGTCCAAATCCTCTTGGTCTAGTGCTACCACTTCCTCGAAGCGTTCCTGCTCTAAATAAAGATTTGTCAAGCGCAGGATGATTTCATTGAGATCTTCTGCTTGCTCTTTTGCCTTTAACAAATATTCTTCCGCCACTTTTTCTTCATGTGCTTCATAGGCATACTGAGAAGCTAAGAGCAGGAGCTGATTGTCAAATTCATTTTTAGCTAAACCTTTTTGAAGTATAGCTAGCGCGCCCTTGATATTGTGTTCAGCGTGGAGAGACTGAGCGTAGGCATATTCATATCCCTCAAAATCAGAATTGATGGTGTCCAGCTGTTTATAGCATAAATTAGCTTTTTGGTATTCTTCTTGGTCATATAAAATAGTCGCAAGTTCATAGACGGTCTGGTCATCATATTCTAGTTCAACCGCTTTTTCCAAGAATTCAATCGCTGCTTCAAACTTGCCTAAGCTGGCATAGGCAATACCAATACGTTGATAAGTCGAAACTCCTGTCTGCTCCAAGATATCTCGGTTATCCAACAAAGCATAATGGTGGATGGCTTCTTTGAAAAGACCTAATTCCATTTCTAATTCCGCTAAACCAAAGGAAATAATGGGCTCATCAGATAAATTTTCTGCTTCTAGCAACTTCTCACGCGCCACATCCGTCAATCCCTCTGACTGGTAAAGGTCTGCCTTAACCACCAGAGACTCCAGATAAAAGGGGCTGGACTGTTGAATCTCTTCCAGATAACTAAAGGCTTCTTCTGTATCCCCGTCCTCGTTGGCAATCTGCGCTAAATTCAAGAGCACTTCTGGGAACTCTTCTCGCAACTGCAAATAAGCTTCCTTAGCCTGAGGATAGAAACCAATAGTTTCCAAATAATTCGCTAATTCTAGGATAACTTCTGCATCGTCCTGAACCAAAGCTTTCTTAAAATATTTATTAGCTCGGGCCAAATCCTGCTGGTCAAGAGAAACCAGCATTTTTTCACTATTGTTCATTCATTTCCTCTTCTACTACAATTTCTTCAATATATAAGCCACTATAAATTTTGTACCATTGGAAAATAGCCTGCAAGACAACCTTGATGGAGGCATAAATTGGAATCCCCAAGAGCACACCCAAAACACCATACATTTGCCCTGCCGTAAGAAGTACAAAGAGAATAGTAATGGGGTGAATGCTGAGTGAGCTTCCGATAATTAGCGGTGTCACAAAACGTCCCTCAATGGTCTGCTCGATCGCAAAGGCAATCAAAACCTTAACCAGTATAAAAGGACCAGCTATAATTCCTAGAATAATGGCTGGAATCATGGCTAAGAATGAACCTACGTAAGGAATCAGGTTCAAAAATCCAGCGACAATTCCAAGGGTAATTGGATAAGGTAAGCCAATAATCAGAAAAAGTACCGAAAACATCACTGCTACAATGATAGCCACAGTCACCTGCCCACGAACATAATTGGACAACTGCGCATTGACATTTGTCAAAACTGTACTGATAGACAAGCGCCATTTAACTGGCAAATATTGCGTGATGTGACCATTCAGTTGCTTCCCATCGCGTAGTAAATAAAAGAGAATAAAGGGCATAATCAGAATCGCCACAACAATTTGCGAAGCAGTTGAAATGAGGTTGCTAGCCCAATCTACAGCATTGGACGATAGACGTTGCGCAAAAGAAAGAATCTGATCATTGAGGTTATTCATAACTTCGATAACTGTCGGGCGGAATTGGGCGAACTGATCATCTTGCAAAAGATTCGTTACACGCCCCTCGAGTTCCTGAATATAATCCGGAACATTATGCGAGAAATTCTTTATGCGTTCTTGAATATTAGGAATTGCAACTGCCAAGCCCCAAACCAAAAGTAAAGCGATTAAGACGAACAAGATCGAGATCCCTACTGTACGGGAGACCTTATATTTTTCTAAACAATCCACAATCGGATTGAGCAAATAATACAGCAATCCTGTCATAATCATTGGCAACATGATGATAGATAAAAAATCACCAATCGGTCTAAAGACGAAACTAATCTTGGTAAAGACGAAAATAGTTAATAAAATCAGCAATAAAATCAGAAAAAAAGTGACAACTTGATTGTTGACAAACCACTGAAAGAACCAAGAAGAATAGAATTTTTTACGTTTTTCTTCCATGACAATCCTCTATCTATTGTTTTCTTCTATTGTACCATGTTCTGTCTATTTTTTACCAAGAGAAACCAAGGGAGCATAGGACATTCTCTATGAATTATGATATAATCAAAGCAAATTGATACTCGAAAGAAAGCAGGAAAGTGCTATGACCATTTATTTTGGCACCTATACCCGCCACAGCTCCGAAGGGATCTACACGGCAGATTTTAATGCGAAAACTGGAAAACTAACCAATCGTCTTTTATTGGCCAAAGAGCCTAGTCCAACTTATCTGGCACTGTCAGAAGCAAATTATCTTTACGCTGTAGGGGCTGAAAATGATCTCGGGGGTATCGCCGCCTACACTCGTGAAGGGCAGCTCATCAATCATGTCGTTCAGGAGGGGGCTCCGCTCTGCTATGTTTCCGTGGATGAAGAACGCAATCTTGTTTACGGTGCTAACTACCACAAGGGGCAAGTTTTAGTTTACAAAATTTTAGATAATGGCGGATTAGAACTAACAGATAGCCACACTCATGAGGGTCATGGCCCTCATAAAAATCAAGCATCTGCTCATGTTCACTATGCCGACTTGACGCCAGATAACTACCTCTTGACTTGTGATTTAGGCACCGACCAGATTGTGACTTATCGTGTTTCAGATGCAGGAAAATTAACTCTACTTGACACATATAATGCTACACCAGGTGCTGGCCCCCGCCATATCGTCTTTCATCCAACAGCTAAGATTGCCTATCTAATCTGCGAACTCAACTCAACCATTGAAGTCCTCATTTATGATAGCGTTGGGCAATTTGAATTGATGCAAACCATCTCAACCTTGCCTGATGATTTTATGAATTTCAATGGTACAGCTGCTATTCGCATTTCCGCTGATGGGAAATTCGTCTATGCTTCAAACCGCGGTCATGATTCTATCGCCGTCTACAAAACGCTAGGTGATGCGAGTTTAGATTTGGTTGAGATTGTTCCATCTCTCGGTCAAATACCTCGCGACTTCATCCTTACAAAAGATCAAAAATACGTCATCGTTGCTCATCAAGATAGTGACAATGTTACAGTCTTTTCGCGCAATGCCGAAACGGGACGTCTAACCGAACTATCACACGATTTTGTAGTTCCAGAAGCTGTTGCGATTTTAGAAATGGAATGTTAACAGGAGAATAACATGAAAAGAAAAGTTAACAAGGTGATCTACATTTTATTGGCCCTCTTTTTAGGCGAGTTTGGTTTACACAAATTTTATACTGGACAAACCGGAAAGGGAATTCTCTATTTAATCTTCTGCTGGACTTTTATTCCAGGTTTCATTGGAGTAATCGAAGGAATTTTGGCTATCTTTAACCCCGCTGATTCAGATGGTAATTTCTATATCTAATCTATATTCTTTGTGATTTTAAAAAATAGTGCTGATTGCTTGAAAAAATAAGAAAATCGATGTTTAATAAAAGAAAAACATAAAGGAGTTTCCTATGAATCCAACAGAATTATTTGACAAGGTGAAAGGACTCATCGCCGATAAAGATATTGACGGTGCTAAAGCTTTCATCGAAGAGCACAAGGATGATCTCGGTGAATATCTCAGTAATGCCAAAGCCCTCCTTGAAGGCAATGAAGCAGTCAGTGGCGTCTTAGACAAAGTAAAAGGTATTTTTGGTAAATAAAATAACCTCCTCTCAAATGTACTGACCCCCAAAAGTTGGACAAATAATTATTAAAAGGATTTAGTTCTGTATTGAACAGGACTAAGTCCTTTTAGTTTTGTTTTAATTCGTTTGTTGTTGTAGTAAAAAATATAATCTGTAATAGCTTGCTCAAGCTCATTAAGGGATTGATAAGATGTCTCGAGACCATAAAACATTTCAGATTTGAGAATTCCAAAGAAGGTCTCCATCATCCCATTATCAGGACTATTTCCCTTACGTGACATGGAGGGACGAATCCCCTTGGTCTCCCAAAAATGATGATAAGACTGGTGCTGATATTACCAGCCTTGGTCACTATGAAGGATTGTGCCACCGTACGATTTAGCTGGAAAGACCTTCTCCAGCATGGTTTGAACCTGTCTTAAATCTGGGGAACGAGAAATGGTGAAGTCAATAATCTCGCTGTTGTAACCATCCAAAACGGGGGATAAGTATAGTTTACCTTCTGCTAAAGCAAACTCTGTCACATCGGTATAACACTTTTCATAAGGTTTAGAAGCATGGAACTGACGATTGATGAGGTTTCCAGCCTTTTTACCAACTTCTCCTCTGTATGATGAATACTTGCGCTTACGGCGAATACGAGCTTTTAAGCCCATCATTGTCATTAAGCGCTGAACTTTCTTGTGATTGATCACAAGTCCTCGGTTACGCAACTCTAGATGAATGCGACGATAACCGTAATTCCTCTTATGTTCATCATAGATGTTTTGAATGAGCTCCTTTAGTTCTATATCCTTATCTCCTTGAGCCAATCGCTTCACTTGATAGTAATAGGTGGATCGCGATAAATCAAGGATTTCAAGTAGAGTTTCTAGAGAAAACTGATTAGTTAATTCTTGAATGATTTCTGTTGCTTTTTGAGCTTTGCTTCGTCCCTCAAGCGGTATTCTCTCAGCTTTTTTAGAACAGCATTCTCCGCTCTAAGGTAGTCTAATTCTTTTTGTAGTCGTTCCAACTCTGTCATCTGATCCCAAGTCTTCTTTGGTTTTCGTCCCATCTTTGGTGGTCTCCCTCTTGCTTTCTCAAGAATAGTATAGCCGTTTTTCTTGTATTGCGCTATCCACCTTGAAAGCATACTAGAATTTGGTAAAGCATAATCTAAGGATGTTTGTTTATGAGATTGGCCCTCAATCAGAACTTTATCTATTATCTCTTGCTTCAGTTCTGGAGGATAGTAACTATTCTTACTTTTTTGAACAATGGCTACCCCATACCTATCAATCAAGCGAATCATATATTTGAGATCGGATTCTGCAATACCAAATTTTTCTGATAAAGACTGAATGGTCTCACCATTTTGACGTAATTCATAGATTTGAACTTTGGCGTCATAACTTAATTTCATAAAAATAGCACCCCTATCGTTAGATTTTATGTCTAACTTTTGGGGTGCAGTACAATCTGAGAGGGTTTTTCATAATTAAAAATTGTCAATAGATCAGATAACTTACCAACCTTGATATCGCTTGGATACTCTTCATTTTCAGGATCCAACGCACCAAGTCCTTGTAACATACGAATCGCTCCCATACCCAACTGTTTGGCTGGTACTATATCATTATCAACTCGGCCACCAATATAAGTTGCTTTTTCGAATGAAATACCTGCCTGTTTTAAAGCATAAACAAAGATATCAATCTCTGGCTTTTTCATACCTACATCACTTGAACCTACAACTACTTGAAAATAGTGCCGGATCCCCAATTCTATTAAACGATTCTCTAAGTTTGGTCCCTGATTAGCAATAATCCCCAATGAATAGCTTTTCTGTAATGTTCTCAACACTGGTATTGTATCAGGATAAAGCTTCTCCTCCTCATGACTCCATAGCGGACGTTCTACTATTTTCGCTGCAAAATAATCCCAAGCTTCCGCAATCGGTTCTCCTCCTTGGCGAGAAATAGACTCCAGCTTTTGGTAAAACATATCTGCAGTGGCATCAAGACCAACATCTTGTAGTTGCTATGCGCAACGCTCTGAGTATGATTTGTAGGCATTCTGTTCATCTAGCAAAGTTGAACCAAGATCAAAAAACAACCACGATTCCATAGCTACTCATCCCGTGTCAATTTCTCAATAACATCCGCGTATTCAGGATAGTCTTTCAATAGTTGTGTACGTTCAAACAATTCAAAATCACTGTATTCAAAACCAGAAGCAACCATGCAACTGACTAAAGCGTAATTCCCATCCACGCTGGATCCAAAAATAGTCCCTTTGGGAACACAATATTGCAAAACTTGACCTGCTGAAATTTCCTTCCCCAATTGAACCGCCTCATAGCTACCATCTGGATGGATCATATGAATGGTTAAGGGTTCTCCATCATGAAAATACCAAACCTCATCCGCTGTTAACCGATGAAAATGGGATGGATTATCCTCTTCAAGCAGAAAATAAATACTGGTATATAAGGCACGATTCTCAATCTTATCAGCCGATTTCAGCACTTCCTTAAAATAACCACCTTCAATATGTGCTCCCATACTCAGTTCTTTAATCCATTTATTTGCAGATCTCATATACGACACCTCACATTCTAGCCCTATTTTACCATAGAACGAAAAAATAGACCTGATTTCTCAAGTCTATTTTCATCCATCAATTTAGATTATTTTTTCAAGTTGTAGAAAGATTTGATACCTTTGTATTCTGCAACTTCACCAAGTTGATCTTCGATACGAAGCAATTGGTTGTATTTAGCGATACGGTCAGTACGTGACAATGAACCAGTTTTGATTTGACCTGCGTTTGTTGCAACTGCGATGTCAGCGATTGTTGAATCTTCAGTTTCACCTGAACGGTGTGATACAACAGCAGTGTAACCAGCTTCTTTCGCCATTTCGATAGCGTCGAAAGTTTCAGTCAATGTACCGATTTGGTTTACTTTGATAAGGATTGAGTTAGCAGCGTTTTCTTTGATACCGCGCGCAAGGTATTCAGTGTTTGTAACGAAGAAGTCGTCACCAACCAATTGAACACGTCCGCCAAGGCGAGCAGTCAAAGCTTTCCAGCCATCCCAGTCATTTTCATCCATACCATCTTCGATAGTGATGATTGGGTATTTGTTTACCAACTCTTCAAGGTAGTCGATTTGTTCTGCAGATGTACGAACAGCTCCACCTTCACCTTCGAATTTAGCGTAGTTGTAAACTTTGTTTTCTTTGTCGTAGAATTCTGATGATGCACAGTCAAAACCGATCATGATGCCTTCTTCGCCAGCTACGTAACCAGCTGCTTCGATCGCTTCGATGATTGTTTCAACGCCGTCTTCAGTTCCTTCAAATTTAGGTGCGAAACCACCTTCGTCACCAACTGCAGTTACCAAACCACGAGCTTTAAGGATTTTTTTCAAAGCGTGGAACACTTCTGCACCCCAACGAAGACCTTCTTTGAATGATGGAGCACCAACTGGTACGATCATGAATTCTTGGAAAGCGATTGGAGCATCTGAGTGAGAACCACCGTTGATGATGTTCATCATTGGAGTTGGCAATACTTTAGTGTTGAATCCGCCAAGGTAAGTGTAAAGTGGTACTTCAAGGTAGTCAGCAGCAGCACGTGCTACAGCGATAGACACACCGAGGATTGCATTTGCACCCAATTTACCTTTATTTGGAGTACCGTCAAGTTCGATCATTGCACGGTCGATAGCTTGTTGCTCACGTACGTCGAAACCGATAATTGCATCAGCAATCACGTTGTTTACGTTGTCAACAGCTTTTTGTGTACCAAGACCAAGGTAACGAGATTTATCACCATCGCGAAGTTCAACTGCTTCGTGCTCACCAGTAGATGCTCCTGAAGGAACCATACCACGTCCGAAAGCACCTGATTCAGTATAAACTTCTACTTCAAGTGTTGGGTTACCGCGTGAGTCAAGGACTTCGCGAGCGTAAACATCAGTAATAATTGACATTCTATTACTCTCCTTTGAGTTTTAATTAGTTACATTACTATCATACTGTAAAATCGAGTTTTTTTCAAGGGAAAATGCGTTCTCAACGCGTGTAAACGTTTGCCTTTTTCTATTTTTCCTTTTATGTTATACTGGTTTCATGACTGATTTAAATAAAACGATTTTACAAAAAGCAACAGGTGAAAATCGCTTGGATCCTGACCAGCAGAAACGTTACTTAGGTACCTTTCGTGAGCGAGTAGTTCTAGCCCTTTCTTTTGAAGAGGCTATTTCCGATCAAGTTCAAACTCAGTTTGATTTACTCTGCAAAAAATTGATGCATTATCAACCTCTCTTCCTTAAGATTTCTCCAAGGTTATCTGATTTTTTGCAAGTCTCTTATATGAAGATAGCACAGGATCAAGGAATACAGACAGCAATTATTGATGAAGCGACAGCGGATTCTCCATATGCTCTACTTTTCCATAGTGACCATGCTTTAGATTTGGAAGATATTGGTTTAGAGACCGTTTTTCCGCAAAATACGAGCACTGAAAATCAAGAAGAAAAGACACCTAAAAAAATATCTTTCTGGAAAAAATTATTTGGCTAGTCGCAGTGCCATGTAATAAGTGGTACAGTCTTTAAAAGGCACATCTACAAGCTGACCATAAATCTCGAAACCGTGCTTGAGATAGAAATCTTTAGCTTGGTAGGAACGAGTAGTCAATATCACAGTCAAGATCTCCTTCTCGAGAGCAAAACGCTGGATAAATTCTATCATTTTCGTCCCAACTCCTTGCCTTTGAAAATCCGAATCGACTGCAAAGTCAACTATTTTCAAGGTTTGGTACAAACGATGACAGGACATAGCAGCAATGTTCTGCTCACCACTTTTCATTATAATCGTAAATGACTCTGAAGCATCAGGGTCATTTTCTTTACCAAAATTTTTTCGATATTGGCAATCAAATACGCTATTAAAAAAATCAGTTTGGTCTTCTTGAGTAAATAAAATCATCTGCTACCTCCGCTTCTCATTGATATAGTAAAAAATGCTCCTAGTGATGTTGACCAGAAAAGTTAGTTAGAATGATGGTTCACTTAGACTATCATACAAGACAAAGAAACTCCGACTTTCACAACAGAAGGATTTTTTTATTTTGGAATGATATCTAAAACAAGTGATAAATCTCGCTTAGTAATTTGAAAAGGTGCTTGTTTCTCTACAATAGGTTTCGCACAAAAGGCTATACCGATACCTGCTTAGTTTCTTTGGTAACAATAGAACCCACTAAGCGTCCCGTCAAGCGACCACCTTCTACTTCTAGACGATTGGCTTTAACGTAATCAATCCCCAATTGAGCTGCCAGAGGGTCTATGGTTTCATGAAATCCTCCTGATACTAGACCAACTTTGTAACCCATTTGATGCAGTGTATTGACCAATTGCTTAGCACCAGAAGTAAAATGGATTCGCTGAGCAATCTTATCAAAAATATCTACTTCTAAGCCTTTCAATAAAGATACTCGCGCCTCCAGCGCCTCCCTAAAATCCATTTCCCCTTGCATAGCGCGCTCTGTTATTTGCGCCACTTGCTGACCTACACCTGCCTCTTCTCCTAATAAATCAATGCCTTCTTCCATGATGAGTGTACTATCCACGTCCACGACCAATAAACCCTTTACTTCCATATCGCCTCCTATGTCCTTTTGTATTTGCTCAATTGTACCAAAATCATCTCTATTTACAAAATAAAAAAAAGCCCTTGGGCTTTTTTTTAATAACGAATCATCTCACGCGTTTTCTCGTAAGAGTTTACAAAACGCTCTGTTACTCCAGGTTCAACTGTTTCAAGAGCAAATGAGATTTCTTCGAAGGCAGCCTGATAGTCATATTCTTTCTCGAAAATAGCCAATGAACGATCAAAAGCTTTTTGAATGCTCTGATCAAATGAGCGATAACGATTAGAATATTGCAGCAACTGCTCTGTTAATGTTGCATTTTGAACAATATTGTAAGCAATCTCTTCCAATTCATTGATATCATATGTCGCACTTTCTAGCAAGCGATTTGTGATTTCCACGTTGATACGCTTATAATCCAACTCAGCAAGCAAAGCTTCGACATGATCGCTCGTACGGAAAAAAGTTGAAAGAAAACTCTCTGGAATACCAGGTAAATTACGTTTTTCCATGTAGCGTTTAAGTGTATGCAACTTATTGATGTAAAGGGCAGCTTTGTTACGAGCATTGTTTTCGGAAGCTTCTTGAGATTCAAGATATTCAGCAAGAACCAGTTGCTCTTCTTCCATATCTTTTAATGTGATAGAGGCATGATCCATGCGGTCTTCCAAGATAGAGTAAGCAATCTGTGGGTGTTTCACTTCTTCAACACTCTCTTTAATGTCTAACTCAAGCGAAGATAGGCGATTAGATAAGTGATGAATGCGAGAAAGTTTGCTTTCTGCCAATAAATAACGTTGACTTAAACGTTCTACTTCAGATATCAAGTTATTGGTATTTTGAAGAGTATGCTCCAAGAATTTAGGAAGAGTCGTACTCAATTTGCTAGCTGCCCGATGTGCTTCAATTTCTTTATTAAAGAGTTGATAAAGGTGATCAATTCGTTCTTGCACCGCCGCATTTTCCGCTTCTGCTGCATCTAAATCAAAGGATACGATGAGGGCAGTATTTTCACGGATAGCAACACGAACTTCTTGGAATTGAGACTCAATATCAGTTTCTGTAAAGAGGTAATTTTGTTCTACTAATTTACGGTAACCAGATTCCAAATCATCCAATTGGTCTGGGAAGCTGACATCAACTTTTTCTACCAGCGCTGGAATACGATCCATGATTTGGTTAAGAGCAATCATATGTTCTTCTGTCTTATCTAGGATTTCAGAAGCTTCAATTGGATCGCCTGATGAATTCAACATCACAAACTCAGAAAATTCAACTTCGATATTTTTGAGTTGTTTTTCAATTTCTGGTAAAGTCTCACCATAGCTGTCGGCATGTTCGCGAACAGAGTCCTGTAAGGCATCAAATAAATCCAAAGCATGTTTGACACGACCTGAATTTTTTTCTTCTTGTTCTTTCAATTCCAACAAACTATGACGGATAGAATGAATGTCTTCTTCGATAAGATCAATTTGGCTTTCGATGCTTTCGATAGCATTTTTTGCACTAACGAAACGAAAAGCGTTATTGTATCCCTCAGCCTCAAAGATATGATTTTCAATATCCGCAAATGAATTGAATGATAAGTCAACCCACTTTTGGTTCCATTCGCGGAAAGTCACTTGACTTTGACCAATCAAATGTAGGCTTTTCACTGCTTCTACTTCGTCATTGACTGGAAGGTTAAAAAGCTCTTCTTTACGATCTTCCAAAGCAGCAAGACGACTAGAATTGCTTTTACGAACGATGAGGGCAGCGATGTACGCAATAATTAAGATAACAACAATCGTAATAATTAAGACAATTGTTCCACTAGATACACCTGACATGTAAATCTCCTTCGATATTAATATTTACTGGAAAATATCGCCTTATTATACCACACTTTTCCAGTACTTGCACTTGTTTTTTCAGATTTTTAGACGTCAAGTGTTGAATAAACAGCATTTTCTTCGATAAATTCCCGACGAGGTTCAACTTTATCTCCCATCAGCATATCAAAAATCTTATCCGCTTCCGCTGCATCATCAACAGAAACACGTGCCATCAGACGATTGTCAGGATTCATAGTGGTATCCCATAATTGGTGGTCATCCATTTCTCCCAAACCTTTATAACGCTGAATAGTTGGCTTAGATCTACCTTCACTAAAGCGCTCCAAAGCGGCCTGCAATTGCTCTTCTTGGTCAACGCCAGGTTGAATATATTCTTTGATTTCACTTCCCACTTTCACACCATAAATAGGTGGTTGGGCAATGTAAACATATCCTGCTTCCACGATTGGACGCATGTAACGGTAAAAAAGAGTCAGCAAAAGTGTACGAATGTGGGCTCCATCGACATCGGCATCGGTCATGATCACCAATTTTTGATAACGAACCTTAGACACATCAAATTCTGCACCAAAACCAGTTCCCATTGCAGTGAAGAGACTGCGAATTTCTTCGTTTGCAAGAATTTTATCCATGCTAGCTTTTTCAACGTTGAGAATTTTACCGCGAATTGGCAAGATAGCTTGGAATTCACGGTTACGACCTGATTTAGCTGAACCACCGGCAGAATCCCCCTCAACGATGAAAAGTTCAGTTTGACTCGGGTTATTTGAAGAGCAATCTGCTAATTTACCAGGAAGATTGGAAATTTCTAAACCTGATTTTTTACGGGTTACCTCACGCGCACGCTTAGCTGCGATACGAGCTTTACTTGCTAAAATCCCTTTTTCGACAATACGACGAGCCACTTGTGGATTTTCCAAAAGGAAATCACTAAAGGCTTCAGAAAACAGGCGATTGGTAATTTTAACGACTTCGCTATTTCCAAGTTTTGTTTTAGTTTGTCCTTCAAACTGAGGATTTGGGTGTTTGACAGAAATAACTGCAGTCAATCCTTCACGTACATCCTCACCTGTCAAATTATCCTCATTTTCTTTGAGGATTTTATTTTTCTTGGCATAATCATTGATGACACGTGTCAAGGCTGTACGGAAACCTTGTTCATGTGTTCCACCCTCATGAGTGTGGATATTATTAGCAAAGCTGACTACATTTTCATGGTAAGACGTGGTATACTGCATAGCCACTTCGACTGTGATATCGTCCATTTCACCATCTGTATAGATAGGTTTCTCAAAAATCACATCCTTGTTTTCATTGAGATATTCAACATAGGAAGCAATCCCACCTTCATAGTGATATTCTTTGGTTTGTTCCAAACCTTGACGTTTGTCAGTAATAGACAGGCGCAATCCACGATTCAAAAAGGCTAATTCTTGAACGCGCTTGTTGAGTTTAGCAAAATCAAATTCAGTCGTTTCTGTAAAGATTTCAGGATCTGGTGTGAAGTGAACGGTCGTTCCATGTTGGTCCGTCTCACCAATAATTGCCAAGTCAGCGACAACTTCACCACGACGGTATTCTTGGAAATGGATCTGACCATTCTTATGCACTTTTACATCCAATTGAGTCGAAAGCGCATTTACAACGGAAGAACCAACCCCATGGAGACCACCAGAAACTTTGTAGCCACCACCGCCGAATTTTCCTCCAGCATGAAGCACAGTGAATACTGTCTCAACCGCTGGACGACCTGTTTTTTCTTGAATATCAACAGGAATCCCGCGTCCATCATCAACAACTGTAATGGAATTGTCTTCTTCGATGAAGAGCTCAATGTGGGTCGCAAATCCGGCCAAAGCTTCGTCAATCGAATTATCGACTATTTCCCATACCAAATGATGCAATCCTTCTTTTGAAGTGGAACCAATATACATCCCTGGACGTAGGCGAACAGCTTCTAGGCCTTCCAAAACCTGAATCTGACTGGCATCATATTCCTGAGCTTTTTCCTTTAAATCTTTGATTTCTTCTGTCATGTTACTTCCTTTTCAAGCGCACAACACGCCATAATAGTGCCCTCTATTATATCATATTTTCCAGATTTTTCCTAATTAAAAGAAAGGTCCGACCAGACCTTTCTTAGTAGATTACTTGAATAATTCATTGTAGACCATACGCTCTGATAATGCTTTACCGTCGCCACCCAAGAGGTCCACTAATTTGTAAACAAATGCCAAACTCGTTCCGGCACCGCGACTGGTGATAATATTGCCATCCACAACGACAATTTCTTCTACATGGTTTCCAGATTTTATTTCCTCTTCTTGGTCAGGGAAACAGGTATAATTTTTGCCATCAAGTAGTCCCGCACGATCCAGCACGATCGGTGCTGCACAAATGGCTGCCACATACTTGTCAGATTGAGCAGCTGCTTGCAACTCTCTAATCAAACCATTATGGTCACGGAGATTGCTTGCACCAGGAAGACCACCAGGAAGGACAATCATGTCATAAGCTGACAAATCTCCATCAAATACCTTATCCGCAAGAACGAGGATGTCGTGTGAACCAACAACTTGCTGACTTGTCAAGCCAATCATATCACACTCGATTTCTGCGCGACGGAAAACATCGACCTGAGTGAGAGCTTCGATTTCTTCAAAGCCGTTTGCTAAAAGAACTGCTACTTTTGTCATAGAACCACCTAACTTTCTACACGTTTGATTGTGATTTTTTTGTATGCACGTGATTTATTGCGGCGTTTTTCTTCTAAGAGATGGTGCTGGTAACTCATGGATAGTACCAAACCTACGCCAATTAAATTAGAAATCATGGACGATCCCCCTTGTGAAATGAAAGGTAGAGGAATACCAGTCAAAGGCAATAGTCCCGTTGCTGCGCCAATATTTTCAAACACATGGAAAAGCACCATCATGATATAGCCAGTTGAAATATAAGTATAAAAGCGATTATTGGACTTGAGCGTGATTCGGAGCATGCGGTAAATCAACAGGAGATAAAGACCAATCAAGGCGACACCACCTATAAAACCAAAGTCTTCACCGATGACCGTGAAAATCATATCACTTTCTCGCACAGGAATGAGCAAATTAGTCTGGTTAAAACCAATCCCCTTCAATCCTCCACTACCAATAGCAATCAAACTTTGCGCCTGCTGATAAGTTGTTGACCGAGCATTTCGAAACGGATCTAGCCAGGCTGTAATTCGATTAATCTGATAGGTTGGCATTCCTAAATCATGCAAAAGACTAGTTCCATTTGGTGATAAGAAAAACACCAAAAATCCAATCAACCCAACAACACCAACCATCACGACAGGCGCGAGAATTTTCCACGAAACACCTGACAAGAGGGTCATACCAGCAAAAATAGCCAAAAATACCAAGGCGGTCCCAAGGTCACTTTGCAAGTAAAGCAAGATTAATGCAGGCAGAGTGTATAGAAGTAAATAACCTAATAAAAGAAAATCCTCTTTTACTGCGGGCTGGGGATACCGTTTATGAAAACTCACAATTGCACGCGCCATCATGATAATGTAAGAAATTTTCATAAACTCCGAAGGTTGAAACAGAGTGACTCCATTAATCGTAATCCAGTTTTGGGCACCTGTTGATGCCACTAAACTTGGACTGTAAAAATAGAGTGGCAAAATCATGAGAGCAATCCCCAATAGGTAGAGGAATGGGGTCATTTTCCAAAGAAACTTGGTGTTGAAAAACATAACCAAGCCCGATAAGACAATTCCTAGCATTACCCACATCAACTGCTGGCCAACGACTGAAAAAATACGTTCTGGATAGTCCTGACTAACAGCAATATAAACTGAAACAATCCCAATGACTAGTAAAAAAAAGACTGGCAAAATCAAGCTATAATCAATTCGACTCTCAATAGAGCCCTTCACTCTCGACATGAAATTCCTCATACCTTCTGCAAAATAATTCTAGGTACATTATAGCAAAAATTTAATAGATTTGCTTATTCCATATCGAATCAAAACAAAAAAGAAACCACTCCTCGTAAAAGGAGTGGCTGTTAATTCTTTTTTTATTTTGCAGCGTTTTTGTCTGCAAGACCGTATTTTTTGTTGAAACGGTCCACGCGTCCATCTGCTTGAGTGAACTTTTGACGTCCAGTATAGAATGGGTGTGAGTCTGATGAAATCTCCACACGGATAAGTGGGTATGTTTCACCTTCAAATTCAACCGTTTCATTAGAGTTCTTAGTAGAACCGCTAAGGAATTGGTAACCAGTAGTTGTGTCCAAGAAGACAACAGGGCGATATTCAGGATGAATGTCTTTTCTCATCTTTAAAAAAATTCCTTTCTGCCATGGTCTCTTTTCGAGCCATAGATTATAACTCGTTTATTATACCAGATTATGCCTGATATTGCAAGAAAAAGTTTTATTTTTTTTTAGGAAATGGAGGCACCACTATCTGCATCTGTTGTCAGGTCATCTGGCACAATGACATGATCGTCACGCTCAGAGGCTCCAGCATCTGTATCCGTCTGGACGATGGATAGTGTCTCAGAGCTATTTTCTATAATATATGGTTTCAACCATTCACTGTCTTCCTCAGTGATAGGATGCTCTTCATTTTCTTTTAAGACAATAGGCTGCGCTGATCTCTTTCCTTCTTTGGCAGAAATGCTGGCTTGGCTAAAAGCCAGAAAATCTTGTAAACAAGCCACTAAAAAATCAGACGTCTTTGTTTCTATTAGGATGCCTTGTTCATCAAAAGCTTGAACTGCATGACCCAGCAAAAACTCATGCCCTGAAAAAACATGCGCACCAACTCCCGGTGCTGCTAAAATTTGTCGGATAATGGGTTGCGCATAAGCCGTCCCATAGAAATCAGACGAGGAACCGATGAGCATAACAGGCTTATCTCGAAGAGGATGAATCTGATAGGATAGCCACTCCAAGGCACTCTTCAAAGCTGGTTCAATGGTTCGATTGCATTCAGCTACTGATAAAATAACCGCATCAGCTCGCGAAATAAGTTCGTTGATTTGGACTAACTTGTCAGCATCTTCCCAGTACTTTTCACGGCTGAACAATGGAATGCCTTCAATATCTATCAAGTTGAACTCAATAGGATCACTCAGATTTTTCTGTATATTCTTAAATAATGCTGTTTGTGATGGAGCTTCTATAAGAGAGCCCGCTATCCCAAGAATATTCATGCTAACGGTCCTCCTTTTGAATCTATAGTTGATAGGAATTCCCGCAAATTCTTTTTCAGCCTAGCCGCCACACCATCATTTAACAATTGTCCAATTTTGTCAAAAGCCTGTAGTGACTGAGATAAGCTAAAGGTCTGATAAAAAACGTATGCTTGTACGGTATCTGACGTCAGTACTTGACGCAATTGTTCGAGCGCACGAATGCCGCCCAACCTACCGTAAGACGCACTGAGCAAGAAAATTGGTTTTCTCCATAAATGGTTTTGCTCGTTTGTCAACCAAGCTAGTGCATTTAGCAAAACTGCAGGTGCAGAATGATCGTATTCGGGCGTTGAAATGATCAATCCATCTGCTTCTTTGATGACAGAAATGAAATCGTCTACACTACTATCTTGAACCTTTGAACCATCAAAAAGTGGTAGAAAATCTAGGTCTACCACCTCTACTTCTTTGCATTCTTTTGCTATCCAAGCAATCATTTGGCGATTGGTGGAGGAGACAGAGTTAGTCCCAGCCAGTGCCAACAATCTCATGTTTTCCCCTTTCTTTTTTTATTTCTCTTACATAAAACGTTCTCGTAACCCTTGAGTACAAAACATTTTTTGATCTTTGGTAACCACAATAACTTCAATAGCTTCCACTTGATTGACTTCTTCAAGGATATCACGAACAGAACATCCAAAAAGTCTAGTTGTCCAAATTTCGCCATCTATTGATTTTTGAGAGACAATGGTGATACTTGCTACATCGCTTTCAACAGGATAGCCGGTCTGGCTATCGAAAATATGATGATAGGTCTTGCCTTCAACCTCAAAGGTGCGTTCGTAAATACCAGAGGTGACAACTGATTCCTCACCGGTTTTAATAACAGCAATGTTATTCCCCCGTGGCATAGTCGGATTCTGAATACCAATACGCCATAGCCCATCTTCATTGTGACTAGCTTTTCCGAAGGTCAAGACATTCCCACCTAAATTAATGAGACCTTGTTGGATACCAACACGCTTGAGGAAATCAACAACTCGATCTGCAATATATCCTTTGGCAAGAGCCCCGAGATCAATCAACATCCCTTGTTTTTTCAAATAAACCTGTTGAAATTCAGGATCTAATTCAATATCCTCTGGACGGATGAGTTCCAGTGCTCTATCAATGGTTTCTTGGTCAGGCACCTGTGCATCCGAAAAACCAATCCTCCAGGCCTGCACCAAGGGGCCAATGGCAATATTGAGATGACTGTTTGGTGCACAGGTATGCTCCTTACCGAGCGCAATCAGTTCATAGAGGTCTGGCGCAACGGGAACTGGCTGAACACCTGCGTTGAGATTAACTTCCATGAGTTCAGAAGTCAAGTCATTGGCTGAAAAACGGTTCTTATACAGATAGAGCATTTCTTCCACCTGATCCAAAATGGGCTCAGGGTTTTCATGCCAAATCTTGACCTCAATTACAGTCCCCATCAGCCGGACGGAGCGACTATTTGCTTCCATGCGCCACCGCCTCTTTGATTTCTTTGTAGATTGCATCATTTTCTTCTAAGGAATAGGAATTGGCTCCGCTGGCAAGAGGATGTCCGCCACCTCCATGACGCTTAGCAATTTCATTAATTGGTACTGTCTTGCTGCGCAGACGAACACGGTAAGAGCCATCCACTTGCTCCACAAAAATCGCCCATGTTTTGACATCAGACATGCGACCTGGTGAGCTGACAATACCTGCTGTATCAGCATCCGTCACTTGATAGTGTACCAACGTCTCTTGCGTTAATAAGACACGCGCTGCCCCGTTTTCATCAATTTCCAAATGATCATACACATAGCCCATGAGCTTAGCAACACGGCTGTTCATCTCATCCATACGACGAGAAATACTTGCAAAATCCACATCAAAGGTCTGCAAATAAGCTGCTACTTGAAAAGTACGACTGGTCGTTGCAGGATAGAGAAAACGTCCGGTATCTCCCACGATTCCTGCATACAGAAGCGCCGCTGCTTGATCAGTTAAGGTTAGCTTCATCTCTTGCGCAAATTGGGTGATGATTTCACTGGCCGAACTAGCCCTTGTGTCCACCCACAGTAAATCTCCATAAGCATCATCATTTGGATGATGGTCAATCTTTATTAAAAAATCACCCAGATTGTACCGCTCATCATCAATTCGTTCAGTATTAGCGGTGTCTGTTACAATGACGAGAGTTCCTTTGTAATCCGCATCCAAAACCTGATCCATTTCCGCCATCCACGCAAGTGTAGGCTCCTGAAAGCCTGTTGCTAAAATGCGTTTCTCAGGAAAATTTTTCTCCAGAATAGCCTTGAGTCCCATTTGACTACCAATAGCATCTGGATCTGGTCGCTGGTGACGATGGATAATAATGGTCTCAAATTCATTTATTTTGGCTAACATCTCTTCAAATACAGACATAACATTCTCACTTTCCCTGATCATTCTTTATTCTTTCTTTTGGTCATCCTCTTATTTTAACATATTTCCCTTTATTTTTGCTGGATTGCTTTGAAAGTCGTTTGTTGAAAAACCTGAAAATATGCTATAATGGGTTATCTAGTAATTTTATGTTTCATTTTATGGAGGAAATCATGGCACTCGCAAAAATTGTCTATGCCAGCATGACTGGTAATACTGAAGAAATTGCGGATATCGTCGCAAGTAAATTAGAAGAATTGGGACTTGAAGTCCATAACGACGAATGTACAACAGTAGAAACCGAAGAAATCTTAGAAGCGGACATCATCGTTGTGGCGAGCTACACCTACTCATATGGTGGAGATGGCGAATTGCCTGATGAAATTGTTGACTTCTATACAGATTTGGCGGATTTGGATTTGACAGGTAAAATCTATGGTGTCTGTGGATCTGGCGATACATTCTACGATGATTTCTGCAGCGCGGTAGATGATTTTGACGCTATGTTTGCTTCTTGCGGCGCTAAAAAAGGTGCTGAAAATGTAAAAGTAGACTTGGCAGCGGAAGACGAAGATATTGCGAACTTGGAAAAATTTGCGACCGATTTGGTGGCAGCACTGGGCTAATAATGAAACGATGATTTTTCATCGTTTTTTCTTGTATTTTTTTCAAACATGTTATACTTAACTAGTTAAATACATTTTAAAAGGAGATTCCCATGGCTAAAAAATCTAAAATTGCCCGTTACCACAAACAAGTCAAACTCATTGAACAATATGCAGAATTGCGCCGTGAATTAAAAGAAAAAGGCGACTATGAAGCCCTCCGTAAATTGCCACGTGATTCAAACCCTAATCGTTTGAAAAACCGTGATATGACGGATGGACGTCCACATGCTTACATGCGTAAATTTGGTGTCAGCCGTATTACTTTCCGTGAGTTGGCTCATAAAGGGCAACTTCCGGGTGTGAAGAAAGCCAGCTGGTAAACTATTGAAGAGGTGGTCAAACCACTTCTTTTTTGCTATACTAATGAAATAAAAATGGCATTTCAAGGAGAACCAGTTTGAAAATTAAATACGCATTCCTTATCCTCTTTTCCAGCTTATTCATTGGAGTAAGCGTTGGGGTAGTCAATACTATTTTCGGACGCGTTCTGCTTTTCATCGGAGAATTTCGCAGCCACTACTTCCTCTGGCTTATCCCTTTTTTGGGAGTAGTTGGTCTCGTAATTATCTGGTTTTACCATCGTTTGGGACTATCTCTTCAAAAAGGAATGGGACTTGTGCTGGCTACTGGTCGTAAAGAAAACAACCATATTCCATTGCGTTTGGTTCCTTTAGTGGCTATTTCAACTTGGTTGACTCACCTCTTTGGAGGTTCTGCCGGGCGTGAAGGAGTTGCTGTTCAGATTGGTGCTACACTTTCTCATCAGATTGGCAAACGCTTTAAGCTAGAAGATTCTTCTCAGATTTTCCTCGTCATAGGGATTGCCGCTGGTTTTGCTGGGCTATTTCAAACACCTCTTGCCGCATTTTTCTTTGCTTTTGAAGTCTTGAAACTCTACAAGCCAAAATGGTGGATGACTCTTCCTGCTCTCATTGCAGCACTGACAGCTAGCCAAACTTCCCATTTACTTGGTTTGGAAAAGTTTACGCATCCACTTGATTTTGTAACAATAAGCAGTCAGCAGTGGTTAGCTCTTCTTTTACTGGGCATTGCCTTTGGTTATATTGGAAGAATGTTTATTTTCCTATTGAAAAAATCTAAATTTTATTTGGAAAAATGGGTGCCAAATCCCTTTCTAAAAATTTTCCTAGGTGGTATTGGACTGTCCATCTTGATGATACTCCTTTTCCAAGGAAGATATGCAGGACTTGGAACCAATTTGATTGATGCCAGTTTAAATAGTCAAGAAGTATTAGCTTATGATTGGCTCTTAAAAATTATCTTGACCTGTCTAACCCTAGCTATAGGATTTCAAGGTGGTGAGGTGACGCCACTCTTTGCCATAGGAGCAAGCGCTGGAGTAATCATGGCTCAATTTCTGGGTCTTCCTCTAGCATTAGCTGCTGGTCTAGGCTATATGGCTGTTTTTGGCTCCGCTACTAATACACTTATTGCCCCAATTTTCATTGCCTGCGAAGTATTTGGATACCAATACATCCTCCTCTACGCTCCAGTAATGGTCATCGCCCATCTCTGCAATCGCAAGGCTAGCATCTATCAGTAACTAGAGTAGAAAGGTTTTTTTATGAAACGAATTGCTGTATTTTATAATCCTACATCTGGAAATCAAGATAAGGATATTGTGATTCAACAAATGAAATCATTCTTTCTAAGAAATGGTTTCACAGAAGAAAACCTTCTCTTCGTACAACCTAAAAGTCCACAAGAAGCCTTTGATTTAGCAAAAAAAGCTACGCTGGAAAAGGTAGACATGGTGATTCCGCTTGGTGGCGATGGGACTATCAATAAAATTTGCGGCGGCGTCTACGAGGGGGGCGGTCACAGCGTTATCGGCATCATCCCGACTGGAACTATCAATAATTTCGCCAAAGCCCTTGGAATCCCTCTTCAACTGGAGGCAGCCTTGGAAAATTTGCTCTCTGGTGAGACGACCGAGTTTGATTTAGCAAAAGTCAACGATACCTATATGATTTCTAGCTTGACCTTAGGAATTCTCGCGGATATTGCTGCAGGTGTGACCTCGCAAGCAAAACGGAAACTAGGTCCTCTAGCTTATGTCAAAGATGCTTACAAAGTTATACGCCACAACAAATCCTATCGCATCCAAGTACTTCATCAAGGCTACACCAAGATGCTGAAAACCAAGCTTTTATTGATCACTCTAACAAGTACCATAGCAGGATTTCAAGTTCCTGCACCTGATGTTTCCTATAACGATGGACTCATCCGCGTCTTTTCTCTTAAAGAAATTCATCTCTGGAAATTACTGTGGCATTTGAAAAAGATACGCAAGGGGCAATTTGAAGATTTCACTGAAATGTACCACTTCGATACCAATGAGCTAACCATCTACTCCCTTTCTTCCAGCAAACGCACCATTCCATTTTCTCGCATTGACGGTGACAAAAGCGATGCCCTACCACTTCAAATCACCGTTTTCAAGAAAGCCTTAAAAACGAAGATCCCAAAATAAAACTCAAGCGCCAACATACAATTGTGGCGCTCTTTTCGTGTAAGACTTTTAAAAAAATACTAAAAAACCTTGTAAAACAAGGGTTTTGGTATATATCAATCTCCCCTGCTGGAATCGAACCAACAACTAATTCTTAGGAGGAATTTGTTATATCCATTTAACTAAGGGAAGTAGCCTAACAATTCTATCATAGTAAATTTGAGAAAGCAAGAACAATAAATAAAGAAAGGCATTTAAATTATAAACCTTTACACAGACTTTTTCAAACATTGCCTGATAATAACTGAATACCTAGATTGCAAAACATAGCACTACTTAATCAAATAAACGTTTAGGGACCATTTCTGATATCACACTCAATCACCTAATAGAAAAGTTTCCCCTCAATCCTTCGCAACAACCTCAATGCCAGTTTAAAAATGCATCTAACACTTATACGCAAGCGACCCTGACAAATTATCAGAATTCGTGAACAATAGCGTTGTCCATCCTATCTGGCGCCACTATAAAAATCAACAGGCTTTCTCCTGAAGAGGAAGCCTGCGCTAGTACCTGACAATCACTTGCATTATTATTGGCGTTAGTGTCGGTATTTTTCCATCTTTTTCTTGAACAATTCTCCGTTACTTGGTGGGGGGGTAGGTCACCGCATTAGCGCCCGCAGCAATCACTGCCTCAATGCTTTCTGGCGTTGGGCCACCGGTTGCGATAATTGGAAAATCAGGATACTGCTCACGGATTTTAGCCACTACTCTTGGAATTTCTGTACCGCAGCTGACGTTCAAAATATCCACTTCTGCCTTAATCCGAGCATCAATATCCGAGTTCTCCGAAACAACTGTGTAAATAATAGGAACGTCCACCATGCTGTTGATTTTTCCAATCGTTTTAACCGTTGTCGGTCCGTTCACTACTACCGCAAAAGCACCCTCAGACTCGGAAAAAAGACTCATATTGGCAGAGCGAGTCCCACGCGTCAAACCACCCCCGACACTTGCCAAGATAGGAACGGATGCCACCATCATGATTGATTTCAAAATGGCAGGATTCGGTGTAAAAGGATAAACCGCTAAAATAGCATCTGCATTGTGATTTGCAATGATGGCCACGTCTGTCGTAAACAGAATCGAACGGATACGACGTCCATAAATATTGATACCGCTACACTTACGGATCGCCTCTGGTCCCTCAACAATTTCTTGTCATAAATCCGACATCACAGACGGAATTTTTTTCTTTATTTCTGACATAGCTCTCTCGCTTTCTATTTTCCTATTGTACTATATTTTTTCATTTTTAGGATAATAGCAGAGCTTTTTGAGCCAATTCTGGTAATCACTCTGCTTGTTCCTTGGAAACAACTATCCAACTATCCTTGGGAACGGTTGATGTAATCTCACGTGAAACAAGCTCTCCCTCTTCGCTACCAAAACCATATAAGAGCTTTGCAACATCTGATTTCCAAACATAGCGTTTTGTCACTGTGGTGACAGTTGCTTTGTCGACATCGGCTTCTTGATAGGTAACCCTTTCTTTGTTTGACAGACTCGATAGGCTCATCTTTCTTAGGAACAAAATGCGCCTTTGCTTCTTGATCCTCTTCTTTATCGCGATAGACCAGCACATAATTATCCGAATCTGTACCCACTTCTTGTTGAATCAGGAGACCAAAGGGAGATTCAGAACCCGCTGCTGAGTAGATTTCTTTTGTAGTCTCGCTAGTTTTCACCACCATTCCAGTATGATGAGTGAAATGATCCGTCAAAAGGGCAATCGAAGTCATAAATACCACCATAGAAATGGTCCCCAATAGATAGCGTAATCCCGTTTTTTCAACCAGCATCCAAGAGGCAAAAACTGAACTGGTTGCAACTATAATAATAAAGATCATCATAATGATACTCCTCCATCTTTCTCAATGACTTTCCCGCGATGAAGCATGAGTGCTACGACAACACCAATCACTGCAAAACTAAATCCGAGGATGAAAGACACATGAAAACCAGTAAGGCTGGCATCAATCATCTTCTCAGCGTAGGCTAAAGGATTTTTAGTCAGCAAAGTCTTAGCAGGTGTATTATTGGAAATGATATTTTGTGTGACACTGGACAAAAGGGCAACAACAATAGCTGAAGCAATTTGACGAACAGTATTATTGGCAGCTGTTCCGTGAGCCACTTCACGCGGAGGCAAGGCGCTCATAGCGCTGGCCGTCAAAGGCATCATAATCATCCCAATTCCAAACATGCGTACAGCATACAGGAGTGTGATAAAATGATCGGCAGTACTTGCCGTCAAAAAAACAAAGGGAACTGTCGCGATACCCAGAATGGTGAATCCAACGATTGTCATGCGGCGAGCACCAACTTTATCGTACACACGTCCCGCAATTGGCGCCACAATACCTGTCACCAAAGCGCCTGGAAGTAAGACAAGTCCAGAATCAAGAGCAGATAATCCATGAACATTTTGCAAATACAAAGGCAGCATCATTTCAACACCCATCATGGCCATCATTGAAAGAGCAATCGCCGCAGTTGTAACGGAGAATTGTTTGACTTTAAAGACCTGAACATCTAGGAATGGTTTTTCCAATTTTAATTGGCGCATCATAAACAGAGCGATCACCACCACACCAATGAAAATTGGTAGAATGACATGACTAAAATTGCTCCAACCATCAGAGGCAACGTTTGTAAAGCCCCACAAGAAAGTACCAAAACCAATAATAGACAACACTAATGATAGAAAATCCAGCGTAATAGGTCGATTTGGAACCACATCATGTAGTACAAATGGACTAAGCAAGGTTACGATGATCAAGATCGTCAATGGTAAAACGAAAATAGCGCGCCATTCCAAAGCTGTCCCAAATAAAACAAAATTTTCTTTTAAAATCCAACCAGCAAGTGTCGGACCAATAGCCGGCGCAAGTGCCACAACAAGCCCGTTAATTCCCATAGCTGCACCACGTTTTTCAGGCGGAAAAATATTGACCATGACAACCTGCATCAAAGGCATGTAATCCCAACAGCTGACGCCTGAATGATGCGACCAAGTAAGAAAATGGTCCAATTAGAAGTTGGAGCAAAGGAATCAATTAAAAGTCCAATGGTCAACAAGGAATAGGCTACTGTAAAGAGCCATTTAGTCGAAAATTTCGTGGCTAAATAGGCGGATACTGGAATCATAATCCCATTTGTTAAGAGGAACCAAGTTGTCGCTTGTTGAGCCGTAGATATTTGAATATCAAAACTTTCCATTAAGGTCGGAATAGCGGTCCCTAAACTGGTTTGATTGAGCACCCCAGCAAAGGTCCCAATCAATAAAAGCATTAACATGGCAGTTCTATTGTAGGGTTTGCCATGGATATCATGTGTTTCTGATGACATATATTTCTCTAATCTAAAAACCAACACAGCTAAATAGCAAATGTCAGTTTACTTCTTTCTATATATTAAACGAAAACCATTCAAACTATTTTGGAATGCGTCATTCTTCAGCTAACTTAGTAAGTAAATGGCGCAGTACTTCTTTTTGTTCATCCGTCAATGGATTCGTAAATTGATTATCAATCGTTTGCCAAATATGGTCAAGCTCGGACTTTAAAGCCAAACTGTCGGATGTCAATCCTAGAACCTTACTCCGTGCATCATCGGGATTGGGCTGACGATAGACTAGCTCCTTCTTTTCAAGATTCTGAATGATACCCGTAACTGTCGGATTTGTCATGGAAAATTGGTCCTCAATCTGCTTCTGATTGACAGATAAATTCGGTTGACGATACAAATATTTTAAAATCTTACATTGTGATGTTGTTAAATCAAGCGGTGCTAGCATCGCATTTGCCTGTTTTTCCAACTGTAAACTAGCCCGTTTGATGAGAACTGAAATACTAAGTTTTTCTTCCATATTTGACTCCTTTCCATAGCTTCCTATATAAACATTAACATAGGTACCTATGTATATCAATGAAAATGACTTGTAATTTTTTTGAAAAGTTACGTACAACGAATGGACTGTAGGGAATTATCTCTTCAATAAAAGCCAAAAAGATCCCATACGAGGGGCTAGAATCCGAATGGTAATTGAGTTCAACCTACAAGCTGTGCAAAAAATAAAAAGGCTCTCACTCGAGAACCTTGTAATCCAAATTGTACTCAGGCGGACCATTTCGAGAAAAAGACAAACTGCCTTGTGAGTATCTCCCAAGGCAGTTTTCTAATTTTCTGTCGATTTCCAGACGCCCTTGGTATCTTGAATTAACGACGGATTTCTTTGATACGCGCTGCTTTACCTTGAAGAGCACGCAAGTAGTACAATTTAGCACGACGTACTTTACCGTAACGTACAACTTCGATTTTATCAACACGTGGAGTGTGGATTGGGAATGTACGTTCTACACCAATACCGCCAGAAATTTTACGTACTGTGTACATTTCTGAGATACCTTGACCTTTACGAGCGATTACAACGCCTTCAAAGATCTGGATACGTTCGCGGTTACCTTCGACAACTTTCGCGTGAACGCGAACAGTGTCACCAGGACGGAATGATGGGATATCAGTACGAAGTTGACCTTCAGTCAAGCTTTGGATTAATGGATTCATGTTTTTTCTCCTATCTTTGTCAATCTTAGGTGCTTTTAAACCCAGCGGATAAACTGTATTTTCGTGCGTCCATTACACACAAAGAATATTATACAAGAAAAGGCTGCACTTGTAAAGGTAAAACCTTGACAAAACTTATAAAATTACTGATCCAGCTACTTAGGAATTTCTCCCTTTTCAATCAAATCCATCACAAGAGCTAAATCTTTGTCCTCATGAATCATATCGGGTGTCCAAAGGATTTCGATATCAGGCAAGACACCGATGTCATTCATTCCATTGCCAGAATCCACACAGAGATTACGCGAGGTTGGGTGAATCATCTCAAACTGATCAAAATCCACCAAGGCACAGTTGGAATAATCCAAAATCCCCAAGGTCGGTCTGCCAACAACTGTTACTTTGGGCATCATTTTCAGCGTATCAACAAAGTTGTCCCCAGAAGAGCCGCAGTTTATATCCGATAAGATGTAGACATGCTTGGGACTGTCTTCCTTTCCAACCAATTCTGGGAAAAATTCGCCATCATGATGATAAACAACATAGCCCTTATCTTGATTTTCTAGCATGTCTTTTTTCAGACCACCAATAAAGTCAATAGTCTCTTGGCTCACTCCATCTTGCTTCAAAAACAAGTCAAAGGAGACCAATCGATGCGCCACATTTGTCGGAGTGTAAAGCGATTCCATTCCACTTTCAATCCCATCATCATCTAAGGAAGAAAATACTTTACCTGCTGGTAAAAAGTATTGAAAAAGAGGAAAATAGAGTGAATCGGTTCCACCATTGTTCACTCGCACATCAATGATCAGATTTTCGACTTTCTCTAGTTTTGGAAAAGCTTGATCGTAGAGCGCCATAATATCTACTTCATCCATGAAATTTTCTATTTTCATATAGTAGGTCTGCTCATTCAGATAGTAGCTATCAAATTTCTTGCCAATGTGTTCAGAATCCACAGGTTCCGCTACTTGCACTGCCCGCTTCTCTCCATCACGGATGAGGGTGATGTGTGCAGCATGTTTGACTAAATAAGCCCACTCTTGAAACTGACGCTCTGCTTTTTTACTAGTAAAAAAATCAACATGCTTTTGGTAGACATCTTCAATGATCAGCCCCTCTATATGAGTAATTTTATCGCCCTTAATTAGGTTGGTTGAGGGTAAACTCCGAGTAACATAGAGTGCATCTTTATGTTTTCTAAGGGCAAAACCATAGGGCTTACTACTTTTGTAAGAAATACCCACATGACTCAAGATGCCAAAGCTAGCCAGATAGGTCTTAGCCAGGTAGAGAAATTCGTCATCAGACATATCTTCCGAGATCTGTGCGCGGAATCTTTCTGGATTTGCCCCTGCAATATCCTTTTTGGTCGAAGAGTCCTAGTCCTCTTTCATAATTTTTACAATTTGATCAAAAATTTCTAACTTTTTCATAGTTAATCTCGCTTTCATGATTTACTGCTATTTTAGCAGATTTTTTATATATACAATAGAAAAAAGAGGGAATAGATGGCAAAAAATCAAGCTATTTTGTAGATAGGATAGTATGATATTTGCAAAGCCTATTGCAGACAATCTTCAGGAATACTCACAAGGTTCATCTGCTGCTATAGAAGAGAGCATCGTCTCTAACACCTTATTTCTAGCCTGTTTAGAAAAACGCAAGGATATAATGGATGAATTTGCTACTGTTTTAGAAAAGAAGGGGTTCGATGAACAAAATCTGATCTCCCGTGTCTTCTTTACGTTCTATCTAGGTTGCTACTACTGCTATTTGACTGAGCAAGTAACCAAAGGAAAATCCATGATGCAAATGGCAACAAGAATTTTAGAGCAATTAGGCTGTCATGGACGACTGGACTATCTTCGCCAACACCAAAAACAATTAAGAGAACAAGAAAACCTCAGCTAGAATCTATCTAACTGAGGTTCATTTTTTATTGCTCTATTTCATCTGCAATCTTATTAATTTTCCGCAGACGATGATTGACGCCACTTTTTGTAATGGGATTGGTTAAAATTTCTGCCAATTGCTGAATGGAAAAATCAGGATGCTGAATACGCAGCTGCGCCACTTCTTGCAAATCTGCCGGCAGTTGATCCAAGCCGATGGTTTCCATAATTTTAGCAATATTATTGATAGTTTTCATGCTAGCGGTTACTGTACGGGCGATGTTAGCTGTCTCCGCATTATTAGCCCGATTGAGGTCATTCCGCGCTTCCCGCATCAGCTTGACATTTTCAAACTCCGTTTTAGCCTCTTCAGCTCCAATGACCAGAAGAAAATCCATGATGTCCTCCGCTCGCTGCAAATAAGTAATGGTCCCTTTGGAGCGCTCTATTACCTTGGCGTCTAACAAAAATTTCTGCAAAAGCTGTGCCAAATCATGAGCGTGATCGCTATAAACCGAGGCAATTTCCAGCTGATAGCGTCCTTTTTCAGGATCCTTGACCGAACCACTGGCTAAGAAGGCGCCGCGTAAGTAAGCCTGACTCCAAGAATCGTTTTCCAAAATCTCAGGAGCAATTCCTGTCGCTAGTCCAAAAAAGTTGTCTGCTAAATGCAAATCATTGAGGATATCATTGACACCATCTTCCAAAAATACGGTGTAAACACGGTTTTTCCGTAAATTGGTTTTCTGATGATGGCGAATATCTGCCTTCACTTCATAAAATTGATGCAGCATTTCATAGATATGACGGGCAATTTTAGCATTTTCCGTCATGATAGACAGAGTCAATCCGCCACTGGCCAAGCCTAAACTGCCAGATAATTTGATAATGGCTGCTAATTCACTTTTTTCCATCTTAGACTGGACCAAGAGTTCTTCTTTAACATGTACAGTAAAACTCATGGCCGCACCTGAATAATTTTCAGTAATTCCTCAACGACAAAATCACCATCATGGAAGGCTCCGCCATTTTCCAAACGAAGGAAATTAGATGAAATGACACGCTTAGCTTGTTGCTGCAAACCTGCGAAATCATGCTTCACCTGCACCAAATATTCATCAAACTGATGGGTTTCCATATAATCCTGTGGCACCGGCTCAATATTCACTAAGACGGTATCAATGGCGTCTTGTCCCAAATGTTGATTGAGCACGCGCACATGATCGCTGTCCGTGAAAAACTCAGTCTCCCCGCGCTGCGTCATGATATTGCAGACATAAGTAACATCTGCGGATGTTTCTCTTAAAGCCTGACCAATTTCTGAAATCATCAGATTTGGCAAAATGGAAGTAAAGAGTGAGCCCGGTCCTAGCACAATCATATCACTTTGCAGAATGGAATCCACCACTTTTCGGCTGGCAGTCGGCTCATCGTCATTATAGGAATTGGTTACGTAGACATGATCAATCATCCCCTTATAATCTGCGATTTTACTCTCTCCAACTACCTCATGACCATCTGTAAAGACAGCGTGAAGAGTCAAAGCATTTTCACTGGATGGGTAAATCTTACCAGTTGTATGGAAAAATTTTGACAGCAGTTGCATGGCATTATAGGTTGAACCCTGCATTTCTGAAATACCAGCAATCAATAGATTTCCTAGTGGATGTCCTGCTAGAACACCAGCATTCTCTGCAAAACGATACTGAAAAATTCGTTCATACAATTTTGGCATATCACTCATGGCCAGAAGAACATTACGTAAATCCCCTGGAGGCGTCATCTGTAAAATCTGACGAATTTCACCAGATGACCCCCCGTCGTCTGCTACCGTGACAATTGCTGTAATATCCACGTCCTTATCCCGCAGACTTTTGAGGATAACGGGAATGCCTGTTCCCCCACCTATGATTGTTATTTTAGGCTTTCTCATGAGCGATTCACCGTTTCCTTACGGCGATCCTTATCACGATGGCTTCGATTGACCGTCCAATTTTTCTCTAAGTCATCTGCCAAACGTTTGGCAAAGGCAACGCTACGATGCTGACCACCAGTACATCCGATAGCAATGGTCAACACAGACTTGCCCTCTTTCTGATAGCCCGGCAAAATTGGTTCAATTAAGCCCAGCAAATGACCATAAAAATCTTCTGACTCCGGATGGTTCATGACATAATCATAAACAGGTTGATCTAAACCAGTCAAATTTCGCAATTCTACTTGATAGTAAGGATTTGGTAAGAAACGCACATCAAAAACCAAATCAGCATCTAATGGCAAACCATATTTGAAACCAAAGGAAACAACTTCCACACGAAAGGCAGACGGTTGATCCGTATTCGAAAATTGATCTGAGATTTCCTTACGAAGACTCCGAGGTGTTAATTCTGTCGTATCGATCACATTTTGGCTCATATTTTTAAGTGGGGCTAACAGCTCTCGCTCTAGCTGAATACCCGCAAGTACACGACCATCCGTAGCCAATGGGTGGCTGCGCCGTGTTTCCTTATAACGTGCCACTAATTCACTATCGGTCGCATCCAAGAAGAGAATTTTAAAATCTAAATCCTCTGCCACTTCCAACTCATCCAAAATATCACGAATTTCCGTGAAAAATGAACGGCTACGCATATCAACAACTACGGCTATCTTATCGTTGTCACTACTATGACAAACCAATTCTAAAAATTTTGGTAAAAGGGCAGGTGGCATGTTATCCACCGTAAAATAACCCAAGTCCTCAAAAGATTGAATGGCGACAGTTTTACCTGCACCACTCATCCCCGTCAAAATGACCAGTTGCAATTTCTCAGACATACATTTTCCCTTTCTAATACTCTCCAATCGCATTACTCTTCCACTAAAGCAATGACTTCGATTTCAACCTTAACATCACGTGGCAAACGAGCTACTTCCACAGCTGAACGTGCTGGAAAATCAGTCTAAAACGCGGTTGCGTAAACTTCGTTAAATGCAGCAAAATCATTCATATCGCTCAAGAAGCAAGTGGTTTTGATAACATGATCAAAATCAGATCCAGCTTCAGTCAAAATTGCTGCAATATTCTTCAACACTTGCTCTGTTTGCTCTCGAATCGTCTCTCCGACTACTTCTCCCGTTTCTGGCTACAAGGGCACTTGACCAGAGGCAAAAAGGAAGTTTCCAACCACTTTTCCTTGAACGTAGGGACCAACGGCTGCAGGCGCTTTGTCTGTGTGAATCGTTTTCATGCTACTTACCTCATTCATTTTCTTACTTTATTATAACAAATGTTCAGTAGAATGAACACATGGAGACCAATTTATGAAAGGGGTTCTAGAGTTTAACTCTATCTTTTTGATTTTCTTCTTCTGAAACCAAAGATAGCGCTAAGGATCAATGCTCCCAATCCCACTAAAGTCCATGTTAAATTAACTTTATCCCCAGTATGTGGCAAGACAGATCCTTTTTCTTGAGTTGAAGCTAGCGCCGCTTTATTTCCTGGCGCCTGCTGGGTTGCAAGAGTAACAGCTGGTTTATCTCCTGTTTGCGCCGGGAGGGCAATTTCGTGACTGTCCGTTTCCAACCGTAGGAAAATCTCAACGACTTCTGTTTGTACTGCTTATAGGCTTTGTGCACCTGATACCCGATATCCTGTTGGCAATTCGACAAGAATTTCATAATGCCCATCTCTCACAGATTTACCATAAGCTGATGGCACATACAAGGACTGGTCCAGTTCAACTAATTGACCATCTTGGGCTCGTAGCATGACCTTGCTACCCTCTGGTAGGATTTGGTCAAACACGATTCTCACTAGAGCTGAATCTGATTTACTGAACTGGAATTGAACTTGTTCGAATTTTTTGTCTTTAGTCAATTCAAAAGCAAGAGTTTTTGGTGTTAACAATTCAGCGCCGTTGGCATCATAGGACACTAATTCCACTGAGTATTTTCCAAATGGCAAACGAAGGCTGGTAGTTCTGTTATCATAGTAGTTTAATTTTTCGATAGCATTTCCAGCTTCATCGTGAATCAAGTAAGTAATGTCAAATTTTGGATCCTCAGCTACATTGCTATAGAGAAGCTTGATATTTAAAATCCCTTCACCTTCTTGCAACTCACGCAATACGGCAAAGTTGCTGTAGGAAATATTTCCCGCTTCATCCTCTACTAAGTAATAGTAATCTGCTGGCAATACACCTTCAATTTTAGGAATGGTATAGGAACCATCAGCATTTTTTTCAATCATAACTTTGCGATCGACCACAGTAATCACATCATTTTCCGTTTCAATTTGGTAAGCACGTCCATCTTTTTCTCAAGATAGAAGACTTCTTCTCTAACGATAGCCACTTGATTGGCGATGAATGGTTTGTCTGGTGTGAAGAATTCTTTATCTCCTTCTTTTCGGAAATTTCCAGCCGTCAGAACAGGTTTTTGATGGCTGACACGAACCATGAATCGTTCCTGTTGCTCTTGACCATTTTCAATGGTGTAGCTGATGAGATAGATATAGTTTCCAGATAGAACTTTCTTACCATTTGTTCTGGTGCCAGTTCAGGCAGTTGTTTCAACTCGTGAAACTGTCGCTCCTTTTTGACTGGACCATGTAGGATCTTTCATCAAGTGGTTTTCTTGAGCAAATACTTCTACCTTTAAGTTTCGATAAGTCTTGTTTGGCAAACCTTTGAAACCAACAAAATCTTTATTTCCATCTTCGTTAGGCGAAATCTTGACATCTTTACCAAGTTTTGCCAGTACACTGCGTGGAGTATTACGGCCACTGATTAAAATAGTTGATTAATTAGTCACTAAACCTGTATCTTGATATGTCATTTCAAGATGATCTACTAATGTTACCTTATGCTGGTAGCCACCATCTGTCAATTCAAATGTCACCGTTTCTTGACCTCGAGACGTTGGCATATGCTGACTGATTTTAGCAATAGCAATATTTCCAGCAAAATCTTCTACCATGTAATAGAAATCTTCTAGACTAGCTTTATCCAAAGGTAAAAGGTAGGAACCACCTTTTTCTCGTTCAACAAATTGCTTGTTGTCCCCAACTGTAACATATTTATAAGCATCATTGATAGAGACAGTATAGTTTTTCCCATCTTTTTTAGTCAAATAAAAGACACTATCTCGCAAGATACCCGCTTGTCCTTTGTCACGCACTTCAGCTGCTTTGAATTTCTTGGTCTTTGGATCATAACTTGCGCTTGTCAGTATTGGTTTTTCACGGTCAACAACGATATCAAAAATCATTTTTTGTTGCTTGCCACCAACCACATCTGAATAGTAAGAAAGGACATATTGGTAACGACCATCTGGCAAGTCCGCTCCCGAAGTATCTTTCCCATTAAATTCCAACTCTAGTAAGGTTGTTGATTTAGGGAAACGAACATCACTGTTGAAGTTTTTATCTCCGTTTTGAGCGTCAGCACTTTCCCACAAGGGAAGGCTCAATGTTTTATCATCTGCAGCATAGACACTGGATTTCAGACCACGATATTTTCTTAAAAAGACGGCTTTAAAAGCCACAAAATCCTGATTGTTGTCTCCGTTTGGTGAAATAGCTAGTACTACTTTTCCTGAAGCATCTTTCTCAAGAATAAATTTACCATCTTTGTTTCGGAAAGTTCCAAGCGTATGAAGCCCATTATCAAATGAATTGCCTGCTGACACATTGACATCTGATCCGATCATTACCAGTCCAGTAAAATGTTTTCCGATGTAAATCTCATCTTTGACATCCGATTCTTCAAAGTAGAAACCTTTTTGTTGCTTTTCTTTTAAGCGATAGATGTCCTCTTCAATAACTGCTAAGTTTTCAAATTCTCCTCTAAAACCAACAAATGGAATATGCACTTGATCTTTATCACTTTGATTTGCGTTTTCAAAACGAACAAACCCTTCTAGATAATAACCATTTGGCATGAGTTTTGTTAATTCTACTACTTCCACAGGATCAGTAGTGACTTCGGCGTTTTCTTGTGCTGCAATTGTAGGTGCACCAACTAAAAAGACACTCCCAAGTAACACAGAAGCTATGCCCGTCTTATATTTTCTCAGCGAAAATCGCTGTTTCTTTTCCATATATACCTCCTTATCACTATCAAGACACACAAAAGAACGCGAAACTGATTTCATCATTCCGAATTCTTTTCCTAATAGTGATGTTGTTCATATTCTTTTTCAATATCCAAAGGGAGTATCGAGTATTATTTAATCACACTTTTTTATTAAAATCAACGTACTATTTCATACATACAATAATACAGAGGTTAAAATTATTCTTTCCCTCAACAATATCCTCATTGTCTTTTTTCTTATTAGATATAAAAATAAATGCTATTTTTTATAAGTTTTATTAGCAAAACAATCTTACAAAAACTTATTTTTTCCGCTGTAACAGTTAAACCGTGCACGTCAATATTATTTCTCCTTTTAGGGTAGGAAAATGCAAATATCTTAAGACCACAAAAGAAAAACAGCACGGAAATTATCCGATGCTGTTTTTCTTGTTTTAAGGTTTAATGCGGTGCAACATACGTGGGAATGGAATGGCTTCGCGGATATGCTTGGTTCCCGCTACGAAGGTCACCATCCGTTCCAAACCAAGTCCAAATCCACAGTGAGGTACTGAACCGTATTTACGAAGGTCAAGATAGAAATCGTAATCTGCTGGATTCAAACCTTCTTCTTCAATCTTAGCCGTGAGTTTATCATAGTCTGTCTCACGTTCAGAGCCACCAATGATTTCACCGTATCCTTCTGGTGCCAAAAGATCCGCACAAAGTACGCGCTCAGGATTACCAGGAACAGGCTTCATGTAGAATGCTTTGAAACTTGCTGGATAGTTGACCACAAAGGTTGGCACGCCAAAACAATTTGAAATCCATGTTTCATGTGGTGAGCCAAAGTCATCACCATGTTCCACATGTTCATAATCGGTATCTTGATCTGCTTCATGTTCCTGCAGAAGTGAGATAGCATCATCATAAGAAACACGTTTAAAAGGCTCAGCCACATAGCGTTTCAATGCCTCTACATCGCGCTCAAGCGTTTCAAGGGCTTGTGGCGCACGGTCCAAAACACCTTGGATGAGAGCTTTTACATAAGCCTCTTGCAAATCAAGCGATTCATCGTGTGATAGGAAGGGATACTCGGCATCCATCATCCAAAACTCTGTCAAGTGACGACGCGTTTTTGATTTTTCGGCACGGAAAACAGGACCAAAGTCATAGACACGACCAAGAGCCATAGCCCCAGCTTCAAGGTAAAGCTGACCTGATTGACTCAAGAAAGCTGGGCTGCCAAAGTAGTCTGTCTCAAAGAGCTCCGTCGTATTTTCAGCAGCATTTCCTGACAAGATTGGGCTATCAAACTTGATAAAACCATTTTTATCAAAGAATTCTGTCGAAGCCATCAAGATCGCGTTACGGATCTGCATGATGGCATTTTGACGGCGAGAACGGAGCCACAAATGACGATGATCCATGAGAAAGTCCGTCCCGTGCTCTTTTGGAGTGATGGGATAATCCACTGACTCGCCAATGACTTCAAGGTCCGTCACATCCAGTTCATAACCGAATTTGGAACGTTCATCCTCTTTCACCACACCTGTCACGTAGACAGAAGTTTCTTGGCTAAGACGTTTGATGATATCAAATTTAGCGGCCCCTTCTTCATCACCGAATTTTTCAATAAAGTTTGGCTTGAAAGCAACTGCTTGGAAAAAGGCAGAGCCGTCACGGAGTTGTAGAAAGGCAACTTTACCTTTACCAGATTTGTTGGCAACCCAAGCACCGATGGTTACTTCTTGCCCGACATGTTCAGGCACTGCACTGATTGTTACTAATTTTCTAGTCATGATTTCTCTTTTCTTTTTATTTTTTGGTCAATAGCAGAACTAATCTTAAGCTCTTTCCATGTATTCTTTGATACGTTTGATAGCTTCTTTTAGCGTGTCAAGATCTGTCGCATAGCTAAGACGAACATTTTCAGGAGCACCGAAGCCAGCACCTGTTACCAAAGCAACACCTGCTTCTTCTAGAATAGCTTCTGTAAAGGCGGTCACATCCGTGAATCCCTTCATTTCCATTGCCTTTTTAACATTCGGGAATAAGTAAAAGGCTCCCTGTGGCTTCGTCACTTTAAACCCTGGAATATCTGCTAACAGAGGATAGATGGTATTGAGGCGTTCCTCGAAGGCTTGGCGCATGTCTTCAATTGGCTCTTGTGTACCTGTAAAGGCTTCAATGGCTGCATACTGGGCAACCGTCGTCAAGTTGGACGTGGTTTGGCTGACGATTTTTGACATAGCAGCGATAATGTCAGGATTTCCCACTGCAAAGCCCACGCGCCAGCCTGTCATGGCATAGGATTTGGCAACCCCATTGACCACGATGGTCTGTGCACGAATGGCTTCAGAAATGGTCGAAATCGGGGTGAAGGTCGCGCCGTTGTAAACCAAGCGACCATAGATATCATCTGCTAATATCAAAATATCTTTTTCAACTGCCCAGTTGCTAATAGCTTCTAATTCTTCTCGACTATAAATCATACCAGTTGGGTTGGAGGGTGAATTAATCAAGAGGACTTTTACTTTCGGCGTCCAAGCAGCTTTCAATTGGTCTACTGTAACTTTAAAATCATGCTCTTCCTTTGTCTCGACAAAGATCGATTTCCCTTGTGCCATCTGGATTTGGTCTGCATAAGACACCCAATAAGGCGTCGGAATAATGACTTCATCTCCTTCATTCAGAATAGACATAAAAAAGGCATACAGGACAAACTTAGCACCCGTTGCTGCCATGATTTGATTAGGAGCAACCTTATAGCCATAGAAATTTTCCATATAGTTTCCTATAGCAGACTTCAATGCTGGTAAGCCATTAGCAGCAGTGTAAAAACTAGCACTGCCATCTTTAATAGAAGCAATTGCTGCATCCTGAATGTGCTTTGGCGTCACAAAATCAGGCTCTCCAAGCGTCAACATAATAATGTCTTTTCCTGCCGCCTGCAAGTCACGCGCGCGCTGGCTTGTTGCCAAGGTTATGCTCTCTTCCGTTTCAAGAACACGGTTGGATAATCTTGTCATATTCCCTCCTTTTCGAGCAACTGACTTGTTTCAAAATCAATCAGATAATAAGTTCTTCCAGCCTTGACTTCCCAAATCGCACGATTCTTCTCATATCCCAACGTGGATTTTTCAACTTGGTCAGCACCATTTTCTTTCGCTATTTGCTCTGCTTTTTCCTTAGAAATCCCATTTGCCATATCATAAACATAGATATCTGATGATTGCTGAGGCACTAAAACCAATAATTCTTGACCGTCTTGGTTGCGCCCTATCACACTGTAATAAGTCTGACTGCCATTATAAATCTCTACCTGAATAATGTCATTCAAATCTACATATTGCTTGGCGATCGTCACAGCCACATTTTCAGCCTCTTGAAACGGCTTTGCTGTCTCTTCTAAAATAAAGAAGAATGAAAACAAAACGACAATAAGTATGATCAAACAACCAATAAACATCTGCTTCCAAATAGGAAAGCCAGATTGATTTTCTCTTCTTCTAGAATTTTTCATATCAAGAATATTATACTATAACTTCACTTGAATTACTATTCTTTCTCGGAGAGGTTTTTAATTTTTTCTCCCAAAATACTTTCAATTGAAATTAGATCGATATTTTTTCACAATTCCATATAATTATGATTGAAAAAATCACGATTTAGCGCTAAAATGGTAGTATGGATAAAATTGAACAATCATTAGAACAACACAAAACAGCATTGCACAGCCTAGTTGTACTCCGCCGTGCTGCCGGTGTCATTCGCAAGCAAGAGGCAGAAACAATCACCAAAAACAATCTTACCTTTGCTCAATTTGGAGTATTGGAGGCACTCTACAACAAGGGAGATTTGCGGATTCAAGATTTAATTGAAAAACTCTTGAGCACTTCTGGCAATATGACCGTCGTGATAAAAAATATGATTCGCGATGGCTATATCAATAAAGTTCCTGATCCGTCAGACAAACGTGCCTTCCGTGTGAGTTTAACTCCCGAAGGTCGAGAACTGATTGCCGCTATTTTGCCGGAGCATTACGATAATATCGGTTCTATTTTTTCTGTTTTAACTGATGAAGAGCAGGAACAATTAGCAACTATTTTGAAAAAATTTAAAAATTAAGTCAAAGACTATTGCTAATTAGCGATATTTTTGGTAGGCTACTACTATTGTTTAAAAAATATTTTTATTTTAAGGAGTCAGATATGACAAAAGTATTGTTTTTAGTTGGTTCACTGCGCAAAGGTTCTTTCGTACAACAATTTGCCAAAGCTGGTGAAAAAGCGCTCGAGGGGAAAGCAGAAGTTTCTTGCCTTGATCTTAGCACATTCCCATTGTTTAACCAAGATTTGGAAACACCAGTGTTGCCAGAAATCGCTGCTGCTCGCCAACTGGTTAGTGAAGCAGATGCCATCTGGATTTTCTCACCAACTTACAACTTTGCTATCCCAGGCGTCGTGAAAAATGCTCTTGACTGGTTGAGTCGTGCACTTGATTTGTCAGATCCACATAATCCGTCAATTCTTCACGATAAATTTTCTACAGTCTCTATCTTAGCAAATGGTGGTCACGAACAAGCTGCCGCTCAATATCGCGCCCTTCTTCCATTTATCCGTACACAATTTATTAATGAAGTGACAATGACAAAAGTCAACGATTCAGCTTGGATGGACGGACAATTCATTCCTACTGAAGAAGTTGTTGCAAATCTTGAAAAACAAGCAGATGCTCTTCTTGCAGCTATTGAAAAAGGTCCAGTTGCTACTGAAGCTAGCTGGTAAAATACAATTGATAGTGTCTAATGAATAAAATCTAACTAATAGACATCCCATACGACAAAAAACCTGATTAAATCAGGTTTTTTGTATCTTGAAAAGCACTTTGTCTTGTGCTATGATGATGGAGGAGGAACGTCTATGAAAAAGAACATCTATTACCTTGCTGGACTCGGATTAAGCTTACTAGCACTTACCGCTTGTTCGTCGACTGATTCTAAGTCCACCAAATCTGAAAAACCAGAAATCACTTCTTCTCTGAATGCTGTGAATAATCATCAAGAAATTCGTACAGAGCAATTTGTAGCAGATTCCGGTCGTTTTTCAGTTCAAGCCCCAAAAGGTTGGTCTCAACAAAACAATCCTGAAAAAATTGTTACTTCTCCCAAAAATAGTATTGCTCTTGAATCCCCTTTGAAAGATGCCTATTTTTTTTGCCCATCAATTTTCAAAAAACGACATCCAACTCAGCTTGGCAGAATTCGTGACTTACGATTTAAAAAACTCACAAACAAATGAGCAATTAAAAAATGCCATCCCAAAGGAAGCGACAATTGAAGGAAAAACAGGCTATCTTATTGAAAAGACGATTACTGAATTTGGAATAAAAAATATCGTCTATATCTCCTATTACGAAGAGGGAGACTCTTATCACTTAATTAACTTTCAAAGTCCCAAAGAAAATCAAGCGGCAACAAAAAAATATCTTGAAGCGGCTATAAAAGACTGGAAGAATCTATCTGTTGAAAGTAAAGCAGCTGTTTTGGACCAAACTATTCCTATACCAAACAACCATTTGACTGCCTCCATTCTGAGTATTTGGAAATATAATAAAGATGCCAACCAAGATCCTAACAGTGCTTACTATTCGTCGATAGACAAGCAAGTCAATTTTGGAGTATTTAGTCAATCCACCACGGGCTATACCGTTGATTTAGCAGTTTATGCTCAAGAATATGCTGCCAACGTTTCTGAAAATCCCCAACTTACTCCCGTTACTGTCGGTCAGCACCAAGCCTACTTGATTGAATATATCGACTCCAGCGACCCAACTTGGAATACAGCTATCAATGTCTACATTGTTCATATCAATGAACAATTGATTACTTTATTTTTCGGAACTTTACCGTCTGAAGTTGAACCTTTGCGACCAACTATGGAAGCGATTATCTCTTCCATCAAATAAAGAATATCAGACTAAACGTTCTCTTATCAGCTAAATGAGTCACGTATCACTAGTCAGTCCTAAAGGGGGCTGGCTTTTTTATCTAAAGCTTGTGTTAGGTTGCTCCTTTGAGACGAGTCTCTGTTTATTTTAAAGTTAAAAAGAATAAAAAAAGTCATCCATCGCCTTAACATAAGCAAAAGATGACTTTCTTATTGGATTGGTTTTGCAGATTGATGTTTTCCGCAAAAATCTTATTTCTATTTTATCCACTGTTAAACCTAACCTTCCGTCCATACCAACTGTCAGATGGTTCCCAAATAGAAGGTTTTGCTGTTGCTACTGCCCTTGAATATTGTGGTTGAACAGGGCTGATGATTGCTTTCGGTTTCACAGAAGATTGTGATACGGCGGATATTTTTTAACGAAGTCTCGTTTCTCAATATCTGAAATTGCCGTGCGGGTGAAGTTTGACTTAGCGTTCCTAGATGAACATTTTACTGTTTTCTAAATTCGCGTCTGATCGCCCCCCTTTTTGAGTCTTCACTCTTTCAATACATTACTTTCCAGCGAAATATTTCGTCCATTGCTCTTTTCCACTTGACAACGTGAAGAGATTGATTACTTGGGCACCTTTATTGTCAACTGTAATGGCTTTTCCAGAAACACTTCCCCCTTGTCCAATATCTGCTACAAGGTAACGACGCATGCCTACGTTGGTATTGGCATCAGAATCTGTTACGTAGATGGCAGTGATTTTTCCTGACTTATCAAATCAGCTCCCCAAACATTGATTACATGACTGATATGGTTGTTGTTATAAGTATGAGATAAACCTAACGCTTTTCCTGACTTCAACTCCTGTTTGATTAATTCTCCAAATTGGACAATATCCATATTTTTCAAATCATAGCGCTTCGTCAAATGTGTTGCTTCGCTTCCACGTTTAAAAATATCTTGGAAGAAAGCACCTGCCATTGCTTTTCCTTTGTCTGTAGTCGTATCAGTTGGGTTTTGATACTGTCCTTTTTCGTAATTAATACGGTAACCATTGATGAATAAATCTAAGGCAATATCCGACATGATTCCATGACCTTTGCTCGAAAGATCTTTGAAAACTTTCTCACGGAAATATTTAAATAATGCACTATCCGTTTGAGAATTTTTTGTGTTGATAGCTTCCTGTAAATCAAAAGCAGTTTCCCCATTTACCACCAATTTTGTTTGGTTTGGTTTGGTTTCTCTTTTATAAATTGCGCAATCTCTTCTTTGTTTTGGTCAAACCACCAGTGAAGCATATTTCCTGCCGTTGCAGGACCACAAAGCAAACGATCTATTCCATTGTTTTGGTCCTTAGTAATATCGTACCAGCCTTGATTTTCTTTGTATTCTGTACGGTAAATACCTTTGTCTTCTGTATCTTCTGTGAATTCAGATATCGCCGGTGCTTTTACATCCTCAGCCCAGACAGTTTCTTGAACCCCCTTAACATTGTACACAGTGGTTGTTTCTCCAATAGCTGACGTGTTCTCTTGTTTTGAAAACTGTGAAGATGAGTCAACCGTTGGAATCTGCTTGCTCTCTGTTTGACTTACCGCGACTGAATTAGAAATAGAAGATTCCGCAGGTTCAACTGCCGACACTGATACTCCTACTGATAAGCTAACACTAGCCAATACTGCTACTGCAAATGTCGAATAACGACAAATTTTTATTTGCTTCATTAAACAAATAACCTCCTTGTTGTTGCATTTGTATTTCTGTGTTATATATATAATACAATTTTGGATTGTAAAATAGATTAGAAGATTTGTCAAGATACAAAAATAAGTTAAAAACTTTGATATATCAACGTCTTTGTTTTTTATCATCCGCTTAAACGTCACTGTCAAGTAACTTGATATCCTGTTTCAGTAGCTAACTCCACCTCCAATTTACTAAAATTACAACAATAAATTGGAGAAATGAATGTAAAAATAGAGTCAAATAGGCTGGGATAAAATCCCAGCCTCGGTTCATTTTTTGAGTAATAGTTGTTCTATGCAATGGCTGATGGGAAGTTCTTATTCCTTCCACCCAAAGGGATAGCAATTCCCCTAATCAAGTGTGCAGAGATGGGAATAAAGAAATCTAGAGATAGAACTTTTAAATGTATTATCTAAAAATAAAAAGTGGAGACAAAATTGGTAAACCATCATTTTACAATGATTTACCAATTTTCATCCCACTCTCTTTTTAGTCAACATTTCTTACAAAGACAATTTTCCTATCCTCTGACAAATCTTCTCGATAAGAAAATCCATCAGCATTAAATTGTTTGATATCCTCAATTCTCTGAATTTGTTGCTCCGCCATGTACGACAAAAAGCGCCCGCGCCCCTTTTTGGAAATAGTAGAATGAACTTTGAGACTTCCAACACGATTTTCCATAAAAACTAACTTGACCATACGCTCTTGAATGACTGGCGAGAAGACGCCTTCGAATTCGGAAGATAAAAGCGATAAAATAAGGTCATCATCTGCAACGATCTCATCATACTGGCTGCGCCAATATTGTTTGAGAGAAGTTTTGCCAATTTTTAAACTGCCTTGAAAATCCAAGCGATGAGGCGAAATCAAATCAAAGACATTGATAAGACCATAAAGTCCAGTTGTGATAAAGGCATGCTGGCGGAGATAGTTGATTTCCTCATTCGTCAAATCTGTCCGCTTCATATAGCGGTACATGAGACCATCATAGAGCTGCCAAGCTGGGTAGGATTTAGCTTGTTGGGCTACTATTCGTCTGAAACGATCCCATTCTAGCTGTGCCTTATCGACATTAATTTTGAAGAAATGTGCCAACTCCTTCTCAGACATGGCTAAGAGAACATCGAGGACTGCTTGGCTAGCCACAGACAAGTGTTCAAAGGGACTATTATCTAAATTAGTATTTAATTCTTTAGCATTTGGAAGTAAGATTTTCATGCTTTTATTGTAGCATATTTTTTGACTTTCACTTTTTTCTTGCGAATATTTTTCAAAAATGATATCATCTAGTTATTAAAACTAGATTAACTAGAGGTGCTTATGAAAAAATTGCCAAAATGGGTAGAGCTACCGCAACTTGATCTATATTTAGACCAAGTTTTGCTCTACGTCAATGAGCAGACCATCTCTGCTATTTCCAAAAACGAAAAACCACTGACACCTTCCATGATTAATAATTATGTCAAGCATGGTCATCTGGAAAAACCCATCAAGAAAAAATACAATCAGCACCATGTGGCGCGCCTCATCGTCATCAGTCTTGCGAAGGCTGTTTTTGCCATTGCAGATATTTGCGCCATGATTGACCTGCTATCAAAAGAACGGTCGGCGGATTTGCTCTATGATGATTTTATGACCTGCCTGCAAGAAGGTCAATCGGAGGTCCATCCCGTGATTGCCCACGCCTGTGCGACCATTCGCTCTTATCAAAAAACCTTACAAACTATGCAAAAATTGGAGGAGGTTCAAGATGAATCAAACCTTTAGATTCTCCAAACAATTGTCTTTTGGAGAGGAAATTGGCAACGCCGTGACCCACGCTATCAGCTCGCTCCTTATGTTGATTCTACTACCTATTTCTGCTATTTATAGCTATAATCATGGGGGGATGATCCAAGCAGTCGGCGTATCTATCTTTATTGTCAGTCTTTTTCTCATGTTTCTGTCGTCGACCATTTACCATTCCATGTCCTATGGCAGTCTCCACAAATATATTTTACGGATTATTGACCATAGTATGATATATATCGCCATTGCCGGCAGCTACACTCCAGTAGTGTTAACACTGATGAATAATTGGCTCGGGTACCTCATTTTGACCATTCAGTGGGGAACGACCGCCTTTGGTATTTTATATAAAATTTTTGCAAAAAAGGTGAATGAAAAATTCAGCCTGACTCTTTACCTCATCATGGGCTGGTTGGTTGTCATAATCTTTCCTGCTATCGTATCACAAACAGGTTCAGCATTTTGGCTACTGATGTTAGCAGGAGGACTTTCTTACAGCATCGGTGCTATCTTCTACGCCCAGAAACGTCCCTATTTCCACATGATTTGGCACCTCTTTATCATCTTGGCTAGCCTTCTCCAATATGGTGCTATTGTCTTTTGTATGAATTAAAAAAGAATTTGGAACTACTTTTAGTCCAAACTCTTTTTTTATGATTTGTTTGAAAGTACTCAGTGGCTAGAGGTTCAAACTCTTGAGAATAGGTTAAAGCAATTTTTATCATCCTGACAGAAAGATATGAGCTAAGCCCTTTTTATTTCCAAGCAGAATTTCACAGTCCTTTTCCTCAATCAAAACATATCCGCTTGACTAGAAGCAACATTCCCTGCTATTTCATTATTACCTCTATTATCCAGTATACTTCTCTTGAATTCTTTTGCGCATAAATATTTATATCTATATTTTCTATTTTTATATTGCAGCCGCTATCATTGTTGTGTTTGCTGATTTAATAATTAATCTAAAAATTTATAGAATAGCAACCATAATGAAATTTTATACAATTTTTGATGCTAAAAATTTGAAATTATATTTATAATGCAGTAAACTAACTTTGTCACCATACAGCATTCTATTGGATGTTGTCACGTTTCCATTCCTGTCGAAAGTCCGATTGTATACATCCCATCAGAAACATTGCCTTTAGATGAAGAAAAAACAGTAGAACAAGGTACACCAGGTAAAATTGAACTAACCACAACTGATAATGGTGACGTTACAGAAACTCGCGTCGATCCAACCCCTACTACACAAGAAGTTGGTACTCCTCCTTCAAATGAACAGATCCAAACTACGGAGCCAGCAAAAACTGAATATGAATTAGATGTGAATACACCATATGGTCAAGATGTGACTATTGAAGGACATGATGGAGGAACTTCTACTTCAACCGTCTATAAAATTGAAACTGTCACAGATGATGCCTTGCTTTCATCATCATACTAAAGATCAAACATCCAAATGGACTGATGATTCCTTTTGGACCACAAATAATGACAACGAAGTCCCAAGTGATCGAATTATTGTAGCTGAAAATAAATTATTTACAGAAAAAGAACCAGATGCTGCTACCATGTCTGCACAAGAAACGACCATTCGTGAGATTATGCAAGTTGGTGAATTAAGAAACGACCAAGCAAACATCAAGTTAACATCAGAATCTTTAAATCCTACAAATACAGAATTCCGTCAAAAATACTCTATGACAGACGATTGAGTATTGTATGATAATATATTTATATTATCGTCTCAAGATATTAATAACGTCGCTCATAACTTCCATTTGGCAAACGTCGGTAACGGTGGCTTAACAGAATCTAATGAAGATACAGCTGCAGATGATTACGAACGCTTTTATGATTCCACACGTATCACTGACGCTATGTATGGAGATTTAAAAGCTGATATGATGCGTGTAGAATTAGCAAAAACTGAACTAACGAAACTTAACAAGTTCGATGATGCGAAGCAACAAGAATACAACAAAGTTAAAACCAATTTTGAACAAATCACACGTCGTTATAATAACGCACGCGATTATATTCGCTTAGATTGGGTCGGGTCAACAGATAAAGCCGATGTTCGAAATGAAGTTGACCAATTAGTGAAAGATAAACTACCAACTGAAGTCCGTCGTATGTTTACAAGCGTTAATTGGATTGTTGATGATGGCACCATGAATCTATCTACATTAGGTTATGTATCTAATAACCAACAAATTAACTTAATTTATTCAGATAGAGAAGAAGCAAATAAAAACCCGAAATCTTTATTGGCAACATTGCTCCACGAATTAGGTCACGTTATTGATACATCCAGTGGTACTATTTTAGAAAAAACAGATTTAAACAAAAATCAAACCATTGAAAATCAACCAAGTCAGCATGTTTACGGTTTCTCTAGTACCAAAGAGTTTATTGATTTATGGTCCACTTATTTCCCAACAAATCAGAATATATGGGAATACGTCAGTCAACAAAGTCCAGAAAATCGTAACCAACCAAACGCTGAGGCTTTTGCTGAAGGCTGGTCACAGTATTTAATGAAACGTTTTTATGGAAAACCTTATACCCAATATATCCGTTTAACGCAACAAGATTTACAAACTGCTCACCTCAGTGGACAAGATGGTGTCATTCCCGTTGAAATGGACAAAGATGGTGTTGATCAAATAATCCGTGAAACGTTTGCAGATCGTTTAGCCAATCCTTGGGCTAAAATGGAAGGTTATTTTGCGGCATTATATAATAAATTATTTGAACAAAAGCGCGATCACATTTTAGTCCCACGCTCAGTTGAAAAAGCCATTGCTGTCCAAAATCATAAGATATTATTAGGTGCAAAACCAACTATAGAAACTAAATGGGAGCTTCTTGATGGCAATCAAGGTATTATCCAACGCACCTATGATACAACTTATACACTGGACGAAGTGTACCATGTAGCCAAACCAAATGTTACCATCACAGATGGTGAAAAACGGTTAAACAGCGTTGAATCAACTGAAGATGGTGTCAATAAAATCACGATCACCCGTATTTGGACCGTCGAAAATGGACAACCTAAAGAAACTGTTTCTAGAGAGGTCCAGCCGTTAAAGATTGAGGCAAAAAATGCAACCTCAGCCGATAAAACTATTGTCGTTACCAAGGTTGAACAAGGAACTGACCATGCCATTGAAACAAAGACACTATCATTAGAAGCTAATGTCACAACAAACTCACTATCAATCCTAAGCGTAATGCTACTGAGTCAACAAAAGCTGATACTGCTACACAACCTGTAACCTTATCTGCTAACACTGGAAAACACTTGCCCAGCACTGGTGAACATCGTAACAGTTCTACAAATATGATGGGTGCCTACGGTATGATCTTGTTTGCTACCGCTGTGGGGTTACATTTTTCTGCAAAAGAAAAAGGATAGACGCACGAATAACAACAAAAATAGTACTGATAAGAATGGTATAAAAAATACTCCTGAATCTACACGCTAGACTCAGGAGTATTTTATTATGGTCTTATAATCGAAAAACAGATTCATGAGAAACAAAATAACTTTCTCGCAGAATATTAGATTACTTCTTCATCATATTTTTTAAAATAGGATAGAGAATAGGTACCGAGATGACGGTCACAAGGGCTGAGCCAAAGGTTCCTGTAATTTTAGCAATCGCCGCAACAAATGATGAAGCTACATCAAGATTAACCACCAGCACACCTGTCAAAGTATACTTGAAAAGATTAAGAATAATTTTAGTAACGGCAGCGATTATTCCTGCTGAAGAACCAAGCAGACGACGAGAGATTCTAAAATGGTAATCCAAACCACTGAAGCATAGCCTGTCAGTAAATCAAACATTCCTAAACCAATCGCTGCTGCAAGGGCCCCTCGCTTGGAACCAAAAAGCAAAACGCCAACTACAACCAGAGCATTTCCAAAGTGAATAAACTGAGCGCCAACTGGAATCCGCAAAGCATAGACACTAATAAAAATCAGAGTGGCAAAGAGGCTGGTCTCGACAAGTGTACGGAGGGATTTGTTTTTCATAAATATTCTTCTTTCTATTTTCTTTCATTTAAGGCTTGAATATCAAGAGCGAGTTGACCAAGATGAGGTTCAAAAAAGACTCCCCATTTTCGGTCTCTATCTATTTCTATGGTGGAAGCTAGAGCTTGGTCTAAAAATCTAAGGAAGACTGGAAAGGCATCCCGCAACTCAATATTCTCTACAAAAGCCACTGCGATTAAAGTTGATAGGATGTCTCCTGTTCCAAAAAAATGTCCTACTTTCCGAGAAGTCATGATGTAATGTGGTTGCTGATGATCCTCTCTAGCATCTAAATAGGCAAGGCCAATCCGATCCTTCTCAAAAGAAATTCCTGTTAGAATAATCTTTTTGGCTCCTAATGTTGCTAGTTCATGAAGTAATTTTGCCACATCTTTCTCTTCGTATGTGCCCCCCAGATATGCTTGATCTGTTAAAAGCGCTGCTTCCGTCAAATTGGGTATCAGAACATCCGCTGATTGAGCTAGGTGACGCATTTGTAGGACATAGTCTTGGGTAAATCCAGAATACAAACGCCCATGATTCCCCATTACAGGATCTAACACAATAGGAACTTGGTTTTTTCTGGCAAAATCCTCTAGCTGAGTTAGCTGCTTCTTGCTACGACAATAGCCAATCAATATACCATCCAGCTCAAGCTCTAGGCTCTGCCATTGTCCTAAAAACGGTGCCATAAGCTCGGTCTGATCAACAATATGAGGCTGAGAAAATCCACCTGTATGTGAGGATAGGAGAACCGTGGGCAGAATAGCTGTTTCAATCTGGCAGGCACTCAGTATGGGAAGACTGGCCGCCAAGGCAACTTTTCCAATACCAGGAAGATCATTGGCGACTATGATACGCTTGGCCATAAGATTCCTTTCCAGTTTTCTTTTTATTGTAATGGAAATCGTTTTGCGGTACAATAGAGGAAATTCATATCTGTACGGGGACAGCTTATGGCGATTTATCAGACAATTGTAAAAGACATTACTAAAGGAATTGATAATGGACAATTCAAACGAGGGCAAAAACTGCCTTCCATCCGTAAATTAAGTGAGACCTATCATTGTAGTAAAGATACGGTTCAAAAAGCCATGTTGGAGCTGAAATACCTCCATAAAATCTATGCTATAGAAAAAAGCGGCTACTACATTTTGGAAGATAAGGATTTTCAGGAGCAGGAAGCTCAGCTCAATCCAGACGATTTTGCTCTTCTTCCTTATCAGGATTTTCGGACTTGCCTCAATGAAAGTTTAGTTGGGCGAGAAAATTACCTCTTCAACTACTACCATCAACAGGAAGGTTTAGAAGAATTAATCGTCTCCTTACAGCACTTGCTAGTGGATTATGATGTCTACGCAAAAAAAGAACAGCTTGTCATCACCTCTGGTAGTCAACAGGCACTCCATATTCTAACCCAGCTCTGCCATTCTCAAAAAAACGCCAAGATTCTCCTTGAAGATCCAACCTACGATCGTATGCAGGCACTCTTGGATAAGCAGGATTTACCCTATGAAACGATTGAACGCGATTTCTCAGGAATAGACTTGAAAAAACTGGAAAATTACTTTGCAACTGGAAATTTCCGCTTCTTTTACACCATTCCACGACTCCATAATCCATTAGGATCCTCTTATACTTTAGAGCAAAAAAAAGAAATTGTTCGCTTGGCAGAACAATATCAAGTCTATATCATCGAGGATGATTATTTAGCAGATTTTGATAGCACAAGGCAAGTTCCGCTACATTATTTGGATACTGATGCGTTCTGCCTCATGATTTAGTTGCAGATTTTCTGCGTTTCAAGTCTCTGATTGACTATGACACCAATCTTATCATGCAAAAGGCGCTATCTCTTTACATTGACAATGGCATGTTTGCTCGCAATACAGGGCAATTGCGCAGCCAATTTTTGACCAAACAAAAAGCGCTACAAGAGCGCTTAGATAAATTGAAGTTACCATTTGTTACGATTCCCTTGGATGATCATATCATCCTCCAATGGCCTAGCACGCAAGTACACCCTACTCTTAAACGACTCCCTTTCATCAAAAAATTGATAGAGGGCGGCGGAAAATTTTATCTTGAAATCGCAGAAACTGCCCAACTCGAACAGCAATTAAAAGCATTACTAAAATGAATTTAAAGAGTAAAAGAGCCTGAAATCAGGCTTTTTCTGATACATAAACAGTCAGGTGAGATGGCAAAATCTTGTAGAAATCGTGGCTTCCTTGAAGGTCAGGCATCCAACATTATCATTAGACGCGGAAACACCGCTGACTAGACTAGGAAGTGCTTGGAGAGATTGCAGCATAGTACCATCTTTTAAGTAAATGAGGTGCAAGAGTCCATCATCCACCTTTGCGTCAGGTAAGAGTGTCTCAAACCAACCAATAGAATTGGTCAAACCAACCAAAATAGTAGATGAAGTTAAGTTTTTTTCCTGTCCATCAATGGTAAGTGTAAAATCATGGCTAGTAGATTGCATCATATTTTTAAAGCCAGACATAAAGTAAGCTAACTTCCCAAACTTAGTTTTTTCTTCCACAGAAACACCATTGATAGCTTCCGGAATGATACCGATGGCTACCACGTTCATGAAATAGTGGTCGTTGATTTTTCCGATATCAAGTGGCTTGGTTTTTGATACATCAAATGCCTCAATGGCGTCTGCAGGATTAAGAGGGATTTTTAAAGTACGCGCCAGATCGTTGACCGTTCCCAATGGGAAAAAACCAAAGTTCGGACGATAGTCTTCCTCTGCTAGACCTGAAATTCCTTCATTCACTGTCCCATCGCCTCCCATCACAATGACGGTATCTAGGCCATCCCGAGCAGCTTGGCGTGCAAAATCACGAGCGTCGCCACCCTTTTTAGTCTCTTTGACTTGAACCTTGTCAAAAAATTGCTCCAATTTAGCAAGGGCTTGCTCCTTAAATTCTTTTGCCTTTTCGCCCCTTGCACTTGGATTCACAACTAATAATGCTTCCTTCATATTCCACCTGCTTTCTTCTAAAAATAGTATAGCACACATTAAAATAGATTAAAAATAAAAGAAAACAAGCCTTGCAGACTTGTTAGATATAATTGCAATGTCCAATTGGAATACTGACTGACCTGCGGTCTTCCCAGCTCCAACTAGAGACAATCTATTTGTAGACTGTGCACTGATGTAGAAAAGCCATTCAACTTTTTCTAATCCTCACTAGAAAAGCACCCTAATTCTGTACGCAGTAGCTGTCAACAAATTATCGCTTGATTTTTTTGGAGAGCCTTGTGAGTAAGACAATAGGCAAAGAAAGTCAAGAATAAAACTAGGCAAGGAGCTGAAGATAGAACTGAAGTTCATCGAAGCGACTTAACGCTGTTTTAACTTGATTTTCAAAGCTTGCGGAGAGGTAGAAACACTCCGTGTTTCCTCATCCGCCACTAGAAAAGGTCCCTCGGACCTTTTCTACATCTTCTCTTCTAACGCCACATCAGGATATTTATCAGCGAACCAGCGGAGGGCGAAGTCATTTTCAAAGAGGAAGACAGGCTGATCAAAGCGGTCTTTGGCCAGAATGTTACGACTTGAAGACATGCGCTCGTCTAAGTCTTCTGGCTTAATCCAGCGAACAGTCTTTTTACCCATTGGCGTCATCGCTACCTCGGCATTGTACTCGCCTTCCATGCGGTGTTTGAAAACTTCAAACTGAAGCTGACCAACGGCACCAAGCATATACTCGCCCGTTTGGTAATTTTTATAGAGCTGAATAGCTCCTTCTTGTACCAATTGTTCAATTCCTTTGTGGAAGGATTTTTGCTTCATGACATTCTTAGCAGAAACCTTCATGAAAATCTCTGGTGTAAAGGTTGGCAATGGTTCAAATTCAAATTTATTTTTACCTACCGTTAGAGTGTCACCAACTTGGTAAGTTCCTGTATCGTAAACCCCGATAATATCACCAGCAACTGCATTCTCCACATTTTCACGCGATTCTGCCATAAACTGTGTCACGTTGGATAACTTAGCTCCTTTTCCTGTACGAGGTAGATTAACAGACATACCACGTTCAAATTCACCTGAAACTACGCGTACGAAGGCGATGCGGTCACGGTGTCTAGGATCCATATTGGCTTGAATTTTGAAAACAAAGCCTGAAAAATCTTTGTTTAATGGGTCAATGATCTCTCCATCTACTGTCTTATGACCATGAGGTTCTGGCGCAAATTCCAAGAAGGTATCTAGGAAGGTTTGCACACCAAAGTTTGTTAAGGCTGAACCGAAGAAGACGGGTGTCAATTCTCCATTAAAAATCGCTTCCTGTGAAAATTCATTCCCTGCTTCTTGCAAGAGTTCGATATCTTCTAAGACTTGTGCATAGAATGGATTGTTTCCAAAAAGTTGATCCCCCTCTTCCAGACTAGCAAAACGTTCTTCACTACGATAGAGCTCCAAGCGCTTATTGTGCAGATCATAAAGACCTTCAAAAGATTTTCCCATCCCAATTGGCCAGTTCATAGGATAGCTAGCAATACCCAACACTTCTTCCAATTCTTCCAACAAATCCAAGGGTTCACGTCCATCACGATCCAATTTATTGATGAAGGTAAAGACTGGAATATTGCGGTGTTTGACAACTTCAAAAAGTTTTTTCGTTTGCGCCTCAATACCTTTGGCAGAGTCAACAACCATGACCGCAGCATCCACCGCCATCAAGGTACGGTAAGTATCTTCAGAAAAGTCCTCATGTCCAGGTGTGTCAAGAATATTAACACGTTTTCCTGCATAGTCAAACTGCATCACAGATGAGGTGACAGAAATCCCACGTTGCTTCTCAATATCCATCCAGTCGGATTTTGCGAAATTACCAGTTTTCTTCCCTTTTACGGTACCCACCTCGCGAATTTCACCCCCAAAATAGAGCAATTGTTCTGTAATTGTTGTTTTACCAGCATCTGGGTGACTGATGATAGCAAAAGTTCGGCGTTTTTTAATTTCGTCTTGTAATGACATATTCGTTCCTTTTTCTTTGTTTCATAGCAGAGCTAGGTTGTCGTTTTTCTATTTGATTTCTAATGACTATTTACACTGGAATTCCCTCTTTATTAACGCACAGCAAAAAAGAGCTGCACACTTTGCAACTCTCTTATTATACCCAAAAACCTTCCTTTTTTCAATGATACTTCTTGTCAATCACTTTTCTACAGTTATATTTTCTCGCGTGCGCTCGAATAATTGACCAAATAATCCATTAAGGAGGCAAATCACCGTCACCAGAACAAGACTGATCACCAAGTAGTTCAGCCATAGCAGATGACCACTAATCAAGGGCGGATCCATGAGCATGCCATAATTTCCCTTTGTCAAAACATTTGCAAAAATCAAAAATAAATTCAAACCAAATGTCCAACCAGCAATTTGTCTGAGAGTTAAAGCACTTGAATCATAATGTTTTAATAAATAGACCAGGCAATTGACCAATAAAGCATAGTGGCCAATTACATATGAAAAGATAGTAAGATGAGGGAACTGGTAGGCATCCATGACAGGATAAATCAAAGCCATGGTCACACCACCTATCCCTAGCAAGGCTAAATATTGCTTGATTTTTCCAGTCGGTAACAATAGCATAGCAAACATACAAATACGACAATGATAAAGAGGCAAACTCTCTCCCAACGGAAAATGTCCCCAGCTATACCAAGAATAGAGACTAATCAATTGAAGAATCTGAAGAAATTGAAAAAAACGTACAAATCTTTGATTTGAATAGTATTTATAAGAAAAAACGATTAAAATCAGCATCACAGCTAGCAAACTAACATGCCAAAATAAAGTTAACATCGGGGCTTGCTCTTTCTGAATTTGGAAAAAATGATTCATGACTATTCCTTTTCTTTTTCGCTGTTTTCCATTATACCAAAAAATCACTAGAAGTTCCTAGTGATTTTTAAGCTTATTTTTCTAACTCTTCGACAATCTTACTGAGATTCATAGAATTGCTACCTTTGAGCAGGATTTGATCCTTGGGTTGAAGAATGTCTTTGATTTTTTCCAGCATGTGGTCAAACTGGTCCATCTCGTCAGATTTTTGGAAGTGATACACATGCCCGATAGGGAACATTTGACTAGCCAATTGTGCTAGCTCTGCTATGTCTTGCCCATAAAAAATCACTGTGTCAATCAGGTCGGGTGCTAAACTCATGATGATCTGATTATGAAGGGCCACTGAATCTGGTCCCAACTCTTTCATGTCCGCCAAAACGACCTTTTTTTTGCCACCATCATTGGCAGGAATACTAGAAAAAGTCTCCAAGATCAGTTTCATGGCTGTCGGATTGGCATTGTAAACGTCTGATAAAATATCTGCACCATTGCCAGCTTTTTTCCATTCGGTTCGATTTTTGGTCAGTTGTAAATGGCGGAGCGCCGAGAGGATATTGTCCTCTGATACGCCTTCAAGCTTGGCTACATAGGCTGCCACCATAGCATTTGTCGCATTGTATTTTCCAGTCACCGGAAGCTCAATCGTGCCATTTAGGAAATTGGTCTCGAAGATCAAGCGGTCCTTGTATTCCCATAACTCTGACACAGACAGCTCTGCTCTTTCTCCAAAACGTACCACATGACGGTCCATCGGTAAGTAGGGATCTACGATAGGATCACTAGGCACTACTAAAGTGGAACCACTGGTCATCCCGTCCGCAATTTGGAGTTTGCCTTTAGCAATCTTGTCACGACTGCCAAAAAATTCCAAATGAGCTTCACCAATTAAGGTCACAACGGCCAATTTCGGCTTAGCAATCTCGGAAAGAAGATGGATATCTCCCATGTGATCCTGCCCCATTTCCAAGACAATTTTTTCTGTATCATCAGGCATATGGAGGACTGTATGAGGTAGCCCAATTTCATTGTTGTAATTGCCTTGCGTTTTGTAAGCTTTATAAGTCGTTGCTAGGATATCGTGAATCATATCCTTAGTGGTCGTTTTGCCATTTGATCCAGTCACTGCAATGACATCGACTCTTGTTTTTTCTAAATAATAGGCCGCCAAAGTTTGAAAAGCTGTTAAACAGTTGTCTACCAATAGGTGAGGATGTGCTAACATTTCTTTTTCTGAGAAAGTCGCTACTGCTCCATTTTCAAAAGCAACTTCGATAAAATCATGACCATCACGCGCACCTTGAAGGGGTAAGAAGAGATCTCCTTCTCCAATCAAACGCGAATCAAATTCTATCTTTTCAACAGCTACATCCTCAAAAATAGTCACATCATTCTTAGCACCAACCACATTTGCTATTTCATGTAAAGTTAATTTCATTTTTATGATTTTGACGGTTGCTACCGTCATCCTTTCTTTGTCCCGACTGGCTCACAAAAAGGAGCTCACGCTCCTTTATTATATCATATTTTGAAAAGACTAAATCAGATGGCTTTCACGTTTGTCAAACATTTCTTGCGCAAGATGCACCAATTCTTCGATGAGATCTGGATAAGCAAGTCCCATATTTTCCCAAAGAAGAGGATACATAGACCACTGGGTAAACCCCGGCATGGTGTTAAGTTCGTTGAGGAAAATCTCTCCACTTTCCGTTAGGAAGAAATCACAGCGAGACAAGCCACATCCACCGATTGCACGAAAGGCTCTTGCAGCATAATCACGCATTTGGTCCATAATCGCCTTATCAATCTGCGCTGGAATATCAATGGTTATCTTGTTGTCAATATATTTGGCCTGATAGTCATAAAAGGCTACATCCTTTACCACCTCACCTGCTTCTGTCGTTTTGACATCAGCATTTCCAAGGAGTCCAACTTCAATCTCACGCGCCAAGACACCTTGTTCAATAAGGATTCGACTATCATATTTGAGAGCCAAATCAATAGCAGAGCGAAGTTCCACTTCATTTTCTGCTTTACTGATACCGACTGATGAGCCCATGTTGGCTGGTTTGACAAAAATAGGGAAGGATAGCTTTTGAAATGTATCTGCGATAGCTTTTTCCAAATCAGCACCTTCAACATATACAGTATAGGCCACTTGTGGCACACCAGCTGACTCCAAGACATGCTTAGCGGTGATTTTGTCCATGGCAACGCTGGAAGACAAGATATTGGTTCCTACATATGGCATTTTGAGAACTTCTAGGAAGCCTTGGATAGAGCCATCTTCACCCATGGGACCGTGGAGAACTGGAAAAACAACCGCCTGTTCTTCATAAATATCACTTGGTTTGATCGCTTGTGCAGCCACAATCGTGTCATTGGTCATGAGTTTTTCATCTGCAGATGGTTTCTCTGAAAATTCTTGGGTCTTGATAAAGTCGCCCGTTTGTGTGATGAAATAGGTTTTGACAAAAAACTTGTCATAATTGATAGCACGCATGACACTTTCAGCGGATAATACAGATACTTCGCGTTCCGCAGAACGACCGCCATAGAGTAATACTAAGGTTTGTTTAGACATGATTCTCTCTACTTTCATTTCAAAATCTAATTTCTCGGTTACTCTCCATTATAACAATTCGGTCCATTTTTGGCTACTATTTTTCAAAATTGCAACAGAAAAACACCAACTGTCTGGCTGGTGTCTTCAGGAGATTATGAAAATATTTAGGATTGAGTTTAGTATATCTCATTCCAAAAAATATTCCATCGGTCTCAAGTCTGATTTTTAACTGTGACAATTTCATGAAATCAAGTGCAGAGTTTAGCCAAATTCTCATGGGATTTGGCGTTAGCCCATTGAAAGCCTTGCTTCAATAAGCTATAGCTAGCGACGAACTAACTTTAATCGGCGACAGTTTTCAAAAAGAGTCGACCTTACTCATTTTGAAAACTTAGTGCAGAGTTTAGCCAAAGTCCCGTGGGATTTGGCGTTAGCCCATGAGAAACTAAGCCTCCTTGAGCTATAACTCTGTCCGATTTTCAATGGCACGTAACAGGGTCACTTCATCTGCGTATTCGATGTCTGCACCTACTGCTAAACCTCGTGCCAAACGAGTAACCTTGATTCCCGCTGGCTTGAGGACGCGAGAGATATACATGGAGGTTGCTTCGCCGTCTGCTGTTGCATTGGTGGCAATAATTACCTCTGTGACCTCATTATCCATGAGACGCTTCAGTAAGGTTTTGAGATTGATATCATCTGGACCTACTCCATTCATAGGAGAAATGAGCCCATGTAGTACATGATAGAGTCCATGGTATTCTTGAATATTTTCCATTGCGGATACGTCACGGCTGTCCTCCACGACAAGAATCGTAGTTTGATCCCGCGTCTGGTCCTGACAAATCCCACATGGATCCTGATCTGTCAAGTTTCCACAAATGTTGCAATAAGATAGTTCACGTTTAGCTGCCAAAAGATTTTTGGCGAATTCATTGACTACATCATCTTCCATACCAATAGTATAAAAGGCTAGACGAGTCGCCGTTTTGATACCAATTCCTGGTAATTTTGAGTAGGATTCAATGAGTTTGGCAATTGGAGTTGGATATAACATATATTTCCTTAATTCATAGGGTAGAGCGAGTCGTAAAGATTGATAATTTCAGTTGTAATTGCCTTACTAGTAGAGGAATTCAAGTCTGTCAAGTCTGGCAAGACAACCGCCACCGCGATTTGTGGATTTTGACTTGGGGCATAGGCAACGATATTGGTATTGACCGCATTCAAAACTTGCCCCGTTGCTGTCGTGACAAAAGTTTCGGCTGTCCCCGTTTTGGCGCTGATTGGAACAGAAGCACCATAAGAGATCGCTCTACCAGTTGTAAAACCACTTGTCCCATTTACAACTTGATAAAATCCTTCTTGCAGCAAATCCATATCTTGGTCTGAAATAGCAACTTGATTTAGTTCTTTTCCAGAAACAACCTCGATTAAATCACCAAGTGAGCCGTCTTCTTTATTGCTATAAATGCCTTGAACTAAGTGTGGGCTGACACGTTTACCACCGTTAGCAACTGTTGCTGCATACTGAGCCATTTGCATCGGTGTGTAGTTATCAAACTGACCGAAGGCGTTGGTAATAAAATTAGAAATAGCATACTCCGACGGCAAATAACCTGTTGACTCAAGCGGCAAATCAATACCCGTTGAAGATCCCAAACCGTATTCACCGAAGGATTTTCGAAGCTCTTCCATAGCAGTATTGACTTGTTCATTCTCACTTAGATACATGCCATAACTATATGGTTGACCCATCATTTTTAATGCAATTTGCACCATATAAGTATTGGATGAATATTGCAAGGCTTGAACAGCTGTGATATCTTGATTCCCATAGGCTGTAAACCAAGAATTAATCGGCGCTCCGCCTGCAAACTGAATTGGCTGATCTGTCAGGACTTGATTCCCAGAAATCACTCCATTTTCCCAGCCAGAAGTAATGGTTGCTGCCTTGACAATAGACCCTGGTACAAAAGTATCCGTCACTGTTCCGAGAGCATTTTCTTTTACTTGATTGATCTCAACATCATGCTTATAGCCAGCCATTGCTAAAACATCGCCAGTTTTAGGTTTGAGCACAACCGCATAGACACCAGCGGAATAACGGGCACTACCTGTCGCTAATTCGCTATCAAAATGACGCTTGAGAATATTATTGACTCCATCTTGGAATTGAAGATCAATGGTCAACTTAATATTGTCGCCCTTTTGACCTTCTTGTACGGTTTCAATTTTTTCCACTTGTCCATTTCGGTCCAGCACGATTTCTTTCTTCTCGTGTCGACCTTGGAGAACATCTTCGTATTGCTTTTCTAAATAAGCAGTTCCCACACGGTCATTGAGGGCATAACCTTTTTCCAAATATTCCTTGGCATCTTCTTGTGGCAAACCAGCTTGCTCTGTTGTCACTGTTCCGATGACGGAAGCTAGCGAAGTCGGCAAAACGACCCGATTCCAATTGGCTGTGGTAGAAACACCGGGAAGATTCTTTTCATCGGCAGCAATCTTAGCGATTTGTTCTGCCGTCAAGGGCTGGGTCACCAAATGGACCGTTTCAAAATAACCCGCTGCATTCATTTGAGTGAAGAGCTCAACAATTTTTTCTTCATCTGCTGAAAAAGTGATTTGCTCTGGCGTCAAGCTGGCTACGGCGTTGGCATAAATCGTTGCTTCTGGTAAAAAATTGCCGTCCGCATCAAAATGCTTGTCTTTTGGCAATTTTGCCACAACATCACGATAAGTCTGACTATCTGCCAAATAGTAATCTGCCTTGTCCCGCTCGGAAACAGATACATCATTTACCGTTACAAATTGAATAAGTTCCTGCGCTGTTTGCTTAATCTGTTGAGCCGTCATAGTATTGGATCGAGTGAAAGCAGCCACCTGCTCTACCTGATTATCCACCAAGGTAATACCTTTTGCATCGTAAATCTGCCCACGAACAGAACTGCTCGTAATCGTTTTTTGACTCGCAGTTGTCAATTTATCGCTATAAAATTTCTGATTCACAATTTGCATATATGCCAGACGCGCAATAAGAACTGAAAACAGAAAAATTACGAGACCAAACAGAACATACAAACGACGCGGAATCATGCTCTCTTTTCGTGTTTTCATACTATTTTCTTTCTTTGTCACTTTACTACCTCATTCTGGAAAAATTCCTTTCTATTATATCACAGAAAAGAACGACAAGGTTCTTTGGACTGTGATCATTTTTATTTTTTAGGATAATGGCAGCCTATTTTTGTCCAAGATTTTTTTGTTTGTGACGTCCGACCACAAGATATTGACTTCTTCTTAAAAAATCGCTAAACTTTTGTTAACCAAAAAAATAGAAAAGGATAACAAAATGAATTCTTCATCTACGCGATCTATTGCCTATGCTGCTATTGGGGCCGCTCTCATCGCTGCCCTCTCTCAAATCAGTATCCCACTAGGACCAGTTCCTTTTACTCTACAAACACTTGCTATCGGGCTGATTGCAACGCTTTATTATCCTAAAGAAGCTGTTGCTAGCGTCGCACTTTATTTAACACTAGGTGCCATTGGTCTTCCTGTATTTGCTGGAGGAAGTGGCGGTTTTCAAGCACTCTTTGGTGCGACAGGTGGCTTTTTGTGGGCATTTCTGATTTACGCACTGGTGACAGCAAACCTCACATACCTAGACAGCTCTATCATTCGTATCTTTCTGGCAAATTGCCTCGGAGTAGCGCTTGTACTCTTGGGTGGCGCTGCATATTTCAAATTTTTCAATGGGGCTAGTTGGACAGACACACTCGCTTGGACGGTTATTCCCTTTATTTTAACCGGAATTCTGAAGATTGTAGTGGTTATTCTCATCGCCAAAGCTCTTCAGCCCGCACTAAAGAAAGAAGCCTACTTTATGTAAGCTTCTTTCTTTATTTGGAAAATGCATCAACTAAAACTTGAAATTCCTCGTTGGAAAGCGTAATGCCTTTCCCCATCTTAGTGTGGTCAGGACTCCAAGTACGGATGTCGTATTTTGCTGGTGCCCCATTAAAGGAAACGCGATTGAGCTCCTTGGTCCAGCCTTTATCATTTTCAGATAGAACCAAAAGTTTTTCTTCAATTTCAAATGTAAAATCTGCCATATTGGAATCATTTCACATGTCATAACCGATATAAGACATGTGTCCTTTCTTTACTACTCTATTACATATTCGAAAAAATATTGTCTTTTTTCAAAAATTTGGTAAGATTATTGTATCAGGGATGAAAGGATTTTACCATGAAAAAGTTTTTGGAAGTCTTGGTTGGGCATGTCAATCATTTTGTTGGAAATACAGCATCACCATTAGCACCTATCACTATCAATGCCCAAGAAGAGCAAGCAATCAACCACATCAATACCATCCAATTAGCCCTCTACAAGGGAGCTGCTGTCCATGTTATTTATGGCAATAAGAGTTTCACGGGTGACATTGTTAAATTTGATGAAAAACGTAGACGCTTGGTCTTGAAGAATTTCTCAAAAAATATGGGAAGCATCATCCAAATTGACGATATCAAACGCATTCGTATGGTGCCTGATACCATTCGCAACTCACAAAAGTTTTCAAAATAATCTTAGTGAATCTCCAATTTTGGAGATTTTTTCTTTTTATTTTTTTATAAATAGTACAATATACTTTTATTTTTGTATAATTCAAACGACTAAATCAATCTATTTTAATGATTATGCAACACGCTCCATTTTATGCATAATAATATTTATTTTCAACCTTGTTTTCATCAGTTGATTGTGCTAGAATATCGTCAAAAACGTTTACAAACGCTGTAAAAAGGAGGTTCTCATGAAAAAGTTTACAGTAGCACAAAAGACACTTTTAAAAGGAGTGTCCACTTCTTGTTTATTGGTCTGCAGCCTTGCACTCGCCCAACATGCAAAAGCAGAAGAAGCAAGCAAAAGCATGGATACAAGCATACCTAGTAGCTTGACTACGCAGCCCACAGTGCTTGAAGCTACCGCATCTGACAGCTCTGCTATGAACCAACAGGAAACAAATCTAAGTGGCGAAGTATCTCCTGTTGATGAGCCTAAGCCAGTTGCTGCGCCGACAACTGAAGCAATTGAGCTCGTTACAGAAGAAAATAGCGGAGCTCAAAGTAAAGGAAAATTTGACTACAAATTACCCATTCTCATCAACAATACACACGCTGATGAGCAGCCTGGTATTGATGTTGTGCGGGGCCTCTTCAAAGAATTTGCTCAAAAATCCCTTATTCGCTACCAAGCTGTAGATGAACATAACCAACCAAAAGAAGTGACAATTGATGTCATGAAATTGCTGGAAAAAGTCATATTACTTTTCAACTTCACTGAAAATCCTGATGGGGATGTCAATAATACCCGAGCTCTGGCAAATGGGCTAGATCCAAATCGCGATACAGGTTATCAAACCAATCCTGAAACCAGAGCTATTGTAGAACAGATGACAAAATGGAATCCGATCGCAGTCTTTGATATCCACGGTTTTGTCAAAGAATTTCTGATTGAACCCGCTACTCCTCCACATGACCCAAACTTTGAATACGATATCTTTGAAGATGACTTGGTTGCAGAAGCTCGTGCTATGGGGCGAGCAGGTATTACCAACTCTAAATACGAAGGTTACATCATTCCGAAATTCGATTACGGTTCAGGATGGGATGATGCATTTTCAGGCTATACTGCGGTCTATGCACTCTATCATGGTATTTTAGGACACACCATTGAAGTCCCTGAAACCAATCAAGAATCCTACAAGGCTGGATTCTTTGCAGTCCTTGCAGGAATTGATTATGATTTACAAAACAGTGATAGGTTGATGGTCAATCGCTTGCGCTACTATTCTCGCGATGTCAATAAAGTTGAAGCACTTTCTGCAGAAACACCTCTGGTAACAGTTGATGGTACGGTCAAAGGCCTTATCAAGGGTGACCACGCAACTTTCTTCCCTGATTATTATGTCATTCCGATGGAATTGTCCGCCAAAAATGATATTGACCAAGCCTTCAAAATGATTGATTACTTCCGTCGTAATGGTGTTCTCCTCAGCCAGTTAACAGAAGACACTGCTGAATACAAAAAAGGCGATTTGGTCATTGACATGGCACAAGCCAAACGTGGCTATGCCAACCATGTGCTCTATAAAGGTTCCAATGAATCTGAATGGCCTGCTATGTACGCCGAGTTAGTCATGAATTTCCCAGCTATGCGCGGTTTCAAAGCTGACGCTATCTATCAAGCAGGGCAATTCGATGGAAAATTAGGTCCCGTAACCATTTCCCAAGCTCCTCGAACTACGGAATTAGGTAAACAATCCTATTATATTATTTCCAATAACTCACTTCCTGCTGTCCAATCTGTCAATTACGCCCTTAAAAATGGAAAATCTGTTTACTTGACAGACGATGGCTTTATTGTAGATCAAGCTACTATCAAAGAGCTGGTAGGCCTCTATCCATTATTTGCACAAGCAACCAATAAAAAACCGATTGGGCAAGTCATGAAACCTAAGAAAATCTACGCACCTGGTAATCCTAATCAAGGTCTTGGCTTTCACTCTGTTTCAGAAGTCACACTAGGTTTATTGCAAATGGGATTTGAAGTCGTGACAAATGTAGAAGATGCCGATGTCATTGTCTTGGATAATGACCAATTCGATAAGGATATTTTGGGCAAAAAACCTGTTATCATTATGGGCGGAGTAGCCATGGCACGCTTAGAGCAACTTGGTTTACTCTCAGGATTTGATGCAGCCATGAACGATGAAGAAAATGGCTATGCCTATGAAGGTTTGATGAACATCAGCTTAGATGATCGCAATCCATATACTAGTGGCTACAATGCAAATGCACTCTCCTATGCTAATTCGGGCAGCTGGATTGAAGCGATTCCTGCTGCCAAGTTATGAAGGTTTAGCCAACAAGACTGTTGCCATCAGTGGAGATTTTATGGGACAACCAATCTTCGCAGGTAATCCACTGAACAAAACTCATACCATTCATTTCTATCGTTGGGTAAGTAACGCTATTTTCGGAATTGATTTGACCGCATTTACTGATGAACAGGAGGATAAAACTGGACAAGCACACATCATTTCTCATAAAGATGCTCAACAAGCTACTGTTCAAATGGTGAGTGTCAAATCTTAATCTTCTTCTCAATCAAGCTCAGCAAAACTCCCTACTACGGGACAAGAAGATTCAAGTATGATCGCTATTAGCGGATTTCTACTCCTCTTTGGCAGTGCCTATCTCAGCATCCGCCGCCGCAACACTGCAAATTAACTCACATACTCTTAGAGTGGACAAACGGTTCCACTCTTTTTGAGTTTCGGAATACCAAAAAAGCGAGCATCTGCTCGCTTGATTCAGTATTAGGCTCGTACTGTCACGGCTTGTCCATCTTCCTTGTAAAGATTGATGAGACCAGATTTGCAGGCACGAACCATATCTCCTGGAAAGACTTCCTGAGGCACATTAATAGTCAAAAGTTCCATTGGACGATTGGCACGATCAATTGGCATTCCTTCAGAATCATGCAAATCTTGAATGTTCGTCACAAAATGTCGGAAACCTGAACCATAGAACTCCACTTGGTCCCCTTCATTGATGACATTACGCTGACGAATGGTAGCCTTCATCGTTGCTTTATCAGAATCAACAACTTCTGCGATAAATTTGTATTGTGGGATTTTGCGACGAGCGCCGAAAAGTTGTTCATTTTCGGTTGGAGCTTGATAGTAGAAACCTGTTGCCAATTCACGTTGCGCCACTTTCCACAGTTCATCAATCAAATCCTGCTTAATGGCCTCAAACTTAGCTGGGCTTTCCAAATAAGCATCCACCGCAGCTTTATAGCAGTTCGTAACAGTAGAAACATAGTGAACTGACTTCATGCGTCCTTCGATTTTAAGGCTATCCACACCATTTTCAATCATGTCTGGAATATGGTCAATCATACACATATCAACTGCAGACATGGAAAATTCTTCAGGCACCTCTCCTTTGATGGAACGACGTTCCTCCCCAAATGGTAAATCATAGAGGTTATACTTCCAACGACAAGATTGGGAACAGCCACCAAGGTTGGCATCGCGATTACTCATGTGATTAGACAAAACACAGCGTCCTGAGTAAGAAATACACATAGCACCATGAACAAAAGCTTCGATTTCTACGCTGGTACGCTTGCGAATCTCTGCTAGCTCTGCCATGGTGACTTCACGCGCCAAGACAACACGTGTCAAGCCTAACTGTTTCCAAAATTCAAAGGTTTCATAATTGGTTGAAGAGGCTTGAGTAGACAGATGGATTTCCAAGCCTGGGGCCTCTGTTGCACAAATCATAATGAGCGCTGGATCAGAAACAATGACGGCATCAAGTCCCAAATCACGCAACTCGCGGAACCAAGCACCCGCACCTTCTTCATTTCCCTCATGCGTCACCATGTTAGCAGCTACATAAAACTTGGCATCGCGCGCATGCGCGTAGTCAATGCCCTCCTTCAATTCTTCCATGGAGAAATTTCCCGCACGACTACGCAATCCATAGGCTTGACCACCTACAAAGACAGCGTCTGCACCATAATCAATGACATATCAATTTTTTCTTTCTATTTTTAAGATAGTAAGTTTCATTTTATTTTTAACAAAAACATATCCCATCTCCGACGATATCCGTAGAAAGCCAATCTTTCTACGGATATCTAGTGCAACTCTTAGCCAATTTCCCATAAGAATTGGCGTTGTCTGATGTGACGTAGCCATCAGACATAGAGTTGCCTATTTACAAGATAGTAAGATGTTTTTTCTTTATCTTATAAGTGATGAAGCCTTGAAACAGCAACTCAATCTTCATCACTTTTTTTATTTATTTGACCTTATTGCGGTCGTATTCGTAAAATCCAGTATCTAACCCATGCTCAGCCGGATGCAATTTACGCACAGCTTCATCCAATAAAAAGGCTTGATCGTAAGTGAACGGACCTGCTTGCAGCATTTCTTTTGCTTGGACAAATAACTTAGCGATTTCCACAAAATTTTGTCCTGGACAGAAAATTCCGTCCAATTTCCAGTTGCAATAGCCATGGTCCACCAATTCAGTCAACTTACTCATCATATTGATATCATTGTTAATGAAAATATGGGTCCCATGCTTGTCTTCAAAAATAGAATGATGGCTTTTTGGATCGCCAGGTTCTGACAAGAAAAGACCACGTTCTTTAGACTTATCAGTCTCCTCACTGTGGGTAAAATTGTAATAATTTTGGAGGAGAGAACGTTTTGAATGATGAATGACAGATACGCCATAGACCAATATTTCTGCTGGAATTTCTAGATTTTCGGAGATATCGAACAGTTCTTCTGATGGAATCTCACGCGCCAAGACTGCTTCAACTGCACCATGGTCTTTCCAGAAGTTAATCTGGCGACTAGAGGTCACAAAAACGGACGTATCGTAAATCAACTTAAAATTGTATCCGTCACGCTTATTGATATAGAAGATGCCTGCATCTCCCACCACCAAATAATCCACTTTGATTTCCTTCATCAATTCCATGAAAGGTTGGATATTATCCATCATTTCTTGGTGCATGAGGGCGTTGGCTGCGACTGTCAATTCCTTACCAGCCTCGTGAACGAGCTCTGCTATTTGACGCAATTCTTCATAAGTAAATGTTTTAGGCAAACGAAGAGCATAGTCCGCTTCACCTACATAAATGCGGTCAACTCCTGCTGCCAGAAGTTCTTTAACTTGCTCAAGGCTTTCTGCCGTTGCTGTAATGATTATATTTTTCATGTGAATAGTATATCAAAATCTTTGCATAGTGATGAGTGATTTCAGAGATTTTAATGATCTGACTTTTCTCATTTCTTTGTCATGATTCTGTAACATTTCTGACACATAAAACCAGTAATGTTATGGTATCATCGTAAGGCAGAAATAAAGGAGACCTTATGGCATTACCAAACTATAGGTCTGACCACCAGTATGAGAACACTACCCCGAAAGAGAATCTGGTCAGCTACCAAGAATACCATGCAAGCAATTATCAACAACAACAGTTAAGAGAAGTTTTATTTTTCGTAAATATTACTATTTTTGCAATTCTTACTGTTTTTTCAGCTTATATTTATTTGACGTTAGAGATTCCAATTTTTATCGCTTTCATTTTAGCCACTGCTACTGGTGCACTAGGATTAAAGTTGGTACAATTTGCTACCAAAAGACAATACCAAAAGTTTCGCAAAAAGAAATACGGTCGCTAGATCGTTTTTTTATTTATTCCTTTGTAGAGACAGAGATTCTTTTTTAGAAAGTCAAAGTCAATAGTCTTGCCTTGTTTACAACAAGAAAAAAGCTTCCTAAACGATTTTACAAAAGTGACAAAAAAGCATTGGGTGCCCAATGCTTTTTCTTATAAATTGATTTCGATTTCGTCTTGGACAACAATATCTTCAGCGAGATCTACTTCGTCCTCTACAAATTCTTCCATATCCTTTGTAGTAGATTCTTTTTGATCTGCTAATTTACTTTTCAGTTGTCCAAATTTTTCAAGCGATTGATCTTTCAAGACAGTCGCCTTTTCTTTGCCATTTTGGACTAAATCATCCACTGTCAATTCTCCAGATTCAAACTGTCCTTTGACCTCATTATATTTGTCAACAGCCTGGTCCTTCAAATCTTGGGCACGCTGAAGGATGTCTGCATTGACTTCGTCTGGATGTTCTTGATAATCTTTAACAAAAGTAACAGCCTTGTTTTTAAATTTTTTGCCTGTTTCAGTTGCAAGAAACACAGCTGCTGCTGCTCCACCTGCTGCACCTAAAATCAAGCTTGTCAATACTTTAGATGTCTTTGCCATTGTTTTTTCCTTTCTTCTTAAAGAGAGATGAGACAACATTAATTGCTGAAAGCGAGCCACCCACTTTAGCAGTTGTCTTACCAGCTGATGCTGCTTTTGAGGTTAATCCACGGGCTGAAGCATTCAAGTCTGAAACGGATACAGATAAGTCTGCAACAGCTGTAAATAATGGATTCAAAGTTTCAACCTTACCATTGACATCGTCCACTAATACATCAAAGTCTGCTGGGCTTCATCCGTCACTGCAGAAATCTTTTTCAATAATAGAACGACATAGACTGCAATAGCTACAAAAGCAAGTGCAATTAACAAAACAGAAATTTCAATAATCATATATTTTCTCCTTTTAAATGAGAGGGTACAATTAACCAACAAAACAATTTAGGCTTGATACCAAGGGAGTTCTTTTGTTTTGCGACGATAGAGGAATAAACCAATTCCCAAGAGAATCAGGAAAGCAGATAACCATTGAGAGACACGCAAACCACCAAGCATGAGACTATCTGTTCGCATCCCTTCAATCACAAAACGACCAATTCCATACCAAACTAGGTAAAAAAGAGTGATTTCGCCACGTTTAAAGAAGTGTGGACGTCGTCTCAGAATTACAAGAATGATAAACCCTAAAAGGTTCCAAAGTGATTCGTAGAGGAAGGTTGGCATACGATAACTACCATCAATATACATCTGATCACGAATAAAACTTGGTAAATAGTTCAGATGTTCAACTTTAGCACCAAAGGCTTCCTGATTAAAGAAATTTCCCCAGCGACCAATAGCTTGTGCAATCATAACAGGCGGAACTGCTACATCAAGGAAATCCCATGTATCAATAAAGCGATGGCGAGTGAAGAAAATCAAGACTAAAAGTCCTGCAATCAAACCGCCATAAATAGCGATTCCCCCATTCCAAATAGCGAAAATCTCTGCCAAATGATCCTTATAATAATCCCAAGAAAAAATGACATAATAAAGACGTGCTCCAATAATGGCGATGGGAAAGGCAATGAGGATAAAGTCTAAGATATCATCGGACGATATTTTCTTACGCGGCGCTTCTTTAGAAGCTAGGTAAACTGCTAGAATCAAGCCAGTGACAATACAGAGTGCATACCAACGAATTTCTAGCGGTCCCAATTTCAATGCAATGGGATCCATTCTTAGTTCTCCTCCTTATTCTTTTCAATCAAAGAAGCTAAGCGCTGTTCAAAACTCTTGGTTGCGTCAAAGCCCATTTGTTTCGCGCGATAATTCATGGCTGCAGCCTCAATGACCACGGAAATATTGCGACCTGTTTTTACAGGGATACGAATTTGTGGAATTTCGATACCCGCAATTTCAATGGTATCGCCACTATTTCCCAACCGATCAAAGATTTTCCCTTTATCATAATTTTCGAGGTAGACAGCCAATTGAACTTCGGAGGATTCTTTTACAGCACTGGCACCATAGAGACTCATGATGTCAATAATACCGACGCCACGAATTTCCAATAAGTGGCGCAGAATTTCCGCAGGCTCACCCCAAAGGGTCACATCGTCTTTAGCGTAGACATCGACGCGATCATCGGCTACCATACGGTGTCCACGCTTGACCAACTCAAGGCCAGTCTCACTTTTACCGATTCCAGAATCTCCCTGAATTAAGACTCCCATGCCATAAACATCCATCAAAACACCGTGGACGCTCGTGCGCGTAGCCAAACGAGAATCTAGATAAGAGGTTAATTCTCCAGAAAGTCGACTAGTCGGCATGTGACCTTGCAAAATAGCAATATCTTCTTCCTTAGCAGCCTGAAACATCTCCTCTGGAATCTCCAAACCACGCGCCACCACAAAAACCGGCGTGTCTGGATGAAACATTCGTCGAAGTACTTGGTAGCGATTGTGACTGGCCATGGCCATCAAATATGACCACTCCTTCATCCCAATCAGCTGGAGACGTTCAGGAGAATAGTAATCAAAATACCCCGTCATTTCAAGCCCAGGACGTGAAATATCAGCCGTTTTGATTTCTTTTTTCAAGGATTCTTCGGTACCATATGCGCATTCTACACGAACATTGTCCGTCAAATCTTTTACTAAAACAACCATAGTTACCTCTCTTTTCTATTCCCTAACATTATATCACAAGAAGACGCTTTCTTCCTTTGTAAAGAAATGAAAAAAAAGCGATTACTCGCTTTCCTTCTGTATATAGTCCAATATTTGCTCTTTTTGATTTTGAAAAACCAATTGCTTTTCTAAGAAAGCTGGCAAGTCTTCCTTAGTAACCCAAGCATGGTCGTCCGTTTCACCCTCTTGATAACGAATATCCTTGCTTCCAGACACTGTTGCAAGATAGGTTTCAAAATTGGTCAAGTGTTGCGGTTCACTAAACCCAAAAAGGAATTCCAATTCCTTGGTCACTAAGCCCGTCTCTTCCGTAAGCTCTCGCTCTGCTGCCTGTCTCCCTGTCTCACCAGCCAAAACAGAACCACCCGCTCCTACTTCGTAAACATTGGGATGATGTTCCTTTGTCGCTGCGCGTCTCACAAAAAGCCAGCTATTATCCTCATGGCAGACCCATACATTGATAGCCATATGATACCAGCCACTTCCATCTGGGAAGGCTGCACGATTAAGCAGGACTCCCCTAACTTGATGACCTTCTTTGTCATAGGCATCCCACATTTCTTTTGGAGTTTTTACTGCCATGGTGTCTGTAGGGTAAAAAATAGGCTAAGGCTACATAAGCAAGCACTAACAAAAATTTATGATCAACAAAGATCAGTATCGCCAAGAACAAGGCACGCAACCATTTTGGATCCCAAACAAAACGCTTAGCAATACCTGCAAAGACACCACTAATCCATCTTCCTTGTCGTTCTTTATAAAATCCTAACATCTATATTCCTTTCATCGTTAAGAGACCATCTGTCGTTCTCATTTGAAAATGTAAAAAATTATCTCCCCTTCTACTCGTCCTTTAATACCTTGTTTTTTAGGAACTTGTACTTGGACATGGGCATGTGCTAGCTGGATTGTCATAAATTGAGAAAAACTACCTGTAGAAGTCAGACGGACATCCTGTTGTTTTTTGCTCGTCTGACTATGAATAGAAATATCTTCAAAAGGAAGAAAATCCAAGCGTGCATCCGCGCAACCCAGATCCAAATCTAACACCGACATCCATTTTTCCGGTAAGGCAAACGTTAACTGACAAGGCAATCCTGTTTCAAAGAGCAGCTTCTCCTCCTCAATAAAAATTTGTGCCAATTTAGCTAAATCCGCCTCATGTGGATACAAAATGGACAAATGAATTTGATCTTTTTTATTTTTAATGAAGTGAATCCGCCCTTCTGTTAGGCGAATAGTCATGGCTTCGATGGTATCAAAACTGTACTCTTGCTTACGTTTTGAGGAAGAAAAGACCTTGAAGCTGGGAAGAGTAAAATTGAGCTTGGAACGTTCCTCGACAAAAGTGAAATCGCCCTCTTCTGCCAACTCTAAAAAACAGGCTCTCGCCTCTTCCTTGGTCAAGATACCTTTTTCATACAACTCTATCAAGCGCTTTTCTTGTTCTTTTCCCATACACTCACCTCAATTCTCTATACTATTATAGCATGCTCACTGAAAAAGAAATCAGCCCAAGGACTGATTTCAAACTTATTCTTTGATAAGAAGACCACGGCATTTTCCACAGCGGTATTTAGCAAGGTCAATACGACGCTTTCGCACATAGACTTGACCACATGTCTGACAATAATAGGAGCGAACAATTCCAGCCTGCAAGGGCAAAGCTGGTGCATAGCGCAACCCATTAACTGCTTTTAACAAATCCTTAAAATCATGATCGCCATGCTTATACCCCTTTTTCTCAAAATAAAGATGGTAATGGCAAAGTTCATGTCGAACAATCTTCCGAAATACATCGAAACCATGTTGTTCTAACATTTGGACATTAAAATCTAGATGACCATCTTTCGGAAAAAATCGTCCACCTGTGGAGCGCAATCGATTATTCCAATACGCTTGATGCTTAAAAGGCTTTCCGAAATCTTCGAGAGAGACTTGCTGAACATAATCAGTGAGATTCACGAGAGGCCACCAAGGTCAAATTAACCTTTTCACGCGACTGATCTAGTTTGTGCACCCAAACGGTTACCAAATCACCCACTGACACGACCTGACTTGGATGCTTGATGAAGGTCTTGCTCATATTGGAAATATGAATGAGCCCATCTTCATGAATCCCGATATCAACAAAGGCACCGAAGTCCACAACGTTACGAACTACGCCTTCCAATTTTTGCCCAATTTGCAAGTCTTTGAAGTCTAGAACATCTTGACGAAGAACAGGAGCTGCAAAATCATCTCGCAAATCGCGACCAGGCTTGAGCAAATCGGCGATAATATCTTTCAGAGTTTCTTGACCTATACCCAATTTCTCCGCTGTTTCAGCTACATTTACCGCCTGCAATCGACCTTGAGCAGCTTCATCTAAAATAGCAATATCAAGTAAATCAAAGAGTTCCTCAACTGCCTTATAAGACTCTGGGTGGACACCAGTATTATCGAGGATATTGTCGCCATTTGGAATGCGTAAAAATCCTGCAGCTTGCTCAAAGGCTTTATCGCCTAAGCGTGGTACTTTTTTCAGCTGAGAACGGGTTTTCAATGCACCATTTTCTTCGCGGTACTTAACAATATTTTCAGAAATGGTCTTGTTGAGTCCTGCTACGTGAGCAAGGAGGGCTGGACTAGCCGTATTAACATTGACACCGACTTGGTTGACTACCGTATCCAAGACAAAATCTAGACCTTCGCTCAGTTTTTTTTGATTCACATCGTGCTGGTATTGACCAACACCAATAGATTTTGGATCGATTTTAACCAACTCTGCTAGTGGGTCTTGGAGACGTCTTGCAATGGAAATAGCAGAGCGTTTCTCAACCGTTAAATCTGGAAATTCATGACGTGCCAATTCAGAAGCAGAATAAACAGAAGCGCCACTTTCATTGACAATAACATAACTAATATCCGGAAACTCTGTCAAAATTTCTGCTACAAAGCTTTCAGATTCACGGCTAGCAGTCCCATTTCCGATAGCAATAATTTCAACATCATACTGCCCCAACAAGTCTGCTAAATCTTTTTTAGCTTGAGCAATCTGACCGTTTGAAGCTGGTTTGACAGGATAGATAACTTGCGTCGTCAACAGTTTCCCAGTTTGGTCCACCACTGCAAGCTTAGCACCTGTACGAAATGCAGGGTCAAATCCCAAAACAGTCTTGCCTTTCAAAGGTGGTACCAAGATGAGATTGCGCAGATTTTCAGAGAAAAGCTTGATGGCTCCCTCTTCTGCCTCTTCTGTCAATTCTGTACGTACACGACGTTCCATGGCTGGTATGATTTTTTTCTTAACAGCTTGAGCAATCGCTTCTTCAATGTAGGCATTTTTTTGTGGAAAACGAACTGCAAAGAAACGCAAGATCTTATCCAGATTGTGCTCAAAACCAACTTTGAGAGCCCCAATTTTTTCTCCACGGTTGAGAGCAAGAGTACGATATCCTTGCATTTTAGCGACTTTTTCTGAGAAATCATAATAAATCTGAAAAACTAACTTTTCATCTGCTGCAGCATCTTTGAGTTCTGAAACGATGACTGAGTTTTGGAGAATTTCTTGATAAGTCCAAGAACGTAGTTTGGTATTTTCAGAAATGGCTTCTACTAAAATATCCACTGCTCCAGCTAAACAGCTAACAGCTGTGTCAAATCCTTCAGTCATAAAATTCTCAGCTTGTTTTTCCAAATCTGACACATTTTGTAGAATGAGGCGCGCCAAGGGAAAGAGTAAAGTTCTTCCACATCAGCTAATTTTTCTGCTTCCTGAATAGCTTTTGCAAGCTCAGGTGTTAATTTCCCAAGTTCTTGGATCTTCGTAAGAACTGTTTCCTTACGCTCAGAAAGAGCTGTCAAAGACTTATCCATATCGATAATGGTCTTGATGACAACCTCATCCAGATTACCCGTTACTTCCTTTCGGTAGCGCGCGATAAAGGGAATGGTATTGCCTTCGGATGTCAAGGTCAATACCGTTTCAATTTGCTTAATCGTTACGCCCAAATCTTGAGCGATTTTCAAATATTTTTCTTCCATAGTGTCTATTATATCACAAGAATTATTGCCTTGTAAGCTATTTCATGCCTTCTAAATCACAAATAAAAGGCCTGAGATTGCTCTCAGACCTGCCTCCCATTTTGGGTCATTATTTTGTAAAATCGATTTTTTTTGCTAACTTTTCAATGACAAGGGCTCCGACCAAGAGCGATGCCAATTCTCCGATTCCTGTCGTAAACCAAGTGAAGAAAAATGGTAAATCATATAAGACTTTCAATTCCAAGGCAATGGTAAACATAGACAAAGAAAAGAAAAGTGAAAAGTAGAAAAAGGCTTTGTTAAACAGTCCCCCGAATACCCGCTCTGCCATGTACCGATGAAAGAGAAGGACACCTAATGCCACAAATACCAAGGTCGATAAACCGCCAACAACCATATCCACTGGGCCAAAGCCAATGAGATTGGAAATCATACAGCCAATGGTAATACCGACAATGTACTTAGGCTTGTAAAACGCCAAGAAATTCATCATTTCTGATACGCGGAACTGATAAGCTCCATAAGAAATTGCATTAAGCGGTGGAGTAACGGTCAGTACCACGTAAATCGCTGCAACAAGCGCTGTTTGTGCCAGATCGCGAGCAGTCCATTTATTTATATCCATAAGTTTCTCCTTTGGCGGCTAAACCGCGTATAATATGCTTGGCTAAAGGGAGGAAGTGCCAAGGGTTGCTTTCACAACCCGTCTAGTATAGCATATTTAGCAAAAAAATGGTAGACTATCACTATGAAACATCTAAAAAAATTACTGCAAAATGAAGTTTTTCTCTATTTAGTTTTCGGAGTGGCTACTACACTAGTTTATATTGCCACTCGGACCATTTTGTTTGCCATTATTCCGCAGACACTTCTAGTGGTCTTCATCGCCAACTGTGTAGCTATCACTTTCGCATTTTTTACCAATGATCGTATTGTTTTCAAACAAAAATCTAGTGGTTGGCTCAAACGAATGATCAAATTTGTGCTAGCCCGCATCTCGACCTTATTCCTAGATATGGTTCTAGCCTATATTTTCGTGGACGCATTCCCACAAATCATTGGACAATTTGTTGGACACGATATCCAAAAGGTCAATGCTGTTGCTACTTTAATCTCCCAAGTTCTGGTCATTGTCTTCAATTACGTTCTCAGTAAGCTCTTTGTATTCACTGCTGGTGACAAATAAAATAAAAAGAGAATAGCCGTCCACTATTCTCTTTTTTCATTTATAATTCTACTTCCCTATGTTCAGTAGTCAAGTGTACGATGGACACCTCTTGCCCGAAATAATCTGTCAATAGTTTGCTAAGAGCCTGTGCCGCTTCCTGCGCTCGCTCTTTTTGTGTGTCATTGATGGCTTCAATCACCAAAACAGCATGTTGGGTGTCTTCTGCCAACATAGTCCTTTTAGCTTCACGCCAGTTTAGATTACGACAAATCGCACCTTTATCGTCATAGTAAATCATTTCTTCTGGTAGAGCTGGAGAGTCATCTTCTGCTCCCAATGGGAAAAGTGCCTCGCCACCCTTAGCTTTTCCGAGATGCATATCTCCAACGATACAGTCCACATCCTCACCACCACACGGTAAGCCATAGGAAAGTGAAATGCTGTTATAGAGATCTACTAAAGGATTGGTAGGATGAAAATCACGTTCTTGGCTAACCCGTTTTAAAAGCGCTTCAATAGAAGAACGAGCTCCTTTTTTGGTTTTAAATTTGGTGAAGGCTTCCCGCCACTCTTTGATGACATCATTTTCAGTAAAGCTTTCTTCTTGAATAAAATCCTGTGCCTTTTGACTAGCTTTAGTGAGCAAGTCTTGAAAATAAGGATTCTTACTCTCGTCAATGTGGTTATCCAAACCAACAATATTTAAAATAGAAATTTGAGCATCTGGAAATACGTCCCAAAACTCTTGATCAACAATAACTTTCATGTTTTTCTCCTTTTGCCAATAGATTCAATTATTCCTTTCATAGTTAACAGAAGAATCCCCACGATTGCTGTACCCGTGCACGACAAACGACTCCAGCAATTGAGTTTCTTCTGACACTCCCCCTCTTTGTGATTATAGCGAATTTTCTTGTATTTGCAACAAAAATCATCCTAAAAAGAAGAACCTTAATGAGACATTAGGATTCTTCTTTTTTACTTATAATTTGTTTCATTCGTTGGAAAACGGAAATAACATCTCCTCTGCGATGGGTAAATTCATCTACAAAATAGTGTTGAATAGTCGCATTTAAAACGGCACCGATAATCAAAATATTAGCTAAAAAGACAGACCACAACATGAAGACAAGAATAATCACTGCCGTCACGAAGCGAAAGTCCAATAATTTATCTGCGTAACTTTCAACGTAGAGACCAAAAAATTGACCTACCGTGCCCATGACCAGCATAACAAAGATGGCACCCGGAAGAGCAAAACGCATTTTACGTATGCGCACATTTGGCAAGAAAAAGTAAAGCAGGACCAACCCTAAAAAGAGGGTCACATAAACAGCCAATTCTGTTTGATTGAGCAAACTACGGAAAAATCCATCTTCCAACTGCAACCAATTGATCAAGCTCTGCAAAAGCGTATTACCAAAGGCAACCATGATGGCACTAAGTGTAATCAGAGCATAAATCGCTACTCCCAAGAAAAATCCTACGATGTAGCTAATAATCATATCGCGGTGCTTTTCAACGCCATAGGCTTTATTAAATGCCTTTTGCAAGGCATTCATGGAACGAGAGATAGTCCATAGAGTAGTGGCAATGGAAATTCCCAACCAAGTAGGGGAAGGTCTACTGAGCACAGATGTGACGATATTTGCAGCCGTTGGATAAAGTTTTACAGGAATAAAATCTTTGATGAAATCTAAAATCTGCTTTACATCAAACTGCAAGTACGGCAACAAGCTCGCCATCGTCATAAGGATGGGGAAAATAGAGACCGTCAAATAGTAACCCACTGCTACACTTGTGATATCCGTTTCTGCACTCTGATAAAAACTCAAAAAGGAAGAAACAAATTTCTTAACTTTCGATTCTCTCAGGGTCCTTCCCATTTTTTTCACTCCTTGACTATTCTAATAGGTTCCTTCTTCACCTTGGCTCGTCAAAATAACAGGTCCATCTTTGGTAATAACAAATTGGTGCTCATATTGACAAGATAGTCCACCATCAAGCGTCTTATGTGCCCAACCTGTTTCCATATCTGTGTCAATTTCCCAGGTACCAGTGTTGATCATTGGTTCTATCGTCAAGACCATTCCCTCTTTAAGACGGAGTCCACGACCAGCACGACCATAGTGTGGCACCATTGGTTCTTCATGCATGGTCGGTCCAACACCGTGTCCTACCAAATCACGAACAACGCCATAGCCACGACTTTCCGCATACTCTTGAATAGCTGCACCGATATCCCCAATGCGGTTGCCAACGACCGCTTTCTCGATACCAATGTACAAGCATTCTTTGGTCACATCCATCAAATCTTTTACTTCTTGGGACACTTGACCAACAGCGTAGGCCCAGCAAGAATCCGCCAAACCGCCCTTGTAATTTTCAGTGAATTCTTTCATCATCTCAACATTGTTAAAATCCGAGGTTGAAACGTCCACAAATAATGACGTGGAAAAGCATGTGCTACTTCATCATTTAAGCCACAGCAAGTCGCGTAAGGATAGTCCATCAAATGACCTTCCACACCGATTTGAAGCGGTAACACATTTCCTTCTTTACAGCGTTTGCGGACATATTCTTCAACTGCCCACATATCCACACCTGGTTTAATCACATCACGTAGACCGATATGAATGCTAGCAAGAAAATCACCTGCTCGGTCCATCGCTTCAATTTCACGTTGTGATTTAAGAGTAATCATTCTATTTCTTCCTCTTCTAATTTAAAATCCGAGGACCTCATGATAAAGTCCTTATAATCCCGCATTTTGTGAGTATAGCGGTCACTTCCCTTGTATTGTCGGTTGGCTCTGAAACCAACTTTTTCTGCTACACGCTGGCTGGCTCTATTTTCCAAATGAGTTCTTAGTAAAATTTCTCGGAGACTAAATTCATAAAAACAAAGATAGACAATGGTTCGCAGTGCTTCTGTCATCAAGCCCTGATTCCAAAAATCCTGATACAAAAAATAACCAATTTCCGCTTGTTTCGCTTGCACATTCAGCTTCTCCAATCGAATAACTCCGATCATATTCTGCACACTATCTTTCAGACAAATTGCCCAAATTCCCAAGGGTTCCTTCATAAAAATATGAACTAGCATATGCTGACTCTCTTTTTCGCTCATCATTTGAGGAAAAATAAAACGTAAATTCTCAGAGTTAGAAGCAATTTTGTAAAAATTTTGTCCGTCACTATCTATAGCGAACAGGCCTTAGATAAAGACGTGAAGTTTCGAGCTCTGCAAATTGAGCCAATTTTGTCAACGTCTCCATGGTATGTTGCCTAAAAAGGAGATAACCCCCCTTATTCTTCTACTAAACGAATATCTGCACCCAAGTCTGTCAATTTCTCAATTATATCAGAATAGCCGCGCAAGATAAATTCGACATTGGTAATTTCAGTTTGTCCATCAGCCATTAAACCGGCTATGACCATAGCTGCACCAGCACGTAAGTCTGTCGCCTTCACAGGACCACCCGATAAACGATTTCCACCTTTGTAAGAAATGTAGGAACCTGTCGTTTGAATATCTGCTCCTAAACGAGCCAATTCTGCCACCTGACCAACCCGTTTTTCATAAATGGTATCAATGATACGACCACTTCCTTTTGCTTTCAGCAAAAGTGGTGTAATAGGTTGTTGCAAATCGGTTGCGAAACCTGGATAGGGTGATGTTTTGATCGTAACAGCCTTCAAATCCGTTTGCTGCTCGACAAAAATAGAATCCTGTGAAACAGTCATTCGCACGCCCATTTCTTCCAACTTGGCAATGTAACTTTCCAAATGCTCATATAGGACGTTATTAATCTGAATTCCCTCTCCAGCTGCCGCTGCAAGAGCAATATAAGTTCCTGCTTCAATGCGATCTGGAATGACTTGATGGCGTGTGCCATGCAATTCTTTGACACCCTCAATCGCAATAACATCCGTTCCAGCACCGCGAATATGGGCGCCCATATTGTTCAAAAGAGTCGCCACATCAATAATTTCTGGTTCACGTGCTGCATTTTCAATCACTGTGCGGCCTTCAGCCTTGACCGCAGCCAATAAAGTATTGATGGTCGCACCCACACTAACTGTATCCATAAAGATATGAGCACCATGGATTTTTCCAGGGTTTGATTCCAAGTGCATATTGGCACCCTCATAGCTGACACTAGCTCCCATAGCTTCAAAAGCTTTTAAATGGAGATCAATCGGGCGAGGTCCCAAATCACAACCACCTGGTAAACCAACCACTGCACGACCAAAACGGCCCAAAAGTGAACCGTAAAAGTAATAAGATGCACGCAAGCTATTGATTTTTCCAAAAGGCATCGGCATATCTTGGACTCCACGTGGGTCAATTTCCAGTGTTTCGCCATCGCGACGAACGTTTGCCCCCATCGTTTCCATGATATCAATCAAACTATCTACATCACTAATAGCTGGAACGCCGTCTAGTGTCACCACTCCATCTGCTAAAATAATGGCAGGAATCAATGCTACGACTGAATTCTTCGCACCGCTAACTGTGACCTGTCCCTTCAAAGGCCTTCCGCCGTTAATTACAATTTTTCTCATACAAACTAAAACACTTTCTTCATTTTGTCATTTAGACATACGGTTCATTGTACCATAATTTTCAAAAGACCGCTAGCACTAAACCTGATATCATCCCTTTTCTTCCGCCGTTACAGTTTATTGTATTGTTTTCTCTATCCATCTAGGTTATAGTATTCCTATCAGAAAATATTTTGGAGAATATTATGAATAAGATGAAAAAGAAAGTCTACCGTAACACACCTGCCTTCACTTTTATGGCTTGGGGATCCTTCCTTTTCTTTGCTGCATTGATTTTAATTGGTCTTTACACGCTTAAAGAACCTCTTATGGTTAAAGGTTACTATTTAATAGGAGCTGTTGGTCTGGTCTCCTCTTCTTTCACGGTTTCAAAAGTTGTTCGCGACAATCAAGAAGATGAAAATAACTATAATCACCTTCTTCAAGAGGCTGCAACAAAAGAAGAGCAAAAACCATTATAATTGTACTTAAAAGGAGTTGGCAAGCCAACTCCTTTTATCTTATAATACTGCTGCTTTTAAAGATTCTACCTTGTCTAATTTTTCCCATGGTAGTTCGATATCAGTGCGTCCCATGTGACCATAAGCCGCCGTTTGTTTATAAATTGGGCGTTTGAGGTCAAGCATTTTAATGATCCCTGCTGGACGAAGATCAAAATTCTCCCGCACAGCTTTTTCCAAAGCTGACTCAGACACAGTGGACGTCCCAAAAGTGTCAACACGTACTGAGACTGGATGTGCCACGCCAATAGCATAGGCCAGCTGTACCTCTGCTTTTTTAGCTAGGCCTGCAGCAACGATGTTTTTGGCAATGTAGCGAGCCGCGTAAGATGCTGAACGATCCACTTTTGTCGCATCTTTACCTGAGAAGGCGCCACCACCATGACGACTATAACCACCATAAGTATCCACAATGATTTTACGACCTGTTAAACCAGAATCCCCTTGAGGACCACCGATAACAAAGCGTCCTGTAGGATTGATGAAAAACTTCGTTTGGTCGTCAAGATACTTGCTTGGAATAACTGCCTTGATAATCTGATTGATGACATCTTCACGAATTTGTTCGTTCGTTACTTCTGGATCATGTTGAGTCGAAATAACCACCGTATCCACACGGACTGGCTGGTCATTTTCATCGTATTCCACAGTTACCTGTGATTTGGCATCTGGACGCAAGTAACTAATGGTGCCATCCTTGCGAAGTTCTGCTAACTTACGAACCAATTGATGTGATAGTGAGATTGGCAATGGCATGAATTCAGGTGTCTCGTCAATGGCAAATCCAAACATGAGACCTTGGTCCCCTGCACCAATTAGACTAAGTTCGTCCTGCTCACCATCTCGTACTTCCAAAGCTTCATTCACACCCTGAGCAATATCCGGTGACTGCTCAATCAAAGATGGATGAACACCAACTGACTCAGCAGCAAATCCATATTCTGCATTTGTATAGCCAATTTCTGCAATCGTGTCACGCACCACACGGTTAATATCCACATAGGCAGTGGTTGAAATTTCTCCGAAAACATGAACTGAACCTGTATATACACAAGTTTCGGCTGCTACGTGTGCATCTGGATCTTCTGCTAAAATTGCGTCCAAAACAGCATCTGAAATCTGATCTGCAATCTTATCCGGATGCCCCTCCGAAACTGACTCAGACGTGAAAAGTTTACGTTCTGACATAAAAATGTCCCCCCTAATTTTTGATTCTTACTTTTTCCTCAGTTGTGCTGAGAATAAAAGAAGAAGTTACCTATTCGCTTCTCTCTATAAGATTTAGCGAGTTACGACTGTGAAACCAAACTTCGATCGTAAGTGAGATTTCAACTAACAAGGCAACTAGCTAGACCACCATAGTGGTTAGCGTCCATTGACGAAGACGACATGTCTGACAATGGTGTTGAGTTACAAAGAACCGACTGAAAGAAAGTTCTTTACTGGCAACATTTATTGCGAGTAAAGACAGTTGGTTTTTACGAGTGTATTCCTTCTCTCAGAATGTCTTATCGGGACTCAATAACGTTTACTATTGTACCACAAAAACCACTGAAATAGGAATTTTCTAAGGATTCAGACCAAAAATAATAGCAGCAAAAGAAAAATAGTTACAAGATGAGCTTTATCCTACTGAGAAATACTTCCTTTACATAGTGTTTTATTCAATCTCTTCCCTTATAGCTTGTAACATTTGTATCTGTAAAAAAATAGGTGCCTTCTATCTGGCACCTATTTTTTTACAATTTTATTTGACACCACACCAAGCAATGCCTTCGTATTTCCAACCATGTTGGTCAACCAGCATATTTTTCTCATTTTCACTGGTGGTATAATGGTGCGAACCAGACTTTAGGCGAGGATTGAAAAGACGATAAAGTGGCTTAGAACCACCTGAATACCAAGCGACTCCTTCATCGGTCCAACCATATTCAGAAACCAGAGTATTTTTCTCGTTTTCACTGGTGGTGTAATGATGGTCTTTAAGCGATTTATTGTAGAGACGATAGACTGGTGCACCGCTAGTTAGTGCATACCAACCAATCCCTTCATATATTCCCCAGCCGGTTCTTACCAGCGTGTCTCGCTCATTGATATTCGAAGTGTAGAAGTGTTCATGATTATTTTGATTGTAAAGGCGATGCATAGCAATGGCATTTGCCAATGACGTTGTCGGATCTGTGGCTGGTTGATTGGCAGTAGAAGCTTCTACAACAATATCCTTAGTCACTGAAATTCCGCCAACGCTGTAATGGTTGCCGTTCCAGCCTTCAACCCCGTGATGATTCCATTTGTATCTGCCTTGGCAATGGTCGTTTGAGATGAAGACCATTGAATAGCTGGGAATTGTGGCACAACGCTACCATTTTGAAAACCGTCAATGATTGTATTGGTAACTAAATTGAGCGACCTGCGTCGTACCGACACCAATAGTAGGAGTTTTTAGGTCGATTTTCGTATCTCTTAGACGATTTGACTGAACTTCTATGGTTTGAGAAACTAATCCATATTGTCCTGTCGCACTTTCATTTAAACCAGTTTTAAGCGAAAATGCTTGCGCGGATGAGCGGTAGTATTGACTGTTGCCAATAAAAGTCCCCATACCAATATGATGATATTCTGGATTAATCATACTTTCATAATGACCAATTTGTCCTTTTAGAACACCAGTTTTCTTATAGGTAATGTAATCTGATTTCTCACCGTAAAATTGTTCGATAGCTTGCATCATTGAACTGGAATCGTTTGACCAATTCCAAGCCAAAGCCAAATTCTCTGCAAAGGAGGAGTTGGACTTCCCAACATCCAGCCACCAAAGAGCAATATCACAAGCAGTAGACCCTTCAACAATGGATTATGTTTCATTACATTACCTCCTTAAATGATCATGTCTATATTCTTTTTAATATTAAGATACAATGAAATAAAAAGTTTACCAAGTAGTTCATCCATTCTAAAATACTTCTTTGTGTTTTTTAGAATAAATCATTACAAATTCTCCTTTAAAAGCAACTAGCAACATAGACTGAATCGTTTTTCTATTTGCTTTATTTATATAAAATCTGCATCCAGAATAGCTTGCTTAACTTCTTTTAATGGTAAATGGACTAAATCACAACCTTTCTCTTGATAAAGATAGCGGGCATAATCGTCTATTCGGTATTCATTGATATAGACTACGCGCTTGCATCCTACCTGTAGAAGCTGTTTAGAGCAATTGAGGCAGGGAAAATGCGTGACGTAGGCTGTGAATCCTTGCGGAATACCTCTCTCCGCTCCTTGTAAGATAGCGTTAACTTCCGCATGAATGGTCCGCACACAGTGACCATCTACCATAAGACAACCATTATCCAAACAATGCTCTGTTCCCGACACAGAGCCATTATATCCAGTCGCAATGACCTTGTTATCTTTGACCAAAACTGCACCGACTTTGGCACGTCTACATGTTGCTCGATTGGCAATCAAGAGCGCCTGCGCTGCAAAATATTGATCCCATGCTAAGCGATTATCTGACATAGATCACCTCCATTTTTCTCTATTATACTATTTCTTTTCTTTCCCACCAATAAAAAAATCAATTTCTTACTTTTTAAATGCTTTTCATCTGAAACTCATCGCAGTTGGAGCCATGTTTTTCAATCATATTGCACATGCCTTTGCCCTGCAAGCTTCACATCCAACCGTATATTATGTAGCTCTTTTTATCGGGTTTCTAACCTTTCCAATCATGGCATTTTTAATCGTAGATCTGTGCTCCCATTTCACTATGCCTTTGATGTTCTCCGAGGACAGCCACTCAACTGGGGCAATAACATCTTTTTCACGCTAGTTTTAGGCTTGGTTTATCTAATTTTTTACGAACGCTACCGCCATCCAATAATACAGTTTATACTCTTAATTGTCTTTACAGCACTGTCCTTTTACTCTGACTGGGGACCACAAGGTGTGCCTCTCATCTTCCTTTTTTACTATATGCGGACGCAAAAGAAAAGGCCAGTTTTCCCACTCATCGCTCTTTTGCTCTACATGTCTTTTAACTACTGGGTAGCTTATTACCAATATCCTGGGTTGGTGTCTATCTATCTCCCACTATCTGCCTTAGGAATTCTTTGCGTCATCCCACTCCTTCTTTCCTATAATGGCGAGCGCGGTTACTCACCAATCTGGGTCAAATGGGGCTTTTATCTCTTTTATCCCCTTCATCTCTTGCTACTTTTTGCCATTCGGTTTTGGATATATGGAATTTAAAATGAGAAAGGACTTGTTATGATTCGATACCCTTCGTTTTCAGAACAAGCTACAATCGGTGTCACTGCTCCTTCGTCAGGAGTCTCTAAAGAATTGCATCCGCTCTTAGAACAAGCCATTTCTCGGATGAAAGAAAGAGGGTATACTATCCAAGTATTACCTAGTACTTGGCAACAAGACCGTGTCCGCTCGACAGATACTCAAACACGCGCCCATGAACAATGATCAAGCAGACTACTCCTACCTTGATGTTTATCAAGAATTGGCTCAAGATTTGGGGATTCCAATACTCTATGATGTTGACTGTGGTCACCTACCTCCACAAATCACGTTTGTAAATGGTGCCTGAGCAAGTATTTCTTATGAAAACGGAACTGCTTCGGTGACACAGACCTTTAAATAAAGCCCTTTCACTTTTCTTTTTAGGCAACTTCCTATATAATAAAACTATAAAGCAAAGCTAGGAGAATCATATGAAAATTGATGATTTAAAGCAAAGTAAAAACGTGGAAGATCGTCGTGGTTAGTCCTCATCTGGATTTGGAGGTTATTCAGGTGGTGGTTCAAGCGCTGGCATGGGTATGCTCCTTCGTCTCCTCATGTCTTCTGGTAAAGGAAAATGGATTGCTATTGTCATTATCCTCTTCATGGTCTTTGCAGGAGGAAGTGGGCTAGGAGATTTCATCGGACTAGGAACCAATAGTTATCAAAGCAATTACCAAAGCAGCCAGACAACTTCATCCGTCTCCGATCAAGATGAGGAGTTTGTCAGCAAGGTCTTTGGCTCGACAGAAGATTTTTGGAAACAGACATTTGCTGATGAGGGATTGACCTACACCCCAGCGACTCTCGTTCTCTATGATGGTCAAACACCTACTAGCGGATGCGATATTGGTAGTGCCCAAGCTGGTCCTTTCTATTGTCCCGCTGACCAAAAAGTTTATATCGACTTATCATTCTATCGTGATTTGACGACTAAATACAATGCTGCTGGTGACTTTGCTATGGCGACACCTTCTCAGGCAATATTTAAAATAACAAAACAGGCTCGAGTGCTCGAACCTGTTTTTTCTTGTCTTAATCAACCATTTTGGATTTGAGGTAAGCATCTACCATGGATTCTGTTGCCTGAACAGAATCCATATGAGTGCGCTCATAGGAGTGACTTGACTCAATACCAGCACCGAGTAAGGCATGTTTCACATCAGCACCTGCACGCATGGCTGCTGAAGCGTCACTTCCATAGTAAGGGCAAATATCCAATTTATAAGGAATGTTGTTTTCTTTTGCTAAGGCAACTAAATGCTGACGCAATTCATAGTGGTAGGGGCCCGATCCATCTTTGACACAGATAGAAACCGTGTACTCATCTGTCTGCTGATCATCCCCCCGTTGCTCCCATGTCCACTGCCAGGTACTCTACCATCTTAGCTGGCAAACTGGAATTGGCACCATATCCAATTTCTTCATTATTTGAGAAATAAAAATGAGTTGTGTATGGAAGCGTCACGCCTCCTTCTTTATAGACTTTCAGGAGGTGAATAAGGAGAGCCGCTGAGACTTTATCATCCAAGTGACGACTCTTTATAAATCCTGATTCTGTTACCGTTGTACGTGGATCAAAGGAAATAAAATCTCCCACTTCAATGCCCAGAGCACGCGTCTCATCTGCATTGGTCACTTTTTCATCCAAACGAATTTCCATATTTGTCTGATTGCGTTCAGCAGTATTGGCATCATGATAAACGTGAACGGAGGTCTGGTGCATAAGAATGGTCCCTGTATAGGTTTTCCCATTGCTCGCAACATGAATAAGGCAATTCTCCCCTTCGATAGATGGATAGCCAAATCCGCCCACCAAATCCATTTTGAGGCGACCATCAGGCTTAATCGCACGAACGATGGTACCAAGTGTATCCAAATGTGCTGTGACCACACGGTGAGACTGGTCATTTTAACCCTTGACAGAAACCATGACGCCACCTTTTGGTGTCTTAACAGCCTCATAGCCAAAGCTCTCTACTTCAGCTTTGATATAGTTCATAATCTCCGTTGTAAAGCCTGTTGGAGATGGGGTATTGGTTAATTTCACAATGTAATCAAGTATATTGATTATTTTCTCCTTTTTTCTGAATCCTATTATACCATTTGATCTCTTTTTTCTGCCATAGGCAAAATAAAAATAACTTAACGAGAATAGTATGAAAAAATTTATTTGAATCATCGGGAAATGACTTTCTTCTGTCGCCCAAGTCCCTTGATCCCCAGATAGAGCCCCTTTTAAAACAAATCCTGCTGACTTTATACCTGTAGAAAAGCGTATTCAAAAACGTTTTTCCCCAATTCCTTAAAGGCTTGAAAACCAAGGATTTTAACTGTATATGGTATACTAACAGTATGAAAACCTACGAAAAAATTTATCTTATGTTGCTTGATCAACATCAGACCATTAGTGGCGAAGATATTGCCAAAGAATTGGGCATTTCTCGCACAGCTGTTTGGAAAGCAATTCAACAACTAGAAAAGAAAGGTGTCTCCATAGACTCCTCTCGTCATAGCGGATATACCATGCGTACTGGTGACTTGTATATTCAGGAAAATTTAGAAACGGAACTGGGATTCCCTGTCCATATTTCTGAAAAAAGTCAATCTACACAAATAGACGCACGCGCTGGTCTGGAAGCAGGGCATGCCACACCTAGCCTTTATTTAGCTCCCCAGCAAGGTGCTGCAAAAGGACGATTTGGACGCACCTTTTTTACCGATACTGCCGGCATTTATATGTCTCTCCACCTCTCGCCATTGAAGACCTAACAGAAATATCTACTCAGATAAAGTGGGTTAACGATATTTATCTTGGCAACCGTAAAATTGCGGGGATCTTAACAGAGGGCATCTCCGATATCGAGTCCCAAACTGTCACAGACCTCATTATCGGGGTTGGCATCAATTTTCATGTGACTGATTTTCCACAGGAGATAGCAGAGCGGGCAGGCAGTCTCTTCACCGAACAACCTTCTATCACGCGCAGCCAGCTCATCGTCCGCATGTGGCAAAATTTTTTTGATATGACAGAAGATGAATTATTTACTCTCTACAAGGAAAAATCACTCGTTCTTGGTAAACAAGTGACCTTTGCAGAAACAGGCATAAACTATAGTGGTTCTGCTATTGACCTAACAAAAAACGGCCAACTGGTAGTCAAGCTGGACAATGGGACAGAAAAAATTCTCTCTGGTGGAGAGATTAGTCTTTCTTCTTGGTGATGGGGCCAGATAGCTCGACCAAACGGATAAATTTGGTGATGCGATAGCTAAATCGGGGATTACGAAAGACGAAAAATCCATATAAGAGAGCCCAAAAATATTGCCCAGTCAAAATAGCATCATTCATTCAGTAAGTAGCGAGTCCTGTAAAAATAGCGAGGAATATAAACTGTGAAAATCTCATAGCTATAGTATAGCAAAAAGTCAGCCATTTGGCTGACTTTTATCTTGCTTTCATCCTCAATCTTCCAAGACGGTCACATCATCTTGTAAAAATTCAAATCCTTGAGGAACTAGTGGTGCTTCTTCCTCTTTTGGTGTAGCTTTTTGCCCTTTAGCCTTGGCAGAAAATTCTGCGCGAATGGCCGTCCAATCTTCGTGCGCAATGGCTAAAATCTGCGGTGAGAATCCAGCAGCAGCGCTCAAGATATTACCAAACATGGTATTGAGGTTGTCTCTTTTCATCGTCTGCTCTGCATAAGGAGTGCCTTGTCGGCACCCGATAAGCTCTCAATGACCTCTCCCCAAGCATTTTGCAAGCGGGTCAGATTTTCACGAGCTTGACTTGGATTTTCCATGGCTTCTTGCAAAATGGAATGAACCTTATTGGTATCCAAACGGTATTTTTTCTTAGCTTGTGGCTTACGAGATGCGGCCTTCACTTCCACTGGTTGGCTGGATAATTGTCCCAACTGTGCCTGCAATTTTTGGACTTCTTGTTCTAAGTTGGAAATTTGTTGCAACAAATGGGCTGGCGCTGGCGTATCAGATGCAGGTGCCGTTTGCACTTCTTCTTCTGTCAACCGAATAGTCATCATCTCTGCGTAAATCTTTGGTTGCGGGCTGGACTTGATATCTTCTAATCCCTTGGTAACCTGCTCAATCAAATGGAAAATACGTTCCTTAGGCAAGGTTAAGTTTTCCAAAAATTCCTGACTAGAATGCGTATTGTCACCACCTGTTTGCACCATGAGGAGATCGCGCAGGTAATGGAGCAAGTCGGTTGCAAAGCGCGTCATACTCTTTCCGTTGTCAAAGATGGTTTCCAAGTTTTGCAATGCCTCGGTCGCTCGTCTCTCACGAATATGGGTCATGTAATCATCCAAGGCACGCAGGCTAATAGAACCTGTGATTTCCTCGGCAGTTGCTAGTTCCACATGCTGATTAGAGCTGAGACTGAGAGCCTGATCCAAGATAGACAAGGCATCACGCATACCACCTTCGGCACGGCGTGCAATCATAGACAAGGCTTCATCGTCGTAAGTAATGCCTTCTTTATCCAATATCCAAGCTAAATGTCGCTTGATATCAATAGTCTTGATGGACTTGAATTCAAAACGCTGTACGCGCGATAAAATAGTCGCTGGAATCTTATGTAATTCAGTCGTCGCCAGAATAAAGACCACATTTTCAGTTGGTTCTTCCAATGTCTTCAAGAGTGCATTGAAAGCCCCCGTTGACAACATATGAACTTCATCGATGATGTAGACTTTGTAAGTCGCAAGACTGGGTGCATAGGTTGACTTATCACGGACATCACGAATTTCATCAACACCATTATTAGATGCCGCATCAATCTCAATGATATCTTCCAAACTACCTTCCGTGATGGCCTTACAGATATAGCAATCATTACAAGGCTCACCAGCCACTTGATTGGGACAGTTCATAGCCTTGGCAAAGATTTTAGCAGCCGATGTCTTACCTGTTCCGCGAGGACCTGAAAAGAGATAGGCATGGCTAATTTTTCCCTGCTCATTAGCCTGACGAAGTGTGGTCGCTACCACTTCTTGACCGACCATTTCCTCAAAAGTTTGGCTGCGGTATTTACGATAAAGGGCTTGGTACATCAGTCTTTTTCTCCAAACATAGCAAAATTCCACTCCGTTTTCTCAGCTAAGATGTCCACAAATGCCTTCAGGTATTTGCAGTCAATAGCATCATAATCACCAACGATTTCAGAATCCAAATCCAGCACACCCAAGAGATGACCATTTTTCATCATAGGTACCACAATTTCAGACATAGCCGTCGCATCGCAGGAAATGTAATTGGGATGCGTTTTTACATTTTCAACAATCATGGTTTCCTGTCTTTGAGCTGATTCTCCACAGACACCCTTTCCAAGGGCAATATGAACGCAGGAAACACCACCTTGGAAGGGTCCCGAAATCAATTCTTCCCCATCAAATAAGTAAAAACCTGTAAAAACCGAGCGAGGCAGAGCTTGGTTCAAGAGGGCTGATGCATTGGACAAATTAGCCAAAGCATTGGTTTCACCTTCTAAAAGTGCCTCTAACTGAGCATTTAATAATGTATACGCTGCAATTTTTTCTTTTTTCATCATGGTCTTATTATAGCATAGATTGACTAAAAAAGAGTTGAAATTCGTCAACTCTCATCTATCATTCGTTTCGCTTTCGTTAATAAGCTGATTCATTGATTTCACAGTAGGTCATCAACGCCAAGACCAGATGATATAAAACAGAGCCAAATCAAGAATGACTCCGGCAATGAACGCTATCTGGAAATACCATTTTCTTGTCTTATGGTGAAAGAAATAAGCACCGATATAGGCACCCACGCCCCCAAAAAAATAGGTTATTAGCAGTAATTTTTTTTCTGAAATCCGATAGATCCCTTTTCTGGCTTTTCCTTTATCTAAGCCATACACTAGAAAGCTAAAAACATTCCAAAATAATAAAAGTAGCATGAAAAATTGTTTAATGTTCATATTCTTCTATATTTCATTTAGCCAAAATATTGGACTAGTTTCCTCCTTCTGCCATAGATTTCAGACTCTCTTGACTATCAAATAGAAAAACCAATCCTTTCGGACTAGTTTCTCTTCGCTTGTAAAATACGATATTCTTCTAGATTTTCTTCTAACCAGGCAATTTGTGCACGGTTACGCGCAATGGCACGTTTCAAAATCAAATAATGACCGTAGTTGTTGGAAATGAATTCTGGATCTGAAAAGAGAGTATCCTTGCGGATTTCCAGACGCTTGAGGTGTTTGTTCAAGACTTCGATTTGCTCTTCAATCATTCCTGGAATACGTTCGTCATCCATTTTCTTAATGAAAAACATTTTCAATGAAAAGATATCGCGGTGCTGTGGCGTATCACGGTTTGGTTCTTCCATCCACTCACTTAGTTTTTCACGACCTAGGTCTGTCAAACTATATTGCTTTTCCTTGATGTTGCCAGGAACAGGATGAACTGTAATCCAACCATCTTTGGTCATCCGTTTCAATTCTGGATAAATTTGGCTATGTGCAGCTTGCCAGAATTCTCCGACTTCTGCTTGAAAATATTCTACAATATGTTTGCCTAGGACAAATTCATCGCCCGTAGACATCACTCCTAGAATAATATGTGGTAACATTCTTTGTTTTGGCACTTAATTTCGCTCCCTTAAAATACTTTCTACTTTTGTGTTGATCAAGTCGATAGGCACGACATTGGTCACTCCTTCTGGATTGTGTACTGCTCAATGATACTTTCTAAACTACGTCCGCGCTCCATCATGTCACGCTTGATACAACGGATAATCCGAATATCGTCATCTGTATCTACGAAGATTTTGATATCCATCAAATCACGTAAACACTCGTCTTCCATAACCAAGATCCCCTCGATGATAAAAACATCTTGCGACTCTCGACGATGGGTTTTTTCGCTGCGTGTATGTTGTGTATAGTCATAAATTGGAATATCCACTGGACGACCAGCAATCAATTCCTTGAGTTGTTCAATCATGAAGTCAGTATCAAAAGCCAAAGGATGATCGTAGTTGGTTTTGACACGTTCTTCAAAGGTCAAATGATCTTGATTTTTATAGTAAGAGCCATGCTGAATCATAGCTATTTTTGCATCTGGAAAATTAGCTAAAATAGCCTGAGATACACTAGTCTTACCGCCTCCAGATCCACCTGTAACACCAATAATAATCGGTTTTCTTGTCATCTTTTTCTCCTAATTTGTTCTCTCACTATTTTAACAGAAATCATGGTATAATGAAAGATAGAACCCTCATAATTGTAGAAGTTCTCCCACTTTTTTTATGAAAGCTCTTTCTTATATAAATGTGGAGTCTCTTACTAAATCACCCATTCTATTTATAAAGGAGATTCGATGCTAAAACTTGGTATTATCGGAACCAGTCCAATCAGTCATGAATTTATTAAAGCTGTATCATTAAGTCATTCGTATACCTTATCAGCTGTCTATTCTCGTAAATTGGAGACAGCTAAAACTTTCGCCCAATCCTATGAAAATATAACATTGTTTACAGATGTAAATAAGTTTTTCTCTTCTGACTTAGACGTCATTTACATCGCTAGCCCAAATTCCCTTCATTTCGAGCAAGCAAAAGCTGCACTGCAAGCTAAAAAGCATGTTATCGTGGAAAAGCCGATGGTGTCAACCCTTGAAGAACTAGCTATTCTCACCAAGACTGCCCAAGAACATAATGTTTTCTTATTGGAAGCAGCCCGCAATTACCACGAAAAAGCCTTTGCGACCATCCGAGAATTTTTAGACAGCCAGACAATCTTGGGCGGACAGTTTACCTACGCCAAGTATTCTTCCAAGATGAAAGATTTATTAGCAGGAAAGATTCCAAATATCTTCTCCGCGGATTTCTCAGGTGGTGCTCTCATGGATTTGGGTGTTTATACCCTCTATGCAGCTGTCGGGCTACTAGGTAAACCAAACGCTTCTACTTATACTGCACAACAGCTGCCTAACTCTGTAGATTTGAATGGAACAGGCGTTCTTACGTACCCTGATTTTAAGGTCACCATTCGTCCGGGGAAAAATATCTCTGCTTTTGGTGGCAATGAAATTTACACAGCAGATGGCACCTTGGTGCTTGATTCTTGTGAATGGATTAGCTCTGCTATTTTCCATAAACATGACGGAAGTACGACTGAACTTTCCATCCAAGCAGCCAGCCATCAAATGCAGGAAGAGACGCTAGCATTTGCCCAAGTAATTGAAAATCAGGACTGGAATTTGGCTCAAAAATGGTTGAGCGATGCACAAGTTGTCCACGAAACTCTTTACTCCATGCGTCAAGACGCAGGCATCATTTTTAAGGCGGATACACATGTACAATAAACTCCCTCAAATCTGGCAAGACCAGTTAAATCAACTGCACTTTACCAGCTTTACACCGATTCAAGAAGAGGTTTTTGAGCCTATTTCATCAGGAAAAAATGTTCTGGGAATTAGCCCCACTGGTACAGGCAAGACTTTGGCTTACTTGCTGCCAAGTTTGCTCAAGCCGACTCCTAAGAAAGCGCAACAATTGCTCATATTAGCTCCCAACACTGAATTGGCAGGACAAATCTTTGAAGTTTGTAAAACCTGGGCAGAGCCAATCGGCTTAACTCCTCAACTTTTCCTGTCTGGCTCTAGTCAAAAACGACAAATTGAACGCCTCAAAAAAGACCCAGAAATTCTGATTGGAACGCCAGGAAGAATTTTCGAACTCATCAAACTTAAAAAAGTAAAAATGCTCTCTATCAATAGTATTATTTTGGATGAATTCGATGAATTATTTAGTGATTCACAGTACCAATTTGTTGCAAAAATCCTTCATTACGTACCCAAAGACCATCAACTAGTTTATATGAGTGCAACAGCGAAATTCGACCGCGATAAATTGGCAAATGATTTGGTGACTATTGACTTGACCCGCGAGCCCTTGGACAATATCAAACATTATTATATGATGGTGGATAAACGTGAGCGCTTAGAATTGTTACGTAAATTCTCCAATCTTCCTGATTTTCGTGCCCTGACCTTCTTTAATAGTCTATCAGACTTAGGAGCTGCTGAAGAACGCTTAAGCTATAACCAAGCTAATGTTATCTCCCTTGCCTCCGATGTCAATGTCAAATTCCGCAAGGTCATCATTGAGCGCTTCAAGGAGCACCAAATAACGCTTCTTTTAGCAACTGACTTGGTAGCACGTGGCATGGATATTGACAATTTGGAATGCATACTTAACTTTGATGTCCCTCGCGACAAAGAGACTTATACTCACCGCTCTGGTCGAACAGGGCGAATGGGAAAAAAAGGTGCTGTAATTACCTTGGTCACTCACCCTAGCGATCTCAAAACCCTCAAAAAATACGCAACTGTTAGTGAAATCAGCCTTAAAAATCAAGAATTTTATATCGTGTAGTTAAGAGGTCCTAATGGACCTTTTAGTTTGGCAAGAAGAGGAAGATATTGATCGTTAAAGCTGAAAAATGAATTGAACAGCAATATAGACAGGAAAAAGAATTTGCAATCCAGATTTCACATCTCAACTCTGGTCATAAGTTTGAAGTTGCTCGATGCTAACACACCTAAGAATTGTACAGGGAAAGACTAGTCCTACAGATTATCAAATCTTTTTCACGACTACTGCATTCCCTAGTCAAAAAGGGTTTGGAACGATTTTTGTTCCAAACTCTTTTTTTGAAAACGCTTGACTTGTATGAATGAAATAGTGTAATAAAACTAGATAGTCACTTAGACTTCAGGAGGAACTTATGATTGAATTTCAACAAGTCAGCAAGCAATACGACACTACCTTGGCTTTAAAAGGACTCAATTTAACCATTGAAAACGGCGAAATTGGTCATAATGGTGCCGGAAAAACGACCACCATCAGCCTCTTGACTTCTATTATCGAAGCGACAAGCGGTCAGATTTTTGTAGATGGGATGAACTTAGCAGAGCATCGCAATGACATCAAGAAAAAAATCGCCTATGTGCCAGATTCACCTGATATTTTCCTCAATCTTACCGCCGACGAATATTGGCATTTCTTGGTGCAAATTTACGATGTAGACAAGGCTGTGGCAGAACAACGTATCGATCAATTAACTAAACTCTTTGATATCGCGGACCGCAAGTATGAAACCATTGATTCCTTCTCGCATGGTATGCGCCAAAAAGTCATTATCATCGGTGCTCTCGTTCCTAATCCTGATATTTGGATTTTAGATGAGCCATTGACAGGTCTAGATCCTCAGGCCTCTTTTGACCTCAAAGAAATGATGCGCAAACATGCAGAATCTGGAAGGACCATTCTCTTTTCAACCCATATCCTGTCCGTCGCAGAACAATTATGCGACCGTATTGGAATCCTCAAAAAAGGTGAATTGATTTTCATTGGAACCTTGGAAAAATTACGTCAAGCCTATCCTGACCAAAACTTGGAAACAATTTATCTACAATTGATTGCCCGCCATGATGAGGATGTGCCGCAAGAAAGTGCAGGTGAATAAGATGAACTGGAAACATGTTTGGAAATTGACTAAAGTCAATCTCCTCTATTCCAACCCACAAGCTTTGGCAAAAGTCCGCAAGAAAAATGCTAAAAACCCTCTGAAAAAACCAAAGGAAGCTTACAAATCCATTCTGTTTCAGCAACTCGCTGTTATTTTACTCTATTCCAACTTTTTATTTTCCTCCTCATGTCCATTACATCGGCTTTTTCTACCATGTTCTCGGTCTTCTATAACAGTCACGATACTGAGCTCTATCTTCCACTTCCAGTGACAGAAAGAGAAATCTACCTAGCTAAGCTCCTATCCTCCATCGGGCTCAACTTGGCCTTTCTGATGCCGACTCTATCACTGTTCATCATCGGCTACTGGAGGATTTTAGGAAACGCTTTTCTTGCCGTCCCATTTGCACTCTTGCAATTCATCGTACTGGCTCTTTTAAGCATCTTCATTTCTAATTTTTTGGTCCATATATTGGGACGTATGCTGATAAAAGTGCGTCAAAAGAATATGATTTCAACTGCTCTTATGCTACTTTCTAGCATCGGTGCGGTAGGGATGATCCTCTTCATGCAAAATATGAGTATGGATGGTTTGGATAAAGCAAACGCCATTCCTGATTTACCCGTAACCCCAGTTATCGTTGGTTTTTACCACATTGCTCGCGCGCCTTTTTCAAGTGCTAGCTTTTTGCACTATGGGATACTTCTAGCCATGCTGGTCCTCTTCGGCTTCCTAATGGTAAAAAAAGCTATTCCTCAATATTACCAACAACTAGCCGCCATTGATACCAAGAAAGTGACGGTTCGCAAGAAGAAAAACAATACTAATGCCAGCCTAAAATCTACTCTGATTCGACATCACTTGGGTACACTCAAGGACCCAACCTTGATTATGACTAGCTTCATGTCCACTTTTATGTTTCTCATGTTTTTTATTCCCCAACTCCTAAATGGAAACAACTTCTTCTCTAAAGTTTCATTAGAATTCTTTGGATTGGTACTCGTTGTCGGACTGGCATTGGGTTATATGACTGCTGGTGCTTTCACCATGGTGGGCATGTCTCTAGAACGAGATAACTTCTATTTCCTAAAAACACTACCAATTGATTTTCACGATTTTCTGCGACAAAAATTCTTTGTCCTGTGGTCCGTGCAAACTCTTATACCTGTTCTAACGTTTGAATTATTTAGCTTGATTGCGGGACTTCACCCTTTCCTAATTTTCATCTTGGTTCTAGGAATCATGCTAGCATCCTATCCAACCTCGCTTTCCTACTACAAAAAAGACTATAAACATTTGACACTCACATGGCAAAATGTCAGCCAACTCTTCAACCGAGGGGGTGGACAGCTCATCATGATGCTCTTATTTTTCCGTGGAAACTTAGTGTTGTCGTCTTAGCCATCAGCATTGCCATCGTTGTTGGTTTACACTTTTATTATGAAAAGTCGCTCTGGAAACAATTTAAACAATGAAAAACGATTAGGAAAAATCCTAATCGTTTTTTGCTAAATAAATTGATAATCCGCTGCCAATCCTCGCTGAACAGCTGGACGTTTCGCGATTTTTTCAGCCCATGTGAGTAAATGTGGATAGGCAAAAGCATCCAAAAATGCTGCAGCTCCTGGATAAACCTCATCCTTTACTAATCGGCCATACCAAGACCAGATGGATATATCGGCAATGCTATAATCCTGCCCCGCTACATAAGGTCTCTCTGCCAATAATTGATTGAGCAAATCCAATTGACGCTTGGTTTCCATTGTATAGCGATTGATAGGATATTCCTGCTCTGTCGGCGCATAATGAAAGAAATGACCAAATCCACCACCGACAAAAGGGGCCGCTCCTGTTTGCCAGAATAGCCAGTTGAGTACTTCTGTCTTTTGCTTGATATCCTTTGGTAACAATTTCCCATACTTTTCAGCTAGATAAAGTAGAATATTGGCAGATTCAAAAACAGGAATTCCTGTTTCTTGATCCAACATAGCTGGTATTTTTGAGTTGGGATTGAGTGCTACAAAATCTGAACCAAATTGATCGCCTTGACCAATATTGATGTTGAACAGGTCATAATCAAGGTTAAGCCCTGCCGCTTTTAGTTCCTCAAGCATAATAGTTACCTTGATCCCGTTGGGTGTTCCCAATGAGTAAACTTGCAGAGGCTTTTCACCTTTTGGTAGGATTTGTTCAAATCGACTACCCGCAGTTGGGCGATTTCCTGCTCGATTTTCATTCTCATCTTCCCAACGCCAAACGACTGGTTTCTTGTAATCACTCATATGCTTTCCTCCATTTTTCTTATTTTCTTTTTTAAAAGTATTATTCTTCCTCTAGATAAGCCCAATGACTGTATAGATCAAATATAGAACCAATTGCCACAATAGTGATGTTGCATACCATCATTAAAAAATCATAAAAATAATTTGAAAAAATCCAAACCATCTCATTTTTTATCTAGTTTCATTACCAAGTCTTCCTTTTAGTACTTACTAAGTCCCATATCTGCCATACGACGATTTTCAGCTAAGCTAATGAGATAGCGTGATAAGTCTACTAATTCTTTGGGTGATCGATACGTCAAAGCAGTTATTTCTACATTCACATACCTTGATAATTGACCCGCAAAAATATAAAGATTTTCCGTCCTATCTAAACGCGAAGCAAAGTCAAAAAGTATTTCTTTCAATTGAATTGAAATAATCCCATCTGGTAAATTATAAAGCTGACTAATGTAGCTATACATTTCTTCTTTATTGGCTTGTTTCATACTGACCTCCCTTTCTTCATTATACTATTTCAACACAAAAAAGACCATCCGAAGATGATCTTTTATTTTTACTAATTACAATGAGTTTGTATCAACTTTGATACCAACACCTTGTGTTGTAGTGATTGTAAGGCTTGTGATGTAAGTACCTTTAGCTGTAGCTGGTTTAGCTTTTACGATAACATCGTTGAAAGCTTTGAAGTTTTCAACCAATTTGTCAGCTTCAAACGATACTTTACCAATAACCGCTTGAACGATACCTGCTTTGTCAGCACGGTAAGTGATTTTACCACCTTTAGACTCCTCAACTGCTTTTGCAACATCCATTGTTACAGTACCAGTTTTAGGGTTTGGCATCAAGTTACGTGGACCAAGCACACGACCAAGACGACCAACAAGTGCCATCATGTCAGGTGTAGCGATAACCACGTCGAAGTCCAACCAACCACCGTTGATTTTAGCAACGAGGTCATCTTCACCAACGTAATCAGCACCAGCTGCTTTAGCTTCTTCAGCTTTAGCACCACGTGCAAATACCAATACGCGAGCAGTTTTACCAGTACCGTTTGGCAATACCATAGCGCCACGGATTTGTTGGTCTGCTTTACGAACGTCAATGTTCAAGTTGTAAGCAACTTCTACAGTTGCGTCAAATTTTGCAAAGTTAGTTTCTTTTGCAAGTGCTACAGCTTCTTCTACGCTGTAAGCTTTTGTGCTGTCGATTTTCTCAAGAGCAGCAAGCATTTGTTTGCTTTTTTTAGCCATTTTTTAATTCTCCTTGTAATGTGGTCATACGACTTTCATCTCCCACGTCAGTCACTCATCGGATCTGATGAAGTTGAGCGGGTCTAGGGCTGTCTGACAGATTAGTCAGTAACAGTGAATCCCATAGAACGAGCAGTTCCTTCGATCATACGCATTGCAGACTCAAGGTTTGCAGCATTCAAATCTGGCATTTTTGTTTCAGCGATTTCTTGTACTTGCGCACGAGTTACTGAAGCAACTTTAATTGTGTTTGGTGTGCCTGAACCTTTTTCAACACCTGCAGCTTTTTTCAACAATACAGCAGCTGGTGGTGTTTTTGTGATGAAATCAAATGATTTATCCTCATAAACTGAGATAACAACTGGAATAATCATACCAGCTTGATCAGCTGTACGAGCGTTAAATTCCTTTGTGAATCCCATGATGTTGATCCCTGCTTGACCAAGTGCTGGTCCAACTGGTGGAGCTGGAGTAGCTTTACCTGCAGGAATTTGAAGTTTTACAAGTTTTTCGACTTTCTTAGCCATCTTAAAAATCCTCCTATTGTGGTTTTTGCGGTAATTAAAGATTTTTACCTCCCACAAGTATGTGATTTTCACATACTTTCCTATTATACAGATTATCCTTAGAAAAAGCAAGAGAAAAAGTTAATTTTTTCATAAAAAAGAACGCCTTTCAGCGCTCTCCTCTATTCTTATTTAACAACAGTAATATTTGCTGCTTGAGGGCCTTTTTGACCTTCTTTGATTTCAAATGTTACCGCTTGTCCATCTTCCAATTTCTTAAATCCATCTGTTTGGATTTCTGAAAAATGGGCAAATACGTCTGCGCCGTTTTCTGCAGAAATAAAGCCATAGCCTTTTTCTGAGTTGAACCATTTTACAGTACCTTGCATCATGTTTGTCACAACCTTTCTAAAAAACTTCTTGTAAAAAAATAGAAAAGGTAGGGAACAAATCCAGATACATTTAACACTTCATTACTCTGCTACTCTAACAGAGATTGGAGAAAATGTCAAATAAAAATATGAATTCCCAGATAAAAGTTTACTTTTTGCCAGATTTTTTATAGAATGAAACTATGATATTCTTGAAAATTGCAGCAATTTTATTTCCGATTTTAACCTTGACGGTTTCTATTATCATCGTCAAACTTTTTGGCTTGCGCAAAAAAGGGCGAAATTTTGCGGATATTGCCTTTCCCATGTTTGCAGTGGAATTTTACCTCATCTCTGACAAGGCTTTCTATCATAGTCTACTTCCCCATCTCGTGCTAGCCTTGTCACTTCTAGCTCTCGCCATTGCGATTCATTTTTTTTTCCAACGTGGGGAATTTTCATATCATCGCTTTTTCAAATTTTTCTGGAGAGCAGGCTTTCTACTGACCTTTTTTATGTATCTAGCTCTGATGATTTCACTATTTTTTATTAAGTCTTAAACAAAACTGCCTTGCAATGCAAGGCAGTTTTTTCTATTCATGGATTTCAAGCGGCAGACCATCTGGGTCAAAGAAGAAAGCCATTTTCTTTCCATCAAAATCATCTATCCGAAGACCTTGATGCGGGATTTCCAAGCGATCAAATTCAGCTAGACAGGCTTCAACATCGTCGACTGCAAAAGCGAGGTGGCGCAAACCTGTATGCTCTGGATTTGGCATAATAGGCCGCAAGGGAGCTTGGGACTTAATAAAAATTTCAAGCACAAAATTTCCTTTTTTGACATTAAAAAGGATGTCATCTTTATCTGGACGAATATGCTCATCCAATTGCTCAAAACGAAGCTTGTCCACATAAAATTCTCTTGTTTTTTCGTAATCACGTCCGATAATGGCTACATGATGGATGCTGGATGAGTTCATGTTATTTCTCCAATACTTTTCGAGGCTTGGTGCCTTCAGCTGGTCCGATAACGCCAGCCTCTTCTAATTCTTCCATGAGACGAGTTGCTCGGTTAAAGCCAACTGACAAACGTCTTTGAATCATAGAAGCACTAGCTTTTTGGGTCTCAATAACCAGAGCCTTTGCTTCTGCAAAAAGAGGATCTCCCTCAGTAGCTCCGCCATTGCCCGAGGAATCACTATCATTTTCAGATACTTCTCCTGGATCAAAGTTTTCGTCGTACTCCGCTTCTGCTTGGTCCTTAATAAAGGTTACGATACGCTCGACATCATCATCTGAAATAAAGGAACCTTGCAAGCGCATAGGCGCAGACTGACCGATGGGATGGAAAAGCATATCGCCACGTCCGAGAAGTTTCTCTGCCCCATTTTCACCTAAGATAGTCCGACTGTCCGTTCCAGATGCAACGGCAAAAGCGACACGAGATGGGACATTTGCCTTGATGAGACCGGAAATGACGTCAACCGATGGACGTTGGGTCGCCAAAATCATGTGAATACCAGCCGCACGCGCCTTTTGTCCCAAACGAATAATGGCATCTTCGACTTCTTTACTGGCTACCATCATAAGGTCCGCCAACTCATCCACGATCACTACGATTAGCGGCAGGGGAATTTGTTTTTCTTCCGTCTGGCTATTGAATTCTTCCACCTTGGCATTATATCCTTCGATGTTTCGCACGCCGACTTTACTGAAAAGCTCATATCGATTTTCCATCTCGTCCACCACTTTTTGGAGGGCACGGCTAGCCTTCCGAGGATTAGTTACAACAGGGATCAGCAAATGCGGAATATCATTGTAAACAGATAATTCAACCATTTTGGGATCAATCATCATGAATTTAACCTGATCAGGGCGCGCTTTCATAAGAATACTTGAAATAATCCCATTAACCGCAACCGATTTACCTGAACCAGTTGATCCGGCTACCAATAGATGCGGCATACGAGTTAAATCAAAAGTCTGCGCAGAGCCATTAACAGCCTTCCCAAGCGGAACTTCCAACAGTTTGTTAGCATCTGTTTTTGATTGCTCCCATAGTTCACGGAAGGAAACGGGTGCAATCTCTGCATTTGGCACCTCAATACCGACAAGAGATTTACCTGGAATCGGTGCCTCAATTCGTACATCTTTTGCAGCTAGAGCCAGTGCCAAATCGTCCGCCAAATTAGAAATCCGATTGACACGTACGCCAACTGCTGGTTTGATTTCATAGCGTGTAACGGATGGTCCGATTTCCGCGCGTTCTACAACGACTTTTATCCCAAAGCTGGCAAAGGTATCTTCCAAGACCTTGATATTATGGCGAACTAATTTTTTCTCATTGACTTGACTAGTCGCCTTAACTGGGGCAAATAGATTAATAGATGGTAATTTATAGGCTAAACGTTCTTTAAGTGTGGGTTGTTTGCGAACAGGCGTTACTACTTCCGTCTCTTCTAGAAATTCCTCATCCTCAGCTAAGAGGACAGGAAATTCATTTTCTGTTTGGAACGGTAAATCTTCCATTGGAAAATCTGGATAATCAATGTTTTCAATCTCATCCGCATAGGGCTCATAAGTCGAAATCTGCGGTTCGAAATCTCTTGAAAATTCCTCATCAAAAGTTGAACCAGATGGGATTTCTCCTGTCTCCATATCGATAGCCCGCTTCTCCATTGCTTCTGACTCCAGTAAAGCCTGACGAGAAGCCTCTTCTTCCGCTACTAATGCAGCTTGAGCTTCCGCCTCTACACGCGCAGCTTCTTGTGCTTCCATACGAAGACGCTTTTCTTCCTGGCGAATGGCGCGTTTTTCAGCCCGCACATGGTCGTGTTCCTTTTGCTTTTCCCGTGCCATAGCCACAAAATCAGCTAAGTCATAAACTGTCCAAGGACTCATGAAAAATAGGCCAAAAGCGATCAAGAGGGCACCGATTAAAAAGGAACCTTCATTGGCAAAAAGAAAAGAAATGGGCATATAGACGAGAGCACCCAGCATTCCTCCACCCAAAAATTGGCTAACACGGAAGTTGGTCAATTCAGAAATGGCAACTTGAAAGGTCTGACCAAATAAATCAGCGCCCTTAAAATACCAATCCATATAGGCTTGGAATTCAACCAATATTCCCACAATAAACAAAAGAAATCCTGAAATGACTCCCTCGTGGCGCGCTAGCCTGTGTCCAAAAAGGAGCAGAATTACCAGACCTGCAATTAAAAGATAGGCCGTCGAACCAGCTACAAAGCGGACCAGATTATAGGCAGTGACACCAAAAACACCCAATCTTGTCGCCGCGAAAATCAATAAAAAAACACCCAAAAGTCGCAAGAGAACTTGTTGAATCTTTTGTCTTTGTGCTACCTCTGCCTTGGTTGGACGACGAGTAGCTTTTCCTTTTTTCGAATTTTTCTTCATATTTTCCTCTACTAAGTCTTATCTTATTTATTTTATCACATTTTTGATAGTTTTTCAGAAAGCATCCATTTTGTTGTATTTTCTTTATTTATTTTGCCTTTGCCAAAAATTTAACATTACTTTCTTTGCGAAAGCGCTATAATCTTATTGAAAAACATTTACGAAGGTGCCTTTTATGAAAGGTAAAAAAACCGCTCTAACATTCTTGAGCATTCTTGCACTGTCCAGCACTTCTTCTACAACATTTGCTTGCACGGGCTTTATTATCGGAAAAAATCTGACCACTGATGGTACAGCCTATTATGGTCGAACAGAGGATCTTGAACCTCATCACAACAAAACCTTTATCGTCCACGATGCTAAGAAAAATAAAGCTGGCGCTAAGACGAAGCTGGTTTTAATGAATTCGGTGTATCCATGTCTGCCACTGTCTCTGCCTCAGCTAATAATAAAATCTTAGCCATCGATCCCTATGTGGAAGATGGTCTCGCCGAGTCATCTATGGCTAGTTTGATCTTGCCGCATGTCAAAACTGCTCGAGAAGGAATTGAAATGATTGCCAAAGTGGTAGATGAAAAGGGCACTGCTGAAGGTAATATTCTTGTGTTGGCTGATAAAGAAGGGATTTGGTATATGGAAATCCTATCAGGCCATCAGTATGTTGCCATCAAGTTCCCAGATGATAAGTTTGCTGTCTTTCCTAATACTTTCTTCCTCGGCCATGTAGATTTTTCAGATAATGAACATGTCATTGCCTCAAAAGACATCGAAACTCTCGCGAAAACAGCTAACAGCTACAAAGAAATCGATGGGCAATTTCATGTAGCACAGTCTTACAACCCACCATTAGATGATGCCAACCGTTCTCGTTCCTATTCTGGTATCAAGAGTCTGGACCCTGATAGTAAAGTCACTTATAGAGACGATTACTACGAACTTCTACAAAGCACCAATAAGAAGTTTGACTTAGAAGACGCCATGGCTCTATAGCGTAACCGTTTTGAAAACTTAGAGCTTAAACCACTTGACCAAATGGAATTGGATAGCAAAGGAAAACCAAGCTCTAAAGATGCTATTGACGGTTACGCTTATCCTATCTCCAATCAAAATGTCATGGAAGCCCATATTTTTCAACTCAAACCAGAAGTTCCTGCGGAATTAGGCGGAGGTGTCATGTGGTTATCTATTGGTAGCCCACGTTACGCTCCTTACTTGCCTTAGTATGGCAACATCACAGACACTTATAGTGCCTACCAAGACACCAGCACAGACTACAATAAAAACTCTTGGTATTGGACCGTTTCTCACATCTACGATATGGTTGCCAAAAATCCTAAAAAATATGAAGCCGATGTATTGAAAAAAATCCAAGCTATGGAAGCAGATTACATGAAGGCGATCAAAGAAGAGGAGGCTGACTATATTGCACTTGTCAAAGAAAATCCTGAAAAAGCTGCAACAGAAAGCACAAAAGATGCTACAAGTCGTGCTAAAGAAGCCTTTAAAGCATGAAAAGCTATTGAAAAAGACATCAGTAAAAAAGCCAATAAAGCTAAAAAATAGAAAATAGGAGCGCTTCAGCTCCTTTTTACTTCTTAAAATTTCTTCTTAGGATGACGATCAATCACCTCTTGATTAGCTGCTAGAGCCCTTTCTCCCTTCTCAGTTAAGTTCAGTCCACGTACTGTAAAATAGGTAGCCAGTTCAGCCTCAGTCAAGTTGTCCTTGATAGCTTGGTTTAAATCTGCCACTTTCATTTTTGACAGTCCTGCCACTCCATTTTCCTTCAATATTTTCCGTTTCATACTAGAATTGAGATGGTTGAGAGAGTCAAAAGCTGTTTCTTCATAAGCAAATCCACGGTCTAGGAGCATTTTCAAACGCTCAGGTGCATTGATACCATAAATATACTCGAAGTATTTAGGAAACCAAGATTCATTTGTGAAGGTATCAAAGGCAATACGCCATAAAAGAATAATATCACCTGCCAGAAGGTCATTTCCTAAGGATTCCATATTCCGTTTTGGAACAGACTTAAAATCTTCTGTTGCTAAGTCACGCTCTGGCCAAATATAGGGTTTATTTTCAAAATCTTCGTACATATCTTTCCTTTGCTAGAGTGGTATTTGTGTGTCTAGTATATCACAGAGGGCGTTTTTGTGCTATAATGTGGACTATAATCGGACATTCTCACTCAGAAAGGATTCTTATGAAAAAAATGCTCTACCTTGGGTTAGCCTCAGCCCTATTTTTGACGGCTTGTTCTAGCCAAAACCAAGAAATGAAATCAAATGCAAACCAAACTTCTACTGAGGTATCAAGTGACACGACCGCTTCTAGCCAATATGCCAAAGATTTAGCTTATGCCATCAACAATCCCAATGCAGAATTCCCACAATTGTCCTCTGAAGTGGCAGATAATGAGGCTGCAGTCAACATCAAAACCAGCATGGGCGATATCACTTTGAAGCTTTTCCCAGAACAAGCTCCGCTGGCTGTGGAAAATTTCCTAACTCATGCCAAAGACGGCTATTATGACGGTGTCATTTTCCACCGGGTCATCAATAATTTTATGATTCAAGGTGGCGATCCTGACGGAACTGGTATGGAAGGCCAATCGATCTGGTCTGGAAAATATAAAAAGATAGATGCCGGAAATGGCTTCAAAAATGAGCCATCAGCTTTCTTATACAATATCCGTGGTGCTCTTTCCATGGCAAATGCTGGTGCAGACACAAATGGCAGCCAATTCTTCATCAATCAAAATCCTGCGGACGCATCAAGCCAACTTTCTAGCAGCAAAGTCCCTGCTAAAATCATCGAAGCCTACAAAAATGGTGGCAATCCAAGTTTGGATGGAGGCTATACCGTCTTTGGTCAAGTGGCTGAAGGCATGGACGTAGTTGATAAAATCGCAGCTGTTGAAACAGATGGTAGCGATAAGCCCACGACAGATGTCAAAATTGAATCTATCGAAATCATCAAAGATTATCATTTTGAATAAGAAAAAAGTCTGGATAATCCAGACTTTTTATTTTGCTAAGAATCTCAACAGAGTTTGGGCTGAGCGCTCGCCTGCTTGAATAATGAACTCGCCGAAGATAATGTGAGCGTCGCCCTGAGCGGTGTCGCTCATAGTACGAATGACCAAGAATGGTTTTCCTGCGTTGACAGCGGCTTGGGCAATAGCTGCTCCTTCCATTTCAACTGCCAATACTTCCGGAAAATGTGCTTTGATATCCGCAATTTTTTCTGCACCTGCAATAAAGCTATCCCCTGTCGCGATCAATCCGATGTGACTGTTGATTTCCTGCTCTGCTAAAACGGTCTCTAACTTTTCAAGCAAGGCTTGATCTGCCGGAAAATAGAGTTCCTGCCCTGCCATTTGCCCATAGGCATAACCAAAAGCTGTAACATCCACATCATGATAAGCTAATTTATCCGCCACCACAACGTCGCCAATTGCTAGCCCATCTGCTACTGCGCCGGCTGAGCCTGTATTAACAATAGCATCTACGGCAAATGTCTGCGCCAAAATGGCGACCGACATGGCTGACATGGCTTTTCCAATCCCTGACTGAACAAGGACAACCTCATGCTGACCGAGACAACCTGTGTAATAGGTCCTTCCCAAAATCGTCTCTTCCGCACGGTTTTCCAATGATTGTAGGAGAATCTTCAACTCCTGCGGCATGGCCGCGATAATTCCAAATTTCATGAACTTCTTTCTAATTTAAAAATAAATAACGGCGACAATGAAGCCAATGACCAGTACAATGACCCAAAAGAGGATTTTATTGACCTTTGAGCGGAACCGATCTTTTTTTATGGTTTCAATGCGACGGCTTTTGATAATAGATTGCTCAACAGGAATTCGAATAGTCTGACCCTCCTCATAGCCATGATAGGTTTCTTGGTTCTGAAATTCGTCCCACTCGTCTTCATCATAGTCATCGTCATATTCGTCGTAGTGATCATCCAACTCTGGCTCATAATAACCAAATCGTTTCTTCCGTTTGGCTTGTTCGATAATATCATCTGTTAAAAGTGGTTTGCGCATGGTCCCCTACTTTCTCATCAATTCAAGATGTTGAATAGCCATGATGGTCTTGGCATCGCAGATTTGACCTGAAGTAATCATTTCTTTGGCTTCTTCAAGGGTCACATAGCAAAGCTCAATCACTTCATCTTGATCCTGAGGACGCGGATTTTCTACCTTGACCAGGTTATCTGCTAAGTAAAGGCGCAAACGTTCATTACAAAAGCCAATGGCAGAGTAAAAATCGTAGAGTAACATCAAAGAATCTGATGTATAACCAGTTTCCTCTTCCAATTCACGCAGAGCGGCTGCTTCTTCGCTACCAGCTTCACCTCTAAAATAAGCTTATCTTCTGGGGTGACTGCAAGGACGCAGACAGCTCCTTTGTGGAAAATCAATTCTCGCTTGGCTTGACCGAGACCGTTCGGTAATTCCACATCATCCACAACAACATCAAAAATGTGTCCCTTGAAAATTTCCTTACGATGAATGGTTTTTTCTTCAAATTGCATACGATTTTCCGACAGGTAGCCTGTCATCCTTTTCTTTATTTTTTGCTTGGGTGATGAGGAAGGCGTTTCGCATAGCCTTCTTTATTTTCTTGTCGACCACGACCGATAGCAACTGCGTCAATTGGTACATTTTTAGTGATAGTAGAACCCGCTGCAGCGAGCGCATTATCCCCAATTTCAATCGGGGAAATGATGGTCGAATTGCTGCCGATAAAGACATTGTTCCCAATGGTGGTCTTATATTTCCCTTTGCCATCATAATTGACTGTGATAGTCCCCGCACCAAAATTGACATCACTGCCAACTTGAGCGTTTCCAATATAAGTCAAATGTCCTGCTTTCGTGCCTTCTCCAAGACTTGATCCTTTAACTTCTACAAAGTTTCCCACATGAACATTTTTTCCCAGAGTAGAACCTGGACGAATATGGGCGTACGGTCCCACCGTTACACCGGTTTCAATCACAGCATCCTCAATATCCGAATTAGACACAACGACATCCGTAGCGATTTGGCTATTGACCACGCGCGTGCCATTGGTTAAAACAGTACGCTCACCGATCGAAGTATTCCCTTTTAGCACAACGTTGGCTTCTATCACCGCTTCCGCGCCAATTTCCACATCAATATCAATATAAGTAGATTCTGGATTTGTAAATGTGACTCCGTTAACCATATGCTTTTCATTGATCCGCTTACGCATCACTTTTTCGGCTGTCGCAAGGGCGATACGGTCATTCACTCCAAGACTTTCATCAAAATCACGCAAAGTATAAGCACCGACTTTTTCACCCGCCTTACGGAAAATAGAAATGACATCTGTCAAATAGTATTCTCCCTGAGCATTGTCAGTATTGATATCTTTTAGGGCTTCAAAGAGGCGTTTGTTATCCAAAAGATAAGTTCCAGTGTTGATTTCTTTGACTTGCTTTTCAAAATCATTGGCATCTTTTTGCTCCACAATTTTAAGGACTTCACCATCAGCGTTCCGAATAATACGTCCATAACCAAATGGATTATCCGCTTGAGCCGTTAAAATAGTTGCCACATTTTTATGGCTGACATGAAAATGAATCAAATTTTTGAGGCTATCGCCTGTGATGAGCGGCGTGTCCCCAGCAATAACCAGAGTTTGGCCTTCGAGACCTGCCAAGGCTTCTTCAGCCATCATAACCGCGTGTCCGGTTCCCAATTGCTCAGACTGGAGGGCAAAATGAGACTGGCCTTCCAATACTTCTTGAACGAGCTCTGCCTTATGCCCCACGATGGTCTCAACCTTTTCTGGTTCAATAGCTGCTACTGCACGAAAAACATGCTCCAACATAGAAATTCCTGCTACTTGATGCAAGACTTTTGGTAAATCTGACTTCATGCGAGTACCTTTACCCGCTGCTAAAATAATTGCGTAATTGCTCATAATACATTCCTCTTTAAACAAAATAGAGTGATTAAAATCACTCTATTATATCATATACATTCAGCAAGCGCTGGATTTGTACAACTAAGAAACTTCTTTCTCCGCATGCTCATTGATAGAATCAATTGTATAGATAATACTCTGTAACACAGGGCGTTGATACTCGAACAGCTGCACTAAACTTCCAAAAGACTTAAAGGGTTCTTTTTGGAGCTTCTCTTTTTCAAGATATCCGTTTTTTATAATATAATCTACAATCAACTTAATAAACTCAATTTGATTACTATTCAAACTTTGATTAGTAAGAAATTGAGAAAACGCTTCAATAGCTGTCTTTCTATCTAAACCAACGATTTCCCTAACCAATCGTGTAACGGATTTAGAAGCAAATTCTCTCTCATACTGCTCTTTTGATCCTAGTTTTTTCCAGAATATTTCTTGCAAAGATTCGACATCTGTTTCCGTTAATTCTTGATTGTGATAAAGCTTATAGACTGCTGTTTGATGCAAATGTTCTTTTAAATAGTACTCAACTTTTTCACGATAACTCCTTAAATCATTGACGTCCAAGAGTGCTTATTGATCATCAACAACAGAGAGAATTCCGTCTTCAAAATTTGTATAATAAATTTTTTTCGAATCTCTATCAATAAATTGCAGAAAATCCCTCAATGCTGTTCGAATTTTTTCTAATTTTCGAATAGTGACAGTTGACCAATATTCTTCATTTTGAATCTCTTTTATTAGACTTAACTTTGCAAATATTTGAGGAATATTAGAAATCGCTTGTAGACTTTTAGCTGTCACAATAACCTGTTTAATGTGTAGACTAGCACTTCCATTAACCAGTGTTGCTAATTCAATGCAATGCATCCACACATCAAACCGTTTGGCTAACTCATCATCATCGTCAGGAAGTATCAAAGGAGTAAGATTATTTTTAATTTCCTCACTTTCAATGATTCCTAATTGATTCCAAGATTCTGAATTTCTATAAGCTATCACTGTTTTCAGGTTCATTCGTACTCTAAAATCCTCATTATTTAACCCCTGAAGTTTGTGGATTATTTGAGAAATCAGTTCTTCTCTAAATTTCTGATGTTCTGCATTCTGGAACTGAGAAGCTCGCAACTCACGGATCAAATCGACTCGAATATTATAGAGTCGTTGTGTCAATGGCAAAACCTCATTTCCCATACCTGTCTGACTATCTTCACGGAAATAATCAAAATTATCTCCATAATCAAAAATGAAAAACAAATCTTTATCTATGCCTGGTCCATATAAGTCAGTGCAAAGACGTGTTCCTCGACCAATCATCTGCCAAAATTTAATCTTCGAGCGAATTTTTTTGAAGAATACGAGATTGGCAACCTCTGGAACATCAATACCCGTGTCCAGCGTATCAACCGATACAGCAATTTGAGGCTCCTGTTCTTTTATCGAAAATTCATCAATCAATTGCCGATAATGCTTTACACTATAGTCAATGACTTTTATGTAATCATTTCCTTTCTCTGGACAACGCTGGTGGAAAATTTCTTTAATATAGTCAGCATGAGCGTGATTTTTTGCAAAAATAATGGTTTTTCCAATGTCGTCACCTGATGCCGTTCGAAACCCCTTTTCCATCAACTCCTGCAGTACAATCTCTACAGTAGATTGATTGAATATACGAAAGTTGAACTCATTGCCATCAATGTCTTTTGGTGGTACATCATCTTCAAATTGATCATCAAAATAGGCTTGTTCCTCAGCAGATAAATCATCATAGTGCAAGCCATCTGTCGGTAATTTCAACTTTGTTTCAATCGATTGATAGGAAACCAGATAATGGTCTTTTACAGCCTGTTTCAAATCATAAGCGTAAGTAGGCACACCATTTTCAAGAATAAAAAATTGATATGTATTTTTGTCGATATCGTCACGAGGAGTTGCCGTTAATCCCACAACTTTGGCATCAAAATACTCAAAAATCGATTTATATTTTTGATAAATACTTCTATGAGATTCGTCAATAATAATCAAATCAAAATGGCCTACTGTAAATAATTTTCCATGTTGCTCACCTTCTATCTGATCAATAGCATTGAGCATTGTCGGATAGGTTGAAAAAACCATCCGGCTCGTATGGTCGGTTTTGGGATTATCCAGCAAATTGCAAAGTGTAAGATCCGGTAACAACTGATTAAAAGAACGGTAGGCCTGACGAACTAATGGCTGGATCGGAAATCACATCATGAATCGTAGGTTGCATCAACTCTACAATCATCTTGATAATATGACGAGGTGTCCTAAATTGTCCATTTGTTCCAGCTTGCGCAAGCTTAGACAATAGGTACTCATAAGTGTCCCCTAAATATCCTTATCATCTGTTGGTAAATCATCCAAGGCAGCAATAGCTTTTTGTAATGTTGCAGGTTTGTTGATTTGGAAAATGCCATCTTTCATATATTTAGAAAAAGCAGTATCATCTTGATTCCCCTGAATTGTTTTCATAAATGGGAAGATTTCTTGCTGCATCAGCTGATACATATTCTGTGCATTCCCCATATTTTTGAATACATTCCAGCGATATTCTGGCTTATCCACTGGAAAAATACCATTATATGGAATCCCTAAAAGTGTTGCATCTGCTTCTTTTACAAGTTCCACGTTATCTAAATCTTTCATGAACAATAAATAGGTCAATTGTTCAATGTTTGTCAATGGATTTGTTGATCCTTCTGTCCACAACATTTCCCAAAGAGAATCAATTTTATTCTTTATTTCGTTGGTAATCATCGTCAATTCCTTTTGCACGTTTTCTTTATTATAGCACACTTACAATTAAAAACGGCTGTCTTCACAAAAGCTATTTTATTTTTTCTTTTGTACAAGTACATTTGAAAACTGCATGAATATTTCAATCAAAAAGTTAACGTTTTCAATTTTCAGACAAATTACTTGATTATTAAAAAATCCGTGATAATCTGCATCAGTGAGAGTTCTCATTATTTGCGAATTACAATTTTTTTATAAAAGGAGAAATATGATGACATTTGCTACTAGTAGAGCAGAGGGACCTGTTGATTTTATCAATGTCTTTGATTTGGAAAAGATGGCGCAACAAGTTATCCCAAAGGGAGCTTTCGGCTATATTGCAAGCGGAGCAGAGGATACTTTTACATTACATGAGAATATTCGCTCTTTCAATCACAAACTGATTGTTCCGCATTCTCTTAAGGAGGTTGAAAATCCTTCGACTGAAGTGACCTTTGATGGCGACAAATTGACTTCTCCCATCATCATGGCACCTGTGGCTGCCCACAAATTAGCCAATGAACAAAGAGAGGCTGCTTCTGCTAAAGGAGTTCGTGATTTTGGAACGATTTATACCACTAGCTCCTATGCTACTATGGACTTGCCGGAAATTTCTCAAGCCTTAGATGGGACACCTCACTGGTTCCAATTCTACTACAGTAAAGATGATGCCATCAACCGTCATATCATGGACCGTGTCAAGGCAGAAGGTTACAAAGCCATTGTCCTTACTGCTGACGCTACTGTCGGTGGTAATCGCGAAGTGGATAAACGTAATGCTTTTGTCTTTCCAGTCGGTATGCCCATCGTGCAAGAATACCAATACCTCCCAAATGGTGCCGGAAAAACCATGGATTATGTCTACAAATCTGCTAAGCAAGCCCTGTCACCAAAAGATGTTGAATACATTGCCCAATACTCTGGCTTGCCAGTCTATGTCAAAGGTCCTCAATGTGCTGAAGATGTGTACCGTGCCCTAGGGGCTGGTGCTTCTGGTATTTGGGTTACCAACCACGGTGGTCGTCAATTGGATGGGGGACCTGCTGCCTTTGATTCTCTACAAAAGGTGGCAGAAGCTGTTGACCGACGTGTTCCAATCGTCTTTGATTCTGGCATTCGTCGCGGCCAACATGTCTTTAAAGCCTTGGCATCATGTGCTGATTTGGTAGCGCTTGGACGACCTGTTATCTATGGATTAGCCATGAGCGGTAGCATTGGTACACGACAAGTATTTGAAAAAATTAACGAGGAATTGAAAATGGTCATGCAACTAGCAGGTACGCAGACCATTCAAGATGTCAAACATTTCAAACTTCGCCACAATCCGTATGACTCCTCTATTCCATTTAACCAAGATGCTTTGAAACTAGACTAAAAAAGAGCCTTTCGGCTCTTTTTTTCATGTTGATCTAATATCTTATTTGTCGACTAATAAAGGTTGGTCATTCTCCATCAAAAATGGTTTGGTAGAGCCGCTTGTATCCACATCGTATTTATCCATCAAATAGGTCACAACCTCTTCTGCATTTGCAAATTTCAAGACCTGATATGGATCTTCAAATGAAATTTTTTCGATGAATAAGACCCCTTCTTCTGCTGGGACTAAAACACCTACATGTCCAATAAATAATTTAGTCGCATCTGGATCTATTTGGTCATGAAACCAGACAGAAATCATGCGGAGATTTCCTGTATGAAATTCAACTCCCTGCTGCTTCCAGTAAGCTTGGACTTTTTGGCTATGAAGAGTTGTATCCGTGATATTGTCCGTTGCAACTGCCCCAAAAAGGGTCTTAAAATCTGCTATTTCCCGATCTGTAAAGGCACTATTTTTGGGAGCAGATGCTATAGCATCCTTATCCGTAAAGAGAAGGCTATCGTCGAAACCACCGGTGTTTTTTACCGATATCAAGGAGTGGAGTAAGCTAAAAGCAGTCAAGCGACAGTTAAAACCTGAAAAATTCGGAAATTGTTGAAACCATTTTTCACTGATTGAAGCAACATCATACCCTGGTACAAGTTCTTTTGAATGACCATATCCCGATTGAACTAAACTGTCTGTCGGTACATGATCGTTGTAAAACGTCACTTGTTCTAAAAATCGGTCAACATCCACTTTAGGCAACTCTTTTTCCAAAGCTCTTGCCAAGTCGGCTTGACTGTTTGAGTCCAAAAGATTGGAATAAGTGATGCCAGACGCCGATTTTTTTGAGTGATGGCTGCTTCTGCCTTTGAAATATTGGTCTGATTCGTACAAGCTGTTAGGATACGCAATCCTCTTAGTAAGATAAAGATTGATTTTTTCACCTTATTTCCCCTCTGGATAAACTACTTTAAATTCTTCGCAAACGATCAGACTATCTTCTGAGAAAAGAATATCAATTTCTGCCAACCATTTGCTAAATAATGCCACATGAACCCGACGCCAATATTCCAAAGACAAATCACCTTCTCCCTCTTTTTTTTGCATGCTCTTTAGGAACATCTTTAAAGGGAACAAGAGCAATTTTCGTCGTCTCAATGATACAAACAGCCTTACCTTGACTATCCATAATCAGACTGGTATCACCAATTTATCCAATGGCTTCATCGAAATAAAGGTGTTGGTCATAATCAGAAGCTGTCGCAGTCTTTACGCCTTCCAAAACTAGCTGAGCTAACGTATCTGGCTCATCTCCAAAAGCCCAAGCATCCACCTCATCACCAATATCAGGATTGATAGCTTTATAAGCTTGCCACATCTTTTCTGGTGTCATATTTTCTTCCTTCTTGCTTGTCAATTGCAATTATTAAAATAAGCAGAGTCATTTTGATTTCCCCTACTGCTACTTTGAGGCGATGCCAACCAGCAGTTTGAAGGCTTTTCGGTTTTTATGCTGTTTCTTAAAACCCTCACGCAGGTCCAAAATATATACCGTCCGACCTAGCCACAAGCGTAAATAGAAAGAGATCGGTTTGATAGGACCAGCAATTCCTTTAACTTCATGTTCTCTACCATCTTCATTTTCAAATTCGGTGCGGATAAACCATATATTCCCTAGACCGATTTCTACGTATTTTTTCATTTCAAGCTCCAACCGCCATCCATTTTGACGATTTCACCCTGCATGGAGGCGAGTTTGCCAGAAGCCAGCATGAGGGTCAGCTCTGCGATTTCACTCGGTTCAGTCCAGCGTCCGATTGGGGTTTCTTTTGCGACCCAATCAGATAAGCCGCCTGGTTCAAAATCAGCCGCTGTCATAGCTGTTTTGACTGCGCCTGGTGCAATGCCAAAAATTTGAATCCCTTCTTTGACATAATCCAGTGCCAACTGACGCGTAAAGCCAGCCAAGGCATGTTTAGAAGACGTGTAAGCAGAGCCACCGCCACCTGCCAGAAAACTAGCAATGGAGCACATATTGATGATGATCCCTGACTTTTTCTCCGCCATTTTGACTAAATAATGACGAGTGATGCGAGTAGCCGCTAAAAAATTCACCGTCCAAACTTGTTCAAAGACATCTTCAGAAAGGTCTAGATGAGGCAAATAGTCGTCGAGAATTCCAGCGGTATTACATAGGATATCTACATCAGCTACAAAATCGTAGAGCGCGGCCAAATCTGTCGCTAGGTCTAACTGTAAAAAATAAAATTCTCCCGTCAAAGGGGACAAGTCTGGTTTACCCGACTTGTCAACGCCATAGACTGCGTAGCCATTTTCCAAAAAAAGACGCGCCTGAGCAAGGCCAATCCCACTGGACACGCCTGTGATAAGGACGCGCTTAGTCATGCACTTCCACCCAATCTTCAGCCAGTACATCGCATGGGATCGGACTCCACATGGAAAATCCTTCCCCTTCACCTGTCACATTGATAAGGAAATAGGGTGTTGCTTCTAGTTTTTGGCCGTTGACTTCGATGGTGTCAAAGAGCTGTACATAGTTCTCCGCTCCGCCCCATCCTGTGCGCACATACTTTTTCTTAGCTTTGAGTCCTGGTAAAATTTCTTCAAATGTCATGAATTTCTCCTTGCTGTCTGATTTTCTATATTATAGCAAATTATGGCAAAAAAGTAGCCACAGGGGCTACTTTTCTATTGCTCAATAATGCGGTGATAGGATTTTGAAGTAATCATATAAACCAGCAAATAAATGCCTACGTATCCAAGAACTGTCAAAACGGTGACCTGCAGCATATAGGCTTCATTGGTTACGCCTAGAAGAATTAGAATTTTATAGAGCATCTTGTAGGCAAAGGCCAAGTGCAGTACAGCCATACCGATAGGTAGGAAAAAGACGGTTAGCACTTGCTTGCTGATGCTGCGTTTAGTTTGGCTTTTGTCCAAGCCAACTTTTTGCAGAATTACAAATCGATCACGGTCTTCATATGCTTCTGAGATTTGCTTATAATAAATCACCAAAATGGCTGCAATTAAGAAGGCCAATGATAGAAACATCCCAATAAAGAAGAGGGAGCCAGCTAGGGCAAAGAATCCTTTAATCATTTCTGATCTAGCCGAATAAGAAAAGGCACTATTAAAATCAGTTGCATCCAACCCCTTACGCGCAAGATCACTAAAATCACCTTGTCGAGAAATTTGTTCCTCATCACTCAAATCAGAATCAATCGCGATATAGTACTGTTCTGTACTAGAATCTAGGTAAGCTGCAACATCTGGAACAACAAAATAATAGGTTTGTGGAGTTACCATGCTTGCAAAGCTTGACAGTTTTCCCGTTAAGAAATTTTCTGAAAGAACATCTTTAATGGTTACCTTTTGACCATCAATAGAAAGAGCTTGACCAGACTTCAAGGACACATTATTTCCGAAAAAGAGAGCTTGTCCATCTAAAAGTTCAATGGTTTTTCCAGTCATTTTCTGATAGTCTTGAACTGAAAAGATATACATCAGCCCCTGAACTTCAAAAGAATTCCCAGATATGATTTCCTGATCGACCGTCTCGAGCTGCTCATCTTGAATGGATTTCAAAAATTTCATGCGATAGATATAAGTATCGCTCGTGACCTTGCCCAGATTAGCTTTTTCCAATAAGCCGTCCTTACAATTCTGGACTCGCTCTGCATTTGATAGATTTTGACTACCGTCTTTGGGACTCACATTACTTAGCTCGATTCTGAAATCACTAGGATTTTGTTGAGACACGTAATCATAGCCGCCAGTAAAAATATTGATACCACCAACTAAAGTCACTAACACCATGGTCGATAAAATGGTGATGGTGGCAAGACCCATAGCATTTTTTCGCATACGGAAAATCAGGTTGGAAACGGAGATAAAATTAGTAGGTTTATAATAGTAGCTTGGTCGACCTTTCAAGAAGTGCAAGAAAGTAATAATACCAGCATTAAAAAGCAAATAAGTAGCGACGATAACTAGGATGACAGCAACAAAGAAAGTGACAATGGCATTAACAGGTGACTGGACACTTTGAGCCAAATAGTAGCCGCTTCCTAAGAGAATAAGCCCCAAAATGGTCTGAACAACCATCCAAAAAGTCCAGCTTTTCCCTCACCTCTGCGCTGATTTCTAACCAAATTCAAAGAAGTGGTTAGCCCTAATTTCCCCGCATTTAAAATAGACGTCAATGAAAAGATGGCTGCAAAGTAAAGACAGACAAGGACTAGAGTCGACAGCCGGAAAGTGGAAACCAAAACAACTGGCATCCGCATCAATTTTAGTAAGATGGCATAAAATAAATTATCTAAAATCACACCAAGCAATAAACCAAACACTACAGTTATAGCTGCAAAAATCATGGTTTCCATGGTCGTCATCAACAATAAATGCTTTTTCTCAAGCCCCAAAATGCTATAAAGACCAAATTCTTTGGAACGATTTTTAATGACAAAACTATTAGCATATAAAGCGGTTAGGGCAACAACCAGCATGACCACGACCATGCCAAAGTTCATGACCCGTACCACAGCATCTCCAGCATATACTTGAGCAAGGTTAGGATTGAATGTCAAGGAGATGAATAGATAGGATAAAGCAACAGAGAGTATCGTTACCAGTGCAAAAGGGGAATAAAGTCTTTTATTTTTTAAAAGATTGGACCAGGCCAAGTTCCGTGTCATTTTCCACATATCACTCACCTCGATTCGCCATGACGGTTAAGGTATCAGAGATAGCCTGAAACATTTCTTGGTCGGTCTTATCTCCGCGGAAAATTTGGTTATAGAGAATGCCATCACGTATGAAAATGATACGTTTGGCACGGCTGGCTGCAGTCGTTGAATGTGTCACCATGAGAATAGTTTGTCCCATCTCATTGATAGCATCAAAAACATCCAAAAGTGTGGCAGCTGATTTGGAATCCAAAGCTCCAGTCGGTTCATCTGCTAAGACAATTTCTGGATCGGTGATGATTGCACGCGCTACTGCTACCCGTTGCTGCTGACCACCTGAAATTTCGTAGGGCATTTTATCCTTTAGATTGGCAATGTGAAGCTGATTAAGAACTTCCAACACTCGTTTGTTCATTTCTCCAATAGGCACCCGTGATAACGCTAAGGGTAGGAGAATATTATCTTTAACAGACAGAGTGTCCAATAGATTGAAATCTTGGAAGACGAATCCTAGTTTTTCTCGACGAAAATTTGACACATCTTTATTTTTAATAGTCTGCGTATCTTGACCATTGAACAAAACATTTCCCGCGGTCGGCTTATCCAGCATGGCTAAAATATTGAGCAAAGTGGATTTACCAGAACCTGATTCACCCATAATAGCGACATACTCACCCTCATCTACAGTAAAATGGATATCCTTAAGCGCCTCGACTTGGTTAGCTTGGAAACGAGACTGGTAAATTTTTTAACATGTTGCACATCTAAAAGTGTCATGATAGCTCTCTTTTTATCTTTCGTTTATAGCCTTATATTACGCTTTTCCACTTCCATCAACCATAGCTTTAACTTGCGTTTTCCTTACATTTTTGTAAGAATCCCATCGTTAATCTAGCGACAACTGTTCCTGTTTTAATCTCAAACGAATTTCTGTCCCTACGCCCACTTCTGAAGTCAGGATCAGCGGAATACCCAGCTGATCTGCGATTTTTCTCGATAAATATAAACCCAAACCAGATGATTGTTGAGTCAACCGACCATTATAACCAGAAAATCCACGGTCAAAAACCCGTTCCAAATCGCTCTTAGCAATGCCAATACCGGTATCTGCAATCACTAAATCTTCACCATCTAAGTAGATGGAAATCTTACCATTTCGTGTATATTTGACAGCATTGGATAAAAATTGCTCCAGTAAGAGACTAAACCATTTTTTATCGGTCACGAGAATTTTATTAAGATTACCCAATTCCAGACTAATCTGCTGTTGAATAAAAAAGATTGAAAATTTTTTGACAACCTGATGAACCAAGCCACCCAGCTCTGCCTTTTCCAAGAGCAAATCCTCGTGAAAGGACTGCAGACGCAAATAGTTGAGGACCAGACCTGTATACTGCTCAATTTTAAAAACTTCTTGAGTCAAGGCCTGCTTATGACGTCCCGCCTCTAAATCAGCCACTAGAAGCTGGCCGGCCGCGATAGGTGTCTTCATCTGATACGCCCACATAGTGTAATAATCTTCTAAATCTTCACGATCTTGACGAACCTGATATTCCAATTCCCTGACGCGTTGACTAACTTGTGCTAAACGTTCTTGCAAAGTGACTTGTGCTACATTACTTGAGACGACTATTTCGTCATGAAGAATCCGTTCAACAAGGCGCCACTGTCCTAGTAAATCAACCAAACTAGTCAAAAGAGCAATAATGAACAATAAGAGTAATACATAACGCGTCAACTCTCGTTCTAAGTTAAAAACCTGACTAATCATGAGTAAAATTAGAAAAAATCCAACATATCCCAGTAAGAAAGGCGCTCGGTCTCGCATCCAAGAAAGAAAAAATCGAATCATTTTTTTATCTTTAGCCATGCTTAACCATCCCATAGCCGACTCCTTTTTTGGTGAGAATCAAATTTTCCAACCCCATATCCGCTAACTTTCTCCGCAAGCGTGCCACATTAACCGTCAAAGTATTGTCATCAATGAACAAATCGCTATTCCATAGCTCTTTCATGAGCTCGTCGCGACTGACAATGACTTGCGGCCTCTCAAATAGCACCCGCAAAATTTGAAATTCATTTTTGGTCAAATCCTCTGTCTGTCCAGCAAACGTCACTTGCATGGTCTTTAAATCCAAGGAAATATCCTCAAATATCAAAACTGTCTGTTCGCCAATAAAGTCATAGGTACGCCGCAATAGTCCCTGAATCTTTGCCAAAAGAACACTCATATCAAAAGGCTTGGTCACATAATCATCCGCCCCCATATTGATAGCCATGACAATATCCATAGGTTGATCATGGGAAGATAGAAAAATGATAGGCAAACGCGATTCTTTCCGAATCTCTTGACACCAGTAATAGCCATTAAAAAAGGGCAAGGGAATATCAAGTAATACTAAGTGTGGACTAAAATCTCTCACCTGCTGTAAAATAGCCTGAAAATCTTCTACCTCTGCGACTTCATAGCCCCAATTCCTCAAATTTTCCGTCACCAAATGGCTGATTGTCGCATCATCCTCCACAATTAAAATCTTTTGCATAGAGGCACTCCTTCGTTCGTTCTTTTTTCTATTATAAAGTATTTTCACCTCAAAATATAGTTAAAAGAGTAGCTTTGACTTCACACTTTTGTCAGTTTTTGCAAAACTTTCTTCTCTAGGCTATAATGAGGTGAGAAACAAGAAAGAGACGCTATGGGAAATTTACTAAATTACGTGGAGGAAACCTCCTTTGACACCTTTTATGATTTGGCGATCAACGAGCTGGATATCCTTGTCTTGACTGAATTGGCTTATCTGCCCTTTGATGAATTAATTCCCTATGATTTTTCTGTGGAAAAAAGCATTCGACTAGACAAGCTAGCTCATCTTTTCTACGAAAAATTCCAAGGACACTATCCTCCCTTGTCTATGGTGACCAAGGAACGTCTGCGACTCATGGATTTGATAGCTAAAAGCCGCCGCTTTCAGTATCTTCATGCTTTCGGCTATATCAATGATTACAATCTGGAACAGCAAAAACAGTTTGCAGCACTTTGCTTTAAGCTGAAACCCAATCAATATCTCGCCATTTTCCGAGGAACAGATGACACCATCATCGGTTGGAAGGAAGATTTTCATATGGCCTATATGACCGAAATACCTGCCCAAACTTCCGCACGAAACTATTTGAAAAAATTGATAGAAAGTCTCCCGAGAGGAATGTTTACAATTGCTGGTCATTCCAAAGGAGGTAATTTAGCCATCTATGCTGCTAGCCAGCAGGACATAGCATTGCAAAATCAAGTAACCACTGTCTACAATTTTGACGGTCCTGGCTTGCACCAAAGCGTACTAGATTCAGAAGGTTTTTCTCGAATTCAATCTAAGATTGTTTCCATCATCCCCCAACAATCCGTAATTGGAAAAATGTTCCTGACGCCTCAAGAGACTCATATCGTAAAAAGTAATGTGACAGGTCTCAAACAGCATCTTCTCCTCACTTGGACTGTCAAACGTAGAGCACTCGTGCCCGTCAAAAATGTCTCACCAAATAGCATGCAAATGGACTTAACCCTGAAAACTTGGATGTCTAGCTTGACCGAAAAGGAATTAAAAGAATTTTTCGACCTGATTTTCGGAATGCTTACCCAAGCAGGCATCTATCGATTTGGCGATTTGACTGTTGACACACTACAAAAGCTACGTCTCATCCGTCAAAATCAGAAAAATCTCACGCCAGCGCAGCAAGAAATGCTAGATCGAATGATCCGACTCTTGATTGACACCCGTTATCAAATCTGGAAAGAAAATCATCCTCGCCACATTGCATTTGGACTCCATCAGCTAAAAGAACAATTTTCCCGTGAAAAACGCAAAAAACCTTAGAACACTAAGGTTTTTAATATCCTTATAAATATCATCTTTTTCATAATATAAAGGAACTAAAAATGATGTCCCAATGACTATTAATACTAGCAACATGTTTACGTTCCATTCTAGTCTAAAGTCTAAGCGTTTGAGCAAGAAGTAAATAGCATTCTTTCCTTGTCCAACTCCATCTTCAAAGTATAAGACTGAGCATCAACAGGCTCAATATAGCCCAAAATAGCTAATGCCTCGACAAAAATATCCTTACGTTTCTGAATCACCCGCTCCTTACGCGCAAACTTCAATAGAAAAGTCGTCATATACTTGAGTGCATAGGCTTGATTCACATCACCCAGCAAATCATAAAGTTTTTGTTGCTTTGGAGACAATGGCAGAGCTTCTTTTAAGCGATAAAAATACCCTTGCAAGGTCAGTTCTTCCTGCAAGAAATCTACTGCTTCTCGCAAAATAACCGCGTTGGTTTCATTAGTCAAATCCTGCCAGATAAATCGTTTCTTCACGTCTTCAAAAACAGGCGATTCTGTATCTATAAAAAATTCTTGACCAAATGCTAGCTGATCATTGTCTGTCACTAGCTCAAAAGCGTTGGAATAGCGGCGATTGTTACGCACAATATAGCCCGCATCAATATACTCTTCTAAACTGTGCTCAAGATTTTTCTTTTCAGGAAATGCACTTTTTATTTCTCGCAAAATAACTTCTTCATGATTCGCTAGATAGTTGACGATGTTTTTGAAAAATGTCTGCTTACTGGGATTGTAAATGGCAATCATGATCTATGCTTCACTACTTATCTTTTATTCATTATAACAAATCCATACTGGTTTTGAAATAAGTCTAAATTGATATCTAACAATAATTTTGTTATACTGAGACCTACTATAAAAAAGGATATTGTTATGAAGAAATCAATTATTCTCTCTCTTACTGCTTTACTTGCTGTCCTTCTACTAACAGCTTGTTCTTCCCTTACTGGAAAAAAAGGATATTTTCAATTAATCACGGAAGTGACAGATTCACGTATTACTTATCGCTATAGTCAGGATGAAATTTTACAGCAAACCATCGAATCAACCAACCTCTACTCTAATCTAGGCATCAAATCTGCCAAAGAAGCTAAAGAATTAATGCAAGATAGTTTCGCTCAGTATTCAAACATTAAAGGGGTGTCTTACAAGATAGCTTACAAGGATACCTATGTTGTCCAAACAGTGGCTATTGACTACGAAAAAGCTGATGCAGCTGAATTAGCTAAAATCCCTAAACTCGGTGACCAACTACCCAAAGAAGACCAAGGAAGTTACAAAAAAATGAAAGAATTTTTGGTCGATCAAGTAGGTTATACTGAAGTAAAAGATGGAAAATTCATCCATTTGAAAACTTCAAAATAATAGACATCAAAAAACACGACTAGCTAACTCACCAAATGTGCGGAGTTTCTAGTCGTGTTTTAGTGTAAAAAAATATTTTTAGCAATAAATAAGCATTTAAGCATATTACTGTTTATTTCGAGAATAAACATACACGCTCAGTACTACTTATGCACCATAGAGACGAGCAACTTCCATCAACCGCTCATGAGCATAAAACCACTGATAAATGGAGAAACAGACAATCCAAACAAGCGTTGCAGTAATTTCAATTATTTTTTCTGCGACATATTTTATTTATTCATCTTATTTTATCGTTAATTAGTAACATTTACAACAAAAACGTTTCCTCTCAGAAATCTAGCTATTTGGATATCAATGAAGATAAAAACTAGACTGCAAAAAAGAGTTTGGGACAAACATCCCAGACTCTTTTTCTTGTTCAAATCGCAATAGGCGAGTATTTTAGACCGATAATCAAGCATAAGAAACGCTAATCGGTTGGAGATCCATTCAGCTATTTCTGTCCCACTATTTTCCTATTTTTGCCATGTTTCAGGAGTTTCTAACCAATTGCGTTCAGATTCTGCCAACGGCAGCTTAATAGAGCCAATGAGCGGGATATTTTCAATATAAATATCCTCTTCACCTTGATAGAGATAAAAATGAATTTTGTTACCAGAATTAGTTTTGAGAACATATTGATAATCTACAATAGCATTTTTAGGTGGACTATCAAATACTGCATAGGGAGAATCTGTTTCTTCAATCTCATCAGTGATATACTCCGAAAATGCTTCCAAGACATCTTGATTTTTTGTCTCTAATACTTTTTTCCATCTCCATTCAAGACAGTTATCATCTCACTATCTCCAATCTCAACTGAAAAATTTCCATCTTCTGATACTCGCGCCATTTCCTCACTCTTATTGGCTTCTTTATCTGACCAGCTACCACAAGCTGGCAAAGTGAACAGCGCTAGCGTGCCTATTCCAAGCAATGCCGCTTTCTTCATAGAGAACCTCCTTTTAAGAGACTGAACTTTTTCCTATTATTCTTATTCGTAACGAAGGGCTTCGATAGGATCCAACTTAGAGGCTTTATTTGCAGGGAGAACACCGAAAACAATCCCTACTGCTGCTGAAAAAGCAAGACTACCTAACACGACTGGAACTGAAATCACAGCCTTGACACCTTCACCCATGGTACCTGATACGTTGACCAAAATCACAACGACTTGTGCCAATAAGAGCCCAATACCCCCACCGAGAGTCGTAAGTACGATGGATTCAATCAAGAATTGTGTCAAAATATTGCTTCTGGTTGCACCAAGTGCCTTGCGCAGACCAATTTCCCGCGTGCGTTCTGTGACCGATACTAACATGATATTCATCACTCCGATACCACCGACCAAGAGAGAAATCCCGGCAACAGAACCTATAAAGAGGGTAATGCCACTCATAGCTTTGCTGTACTGTTCTGCTACTGCTGACATATCATAAATATCGTATTTGGCTTCTTTTAGTCCTGTTGCTCTTGTCAAATACTCTGCCGCAGCATATCCGATTTCGCTAGCATGTTCCACATCTTCCGTATGTATAAATAGATCAGCATTTTCCGAAACACCTTCTTCTGCTACCAATTGCGTATTGGTCACAACGGCGTTACCGCCAGACGCGCCGCCCATTAAGTTTGGTCCTGTTCCTGCCTCGGGATCTTTATAGACACCAATGACAAGATAATTATGATTTTTAAAACTGATTGTTTGATTGAGAGCGGATGAAGCATCTCCAAACAATTTCTCAGCCAGTCCTTTATCCAACATAATGACACGAGAAAATTTAGTATAGTCATTCTGTGTGAACTTTCTTCCAGCAATTACATCATATTTTTTGATATCGAAATAAGAATCACTGACACCTTTTATAAAGCTATTTTCTGATTTCTTATTCCCAAAACTCACTTCACTTGAGGTTGAATTACTCGTATAATAATTATCCACCCCATCAACCGTCAACAGTCCGTTTAGGATATTTTCCGTCAATGTCGGTTGCTCTTCCGTGCTAACATTTGTCCCCTCTGTAAAGGCCATAAGCCCATCTTGCGTTGTTTCTGTTGGTGTATTATTGAAATAAACATTGATATCTTTTTGGTCTCCACCTACGATATCAGAAATGTTAGTACTCACACCATTACCAAGAGCAACAATCACCACAACTGCAGTAACACCGATGATAATCCCCAACATGGTCAACAGCGACCGCATTTTGTGGGCAAGGATGGATTTTAGGGCAAATTTCCAATTTTCCATTAGCGAACCTCCTTGCGTGCATCCTCGGTAATAACACCATCTCGAAGAACAATTTTTCGAGTGGCATATTCTGCAATCTCAGGCTCGTGCGTGACCATGATAATGGTTTTCCCCTCACGATTGAGCTCAGTCAGCAAATCCATAATTTGATTTCCTGTCTTGGTATCCAAAGCACCGGTTGGCTCATCCGCAAGTACAATCGCTGGACTATTCACTAAGGCACGCGCAATGGCTACACGCTGCTTTTGTCCACCTGAAAGTTCAGATGGGAGGTGTTTCATCCGATCCGCTAATTCTACTTTTTCTAAAAATTGTTTGGATAATTCCTTACGTTTTGCACTCGGAACACCAGCATAGATCAAAGGCAATTCCACATTTTGTAAAGCGTTTAGTTTGGATAAGAGGAAAAATTGTTGGAAGACAAAACCAATTTGGTCATTACGAACCTCCGCTAATTTTTTCCCAGAAAGTTGACTCACTTCTGTTTCTTCCAGAAAATATTGACCAGAACTAGATCGATCCAAGAGACCAATAATGTTCATAAGAGTAGACTTCCCAGAACCTGATGGTCCCATGATGGCGACAAATTCACCCTCTTCCACTTCAAGACTGGTGTCTTTCAAAACATGCAGTTCTTGGTCCCCATTTTTATAGCTTTTATTGATGTGGCTGAGCTTAATTAACCGTTTCTTCATTCGCTTCTACCTCTTGACCATCTTTTAAGCTATCCATTGGGATAGAAATGACATGGTCATCCGCTTTCAAGCCAGCTGTAATCTCTTGGTTGGTAGCGTCTGAATTGCCCAAGGTCACTTCTACTTTTTTAGCTTTGCCATCTACAATGGTCCACACAAAGTTTTTGTCATCTTCTGTCACAACAGCGGTGACTGGAACCAAGATATGTTTGGTATTATTAACCACTTCAATGTTAACAGTGAAACCTTGTTTGAGCGGTCCAGCTTCACTTGTCAAAGTGGCTTTGAATGGATATTTAGAACCTGATGGTGCAGAACCACCCGCTGATGATGATGGTTGTTCACCTTCTGGATAGTTAGAGATATAGTTAATTTTACCAGTCCATGTTTGTTCTGGGTAAACTTTTGAAGTAATTTTCACTTCTTGATCAACAGCAATATTTGCCAAATCGTACTCTGTCAAGCTACCTGTCACTTGCAAACTTCCTTGGTTAACAATGTGCACAACTGTTTGGTTGGTGCTAGTATTTGATTTTGAAATATCTTGATGTACTTCTACCACTGTACCTGCTACATTACTGGTAACAGTTGCTTCGTTAACAGCTGACACTGCCTTATCCACTGCTGCTTGCGCGTCTGCATAAGCATCGTTCAAATCTTGCAACTGCATATCAACTGTTCGTTGTGCAGATGATACGGCAGAATTATCCGTGCTTGCATCTCCTGTTAGATCAACTGTCTGACCATTTGTTCGCAAGTCATGAATTTGGCGTCCAATTTTATCACGGCCTCTAACTGCTGTATCAACATTGGCTTGCAATTCCGTCACATCATATTGGACCAAGGCTTGACCAACCTGAACTTGATCTCCTTGTTTGACCTTAACCTCACTAATATCACCTTTTGAAGAGTCGTAACAAACGTACTGTTCTTGCGCAGCTGACACTGTACCAGCCAAAAGTGTAGATGAGGCAATTGATCCTTCTTTAGCCACATGGTAAGTCAATGGCATCACTGATGCATCTGTATCACTAGGTGTTGCGTTTCCGCCAAAAAGCAGAGCACCACCGACTAGAGCTGCTCCTGCAACTCCTAAACTGGAAAACAAAGCAATTTTCTCTTTTTTTGATTGAAACATAGGTTTCTCCTTTTTCTTTCAAGTAGCATGCTTGTACTAATTTTATAATACATCAACACAAAATATTTTGCAAGCATTTTATAAAATAATTTTAGAAAAAACAAGAAAATGTTTCCTGCGTTTTATCGAACAGTCTCTCACAAATCTATAAAGAAAGCGTAGCAGATTTTTGCAGAAAAACTTGAAAAAGGCTAAAATGAAGGCAGAAATAAATGAACGAGGGAGAGCGTATGAGAGAATTTGATATCATTGCAATCGGTGGCGGTTCTGGTGGTATTGCAACCATGAACAGAGCAGGAGAACATGGTGCTAAAGCCGCTGTCATTGAAGGAAATTTACTAGGCGGAACCTGTGTTAATATTGGTTGTGTTCCCAAGAAAATCATGTGGTACGGAGCTACTATTTCTGAAGCCATCCGCCATTATGGTCCTGAGTATGGCTTTACATCAGAAAATGTGACCTTTGATTTTGCAACCTTGCGAAAGAACCGCGAAGCCTATATTGAGCGTTCACGCAATTCCTATGATGGCTCTTTTAAGCGAAACGGCGTGGAACTAATTAAGGGTTACGCTCGCTTTGTCGACAATCATACAGTTGAAGTCAACGGGGAATTGATTAAAGCCAAGCATATCGTCATCGCAACAGGTGCACGGCCAACTGTTCCAAACATTCCCGGAAGTGAATTGGGAATTGTTTCGGACGATGTTTTTGCTTGGAAAACTCTGCCAAAATCTATTGCCGTTGTGGGTGCCGGTTACGTCGCTGTAGAAATCGCTGGTGTCCTACATCAGTTAGGGGTAGAAACCGATTTATTCGTCCGTCGCGATCGTCCATTGCGGAGTTTTGATCATTCTATCGTTGAAACATTAATGGAAGAAATGGCTAAAAGCGGTCCCAACCTTCATACTCATAAAGTTCCACAAAAATTAGACAAATTGGACAACGGTCTTATTCAAATTACGTTTGAAGATGGTAGTACTCACAGCGCAGAGCAAATCCTTTGGGCAGCTGGTCGTAAACCTAACGTAGATCAGCTCAATCTGGAGGCTGCCGGTGTCGAATTAACAGATCGTGGCTATATCAAAGTGAATGAGTACCAAGAAACCACTGCACCTGGCATTTATGCCTTAGGCGATGTTTCAGGTGAGAAAGAATTGACACCTGTCGCTATCAAAGCAGGCCGTACCTTGTCTGAACGACTCTTCAATGGGAAAACGAATGCGAAGATGGACTACTCCACTATTCCAACCGTTATTTTCAGTCACCCTGCTATCGGAACGGTCGGTTTGACCGAAGAAGAAGCCATCGAAGCATATGGAAAAGAGCAAGTGTCCTGCTACACTTCTAACTTTACATCTATGTACACAGCCATGGCTGACCACCGCCAATTGACTCGCTTCAAGCTCGTTATAGCTGGCCCAGAGGAAAAAGTCGTCGGCTTACATGGCATCGGCTACGGTGTCGATGAGACGGTGCAAGGTTTCGCAATCGCCATAAAGATGGGAGCTACCAAAGCCGATTTTGACTCTACAGTAGCCATCCATCCAACCGGTTCTGAAGAATTCGTTCTGATGAGATAAGTCGGACAAGCACGCTTCAGACATACACTTACTTCCAACCTAATAAACGTCACTCATTTCCAGTCCATGCATTCTATCAAATTTTGGTTTGGTCACTTCTACTCAAGTAAATTTTAGACCAAGGGAGGGTTTCATTCATGAAGACAAGAATCTTTATACTTGTTCGCCTAGCTATCATAATTCTTGCCATCGCCAACAATTCCTTCCACTTTTGGACAGGTTGGCTAGCACAAGCCTTGCTCATTACCTCATTTTTCATCGTCCTCTATGAAGTGGCGGACTCCTACCGCAGAATCAAATCCTATAAAGAAAAAAGAGTGGGACAAACATCGATCAATCATCATAAATGACGTTTTCGATGTTGCCTCCACGTTCTTCTTTTCAGGTATTCTACCTTAAAAAGTCTGTCTCCAGACCTTTTATTCCCCTGCGTATAGCTCAAAAGTAAAGTGAGAAAAGCTTTTCTTTCCATTTTTCTGACCCAAACTTTTTTCAACAGTTTGAGCAGTCAACTGCTGCGTCAAATTGCATTACTCAACACATGAAACGAGGCAGGATTTTCCAGCCTCTTTTATGATGTCCGTCATTGCCCTTGCTAAGAGTCGGTAAGCAGCACTTCCAAAATGAAGGCCATCGTCCATACTTCCTCGCAAGAGATTTGCTAAATGTTTGTCACTCTTGGAAAAAGTTAAAACTGTATCTAGCAGCCGGGTGTGGTATGTTTCAGCTACCTGCTTCACTATACCGCCATAGTATTCCACCAAACGATGATTACGATAGACTTGCTTTGTCTCATCCACAGGCGATGGTGTCATCAGGCAAATCCGCTGCGCTGGAAAATAAACCAGTAAGATTTCCACAATTTGCGTTAGATTTTGCAAATATTCCCCTAGAAATACTTGCTTATGTTGCGCCAGATCATTAGCATCAATGAAAACAAAAACCCAATCGCAACTAGGAATCTCTTTTATTGACAGATGTTTCAGTAAATTAAATGAATTATCCCCTGAAACTGCCCAATTTTCGATGGAGAGATTTGGCAAATTTTCCCTGAGAGAATAGTCAATGTGGGGAATGGTTTTGCCCTCTAACCTAGCAAACAAACTATCTCCCAAAAGCAAGATTTTCATGACTGTCCTTTCTCTTGTAAACGAAAGAGAGGCGGTTTGCTAAAGCATAGAAAACCTGTTGCCTCTCCATTAAATTCGTGTTAATTTTGTTGCCGTATCTGGCAATGTATCGTAGACTTGGAAATCCACACCGACTCCCAAATCTGCTTGAGCCAGCTGATTGACCATGGTCATGTGTGCCAACTCCTTAATATTATTTTCCTTGGATAGATGTCCAAGATAAATTTTCTTGGTACGATGACCTAACGTTCGAATCATAGCATCTGCACTGTCTTCATTACAAAGATGCCCTTTGTCAGACAAAATACGTTGTTTAAGATTCCAAGAGTAAGAACCTGCCCTCAAAATCTCGATATCATGATTGGACTCAATCAAATAAGCATCCGCATTTTCTACAATGCCTGCCATTCTATCCGATACGTAGCCCGTATCCGTTAACATGACAAAACTCTTATCATCTTTCATGAAACGATAAAATTGTGGACAAGCTGCATCATGACTGACCCCAAACGATTCAACATCTAAATCTCCAAAGGTCTTGGTAACGCCTAGCTCAAAAATATGCTTCTGCGATACGTCAATTTTTCCAACCTTAGCTTCCATAGCTCGAAAAGTTAATTCATTGGCATAGATATCCATTCCATACTTACGTGCTAAGACACCAATTCCATGAATATGATCGCTATGCTCATGTGTCACCAAGATAGCATCTAAATCCTCTGGTCTACGGTCAATTTCTGCTAGAAGACCGGTGATCTTCTTACCAGAAAAACCTGCATCTACCAAAATTTTCTTTTGGTCCGTTTCCAAATAGAAAGAATTCCCACTAGAACCAGACGCTAAAATACTGTATTGAAATCCTTGTGTCATAGTCTCCTATTCTTCCTCTGTCTCGTCATCCCATTCATCCACTGTCAAATCCTTGCTGTATGGTAAAACAATGGTAAAGGTTGACCCATGCCCGTACTCACTTTTGGCCCAAATAAAGCCCTTATGTTGCTTGATAATTTCTTTTGTGATTGCAAGCCCAAGCCCTGTACCACCTTGAGCACGCGACCGTGCTTTATCTACGCGGTAAAACCGGTCAAATATTTTTGGTAAATCAGCTTTTGGAATGCCCAAACCTTCGTCTGAAATAGAGATAATCAACTGCGTTTCTGTCGTCTTCATACTGAAGGTAATTTTCCCTCCATCCGGCGAATATTTGATAGCATTATTGAGAATATTATCCAATGCCTGCGTCATCTTATCTGTGTCAATTTCCATCCAAATGGGGGTAATCAGATAATCTCTAATCAGACTGTACTCTTTATCACTATTTTGTCCCTTAATTCGATCAAAACGGTTGAGAATAAAGGTCACAAAAGCTGTAAAATTGATCAATTCGACATTCATTGAACCTACCTGATTGTCAATACGAGACAAACTCAGCAAGTCGGTAATCATCCGCATCATACGGTTTGTCTCATCTAGTGATACTTTGACAAAACTCGGTGCTACCTTGTCGTTCAAAGCCCCCTCATCGAGAGCTTCAAGATAAGATTTGACGGAGGTCAATGGTGTCCGCAGTTCATGGCTGACATTAGATACAAAGAGTCTGCGCTCCCGCTCTTCTTTGGCTTGTTCGGTCATATCATGTAGGACAGCAACAATCCCTGAAATCAGACCGCTCTCGCTACGTATAGTCGCAAAATTAGCCCGTAAAGCAAGGAATTCCCCATCTTCGTTGACATGGTCAATGATGACTTCTGGCGTCTGTGCCAACAAATCACGGAAAGAGTAGCGATCTTCAATATCCAAAATGGATAATAAATCTGCCTGCTCCGCCATTTGCGCCGTCAACCCCAGCTGCTTTTGGGCGGTATCATTAATCATTATAATCCGCCCCATACGGTCTGTCGCCATCACACCATCACTCATGTAGGACAAGATAGAAGACAAACGTGTCTTTTCCTGCTCCAAATTATCATGGGTCAGACGAATAACTTCTGACAAATCATTGAGTGAATTCGTCATATCTGTAATTTCAGGGCTTCCTCGCATATCTAAAATATCCGAGTAATCTCCAGCAATCAATTCTTTCACTTTCTGATTAAGAATCTTGATTTGCTTGCTGTCTCGATGATTCTCAATCAGCATAAAGACCAGAGCAATGACAAAGCCCACCAAAATGACGATAAACCAAAATTCGGTCGTCGTCACTAAATATCGTAATTGGTTAATCATGTGCTTTTATGTAGTAGCCAACACCGCGGCGTGTCAGAATGTATTCTGGGCAGCTCGGCACATCTTCTATCTTTTCACGCAAACGGCGAATGGTCACGTCTACCGTCCGCACATCTCCAAAATAATCATAGCCCCAAACTGTTTCAAGCAAGTGCTCACGAGTCATGACCTGACCTAAATGATTGGCCAAATGGTGGAGCAATTCAAACTCACGGTGAGTCAATTCTAATTCTTTCCCATGTTTCTTAGCGACAAAGGCATCTGGTAAAATCACCAAATCACCAATCACCAACTCGTTAGTTTCGATTGGTTTCAATTCCGTTTGCGTTTCAGACAATTCGCTACGGCGCAAGAGTGCCTTGACACGTGCTTGTAATTCGCGATTTGAAAAAGGCTTCGTGACATAATCATCCGCACCAATCTCAAGCCCAATTACCTTATCAAACTCGCTGTCTTTGGCAGATAGCATAAGAATGGGCACATTACTCGTTTTACGAATATTACGTGCCACTTCCAGTCCATCAATCTCCGGCAACATAAGATCCAAAATCACAATATCTGGCAATTCTTCCTCAAAGACAGCCAAGGCTTCGCGACCGTTGAAAGCTGTCACTACTTCGTAGCCTTCTCGTGTCATGTTGAATTTTATAATATCCGAAATCGGTTTTTCATCATCTACTACTAAAATTTTCTTCATAGTCTTTTCACCTTTATTTGATGAAGCTATTATAACAGAAAACTCTTTATTTTTCAGTTTTTAAATTATATGTCATAAAATATAACATAACCAATATTAAGTTTTCAGAATTTACTTGACAAACAATTGAGCCGCATGCTACATTAATTTATGTAATAAGATATAACAAAGGAGAAGCTTATGGCCCTAGTATCATTTGAACATGTCAACAAATTCTACGGTGATTTCCACGCACTAAAGGATATCAATCTGGATTTCCAGGCCGGTCAGGTAGTGGTTTTGCTAGGTCCATCTGGTTCAGGAAAATCAACTCTCATCCGCACAATTAATGGATTAGAAAAAATCGACGATGGAAATCTTGTCGTAAACGGCCACACTGTTAACGATTCCTACACTAAAGATTTAGTAGATTTACGCAAAGAAGTCGGAATGGTTTTCCAATACTTTAATCTTTACCCACACAAAACTGTGTTAGAAAATGTAACTTTAACGCCTATAAAGGTCCTTGGAATTGACAAAAAAGAAGCAGAAAAAACTGCCCAACGCTATTTAGAGTTCGTTAACATGTGGGAACGAAAAGATTCTTATCCAGCTATGTTATCGGGCGGGCAAAAGCAACGAATTGCTATCGCGCGCGGACTTGCCATGAATCCCGAACTCCTGCTCTTTGACGAGCCAACTTCTGCCCTTGATCCTGAAACGATCGGCGATGTATTAACTGTTATGCAAAAATTAGCCCGTTATGGAATGAATATGATTGTCGTGACGCATGAAATGGGATTCGCTCGCGAAGTGGCCGACCGTATTATCTTCATGGCAGATGGTGAAGTTTTAGTCGATACGACTGATGTGAATGGATTTTTCGATAATCCGACCGAACCACGCGCCAAACAATTTCTCAGCAAAATTATCAACCATGAGTCTGATAGCGTTTTGTTCTAGGATGTGCCTATGAAAAAACTCCATATTTTTTTAGGACTTTTGTTTTATTTAAAATCTGTGCCGACGTCGCAAGAAGCTAGCGCAACCAATCAGACATCCGCTAACACTCATGGTTTACAAACCATCAAAGACCGTGGGATTTTACGCGTTGGCGTCAAGCAAGATGTGCCAAAATTTGGTTTCCTCAATCCAGATACCAATGAATTTGAAGGAATGGAAGTTGAAATAGCACGCAAGATTGCAGAGGACTTGGGAGTGAAGATCGAATTCACTCCTGTCACTGCTCAAACTCGCGGGCCGCTGATTGATAATGGTCAGGTGGATATGGTCATAGCCACCTTTACCATCACTGACGAACGTAAGCTGCTCTATCATTTCAGCACTCCTTATTATACGGATGCCGTTGGCTTCTTAGTCAATAAAGATAGTGGTATCAAAGGTTTTGAATATCTAAACGAGAAGCATATCGGTGTCGCTTAAGGTTCTATCACTCGTAGTCTTATCAGTGAATTGGCTAAGAAATATGGAATTGAAGTGACATTTGCTGAACTTGGATCCTACCCTGAACTATCCGTTTCTCTACGTTCTCATCGAATTGATGCTTTTTCGGTTGACCAATCTATCCTATCGGGCTATGTTTCCCCCAGATCTGAGCTCATGGATTTCAACTTCTCCGCTTCAGATTATGGGATTGCTAGCAGCTTAAACAATACTGAGTTCAATGACTACTTAGACCGGCTGATTGATACTTGGAAAACAGATGGTACCCTTCAGACGATTTATAACAAAAACAGACTCAAACTTGCCACTAAAACGGACCAAGAATAGAAAGAGAGGAATGACATGATAATTTTTACGACCAGTCCCTATGCTTGGGAAAATTGGACTAGCTACTTTCACGATTTCCCGCTCTTTCTAGGAGGATTTCTCTTTACCATTGCAATCTCCATTAGCGCTTTCATTTTAGCGATGACTTTAGGAATATTTTTTGGAAGTTTATCCACAACAAAAAACAAAACCTTCCGTCTTATTTCTCGTATCTTTGTAGAGTTTTATCAAAATACGCCACTCTTGGTACAATTTATGATTGTTTACTACGGTCTTCCCCTTATCAGTCATTACACCATTATGCCTTCTATTTATTGGACGGCCGTCATTTGTGTCGGCTTATACCATGGAGCTTACCTTACATTGCCGAGGTGATTCGTTCTGGCATCCAAGCAGTGCCAATCGGTCAAACGGAAGCTGCCTTATCACAAGGTTTTACCCGTTTGGAAACCCTGCGCATTATCATTTTGCCACAAGCCAGTCCCATCATATTGCCACCACTGACCAATCAAGTAGTCAATTTAATCAAAAACACAGCAACAGTAGCTATTATTTCTGGAGCTGATATCATGTTCGTGACCAAATCTTGGTCCGCTATGAATGCTAACTACATTCCTGCCTTTGCAGGAGCTGCACTCTTGTACTTTATCATGTGTTTCCCCAGTTGCCAGCTTGGGACGCCATATCGAAGAAAAGAACAAAACTCGTTTCTCAGCCTAGGAGGTCTCTTATGAATACCATTCTTGAATTATGGAAACCATCAACCTTTCAAGTCCTCTGGAACGGTCTTGTCCTCACCGCTACTATCTCAACCATTTCTGTCATTTTATCCGTTATCTTCGGAATGATTTTAGCTGTCTTACGAAATGGGAAAAATAAAATCCTCAAGTGGCTAGCAACTATTTATATTGAATTTGTCCGCAATGTGCCCAATTTGCTTTGGATTTTCACCGTTTTCTTAGTCTTCCAACTCAAATCAAAGCCAGCAGGCATTACCGCTTTTACCATTTTCACGACCGCTGCTATGGCTGAAATCATACGAGGTGGACTCAACGCTATCGGTCCTGATCAAACAGAAGCAGGCTTATCGCAAGGATTTACCCCTTTCCAAGTCACGATGTACATCGTCATGCCACAAGCTCTTCGCAAGATGCTTCCTGCTATCATTTCCCAAATTGTCACTGTTATCAAGGATACCAGCTTCCTCTACTCTGTTATTGCCCTCCAAGAACTCTTTGGTTCCAGCCAAATTCTCATGGGACGTTACTTTGAAGCTGAGCAAGTATTTGCCCTCTATATCGTAGTCGCTCTTATCTACTTCGTGATCAATTTTGCGATTTCCAGTTTCTCACGCCATTTGGCAAAATCCTGGGCAGGGAGCAGCATTGAATAAGTGAAAAGAAGTCCAATTGGGCTTCTTTTTTTTGCATCTGTTGAAACGTCTTATAACTTAACCAACTGTGTACCCTTGGATATAATTATGAGCTAAATTCAAGCCTGAAATAGAGTGTGGATAATCAGCTACTCCATAAAATAATTTCCGACCGCATAGAATCATGGAATAGATTGACCATTTGCGTCTAGACAATTATAAGTTGCATCTACTTCCGCACCAGAACAAATCTGTGTCAAACTAACCTGACAGTGCGTTCCATAAAATGGCGCTTTGACAATTGGAAGCAATTTATCTGGATCTACACAAAAATCTATCTCTGAATCAATACGGTGAGCAGCATCGACTAGAATTACCGGTAACTTAGAAAGTAGCTGACGAACCTAATGGACGTTGTCTCTGTCCTAGGCAACTGTTATCTCATCTTCCAGCACAAGATTCTTCACTTTCTCTCCCCTTACCTCAACTTAATAGCCTATCCCAAGCGTAACTATCCTAGCACATCCTCTTTTTTTGTCAATGGATTCTAACAACAGTAAAAAAAGCCTCGAAAGGCTTCCTGATTTACACTTATTCAGCGTTAGGTCTTGATTTACGAGCAATATCAGCCAAGATATTTTCGACAAATTCCTCAATTGTTTCTGTGTGGGTTTCTTTGCTTCCATAGCGACGGACATTGACAGACTGGCTTTCCATCTCTTTGTCACCAACAATCAATTGATATGGAATTTTCTCGGTTTGACTTTGACGAATCTTGTATTGCATTTTCTCATTACGCTCATCCACATCAGCACGGATACCACGATCGCGAAGCACTTTTGCCACTTCCCATGCGTAATCTGTGTGTGCCTCGTTTGAAATTGGAATAACCGTCACTTGATGTGGCGCCAACCATGTTGGGAAAGCACCTTTGTAAATTTCAATCAAGATGGCTGTGAAGCGTTCCATGGTTGAAATAATACCACGGTGAATCATGACTGGGCGATGTTCTTCACCATCTACACCAATGTAGCTCAACTCAAAACGTTCTGGAAGAAGGAAGTCCAATTGAATAGTTGACAGTGTTTCCTCATTTCCAAGAGCTGTTTTCACCTGGATGTCCAATTTTGGTCCGTAGAATGCCGCTTCTCCTTCTGCTTCGAAGTATTCAACGCCCATATTGTCAAGCGCAGCTTTCAGCATGCCTTGGGCATTTTCCCACATTTCATCATTGTCGAAGTATTTTTCTTTATCTTCAGGATCACGATAGGAGAGGCGGAAACGATAATCCGTCAAGTTGAAATCTTCGTAAACATCAATGACCAATTGCAATGCTTTTTGGAATTCTTCCTGAATTTGCTCAGGTGTGACAAAGATATGACCGTCATTGAGAGTCATTTCACGCACACGTTGGAGACCAGTCAAAGCACCAGATTTTTCATATCGGTGCATCATACCAAGCTCTGCAATGCGCACAGGCAATTCACGATAAGAACGTACGTGGTTTTTATAAACCTGAATGTGATGTGGGCAGTTCATTGGACGAAGAACAAACTCCTCACCATCACCCATATCCATTGGTGGGAACATGTCTTCTTGGTAATGATCCCAGTGGCCTGAAGTCTTATAAAGCTCTACTGAAGCAACTGGTGGTGTATAGACATGTTGATAGCCAGATGCCAACTCTTTATCAGTAATGTAGCGCTCCAAGGTACGACGGATAGTTGCTCCATCCGGTAACCAGAAAGGAAGCCCTTGACCAACTTCTTGGGAAATCATAAAGAGATCCAGCTCTTTACCCAATTTACGGTGATCACGTTCTTTGGCTTCTTCCAAACGCGTCAAGTAAGCTTTGAGGTCTTTTTTGTCAAACCAAGCCGTACCGTAGATACGTTGCATCATGTTATTATCAGAATTACCGCGCCAGTAAGCACCCGCTACGTTAAGTAAATGGAAGACTTGAATACGACCAGTTGATGGTACATGAGGTCCACGGCAAAGGTCCACAAATTCACCTTGGCGGTAAACCGTCAAACCAGCACCCGCATGCTCATTGATGAGTTCAAGCTTGTAAGGATCATCCGCAAACATTTCCAAGGCTTCTTCCTTGGTCACTTCCTCACGAATACATGGGAAATTTTCCTTAACAATTTTTTTCATTTCTTCCTCGATACGTGGAAGGTCTTCGTTTGAGATTTGTCCATCCACATTGTCTGTATCGTAGTAGAAACCTTCAGCAATAGCAGGGCCTACACCCAAGCGAAGATTAGGAAAGAGGCGTTTGGCTGCCTGAGCAAAGAGATGAGCTGCTGAATGACGGAGCACATCAAGGGCATCTTCGTGATCCGGCGTCACGATTTCAATCGTGCCGTCTTCCTCAATCGCACGCGTTGTGTCGATGAGCTGATCGTTAAATTTACCAGCCAAAGCTTTTTTGGCTAAAGAATTTGAGATAGATTGTGCAATTTCAAAAGTTGTCACACCAGATTCAAATTGGCGCACCGCACCATCTGGGAAAGTGATATGGATCATCATTAAGATACCTAGCCCGTAACCAGCAAAACTACCATGATTATGTCACAGAAAGCCTTGATTTGATTAGCAGATCTGCACTAGTTTGTTTTTAGCACAGTCTGTCGGGCAGATTCAGTTAAACTGAACCTTTCCTTTCTATTTTTCTTATTAATTTTTTTATGAGAGTTACTAGGATGATTATCCCTGAACCCAAGCCTACACACATTCCTACCTATGGAATTTGGGGATCCTGAAACAAGAAAGATAGAAGAATACCTACAATAGTAGAAATAGCTAGTATTTGATAAAATAATTTTCCTTCATACAAACCTCTAAAAATAAAATAGTCCTCACATCCCAAAGGACGTAAAGACTACGTGGTTCCACCTTCATTTATCTATCACAAAAAGCATCATAGACCTCATGTTTGGCGATAAGGGAACCACCCTTTTATGTTTGCATAAAATAATACCGAGTAGTGTCATCTGTATCCTCTATGCGCATCCCAGCCCCACGCACTCTCTCAAAGATTTCCTACAGATAATGTGTCTCTGCATCTATTATAGCAGTTTCTCAGGGATTTTCAAGTGGACTTTTTCTTTTTTATCCACAGATTTAAGAGAAAGCCAATTCCTGCTCCCAATTGTCCTGCCAAATTGTATATTAAACCGTAGAGCAGTATCATTTCTCCAAAGGACAAAATGCTTGTACAAAAGACTATGATTCCCCAGATAGCCAATGGAAGGGAATAACGATGACGATAGGTATAAGTAAGAAAGACCAAGAAATAAATCAAGGGAAGGTACAAAAGGATATTATTGACCATCAAACTTTTAGCCAGCAATTCATCCTTCACCAGAAATCCAATTAAAGGATTGAAGCCCATGTTAAAAAACAGAAGAACAATTAGGTAAGGTATTTGTTTGGTAAAATCTCTCATTCTTATATCCTTTATTCCAAATAATTACGAACCGCTTTCACTTGCTCTACTGATTTTTTGACAATTTTCGAAGTGGTATCAGATGATTTAACAAAGGCGCGCTTAGGTAGGGAAACCGCTCCTTTTAAGAGGCTTTCTGCAACACTGTCGTCATTGATATGATTTTTTCGAAAATCATAAGAGATTTTTAGATCGAGATAGTACTCATAAATCCGACGTCCAAAGTTTTCGGCTGAAATCTCGTAGAGTTTGCGTTCTAAGACATGTGGATTCATCTCTGGAGTCTGCTCAATAGCTGCTACGACTGTTGGTGCTATGCCTTCTTCATCTGCAAAAAGGGCCCCAAACATAGGAATATCAATGACATTTTCTAGATAGTGATTAGCACAGGCTAAAACTGGCGTGCCTGAAGCCAAACTTTCAAGATAGGTCAATCCTTGCGTTTCACTAGTAGATGCTGAAATGAAGAAATCTGCTGCCTTGTAGTAAAGAGCTGTTTCACTCGGGGCAATCATGCCAGTCATTTGAACAGAATCCTCTAATCCCAGTTCTTCAATCAGGCATTTGAGATTTAATACATAAGGACCTCCACCTGCGATGACCAGTTTAACCTTTGGATTTTCAGCTAGAATTGCGGGCATGGCAGAAACGAGTGCTTGAATATTTTTTTCAAAGGACACACGCGACAAGCTGAGTAGCATGGTTTCATCAGGTGCAATACCTAAGTTTTCGCGAAGTTCTGCTGTATTTTTTGCAGTAATTTCTGGGCGATCAAATTTTGCCAAATCAATTCCCGTCGGAATCACGCGCTTAGAAATAGGAATTTTATAGTCATTAAGCAAGTCTTCCACAATCTCGCTAGGACAAATCACGCCATCTAAATCTTTAAGATAGACACGTGCAAAATATTTAATCATGCTAGGACGAATCAGTTTTCCATTTGCAATATAGCGAACATAATCCTCGTATTGGGTGTGATAGGTATGAACGACAGGAATATGCAATTCCTTAGCGGTCATTTTCCCTAAAATCCCTAATGAAAACTCAGTTTGAGTATGAATGAGGTCCAAGTTGTAGCGCTCTGCTATTTTTAAAGCATCCGTAAAACCTGCATACGCCACACGCCGATCTTTAAATGCAAAAAAGGGAACGCTAGGGATACGGATGATATCCCAGTCCTCATAGCGGTTGACGTCCTTGTCCGTTGTCGTGAAGATAAAAACTGTGTGTCCCTGTTTTTCTAATTCTGTTTTAAGGGTTTTGATGGAAGTCGCAACTCCCGATACCTGCGGAAAATAGGTATCTGTAAACAATCCAATCCGCATGCTTGTTCCTTTCTAAAGGGTTTATCGCGCTAAGGCTGCTTGTTTTTTATAAAAGTCCAACCAGATTGTCAAAAGAGCTTCTGGAGAATATTCTTGGGAAATTTGTCCTGCTTTTTGCCGCAAATCAACTACTTTTTCAGGATGTGCTGCTAAATCAGCTAGGACCATTTCCATCTCGTGAACATCTTTTGCCGGCAGATATTTACCTTCCAAAATGACCTGATAGAGACTCAAATCACGCAGGACAATGGCAGCTCCACAAGAAGCTGCTTCTAAAATCGTCATAGGAAAGAGTTCGTTGTAGCTTGGCAAGAGAAAAATATCCGTCATGCTATAAAAAGCTCGCATCTCCTCTGCCTCTACGATACCTGGAAAAATGAGATTTGCTGGTGGGTTCTCCATCAATCTCTTATATCTTTCATGTCCATCTGTCATGGCGCCAAAAGAAAATCCACCTGCCCACACAAAGGTTACATCAGGCATTTTTTTTGCTAAAGCCGCAAAGTCATCCACTCCCTTGCGCTTTTGAACCTGCCCTGCTCCTAATACCACAAAAGCATCTGGAGCAATGCCATACTGCTTACGCACCGCCATCTTTTCTTCTTCTGACACAGGAGACCACTTGTCATTGTTGACAAAGTTTGGAATGTACATAATTTTTTCTCGCTTGATGCCGTGGTCAACTAAATCATCAATAAAACTTGGATTAACGACAACCAATTGATCCATTCGATTGTAAAAAGAAGTCACATACCATGACACCAAACCTCGCAAAAAAGGAGGAATTTTCAAGCTGCCTTGCAAGGTGTTCGGCAAAAAATGCACATAGCCCACACGACGCCCCGTTTTCTTTTTGAAAAAAGTCGTCAGATAAAAAAGCGGGTCAATGGTATGATAATGGGTCACATCCGCTTTCTCAAAGATTTTTTCTTTAATGATTAGTTGGTCTTGGGCTTTTTCACGCAAAAGACACATCAGTTCACGATAGGCACCTGATACACCTTGACCTTTGACCTTTTCACTGGAACTCAGCATATTAACAACGATTTTTTTAGCATTCATATCTTGTATTATACACTACTTTCAGGCTGTTGAAAAATAAAATTAAAAACCAGCTCCATTGGAAGCTGATGAGGTTTACCTTATTTAGTAGATTTTCTTTCTTTGATGCCATGGTGCAGGATCACTTCACGACTTTCCAATTCTTCTTTATGCATGATTTTGGTCAACATACGCATAGCGATGGCACCAATATCATAAAGAGGTTGGCTGACAGATGTCAAGTTTGGACGAGTGAACTTGGTAATCAAAGAATCATCACTGGTAATGATTTCAAATTCTTCTGGCACTTTAACACCACTATCTTCCACACCGTTCAAGAGACCAGCTGCGATTTCGTCTTCTGCAACATAGGCCGCTGTAGCTCCTGCACTCAAAACTCGCTCAGCAAGTGCATAACCTTCTTCGTATTTATATTTAGACTCGAAGACCAACCCCTCATTGAAGTCCAATTCCGCTGCTTGCAAACCTCTCTTGTAGCCTGACAGGCGGATTTTTCCATTAATATCATCCACTAATGGGCCTGATACAAAAGCAATCTTTTGGTTATTTTTTGCTAGCAATTGGATAGAATCTGCTACTGCTTGAGCGTAATCAATGTTAACGCTTGGTAATTGGTGTTCTAAATCAACCGTACCAGCCAATACAATCGGCGTGCGCGAGCGAGAGAATTCAGCACGAATTTTGTCCGTCAAATGGTAGCCCATGAAAATAATACCGTCAACTTGCTTAGAAAAAAGTGTATTGACCACATTAATTTCTTTATCATCATTTTCATCACTATTAGCAAGGACGATATTGTACTTATACATATCTGCGATATCATCAATTCCTTTTGCCAAGGTTGCATAATAGGCATTAGCGATGTTTGGAATTACAACCCCAACAGTCGTCGTTTTTTTACTTGCAAGACCACGCGCTACCGCATTTGGACGGTAATCCAAACGCTCAATTACTTCTAGCACTTTTTTCCGTGTATTTTCTTTGACATTTTTATTGCCATTGACTACACGACTAACAGTAGCCATCGAAACGCCTGCTTCACGCGCGACGTCATAAATCGTTACTGTATCATCTGTATTCATCATGTTTTTCATATCCTTTCTCACTTTTTTACATATATTAGTGAAAATTACGCTTTCATCTAAAATTAGTTTACCATGTTTTGTAAACACTTTCAATAGTTATGCTGCTATTTTTGAAAAAAAGTTTTCCATCTGGAGACTTTCTTTCTCATCACCAAAAAATATGGCAAACTTTTCCATTTTCAAGTCAGAATTTATAAAAAACTTGCATTTTTTAACAATTAGCATAGAATAGAACATAAGAATAGACGATAAAAATGAAAAAGGAGAATGAGATGTCAAAAATTCAAGCACTTATTAAACAATTAGAAAATCAACAAGTCTACGCTGCAGTCTTATCTGATCCTGTCACTATCAACTATCTAACAGGCTACTACGCAGATCCACATGAGCGTCACATGTACCTCTTTGTCTTTGCTGACAAAAATCCGCTACTTTTCTTACCTGCTCTTGATGTAGCACGAGCTGATGCAACTGTTGATTTTCCTGTCGTAGGCTACCAAGATTCTGAAAATCCATGGGAGAAAATTAAGGCTATCTTACCTAAGACGGATTTTCCAAGTGTGGCTGTAGAATTTGACAATCTCAATGTGACCAAATTCAAGGGTCTTGAATCCGTTTTTTCTGGTGAATTTGTCAATTTGACACCAGTTATCCAACAGATGCGCCTCATCAAATCCACTGACGAAATCGAGAAAATGATGATTGCTGGTGACTTTGCAGACAAAGCTGTCCAAGTTGGGTTTGACAATATTTCACTTGATGTGACTGAGACCGATATTATCGCGCAGATTGAATTTGAAATGAAAAAACAAGGCATTTCAAAAATGAGCTTTGAAACCATGGCCTTGACAGGTAATAACGCTGCGAATCCTCACGGAATTCCTGGAACAAACAAGATTGAAAATGATGCCCTCCTTCTCTTTGACTTGGGCGTAGAAACCTTAGGCTATACTTCCGACATGACACGGACAGTCGCTGTCGGTAAACCAGACCAATTCAAACAGGATATTTACAATATCGTTCTTGAAGCCCAATTGACTGCTCAGGACTTTATCAAGCCGGGCGTAACAGCTAGTGAGGTTGATGGTGCCGCTCGTCGCGTCATTGAAAAAGCTGGCTACGGTGAATATTTCAGCCACCGTTTGGGACATGGACTTGGTATGGATGTTCATGAATTCCCTTCTATCATGGATGGCAACGACATGATTATCCAAGAAGGCATGTGCTTCTCCGTTGAACCAGGTATCTACATTCCAAATAAGGTCGGCGTTCGCATCGAAGATTGTGGACATGTCACCAAAACCGGCTTTGAAGTCTTTACCAAGACACCAAAAGAATTGCTTTTCTTCGAGGCTTAATACAGAAAAGGAGAGACTTTCTCCTTTTTTTGTTACAATAAAATCATGACGAGACTAGGATTTATGAGTGATTTGCACATTGACAGTAATGATTTTGGACAAGATGAGTTTGAAACGCTAGTGCAAGTGCTACGCGACCAACAAATTGATCATTTACATATTGCTGGGGATATTTCCAATGATTTCTCAGAGATTTCGCTCCCTTTTTTGGAAAAATTGCAGAGCTACACAGCTGTCTCCATCAATCTAGGCAATCATGATATGCTGAAAAGGACTGAAGAAGAGATTGAAAATTACGATTTTCAAGTTCAAACCTTTGGAAATACACATTTAGTCATTTTGGCAGGTTGGTACGACTATTCCTTTGCTCCTCAGATGACTGTTGAACAGCATATTGCTAAGAAAAATCTCTATTGGTTTGACCGCAAATTGAACCGCCCCTTACCTGATCCAGACTTAACCAAACAAATCTTAAATAAACCGGATGCTTTGCTAGCCAAACTAGACAGTGATACCATCGTAGCCATGCATTTTGTACCGCACAGTAACTTTCTCATTGACCATCCTTATTTTCAAGCCTTCAATGGCTTCCTAGGTAGTGGCAAGTTCCATCATCTCTTCGTCAAACATGGTGTAGCTCATGTTTATTTTGGACATTTACACCGTAGATATCCCGCTACAACCGTTGATGGCGTAATTTACCATGCTCGTCCATTAGGCTACAGACGGGAGTGGCAGATGGTGTCGGACTTTTATGAGCATTTCTCCCAATTTTCGGACTACAACACCTATCATCTGACCAAACACTACAGAGCTATCAAGGATGAACCGCTTTTTCAGACCTATGTAAAAAATCAGCTCTACAAAGAGTTAGCGGATTGTCTAATGGTTTTAGAAATTTAAAAAAGGAGCTGGCAAAAGTCCTAGCCTCCTATTTTTATTTCATTTTAAGGACAAGATGAAGTGGTTAGATGTCATGAAATATACTGATCAATCCGTTTTTTCATGCCTATCCCATTGTTCGGGTACCGAAAAATCGAATGTCTACGAAATGCCCGATTGTTGTCCCGCTATCTTTGTTGTTCCACAAATTGAGCGCTGAAACCATTTTTTGTTTGATCCACTAAAATATGGGCTTGATTTAAGAAAGGCTGCAGATACATTTCATACTGCTGTCGTCTGATGGCATGAGTTTCTTTGACAAAGGTCAAATCACGACCACGATCAAGAATATCTCGTCCCAATCGCCGTTCTAATTCTGTCTCACTATCTGTAAAGCAAGCGATGGACAAGTCAAACATATCAGGTTTTAGAAAGGCTGTAGACATGCCCTCCACAATGAGAAGAGGCTTGTCACCCCTCAATAGCTGACTAGGTGCCCAAGGCCCTTCAATGGTCATCACGTCCATTCCCAGTTGCAACATTCTAATATCCCGTGCCAGACTATTGAGTTCATGAGCAGCCGGTAAAGATGCAGTCACCTTTTGACTTGGAAAATCCTTTGGCACAACCAGACTTCTACTATCATTTTTGAGAATATAAGGATCTGTTTCCAGTAAATTAACTGTCTCAGCAGGACGCAGGTTACAAATTTCCTGTGCTAGAGTTGATTTCCCCGAAGCACCATGACCAAAAATTCGAATAGTATGAGCTTGACCATCGGTCAGATAGGCTTTTAGTCACGTCAATAAATCTTTTTTCTTCATTGTTTCTCCGTTTTCAAGGCATATTTAACCGATTGCAACTGCTAGTCCATATAATCAATGGTTTCATGACCTAAAAATTGAGCGCCTAGCCTCTCAATTAAATTTCTGCAGGACACATTTTCTTGGTCAGTGGCCACAAGAACCTCCTCAATTTCTCTATTGCAATCATATAGCCAATGTGTCCTAACTTGAGACAATCTGGATGATCCATTTCCCAAAAACAAGTGACAAATCCTGCTATTTCCCCATCGATAAAGGCAAAATAACGTGTATAGGTTGACCAAGATTGCAAGCCCCGACGAATCTCGGAAGATTCACTGTCAGAAACAAACTTGAGAAAACCCTCAACCGCCCACCATTCCACAAAAGGATTGGTTTTCTTGTCTTCCAACATATCCCGTTCAAAACGGTAATAGGCCGCTTGGTCTGATAATTGAATTTTTCGAATCTCCATCATATACCTCACTTGACTTCCTTTTGCCAGTTTTCATCATCGAATCGCTAAAAAATTCCTTCAGTTAGTCATGTTGAAACTCTTTTTCCCATTATAACACATAAAAAAGACTGAGTTTATCAGTCTTTTCTATTCTAGCCTAAAAATTAAGGTTATGGTAGCTGGTCAAGCGAATACCAAAGGTCTCATCCGCCTTGAGCAAGTGACGAAGGTAGGCACGCGTATAGTTTTTACATGTGTAGCAGTCACATTCGTGGTCAAGCGGCGTGAAATCTTCTGCGAATTGGGCATTTTTCAGTCAAACATGTCAACACCTCGAATAACGCCATCAATAAGGCTATCGGGTGCGCCCACACCCATCAGGTAACGGGGCTTATTCTCCGGCAAGAGTGGAGTCGTGAAATCCAAGACCGCATTCATTTCATCATGAGTCTCTCCAACAGCCAGCCCACCGATCGAATAGCCTGGAAAATCCATGCTGACAAGGTCCGCTGCTGACTGACGACGTAAATCTTCAAAACCAGCTCCTTGCACGATTCCAAAGAGACCTTGATCGTGTGGACGACGGTGAGCATTGAGCCCACGCTCCGCCCAACGACTGGTACGTTCAATAGATTTCTTGACATAGTCATACGGTTGATAGAATTGTGGACACTCATCAAAACTCATCATAATGTCAGAGCCCAGATTGTTCTGACGCCTTCTTCCGTGATATTTCGGCTATCAGCCAGTGAGTACACTTGGAAACCACCTGAATCCGTCAAGATGGGCTGGTCCCAATTCATGAATGTGTGCAGTCCACCTGCCTTGGCAATCAACTCGTCACCAGGACGGAGCCAGAGATGATAAGTATTGGACAAGATAATACCACTGCCCATTTCCTTCAACTCTTCAGGCGACATGGTCTTCACCGTCGCTTGCGTGCCTACAGGCATAAACGTTGGGGTAGGGAAGGTTCCGTGAGGCGTGATAATTTCACCCAAACGAGCACCCGTGTGCTTTTCTTTTTTGATTAATCGATATTTAATTGGATAATCTTTTGTCATTTTGATACTCCTTACATCAGGAAATACAGTCCTGCGTTTTTTCGATCAGCCTTACCAGAATGCAGTCTGGCAGGTATGTAACCTTATCCAGTCTAACAAAAAAAGCCTAGCTTGTCATCCTTTATTGTGATAGAATATATAAAATAAGACTTTTCACTGACCGGACAGATATGAACTCTGTGGTCTAGCTAACAAGGAGATTCTATGTTTTCATTAAGCGAAATTCGAGCAAAAGCTCGTCAAACTGTTGAATCCACACCTGGAATTTATACACTTGCCATTATTCCTGTGGTACTATCCGTTCTCATTCAAATTTTTTCGTTTGTCCAACGCAATAATCAATTTAATAGCGCCAGCCTTTATGGTTCGGAATTCATCCCACGCTCCCTTTTCGGATCTTTTGCCTTTCCCGTCCTCTGTGGTATTCTGGCAGCTCTTCTGATGCTTTCTGTAACTCAAACGATTTTCTTCGTTATCCGTCATAAAAAAGAAACAACTTCTTTCAAAGATGCCTTAGCTATTTTCAATCATCCATACTTTGGTAAAATCTTTGCAACCTTTATTGTCAAACAATTGCTGCTCCTTCTTTGGGGAATTCTTTTGGTAATTGGTTTGTTCCTCCTTCTTATGTCCATATTGGTTCCAATTAGTTTCATCATCACGCAAGGAGTAACGGATACAGGTCAACTTCCCGATGAAATTTTAGGTGTGATTAGCATCTTCTTTATTCTTGGCTTAATTCTATTTATCGGTGGTATCGCACTCTACTATCCACAATATTATGCCTACTACCAAGTTGAACCTATTTTGTTTGAACAACTAGAAGAAAGTCGCTACGCTGGACCAATGGCTATTATTAAAGAAAGCCGTCGTGTCATGAAGGGTTACAAATGGAAAGGATTCGTCCTTGATTTAACGTTCATCGGCTGGTTTATTCTGGTCGGCATTTCCTTTGGACTAGTTGGGATCTATGTTCATCCATACTACCAAGCGACTCGCATTCATTTCTATGATGCCATCTCAAAAGATCGTGCTTACAAAGAAGCTCTTATGATGGGTAAAATCAATCCATTCGAACAGACTGTATAAAATAAAAAAATCTGGAATAATCCAGATTTTTTTATTTAGCTTCATACCAAGTTTGGCCTGCATTTTCATCCGCTAAAAGTGGAACAGATAATGTGATGGCAGTTTCCATTGTCTCTTTGACGAGTTTGCGGACAGCTGTTAGCTCACTCTTTGGTACTTCAAGGACAATTTCATCATGAACTTGCAAAAGCATCTTGGTTTTGAAATCTCCCTCTACCAGCGCCTCATCCAAATTAATCATGGCCACTTTCAAGATATCTGCTGCACTTCCTTGAATTGGAGAATTGATGGCCGTACGCTCTGCAAAATTACGAATATTGAAATTGCGTGAATTAATTTCTGGTAAGGCACGACGGCGATGGTAAATTGTTTCCACATATCCCTTATCACGCGCCTCGCGTACGATGGTTTCCATATAATTCTTAATACCAGGGAAACGTTCAAAATAGGTGTCAATATACTGCTTAGCAGCCTTTCGTGTAATCCCCAAGTTGTTAGATAAACCAAAGTCAGAAATCCCATAAACCACACCAAAGTTAACAGCTTTTGCATTTCGACGATCATTTGGCGTCACATCTTCTGCTTTTTCAATCCCAAAAACACGCATAGCTGTCGCGGTGTGGATATCCTCCCCATGTTCAAATGCCGCAATCAAATGCTCATCTTGTGAAATATGGGCTAACACACGCAACTCAATTTGTGAGTAATCCGATGCAAGAAAGACACTGTCACTTTCTTCTGGTACAAATGCCTTACGAATCAAACGGCCTTGTTCCAAGCGAACGGGTATATTTTGCAAGTTAGGATCTGTTGACGATAGACGTCCCGTTTGCGTTAAATCCTGAACATAACGTGTATGAACTTTTCCATCTTCCATAATAGCGTCCTGCAAACCGACGACATAGGTTGATTGCAACTTACTAATCTGACGGAACTCTAAGATTTTAGATACGATTGTAGCAATGGGTGCTAAACGTTCCAATACATCCACCGCTGTTGAGTAACCCGTCTTCGTTTTCTTGGTATACTCAAGTGGCAATCCCATCTCTTCAAAAAGAATGGTCCCCAATTGTTTAGGTGAATTGATATTGAATTCTTGTCCAGCAAGGTGATAGCTTCGACCTTAATTCCGGCAATTTCCATCTTAGCCAAAACATTTGCCAAGGGAATTTCCATGTCCATCAAAAGGTTTAATTGTTGGTGCTCAAGCAATTGTTCCCGCATCGCTTCTTCTGTCTCCACCAATACGCGCACCTTACGTGCCAAGTGTAGAAAGAAGATACTTCGCGAGTCGGCTGTCAAAGGCTGCGCGTCCAATCTCAATGCCCTGACGATGTAAGAGAACTTTGGTACGCTTGATATCATAGATTTTTAGTGCTGTCGCTTGTAAAAATTCTTGCAAGCTAGCTTGACTCAAAACCGAAGGACTTGCAACATAAATCTGTTTCTCATTTCCCCAAGCCAAGCCAACTAAGTCTTCCCGATGGTAGTTTTCCCCTAACATTTCAAAATAGAAAAAGTCATTTGCATCCAACATATCAGCAGTCACTTGATCAACGACCGTGAAATCTACTGCCTTATGTGAGGCAGTTTCATTGGAAGCCGCTGAACCTAGCTGAGAGCGCAATTGTTTGAAGCCCATCTCATCATAGAAAGTGGCAAGCTCTTCCACAATCGGTCCCTTGTAGATTGTATCATCCAAACCAATTTCAATCGGAGCTTGTGTGTTGATGGTAGCGAGTTCTTTAGATAAGAAAGCCTGTTCTTTATCATTGATGAGATTTTCTTTCATCTTAGACGCCTTAAATTCGTCAATATGTTGATAAATACCTTCAATACTGCCATATTCTTGGAGTAATTTTAGCCCCGTTTTCTCTCCAATTTTTGTCACACCAGGAATATTATCGGATTTATCACCCATGAGTGCTTTAAGATCAATAAATTGCTGTGGCGTAATCCCCATTTTTTCCATGAGATAGGCTAGAGTGAATTCTTCAAACTCAGCAACCCCTTTTTTGGAAATTTCCACGATAGTGTTATCGTCGGTTAGCTGAATCAAATCCTTATCACCACTAACAATGACTACATCATAAGGCACATTTGTTCGCTCTGCCATTTTATCCAAGGTGCCAATAATATCATCCGCTTCATAATCTACTAAATCATAGTAGCGAATCCCCATCGCGTCTAACATTTGACGAATAAAGGGCAGTTGCTCGCGAAATTCCTGCGGTGTTTTGGCACGTCCCGCCTTATAATCCGCAAACATCTTGGTCCGGAAAGTTGTTTTTCCTGCATCAAAAGCAATCAAAACATGGGTCGGTTGCACGCGCTCTAAAAGATGAGCCAACATCAGATGAAATCCATAAATAGCATTTGTATGGAGACCCGTTGGACTCTTAAAGCGATCAATTTGGTTATAAAGCGCAAAAAAGGCGCGGAAGGCTACTGAAGAGCCGTCAATCAATAATAATCTGTTTTTATTCATAGGTCTATTATACCACAGCTGGGGCAGTAATCCGTATCAAGGCAAATCTATAAGCACAAAAATCACGGTTTTTCCCGTGGTTTTTATTATGTGACTTTTAGCAAATTGGATATTTTTTAAACTGTTCTTTCTGTTGTTTTGCTCGTTTGATGTAGCGAAAACGCATAATAATATAAACGACAAGAACTGGTAGTGGGATACCAAGCAAAAATACTGTCATATATATCAAAAACACGAGCGTTGCCCCGCGATAATACCAAGGGACTTTGATGTTGGATAGTACCATTTCCGAGTCTTCCTTTTTATTATAATTCTTTAAAAATTAAGAATCAATCATAATATAGAAAAAATAGCAACTCATATCAGGGAGCAACTTCGAAATTGCTGGTAATACAAAACCTTTAAGAAGGCACACGGTCAGGTCACAAAGGGAGCTACTAGCGTTACTAAAGAAATAAGATAAATCGATAGAACGCTAAGAATTGAGTCAAACAATATTATCTTGTTCATTCAAAAGTAAAAACCACTTTGGAAATAGGTCAATATCGCAAATGAACAGTTTAAAAAGGATGGAATTGGATCTGACCACTACCGTACTATTCCAACATGAGATTGAAAAAACATTATCTTTTTGATTATGAATAAAAGCTAGCAATGTAAAACTTTTATAAGAAAATGTCAAGCTTCCATTGGGAAGAAATGACCGATTACGCGTCCTACTACCTTTGGTTCATCGCTAAAAGGAGCAAACATATCCTTATACTCTTTGTTGATAGAGACGAGGCGAATGCCATTTTTTTCTCTGAAAACTTTCTTTATATAGGTCTCATCATTCCAGACAACCGCATAAACTGCCCCTTCATAGTCGTACCCTGTCTCACGAATCAAGGCCACTTCTCCCGACTCGTAATGTGGTGACATGGAATCTCCTCGAATCCACGTGGCAACGTCATAATCATACAATTTATCCGAGTAAACCGTCCTTGATTCAAACTCGTTTCCAAGCGCTTGCCCTCGTCCAGCAGATAGACGAATATCATCGAGAATTTTGTATCGGAAGACTGTTGATTTGTAGCATTTAAAGAGCGATAACTGCTGGTCAAATCATAAAATTCGTCAAAATAGTCTCTTTCTACGAGAAAAGTCTGCTCTAATTTCGACAAATGATGAGCATTTGGGACAGTCATTCCCGACTCCCATTTTGAGATGGTGACTTTACCAACACCAATTAATTTTCCGAGATTTTCTTGTGTCAAACCATTTTCTAGTCGAATGGTTTTTAGTCGATTTCCAAAAAACATAAGCACTCCAAATAAATGTTTCTTTATAAAGCAACTATATTTTATCAAAAATTTGAGGATAGTCAAGACATAATGTAAAAAATAAAAAGAGGTTGGACAAAAGCCCAACCTCGCTTCACTTTTTTAGTAGTAGATATCCAACCCACAGTCAATTAGGGAAGTGCACATCCCTTTCGTTACAATGTATAGAGACCTCATTACTGTAGCAAAATCTCATTTCATGGCGATTTACCGATTTTTGTCCCGCTCTCTTAAAAACAAAACAATAGGCTTCCTAATATCATTCCGATGATAAAACCAAGTAGCACATCCTTAGGAAAATGCACCCCCACCAGCACACGAGTTACTGCTAATAAGATTGAACAGAGCAAGAAAACACCGCCAACTAGCGGATACAGACGTAAGATACACATGCTAATCATGGTCGCTGAAAACACATGGCGACTGGGCATAGATTGACCTTTCGTATCTTTTGAAATCAAGGGTTCAATAGCATAAATTTCATAGGGGCGGGGAGCATTGAGAGTTTTTCGTACCCAACTCAGTCCTAGAAAACTAACTCCTGGAATGAGGATAAAAGGTCCCACATTTTGGACAATGTGATGCGGTTCTCGCAGAGCCAAATAGAGCAACAGGCAGGGATAAAGAAGATACATAAAACGCGTTATATTTTGATTTAAGAACAAGACGAGTTGCAATAAAATATTATAGCATACATACACCTTATCTACCTGACAAATCTTGATAGTAGAGTCTGTAAAATTCAGATTGTTTTTCTAGCAATTCGTTAAATTTTTCAGTCTCTACAATTTTTCCATCTTTAAAAACGATTATCTCATCTGCTCCTTTAATGCTCTCTAAACGATGAGCAATCATCATAAGAGTTTTTCCTTGTACTGCTTTAAGAAGATTGTTCATCACTTTTCTTGCTGTTATGTTGTCTAAAGCTGAGGTGGATTCATCTAAAACAATGATTTCTGGTTGAGTTAAAAATAATCTCGCTAAGGCAAGACGCTGTCTTTCACCACCTGAAAGGCTGACTCCTTTTTCTCCCAATTCTGTATCCAGACCATCTTTCAAAGAATCATAAAATTCTTTTAAACAAGCCTTTTCTAAGGCAGATAGAATGTCGCCATCCTCATATTCTCTACCAAATATCAAATTTTCACGCAGAGTTCCATCAAAAATAGCAGCTTCCTGCGGAAGATAGGCTATCTGTTCATAGTATGCTTCTAGTTGCATATTTTTTAATTCTTGGCCATTTATTTGTATGTGACCAATTGAATATTTTAGTAAACCCAGCAGCAATTTTACCAAAGTCGTCTTTCCACTTCCACTAGCACCAACAAGAGCTAAGCTTTTCCCCGCAGAGATTGTCAGATTTAATCCTTCAAATAAAGATGGACGATTAGGATAGGAAAAATCCAACTGTTCAACTAGAATATTTCCTTTCAAATCCAGTTTTTTGACTCCTTTAGTGAGTTGTTCATCATCCTTTAAGTGTAAAAAACGAAGATAACGAGACACCGCCATTTGCTGTAAACGATAATCCACATAAATCACATTGAAGATGGCGATTAGTTCATAGGTTTTCTCCAGCAAACTCATCATTGTTACCAATCCACCGACCGTCAAATCCGAGTGTTGCATGGCATACACTAATAGAATAATCTTTAATAAATGAACCAGTAAGGCGAAAATTGTGAAGAAAAGCTCATGAATCAAGGTCATTTGAATTTTTGCCTGTATAATTTCGGATTGACTGCATTTTAGAACTTGCAATTCGGATGGAAATATTTTATTCATTCTAAATGTGACTAACTCCATAAAGCCACGTACTAGCTTTTTCTGAAATATTTCCTGATTTACAAGTATTTGCTCTTTAAAATGATAAAGAACTTTCAATAACAGATGGGACGTCAGCATCACCACCACATAACCAGCTACGATAAAATAAATTAGCTTTTTTTCAATAGAATAAATGAAAAAGAGACTAAACATCAGATTGGGTACTAATTCACGGAAAAGACGCAACTAAAAATTGAAAATACTGTCACGTAATGCAAGAGCACCTTCTTCTAACTTGTTGAATTAATTGACCAATCCCGATAGATTGATAAGTCAGATAGTCTATTGTCGAAACCTTTTTTAAGGCTGTTCGTTTAAAATCTAAATAGAGCCCTTGATATAAAGATTGGGATGGGTAATTGTCTATGTAACCCAAAATGACAGCAACTATTAAGAGGGAGCCATATAATAAAATCATATGCACATCAAGAAGATGACTTTGGTAGGCATCCAAAATTTTCTGATAAAAAGTTAGGCTGTACAGATTCAAAAAACGGATTAAACTGCCTAATAGTATAAATATGAGCAATTTTAGTTTGTGTTTCACTAAAATGCGACTAATAAAGTTCATGATATTCCTTTCCTTTTGATTTTGCGATGCAAAAAAAGAACCTCCTTTCATGCACAGTAAAAACACCACAAAATCATGTGTGATTTTACCATTCATGAAGAGATTCTAAAGGCTCATCATTATTCCTTTAAATCTACGGACTTATATGATAGTAAAACGCGAATGGTTGAATTGAGATACTATAGCCTGATTATAGCATATGTAATCGGTTCTAACAAAATTTTATTGCAAGCAAAGATTTCAACCTCTATAAATCTTCTGTCTTGTATAAAGTATATCCTTCATAATAATAGGAAGCATCAATGCCTTTAAAAAAGCTATGATGGCTGAAATCATCCGTCAAACGTTGCTGCAAAAGATATTTAAGCTCCCCGGTAGAAATAGGACTACGCATCATGGCATTCAGGTATTCGTCTTTATCAATCGCATTCCAATCTACAATTTTTCCAAATTTTTCATAGAGCATACAATCTAGCCACAGACGCATACTTCGCCCGTTTCCTTCTCGAAATGGGTGAGCAACGTTCATATCAGAATATTTCTCTACTATTTCATCAAATGTTTCATGAGGTAGCCGGTCAATATAGGAAAGGGACTGTTCTAGGAAAATACGTGGCGCAAATTGAAGATGGTCTTTAGCAATATTGACATCTCTTATTTTTCCCGCAAAATCATATAGTTCTGAAAAAAGATATTTGTGGATATCAGATAAAGCTTTAAAAGTTCCAACTTCAAATTCAAATAGTTGTCCACTCTCAATCAGAATTTTTGCTTTTCTTTTTGTCAATTTTTCCTCTTTTTGGGCTAATTCTGCGCTATTCCTTATGCCTAACTTATTTTCTAGCACCATATGGTTTCATCCTCTATCACTTCCTAATGTCTCGCTATTTTATCATATTTAAATTGAATTGGGTGAGAAAACCCCACACTCCTAGGAGTATGGGACTTCTTATTCCACTGATTTCAAGGCTTCCAACATATCCACATGGCAGAGCTTGTAATTGACAAACCAGCCAAGAATAGCCAGAATTCCGACGATGGCAAAGATGGGAATCAGATAAACATCCAGAGTGACATTGGACTGGAACATCATATTACTTGGCCCGATTACAGAAAGAAGGACACGGTGAAGACCGACGCCCCCTAGCAATCCTAGAAGAATTCCCACAATTGACAGGACAATGGTTTCACGATAGATGTACATGGTCACTTCCTTACTGTGGAAGCCCAGTACCTTAATAGTTGAGAGTTCACGAATGCGTTCTGCCACGTTGATATTGGTCAAGTTATAGAGAATGACCACTCCCAACAAGATGGACAGAACAATCAAGATGACCATGACTGACTGGAGGGAGTCCACCAAGGTCGCAATTTGCGAGATAACAGCTGTGTGTTGCACGACTGCTTCAACTGCATCTAGTTTGAGGAAATCCGCCGCTAAGGTTTTAATTGCTTCATGATCCTGATTGTTTACTTTTAGCAGATAAGAATTTTTAACCGGATGTGTACCCGTCAATTTTTCATAATAGTCTGCTGTCATGTAAACAAAATGGCTAGCATAGAGCTCTGAAATGCCCGACACGCGCACTTGCACCACCTCATCTTCTAAGGTCAGTGGGATGGTATCCCCCACCTTGATACCATAGAGACTGGCTAGCTTTTCAGACAGAACTACACCTTGGTTATCCAGCTTGATTTTTTCCTTGCTGACGCGATGACGGAGCTGAATGAAATTATGGATTTCCGACGGTTTATCCGTGATGAGAAGGCTAATGGATTGCGCTTCGTCGACTCCATCAATCTTCTCTTCTAATTGTTCAACTGTGACAGGTAGCTGTTGTGAAATGGTAGTTGAAGCTAATAAATCCGTCAAGTCAGCCTTTTCTTGTTCAGAAGCTTTGCTATTTTCCGTGACCAAAATATCATAACGAATAATGTCACTAAACTGCGTGTTTGCAATTCCTGAAATAGATGAACGAATCCCTAGGCCTCCAAAAAGGAGGGCTACTGAGCCTGCAACACCGAAAATGGTCATCAGCATCCGCTGCTTATAACGAAAGATATTGCGCGCCGTTACCTTGTGGGTGAAACTGAGCCGCTTCCAGATGAAACCTATTTTCTCCAGCAAAATGGTAGAGCCAGAAACCGGAGGCTTAGCCTGTAAGAGCTGAGCTGGTTTTTCAGTTAATTCCTTGCGAGCTACCAGATAGGCTGGTAAGACCGCAGAAAAGAGACCCAAAATGACGGCTAAAATGGTCCATAGTGGGTAGAAATAGAGCTCAGAAGCACCGATGACCTTGGTCTTTGTGATAATCCGGCCAATCAATGGTGAAAGAATAAAATTCCCCGCCAAAATTCCTACAATAGTCCCTGCCATACTCGCCACAAAGCCATAGAGAAGGAACTTCCTAATGATATCTTTGTTGGTGTAGCCAAGCGCCTTAAAAATCCCTGCATTAGTCCGTTCCTCATCCACAAAACGAGTCATGGTCATAAAGGTTACCATGGCAGCCACTACATAGATGACGATCGGAAAGACATTTCCCACTGCTGAAATACTGCTGGTAGACGCCTTGTACATTTGGTAGCCATTACCGCCCGGAATGGTCGCCCGTGTATAGCTGATGTAGCTGGGCTCTTCCAAGTTTTTCAAATTCTTTTCAGCCTCTGCTAAGTCAGCCCTCGCATCGGAAATTTTTGTGATGGCATCCTTGGACTCCTTGTCCAAATCTTTTTGACCTTCTGCTAGTTTTTTCTTGGATTGGTCCAATTCACTTTGATTGGAAGCAATTTCTTCCTTGGTTTGGTCTATTTGTCCCCGACCTGATTTGAAATCTGTCAAGCCCTTTTGATAATGGTCCAGACCCGATTGGTACTGTGCTAAACCACTCTGATACTGAGCGAATCCTGTCTCGTACTCGCTTTGACCTGCTTGGTATTGAGCAAGACTATCTTGGTACTGACTCATTCCGGCATCATATTGGGCTAAACCGTTTTGATAATCTGCTAAACCTTGATTGTATTGCTCCCTTCCTTCTTGAAAAGCGGTGCTTTGAGTCTGGTATTGAGCAAGGGCAGATTGATAGGCTTGATTGCCAGTGTCGTACTGCGCCTGTGCTGCCAACAATCCTTGTTCCTTTGTCGCTAATTGACTCTGGGCTTCTTGGATTTCTGGGTGGTTGGCTAAGTCCTCGCCTGCCTGCGCCAAGGCATCAATCTGTGCTAACAAGTCTGCTTGCGCTGCTTGCAATTCTTGCCAGCCACTATCTATCTGAGCCTTACTCTCCTCCAATCAGATTTTTTGCCGTCTAAGGTGGCTTTTGAAGCGTCTAATTGCGCTTTTCTATCTGCCAACATCTGGGTAGTTTTATCTAGTTGATCCTTACTGGCTGTCAATTGCTGTGCTGATTGATCCAATTGTTCCTTGGTATCTGCTAAGAGTTGACCAGTCTGATCCAATTGAGCTTTCGCAGTTTTTAATGCCTCTTCCGAGACCAGCAACTTTCCTTCATTAGCAGCGATTTGCGCCAAAGCCTCCTCTAGTTGACTTTGACCATCTAAAACTTGATGTTGCCCTTCTGCCAGATTTTGCTTGGCATCCGCTAATTTCTTCTCAACGTCTGCTATTTCAGTCTGACCATCTATAATCTGCTTTTCAGCTTCTGCTTTAACGCGCCTCAATCGTCCAAGATCGTTATCAGCTAAGAGAGTATCCAAATCATTCTGGTGCGCTTTTAGTTTGTCTTCGTATGCCTGACTGTTATAGCTCAACTTCTCTATATCATCATATCGCAAGCGAGCAATCATGTAGACATCCGAATTAAAAACTGTCGGTGTGACGACTGCGTACCCTTCCAAATCCCCCGTTCCAGCTGTCGAAACTCCCATGACAGTCTTTTCCCATATTTCAGAAGAATAGACAAAACCAACCACTTTAAAGCTAGTACTTTTGAGGACACCATCCTCTGCCTGCTCAAAGTTGATTGTATCCCCTAGCTTGCAGTCAGCCGCCAAAGATTCTGAAAGAGCAATTTCATTTTCTGCTGAAGGCAACTTCCCTGATAAAACCTTGTATTGGGAAATACGATTTGTCGCTGAAGAAATACGTACGGCATCTTGAGCTCCTTGCGGTACCACATCAGTCAGATAACCGTATTCAACCGTCGCCCCTTTTATAGAATCTAACTCTTTTTGGTCTTCCTCATCCATTCCCAGTTCTGCCATGACCGCTAGGTCAAAAGGCCGATATCGGTCAATAAAATCCTGAGCAGTTTGTTCCATATTGGGCGCCGTTACTTTGAGCCCGACCAAGGCGATAGCCCCAATCATCATGAGGCTGAAGATAGAGAAAAAACGCCCTTTAGATTTGGTAATGGATTGAAAGATGTCTTTTTGATAGATTTTTTTTGACATGATTCCTCCAGCTAGTATTCCAACATCGCAATATCCTGCGGTTCAGGATTAACTTCGACGGACTTGACAGTGGCATCTCGCATGTGAATGACACGATCAGCAATTGGGGCCAAGGCTGTATTGTGGGTTACGATAATCACTGTTGCCCCTTGCTTTCGTGACATATCTTGCAAAATTTGCAGTACATGTTTGCCTGTTTGGTAGTCCAAAACTCCTGTTGGTTCATCGCAGAGCAAAATTTTAGGATTTTTAGCGACAGCCCGGGCAATGGAGACACGCTGTTGTTCCCCTCCCGAAAGCTGGGCTGGAAAATTATTGAGACGGTGTCCTAGACCTACCTGCCACAAGATTTCTTCTGGATCCATAGCATCCCTGACGATTTCAGAAGCCAGTTCCACATTTTCCTTGGCAGTCAAATTGGCCACCAAGTTGTAAAATTGGAAGACAAATCCCACATCATCTCGTCGATAATTGGTCAACTGATGTGAAGATAGTTCGGCGATGTTGACACCATCAATGATGACCTCTCCCTCGTCATTTGTATCCATGCCACCTAGGATATTCAGAAGAGTAGACTTCCCAGCTCCTGAGGAACCAAGGATAATGACCAACTCTCCTTTTTCAATTTCAAAATTGACATTTTCATTCGCTACAATGGTAGTCTCTCCCATGTGATAATACTTAGAAGAATGTCTGACTTCAATATATGCCATAAATTGTTTACTTCCCTTACTGACCATTTATTCCTAAATCAACAACACGTTGATTTTTTCTTTTGTTTATGATATCATCAGCTCAAGATTTCTTCAAGGACAAATAGAAACAATCTGTTGATTTAAAGAAAGTGAGAAGCCATGGCGCAACAAAGACACACAGAAACCAAGCTTTACATCAAGGAAGCTGTCACGCAACTTCTTTCCGAAAAAGCCTTTGAACAGTTAACGATCAGTCACATCACCCACCGTGCTGGTATCAACCGTGGAACTTTCTACCTCCACTACCAGGATAAATACGATATGATGGCGCAGTTTAAAGAAGATACCTTAGATCAGATTTTCTATATTTTGCAGGAGGAAGAAAACCATCCTCGACAAGCTATTCTGCGTACATTGATCTATATCCAAGAGAATTTTGCTTTCATATCTGCCATGTCCAAGACGCGCTATATCAACTTTTCTGAATCCATCAAGGAATTTATTTTGCGAATACTAGCCTACTCTGATAACTTTGAAACTGCTGTTACCTCAGTCTACCACATTCCTTTCCTCTATGCCCGCGAAGTCTATCTCGCCTCGCTAGAAAGTATTATCAGCCTTTGGATTGAAAATGGTGCCAAAGAGAGCCCTCAGGAAATGGCAGATATTCTCCTGCGAATTGGCTATATTGAGGACAATAACCTCCAAATTTTAGATGAAAAGGAAACACTATGAAGACTATAAACATACTCTTTGCCGTTAACGATGACTATGTTGACCAGCTCAAGGTCATGATCTACTCCCTTCACCAGCAAAACAAGGGCAAAATGCTCGCCATCTATAATTTGCAAAAACAGTTGCTGGAGCGCCACCAGGAAATTGAGAATTTTTGCCAAAGATTGAACATCCACTATTACCCTGTTGTCATGGGAGATGACGCCTTTTCTGACGCGCCAACTACCGACCGTTATCCTGAAACAATCTATTATCGTCTCCTAGCCCACGAATACCTGCCAGTAGATTTAGAAAAAATTCTGTATGTTGATGCGGATATCTTGACCCTCAATGGCTTTACTTCACTCTATGAAATGGATTTAGGTGACTCTCTTTATGCTGCTGCTAGTCACGTTGCAGATAGTCGAATTTTAGATATGGTCAATAAGTTACGCTTAAAAAATTTTGAAAATGAATCTTACTATAACACTGGTGTCATGTTGCTCAATCTCGTTGCCATCCGTCAAACCGTCAAACGAGAAGACATCATGACCTACATCATAGAAAATGGCGCCAACCTCATTTTACCAGACCAAGATATTCTAAATGCTCTCTATGGTCACCTGACTCTCAGTATTCCTGATCAAATTTATAACTACGACGCGCGGTATAATGTTCTATATTATGCCAGAAGCAATGGCCTCTGGAACTTAGAATGGGTTATGGAACATACTGTTTTCTTACATTTCTGTGGACGAGACAAACCATGGAAATCAGATTATCGTAGCCGTTACTCAGGGCTTTATAAACATTACCAGCAGTTGGTGAAACAAATCGAAGCAAAATAAAAAAGTTGGATTTCTCCAACTTTTTTTCTGTCTTATTTTTTCAAAGCGGCGACTGCTGCGTCGTAGTCTGGATGTTGGTTGACATTGTCCACATATTCTGTATAGATGACTTTGTTCTCTTCATCCAAAATCAGGACTGCGCGTGCCAATAGATTCCATTCTTTCATGAGAACGCCATAGGCTTTCCCAAAACTATTATCATAGTAATCTGAGAGGATGATAGCTTTTTCCAGAAGGACTTTTGGAGCATCCTTAAAGAGGACGTGTGCCTCGTCAAAAAAGAAGACCATCTTTGGCTTATCCAAGTCGTCTTCTTCTGGCAAGGTTTCATACAGTTCTGACAAGAGAGGTAAGAGAACCGTTGAATAAAGCGTTGGCTGATTAAATAGTTCCGTTGCGTTTAGAATATTGATGACGCCTCGACCATCTGGCGCTGTTCGCATGAGGTCGGAAATTTCAAGACTGGGCTCTCCGAAAAATTCCTTGGCGCCTTGTTGTTCCAAAACCACTAAACTTCGTAAAATAGCCCCTACTGAACGCGCTGGAATATTGCCATAATATTAGCTAAGCTCTGCCGCATTTTCCGCTACAAAATTCAACATCGCCCGCAAGTCCATGGGATCTATCAAGAGCAAACCACGCTCGTCCGCCACGCTAAAGACAATATTGAGAATACTTTCCTGAGTTTCATTGAGACCCAAAAGACGTGTCAAGAGCACAGGACCAAGCTCCGAAATGGTCATACGAACAGGTAAACCATTCTGGCCCATGACATCCCAAAGCTCAACTGGGTAAGCCGCTGGTTGATAATCTTGGTAATGCTTCAAGGCCAGACGTTCTGGATCAACCGCTTTGCTATTTTCCACTGCAAGACTAACTAAATCTCCCTTGATATCAGACAGAAAGACTGGAATCCCCGCCTCACTCAACTGTTCTGCCAAAACCTTAAGGGTCACGGTCTTTCCGGTCCCCGTTGCTCCTGCAATGATACCATGGTGATTAAGGCGCTTGAGCTGTAGCTGTGCAGCCGTTTTCCCATAACCAAACTGAATCACTTCACTCATTACTGTTACTCCTTTTTACCTGTAAAATCTTTTTCTTCATTGTACCATATTGCCTATGAAATCGCTCGCAAAGATTAGAAAAACTCCTTGCTATCAAGCAAAGAGTTTCTTATTTTTTGGGGCAGGAAAGGGGTAGATTGCCTCGTTTTACGCTACGTCGTCTTCTGACTCCGTAAATTGACTGTTATACAAATCTGCGTAGAAGCCATTTTGCTTCATGAGCTGGTCGTGATTGCCCTGCTCGATAATATTGCCTTCTTTCATGACCAAAATTAGGTCTGCATTGTGAATAGTGGACAAACGATGGGCAATGACAAAGGAAGTCCTTCCCTCCATCAAGCGGTCCATAGCTTTCTGGATTAGTTCTTCCGTCCGTGTATCGATAGAGGATGTTGCTTCGTCAAGAATCAATAATGGAGCGTCCTTCAGGAGGGCCCGCGCAATGGTCAAGAGTTGTTTTTGACCAACAGACAAGGTCACCGAATCATCCAAGACCGTGTCGTAGCCATTTGGCAAGGTCATGATGAAATGATGAACACCGACAGCTTTAGCCGCTGCGACAACTTGCTCATCTGTGATATTGTCTTGATTATAGATCAAATTATCCTTAATAGAGCCCTCAAAGAGCCAAGTATCTTGCAAGACCATTGAAAATTGATCATGAATTTCACTTAGAGACATATTACTCAAATCCACACCGTCAATGGCAATACGTCCCTTGTCAATCTCATAAAATTTCATCAACAGATTCACAATGGTGGTCTTGCCAGCACCTGTTGGGCCGACAATCGCAACTTTTTGACCAGGTTGGGCATGGGCTGAAAAATCATGAATAATAGTCTTATCCGGCACATAACCAAAGGAAACTTGTTCAAAAGTCACATCGCCCTTAACACTAGATAAGCCTTGAGGGAGATCGCTATCTTCTTTCATTTCTGGTTCATCCAAAAATTCGAAGACACGGTCCATGGCTGCGCTCGCCTGTTGTAGATTGGTCAAAGCTTGAGCCTTGCATCACCATTAAGCGTTAGAATGGCACCCACTACACAGACCATGACATAACCAAAATTTCCCACGAAAATCATGAGTGGCATCATAATCCCAGAAATGAACTGGGATTTCCACATAGAATTGTAGAGATTGCCGTTGAGATTTTCAAAGGCTATTTTCGACTCCTCAACTGCATTATAGTTTGTGACGACATGATGACCTGTGTAAGTTTCTTCAACAAAGCCACTGATAGCTGCCAAGTTAGCTTGTTGTGCCTTAAAGAATTTTTGTGAAGAAATCATGATGACCATGGATATGACAAAGCCGATAAGGACAGAGCCAATCGCTGTCCATGCCATGGTGACACTGGTCACAAACATCATGAAAACCGAGCCAATCAATAGCATGACCGCGGTCACAATGGTGCCCAAACTTTGATTGAGCGACTGAGCCGTTGTATCTACATCATTGGTCACACGCGAAAGCGTATCTCCTTGCGAATGACTATCAAAATAGTTGAGCGGCAAGCGATTGATTTTTTGTGAAATCCCTGCCCGCAGAAGCTGAGAAAAGCGCTGGACGATTGTTCCTACGATGAAAGACTGACCATAGCCAATAAGAGCACCAATCCCATACAGAATAGCCAACATAGTTGCTAGGCGACCGATTTCAGTCATATCTAGGTTTCCCTGCAAGCCATCAGTAATTTTTTCGGTGATATTTTTGAGAACTGTTGGTCCATAAACCGTGATGATACTGGAAATAATGGCACCCATACTCGCTATCACAAAGGGAAGTTTGAAACCAACGATATAAGGATTCATCCGTTTTAGAATGGATGACTTTTTCTTATTTTCCATTTCCCAACTCCTCCTTCGATAATTGTGAATAAGCGATTTCTTGGTAAACTGCGTTATCTGCTAACAGTTCTTTATGCGTTCCTTGACCAACAACGACACCATCATCCAAGACCACGATTTGATCCGCATCCATAATGGTGGAAATTCGCTGCGCTACAATCAATTTTGTCATGTCAGCAGTTTCTTCCTTGAGACGCTTGCGTAAGAGTTTATCTGTCTTGTAATCCAAGGCTGAAAAGGAATCATCAAAAATTAAGATTTCTGGCTTTCTTGCTAAAGCACGCGCAATAGCCAAGCGTTGTTTTTGACCGCCGGAGAAATTGCTCCCGCCTTGCGCCACATGCTCATCCAACCCTTGAGACGTAGCCTCCACAAATTCACGTGCTTGCGCCAAATCAAGCGCCTTCCACAAGTCTTGGTCTGAAAGCGGGGTTTCATTACTTTCACCCATAACCATATTGGAACGAATGGTCCCACTAAAGAGCACCGCTTTTTGCGGAATATAACCAACTTTTTTATGCAATTCCTTCAACTCGTAATGACGAACATCCTGACCATCCACTAAGATAGCTCCCTCAGACACATCGTAGAGACGAGGAATGAGATTGATCAAGGTGGACTTACCAGAACCCGTTGAGCCGATAAATGCCACTGTCTGACCAGCCTGCGCGTTAAAGGAAACGTGTTCGATCACCGCATCAGACTGTTCACTATAACGGAAAGTCACATCCTTAAATTCAATTTGACCGCGCGTTGCATGTGCCTGTCCTACCGTTTTTGGATTTGAAATGGTTGAGCCTAACTCCAACACTTCATTGATTCGTCCCGCAGATACCATTGAACGTGGCAGGACAAAGAAAATTGCCACCATCATCATGAAGCCCATGACAACCTGCATAGCATAGGATGAGAAAACAACCATATTCGAGAAAATGGTTACTCTATCTTGAAATGCTGCCGGCAGTAAAGTCATATCTCTAGGAAGTTTAACATCATTAATCAGGTGCGCACCAATCCAGTAAATGGACAAGGTCAAGCCACCTGAAATGACAGTCATAACGGGATTCATCAAAACCATGAGACGACTGACAAAAAGATTGAGGTTGGTCAAACTAGTATTGACTTCATTAAATTTTTCATCTTGGTAACCTTCAGCATTGTAGGCGCGCACCACACGAATACCTGTCAAAGATTCGCGCGTAATACTGTTGAGACGATCGGTCATCTGTTGAATGATTCGTTGCTTTGGAAAAGCCAATGTCAGGAGAACGGTCAATAGAATGAGCATAACAGCAACTGCAACAAGAGTCGCAAATAACCATTCTCCCGATTTTCCAGCGATTTTTGTCGCTGCCCAAATCGCCATAATCGGTCCCTTTGTCACCACTTGAAGTCCCATGACAATGATTAGTTGAATCTGGGTTAAGTCATTGGTTGTCCGCATCAAGAGACTTGGAATAGAAAATTTCTTGATTTCTGCCTGCGAATAGGCCATAACCGAATCATAGATGTCCGAGCGCAAGCGAGTAATAAAGCTAGCTGCCAGACGAGAGGCAATCAATCCAACAATGACGGACATTGTAAAACTTGCCAAACTCAAGCCAATCATCTTGAAACCTGGGTCCAACATTTCTTTTGTTGTAGTTCCTGGAGTCTGTAAGAGGACCGTAATTTCAGACATGTACTCTGGTGTTTTTAAATCCAAATAAACTCCGAACGCCACCAAAACTACGCTGAGGACGGCCATAACTAGCTCTTTAGCTATCATACGTTTCAGCAATTTAAACATAGCTGCCCTCACTTTAATTTTCTTTTTTCTGTGCTTGTCTTTCAACTTCTTCGTGCAAGTTAGATTTGAGCTGAATAAAAACTTTGTGCAAGATATGGAAATCTTCCTTGGTTAATCCCTTGGCCAAAATCACTTTCATCTGACTTCTAAACTGATCAATATTTTCTGCTTTTTTTCGACCAAATTCTGTCAGCACAACATACTTGACTCTCTTATCTTCCTTAGAAGGCACAATCTCGATAAAGCCATTTTTCTCCATGCGCTTCATGAGATTGGAATTAACCGATTTTGACAAATGTAGCGCTTCTTCCATATCCTTAAAGGAAATATCTTGATGTTCTTGGGACTTTAAAAACAGAATGGCGTGACCTTGGGGGCCACCCAAATGCTCCGCTCCGCAATCTTTTGCCATCTCCTCCACAAACTGCTCTAATTCATTGATAAACAAACGCAATTCTTGAAAAGGATTTTCCGTGTGTTGATGATGCATATCCTTCTTCCTTTCTAAAATAGTTCTTATGAAAACCATTTAGTTGTCGTGAGAACTATTATACTAGAAAATCAACCTAAGTCAAGAAAAATGTTCTCATGAAAACAAAAAATTGACAAAAGAAAAAAAGACACTCTTTATACGATTGCCATTTTCATCCCGCTCATGCAGTTGACCAAAGTCTTCGTTGTATTTGATCAGTTCCCAATCCTTGTAATAATCCTTCAACTCCCCTTCTTTAAAGGTAAATGGAAAATCGAGCGGACAAGGTGCATCTTCTGTGTCCATGGCAGCCACAATGAGATTGTATCCACCAAGTAGCGTATGCTCCTGCATATTGCTAATAATATCTGGAATAGCTTGTCGATTCAAAAACATGAAAACGACTGTTGACAAAATCCAGTCATATTCCTCCGTCAAGTTGGCAGTGTTGATATCATAATCAGCGACCTTAAGATCCAGATCCTCTTCTTCCATGACTGCTTGCAAGATTTCCAGACTCATGTCATTGGCATCAAACGCCGTCACATCAAAACCTTTTTTAGCAAGATAAAGAGCATTTCGTCCTCTACCAGACCCCAAATCCAGTACGCGACATGGTTCCGTAATGGTGTCAAGTGCCTCCACTACTTCTGAGTGAGCCCGACCTATATCATATTTCTTGGCAAAATAATCCTCTGGACGACAGAAAAATTCCACAAAAAATTCGGTATCTTCCGTTAACAAGGTCACACGATGCCATGCCTGCGGCTCCACCATAGGAATATCATCTGCAGGACCAAATTTCTGGCTAGAGACCACTTGTCCATCTTCTGACAGGTGTTCAAATTGCAACTTACCTTTTAAAATTTTCAACTTGCCCCATGTTCCAACTTGGGTATTGTGTTGCTTCTGAATCGTTTCTGGAGTTGTTTCCAGATTCCAAACAGGCATGCGCTTATAGGCGATCAATGCTTTGCTCATGACAGTTCTCCTTCCCGACTATTGATAGATTTCATCGTACGCTTGATATCACGGTCCTGATCACGGCGCTTGATGGATTCACGCTTGTCATAGTCATGCTTCCCTTTCGCCAAGCCAATCAAGACTTTGGCCAAGCCGTCCTTGATGTAGACTTTGAGTGGTACTAAGGTCATCCCTGTTCCCTTGACCTCATTTTCTAGTTGGGCGATTTGCTTCTTACGTAAGAGCAATTTCCGTGTCCGCGTTGGATCTTGATTCCAGATATTCCCTTCATCATAAGGTGCGATATGGACGTTATTGAGCCAAGCTTCCCCACGACGAATCTGCGCAAAACCGTCTTTGAGATTGATTCTGGCTGCACGGACTGACTTGATCTCCGTCCCTGTCAGGACAATTCCCGCTTCAACCGTATCAACAATCGTATAATCGTGACGCGCTTTTTTATTTTGCGCGACGACGTTTCCTTCCCCCTTTGCCATTCTGGCCTCCTTTTTTGGCTACTTCCTTATAAAATGGTTTCTTTTTCTTGTCTTTTTTAGCTTTTTCACCAGCTGCTAGGCCACTGCCGTGTTTGCCTTTTGAAGCTGATTTTTCATGCACCTTGCCTTTACCACGACCCGAACGATCGTCTCGGCTGCGGTTGGAATGACTCTTATTTTTACGGTCTAACTTACGGTCACGACCAGCGGATTTGTCCCGTTTTTCAATGACATCCACATCTGAGGGTAGGTATTCAAAGTCAATCTCACCCGTCATCTTGTCTGCACGGAGCAATTTGATACGAATGGCTTGACCAACACGGAAAACCGTTCCTGTCTTCTCTCCTTGCAGAGTCATAGTCCGTTCATTGTAATGGTAATACTCGGGCAGATTGGTAATGTGAATCAAGCCTTCGACGGTATTTGGCAATTCAACGAAAAGTCCAAATTTGACGACGCTTGCTATCACACCATCGAATTCTTGACCGACAAATTCCTGCATGAATTCGGCCTTCTTCATGGCTTTGACTTCGCGTTCTGCCTCAATGGCACGACGCTAATTTTCTTCCGTTAGGCGACCATATTCTCGCACCATGCGGTGAACCAAAAGGTCTGGATAGCGACGAATTGGACTGGTAAAGTGCGTGTAAAACTCCGCACCAAGACCATAGTGACCGTGATTGTGCTCTGAGTAACGCGCCTGCTGCATAGACCGCAAAAGCATCATATTAAGGACATCGGCATAGGGCTCGCCCGCTACCTTAGCCATGAGTTCCTGAAGAGCTTCTTGTGAAATGGAAGCTGCCGTCCCGTAGACCGTCAAGCCAAAGTTGGTCGCATAATCGATAAATTTCTGCAACTTCTCAGCCTTTGGTTCCTCGTGAATCCGGTAAATAAAAGGCAAGTCCAGTTTAGCAAAATGCTCCGCAACGCACTCATTAGCTGCCAGCATAAAAGATTCAATCATTCGCTCGGCAACACCACGCTGACGCAAAACGATATCCACTGGCATGCCTTCCTTATTGACGATGATTTTAGCTTCACTAGTATCAAAATTAAGAGCTCCGCGAGCCGTCCGCATAGCTTCCAGTGTCTCATGCAAGTCTACCATGAGCTCCACGCTTGGTAGAATTTCCTTTAATTGCTCTCGTTTTTCCGCGTCCCCCGCAATAATATCATTGACATCCGAATAGGTCATACGGAAGGTCGTTTTGATGACCGTTTGGCCAATCCAATGACTGACCAACCGCCCCTTGTTGTCAATCTCCATAATGGCTGACTGGGTCAAACGCTCCACATTTGGATTGAGAGAGCAAATTCCATTTGACAAACGCTCAGGTAGCATAGGCACTACTCGGTCTGTCACGTATACAGAAGTTCCACGATTGAGTGCTTCGCGATCGAGAGCAGAACCTTCCGTCACATAGTAGGACACGTCCGCAATATGCACACCCAGCTCCGTGTTGCCATTTGACAGGCGCTTAATATGGACCGCATCATCCAAATCCTTGGCATCCGCACCATCAATAGTGAAAGTAAGCTCCTGACGCAAATCCAAACGACCAATCAAATCTTTGTCTGACGGTGCATCTGGCACTGCCTCGGCTTCTGCCAAGACATCCTCTGGAAACTCAGATACAATATCCATAGATTCCAAAACCTCTAAGACATCAATGCCCGCGTCATCCTTATGACCAACCACATCCCGCAAAGTTGCCACGAAATAATCGTGTTTCTTGCTTGGATACTGGTCAATATCCACCTTGATAATCTCTGTTCCTGTCAAGACCAGAGGGGATTTTTTAACATAAATCCGTTGCGGGATTTTTTGATTTTTGGACTTGATATAGCCAGCATATTTAGGTTTTTCCTCATCCAAAACTAGAAGGCCAACAGCCGTTTTGAGACTGTGCTCAAAAATATCGATGACTTTTGCCTCAGCAGCTGTGCCCTTCATCCGGTCTGCCACCTTAGTAATAGCCACTTCAACAGTGTCTCCCTCTATGGCATGGCCCACGTCATTTCTACCCACGAAGAGATCATCTTCTTCCTCGTCTACGGTAACAAAACCAAAACCATTTTTATGGGCACGAAAAATCCCCTTGAGGGTAAAGCCTTTTTTCTTTTTCTTAGGTGGCAAGGAAATCTTACCAGACTTGTCAAAATGCAGACTTTCCTTGCTTTCCATCTTGGAAATGATTTTGACCAACTCTGTAAATTCCTTAGAGGAGCCGGCTTCAAAATGATCCGCCAACTGATCCATGGTCACAGGGCCAGCCAGTTCTACATACTCTAAAATATTTTTTTTCATGTTTCTTTTTACTCTTTACGAAAAATACAAAAAAGGGACTTCAACCAGTCCCCATCCAACTTTATCTACTTGAAATAACAACTAAAGCAAGTGCTACAACAAGCCATACAAATACCAGAATGGCTGTCAAACGTTGCATAACGGCTTCAAATCCACGCGCTTTTGAACGTTCAAACAAAGCACCTGAACCCGCCGCGTCAAATACGTTACTTGATTGGTTTTTAGCTGGCTGCATGAAAATCACCGCCACAATAATTACAGATAAAATTAAAAGAATGGTTAATAAAACTTGATACATTTTTCGTTCACTTTCTTCAATAACTCCCTACATTGTACCATAAATTTTATTTGGTTTCAATATGAAGCGTCACTTTTCTTTCCTTAGGACAATATTTCAAGACCTCAATCTTCTGCGGATGAGTCTTACTATTTTTACTCGTCAAATAATTTTTACTGCCACACTCCGAGCATTGCAAATTGATCTTTACTCTCACAAAATTTCCTAACTTTCCACTGTCATCTGTGCCAAGAAAGCATCCACCTGATGAAAAGTTTCTTCCATACTCCCTCGATTATCGATGACAACAGCCGCTTTTTCTTTTTTTTCTTCTAAAGAAAGCTGCGCTCCCAAGCGATTTTCAGCCTCTTTCCGATTGTAACCATTTCGCTCCATGAGCCGACTAAGCTGCTGCGCTCTGTCTACATAGACCAACCAGGTCTCATCGACCGCTCTCTCATATCCCAATTCAAATAAGAGAGGGATATCCATGAGAACCACATCTTGTTCTTGCAAAAGAGCATCTCTACGCGCCAGTAATTCCTGACGAATAATCGAGTCTTGGATTTCCGACAAACGCTTGCGCAGATCAGGCTGGCTAAAGACCTTTTCTGACAAAGTTTTACGATCCAGCTGGCCATGTGCATCCAAAATGGCATTTCCAAATTCTATTACCAGCGCCTCGTAGAGGCTTTCGCCCTTAGCTTGCAATTCATGGACCACTGCATCCGCATCAATGACTGACCAGCCTTTTTGTCTTAGATAATTGGTAACAGTCGATTTTCCAGAGGCAATGCCGCCCGTTAGTCCGATTACTTTTTTCATTTGTTCTCCTGACAAGTCGGGCAAAAATGCGTCCCGCGTCCACCTAGCTGAATCTTAACTAGCTCCGTCTGGCAACGCGAACAGATCTGCCCTGCTTTTCCATAAACTTCCAAATAGTCCTGCATGGTCCCGTCTAGCCCCAAAGCATTGCGGTAAGTTCGAATGGTTGAGCCTCCCTTTTCCACGCCGAGGCGCAGAACATCAATAATAGCTAGGCGCAAATCCTGACTTTCAGTCTCCGTCAGACTAAAGCTCGGTCGCGCCGGATGAATCCTCGCCCGCCAGAGTGCCTCATCCACATAGATATTTCCAAGACCAGCTACCAAAGTCTGGTCTAATAAATGTGACTTGATGGGCTTTTTAGATTTCGTTAGTTTTTCTTGAAGAGGGCAGAGCGTAAACTCATGCTCCGTTGGTTCTGAACCTAATTTCTTAGAAAGGAAATAATTCTCCACTGCGTTTTTATCTAGGATTTCCATAGTACCAAATTTACGCACATCTTGATAGACCAAGACAGAACCATCTGTAAAGTCAAAAAAGACATGGAAATGCTTATTGTCAGGTACTTGAGCTTGATTTTCAAAAAGAAGATATTTTCCTTCCATCCGCAAATGAGATACAACAACCATATCTGTCAGATAAAGAAGAAGGTATTTACCACGGCGAGCCACAGACTGGACCACCTGACCCGGAAGAGCCTCAGAAAAAGCAACTGCACCTGACACAATCATCTTGGCATAGCCTACTCGCACCGACTGAATCTCTTTTCCCACAATCAAACGTTCCAGCCCCCGCCGCACCGTCTCAACCTCAGGTAGTTCAGGCATGATTACGATACCAAGAGCGATAAAAAAGCGACTGAAATTTAGGAGAACGACCGAAGTGTGCTATCACACAAGGAGTTCTGTCTAATTTCCGAGCTTTTCGCTCGGGTTCAGGTCAACTTACAACACCCTGTCCTTTCTTCATAATATTACTATGTAATAGGAAATTGACCGACGACGCGTGCGTCTAGGGACAATTTATCTTTTTGACACCATCCTCGTAGTTAGTGTTCAGTTCCGAACACTAGCTTACCCTATCCTTTCTACATATTTTCTAAGAATCCTAGATGAGTTTAAAGTAACTCTTCCGCTGATTTTTCTTGTACATGTTGATCCATTTAAAAATCAAATCGTTCTAAGATTCCTTCGGCATTTCGTTTGTAAAAGATTTCAGAATGCTCTTTGTCAAAAAAGATAGGAAACATATCCGACATGGAATCAGCGAGCTCAATCTTACCACTTGCGATATCCTCATGACTGACCCAGACTACTTCACCCTCTTCGGAGCTCTGCAATTGTCCCAAAAACTCCGTCGTTTTATAAAGAAAAACCAAGTAGCGAGCGCCATCGTCACGCGTATGAAAATGCTTGACACCCAGCAATTGAGGATTGAAAATGGTTAGCCCCGTCTCTTCAAATACCTCACGAATAACAGCTTCGTGCAGGCTCTCTCCTTTTTCAATGTGACCACCAGAAAAGGCTGCACCGTCCAAAGTATAACGCTCGGAATTGCGAATCTGCATGACGAATCGCCCAGTCTCATCCTCCACAAGGCACATATTGGTTAAAATCACTTCTTCACTGCGTGGCATGTTACTCCTTTAATTAATGATGTTACAACTAGTCCACTTTCATTACAAAATGCACTGTCCGACTGACTTCTCGGAAACCTAGAGCATGATGGAGTGCCTGACTAGTAACATTTTCTAGCCTACAATCAGATGCTAATTCTTTCAATTCTTGTTTCTTCGCCCAGTTGCGGGCAAAGGCAATCAATTCACTGGCAATTCCCAGCTTCTGGTAAGCTTCTAAAACAAAAATACCTTCCAAATAAGCCACAGGACTCACTTGTGTCCCCTCGACATAATCCTGACGAACAGATAGGCTCATGAAAGCAACCACACACCCATCTTTTCGATAGATGAATTCATAAGGAAATTTCTGACTTAAAAATTCTTCTACCAGAGATTCTTGACTTGTAGACCACAGTTTGCTAGCCAAAGCTGCCCAAGCACTGACATTGCTCTCTGTGACGATTTTTCAATCATCTTCTAATACTCTTTCTCGTTGTAACCAAAATCCGCTAAATCGAGCTTCTTATCACGCCAGTTTTTCTTGACTTTGACCCAAGTTTCAAGATAAACCTTGTCACCTAGCATGAGTTCAATATCACGGCGTGCCATAGAACCAATTTTCTTGAGCATGGATCCCTGTTTTCCGATAATGATGCCTTTTTGGCTATCGCGCTCAACCATAATAGTTGCACGAATATGGACCTTATCTGTCTCTTCATCACGCTTCATGGACTCAATGACTACAGCAACTGAATGGGGCACCTCTTGCTCCGTCAAGCGAAGTACTTTCTCGCGAATCATTTCAGACACCAAGAAGCGCTCAGGGTGGTCGGTGATTTGATCTTCTGGGAAATATTGGAAACCTTCATCCAAATTTTCCTTAAGTAATTCCATTAGGCGGTTGACATTATTTCCTTGACCGGCAGAAATCGGTACAATTTCCTTGAAGTCCATCTGGTGACGGAAATCATCAATTTGCTCCAACAGTTGATCAGGGTGAACCTTGTCAATCTTGTTGACCACCAAAATAACGGGGATCTTAGCAGATTTGAGACGTTCCATAATCATGTCATCCCCCTTGCCACGTTTTTCATCGGCTGGCACCATGAAGAGAACCGTATCCACTTCACGCAAGGTGCTGTAGGCAGACTCCACCATAAAATCACCCAAGGCTGTCTTAGGCTTGTGAATTCCCGGTGTGTCAATAAAGACAATTTGCTCTTCTGCCGTCGTGTAAATCCCCATGATTTTGTTGCGCGTTGTCTGCGCCTTATCACTCATAATGGCAATCTTTTGCCCCATCACATAATTCAAAAATGTTGATTTCCCAACATTTGGACGACCTAAAATCGCCACAAAACCAGATTTAAACATAAGATACAAAGGGCGTAAAAAATGAATTGAAAATAGGAAATTCTTGCAGTATCACTCTGATACAAAAGAATTTATCTTTTTCATAAGTTTTTAGCCCGTGTTCAATTCCAAACACAAGCTCACCCATTCCTTCCCTTCTAAAATTTCTCTTTCTTTTTTACTAAATAAGTTAACAAAGACTGTTAACTCCATTTATTTCTACAGATTGTGCCAACAATGTTTATCCAAACACCATCAGCCAAATCTTAGGCACAAAGATAATCAGCCCTACCAATAAAGCAAAGCCGGAAACAAACAAAACTGCCCCTGCCGCCATATCTTTGGCATTTTTAGCCAACATGGAGAAGTGATAATTACTAGCCAAATCGACTACATTTTCAACGGCAGAGTTGATGATTTCAAAGGCAATGACCAAGCTGATGCTAAGCAGCAAAAAAAGCCATTCGATAACATTGACTCGGAAAATCAAACCCGCCAAGACCACTAAAACAGCCGATAAGGCATGTTTTTTCATGTTACGTTCTTCCTTGAAGGCCGTAAATAAACCCGTGACCGCAAATTCCATACTGGCTACTAAATCACGGTTTTTCCATTTTTTTTGATTATTCTCTTGTAAGTCCATAAGCTGTCAAAATCTCTTCCTGTAGTCCAAACATTTCCGCTTCTTCCTCTGGCGTATAGTGATCATAACCATTGACATGAAGGAAACCATGGACCGCTAAAAAGCCCATTTCCCGCTCAAAAGAATGCCCATAATCTTCTGCCTGCTCACGCGCTTTGTCGATGGAAATATAAAGCTCACCAATGTAACTATCAAAATCTTCCATCATCTCCGCAAGCTCAGGATTGTCCAGCAAATCCTCTTCATCAAAAATAATCTCTGTCTCAGGGTTGTACTCCAGGCTAACCACATCTGTTGGCCGATCGATGCCACGGTACTCCAAGTTGACCTCGTGCACACGCTTATTGTCCACGAAGGTCACAGCCATTTCCTTTTTCTCTTTGCCGATTTTTTGGGCAGCAAAATCGAGCAAATCTAAAATCTGCTCCTGCATGTCTTGTGAAACCTGCCCCGTCTCATCCACCATTTCGATATACATAGTCCACCCGTCACTTTCTTTGTCCCCATTATACCATAAAAAGCCCGAGCCACAAAGAAAAGGCGGTCTCCCGCCTTCTACTGATTCTCCTTCATCCAGTCCAGTATTTGAACCGCGTCTGTCACCACAGCATCCGCCTCTATCTTTTTGGAAATAGCAGAGCGACCACGATGATTGTACCAAATACACTGCCAGCCAGCTTGCTGCCAATGACATCATTTTCAAAGGAATCCCCCCACATAGACAAGCTCGGAAGCAGGCAAGTTCAAACGTTCTTCCATCATCCGGAAAATCTCCACAGATGGCTTAGTCACACCAACCTGACCAGAAATGATGATATGTTCTGGGGAAATCCATTTGTCTAAACCCAAGGCCTGAATTTTCCGCTCTTGGTGGCGATGCGGTCCATTGGTAATGATTCCTAGCTTAATCCCATGTTGATAGCAAAATTCAAAAATAGCAACAAAATCAGCTGGTAATTCTAAATGCCCTTGAAAATAAGCATATTGCTGCTGCAGGTCCAAAGCTTTATCATCCGAAATAGTCATACCATTCTTTGCAAAAGCCGATTTCATACGATAAATGTGACTGGCTTCCAAGGAAATCTCTCCTGTCACAGCCGCTTCAAAGACCTCATCCGCAAAGGTCCGAAAATCCAAATAGAGCTGTCTAAGCTGCGTTTCTGTCAGTCCATAGGCTGCAATCGAACGCACAAGAGGCTGCATCTGATCATACAAAGTATCATCCAAATCAAAAATCGTTGCTTTCATATCTTTATTGTAGCAAAAATCTAGTAAACTTTCTTACCCTATCTTACACTTTCTGTTGAATCTTATGCATCTGTGCATAGTTTCCACCTAGAGCTAGGAGTTCCTCATGAGTACCACGTTCAATGATATGCCCCGCATCCAGAACCAAAATCTGATCTGCATTTTGGATGGTGGACAGGCGATGAGCGATGATAAAGGTCGTGCGACCTTCTTTGATCACTTCCATAGCCCGCTGGATAATCTCCTCTGTCTCCGTATCAATGTGGGAAGTCGCCTCATCCAAGATCAGAATTTTAGGATTGGAAAAGAGAGTGCGGGAAAAGGCAATGAGCTGGCGCTCCCCTACTGGAGAAGGCAGCTCCCTTTTCGACAACTGGCTCATCAATGCCCTTTTCCAACCGCCCCAACAAATCCTTGGCACCCACTTTTTCCAGCGCTTGGCGAATCTCACAAGGATCTGCATCTTTCTTGTCCATACTGACATTGCTAGCAATGGTTCCAGTAAATAAATACGGATCCTGCAAAACAATTCCCATATTGCTGCGCAAACTCTCTCTAGAAAACAGTGAAATATCTTGCCCATCAATCAAAATTTGTCCCTTTTGCGGTTCATAAAAGCGATAAAGCAAGTTCATGATGGATGATTTCCCAGAGCCTGTGTGCCCCACAAGTGCTATCGTTTCCCCTTTTTTAGCCTCGATTGAAATATCCTGTAAAACAGGCTTTCCTTACTCGTAGGCGAATTCCACATGGTCAAAGACCACATTTCCTTCTTTGACTTCTAAGTTCGCATCCGCATCTGCTTCCACTTCTTGGTCCAGCAAATCCAACACCCGTTGACCCGTTTCCACCGACCGATGAATATTAGGTAATTGCCGCACTAGCATACCCATTAAGTCAAATAAATTAATAACGTAATTTAGGTAAACAAATAGACGACCAGCACTCAAGGCTGAATGACCTGACAAAAATTGCATTCCAACGATGGTTAGAATCGCAGTTACCAGCATGTTTTTGACAAATTCACTGAGTGGCCAAGAGGCAATAGACATGGCCCAAATAATACGATTGTCCGCATCTTTCATCTTGGTCGCTGTCTGATCAAATTCCGCTAGCACTGCCTCTTCCTGCCGATAAAGCTGAATGAGACTAGCCCCGTTCATGATTTCATTGACCTGTGTATTGACCTCGCTTCTAGCATCGTAGAAATCCTTCATAGGCTTATCAGGCAAGCGTTTGTAGATCACTTGTAAACCATAAAAAGCTGGTAAGAGAATGAGCAGCACCGCTCCCAAAATAGGGTTCAGGAAGAAAATAATTCCATAAACAAAGGCAACCCGCAGAATATTTGTAAAAATATGTACTAACATGCCATAGAATTGTGTTCTTAGAGTCTCGGTATCGTTGACAATTCGTGTTGCAATTTTCCCAGCAGGCTTATCGTCGAAATAAGAAATAGGGAGACGCTGCATGGTTTCATAAGCACGATTGCGCATGAGCTCTGCTATTTTATTGGCACAGTGCATGAGTAAGCGAGTCGCCACATAAGAGAAACCTGCCCCTAGTGTCACGAGAACAAGATAGAATCCCAACTGCCGCAAAAAATCCGCTTGATTAAATGCTAAACCTTTTCCAAGCTTGGTCAACGGTCCGTCAATGACCCGCTGCAATAAGAGCGGTGACAACTGACCGCTGATAATAGCAAGCACAAATACCGTGACTGCCAGTAGAAAGAGACCCTTGATGTAGCGAATTTCTTTCAATAATCGTACAATAACTCTCATCTTATTCTCCTCCTTCCTGGCTCTGCTGCCGTTGGTATTGTTCATAATACCAGCCTCCTAAGGCCAATAGCTGAGCTGGAGTGCCTTCTTCGACAATCCGGCCATCTTCCATGACTAATACCCAGTCAGCGTGGTTAACCGCAGACAAGCGGTGCGTCACGATGACATTGGTTTTTCCAGCACGCTCCTTTTGAATATTTTCAATAATTTTTCGCTCTGTCCGAGCGTCAACTGCTGACAAGGAGTCATCCAAAATCAAGAGCTCTGGCTCCCGTAAGAAAGCGCGTGCAATAGAAATCCGTTGCTTTTGTCCTCCTGAAATGGACACACCCCGCTCACCAATCATGGTCTCTAAACCATTTGACATCCGATCCAAATCGTCTTTGAAAGCCGCTGTTTCAGTAGATTTTGCAATGGATTCTTTGGAAGCATCCTTCTTACCAAGAGCAATATTTTCTCCCACCGATTTTGAAAACAAAATATGTTCTTGCGGCACATAACCAATTAAATGCTCGATTGAGATCCGCGAATAGTGAGCAATTCCTTGTCCATCTAAAAAGAAATTTCCTTGTCCCAGTGGATATTGCCGTGAAAACTGACGAATCAAGGTTGTCTTACCTGAGCCCGTTTTTCCGACAATCCCAACTGTCTGACCGCGCTTGAGAGTCCAATTAATACCCGTTAAACTCTTGCGCTCCGCATGTGGATAAGCAAAATCATAGTCCCTAAAAGCAAAATCCTCCACAAACTGGGCTACTTCTTTCCCATTTTCCTCCATGTCATCGCCCGTTGTGATCAATTCATTCACCTTTTCAAAAGAAGTTTTCCCCGTCTGATAGACTAAGATAAAATCCGATAACATGAACAATGGCTCAATCAAAGATACCATATACAGTTGAAGTGCAATGACCTGCCCTAGCGATAATTGCCCTGCCATCAGATAGCGTGCTCCCAAAAGCAAGACTAGGACAGTCGACAATCCCATGAAAAAATTGGCCATAGGTCCGTATAAGGACTGGTAAGTCATGATGTGTTCTCCCTCATGAGCTAGATTTCTCGTTTTCTCATGAAAACGATTGCCCTGCACCGCTTTTTTACTATAGGCCCGCATGACACGAATCCCTTCCACCGCTTCTAATACCTCATTATTGAGTGCCGCAACCGCCTCACGATTTCGTTCAATAATCACATCCTGTTTTTCCATGAAATCACAAACGTAGCTGGCAGGATAAAGGCGATCATGGCACCTGCGTAGACCACAATCATAAGGCCATAGCCGACCATTTCCATGAGTCCCTCAACATCTGTTGAAAACCGCGTCAGCATATCTCCTGGCCGAAATTTTTTCATAAAATGGCGTCCGCATGGTCACCAATTTCTTGAAAGCACGCTGTTGCATCCCAAACTTGAAATTGACTGAACCCTGAAATAATTTATAATGCCAAATGTAGGCAGACAGGTAATTAAGCCCTGACGCTACTGCCAAAATGACCATATCACGGGTCAATGAACCCGCAGTCATTGTCTCATGTGATAATTGATCTACCAAGCGCTGGATAACCTGCGTTGGAATCAAGAGTGTCACATCATAGACAATAATCAAGACCGCAATCAGCAGATACATCCACTTATGCTGCTTGACATAATCAAAAATTAACCCAAACATTTTCTTCTCCTTATCCTCTCCATCCAAATTTCCTAAGCCATCTGTTTCTCTTGCAAAAAAGCACACAAAAAGACCCAGATAGAGTCATATCATACTCCATCTGAGGCCCCTCAAGTCCGCAAAAATAAACTAAGAGATGTTCTTAGAAAGGAGCATTTGTCTATTCAATTGTTGTTTCATCATTTTTGTATTCATGATAGTTCTCCTTTCTGTTTTCTAGTTCACATTCTATCAGAAAAAATAGAGATATCAAGGGTATTTTAGGAAATTATGAAAAAAACAACCTTGATTGACTATAAAAAATATAATATAATTATTAATGTATAATTTACCAAATTAAAAGGAGATTTTTATGAAAAGTAAAAACGGAATTTTGAAAACTATCGGATTGATTATTTTAGCTGTCCTAGTTTTCTCACTACTACTGGCACTTTCTCCACTTGCTCTCATCATAGGTGGTGTTGGATATTGGTATTTTACTAAGAAAAAACCTGATTCTAAAATGAAAAAATACTCTATGATTCTAGGAATTGTTGGCTTAATTGGTTCTATTTTATTGGTTGCAATAGGAGGGAGCGATAGACCAAAAAATAAAACTAATGAGACTTCTGAAGTTTCAGCATTAGCTAGTTCTAAAGAAATGAGTTCCAAGTCTGAAACTAAAGTAGATAGTACTCAATCGAACAAAGAGGCTGAAGAAAAAGCTAGACGTGACCCTAACAATTATCCAACTATAGCTTATGATGAAATGGCAAGAAATGGTGATGCACATGCTGGAGAAAACTTACAGATTACAGGAAAAGTAATTCAGGTTCAGGATGACGGGTCTGGCGGAGCTACGTTACGAATTGCAACATCTGCGGATGGATACGACGATGTTTATCTTGTACAAATCGATGCTGCAGAATGGACGGGGCATAGGCTCTTAGAAGACGATTTAATCACCGTTTATGGTGTTATATATGGTTTATATTCGTATGAGACTGTATTAGGAAATAAACAAACGGTACCTGCCATCGTTGATGTATTCTATTAGCAATTTTATAGATCCATCATTGGAGTTCTTCTTACATATTTTATAGATATTTAGTCAAATTTTATGGGACAATAACTATTAATATTTTCAAAAATAAACTAAAAAATGTTATTTTTTGCAAAGAATTATACAAATATCTCATTTATTTCGCAAAATTTATAATTAATTCTAGAATTTTTATAATTTGAGGTTCTACCAATTTAGAAGAGATAGTACTCTTAATAATACAAAACTCCAACTCCAACTCAATGAGATGGATTGCTATGCTAGTTACTGCCTTCATATCCCAACTTGCCAGAAATTAACCTAGTGAAAAGCCTTGTTTTAGAGGCTTTTTATTTTTCTTTCAGATTAATTATTGACAATTTTTTAAATATTTTGAGCAGATTTGGGGCAGACATAACAAAAACCCTTGTAAATCAAGGGTTTTCTGTATTTCTTATGCTAGTTGCCGGGATTGAACCGGCGACCTCATCCTTACCATGGATGCGCTCTACCGACTGAGCTAAACCAGCAATACCTACTTATTGTAACATAAATAGGTTGTTTGTCAATAGACTTTTTTGAAAATCAAGCGGTTTCCCGCTTCGCTTTTTTTACAGCAATTCTTCTAATTTGCTTTGATTGACGTGTGGATAATTAGCTAAGAAAGTATGCAATTCCTTCAATACAGTTGGCATAAATCCTAACTGATCATTTTCGATTTGCAAGACTAAAAGTGGCTCGTGGAGGCTCATACGCAAGAGGAACCAGCCTTGTCCAAATGGTTCTTTCAAGGTAAAACGAATGCCTTCTTCATTTTCAGGATTGAAAACAAAGCCCTCTACTGGATAATTTCCCAAATCTTCAATAATTTGACGTCCAAGTTTTTTATAATCAGGTGTTTCTAACTTGAAGCGAACTTCTTGTGTTTCCACCGGTTGTTTCAAATCCGCAATCAAATCATCCACCGTTTGATCTTTTTGTGCCAGTTTTGGTAAGAGCATGAGGATTTTCGCTGCGGCATAGGTCCCATCATCTAGGAAATAATTTTCCTTGAACGCCGCATGTCCACTGGTTTCAATGGCAAGTTGGCAATCCACACCCGCTTCATTCGCTTCTATAGCACGATTGATGACATTGCGGTAACCAGAAATATAGCGAATTTGTTTGCCGCCCAATTTCTCAATAAAATCTTTCAAATGATCAGAGGTTGGAGAGTTGGTCACAATGCTAGTACCAGGATGTTCTGACAAAGCAATTTGACTGAGAATGGCAATCAAATTATTACGGTTAAGAATCTCTCCTTGGCTAGTCACAACAGCAGCACGGTCCACATCTGTATCAAAGATAATCCCCAAATCAGCTTTTTCTTTCAGAACAGCCGCTTGAATACTTGCCATAGCCTCTTTGTTATCTGGATTTGGAATGTGATTTGGGAAGGTACCATCTGGTTCCAAGAATTGTGAACCGCTTGTATCCGCACCCAGTTCTGTCAAGACGCGTTCTGCAAAAAATCCACCAGCTCCATTACCCGCGTCCACAATGATTTTCATACCTGCAAGCGGTTGGTTAGTAGCTACACCACTACCTTTACGGATTTTTCCAACAAGGTCCGCAGAATAAGGTGTTAAAATATCCGCTTTGCCAATATGACCTGTACCCCCATTGTCATTTTGATCCGTATGCTCTAAGATATAGTCGATGTCTTCGTGCTCCGCTCCGCCATTTTTGGAAAATATCTTAATCCCATTAAAATAGTAAGGGAGGTGACTAGCAGTTATCATGACACCCGCATCACAAGAAAATTCCTCATATTGGGTCGCCATGAACATGGCTGGGGTCGTCGCAAGTCCAAAATCAATGACGTCCACTCCCTGAGCTTGTAGTTGGTCCGTGAGAACCTGTGCCAAATCAGGACCACTCAAGCGGCTATCTCGCCCCACACCGATAGTTAAATGACCCGCTTGATAGGCTTCTTCATTGGCTACTCGTAACCAGCTCACCAAGCCCGCTGCGATTTGTTTCACCGCATCTGGTGTCAAATTCACTGCCCATTCGTCCGTTGCAATAGCAACGCCTCGAATATCCGAACCATTTTGCAACTGTGCTAATTCTGTCATAAACGTCCTCCGTTTTGTTTGCGTTTTCATTATTTTATCATAAATTAGGGTTTTAGAAAACTTTGGATAAGAAAAAACAATGAACGGGAGACCATTCATTGTTTTAAAATACACTGCTAATCCTATTGACATTTAGGATTACTGAGCTTACTCTGCCTCCTCTGGCAATTCACCGATTACTTCGTAGCTAGTTAGACCAGAAGCAGGCTCTTCTTCCTGCACAAGGGGAGTTGGTCCACTTTCGTAGGCTTTGATAATGTCTGCAACAACTGGATGGCGTACGACGTCTTTGGCGGAAAAATGAACGAAGTCAATCTGCTTGATATGTTTCAATTTTTCGTCAGCATCAATCAAACCCGACTTAACCTTGCGTGGCAGGTCAATCTGACTGGTGTCTCCATTGACAATCATCTTAGAATTAAAACCAAGACGGGTCAGGAACATCTTCATCTGCACAATCGTCGTATTCTGTGCCTCATCAAGAATGACAAAAGCATCATCCAATGTCCGCCCACGCATGTAGGCTAAGGGTGCAATTTCAATAATTTCCCGCTCCATGAGGCGAGCTGTCTGTTCTTTACCTAAAATCTGATAGAGGGCATCGTAAACCGGACGGAGATAGGGATCCACTTTTTCCTTGAGGTCTCCTGGCAAAAATCCTAGACTTTCACCAGCTTCTACCGCAGGACGAGTTAAAATAATTCGTTTGACTTGTCCACGCTTGAGGGCTGTCACTGCAAGAGTCACCGCTAGAAAAGTCTTCCCTGTTCCCGCAGGACCAATGCCGAATACCACATCATGGTGCTTAACGCTGTCTACATAAACCTTCTGTCCCAGCGTTTTGATGCGAATCGGTTTCCCATAATTGTCCTTGATAATTTCTTCTTCGTAGAGAGCGACAAATTTGTCAATGGAACCCGCCTGGGCCATGGAAAGCGCAGTAATCACATCAGAAGTATTGACAATCATGCCTCGTCCGACCAAAACCAACAGGGCTTCAATGGCAAGACGCGCAGTTTCCACTGCTTCTTGTTCATCGCCTAATATCTGCACACGCTCTGTTCGTGCATGAATGACCACACCAAGATTATCTTCCATCAATCAACAGAAAATTCTTGCAAATTATTTTCCTTTTCTTTGTTTGATTATCCACATTATAACAAAAATCTCCAAGGAATGCCCTCAAAAAGCTATGCAGCTATGCTATTATTCAAAAAAGCCAAGGAAGAAATTTCCTTAGCTAAGAATAAAGACAATGTCTTCGTTTGATACTTTCCTTAGGTGATGCGGACGTCAGCGACTTCTTACAGAATTCCATGCCTAAACTTTGAGCCTCGTCTCAAAGTTTCCGTGTATCAGAAATACTAATATTTCTGATACTTTCATCACGGTGGAAGTATTCGCCTTGGCTCGCATTGATCACATAAAAAATGATGTTTATTTTGTCAGTCTACTGACTCTAAATCAATTGCGCCTCTTCTAGCAATTCTTCAATGAAGGTGCCACGAATCTTCTTGTGACCGATTTTTTCCACTGGAACTCCCAAATGATAAAACCATTCTTGCGTGATTTCTTGCCCCGTACAATCCTCAATTTTCTTATGGACATAATTGCCCTCAATATTGGAATAAAGCCCATAGATCCAGACTGTTGATTCGTTTTCCTTTTGTTCCTTGAAGTGGGGTTGGCGGTGAATAACAAAGCTCATCATCCAGTTGGAGTCCGTGATGGTGATGATCCCACCTGTATTGACTTTTCCATCGTGCAAATCACGGTGCGTTAATCGCTCAATATAAGGCTCAATGGCGGCATCCTTGATAGTTGCTGTCGCCGAAACAAACCAAGATTCAGCCGGTAAATCCTTGTAGAAGACCTCTGGAAAAATCATCTGACTGTGCAGCTAAACTTTCCCAGAGGTTCCACGAACCGCCTAGTGCTTTTGTTGGTTTCGCTACTTCAAAGTGACTACCATAGGTTGTGCTTTCAGTGATGGAACCATTGGTGACAAAGACTAGATCGTCTTCTGTCAGATTGATAACTTTTGCTTCACCTGCCACTGTCACATGGAGTGCTTTAGCAACTTTCTTGTTTCCTTCAAAGGCTACATCAATATTGGTTACCTTGGATTCGTACTGAATATCCACACCATGTTCTTCTAGGTAAGCTAAAATAGGTTTGACCATGGAGTCATATTGATTGTATTTATTGAATTTCAAAGAAGTAAAATCTGGCAAGCCGTCAATGTGGTGAATAAAACGCATAGCGTACCGACGCATTTCTGCTACAGAGTGCCATTTTTCAAAGGAAAACATAGTTGCCCAATAAATCCAAAAATTAGACTCAAAAAAGGCATCAGAGAAGAATTCTTCAATAGTTTGGTCGCCTAAGGATTCTTCGGTCTTCATGATCAAATTGACCAATTCCTTAGACTGTTTTCCAAGGGTATACATGCCATCATCTGGCACCCAATTGCCTCGATTGTAAATCAAGCAACAGTTGGATGAGTTAGAGGCATCCTTATCCAGCCAGTAAAATTGATCTAGATAGGATGCACCTGGAATTTTGAGCGACGGGATAGAACGATACATGTCCCACATACACTCAAAATGATTTTCCATCTCACGCCCACCGCGAGTCACAAAACCAAGATGTGGTTTTTCAATCCCATCCAAAGACCCGCCAGCTAGAGGCAGTTCCTCAAAAAGGTGAATCCGATCGCCTGCCATTTGTCCATCACGAATGAGAAAGACAGCTGCTGCCAATCCTGCTAGTCCAGAACCTACTAGATAAGCTGATTTTTTGTCGACACCAGCTGGTTTTCTAGGTCGCGCAAAAGCTTCAAAATTTCCACTTGTATAATACATAAATGAACCTCCTCTAATTTAGGAATCCGTTTCCCTTATGATTTGATGAGGTTATTGTACTCCTAAATTTCCAAAATCACTAGTTAAAAATGCGCTAAATTCCTTATTTTACACATTATTAGACATGCTGTCCATTAATAAAAAGAACAGAAGATTCATCTAATCTCTACTCTTTTCATTTTTATTTTACTAAAAAACAATTTCGCTTTGCCATTTCAACCATCAATCAAAAGTCCCGTCAAGGGAAAAATGATGATCATGGACAAACTGAAAAACATGGCATTGACACTCAGCATAGTGGCGCGAATCTGGCTCGACAGCACCTCTTGTAACTCCTTACCGAAAATAGGAGAAAAATAGGTGAATAGTACATCAGTGACCAGATAAATGACCATATAGACCATTGGTAATTGCCAAATACTCAAGAGGTAAAAAGCAACTGTTGCAGCTACCAAAATGGGAAAAATAGTGGTCGCTTTTTGATGCTCCCCCTAATTTGCCATGACGACAACATCTGCAATTCATTTTGGTAATAAAAATAAAACATGCACATGACAACACTCAATAACTGCGTCGAGATTAGCCAAGACAGGAGCCGTGGATCTTCTCGAAAAGTCTGGCTGACCGTCAGCAAAATTTTCTTGAGTGGAATGGCTTCTTCTTGCTCTTGTTTGAACTGTGGTTCTCTCATAAAAAAGATAAAAACCATGACCAGTAGCGAAAAAGCAATTTGGATCATGCAGGCCACGTCTAGTAAGCCGTGGATAAGAAAGCCTGCTACTACGGTTCCAAAAGTCCGCGTTCCTTCTGAAATCCCTGCCATGACACTGCTAATTTTTAGGAATTTACTTTCTAATCCGGCTTCCTTGACCGTTTCAAACAGCATGGCAGCGCTGGTTCCCGAGTCAAAATTGTAGGACCAAGCACTGAGAATCATCCCAACCGCGTAGACCCAAAAATTTCCATGACCCAGCAGCATCAACAGACAGGACAAAATCGATCAGCCAGCATGCCAGATGGTACTTCCGACAAGAGGCTGATCCCATGAAAAATGCTCTCTAACAAGCCAATTTGCCAGAGACTCATACCTTTTTGACTTAAAAATAGAATCCAAAAACTGGTAATGCCAAAGAAGGCAAAAAATTCTGTTGCACCTAGTAGTGCAATAGTAGTGTGATACGATTTTTTAACATAGATCATTCCTTTAAGCAACTCTCGCTCTTTTTTCAACAATATAAGCCTGTTATAACAGGAAATTTCTAGACTACATATCTCCTACTGCGCTCATGGGCACTCTTCTTCGAATGATCTCTCTTTTTGTCGTATCACGGACATCCCAATTATAGCATAGACTATACAAAAAAAGCCATCCCTCGGATGACTTTCGTCCTAATCAATAACTTCAATTATCTGTAGAGACTGCGGTAAATTCCAAATTTCTTTTTTGAGAAATGTTGGATAAAAATATAAAGCCTCCAACTTTTCAAAAGAAATCCATTCAAAATGATTGAGCCGTCCCTGCTCATTAACTGTAAAATTTCCAAAAGAAATATCAGAAACTTCGACCAAAAAATAAAGACAAAGCTCGTGAAAATCCTCTTGGCTCTTGTCTTCAGTAAAAAAAGGATTGCGATAACCACAATGGTCGAAGAGTAATTGACTCAAGACCCACCTCTTCCTCAATTTCACGGTTGATGGCAGATTCCAAGGTCTCACCAAACTGCACACGGCTACCAGGTAAATAGGCATAAGGCGAATGTTCCTCACGAATAACCAGCAATCGATTATCATTTATGATGATTCCTGCTACACGGTAATTGAAGCGACCCTTATCCGTTGCGAATGTAATGTCCATGTCAATGCCCCAAATATTCTTTCCAAATAGAGTCAAAATGCCCCAGATTAAAAGAAAAGGCTGCCTGATCCTCTAGGTAGCGGCTGACTTGATCAAAATCATCCGTGTGCTTAGGAAAGGTAGAATCATCAAATGCTAAGTCTGCTAAAATCGCTACAGGCTCACTTGATTTGGGATTGCGCTGGGTCATCAACCAGCTATAAAATGATTTTCTCATAGATCCTCCGTATTCATCTTTCACATGATACCAAAAAAATCCCAGCTTGTCTGAGATTTTTACCAGTTATTTACTTTTTTATACTACATTTTAATCAGTTTTCTCACTGTATTTGCTGAACGTATTGTTAGACTCTTAGCAACAGTTGAGCTGATTGTTTTAGACCACCAATTCGTTTTTTGATATCTTTCACGATTAAAAGACCAAAAAATAGCATTTTTAACATTCTCTATACTCTCTAAAACTATGTTTGGTTGACCCAATGTATCATATACTTCAGAAAAGGTCGCTGGCGGTATCATAAAGATCAAGTTATCATACATTTCTTTATCCTTATTCCCCCACCACCTTGGTGCACAATGCAGGATTTCTTCTAGTTCAACGATTGGAATAACAAAAACTGGAATATCTAATCGGAAATTGCTTTTTATCATGGATTCGATTTGATGTCTCAATGTAGCAGTATCATTTTCAAAACAAGAAAAAATAACATTTCCAGTGTTCAAATAAGTTTTGACCTCTTGAAAGTTTAGTGAATGAAATCCTTCTGCCAATTCACCCATTTGAATTTTATTTTTCCCATTAATGTTAATCCCTCTCAGTAAGGCAACATATCTTTCCATTGTCAAATTTCCTTGTTAATGATGAACTGCATCTCAAACCTCAGACAGGAAACATCTCATTTCAAGAGACAGTTCGTATGCACGGACTCATGGTTTATTTCAACTCTGTTTCAAAAGTATCTTGTTTGATTTTTCCTGCTTTCATGAGGCCTCCAAGTGCTTTTTTGAATTGTCCTTTGGAAATGCCAAAGATAGCCTTGATATCATCTGGTGAAGATTTGTCGTTCAAAGTCATAAAGCCACCGTTTGATTCCAAGTAGGTCAAAATCATCTGGGCATCATTTTCTAACATCTCAAAAGAACGCGGTTTGAGAGAGAGATTAAGAGTGCGGTCCACTTGTCGGAAACCAATGACCCGAACTTCCAGCTCTTGTCCCAAGCGTGGCTCGCTGAACCGGCTCATTTTGAGACGATAAACGATGGCACGCAAGGTCTGATTTTGCATATTGTAATAGGCAGGACCAGCCATCTTTTGAAAATCTTCCTGAAAAGCAGGCAGAGCCCAGAGTCGATCTTTCTTATCCACACTGTAGCGGACATAAAGTTGATCGCCTTTTTTAGGCCATAATTCCTTGATTTCAGGTAAAATATCTAATGATACTACCACTTCTTTGTCAGGTAGTCCTGTGTCCAAGAAAACACCCAAGTCCTTTCGAACATCCGTAACAGTCCCCCAGCCAAAATGGTCCAAGGTAGCTGTCACTTCTTTGGTTGTTAAGCGTGGACGTTGTTTTATATCAACATAAGCAAAACCTTTGACAGACTCTCCCAAACGGTGCGGCCCCTCTTCTTTTGCAAGAGCAAAGGTGATGCCCTCTTTTTGTACATAGTAAAATTGGTCATTTTCACCTGTGATGATTCCAACCAAAAATTGTGCGAGTAAGTGATTCATAAATTTCTTTCTATCTAAAGGGCAAAAGAGAGCCAGCTCCTAAGAACTGACTCTGTCTTTTCTTACACAGCCAAGAGTTCTTTTTCTTTTTCAGCTGTCATTTCGTCGATTTTCTTGATGGCGTCATCCGTTGCTTTTTGGATGTCTTTTTCCAGAGATTTCAATTCATCTTCTGTAATCTCTTTTGCTTTTTCTGCTTTCTTAGCATCGTCCATTGCATCACGGCGGATATTACGGATGGCAATTTTAGCATTTTCGCCTACTTTTTTCACATCTTTTGCCAAGTTTTTACGTGTTTCCTCTGTCAATGCAGGAATGACCAAACGAATCACTGTACCGTCAGATTGTGGGGTCAAGCCAAGGTCTGATGCGTTTAGAGCACGTTCAATTTCTTTCAAGATGGATTTATCAAATGGTGTAATCAAAAGCACACGCGCTTCCGGCACAGTAATCCCTGCTAACTGGTTCAAGGGTGTTTCTGCACCATAATATTCCACTGTGATGCGGTCTAACAAGCTTGCATTGGCACGGCCTGCGCGAATTTGACCAAACTCACGCGCCAAACTTTGGTGGGATTGTGCCATACGTTCTTGAGCTTTTGTAACAATTTCTTTTGACATGAATTTCTTCTTTCTATTTATGTTCTTCTTTGTTGGATACCGTTGTTCCGATATTTTCGCCAAATACAACTCGTTTGATATTGCCTGGTTCGTTCATATTGAAGACAACCAAGTCGATATCATTATCCATGGAGAGGGTTGATGCAGTTGCATCCATAATTTTAAGGCCTCGGTTAATCACTTCACGATGAGTCAATTCGTCGAACTTCACAGCGTTAGCATCTTTTCTAGGATCAGCATTATACACGCCATCGACCCCATTTTTTGCCATGAGAATAGCATCCGCTTCAATCTCAGCTGCACGAAGGGCGGCAGTTGTATCCGTTGAAAAATACGGAGAACCAATTCCCGCACCGAAAATCACGATACGACCTTTTTCTAAATGACGAAGAGCACGTCCGCGGATATAAGGCTCTGCCACAGATTGCATGGCAATGGCAGTTTGTACGCGCGTGTCTACACCCAATTGTTTCAGACTGTCCGCCATCACGAGAGCATTCATAACTGTCCCAAGCATTCCTGTGTAATCAGCTTGAACACGATCCATTCCAGCCTCTGCAGCAGGCTCTCCACGCCAGAGATTTCCACCACCGATAACAAGAGCAATCTGTACACCAGATTCTGCTACTTCTGCAATTTCCTTTGCCATTTCCTGTACGGTTGGCAAATCAATCCCAACACCACGCTCACCCGCAAGGGCCTCACCAGACAATTTGATTAGAATACGGTTGTACTTTGGTTGTGACATGTTTTTTCTCCTCTATTTCATCCTTAACATTCTATCATAAATTTTATACTTTTTACAGCAGAAGATGACGCAAAAAGAGAAAAACCTCTGGTTTTTCTCTTTTACATTTTATGATATTCGTAATTTTTTTCGTAGTCGTTGCGCTCTTGCACCAATCAATTTATCTAATTGGCGCGTTTTCAAAGTCAAGACTCCAAAAATCAAGATACCAACACTACCTGAGATAATGATGTGAAGGATACTAATAAAGCGACTGACCGGCGGAATCCATTGAGTTAATCCCCATTCTAATGTAAAGACAATAATTCCCATTACAAGAGAAACCAAACTAATACCGACCAAATCACGACCAATTTTCTTTTTATTTAAGTCTAACACCTTATCAATGTGACGGTAAAATAGAATGACAGTGATGGATAAACCAATCGCTGATGATAATAAGGAACCATACACTTGGAAGAGATAAAGGAAGGGAATCTGCAAGACAATCTTTGTCACAAGGCCAATCAAGAAATAAAGAATAGCTCTGCGATTTTCAAAAATAGCTTGGATGATAACACCTAGTACTGCGTAGAGCCCCTGCACAAAAATCAATAAGATATTGGCAATAAAAAGATCAATGGCTAAGTCTTCAGCCCATCCATAAAAAATAGAATAAAGAGGACGCGCGACCAGAATGGTCCCGATGATGGCAGGAATGACAAAGATAAAGAGCATCTGCATATTATCAGTCACTAAATTAGAAGTTGCTTTTCGATTTTTCTCGACAAAACGTGCTGTAATCAAAGGAATTGCCACACTACCGATAGAACCTGTAATCCCAATAATCAGCATGGTAATTTTACTTGGATTAGCCGTCATGTAGGTATACCAAACCAGCAATTCTTTTCTTGCTTGACCTGTGATCATCTTCATCACATTGACAAAGGTCATTTGGTCAATGAATTGGAAAACTTGGAAGGCACAACCCAAGATGATCAAGGGAATCGCTTCTTTGACAGTCTCCACAATCAAGGGTTTTAGTTCAATCCCTGTTTCAGGCGCCTTGCTGTGGTAAATTTTAGAAATAAGTCCTCGTCTTTGAAGAACATAGAGCAAGACAGCGACACTGGCAATCATTCCGATAAAGGCAGCAAAGGTTGATTGAATAACTGCTTCATGGTAGTTTCCAGAACCAAATTTCATGATATAGAAAGTCGCTAATAAAATCCAAATAACCCGAATAACCTGCTCTGCTATCTGACTAATGGCATAGGGTTTTAAGTCGTTATGTCCTTGGAAAAATCCACGCATGATACTCATGGCTGGGAAAATAAAGAGAGGGGGAACCAAACTGTACATGACTGGAATCAGTAATTCCTTCGATCCTGACCATTCTGCCAGAAAAGGCGAACTTACATACATAACACCAGCAAAAACAGCTCCCAAAGCTAGCATGAGCTTGAGAAATTCCCGCAATAGATAATAGGAAATGTCCTCACGCCCTAGGGTATTGTACTTAGCAATTTGCTTGGCAACTGCCGTTGGTAGTCCTACCGTTGAAATCAATAGAAAATTGGCATAAACTTGGTAACCCATATTAAAGAGAGCATTGGCCTCCTCACTATGTTTTCCTAACCAAATATACCACGGAATAATATAAATAACTCCTAATAGACGGCTAATAAAGTTTCCCGCAGTCAACCAAGCCATTCCTCTGGCCATGGTTTCCTGTTCATGAGTTTGCACTGGTTTTTCAGACATAGAATTCTCTTTCGTGTTTTTTCGTTTCAATTGGTAATTATAAACTTTTCCTTGCAACTTGTAAAACCAAAACATTTACGCTAGAATAAATGAGTTGACTATGAATTGAAAAGGAGCCTGTATGTTAAAGCATGCTTATCTCATTATTGCCTATGATAAATTTGAGCAACTAGCCTTCCAAATCTCTCTTTTAGATGATCCACGAAATGATATTTTCATTCATATGGACAAGCGGACTCATTTGACAGACCAAGATAAAAAAAATCTTCAGGCTGCTGCTCGCCATTCCAATGTTTACTTTACTCCACAAATTGCGGTGTACTGGGGGCATTTTTCTCTAGTAGAAGCAGAGCTGATTTTGTATAAAGCGGCCGCTGAAAAAGGAGGATATGACTTCTATCACCTCATTTCTGGTGCGGATTTACCTCTGGCTTCCCAAGATTATATTCATGCATTTTTTGAAGATAAATTAGATCGCATTTTTATTACGCGCTACAATCAAGAAGAAGAAAAAGACTTAAAATTGCATAAGTTGGTGGAGCATTACCATCTTTCTCGCCGTATTGATCCCCGTCATCTATCGCCAATTCCTAGAAAGTGCCTTCGATTATACCAAGTTTTGGAAAATAAAATTCAAACAGCCTTAAAGGTTGATCGACTACATGGCAAACGTACAGAATGGGGATTTGAAGGTTTTTCTGAGTGGAAATCATTTGGACATGATGTCCTCCTGGCTGTTCTTCAACAAGAAGAATTTATCAGAAAACAATTTCGTTTTACTTTCTGTTCTGATGAATATTTCTTCTCCATCGTTCTCAAGCGCGCTGGCTTAACAGATCGCATTTATGACCATCGTGCTGTCAACGACTTGCCTGATGAGTTTCAAGGAAATCTGCGCTACATCAACTGGTGGGATGGTCATCCATATGAATGGATAGACTCAGCCAAAGATAAGGCACAATTGGACAAAGGCATTGCCCTCGGACACCTCTTCTCTCGTAAATTTAATCTCGATAAATACCCAGATTTGAAAGAATATATTTTAGAAAAAATCAGAGAAAAATAGTCTGCTTTCCCAAGCAACCTATTTTTTATTGAGCTGGACCATTGGATGTTTGGTCATAGTAAATGTTCTCCGGATTGAGGTTATCACCTAGTAAGTCACTAACTGTTCCAAAGGTATAGCCTTGTGAAGACAAGTAGCTTAACACAGAATCTAAGGAATTCACTGTAGTTTGATGAATATCGTGCATGAGGATAATACTTCCCTTATGCGTTCCTGCTTTTACTTGGGCTAGAATAGCTTGAGGGTTGTGACTCTTCCAATCTAATGTATCTACAGACCAGTAAATGGCTGGCATTTGTGTTGCAGCCATAACCGCTTTGTTGACCGCTCCGTAGGGTGGTCGTAACAATGTCGGACGTTGACCTGTTACAGCTTCAACAGCAGATTGAGTCTGTTGAATTTCTTGCTTAATCTGGTCAGCAGACAAACGAGTTAAGTTTGAATGACTCCAAGAATGATTCGCAATCTCATGACCATCCGCCTGCATTTGCTTCAGGATGGATTCTTTTCCAGCTATTGCCTGCCCAAGCACAAAGAAGGTAGCTTTGGCATTGTATTTTTTCAAAAGTGCCAACACTTGTGGTGTGGTGGTTGCGCTAGGACCATCATCAAAAGTCAAAGCAATCATCTTTTCACGTTTTTTAGCTTCCTTTTCAGCTTGATAAGCATCATAGGCTTTTAGGTCCTCTTCAGCTAAATATTGGCTCTTAACGGCTTCGAATAAACTGGAAATTGGAACTGTGATTGTAGCTAGACCAATAGCCTCAGGCAACTGAACTGTCAATTGGCTCGCTTCATATGAAAATGTCAATTCCTCTAACTGAGTCTGCTTAAAAATTTCTAACGCTTGATGGATTTTTTCTTCAGATGTTTCCTTGGCCATCAAATCTGTCTTGATTTGTTTTGAGAAAACACTGCGCATAGTTTCTTGATTAGCGGCAAAAGTCGCCAATGTGAATATCTGATTATCCTCCGTCAAGAGAAGACTATCTTCGGATGCTTTCCCAATCTCCTTGATTGACAAACCACGCACCTGATAGCTGGCGGATTCAATATTGGTCTTGCGCACTTTAGCAAAGTGTGTCCCCTCATCCTTAGTAGAGACAAACAATAACTTGCGAATCGATCCCGTAGGTTTTTCTTGTCCAATCTTTTCTTCAATACAGTGATACAGAGCCTGCTCTACCGCTGAAACACGTTTGCCTACTTGATCCTTCGGAAAATAAGCGCTGACATAAGTGTGACCTACGCTCCCCACCTGTAAATCACTGGTTTCTGCCTTAAATGCTTTCTGACGACTAGCAATAAAATCAGAAAGATTTCGTTTTTCGTAGGCACGATAAGCAAACCAAGAGGCACAGGCAATCAGAACTACCAAGACAAGATTCAGTACAATTAAACTATTTCTTTTTTTATTCATTCTCTATCCACTCCACGTATTATCTGTCTACCATTCTACCACCCTTTCTTATAAAAATCCACGCTCATTTGAAAAACAGAGGCAAAATTACCTCTGTTCCTTCTTTAATATGCTGCTTAATCCGCGCGAATAACTTCGACACGATAGCCATCCGGATCTGTCACAAAATAGTAATGGCCCGGATTTCCTGGAAGTCCCGACAAATCAGTTGTTTTATAGCCGAGTGCCTTATGCTTAGCATTGTCTCCTTCCAAATCATCTGATGAGAGTGCTAAATGAGAGAAACCATCACCCACTATGTATGGTCCATGATCGTAGTTATAAGTCAACTCAATTTCAAACTCATCATCTGGCAAAGCCAAATACACCAATGTGAATTTGTGTTCGGGATAATCCTTGCGACGGGTCTCCTTAAAACCAAAAGCTTCTTCGTAGAACTTTTGTGATACTTCTAAGTTTTCCACACGCAAACAAGTGCGTAACATTTTAATACTAGCCATACTAGCCTCCTAATTTAAGATATGAGAGCGTAAAAAAATCCGTATAAAAATAGAAGATTGACGATGAGTCCAAAGACTCAAGGGAATCTATCTTTTTTGCACAGACTTCCGTGCGAATTCGATTACAAGATATAAGAGCGTTAAATGCACAGAAAAGATAAAAAATTGAGAAACCATCCTTTTGGTTTGCAAAAGATATTTCTTTTCATCCTAACATTTCACTCAAGTCCAATAGCTTCTATTTTAGTATAACATAACTGGAAACGCTTTGCTATTTTAGAAAACTAAAAGCCAGCATTCGCTGGCTTTCTTCTATTATTAGATTATTTCAAACCTGGTGCTTGTCCCAATTCAGCTTCCAACATCCAGACATTTTTCTCAACGCTTGCTTTGGCAACATTGAAAATATCGTTGGTTACGCTGTCGCCTTCTTGATCAGACACGTCAAATCCTTTAGCGAAAAGTTCTGCTAAGTAACTAAATACTTTGGCAACACGTGCCAACTGCTCATCCATAGACAAGCTGTAGTCTCCAGTCACTTCTTCCAGTTTACTATTTTCACTAAACTCTTTCAAGGTAGAGTATGGTGCACCACCAATAGTGATGAGACGTTCACTCATTTCATCTAAGTAACCGTCAATTTCTTCCATGTATTCGTCCATTTTTGGATGCCAAACCATGAAGCCACGACCACGCATATACCAATGTACTTGGTGGAGAATAGAGTGGGCTACAGATAAATCAGCAACTGCTTGGTTCAAAATTTCTTTTGTTTTTTGGTAAGTCATATGGATTCCTTCTTTCTTCTTTATTTATATTCATTATAAATAAAGAAGAAAGAAGTTGCAAGTATTTCGATTCTTTATGAGAAAAGTCTTACAAAAATAACAAAATGAGAAAAATTAAGGGATTTTCGCTATAATAGAAGTAAGAGAAGGAGGACACCATGAAGCATATTATCTTCGTTTGTTTAGGAAATATCTGCCGAAGTCCTATGGCAGAAGCCATTATGAAAGAACTGGCTCCTCAGTGGAACATCGAAAGTCGGGCAACTTCTAGCTGGGAACACGGAAACCCCATCCACCTAGGTACGCGAAAAATATTGGAGCACTATCATATTTCTTATGATAAGAAAAAAGAATCCCAACAAATCAGCAAAGCAGATGCCGACGCATGCGACATCATCCTCGCCATGGACCAACAAAATATCAATGATTTGAAAAAGATGCTACCATATTCGCTGCATCATAAGATCCACTTGTTAGCAAAGCAAGATGTGCCAGATCCATGGTATACAGGAAATTTCCAAGAGACCTATCTTCTTATTTCACAAGCGTGCCAAGATTGGCTCAAAACTTTGTCATAATTTTGTCATATTTCCTCAAAAATGGTAGAATGATTCTATCCTTTAAGAGAAAGAGTTTAATCATGAAAGACTTACTCACCAATCCCAAAACTTGGGAACAATTCAAAAGTTATCTGACGAGAAAAAATCTCGAAATGGCTAGCGCTGTGCTCATCCTTATCTTTGCGCTCTCCGTTTTATTGGGACGAATCCCTACTCAAACAACGCTGAGCTGGAACGAGGTTAAAATGACTTATAATGGCTCTGTGGTTGCCAACAAACTGTCTGGGCATGGCAAACTGACCTTTGAAAATGGCGACACCTATGAAGGAAATTTTAAGAATGGTGTCTTTGATGGCAAAGGAACCTTTATCGCCAAAGCCGGATGGTCTTATGTGGGCGAATTCAAAAAAGGTGTGGCAGATGGTCAAGGTAAATTGACAACTGAATCTAATATTGTCTACGAAGGTACGTTTAAACAGGGGATTTATCAAGATGCGTATTAAATGGTTTTCATCAATTCGAGTCATAGGACTCATTATGGTCTTACTTTATCACTTCTTCCTTTCTATCTTTCGAGTACACCCGCAAGGGAACAATCGATGTCATCGGATTTTTTCGACGTAGACTCTATCGAATTCTACCAGCTCTCGTCCTGATGATTTTGCTGGTTGTCCCACTTGCCTTATCAGTCCGAAATGATTTCATTGCTAGCATCGGCTCTCAAATTGCAGCTAGTCTTGGTTTTATAACCAATATCTTTGAGATTCTAGCGGGAAATGGCTATGAAAATCAATTCACACCGCACTTATTTGTGCACACTTGGACATTGGCTTTGGAAGTCCAATATTATATTTTATGGGTACTTGCTGTCTGGTGGATGGCAAAAGTTTCTAAATCTGTTGGACAATTGCGTGGAATGATTTTCCTATCTTCTAGCGCACTTTTCCTTTTAAGTTTTTTATCTATGTTTATCTCCGCCTTCTTTGTCGAAAGCTCCTCTACCATTTACTTTTCACCGCTAACGCATAGTTTCCCATTCTTCTTGGGCTCTATCTTAGCCTCTCTATCCGGTATTGCATTCCCAAGTAAGAACTTTGAGCACATTTATCAAAAGCTTCCCCTCAAGAAATCTCTCATAATAATGGGAACAGGCTTGGCTATCTTGTTGCTCTTGCTTTTTGTCCTTCCATTCAATAGTATTTGGACATACACAATTGGTCTCTTCACAGCAACTGTGGTTTCTGGTGTTCTCATTTATACTGCTCGTATCCTCCACGAACAGACACCTCATATCCACGAGCCACTAATCGTGAATTTTTTGTCTGATATTTCCTACGGAATCTACCTCTTTCACTCGCCACTTTATTTGATATTTGGTCAGCTGGTTAACGGTATTCTTGCAGTTTTGTTGACCATTTTCTTCTCAGTGGTATTTTCTGCACTATCCTACTACATTATTGAGCCTTTCTTGGCTGGAAAATCCATTCGTCTTCTTCAATTTGAATTGAATTTGAAACCCTACAGCAAATGGATCGCTGGAGTATTTGGTATTCTAGTACTTGCTACCTTGGTCATTAGTGTGACAGCTCCTAAAGTCGGTAGCTTTGAGCGTGAAATGCTTACCAGCAATCTTCAGCAAGCTGATAGCCAAATGACCGCAACTCGCAATGCTGCTGAAAATGCGCAGGCTTCTGATTACAATATTCAACCAGGAGTCACAATTTTTGGTGATTCTGTCACAGTTCGTGCCAGCTCTGCTATTCAGACGGCTCTGCCGGATGCTCAAATCGACGGAACGGTCAGTCGTCACCTGACGGAAATTAGTAACTTAATCAAACTCTATAAAGACAGCAATACGCTTAGAGAAGATGTTGTAGTTGCCCTAGGGACCAATGCTTCCGAAGAATACAAGGAACTGTTGGATTCCTTAATTCAAGAGTCTCCAAAAGGACATCGCTTGATTTTCGTCACTCCATATGATGGAAATTTCAGTGTCAAAGAGGACTCTATTCCCTATCAAATCGGACAATACGAGAAAAAATTGGCCACAGAAAATGACTATATTACTATCGCAGATTGGTTCCAAGTAGCCGTTGATAATCCAAATATTTGGGTAGGCAGTGACCTAGTGCACTTCAACCTCCAAACAAATGGAGCTGAGCTCTTCGCCAATAATTTGAAAACCGCTATTGAGGCTGCTACTTCAACACCTGTTAAAAAATAAAATAAAGACTAGTCATTAGACTAGTCTTTTTATTTCATAACATGTTATAACAAAGAGGCTGAGACAAAGGTCCTGCCTCATCTTACCTTTTGAGTAATAATCATTCGACATAGTGCTTGGAAGTTCTTAACTCTTGCGACGCAAGGGATGGCGACCTCCCTAATCAACTGTGCGGGAGTAGAACGACAAAATCGGTAAATCGTTTTAAAATGACGATTTACCGATTTTTGTCCTCTTTTATTGATTCGTTCTTAGCTTTCGCTGGCTTGACTATTTGCTTGATCCGCGTCTGCTACATTTTTCTGATAAACTGGCTCTCGTTGTGATTTGAGTCCTTCTTCTTCGAGATAGTGACGAAGTGGTACTAAATCTTCCGCTTCATAGCGTTCTTTAAAGGCTTTGATTTCGTCTTCTGTTGCCAATTGTGGGTCCAATTTCATCATTTCAACCGGGAACGGACGGTCATGAGTAATTTTAGCGTCAATAACAACTGTTTTACCAGCCTTGTTATCTCCTACAGCTTTACGAACGACTTCATCAATCTCTTCAATACGACGAACGGTATAGCCGACCGCCCCCTGAGCCTCTGCTACTTTGGCATAATCCATATCCGCAAAGTCTACTCCAAAGAGATGTTTATTGGTATCTTCATATTTATTTTTAATGTACCCATACTCTGTATTTGAAAAGACTACATTAATAACAGGGAGTTTGTAGGAGACATTTGTCACTACATCAGGATAGCTCATGTTAAAGGCACCATCCTCAATGATATTCCAGACTTGGCGATTTGGGAAGGTACGTTTGGCTGCAATACCACCTGGAATAGCAATCCCCATTGTCGCAAATAGTGGAGAGGTGCGCCACATATTTTTAGGGGTCATGTGCAAGTGACGGATAGAGGTTTGTGTTGAATTACCAACATCAATAGAATAAATAGCATCTTCATCAGCGTATTTATTGATAGCATTATACACTTGATAGAGTTGCAGTTCACCTTCTGTTTTGGTTTCTAATTTTTTCATATAAGCATGCCAGTTTTGATTATTTTTAAGATTCGCACGCCACCAAGGAGAATCATAAACTGTATTAACTTTTTCAAGAATAGACCTGACAGCTTGTTCAGCGTCCGCCAAGATAGATACATCGAGTGAATGACGTTTACCGAGTTTATATGGGTCAATATCAATTTGGATGAATTTTTTAGCATTGCCAAAGGCATTATAAATTTCAGCAAATGGGTAGTTTGAGCCAACAAATAGCACAGTATCTGCTTCAAAGTTGAGCTCATTGCCTTGTTTCCAAGCTACGCGGCCAACTGATCCAGCAAGTGCATCATCGTCCCAATGGAAAGCATCGAAGTTTTTACCTGTAATGTCAATAGAAGCTTTGATTTTATGAGCCAACTCAGATACTAAGTCGCCTGCTTGGTTAATCCCAACACCAGCGTAGATAATGGGGCGTTCCGCATGATTGAGCACATCTACTGCTGCATCAATGTCCTCTTCATTAAGAGCAGGACGTAAGAAGTCTCGTTGATAACTACCTGACCCATAATAGGAATCCGCGTCAATTTCAGCATATCCAAAGTCATTTGGGATTTTAACAACTGCAGGACCTTTTTTAGCCATGGCTGCACGTGCAGCTTCATCAATGATTTTTAGCAATTGTTCTGCATAAGCCACACGTTTGTTGTAAACCGCTACACTTTCATACATAGGATTTTGGTTCAGTTCTTGGAAAGCATCCATGTTGAGCTCTTTTGTTGGACGAGAACCTAGAATAGCAATCATTGGAGTATTATCCATAGCTGCATCGTAGATCCCGTTTATCAAGTGCATGGCACCCGGACCACCAGACCCAACTGCGACTGCCAAAGCCCCACCCCATTTTTTCTGCATGACTGCAGCAAGGGCTCCTGTTTCTTCATGACGTACTTGAAGAAATTCAATCCCATCCTCTTCAGCAAGTGCATCCATAATACCACCTAGCATTCCTGATGGAATACCGTAGATAGTATGTACACCCCCAAGTTTTGAGGACTTTCAACATGGCACGACCAGCTGTAATTTTTTCTTTTGTCATCACACATTCCTCCTTGATTTGCTAATTGCATTATCATTAGCTTGCTAATTATAATCTAACAAAAAATGGAAAGATTGCAAGAATTTTGTGCTAATTAGTAGTATTTTATAAAATATCCTTCGTTATTCCTAAAAAAGAGACGATTCTTTGCGAATCGTCTTGCTAAACTGTTTATTTCTGTTTTCCTTGGAAACGCCACTCAAAGCGCTTTTGATCGTAGATCGGATACATCATCCATAGTAACGTCAGAGCCAATAACCAACCACCAATGAGATCTGTCGGATAGTGCATCCCAAGATAGACGCGGGATAAGGCAACCAGTACTGCAACAAGAACTAACAGCACTTGCAGGACTAAACGCCCTACTCCTGCTTTCATTCGTCCCTGAAGAACGATAATAATAGCTCCAGCTACCATCATAGTGGAGGCTGTATGCCAGCTCGGAAAGGAATACCCGACCGTATCCATGAGCCATGGAATACTTGGACGCGGACGTTGGTAGAGGTACTTCAGGGCAGTCGATACCACTCCCATCACCGCAAAGCTAGCCAACATGAGGTAGCTTTCTGCCTTCCATTTCTTATAATAGAATATTCCCGCAAGTACAATACAGATAGCGAGCACCGAAACAGTATTTCCAAGTAGGGTAATCTTTGTGAAAAAAGCTGTAGCCAGTTCTGGAAAATCCCCACGGACAGCATTTTGGATGGTGCTATCAAAGCCGACTAACTGTTCTGGGTAAAATTTAATGGCATAGCCCAAAATTACAAAGAAGAGTGCCGCAAATGATGCATTCCGATAATAAATTTGTTTATGTTTCATAACCCTATTGTAACAAGAAAAACTTAAAATTTCTTCAAATATGACTGAAAACCACTATAAACTAGGTAGAATACCGCTGATAATATCAAACCTTGCAAAAGATTGAAAGGCAATACCATAGCAAAAAGATAATTGCTAATGCCTAGTATTTTCTCAATATCAAAATTGGCAAATTTGGCATAGACAGGGATAGCATAAACATAATTCAAAATCAACATGACCACTGTCAAACCAATAGAGCCAACCAGAGAAGCTTTGATAAAGTTAGCTCGAGTTTTCTTAGCCTTCCATAGAAAGGCAAAAGCAGCTACAAAAATCAACATGGCCACAATATTCATGGGTAGACCAATGATAGTGGATGGGCCACTGTTATTGAGCAAAAATTTCAATAACGTACGGATCATCAAAATAGCTGTGGCAGATTTGATATCAAGAATAACCAAGCCCAGCAAAATAGGAATCACCGAAAAATCAATTTCCAAAAATGATGCTGTTGGAATCAATGGAAATTTAAGGTACATAAGCAGAAAAGAAACTGCTGAAAGAATGGCAACCAAGGCCATTTTACGTGTGTGTGTCATCTTCTTCCTCCAATTTTTAAGCAAAATTAGAGAAGCGTGAAAGGTTATCCTTTCGTCTTCTCCCATCCAGACTATAACTGTCGGTCTTGGAATCACACCAAGTCAGCTTGCGCTCGCGGACTTATATCTCAGATGTAGAGACAATCACCGCCGGTAGGGACTTACACCCTGCCCTGAAGACTATTTCATGATAACAAAAAAACCTTGAACATGCAAGGTTTTAAGAATTTTTGTTTATTTTTTCATAATTACTTCAATTTATCTTCTTGGTAATGGTGGCTTAATTCAAGCCCTACAAAGGCTTGTTGACGAAGAGCTTCATAAACAATCATACAAACAGTATTGGATACATTAAGACTGCGGACGTGTTCGTCATTCATTGGGATTCGGATCGCTTTTTCAGGATGCTGGCGCATGAAGTCTTCTGGCAAGCCCTTGTCCTCTCGGCCAAAGAGGAAATAATGATGACAGCCATCATTGTAAGTTTGGTCCGAATAGGTCTTCTCCGCAAATTTAGTCACTAAATGCAAATGACTATTGTCTACCATTGAAGAAATAAATTCCTCCATATTTTCATAAAAATGAACTTCCAACTTATCCCAATAATCAAGCCCTGCTCGTTTCATTTTACGGTCATCGATTGGAAATCCCATCGGTTTAATAATATGAAGAGGGCTGTTCGTTGCAGCGCATGTACGAGCAATATTTCCTGTATTTTGCGGAATTTGTGGTTCAAAAAGAACCACATGGTTGCATGATTGATTTTCTTTGTAGTGTAAGTTCTCAATGTTCATAATTTATTCTTTCTCTTCACTTTCTTTTAGGCAAAAAAAATGCCACACTGCCCGGAGTCAAGCTCAGCAAACAGCATGGTGAATGACAAGTCACTCACTTAAATCACAACAGGATTGATTTAAATAAATGAATATCGTGCCTTTATTATATCATAATTGCTTGTGATTGCAAGGGATTCAATGATTTTGTAAACGTTTTTACGGATTTTTATTCCGTCTCAAGGTAAAAACATCCGGCACTGGATCATAGCCGCCTTCCACAAAAGGATGGCAACGTAAAATCCGTGCTAGGCCCATCAAAAAACCTTTTAATCCATGCTTTTTTAAGGTTTGGATCATATAGGCAGAGCAGGTTGGTTGATAGCGACAGCTTGGAGGGAAAAGAGAGGAAATAAATCGTTGGTAGCCTCGCACCAGCTGAATCAGTAGCCAGGTCATTTCTTGCTCGTTTTAGTTACAGCCAGTGTGTGAAGTTGGCTGATCTCTTTTTTATTGAGACGACGGCATTCCCAAGGACGCAAGCCCGTCAAGTCCAAATTGCCGAATTGAGTCCGAGATAATTTATCCACTTGAAGTCCTACTGCTTCAAACATTTTCTTGACCTGATGATTGCGACCTTCATGAATGGTTAATTGGACAACTGAACGATGTTTTACAGGATCAACTTTAAGAATTTCATAAACCGCAGGCTGCGTTTTTCTACCATCAATAACAATACCTTTTGTTAAGGGGCGCAACACCTCCTTATTTGCAATCCCTTTAACACGGGCGATATAAATCTTATCGATTTCGTTTCGTGGGTGAATCATTTCATCTGTAAAATCACCATCATTGGTCAAAATTAAGACACCAGATGTGTCCCAGTCCAAACGCCCAACAGGGTAAATCCGTTCCTTGACCATCGGCAAAAGATCAACAACCGTTTTTCTGCCTTTGTCATCAGAAACGCTCGAAATCACACCGCGAGGTTTGTGTAAAAGGTAATAGACCTTCTCTTCATTGTAAATCGGTTGACCTTCCACTTCAACCTTATCTCCAGATTTGATGGTTGTCCCAAGTTCACGAACAACCTCCCTATTGACTGTCACAAGCCCCTGTTTAATCAGTTCCTCCGCCTTACGACGACTGGCAACACCAGCATGAGCAATATATTTATTGATACGCATATTTATGATACAAAGAGCGTTATAGGCTTAGTGAAAATAAGCGGTAAGACAGACATCTATGATGTCGTTGTCGCACCCTCGTCAGACTGACTAGGACTTTATCTAAGTCCAGTCAGCTACGACGTTCTTAAAAAGATATTTCTAACAAAATATTTTCACATAGATCCATAGCTCGTGTTCAATTCACGAGAGCTCTACCTCTTATTGTTCTAATTCTTTGAACTCAGTTTCCAACTCATCCAAATGATTTTCGTGTGGCTCTGTCAATGCTGACACCTCTTCTTCAGATGCCTCTTTTTGCCCAAACAATTCCGTTTCTTGGTCTACCAAATCCAAATCAGACACGTCTGGCAATTGTGCCAAATCATTGATGCCCATGTAATCTAGGAAATAATCCGTTGTCACATATAAATTCGGACGCCCAATCACTTCTTTTTTCCCGTTTTCACGAATGAGATCAAATGCCTGTAATTTGCTAATGGCACCACTTGAATTCACTCCACGAATATCAGCGACATGGATTGATTGATTGGCGTTTTGGAATAAATTCGTAAAAGCTCCACAAATTCTTTCTTGGTCACCAAGCGATAATGATTGGAAGATTCCAATATCATCAAGCCAGATTGACTATCTGACTGATATTTTTCCTGTAACTTTTCTAGTTGTTGTAAGATTGCAGATGGCTGCAAATCGAGCATTTCTGCCAGATTGCGTAGACTCAACCCATCTTCTCCTGCCACAAAGAGCAAGACTTCAATTTCTGCTAAGCGACTCATGCTCACTCCTTACTAAATAAATTTTTCCAAAATTCTCAGTTTGCTCCAATAAAATCTCCTGAACCTTGACCAGCTCCAAGGTCGCAAGAAACAAAGTGATCACTTCATTCAAATCTCGACTTTCCTTGAAAATATTGCTCAGTTCAATCCGTTTTTGCTGGGTAAATCGCTTGCGCACCCGATCCATCATATCTTCGCCTGCACCAAGGTGACATCCTCATACACCAAATCCAACTTAGGCTTAGAGAAATAATTGGCTCGTTCATTGTGCTGCTCACCCAATTTCTCACTTAGAAGTTTGAACTTGCGGTACTCTTCCAACTGATCCAAGAGTTGCTGTTCAGGATCTTCTTCAAGAGGTGTTTCTTCAACCACTTTTGGCAAAAGACGACGGCTTTTGATCAGCATCAGCTGGCTTGCCATCAGCATGTACTCACCGTACTTGGTAAATATCCATTTGGTATTTAGAGACCAGATGGAGCAAGAGATCCAGCGGTCCTTCAAAATCTTTTAATTTTATATCCATTATTTGTATTTTTCTAGACTAACCAATGTTTTCAAGCCCAATTGCTTGGCAATTTCTTCTAAGGAACGCCCTTCCTTCAACTCATGCAAAATATATTGTTCGCGCAACTTCTGCGCTGACCAAGAGGACTGATGGATTTCACTCAAAAATTCTCCTAAGCGATTGAAAAACCATTGTCGAGAATAGGATTGACCTTTCTTGTCAAAAAGATAGATGTTAGGTCCACTTTTTTCAAAATGAGCCTTCAGATATGGTAACAACTTTTTAGGAATGGCTAAAATCCGCTTTGCTCCATCTCGCTTGACCGTCATAATACCAAAATCAAGCTCTATATCTGCCACTTGTAACTCTGCTATTTGACTAGGTGAAAGTCCCATCAAGGCTATCAAGAGCGCCAATAACTGTCCTTTAGGAAAAGCCGTGCTAGATTGAAACAAGGGACTCAAATCAGCTAATTGACTTCCACTTGTGTCGCTATATTGCTTCACTGTAACATTTAAATCTAGCTTATAAAATCGATCGATAAGATTTTCCTTATAGAGAAAGTAAAGAAATTGATTGACAGCAGATTGCTTGCGCTTTTGAGCAGTCGGTTTTAGCTTACCTAAAAATGCGCCATATATGGCTAGTTTCGCCTCCGAAAGCTGACCATCTGTAATCTCTATAAATTGTTTGAGATCACCCTTATAAGCTAGTTTCGATTGCTCCGCTAGCTCTTCTTTTTGTTCTAAAAATATTTTAATATAGCTCTGCTTCATTCTATGTGTTCCGTATGAAAGTGACTGCTATGGAGAAGGGCATTGACCGCTTTTAAGATGGATTTACGAGTAATAATCCCTAAAAATTCTCGATTGTCTCCGACGACTGGCAAGAATGGTTCATCAACTAACTTGCGCAACACCTCTTCCAAGCGGTATTGTTCAGGAACCGTTTCCACATCTGTTTTAGCAATCAAAGAAATGTCTTGATTCAGCTCATCATCCGTTAGATTATTGAGCGATTGATAACTCATAATTTCACGTAAACCAATACTACCAAAAAAGCGATTGTCCTCTGTCACCACCGGCACGCGCGAGTAAGCCATATTACAGAGAAGGAGCTTGGCGTGGTCAATATTATGCGTATCCACAAGCACAGCCAATTGATTAGCTGGCGTCAAAAACGTTTCTTCTCGACCGACTAAAAATTCTATTACTTTTGGTGCAATCATCGTGGGATATCCTTACTTAGCGATGAATAGAGTTGGTGTTCTGTTGTGTAAAATGCCACATGAAACCGGTCGGGCTCAATTGTCACTAGAGCATAAAGTCGCTCTCTAATCAATCCTCGAGGCTGCGTCACAGAGCCTGGATTGAGAAAAAGAGTTTTTCCACGCACTTCCGCATCCGCAGCATGCAAGTGCCCGTACAGACAAATGTCTGCATCCATTTCCTGCGCCCAATAATCCAATTTCTGCCAGGTATAGTTAATCGAAAAAAGATGTCCATGGATCTGGGCAATTCGATACGGACCAACTTCGGTCAAAAGAGTTTCTGGATAACCACCTCTGTAGTCGCAATTCCCCAAAACAACCTGAATTCCCTCCCAAATCGTGTCCTCAGCTGCTAACTCTGAATCACCATTATGAAAAATAGCATCCACCTTGCCTTGATAACGATCTTTAATTTCTTGAACAATAGCACGATCTCCATGGGAGTCGCTCATGACCAGAATAGTCTTACTTACTTGGCTTGCCATGCTGGAAATGCCTCCATTAGTTTTTTCAAGGCTAATGCGCGGTGAGACTGTTGATTTTTCTCTTCCATGCTCAGCTGTGCTGCTGTCTGACCAGATTGACCAACTAAAAATAGTGGATCATAGCCAAATCCGCCCTCACCCTGTGGCGCAAAAGCGATATAGCCCGGCCACTCTGCTTCAACTACTAAACTTTCTTTCTCAGGTACTGCCACCACCAAGGTACAGTGGAATTGCGCTGACCGATCTTTTTGGTCAAAGACCATGGCCAATTCGTGCAAGAGTTTAGCATTGTTTAAGTCATCTGTGGCATCAGATCCAGAAAAACGTGCTGACCAAACGCCCGGCATCCCGCCTAATTTGTCAACTTTGAGACCCGAATCATCCGCTAAAACCATCTTACCAGTTAAATTGGCAATGGTTTCTGCTTTAAGACGAGCATTCTCTTCAAAGGTCATCCCCGTTTCTGCCACATCTGGCAAATCAGGATAATCATTTAAGTTTTCAACCTTGTAGCCCAACCGTTCAAAGAAAGCACGAAATTCTCTCGTTTTCCCCTCGTTTTTAGTTGCAATCAAAATTGTGTCTCCGAATGAAAGTGTACCTTTCCCTTCGTTTGTCCCGAAAAATTGTTCCAGCGATACACCTAACTTTGGTAAATGCACAGCTAAGAGCTGATTATTTTCAGTGATTAGGATAGAACCAGCATGTTGCGTTACTTCAAGTCTACGTCCTTTTTCTTGATTAATCATGTCTACCAAAAACTTCACCAAGCGTAAGTCTGAGGTGTAACAGATGATATGAACTTGTGCGCCTTCACAACCCAATTGCCCCAAAAGCTGATGGACGATTCCTTGAACCCTTTCATAAACTGCATCATCGCCAAAACAGGTTACATAATTAAAACTTTCCCATTTCCCGATAAACCAATCATGCTCATCTTTGTATTCGTAGATTTTTTCTGTCATAGCTTCACGTATTCCACTTTCATTTGAATGTTCAGCCAATCCTCAGCGACTTCTTGGAAAGCGCGCGGGCTGGCTGTTGTGTAAAATTGATGCTCTTTTTTGCTTCCTGTCCGACTATGATTGATTTCAAAGTAGTTGAGCAAAACAGAAATATCCCGTGCGCATTCTGCTCCACTATCAATCAACTTTACCTCTGGTCCCATAGCGTGCTGAATGATGGGACGCAGCAATGGAAAATGAGTGCAACCCAAAACCAAGGTGTCTACCTTGCCCTTTAGTGGACTGAGTGTTTCATAAACCACTTTTTTCGCCATACTAGATTTGTATTGATTGGATTCCACCAAAGGTACAAATTTAGGACATGCCAAACTGTATACCTGCGTTTCAGGTGATAGAGATTGGATTTTTTGACGGTAAATATCCGATTGAATCGTCATGGGGGTCCCCAAGATACCAATTTCCCCTGCTTGACTAGCCTTGATGGCTGCCGAAGCACCCGGTAAAATCACTCCCAAAACGGGAATATCCAAGGCTGCTTTAACCTCTTCCCATGCTACTGCCGTAGCTGTATTACAGGCAAATACAATCATTTTGACATCCTTAGTCAAGAGAAAATTGACCAATTGCCAAGTGTATTCACGAATTTGTTCAGCTGAGCGTGGACCATATGGCGCACGCGCTGAATCTCCAATATAAACGATTTCTTCATGTGGAAGCTGGCGCATGACTTCTCGTACAACGGTCAAGCCACCGACACCCGAATCCAGAAAACCGATTGGTCGATTATCCATAAACTCGCATTGAAGGGGGATTAAAAATACTCCCTTCTCCTTTCAAGATTTTGCTAAACTGAAAAAGGGACTTGGGAAATCTCCCAGTCCCAATTTTTCTATTTTTTCTTGCCGACTCTTTGTTGGCTCTTGATTTGGCGCAGTACTTGTTGAACTTTAGCTTCACTTGGTTTTTGCCCCATTTGACTCATCATCATACGAAGAGCATTTTCATCCAAAATTGGTTTATCCGCGATATAGTTTTCCACTTGTTTACGAGCAAGATAGAAACCTAAAACGATTCCTCCTGCTAATGCGACTAAAATTAATAAAATTGCTAGACCTAAATTCATGCCTATCTCTCCTTCGATTTTTCTTGTTTTATTATAACAGATTTAAACCTTGATGACAAATATCAAAAGAGTAAAATCTGCATCTAGATTACTAATCCTTATAAGCATGCGACAGTAGCAATCAATGGTTGAGCAGACAACTGCTTTTGTCTATTTTACAATCAAAGACTTAATTGATTTAGAAGCAAAAATTCCTCGCCCAAAGGGCAAGGAATGCACTTTTAATCGCGTGAACCAAAAATGCGCAAGAGATTCAAAAACAAGTTAATAAAATCTAAGTAAAGTTGCAAAGCTAATGAAACAACCCATCCTTGCCCCACTTGACCACCAGTTTGTTCAAAAACGTAGCGAATGCGTTGGTTATCATAGGCAATCAAACCAGCGAAGATTACAACTGAGATGATAGAAATGATAAAGCTCATACCTGAGCTACCTAGGAAAATATTGACCACACTGGCAATAATAATCCCGATCAAGGCTGCACGTAAAGCTTGCCCCATCGCAGATAAATCTTTTTTAGTCGTGGCACCAATAACTGCCATCACTGCAAACATAAGAGCTGATGATATAAAAGCGTTGAAAACTGTCGCTTGTGTGTAAAATAAGAGTACGAAACTCAATGTGAAGCCATTTAAAACTGAGTACAGTAAGAACATAGGCAAAGCCATAGGGCTATTTTTAGCCGCCATACCTGAAGCCGCAAAAACCAAGATCAACTCTACAAGCATCAAAATCATGAGAACCATAGAGCCACCACGCAAGATTGAAATAGTGACGTCTTGAAAAACTGTCAATGATAAGAGAGCTGTCAAAGCGGATAAAACAATACCTGCTGCTACAAAACCATAAATTCGTGCAAAGAAACGGTTCAGCGCACCAACATCCGTCTGATTGATTACAAATGGATTGTCATTCATTTTTTTATCTCCTTTTTAAATTGATTAGATCCACTTCAGAATCTTACGATTTTTCCATTTTTGCTGAAGTGGAAAGGAAGCTTCCCGAACTGCCCAGTATTTGTCCACACAGGTCACAATCCAAGATTCTTTATATCGTGGAGGAGCAATGGTCGCTCCAAACATGTGTTTAACAATGATATCTTCTTCTAGTTTGTTGATAGAAGTCAATTTGCGAGCGTTACGAAGAGCAATGCGCGGGTGAGTCCACGCATGACTCTTGGTAAATTTGGTATCGCGCCAATCATAGAAAAATAAGTCATGGAGCAACCCACCACGAGCAGTCGCTTTGGCATCCCAACCAAATTTTTTAGCTAATTTATAACTGGTATAAGACACATGGATAGAATGTTCCAAACGCGTCGAGTGATAATGGTGTGTAATATCTCCCAACTTTTGTACTTTAGGTGTAATAATCAAGTGACCTACATAGTCCATATATTCTTTATCTGTCATATAAGAAGTCAATACAATTCCTCCTCCTTGGGTACTATTATACCATAGTCTAGTAAAAGACTAGCAAATGAAACTTAAAGCAAACTAAACATTAGAATCCCCGCTGCCACTGCTACATTAAGACTTTCTGCTTGACCAGACATATCTATATGAATCAATTGATCCGCTTTGTCGGTCATCAAACTAGAAATTCCTTGCCCTTCATTTCCCATAACCAAAACAAAAGATTCACGAGACGGAACCGTTCGGTAGCTAACAGAGTTTTTCGACAAAGTAGTTGCAAGAATGGAGACCTCTTGCTCCTTACACCAGTCAATCAACTCTATCGTTTCTACGCGATAAACTGGCAAATGAAAATGGCTCCCCTGCATAGAGCGAAGAACTTTCAGACTATATAAATCGGCTGACTTTGATGACACAAAGACTCCATCATAGCCTGCTGCATCCGCTGTACGAATCATTGTTCCCACATTGCCAGGATCTTGAACATCTTCTAATAAGAGATATTTCCCCAAAAGTTTATCTGGCAATTTTTGTCTCGGAAGAGTCTCGTGACATTACTTTGATCGATGAAAATTGACGGACACGATCTACAAACTCTTCTAGGACGAAGACTTGCTCGATGACCGCTCCGCTATTTTCTGCTTCTTCTAACAAATGCCAACCTTCAATGAGATACGATGATTGACGATATTTTTTTAGATGTAACTTTTTAGCTTCTTTGACCACAGAATTGGTCTTCGAACGAATGATTTCCATCCATTTCCCCTTTTTCTTTCAATACCAACCATGATATAATAAAGAAAATCACTTGTCAAAAGGAAATTATCATGAGAAAAGTAAAAATGATTGCATCTGGACGGGTACAGGGAGTTGGTTTTCGGTGGTCCGTCGTCTACCTAGCGCAGGAAATCGGAGACATTTATGGTCGGGTTTGGAACAATGAAAATGGAACCGTGACAATCCTAGCCCAGTCAGACCAAGCTGACAAGCTCAGCCATTTTATCCATCAAGTCAGAAAAGGACCTTCACCAATGGCCAAAGTTACCTATCTTGACGTTACTATAGCTTCTTTCCCTGATTTTTCAGATTTTCGTGTCCAATACTGAGATGAGACTTGTATATTTTACCTAAAAAAAGTACAATAGAAGGTATCATGAAAAAAGGAATGAAGAAAGTGAAAAATTCAAAACGTCTTTTATTTGCTAGCTTAGCCTTGTCTATGCTCCTATTATTGTCTGGCTGTGTTCAGACTAAAAATGGCGCCCCAACAGGAGAGGGTTGGGTTTATAAATTCTTAGTGGCACCAATGGGGCAGGTCATCAAATACTTTGCCATCGATCTAGGACTTGGATTTGGTTTAGGAATCATCATTGTGACATTGATTGTTCGTATCTTTATCTTACCTTTAGGCATTTATCAAACTAAAAAAATGACCTATCAGTCAGAAAAGATGCACTACTTGAAACCAATCTTAGAACCGATTCAAGAGCGCATGAAAAATGCAATAACACAGGAAGAAAAATTAGCTGCACAACAAGAATTATTTGCAACACAAAGACAATACGGTGTGAGTATGTTTGGTGTTATGGGTTGCTTACCTATTTTTATCCAAGTGCCTTTCTTTACTGCTCTCTTCTTTGCTGCACGTTATACAGAAGGTATTGCAGACGCACACTTCCTTGGCATTGATCTTGGCGAACGCAGTTTGATCCTCGTAGCAGTCGCTGGTGTCCTCTACTTCTGTCAATCACTTCTGATGCAAGTCGGAGTAGAAGAAGCCCAGCGTCAACAAATGAAATCTATGATGTTCATGAATCCACTCATGATTGTCTTCTTCTCTTGGTCCGCACCAGCTGGTGTGACTCTCTACTGGGTAGTCGGTGGTATTGTTGGTATTCTTCAACAACTATTAACAACTTATTTGATCAAGCCACAAATTCGACGTCAAATTGAAGAAGAATTTGCGGCAAATCCTCCAAAACCAAATCCTGTTACAGGAACTGTTAAGGATGTAACTCCAACCGCAAGTAGCGCCATCATAACTTCTACCAAGAAAAAACGTAACGCTGGTAAACAACGTTCACGCCAATAAAGTATAAAAGGAAGCCTAGGGGCTTCTTTTTAGGTAGTATAAAAATGGCTTATTGCTGTCTTAAAAGATGTTCATCTGGAGGTCATATCCCTCAAAATATTAAGAAAGTAAATAGTAAAAGGGTTGAAACGATATCGTTTCAACCCTTTCAAATTTTTAATACTCAGATTTAAAAATGATTTACAATTAACTCATCTAGAATTGAAATAGCCACACGATAGTTTGTGCTACAAGTATCTTGAGGAAGTCGTCCTCCTCCGAACACTCTTTATGCTAAAAATGTAGAGGTCTTATTGTACATAGAAGGCAACATTTTCGTAGTTCCAGCCTCGTTCGACGAGGACATTTTTTTCATTTTCATCTGCTGTGTACAGATGCACTTTGAGGCCGGTATGGTAGAGGCGGTAAATAGGTCTCTGCCCACTAGAATACCATGCTACTCCTTCTGCTTGCCATCCACGGGATGCCAAAATATCGCACTCATAACTACTGGTAGTATACAAGTGTTCGCGGGTTACAGGGAAATAAAGGCGGTAAACAGGCGTTCCCGATGCTGCTGTTATGATTTTTTCCCCTTCATAATTCCAACCATTTTGCTGCAGAGTTCGAGCTTCATCTAAATTTTGCGTATAGAGGTGACGTTTAATCCCAGTGTGGTAGAGACGGAAGGTTCTTCCTGATTTTTCCTCCATATAGCTTGTTACCTCAGGTGTTTCGAGCTGAGCTCCTTGGACAACTTGAGGCAAGCGGAAGGTGTCATCTTTTACCCTTCGAGCATAGTTTTGATCCGTATCCCCTAGAATATGGGTGCCAACGATTTGATTTTGAGAATTGAGTACCGGGCTACCACTCTGACCAGCTTCTGTATCTATCTTGTAAACCAGATATTCCGATCCAATATCTTCAATCTGACCGAACATAGTATACATATAAGTTTTTTAAAATAACTTGTCGCTGGATAATCTGGCACCTGAACTTTTTGTCCAACATAAGCCTCTTTTGCCATACTTAAATAGCCCAATTCAGCTGGTACAGGACGATTGAGCTTAATAACGGCCATATCATATTCCGAAGATCCGTTAGTTAATTGGTAGCTTCGAAACATATAGTAGTTGCTCGCATCATAGGCACCATAGGGAGTGGTAGTTCCTGACTTATCAGGGAATGCTTGGACAGACATTGCCCATTCTTTTTTCTCATAATCATAAACATTGTGTGCAGCAGTCAGGATGGTATCTGGACCAATCAAAACTCCTGTTCCCGTAAATGATTCAGTGGAAAAATTCATAATCAACTGCACTACTTTTTGATAAGGTTGAACAGTTGTATCAACCACTTGAAACTGATTGTCCTCTGCAATTATTTTTTCACGCTCACCACTCAAGCTATGGTCTAAGTTTGGATTGGTCGTGTCTTGAGGAACAGCCATAGAGGGCTCTGTTGTATTTTCGGTTGAAGTTCCTGTTTGACTGCTAGAATCGCTCAATAAGGTCGAAGAAGGTGGTAGACTCGGCGCCACACTAGAAATCTTTGCATCAGAAGAGCTTTCTTGCTCGATGCTACTAGGAGTCACTAGCTCTGTCGCGACAATAACATCAAAACTCATTCCTCCAATTAACAACAGGCAATAAATGTACAACTAAATAAAAGGGTGTGGAACAAAAATCGGTCACTTCGGCAAAATATGATTTTGTTGTCCCACCCCGCGCACAATTGAGTAAGGCTATAAAAGCTGACTTCAGGGCACTAAAGCCTACTCAACCACTGCGTCAAATCCTTATCTCCTTAAAAAACAAAATAAGAGGAGGGACTTTTGTCCCAGCCTCCCTTCTATCTATTATTTCGTTTTTTCTACCTTAAGAATTTCAACTTCATAGTTACCAGCTGGAGTTTGAATCATAGCTTTTTGACCTTCTTTTTTACCAATCCGACAATATGGTAAACCTCTTTATCTGTCTCACCTACTTCTTGAACAGTAACAGTTTTACTGATAGCTACTTCATCTTTAGCAACTGCATCACTATCTACGATTTCTGCATAACGAATTTTTGTTTCCAAAGTAGAGATTTGGCCTTCTACAAAAGCCTGCTCATCCTTGGCTGCTTCGTATTCACTATTTTCTGATAAATCTCCGTATGAACGTGCAATTTTAATACGCTCAACAATTTCTGGACGACGAACTAGCTTTAATTCTTCTAATTCTTTTTCGAGTAACTCTTTTTCCTCGATCGTCATTGGGTATGTTTTTTCTGCCATTTTATTTCCTTCTTTATATCTTTATATTGTGAAAACAAAATTATGCGGGAAACCCACATAATTTCGTCTTATAGGATTCTATTATTGATTAATATTTCCATTTACGTAAGTTGCAACATTTTGATTATGTTCTTCAATTGTTTTTGAGAAATAAACTGTACCAGTTGTCACATCAGCCACAAAATAATAATAGTCTGTTTTATTTGGATTGATAGTTGCTTCAATTGCTGACAAGCTGGCTGTATCCACAGGCCCAGGCATCAAACCAGTATGAACGTAAATATTATATGGCGAATCAATAGATGTGTCAATAGCAGCATCTTCAGCCAAGGTTGTTTTTTCACCTAATTGTCCCGTTGCATAAAGAATAGCAATATTGGACTGAAGTGGCATTCCAGCATTTATGCGATTGTAGAAGACGCTAGCGATATTTCGACGATCTTCATCTGTTGATCCCTCTTTTTCAACCAGAGAAGCCAGTGTCAAAAGACTATTAACATCTAAGCCCTTTGAAGCTAACTGCCCGTAGTATGGTTGCAAGCGAGCATCCATCGCCGCAATCATTTGTTCTACCAATTCTTCCATGGTTGTCCCTTTGTAGTACTCATAGGTTGCCGGGAAGAGGTAGCCTTCCAACTGGTATTTGACGCCACTATCTGCTGCTGGAAGACTTGACAGTAAGTTCGGATAAGCAGCCTTCATACGATTGATAAAGTCTGGATTTTTTTATCTGTTACAGCTTTAGAAATTTGTTCCAAAGTATAACCTTCTACGACCAAGACTTTGCCTGCAACTGGCTCTTGTGGCGCAGCAGCACCTGTTTCCTGCAAGGCTTTGGCCAATTCATCCAAAGACATGCTTTGGTTTAAATTGTAAAATCCACTTTGGAAATTATTATAGCTTTTTAGTTTCGCATAATAATTGAAAATGGTTGGATTTTTAATGAGATCCTTCTCAAACAAAATCTGACCAATTTGCATGGTTGTAGAACCTTCTGGAATCTTAACCTGAACATTCTCAGTTGATTGAGCATCAATAGGGTCCAGACTTGATTTGAAATAAGAATAGCCTGCCACACCTGTAACGCCGATGGCAAGTAGGACAATGACAATAACCGCAGTTACAATTCGTTTGGCTACTTTTTCTTGTTGCTTACGATGCTTCTTCATAGCTTTGCGACTCAGTTGAGCGCTACTAGTAGCAGGAATCCCTTCTTGGCTAGTAGGTTCATTTTCTATCATTACTTCTTTTTGAGCAGGTCCTTCTGCTATTAAAACGGGTTCAATTAAGGTTTCTTGGCTATCCTCTTCTTCAATAACGGAGGAAAGTGTGGGAGCTTGATGAATCCTGGTGGCATCTAAATCAAGATGTTCTGATTCCTCTTGCTCTGGTTCTATTTCTTTTTCTCCCTCTTCCTCGTGACTAAGAGGGAAGTAGTCCGCTACAATTGCCTCAGGAAATGCTTCAGAAACCAAAATTTCTTCCTTGGTATGCTCCAATTTAACTTGGTCATCTTCTACCGCATCTCCATCAAGTGGAACAACTGGTACAGAATCTATTTCCGGCAATTCCACCGTTGAATGTTCTTCTGGTGTTGGTTCTACTTCTTTTTCAGCTACTGGTTTTGCCTCAATTTCTGCCAATATATTCTCAACAGTTTCCTTGTTTGGTTGATGAGTTGCTAGGCGCTTTTCTCTCAATCGTTCCAAATCCCTCAGGATCTGTTCACGAAAGTTGGAGCCTTGTGTGTCTTTCTTGTTTGAATCGTTGGTCACAACTACACTCCTTTCACACAATTAACCATACCATTATACCTTAAAGCCACTATAAAAGCAAGAATTTCCTTTACTTGTGGGCTTTTCTAGTATAAATCTGACCATTTTTGACCACCAAATTGAGATTGTGAAGGCCCTCTATCCTCAAAACCATTCATTTCATAGTAAGAAACTAAATGTTCTTTGCAAGTTAAGCTAATTCCCTCATAACTTTTCATGCAGACAAGTTCCTTAAGCGCTGCTAATAGCAAGGTCCCTAAGCCTTGATGCTGATAAGCTAGCAATTGCTAAGTATTTTTCCTCTTGCGTTAATGAAGTCTTATCTGTAAAAATACTATCCGTCAGAGATGAGGTTGTAACTGGCTTAGCCAGTAGATAAGCAACCATTTGTCCCTCGTTCTCCATCGCTAAGCAAGTTTGGTTCAGAAAATGAACATAAAATGCTAAAACGTCTGGTTGAATTTGCTCTGCTTCCGAAAAATTTTCCTGCTCAATCCGACAAAGTTCTTCAAGATCACGCTCTTCTAAAAAACGAATTTGCATGACTGCTCCCTTTCTAAGAAAATATAGAAAACAAGAGCCTGAGAATCATTCCCAGACATCTTGAAACTATGAATATTATTGTACATTGCTAGCCAAGTTGGCCAAGAGTTGCTCAAATGAATACTCGTAAGACTGAATATCACCTGCACCCATAAAGACGTAAACGGCATTGTCATGATCTAAAAGTGGAGACGTATTTTCAACAGTGATAAGACCACCTTTTTTGCTAATTTTAGCAGCTAAATCTTCTACTTTGACTTGTCCATTATCGGTTTCCCGAGCCGATCCATAGATTTGTGCTAAGTATACAGCATCTGCATCCTTAAGGGCTTCTGCAAATTCATCCAAGAGAGCAATCGTTCTGGTAAAGGTGTGTGGTTGGAAAACAGCCACAATTTCCTTACTTGGGTATTTTTGGCGCGCTGCATCAATGGTCGCAATAATTTCTGTTGGATGGTGAGCAAAATCATCAATAATAACCGTATCGTTGACAATTTTCTCTGTAAAGCGACGCTTCACTCCACTGAAGGTTTTGAGGTGCTTCTCTACTAAACTCAAATCAAAACCAGCAACAAAGAGGTTAGCTATCACTGCTGTTGCATTGAGAATATTGTGTTTTCCGAAAGTTGGAATTTGGAACTCTCCCAGCTCCTCCTGACCATGACGAATTTTAAACTGTGAACCTTGTGTAGAAGGTTTCAAATCATAAGCCACAAAGTCATTATTTTCTTCAAAACCATAATAATAAATCGGCGCATTGGCTGTAATCTTACGCAACTCACTATCTTCACCGTAGACAAACAATCCTTTTGTCACTTGTTTGGCATAGTCGTTAAAAGCAGAAAAGACATCTTCTAGGCTAGTAAAATAATCTGGGTGGTCAAAGTCAATATTAGTAATAATGCTATACTCAGGATGGTAAGGCATGAAATGGCGTTCGTATTCATCGGATTCAAAGACAAAATACTGGCTATTAGCAGAACCCCGTCCGGTACCATCACCGATAAGATAACTGGTGTCCGTGATGTTGCGCATCACATGAGCCAAAAGACCTGTTGTAGAGGTTTTACCATGAGCACCTGCCACCCCCAGACTGGTAAATTGACGCATAAAATCACCTAAAAATTCATGGTAGCGTTTATAGGTTAAGCCAGCTTGGTCTGCATAGGCGATTTCAACGTTATTATCTGGACGAAAAGCATTTCCAGCAATGATTTCAAGATCTTGAGTTAGATTTTTTTCATCAAAAGGCAAGATAGCAATATTAGCTTGCTCTAAGCCACGTTGAGTGAAATAGTACTTACCCACATCACTCCCTTGAACTTTATGCCCCATTTGATGAAGCATAAGGGCAAGAGCACTCATTCCTGAGCCTTTGATCCCGATAAAATGATAGATTTTGGTCATGACATATCCTCTCCCATATGTGTTAAATTCAATTCTTGTGCCATTTGGCGTTCTCTTTCCATCTTTCGTTCAGGATAATCATATACCTGACTCTTCTTCAAGAAATCATAGGAATTTCTTGGTCGATGTTGCTGCATGTCCTCGCGGTCTTCCTTTTCCAAAGAATAAACCATAGGCATATCTGCTAAAATATAATGTTCCTGACGCAAGCGATTTGCCAGCTGACTCAGATGTGTCGCTTTTTCTTGAATAGGACTTGTACTGGTCTCTTTTTGTTTTAAGATTTTCGCAGGACTTGGTTTGTCATCTGTCAAATACGAAGCTGCTCGCTTATGCTTTAAATCCTCACGAGCCTGTTCTCTTGCCAATTGTCCCTGCGTTTTTTCCGTAGCATGTGCAAATGGTTGAGATAAATGACGACTAACGCGGTGGCTAGAATGCTGCCGAGAATCCAAGCGTTCTTTCCGTGAGTAAGATTTGGTTACCGGCTGCACCATAGGTTGCACCAATTCCTCTAATTCATGACAAACTTCAGGTTGGCTAGCAGGTGCCATGCCATAATCTTTTTCTTGATAAGGTCCCTTTATATTACTAATGAGGTCGGATTCCTCATATAAGTGCATATGAGGATTGCTCCCCAACATTAGCCCATTATCAGCTACAAGGGGAAATTTTGTCTGTCTGTCCATCGTAGATCTTTCCTTTCAACATAGTATTATAGCATATTTGACCGCTAGTTGGTCAAGAATTTAGGAAATCCCCAAAATCTCTCGAATTTCCTCAACCGTCATACTAGCACGGCTTTCATTCCCATCCAATACGGTAGTAACCAAATTTTTCTTGCTTTCTTGCAGTTCTTGAATTTTTTCTTCAATAGTTCCACGGGTAATCAATCGGTAGAACTCAACTGTTTCAGTCTGCCCCATACGGTGGGCACGGCTGATAGCTTGCGCTTCTGTTGCAGGATTCCACCAAAGATCCACCAAAATAACTGTATCGGCACCCGTCAAATTAAGTCCGACGCCACCTGCTTTTAGGGAAATCAAGAAAGCATCGCGCCTCCCTGTATTAAAGGCACGTGTCATCTGCTGGCGTTGGTGGGCTGGCGTTGAACCGGTTAATTTGTAGGAAGTTAGATCCAATTCTTCTAACTCCTCTTCAATCAAATCCAACATCTGTCTGTATCCATTTTCCCACTTGTTCCGTGGTAATCTCCCATAAATAATTTTGGCGTGTCACAGATCTGACGCAGGCGCGTAATCCCTGATAAGATTTCGATTTTTTGTCGATTGATTTGTGCATCGCTCGAATGGGCAATATTTTCCTGCATTTGCTTGAGCTGAGCTAGATAAATAGCTTTTTGTTCATCGCTCAATTCATTAAGCACATTGATCTCAATCAAATCTGGTAATTCATCCAAGACATCCTCTTTCTTACGACGAAGGACAAATGGACGGATAATGCGAGATACTTCTTGGGCAGATAATTTCCCAAATTCTGTCTTTTGCGGTAGGAGTCCTGGCATGACAATTTGGAAAATGGACCAGATTTCTCTCAAGTGATTTTCAATAGGAGTCCCAGACAGGGCAAAACAATTATCCACTTCAAACTCACGCAAGAGTTGAGCAATCTTGGTCTGAGCATTTTTCATGACCTGAGCCTCATCCAAAATGAGGTAATTATAGGATTCTTTCCGGTATAAATCACTATCCTGACGGAAGGAAGCATAACTAGTCACAACAATCTGTGATCCCTGAGCTAGCTGGTCTTCACGCTCTGCTTTGTGCCCATAAATGACAGATACATCTAGGTGTGGCGCAAACTTTTGAAATTCCTCTTTCCAGTTATAAATCAGACTAGATGGTGCTAAAATCAAAACGCGTGAATCCTGCTCCAAAACTTCTGTCAAGAAGGCAATGGTTTGGAGAGTTTTTCCAAGCCCCATATCATCCGCCAAAATACCGCCAAAACCGTATTTATCCAAGGTTGAAAACCATTTAACTCCTAACTCCTGATAATCGCGTAATTCAGCCTTAATAGGCAATTGAGGTAGTTTAAATTCTTCAGGGTGAGTTAAATCATGAGCTAATTCTTGGAAGGATTGAGAGAAGGTTACACCCTCATTGGTTTCAAAAACTTGGGAGAGCTGATAGGCTGCCAAGCGATTCAATTTGAGATGACCCTGACCATCATATTGAGCGCGCAAATTAGCAAGAGTCTGGCTAATCTTCTTGGTTTCTTCATCAAAAATCAGTACTTGTCCTGTCTGTGTGGTGAAATAATGTTCTTCAGACAAAAGAGCATGCAAGGCTGCATCCACCTCATTCTGGGCAATACCCGTAAAGTCAAAGGCCACATCCAGCAACGATCCTGAAAGGCCTAGTTTTACCCATGGTCGACTCTCCACTACAAGATTTTCTAACTCATCTGATAATTCAACTCGCCCCAGACGTCGTAAGTTTGGTAAAGTTTGCGCAAAAAAAGCATACATTTGATCTTGTTCAAGTGGCGCATGTACCGCATCAAATTGACCATGAAAACCAGCTTTTTGAATCGCTATCAAGACCTGTTCAAGGTGGTAAGGATGCGTTGCAAAGGGCAAATTGTCCAATTCTTCTTTTGAATGTACTTTATTTTTTGGAAATTGCAGAACTAATTTCATTTCAAGATTGCCAGAAGCTGCCCTTGAAATCGAAAAAATAGGCTTGAAATCTTGGATGATAAAATTTTTAGGAGCTTCAATGGTCGCAATTTCTTGGAATTCCAAAAGACTAAGCGCCAATTTATCCCTATCTTCCAAGTCGACTTGAACAGTTTTATAAATTCCTTCTGTAGAAGAAATGTCCTGAATAGCCTTTAATAATCCCTCTTGCTGAGGAAGGACCCGGTATAGATGATTTTCCTTAAGAAAATAGGCTCCATGAAAAAGAACTCGCTTGTCTTTTTCTTCAATCATCAGCATCATCCAATCCTGCTCTACTTGAACCTTTACATGGTACAACCCAGCTGAAGCATCAAAAGGAGACAAAAAAATTTCCTGATAATCTCTACCATCATAGCTAAAACTAAATTCAGACAAGGATTGAAGCATATCCAAGCCTTCCTCCACATAAGCCAAGGGAAGACGTAAATGACGCCCAAAATGCACCAATACTTCTGATTCTAACACTGATTTTTCAGGAACTAGGGACCACAAAAAGGTAATCAAATCCTGACTTGCTTCATCAAAAGAAGATAAAGTCAGACGTTCATAATAATTTTTTCCGATTTGATAAGAGGAACGGCGTTTGACCGTCTTTAAAAAGGCGCCAATATCTCTAATAATATAAGATCGCTGGTCTGGCAAACGACTAATTTTCAAAGTCCAATCAATATTTTGGTCAAATAAGAGCAATTGACCTTCGACAGATAATTGATACTTGACCTCCAGATCCTCACTCTTTGGCAAAATTCGATCTAAGAAAATGCCACCAAAATAGGCACGCTGTTGGCGCGCTAAATGACGCTGACTTTCTTCCTTCAATTCTTCTGCAAATTCTTTTCCCTGGACATCATTTTTCAAAAAATATTCTACCGCGGCTAAGTGCTCACAATAGTGCTTTTTAGCAAAGGTCTCACAAGAGCAAGAAATTGCCTCATCTTTAAGTGAGTAGACAAAATCTTCATCTGCAACTGTGAGATATAGTGTCTGATTCTCGAGCTCTTTGACGGACAATTGCCCTGACTCATACAATTCAATTCCTTCTTGGCGAACCCGCCCCGGCATCAACCTGCTCATTCGTCTTCTCCAAATTTCTATCCTTCTATTGTACCACATTTGAAATTGACAAAACAGAATTAGCCTTTGATTTTTTGACATCAAAAAATCGCACAAAAGTGCGATTTGCTTTCATTTCTATTTCCGTTTACGAGCAATCAGATGAATGGGTGTTCCTTCAAAGACAAATGCTTTGCGGATTTGATTTTCCAAGAAACGCAGATAGGAGAAGTGCATGAGTTCTTCTTCGTTGACAAAGACGACAAATGTCGGCGGTTTGGTCGCCACTTGGGTCGCGTAGAAAATCTTGAGGCGTTTGCCCTTATCCGTCGGTGTTGGATTAATGGCAATGGCATCCATGATGACGTCGTTCAAGACAGCCGATGGAATCCGAGTATTTTGGCTTTCACTGATTTGCTTAATCATGGCTGGTAACTTGTGCAAACGTTGCTTAGTGACAGCAGACACGAAAATAATGGGCGCATAAGACAGGTATTGGAATTGATCACGGATATCCGCTTCCCAATTTTGCATGGTCTTGTTGTCTTTTTCAAGCGTATCCCACTTGTTGACAACAATAATCATCCCTTTACCCGCTTCGTGAGCAAAGCCTGCAATTCGCTTATCATGCTCGCGAATGCCTTCTTCTGCATTGATGACCATGAGAACGACGTCCGAACGATCAATGGCACGCATAGCACGCATAACAGAATATTTTTCTGTATTTTCGTAGACTTTACCAGACTTGCGCATACCTGCCGTGTCAATCATGGTAAATTCTTGTCCATCCGCGTCTGTGAAGTGTGTATCAATGGCATCACGTGTCGTACCAGCAACTGGACTAGCAATGACGCGATCTTCACCCAAAATAGCATTAATCAAGCTCGATTTACCGACATTAGGACGACCGATCAGACTGAATTTAATCACATCAGGATTTTCTGCTTCAAACTCAGTTGGCAAGTTTTCCACGATGGCATCCAATACATCCCCTGTACCAATTCCGTGAACAGAAGATACTGGATAAGGATCGCCCAAACCAAGCGCGTAGAAATCATAAATATCGCTACGCATTTCAGGATTATCCACCTTGTTGACCGCAAGAATAACCGGTTTGTGGGTCTTGTAGAGAATGCGGGCTACGTACTCGTCTGCATCCGTAATGCCTTCTTTTCCAGAAACTACAAAAACAATAACATCTGCTTCATCCATAGCAATCTCAGCTTGGTGTTTGATTTGGTCCATGAACGGTGCATCCACATCATCAATTCCTCCTGTATCAATGAGGGAGAATTTGCGATTGAGCCAATCTGCTGTGGCGTAAATACGGTCACGCGTCACGCCTTCCACATCTTCGACGATGGAAATACGTTCACCCGCAATTCGATTAAATAAAGTTGATTTTCCAACGTTGGGACGCCCCACGATGGCAATTGTTGGTAGAGCCATGGCTCCTCCTTTGCTAAGTTTAAAAGTTTTAAAATTCTATCATCCATCTCATTTTCGAGATGTTCCGCATCCATTTTCTCTTTAAGAATGACGGCGATTTTTCCCTTCAAGATACATTTCACGCGCCAAATAGCGAATACGCTCCATGACACGTTGGGCTTGCCAGGTCTCATCTCCTGACTTGCCAGTCGCAAAATGTCGTTCCAAATCGGCAAATGAGAAATTAGAAGTAAAGAAAGTTGGCAGATTTTCCTGCATCCGATGTTGCAAAATAACTTGCAAAACGTCGTCTCGAACCCACGGACTGTGTTGCTCAGCACCAATGTCATCTAAGACCAATACTTGAGCCATTTTCAGCTCATCAATTTTATCTTTTACAGATCCATCTTTGATGGCATTTTTGATATCTACCACAAAAGTTGGATAGTGAACTAAAATGGTTGACAAACCATGTGTTTTGGAAAGTCGTTGCGCTAGATAGGCCATTAAATAGCTTTTGCCAATACCGAAACGACCAAAAATATAAAGACCTTGGCTGTTATTAGGATAAGATTGTACAAAATTTTCCAGCGCTTGATACACTTCAAAGCGAAATTCATCCTCAAAGTCCAAATCAGTACTTGAAATGTGGCGCAAACTTTCCGGCAAATTCATGAGCTGAATACGATTGCGAATTGCTTCCTGCTGCCGGTATTCGACCAACAATTGACAGACCAACTTGGTCATTGGTCATCCCCTGTTCTTTGATGAAAGCTACAATATCTTCGTCTCCCAAAATTTCTTTTGATAATTGCTCAAAAGACTTACTGCTTTTGGTTGGGCGCATCATATTTTTTTGAATCGCATCCATTTACTGACCGTCCCTTTCCTTTCCTTCTGCTGCCATCATTTGCTGACGCAGGGCTTCCATCCGAGCCTTTCCTTCAGCAGTTGACTCCTGCTGCACCTCTTTCTTACTCCATTCAGGAACATTTGTTTTTTCTTGTTTCATGGCAGAGCTAGCAGCTGATTTTCTTTGTTTGGTTTCATGTAGAGCTTCCACTGCCATTTCTGCACTGACAATGCCCCTATAAGAAAAATCATTAGCAACCTTGAGTACGTATTTTTCATTGAGATTAGCCGAGTCTACACGATTAAAACTATACAGCACGATAACATTGATGACTTCATCTAGCAATCCCAGACCCGCCATTTCTTGCAAACAATTTCGCTCTGAACTTGTCATCGTGGCCTTTTTACTGGCCTTCAGAAGTCCTAAAAATTGCAGCGCTGTCCGTCCTTTACTTTCACGAATGAGAGCTTCTTCTTGTGACGTAAAATGATGTGCTCCAAACGATTTGGTTTGCTTTTTTTGCTGAACTTGCTGTGTCATACGCTTGATGGAAATGACACGCTCCACAGCTGTCTCCTTGGCCAATTGATAGGCATCAACCCAATTCCATCCTTCTTGCTCCGCCAAGTGATACAGCCCTAAAACATCTGTTTCTTGCTCATGAAACCGCAACTGGTCACGCGACATCATTCGCTCAAAAGCTACTATATCAAAGCCCGCCAGCTTGATCTGTGGTTTAGCCAATTGCCCCTCTATGGTAAAAACATCTGAAAACTGCTTGCTGATCTTCTTATCTTCTAATGGCATTTTCGCAGTCATGGTTTCTACAGCAGACTCCCCAATTTTTTTAGATAATAAGACTTTGTAACGTGGAGAGTTAAGAAATCCTGTCTGTGGCAAAGGCGGCTTAATATCTAAGAGGACATTGTTGTCTTCTTGGTAGATATCCACTAAATCCATAGCCATCAAGATATCCAAAGACTGTTCAATGACCTGAGTTCCAAGATTCAAATGGTTAAGAATTTGCGCGAATTTATACCGTCCAACACCATTGTCATAAAAAGCTGTCAAATACTGATATAGGGCATAGGCCTCTAAGCCCAAAATCGGCTGATAGCATTTGAGCAAACTCATTTGATCCGCCACAAAGGAGCGACCTGCTAGATATGAAAAGGTATCATTTGGTTTCATATTCACCCTCACCTAACTTAATCTTCTTTTTTGTGACGACTGCTTTTTGTGATCTGCTTGAGGAGATTTTCAATCTCACTAACATCCTTGAACGAACGATAGACAGAGGCAAAACGCACATAAGTGATTTCATCTAAGTCCACCAATTCTTCCATTACCAAATTACCAATAACATCACTCTCTACTTCACTGTCACTCACAGCACGCACACGTTGTTCAATTCGATTCACTACATCATCTATTTCAGCACTAGAAACGGGGCGCTTCTGCGCTGAACGAATAATGCCATTAAAAATTTTCTCACGTGAGAATTGCTCTCGTGTTCCATCTTTTTTAACGACGACAAGAGTTTTTTCTTCTACACGTTCATAGGTCGTAAAGCGATAGCCGCATTGTTCACACTCTCTGCGACGGCGAATGGTGTTTCCATCTTCCGCCTGACGACTATCTACGACACTGGATTTTAAACTATTACATTTTGGGCAGCGCATAGACTCTCTCCATTCTATAGTATCACTTCATTGTACCACAATTATTGAGATATTAAAAGATTGACAACAAGCAAAAACCCGACTAAAAGTCAGGCCTGCATTTACTGAATATGTATTTTTTTCTTTCTCAATCGTAAATTGGTCCACTCTCTGATTAAACGGTAAATCACCGCAAATATCGGTGTAAAAAAGACCATTCCCAAAAGCCCAAAGAGATTACCCCCTATCAAAGCTGCCGCTAATGTGAAGAGTGTTGGTAAACCAACAGATTGCCCCACAACACGTGGATAGATAACGTTTCCTTCCAGTAATTGAATAATTTGAAAAAGAACAATGGACAAAAGGGCAAGGAGTGGATCCTGAACCGCCACAAACAAGGCACTAATCAAGCAAGCTGCCAAAGGACCAATGTAGGGAACAAAGGACAAGACCCCCGTCAGTATCCCCGCCATTGCAGAATAAGGAATACCAAAAATAGAATAAACTACAAATACCAGAGTTCCAATAATGCAGGCTTCAACGATTTGACTCATCAAGAATTTATCGTAGGTATCAATCACAACCTCGCCAACATAGAGAACTTTCCGAACCACTTTTCGTGGAAAAAAAGCATACAAGAGTTTGAGACTCATAGCCTGCAAATGCTCCTTACTACTCAATATCGCTAGAGTAAAGAAGAATGCCATAATCAACGATGCTACATTGGAAACAATACCAGTGACATTACTTGCTAAGCCTGCCAGAAATTTTGTCACATAGTTCGAAACACTTGACCATCCTGTAAATTTAGTAAGATAATCGTTAATTTTCATCCCTAGCCGAGTAGATAAAAATCCGTTGTCTTGTAAAGTGGAGATCATTTTAGGCACTGCCTCATTAGTAACCGATACTAACTGAGAAATGGTAGATGATAGAGTTGGAAAAATAAACACGACCAAGCCTGTTACGACAAGAAAAAAGACAATCAATACACCAATAATGGCAAGTGGTCGTTGTGCTTTTCGTAAAAAGGAAACCCTATCAATCAAGCCTTCCAGCTTTTTCATGGGTACATTCAGCACAAAAGCTAGAACAGCACCAATCAAAAGAGAATTCATACTGCCCAAAATGGTCACTACAATTCCCCAAATACCATCATAATTGAGGACTGCTAGTAACACTAGAGCCGCAAAGGTAATCAAAAATATTTTTTCTCGTAAAGACGTTCGCATGGCTACTCCTCGTTCTATAAGATCCATTCATTATACACTAACTTGAACAAAAAGTCGAAAAAGAGTCTGGGACAAAAATACTTTCCAGACTCTCTTTGTATGTTCAGTTTGAAAGTCGCAGTGGTTGACTGGACTCTAATACACTGATAAATCAGCTGTTACAGCTCTAGTCAACTGTGCGGGGGTCGGACAACAAAATCGGATTTTTTCAAAATCACCGATTTTTGTCCCACTCCCTTTTTATTCAGTTTACTTCTCATCTCGCATGGCATAGCCGACACCACGAACAGTGCGGATATACGATTCTTGACCAGGAAGATCAAGTTTGCCACGTAGATAGCGAACATAAACATCTACGACATTCGTTTCAGTAGTAGCTTCATATTTCCAAACACGATCCAACAGTTGCTCGCGTGTCATCGTTTCTTGACTGCTCATTAGAGTGGCTAGCAAGTCATATTCTCTACGTGTTAAATTGATCATTTCCTGACCACGAGACACGGTGCGATTTTGAAAATCAATCTTCAAGTCCCGATAAGCTGCGTGAAGTTTGACTTGCTTGCAGTGTTCATCAATAAAATCTCGTCCTCGGAAAATTAAATTGACTTCCTGCACCAATTCACTAATAACAAAAGGTTTAATGACATAAGAAACTGCGTAGGACAGAATTTCTTCGCCATATTTTTTCGCATCTACACTATCTACTGCAACGATGATGACCGTCGCAGGTTTGATATTTAATATAGAATCAGATAGGACCTTACTTGACATGTCAGGTAATTGAAAGCTCATGAGAATCAAATCAAAATCCGTTTCATGTACTAACATGAGAGCTTCTTTTCCTGTCGCCGCATAGTCTACTAGGTATTCCTGCTTCTGCAGTTCCATAGATACAAAGTGGGAGAGATTCCGTTCTCTCCCAGCGATTAGAATTTTTTTAACCATTCTTATCTTCTTTTATTTTTCGTCATACCATGAGTAATGGAAAGTTCCTTCTTTATCCTTACGTTGGTAAGTGTGTGCTCCAAAGTAATCGCGTTGCGCTTGGATGAGGTTAGCTGGTAAATCAGCTGCGCGGTAACTATCATAATAAGTAATCGCTGCTGAGAAGGTTGGCACTGGAACGCCTGCTTGTACTGCGAGAACGACGATATCACGAACAGCTTGTTGGTATTTGCTTGTTATATCCAAGAAGTATTCATCCAAGAGAAGGTTTGCAAGGTCTCCCTCACGGTTATAGGCATCCGTAATCTTTTGTAAGAATTGAGAACGGATGATGCAGCCATCACGCCAGATAGAAGCAATGTCCGCAAATGGCAGATCCCAATTGTATTCTTTTGAAGCAACCCGTAATTGGGCAAAACCTTGCGCGTAAGAGATAATTTTTGAGAAGTAAAGTGCTTGACGGATTTTTTCAATCAACTCAGCCTTATCCCCTTCAAATTTATATTCTACACCTGGCAAGACCTTGCTAGCATGAACCCGTTCTTCTTTGTAGGTTGAAATAAAGCGCGCAAATACTGACTCAGTAATCAATGACAATGGGACACCAAGATCCAAGGCATTTTGGCTCGTCCACTTACCGGTTCCCTTATTTCCAGCAGCATCCAAGATATAGTCAACGATTGGGCCATCTTGACCTTCGTCATCTTTACGTGTCAAAATATCCGCTGTGATTTGGATGAGGTAGCTATCCAATTCTCCCTTGTTCCATTCAGTGAAAATTTCTGCCATTTCTTCTGCAGAAAGACCTAATAATTGCTGCATGAGATCATAAGATTCAGCAATCAATTGCATATCACCATACTCAATACCATTGTGAACCATTTTCACATAGTGACCAGCTCCATCAGGACCGATGTAAGTCACACATGGCTTCCCGTCTTGAGGGGCTTTTGCTGAAATTTCTTCTAAGACATCCGCAACTAATTCGTAAGCTTCTTTTTGTCCACCTGACATGATAGATGGACCTTCAAGGGCACCTTTTTCACCACCAGACACACCTGTACCGATGAAGTTAATACCTGAATCTGCCAATTCTTTTGAACGACGAAAGGTATCTTCAAAGTAAGTATTTCCACCATCAATCAAAATATCGCCTTTATCCAAATGTGGCAAGAGCGCTTGAATAGTAGCGTCTGTACCAGGACCGGCTTGGACCATGAGCATGATACGACGTGGGGTTTCGATGGATTGCACAAATGATTCTACATCGTAGCTTGGAACCAAGTTTTTTTCTGGATTTTCAGCTATAACCTCTTCTGTTTTATTAGCTGAGCGATTGTAGATGGCAACCTTATAGCCACGTGATTCCACATTGAGTGCGAGGTTACGACCCATTACGGCCATCCCTACAACACCAAAATTTGCTTTTGTCATGAGTATTACTCCTATTTCTTCTAACTATATCTCTATCATTATACACTGAAAAGACTGCTTTCGCAAGATTTTGCAAATATTCTGTCAATTCCAGATTTCATCCTAATCTTCGTCAAATAAACCTTGCAGTTGAGCAAAGGGGCTAGCCGCCTCCTTTTTCTCCTGCTGACTTGCTCGATAAGTTTCTTCCGTCATGACTGCCCAGTCTGTACCTGATGACAATGCCTCTCCTGCTTCCTCTTCAGGCGTCAAAACCTTGATAGGTATATTGAGCAAGATATTATCAGTCACAGATTCCTCCAAGCGAATGACTTCGTCTTCAATCACTAACACCAAGTCTGCATCCACTAGATCCTTGTCCTTTAAAGTTGATTCATCTGCTACAAAAATCTCATTGACAGGATAGCTTTCCTTGAGCAAAACAGGCTCCATGGAACGGCTAGATGCTAAGGTAATCTCATAGCTAAGCTGGTAATCTAAAAAGTAAAAGCCTGCTTCAAAACGGACAGAACCAACTGCAGTGATAGGAGAAACTGCTAAAATTTCACTATTCCTCGCCATCAATTCTGCTTCTACATTCAAGGTTTGGTCAAAAGGGATGCCTTCTGGATTTTTCTGAATATCATAGATGTGAAATACCATGGTTAGCCCTCCAACTCAGTCAAATAATTGTAGACTTGCTGACCAGCAATTGCACCATCACCAACCGCAGTTGTAACTTGACGTAAGTGTTTTTGACGAATGTCTCCAATAGCAAAAATACCAGACTGATTTGTTTCCATAACGTCGTTAGTTAGAATCCAACCTGCCTCATCTGTAATGCCCAAGTCTTGGACTGCTTCTGTCATCGGGTCCAAACCAACATAGATGAATACTCCGCCGAAAGCATGCTCTTGGACTTCCCCAGTTTTCACATTTTTAATTTCTACAGATTGAACTTTACGTTCGTCACCCTTGATTTCCTCAACCACACTATCCCAAATGAAGGAAATTTTTTCATTGGCAAAAGCTCGTTCTTGAATAATTTTTTGGGCACGCAATTCATCACGACGGTGAACGATGGTCACTGACTTAACAAATTGGGTTAGGAAAACAGCCTCTTCAACAGCTGAATCGCCACCACCGACAACTAAGATATCTTGGTCGCGGAAGAAAGCACCATCACAGACTGCACAGTAGGAAACACCGCGACTATTAAATTCTGCTTCACCTGGTACTCCCAATTGGCGATGTTTTGCTCCCATAGCTAAAATGACTGTTTTAGCTTCCAAGGTCGCATCTTCTGTCACGACTTTTTTGACCAATCCATCATTTTCAACACGCACAACATAACCAAATACATGCTCCACGCCAAATTTTTCCAATGGTTCAAACATTTTATCAGACAAATCAGGACCTGAAATCAAAGCATAGCCTGGATAGTTTTCGATGTCTGCCGTATTTTGCATTTGACCACCGTAAATACCGCGCTCTACTAGAGCGACTTTGAGATTGCTACGAGCGGCATAAAGCGCTGCTGTCATACCAGCAGGTCCCGCTCCAATAATAATCGTATCGTACATAGTTCTCCTTTTCTTTTCGCAGGTTGCGCTGCTCCGCTATTTTTAAAAATAAGCTAAGCTCAAACGCGCATCATCAATAAAATGCCTAAAATGCCAAAAGAGACAATAGGAATCGTTAGTAAATTAATCAGCAAGAGGTCATAGAGGACCTGATGACGAGCTTCTAAGCTCGTGTCTAAGCCCCTAGCTGCTCGTCTGACAAACCAGATCAAACTAAGCACAACCACCACCAAGATGGCAATCAAGAGGCTTTGCAGGTAGAGACTGAGAATCGTTGATAACATAAGTCCTCCAACTCTTAGAAATTTTGACGTTTCGCCTTACGCTCCGCACGGCCCTTGGCACGCGCTTCCACACGCTTGGTTTTGCGACGTTTTTCGTCAACCGCCCACTTAATTTTTTTCTTGTAACCTGGCTTAACTTTTTTCTTTTTCTTTTTGACCAGTCCAATCATTTCTAAATCCAATTTTTCTTGGGATTTTTCACGATTGACACGGCGATCGCGATCATAAGTATCGACAAATTCCCCATTTTTGATTTCTTTTGGTTGAAATTTGATGTTGAGTTTTTCTAGCTCACGAATATCTGCGTCATCACTTGGTTGATAGAGTGTGATGGCAATACCTGATAAACCATTACGTCCCGTACGGCCAACACGATGAACGAAGAAGGACAAATCTTGCGGAATAGCATCGTTAATGACATGTGAGACCCCTTCAATGTCAATTCCGCGCGCTGCCAAATCCGTCGCTACAATGTATTCGTAATTAAGATTCTTGACTTGGGTCATAATCCGTTTGCGCTCACGTGGTAGTACATCGCCATGAATTTTAGCTGCTTTAAGACCGTTTGTCACCAAATAACTGTGCAATTCATCCGCGCGTTCCTTGGTGTTGACAAAAATCATAGCCAAGTATGGTTGCATGAGTTTGGTCATTTCTAAAATTTGGCTATTGCGGTCGCGTCCTTTGGTTGAAATCAACCAGTTTTCAATAGTATCCGAAATAACCGTCCGCGTTTTGATTTGTTCCATAACTGGATTGGTCAAATATTTCTTCAAAAACGGCTGCAATTTCTGCGGAATAGTCGCTGAAAAGACCAAGAACTGCAAGTGTTTTGGCAAGCTAGACGCAATCTTATCAACCGTTTCTAAGAACCCCATATCTAGAGTCATATCCGCTTCATCCACGACAAAGGTACTTGCCTTATGAATGGCTAAATCGCCTGATTTGACCAAGTCATAGATCCGTCCCGGAGTCCCAATCACGATGTGCGGTTGTTTGGATTGCAATTTGTCAATTTGACGATTTTTATCCGTTCCCCCTACATAATTGGTTACGTGGACTTCGATTTCAGAATGGTCCGCGATTTGCGATCGACTGCTTCATCCAGTTTTTGGAAAATTGGGATCAAAAAGGTATGGGTTTTCCCCGAACTTGTCTTTGATTCGCCGACTAAATCACGACCAGAAAAGACGACTGGAATCAATTTTTCTTGTACTTCGGTTGCTGTGACGAAGTCGATTTCTGCCAAAGCTTCTTGAATGTAATTTTTTAATGTAAATTCTGTAAATTTCATAGTTTCCTCTATCTCTTTCATTATAACACAAAAAAACAGCAGTTGACTGCTGTTAAACTAACTCCAAATGATGATGGAAGGGTGTCATTCGGAAAATACGACGGCCTTCGCCATATTTTTTCTTGGTATATTTGAAATGAGCAACCTGCAGCATAACAGAACTAGTTTCCATCACATAGACCAAGCCAATCAAAAGTAGAGTCCATTCCTGATGCAAAGCAATGGAAATCGTCGCTAGCATCCCACCAAGTGCCAAACTACCAACATCTCCCATAAAAATCTTAGCAGGCTTATGATTGTAAACAAAGAAACCAAGAAGCCCACCAATCATCGCCACACAGACCAATAGAATATCAAATTGTTGTTGGATAATGGCAATCATAGAATAGGCTGTTAAACTAATAACCACCGAAATGGAAGCTAAACCATCAATTCCATCTGTCAAGTTAACAGCATTTGAAAAGCCGACCAGCCAGAAAATCACAAAGAAAATATAAAGGACTCCTAGGTGCAGAGAGTAACCAAAAATGTTGAGTTCTCCTCCACCAGTACCTTGCACATGCACCAAATAGAAGACCAAACCTCCCAAAATCTGCAAGGCCATCTTTTGCTTTGCTTTAAAACCTTCGTTGATTTTACGGAAAATTTTTAAGAAATCATCTAGAAATCCAATGGTCCCATAGAGTAATAGTATGAACAGAATAGCTAGAACACCACCCGTTAACATTTGGAAGACGGTCGCAAATAGTAAAGTAGAGACAATAGCTACCGCCAAGAAGACCGTTCCACCCATGGTTGGAGTTCCCGCCTTAAATCGGTGTTGCTTCACATCTTCGTGCATTTGTTGCCCTTCAATTCGTTTATGTTGGTAGAAACGAATGAAGGTTGGAATGAGTAGAATTGTCCCTAGAAAGGACACAATCCCTGCTAAAATAGCAGAATACATATCAATCTCCTAAAGTAATAGTAATTTTTTTCGTTTTGTCAAGACCAGTCCCTGTCTTGACACTTTGCTTAATCGCGCGAGCCCCTACGCCTTCATAAACGATATCTATATCCAGCCATTTGCTAAATAAATCAACATTTTCCTTGGTCCAACCATACATATCTGGAACCTCAGAAAAGTTGCTCGTCAACAGCAACACTTGCTGGTTGCTAGCCAGGTTTTCGCCTTTTTTAAAGGAAGCCTTTATGATTTCTGGACCATTCCCCAATACAATTGGTTGCACCAGATTCCGACGCAATTCATCAGCTGTTGGACCAGGCACTTGTCCAATCACCTTGTCCAAAGAATAAGTCGTTTCTTGTGCAATCCCTACCAGATTTGGAGAGGCTGCTGTTAAATTCAAACTGTCTTTCAGCAGCATCGCTTCTTTCAATACAGGATTCACAATATCTTGCCAGCTAAGTATAGAAAAGGATTGAGGTTGTTGTAGTGTGACATACATGATAAATTCTGGATCTTCAGCTGGAACCATGGCAACAACTGAGTTGATATAGTCGTTCGGACCTTCCATGTACCCACCGCCGCCTGGTTTTGGAATTTGAGCAGTACCAGACTTGACAGCTACATTATAGCCATATACTTGAATAACTGCGCCACCTGCTGATCTTGAATAGAGAGTTCCATAGTAAGGATCCGTCCCCACCGTAATCATGTACTTTCTCGTCTCCTCGGCTGCTTTTTCTGATACTGGATGTCCCGCCACTTCTGGTTGCGAAAGACGAACGGAATTAGCATTTGGATCGTAGAGAGCTGACACAAATTTAGGCTCTAACATAGCACCGTTATTGCCAATCGCTGAAAACGCACGAAGCATTTGCACTTGTGTGGCATTGATCCCTTGACCAAAGGAACTCATGGCAATAGATACGATATTATCCTCCGGTAGCATCCCACCTGCTTCATCCATCATGCCAAAACGAGTCGGATACCCAAAGCGGAATTTAGAGAGATAATTCAACCATTTGTCGTCTCCCATTGACTGTTCCAGCCGCGTCATCCCAATATTACTAGACAAGGCAAATCCTTGAGCATAATTGAGGTATTCTGCATCCCGAGCACCTGAGTTGATCCCCCAGTCTTTAATGGTCGCATCTGCAATGGTATATTCATCATTGTAATAGGTGGTCGTAGTATTAAAAACACCCGAATCAATTGCAGAGGCAAGTGTCATAACCTTCATTGTCGAACCAGGCTCAATCTGATCTTGAAAAAGCATAGAGCGCCACACTAGATTTTTGTCATTTAGCCCCTCTTTTGTATCAGGATCAAAACTAGGACGTTGGGTGGTTGCTAAAATTTCACCTGTTTTAGCAGACATCAATGTTGCATTCGCATAGACACCTTTTGTCTTTTCATCAAAGACATCCATATTTGATTCCAAGGATCGTTGCAACTCTGCAGACAAGGTTGTGTAAACATCCTGCCCATCAACAGTCTGCGCCTGAACATTCTCTGTTCCTGGCAAAATACGCCCTTTGCTATCTTTCTCGTAGATAATTTTTCCATCTTGACCAGACAAGATATCATCTAGAGCATTTTCTAAACCTGACCGACCACTGAGACTTTGACTGCCGTCCTCGTTATCTTTCAACTGAGCAAGTCCGATAAAGAAGCTGGCGAAGTCTCCATTTGGATAAAGGCGCCCTGGACTGGTGTCAAAGGCAATTCCTTTAATCCCAGCCTTATCAGCATCTGTCTGGATATCGATCATGGTTCCATAGGAGATATTTTTCCCCAGAGGACCAAAATAAATTTGATTCAAATTGGGAAGTTTTAGTTGACCGATAACATAGTCCTTCTCAAAACCTAAACGTTCCTTTAAAATATCCGCTACTTTATCAAACTGACTTTCCTGCACAAATAACGGCTCATTGTTCGCTGATACATAGTCTTTATCAATTACGGCATAAATAGTATAGGTAGTTGAATCTTCTGCGATAGGCTTTCCTAAGCGATCATAGATTGTACCGCGGCGTGCTTGCACTGTAATTTCTTGTTGGTGAACACTCTGTGCACCTTCTGAAAGATTCTGTCCAAATTTTCTGTCTGTACCAGTGATAGTGGCAAAATTAATCAAAAAGACAAAAAACATAAAGACGGATAATAAAATTAAACTCTGCCCAACCCGTCGCCGGTTGCGAGACGGCAAACTACGATTTTGCAGAGCATATCGTACAATACGATTTCGTTTTCTCGGCATTATTCAGCTACTCCAATATTGTCATTATTTAAGGTCAATCCTGCCTTTTCAGCAATCTCCATCATCCGAGTACTGCGAGTCAATTCGTTTAGTGCCTGTTTGGCGTCATCTATTTCGACTTGTTTGGCACTGATATCCTGATTAACAGTGGCCATTTCAGACTGCACTTGCAAGAGTCGGGTCTGCATAAAAATAATGCCGATCGCTAAAATGAGCCCTGAGGCCACAATGCTGCCATAAAAAGCTTTTTCTACTCGGCTAAATGTCTTTATTTTTTCTTCAAGGACGCGCATGGTCGCATCGCGTTTTCGATCTTGTAACATAGAAACCTCTTTTTATTTTAGAGTGAAGAGAAGGTCTTCATTTGCTATTTCCCTTAAGTTTTCGAATTTTATTTTTAGTTGGAATGTACAACTATCCATTGGACAATCTAAAGCCATCGCACGATTTGATTCGAATAGCCTACTTAACTATTTCAGCACATCTAAACTTTGGGACCGAGACCCCAAAACTTCAGACTTATAAGAAAATGTTATTTTCGCTTGACTTTCTACCTGAATCAGTCTCCGAGAGAGTGAACGAAGCGAAAATACCGATAGCAGCTCACTTATGTTTGATAAGAACAAGATTTTTAATCTTACCAGCAGACCTACATAGTTTAAGTTGGTTTGGCTACCTTCTGGTTTACTTGTGGACTTTCTTAGCCACCCGTAACTTGGCAGAATGGGCACGATTATTGGCATCCAATTCTTCCTGACTTGGCAGGATTGGCTTACGATTGACCAATTCAAGCGGCGCTTTCATGTCTTCTGGAATAAATGGCAAACCTTTTGGAACATCTACCGTGCTAGCTTCTTTAAACAATTGCTTGGTTAAGCGATCTTCCAAAGAATGGAAGGTAATGACCGAAATTCGTCCATCTAACGCCAACAAGTCAATAGCTTGCCGGATAGACTCGTCCGCTGCACCTAGCTCATCATTGACCTCGATACGAATGGATTGGAAGATCTGCTTGGCAGGATGTCCTTTTTTCTTAAGCTCCTTGGCAGGCTTAGCTGACTTGATGATTTCAGCTAGCTCTGTCGTCGTCTCAATCGGCTTAATCTGGCGTGCTTGCTCAATTTTTCGAGCAATCTGTTTTGAAAATTTATCTTCACCATATTTGAAAAAAATGCGCACCAAATCATGGTAGTCATAGGCATTAACCACCTCATATGCCGTCAAATGTTGATCGCGATTCATCCGCATATCAAGCGGCGCATCTTTCTTATAAGAAAATCCACGCTCGCGCTCATCTAATTGGGGGCTAGAGACACCCAAGTCATAGCAAATGCCGTCAATCTCTGTCACACCTTCTTCTGCTAAACGTGCGTTCAGATTGCGGAAATTATCCTTAATAAAGGTCACCATTCCCCGCTCAATATACTCTTTTAGCCGAATCTGTGCATGTTCAATGGCTGTCTGATCCTGATCAAAAGTATAGAGATGTCCCTCTTCGTTTAATTGGCTAAGCAGATATTGGCTATGCCCCGCTCCACCCAAAGTTGCATCTACATAAATGCCATCAGGCTTTATATCTAAAAAATCAACTGTCTCGTGCAAGAGAACGCTTGTATGATTAAATTCCTTTGTCATATTTTATCATTATACCACAATTCCAAAAAACCAGCTTAAATCAGCTGATATAAACTTTTTAAAAAAATCATGTCACATATAATTGACATCCAATCTGCTACAGACAATAGGATTTTCCGTGATTTGTGGTTTTCTTTTTGGAAATTTTACACGCTACTATGACCAGTTTCATAAAGATTAAATCCATGCCGATACAAATAAGGGTGCGTTAGCCCTTTCTTCTTTTTTTTTCTCCAGAATATGTTACAATATCTTCATATTCAATTAAAAGAAGAGGAGATCATGTCTTTCTTACATGCAAAATTAACCGCATCACAGCGGATTATATTGAGCTTTATAGCTGTTATTTTCATCGGATCAATTCTACTAAGCTTACCAATTTCTCAACTCACTAGTTCACAAGCTACCTATTGGGACCACTTGTTTACAACCATTTCCATGGTCTGTGTGACAGGATTATTTACCGTTCCAGTCGCAGAAACCTACTCTACATTTGGACAAATTATTTCTATGATTTTAATCCAGATCGGTGGATTGAGCTTAATTAGTTTTATTGGTCTATTTTCTTTAAGGGCTAGACGTAAATTGAGTTTTGTCAATATGGCAACGCTCCAAGAAAGTCTCAGTCGAGATGACACGAGGGATTTCCCTAACTTTATCCTTTCTGTCTTTCAATTTACTTTCACTGTTGAGCTACTCGGCGCTATCTTACTAGCATTTCGTTTTGTACAAGAATTTGGCTGGTCGAAAGGCTTATTTACCTCTCTCTTTTTAGCCATTTCAGCCTTCTGTAATGCTGGTTTTGACAATATCGGTTCAGTTAGCTTGGTCAATTACATTGACAACCCACTCATTAACTTGGTGATTCCCGCCTTAATTATCATGGGAGGGCTTGGCTTTTCTGTTTGGTTTGATATTCAAACCCAATTCAAGAAAAAAAGGCAAGTCCGCAAGCTTCACTTCCATACTAAGGTCGTGCTAAGCATGACCGCCCTCATATTGAGTGCTGGAACCTTGATTACTTTACTGACAGAATTCAATAATTCTGGAACCATCGGACATCTATCCTTTATTGAGAAAATTTTAGCTAGTTTTTTCCAAACGGTTACCATGCGGACAGCAGGTTTTGCGACAATTGATTACACCAAGGCAAACCCTGTTACTCTTCTACTCTACGTCTTTCAAATGTTTCTTGGAGGAGCGCCAGGTGGTACAGCAGGTGGTCTAAAAATCACCGCTTTCTTGACGATTATCCTCTTCGCACGCAGTGAAATTTTAGGACTTCCTTATACTAATTTCATGTCACGGACCATTGATACTTTGACAATCCGAAAAGCCTTCGCAGTCTTTAGTGTCTTTACCATGACTTTCATTTTCGGACTTCTTGCCATCAGCGTGACCGACCCAACCATTCCTCTGATTCACCTGATTTTTGAAGTGATGTCTGCTCTAGCAACTGTTGGAGTAACGGCGAATTTAACGCCAAACCTCACGCAGGCTAGCCAACTCATTATCATGTTTCTTATGTTCTTCGGTCGAATTGGTCCAATGTCCATTTTGATGGGACTTTCCCGGAGAAATCCTGCTAAAGAAGATACCTTACATTATTCAAAATCATCCATGATTGTCTAAAGGAGAATTTATGCCTACTCAAACGATTGGGATTCTGGGCCTTGGCGTATTTGGTACCAGCATCGCAAAAACCCTCTGCAAATACAACAGCAACATCATCGCTGTTGACAACCACGAATCGCAAATCAATCAATTAGAAGCCATCTTGACACGTGGTGTTATCGGTGACATTACAGATAAAGATTTACTTCGTTCTGCTGGTATCGGTGCCTGCGACACAGTTGTTATCGCAACGGGAAACAACTTGGAATCGAGCGTTCTTGCTGTGCTGCACTGTAAAGCACTCGGTGTTCCAAAAGTCATTGCCAAAGCTAAGAGTAAGACAACCCGCGAAGTTCTCTTGAAAATCGGTGCTGATAAAGTAATCTCTCCTGAGCGTGAAACTGGTATTTCACTCGCAAAACATCTTCTTCACAATGATACTACTGAATTGATCGAATTGGATGAGCATGTGACGATTGTGGAATTTCAGCCACCTGCAAAATGGATTGGTAAAAATTTGGCACAACTTAAGTTGCGTCAAAACTACATGTTGAATATTATTGGCTACCGTAATAAATATACCAAAGAGCTCAATATTCAACTCTCCCCAGATTATATCTTTAAAGAAGATGAACTGATTATGGCGGTAACAGACAATAATACTGTTGACCATTTCGAAGAGTACACGAACCGTAGCGTCTAACAAAAAGCAAATACCCCAAGGAATAGAAATGATTTCTAATCCTTAGGGTATTTTCTTATAACCGAATTTCCATTCTAACCTTCTGAGGCTGCATTCCCATCCGCTCGTAAAACCGCAGAGCTCCTTGGTTGTCATTCCAAACATCTAAAGTCAAGTTGTGGCAGCCGATTTTCTTAGCATAGTTTACAGTGAAATCATAGAGTTTTTCACCGATTTTTTGACCACGCGCAGTGGTAGTCACACATAAATCATCAATAAAGAGAGTCTTGACAGGCTCCAGAATGGTACTATCCAGCTCGATAACCTCACAAAAAAGATGACCGAGAACCTGCCCATTCTTCTCATAAACAAATACGTTCTTGCTATCATCTTTGAGCAACATCTCCAGTTGTTTTTGAGAAAATTTCTGCCCACTAGCAGAAAACAAATCGGGGCGTGCAGTATGGTGGACCTGTAAAACCTCTTGTAATAAAGCATTCAATACGGGAATATCAGATAATTAGGCACGGCGAATATTCATGATGTTCTCCTCACAATTTATTATCCTAGCATAAACAGTGAGAGTTGTAAAATCAGCCCTCAGACTGATGGCAAAGAGAGTATTTTTCTTTATACTGTAAGTGTATCCTAAATTTTTCATAAATCTCCTGAAAGACCAGTTCACTCCAGAACTGGCCTTTTGTTTGGTTTTAAGGCAAAATGAGTCACTTCCTTCAGTATTTAGACATTCAAAATACTTACCTCTCAAGTAATTAAGCTTTGCAAGGCTAGAAACCACTCATTTTTTGTCCCACTTCTAACCTACCAATTCCAGTTTCCAACACTTGAAACCGTGACAAAAAGACCCATCACCAAGGAGAAACCTTGATAAGATGGGTCTTTTTGACGTTTTCGTCATGGACTACTGGTCTCTCTTTGTTCCGAGAAACTGTGAGAAACCTAGCATTCCTGACAGAGTACGTCTACGAAATCAAAGATTTCTGACTTACCGCCTTATTTAACTGCGTCTTTGAGGGCTTTACCAGCTTTGAACGCTGGAACTTTTGATGCAGCGATAGTGATTTCTGCACCAGTTTGTGGGTTGCGACCTGTACGAGCTGCACGTTCGCGAACTTCGAAGTTACCAAAGCCAATCAACTGAACTTTTTCACCAGCTGAAAGGCAGTCAGCTACTGCTGCAAATACTGCATCAACTGCTGCTGCTGAGTCTTTTTTAGTCAATGAAGTTGCTTCTGCAACTTTTGCGATCAAATCTTGTTTATTAGCCATTTTGCTAAGTCCTCCAATAATTTTCTGAGTTATTACTCACTCTCTTATCTTACCTAAAAAACTTGAATTGGTCAAGTTTTAGCACATCTTTTTCCTATTTTTTTCTATAAATGTCGAAAATAATCTGGTCATTGTAAAGGTCAATCGTATTGGCTTTTACATATATTTTTAGACTATTTTTGATTTCATTTAATTGCACATGTACAGTAGCTTTTTCTTCATCCAGAGTAACAAAATAGGGGAACTTATAATGTTTTTTGAGATAATTAAAAACTTCTTTACGAGGTAAGGAAAGAGTACCGACTGAAATTTCAGAAACACGCAAAAGAACACTTCCATCTTCTAACTTACTGGGTTGAAAATAGATATATAAGGGAATCCGAGCCCCTAAAAGTTCATAGATCCCTTCAAACAGCATAAACTGGTTCGTTGCGTACAGTTTGTAAGAAAATTGATCCGTCTGATAGGACTCCAAGTAGGTTACAATAGTATCATTTAACTGGCTACGAGTCGTAGAAAAAGTCCCTATTTTTGTATCTGCCTCCGTCTCAACACGTGCAATTCGACTAGTGTCTTCCCTAGGTGTTTGAATGCGGTCAAATAGGACAATGCCGAGCGCCATAATACTGGACAGTAAAAGTAAAAATGCCCATTTCCAACCATTTTTGGGTCTATTTATTTGTCCACTCTTGTTTTGTTTCACGAATTTTCTCCATTATTGCTTCTTTCATGATTTCATAGCCGGTATTATTGGGATGAAAATGATCCTCTTCATAGAGAAGATTATTGAGTACCCGCCCGCCTGACTCTCCAGCTTCTGTGATAGCTTCCTGACCGTTTAAACCGCGATAGAGTAAGTCATTGATAGGTACAAAATAAACCCTGTCTTTGCCTTTAATTGTCTCTTCCGTCGTCTGATTCCAATTAAGATATAAATCGATAAATCAGGGTTGTCCTTCCGAGCTAGATTAATAATTCTTTCCAGACGATGGCTGTAGTCTTTTTGCGGTTGGTCAAAAGTAGCTACTTCTAAATCTAGAATATTGTCCAAAATAACCTTACGCAGGTCATTGCCTCCAACAGTTAGGGTCATCAACTGAGCATCTTTGAGACTGGTCCCAATTTCTGGATCTTCTTTCATGCGTTTGAGAATTTGCTTGCTGGTATTCCCAGAAACACCATAATTATTGGTCGTCATAAGGTAACCATATTCATTTGTCAAGCTTTGAGATAGCAAGGGAACAAAGCCACCTTGTCCTGTCACATCCCCCACACCTTGAGTAAGGGAGTCTCCCAAGGCTACATAATGAACTTGACTAGGCTTAGCCACTTCATAATCCTTCTTGGTGAGGACTGGCTCAGCTATTGGCACCAAAAGCTGAAAAAAGAAAATAAAAGCCAAAAGGCTGGCAAAAAAGATGACCAGCACCTGTAATAATGTTCGATTATTCATAGCGTACTAAAATCGCCCAAGCATCTTCACCCGTGTGAGTCTGGATAATAGAGCCGGTCTCTAAAATTGAAATAGGTTGTGGCACGTATGCTTGCAACTTGTCTTTAATTTCCTGAGCAAAGGCAGGAGTCCCTGCGTAAGAAATTCCTAATTCAGCAACTTTCTTATCGGACAGATCGTCGATAAATTCGTCCAACCATTTTTTGAACGTTTTCGCTCCACGTCCTTTGACAATCGGATTGAGCTGGTGGTCTTTCATTTGCATAATGACACGTATATTGAGAAGGGAACTCAGGAGCCCCGTCACGCGACCGATACGACCACCTTTAACTAGGTTTTCAAGAGTAGAAACACCGATATAAAGCTCTGTCTTGTCTTTCACTCGTTCTATAGCCGTAAGAATCTCTTCTTTTGTAGCGCCAGCTTTTGCCATACGAGCCGCCTCAACCACTTGAAACTTAGCTGCTTGGTCTGTAAAGCTTGAGTCAATTACCGTCACATCTGCACCAGACAAGGTCGCCCCCTGCCGGGCAGCTTCTACAGTACCAGATAGGGCATGTGACAAGTGAATAGAAATGATTTGGCTACCATCGCTAGCAAGATCAGAGAACATTTCTGCAAACAAACCAACTGGTGGCTGACTTGTTTTTGGAAGTGCCTTGCTAGTGCGCATGAGCTGCAAAAATTGACCTTCTTCCAAATCATTATCTGAATAGACAACTCCGTCCACCATGACAGAGAGTGGAATAACTGTAATCCCCAATTCTGCTACCAATTCTGGTTCAATAGTGGTACTTGAGTCCGTTACGATTTTAATAGTCGTCATATCTCTTCCTACTTTTTCTTTCTAGTCTGATCTTCTCCATTATATCAAAGAATTGAAAAAATGGAAATGGTTGGGGTAAGCATTTATCAATTTAGCTAGCGCTTTCCTTCCCATTCTGCATAGAATTGTTCTAGGTAGTTTTCAAGAAAGACATGCCGCTCCGCTGCTAGTTTTTTAGCCGTCTCAGTGTTCATCAACTCTTTTGCGTCATATTTTCTCGCACAGTCAAGTTGGGATCATGAATCAGACGTCCCTTATTACCTGAAAACGCCATGGTCCTAGCTATGCCGATAGCCCCGATGGCATCCAAACGGTCTGCATCCTGCACAACCTGACCTTCTAAGGTTAACTGAACATCTAGCTGTGTCCCGCCTTTGTAGGACATGTGTTTGATAATGTGAAGAACAGTTTCTTGCACAGAGTGCTCTACTTCTTGCTCATCGAGCCATGCTTGTACCTGAGCTAACCCCGCTTCTTCTGTTCCTGCAATTTTCTCATCGGCTATATCATGCAAGAGCGCAGTTAATTGACAAACGAAAGAGTCCGCTCCTTCTTCTGTTGCTATTCTCTTAGCTAAATTGCGCACACGCCCAATATGCCACCAATCATGTCCGCTAGCTTCACCGGTTAATTTCTCTTGGACAAATTGCTCAGTTTGATGCAAAATCTGCTCTTCTTTTTCTGTCACGATGATTCCTTTCTCAGCAAAGTGATGATCAATGAGTTGAAGCCAAAAAGAGTTCCACACTCATTTTTTAAGATTTTATTGAAAGTACCTAGCATTAACAAATCATGTTCCCAACTTTGAACAAAAGTTTTAAGAAAAACTCATTTCATTCCCAAACGAAATGGTTCACCAGACTTGCTACAGTTCATGAAAAACATCTCTACTCGAGACTTTTTTGTCTCACTCTTATTTTGCCAATAATTCTCTAGCCTGAGTACGAGCTGCCTCTGACACCTGATCCCCAGCCAGCATTTTTGCAATTTCTTCTACACGTTCATCCATTGCCAGCAATCGGACACGAGACACGGTGCTCGCTTCATCAGACACTTTTTCTATGAAAAATTGATGATCGGCGATGGCGATAACCTGAGGTAAATGCGAAATAGCAAGCACTTGACCATGTTGTCCGATTTTATATATTTTTTGGGCAATGGCTTGCGCAACACGGCCAGAAACACCTGTATCAACTTCATCAAAAACGATAGACGTTTTATCTTCACGACGCGAAAAGGCAGATTTGATGGCCAGCATAAGGCGAGACAAAACTCAATCTGTTCGTTTCCCTGACGGCTAAATTTTGCCTTTGAAAATTGTACCTGAAAACGTGCTTTCTCCATGTACAAATCTTGTAATTCCTGGCGAATCTCTTCCTCCAGTACAGTTGCTAAACGATGGCGTTCTTGACTCAGTTTTCCAGCTAATTCTACCAAGGCATACTCGGCTGATTTAAGTTGGCTTTCCAAATCCTGTTCCGATAAATCTGCGCCCGTCAGATGATTGTATTCGTCTGTGATTTTGGAGAAATAATGGAGGACATCATCCACGGTACCACCGTATTTTCGCGTAATTGAATGAATCAAATCCAAACGTGATTCCACCTGCAAGAGACGATTGCCATCAAAGTCCATATCATCCAAGAGATCACCCAAACGCTTGGTCACATCTTCTAAAACGTAATAAGAATCGCTCAGGCTACTAGCTATTTCCTTATACTCAACATCGTATTCTTCCAAACTTTCCATGTCATGGTCAGTGTATCTGCAATTTGCTTGTGGTTGAGCAATTTTTCTCGCTCTTTCATCAAGTTCAGGTCTTCCTGACTTTGGAGCGCAGCCGCTTCTATCTCTGCCATTTGAAACTCCAGCATTTCAATCCGCGCTTTGTGCTCTTGCTCATTTTTTTGCTTGTCCAAGACCAGTTTGCGAATGGTCCGATAGGTCTCAAAAGCAGCTTGGTAGTCTGATTTTAAATTCCAAAAATCTTCCTGACCGAAGGAATCCAGCAGTCCAATATGATGCTGACCTTTCATCAGTTCTTCCTGATCATGCTGACCGTGGATATCGACCAAATGCTGACCAACTTCTTTTAAGACAGACAAATTAACCAACTGGCCATTAATCCGACTGATAGATCGACCATTTGCCAATACTTCGCGACGGATAATCAATTCTTCTGTCGCTTCAATGCCTTGCTCTTCTAGATAATCAAAAAGTGCTCTGTCCTTCTCCACTAAAAAGAGCCCTTCCATCTCCGCCTTTGGCTTGCCATGACGAATGACATCCGTTGTCGCACGCGCACCCAAGAGCAGATTCATAGCATCAATAATAATGGATTTTCCTGCACCTGTTTCCCCGGTTAAAACGGTCATCCCCTTGTCAAAAGCCAGACGAACTTCCTCGATAATAGCGAAATTTTTAATCGAAATTTCCAGTAACATAGCCTACCAAACTTTCAAGTTTTCTTCCAATTCTGGCAAAAATTCTTCATCTTTGACAATCATCAAGAGACTATCATCATCTGCGATAATACTGAAGAGCTGGTCTGCAAAACGATCGATAATATGGCGTTTCACCACCGTAGAGCTTCCCGGCACCAACTTCACATTCAGCATATTGCCCATTTTTTCTACTTCTAAAATGTTACTCATTTGATGTTTCAAAGCTGAAGATTTTGGCAAACCATAAATGTAGCCACTATCCTTTGAAGGTACCTTAACAATCCCCAGTTCCTTGATATCTCGTGACACCGTAGCTTGAGTTGCCACAATGTCCATTCCCCTCAAGCGCTCAACAATTTCTTCCTGCGTATCAATTGGATAGAGCAGCACCATGTCCCTAATGACTTGTAAACGTTCACTCTTTCTCATCTTTTTTAAACTCCTCATGTGCTTTTTCTACGATTGGTTCAATAGCAGAGCTGACAAAATTTTCAGCTACAGCAGATTTTTCCAAATGAGCCAAAAATTCGATATTGCCATGACCACCCTGAATCGGTGAAAAATCTAAGCCTCTAACTGTAAATCCATAATCCACCGCAAAATCTGTTACTTTTTTAAGAACAGCTATGTGCACTGCCTTGTCTCGTACAATACCATTTTTGCCAATGGCTTCGCGCCCCGCTTCAAATTGAGGTTTGATCAGCGCTACAACCTGACCGCCCTGGCAAACTCTGGCAAGCCTTCTGTGAAATCAGAGGCTTTGGCATAACGAAAATTGTACTGTTCCATGGAACGTACACGCTCGTCCTGACGCAATTTCCAAACTAGTTGATTGGTACCGACATCCACTGCATAGACCAACTTGGCGCCACTTTGCAGCATTACATCTGTGAATCCCCCCGTTGAAGCCCCGATATCAATGGTCGTTTTCTCTTCCGTTGAAATATCAAAAACCTGCAGAGCTTTTTCTAATTTGAGTCCACCACGGCTAACATATTTGAGCTTTTCTCCCTTGAGTTTCAGTTCAGTTGATTCATCAATTTTTTCACCTGGCTTGTCATAACGCTCACCGTTGAGCACGCTAACCACTAGCCCAGCCATGACGCCACGCTTAGCCTGTTCACGCGTCTCAAACAACCCTTGCTTAAAAGCCAGTACATCCACTCTTTACTTAGGCATGAAGTCTCAACCTTTCTATCATTTGGAGAATTTGATTCGCATCAAACCCTTCTTGTTCTTCTAATTTTTGGAAAATAGCTATCGCTTGATCCAAGTCTTGGTTGAGGACGTGATAAGATTGGTCCGAACCAAACAAACTTGGATAGGTTGATTTCTCAGCTACCAAGTCTTTTTGAGGCGTCTTGCCGATTTCTTCAAAGGTGGCCGTCACATCCAAAATATCGTCGCGCACCTGAAAAGCATGACCAATCAAACTACCAGCTTGAACTAATTGACCACAGATCTTCTCGTCCTTCTCCGCGATAATTCCCGCTGCCAAAAACGGAAAGGTCAAGAGCGCCCCTGTTTTCCCAGCATGGATGGCTTGCAATTCTTCTAAACTCAAGCGTCTACCTTCACCAGCCATATCAAGTTTTTGTCCACCGACCATTCCGAAAGTCCCAGAAAAACGCGATAAGGCTTGAACCAACCGCACCTGTATCCTTGCAGGCAAATCAGCCTCTGCTATTAAGCCATAGGCATCCAAAAAGAGCGAATCACCTGCTAAAATAGCAGTCGCTTCATCAAATTTTTTGTGATTGGTCAAACGTCCTCGGCGATAGTCATCATCATCCATGGCAGGAAGGTCATCGTGTATCAGGCTACCTGTATGAATCATCTCCACCGCAGCTGCCACATCAAAGTGAGCTTCTTTCAATTCCAGACCAAATCCTTCCAGTACTTGCAGGAGCATGAGTGGACGAATCCGCTTGCCACCACTATCGACTGAATACAAAATAGCCTCAATCAAGTCACTTGAAATAGCGTCCTGACTAGCATAATAGCGCCGAATGGCCGTATCAATTCCAGCTAACTTTTCCATTAGACTTCCATTTCTGTCTCAGTACCATCTGCTTGCATGACTTTGACCAGTGTTTTTTCAGCCTCTGTCAAGGTTTTTTGCAAATCTTTTGATAAGATCACGCCTTTTTGAAATTCAGCAAGCGCCTCTTCCAAAGGAACATCACCTTGCTCCAATTTGGTTACAATTTCTTCCAGTACTAGCAAATTTTCTTCAAATGTTTTCTTTTCTTTGGACATTTTTTACCTCTGTTTCCACCTGACCATCCTGCATGCGGATGATCAGTGGTATTTCTTGATCTATTTTTTCTACGCTGTCGATGATTTGCCCTTCTTGTTCCACCATAGCATAGCCGCGTGCCACAATACGCGTAGTATCTAGCATAATCAGGGCTTCCATCAACTTTTCGGCACGTGCCAACTTATTGTCATAGATATTGGCCATGTTGCTTCTAAGCAATCGCTCTTGCTGGCTGACCTTCTCGCTTATCCGTGCCACTTTTTGTTCCAAATCAAGAGCCAATAAGCGGTGCTGTAAGAGAGCTTTTTTTTGGACTTTCTCCCGATGGTGGTAGACCATTCGGTCTGCCAACCCACTAGATAAGCGATCCAATTTTTGCAAATAACCATCATACAAGCGTTCTGGTTGACGAAAAATGACCGATTGACGAATGCGTTTCAATTGGCTATCCAGATATTGGATACGATTGGTCAAGGCCTTATGCGCTCGTTTTTCCTGTTGATGAAGGTGCTGCAAGACATCAATTTTTGTCACAGGTGTTGCAAGCTCAGCTGCTGCTGTCGGAGTTGCTGCTCTGCGATCGGCGACGAAATCCGCCAAAGTTGTATCCGTCTCATGTCCCACACTGGAAATGATAGGGAGTCGCGATTCAAATATGGCCCGCACGACGATTTCTTCATTGAAAGACCAGAGGTCTTCGATAGAACCACCACCGCGTCCTACAATGAGAACATCCAAATCATCCCGACGATTAGCCCGCACAATATTTTCTACTACATTTTCAGCAGAACCAGGTCCCTGAACCTTGGTCGGATAGAGTACAATTTCCACGCCTGGAAAACGGCGGGAAACAGTCGTGATAATATCCTGGATGACCGCACCACTTGGACTCGTAATCACCCCAATCTTCTTGACAAACCTTGGCAAATCCTGCTTAAACTCGGACTTAAATAGACCTTCTTTTTGAAGGGCATTTTTTAGTTGCTCGAACTGAATAGCCAGAGCCCCAATGCCATCTGGTTCAATTTTTTCAATGATGATGGAATAGGATCCACTGGGCTCATAGAGCTGTACGCGCCCCACTACATTGACCTTCATCCCTTCTTCCAAATCAAAGCCAAGGTTTTTGTAAATACCTGCCCAAACCGTCGCTTGAATAACTGCCTTATCATCTTTGAGCGAAAAATACTGATGAGTCGGGCGCTTGCGGAAATTGGAAACCTGCCCCGTCAAATAGACCTTTTCTAAATAGGGATCTCGATCAAACTTTAATTTCAAATATTTGGTCAAATGACTGACCGACAAATAATCCGACATGACTCCCCTTCTTTTTTCTCTTGAACATCTATACAATTATACCATTTTTTTGTATAAAGGTGGGAAAATACACCAGAGAATCTGTGTCAACACGCAAAAAAACAGCAACCTTATAGCTGCTGTTTTCAGGAGATTATGAAAATATTTAGGATTGAGTCTAGTATACCCTGTCCAAGAAGTTTTTCTATCGGTCGGAAGACTGATTTTAATCTTTCAGACTCGCTTCAAAAGCTCTGAAAGTTTGTTCCATGAGCATAGTAATGGTCATTGGCCCCACACCACCTGGAACTGGTGTAATGAGACTTGCGATAGGTTCCACCGCTGCAAAATCCACGTCGCCACAGAGCTTACCATTTTCATCACGGTTCATACCGACATCAACGACAACCGTACCTTCCTTGACAAAGTCAGCTGTGACAAATTTTGCTCGTCCGATAGCAACCACCAAAATATCCGCTTGACGCGCCAACTCAGCCAATTTTTTGGTCCGTGAATGGGCAATCGTCACTGTTGCATTGGCATCTAGTAAGAGTTGAGCCATGGGTTTACCGACAATATTGGAGCGTCCGATGACCAGAGCATTCTTCCCTTCTAACTCCACACTGTATTCCTTGAACATTTCCATGATACCAGCAGGAGTTGACGGAATCATGACAGGATGACCAGACCAAAATTTACCCATGTTGGTTGGATGGAAACCGTCCACATCTTTTTCAGGTGAGATGGCAAAGAGAACTTTTTCCTCGTCAATGTGGTCTGGTACAGGGAGTTGCACCAAAATACCATGCCATTCTGGGTCCTGGTTGTATTTGTCAATCAGCTGCAAGAGCTCATCTTCTGAAATGGACTCTTCTACACGCACCACTTCGCTGCGGAATCCTGCTGCCAAAGCTGAGCGTTCCTTATTGCGCACATAGACCTGACTAGCTGGGTTTTCTCCGACCAAAATCACAACCAAACCTGGTTCTCTGCCTGTTTCTGTTTTGAGTTGGGCTGTTTTTTCTGCTAATTTTCCTTGCATTTTCGCCGCTAAAGCTTTTCCATCAATCAATGCCATAAGTCACCTCATCAGATCTTTTCTACATTATACTAAAAATTAGACAAGCTGACTAGAGTTGCTATTTAAAGTCGCCCGAACGTTCGGAAGAATTGTTCTGCTACTACCGCAAAAATTTCCTTAGAAAATGTCTCTGCAATCCAACAAAAGTGAGGATAAGGAGAAGGCTATACTCGCATCCAAACACCCACTGCCAAATCTAAATGGGGTGACGTCATTTGATTGATAGAGAGAGACAATTTTGAACTAGCTAAAAGATAAGACTATTCAGGAAGAATATTTTGGGCGGGAACTACAAATCCCCCGATTCCAAGTAACATAGACAAAGCAACAGGTGGAGCGAAACTCTTTATCCGTAGAGAAAATTAGCATTGGATACTCACAATAACGAGAGAAAAGAGGCTGGTTATCAATGCCCAAAAGAACAATTCTAATGGAAAAGACATTTCAAATTGGAAAAGCAACCCACTAATGCCATAAAGGACCCAAAAATAGATTTGTGATAGCAAAACAAGTCCAAATGCCAGTAGCATTTTCGCCCAAATTAGCTGGCTGAGTGAAAAAGCTGACGTCAGTAAGAGCCTGAGGGAATTGCGCTTGTGTTCGCTGTACCATATATAGGCGCAGATAATGCCAATCAGACAAGGAAAGAAAAATGCTCCATAAAAGAGATAAACCTGTGTCCACAGACTTAGCCACTCTCGCTGTAAAACAGAGCGATTTGCCGCAAAGTTAACACTACCATATAGGACCGAAATTAAAGGTAAAATGAATATGGGTAGCCAAATTCGGGACCTTTTTAACTTCATCCATTCAATTTTTAATAAGGTTATCATTTTACTCCCCCCACTTTCATTCTTTTTCCTAGTTGATAGACTAGAATTCCCAATAACAATGAAGCACTGAGAGGATAGCTACTCATCTCTCCTAGATGTTTGACAAATCTATCTCCTACTTTTTCAAAATGCACACTCATCAAAAATCCATACCAACTATAGGGTTGTACCATCATCAGGGATTTAGATATCAATATAATGATAATTCCCATCAAAGATCCCAACACCGCAATAGATAGGTTCACTAACTGATTGCTCCATTTAAGACTAATTACATAATGTAGCAAGAGTAAACATCCAGAAATAGCAAGAATAGACAGCCCATAGAAGACTAATTTTTCAACTGGTACATGCCCTGTAAATCCACGCCATCTTAGGAGAATCACTACGCATGCCCACTCAAGTAGCTGCATCAGTACATAGCAAGCATAGATATAAAGAAATTTTGTCCGATAGAGCACTCTGTAGGCCACACCACTACTAGCTAGAACTTTCCACATATTATGTCGCTCTTCTAGCTGCACCGCCATACTGGCTATTCCCGCTAAAATAGTTGGCAAAAGAATGACATTGATAAAAGCGATACTATCCATCACCGTATAGACGCTGATGGGATCTGCTAATTCCTTGCTATCATTTATCTGAAAAATAGCTGTCGCAGAAACCAAAAGTGTGATGACCACAGCTAGAGTTAAGAGTCGAAACATGGGCACGCCTCGATACTTCCATATTTCAATCTTCATTAATTTCCACATATTTTCCTCCTATAAACTATCACTTTCTGTAAAATCAAGAAAGAGCTCTTCCAGCGACTGGGTCACTTCCATTACTCGATAAACCGCAATTCCAGCCCTTACCAAGCGTTCAATCGCGCCTGCCACCTTCTGATCTGACCACATAGGAAGAAGCTTCCCGATAATGCCAATCTTGGTTACCATTTTTTCAATTTCATCCAGCGCATGCGACGAAATCATAACAGTGGTCTGAAAGCGTTCTGGTAGACTACGAATGAGGTTCCGAATTTCTTCCCGCGCTTTAGGATCCAATCCGTTGGTCGGCTCGTCCAAGACAATCAAACACTATTTTTGAGGTGAGAATATGACCCTAAAAGATCGAAAAATTCTGTTGGTGGATGATAATCCAGATATATTAAAAATGGTGACTGATAGCCTTGAAATTGCTGGCTTTACATAGCTATTTTAGATATCATGTTACCAGATGGCTCTGGCTTTGATATACTACGTCACATCCGCCAGACTTCTTCCATGCCTGCGCTCTTTTTATCTGCAGTTTCGGACATTGAAAAACAATACCAAGGATTTGAGCTGGGAGCAGACGACTACATCGTCAAGCCATTTCACTGGAACTGCGACTCCTGTCCATCCTCAAGCGCAGCTACCCTGAAGTGAATCAGCTGGTTGAGTTGGACTCCTGCATAGCAAAGATACCAGCGATATGAGCAGATTGACCGACCTTGAGTTCAGATAAGGGAATCGCAGCAACCTCCCTTGCTTCCTCTTCCACCTCAATCTGCTGTAAAATACTTTTATCGAAAGCCAAACGACTGGCTTTCAACATCAAAATCGCACTGTCTTTTGTCTTTGAAATCACCTGTAATGAACGACCAACAATTAAGCCCAAATTGGACAAATGACGTTGACTTTCCTCCGGTAGATCGATACTGATGACCCTGTAAGGAGTATGTAGCTTTCCATCTAGCAAAATCAATTTTCCACCCTCCATTTCATAACGCAGTCATCCAAGATTAAAATTTTCTAATAATTCTAGTATATCATTTTTTAAGAAAAATAGAGGTATTGTCCACAAAATATCCTTGCGATTGCAGAAAAAAAAGCGAATTCCTTCGCTTTCTTATAAAACCTTACTCAAAAAGTCCTTAGTCCGTGGTTCTCTAGTGTATTCAAAGACTTCCTCAGGTGTCCCCTGCTCCACAATTACCCCGCCATCCATGAAAATAACACGATCTGCCACTTCACGCGCAAATCCCATTTCATGAGTCACAATAACCATCGTCATACCAGATTTTGCCAAATCCTGCATCACAGCAAGCACCTCACCTACCATTTCAGGATCCAAAGCAGAGGTCGGCTCATCAAAGAGAAGAACATCTGGATCCATGGCCAGTCCGCGGGCAATGGCAATACGCTGCTGCTGACCACCTGACAAACTTTGAGGATAGGCAAGAGCCTTCTCAGGTAAACCAACTTTTCCTAAAAGATCATGGGCAATTGACTGCGCTTGTGCCTTAGAAATTTTCTTCGTCTTAATCGGTGAAAGGGTGATATTATCCAGCACATTCATATTTGGAAAAAGATTGAACTGTTGAAAGACCATGCCCATTTTTTCCCGCATTTTGAAAATATCGTTGGATTTATCCGTGATATCCACACCCTCAAAAGCAATAGTCCCCTTGGTAGGAACTTCCAACAAATTCATCGTCCGCAAGAAAGTGGATTTCCCTGAACCAGAAGGTCCAATAATGACCACAACCTCTCCTTGTTCGATATCTAAATCAATCCCTTTAAGGACTTCATTGTTTCCGAAATATTTATGAAGATTTTTAATTGAAATAAGTGTCTCAGACATGTTGACCTCCTTTATTGAGGGTCTTTTCAAAGAATTGCATAATAACTGTCAAAATACTAGTCATGATCAAGTAATAAGATGCTGCAAATAAAAGCGGTGTGAGAGGTACATAAGTCGTTGACTGAACCGTCATTGCCCCATTCCAAAGCTCCATGACCCCAATGGTCGACAGAAGTGAACTATCTTTTACGATGGTAATAAATTCATTTCCCAAAGCTGGTAAAATATTTTTAATCGCCTGAGGCATGATGACTAAGCGCATAGCCTGTCCTGAACGAATTCCTAATGAATAAGCGGCTTCCAATTGCCCTTTTGGCACCGCATTGATACCCGCACGAACTGTCTCTGATACATAGGCACCTGAGTTCATGGAAATAGTGATAATCCCTGGCAATAAACGTGATAAATCCACATCCAAAATTCCCAATTGAATGGTTGGCGCAGCAATATGCATTACAGTAAAAGCAATCATAATCTGCACAACCATGGGCGTCCCACGGAAAACCCAAATGTAGATATTGGCTAACCAAGCCAATGGACGAAAGCGGCTACGCTGAGCAAAAGCCAGCAATACTCCTAAAATACTACCAAAAAAAACCACACAAATAGCGACAATCAGAGTCACGATAGCTCCATAATTAAAGTAGCCCCAAAACAAATAGAATAATTATGCAATAATTTTTGTTTTATGCATTTAAAGACACAAGAAAAGCACTTCCGTGCCTCTTTTTAGTACAACAATTCATAAATTTCCATTGCGATCAAGTCAATGCTATCGAATGTATAAGTTTCGCGAGCAGCAACATCACGCAAAGTAAATACTGAGCCGTTTTCTTCGTCATGGCTGTAAGCAACTTCTGCAACTACTACGCCTTCGCGTTCAAAATTACGTTTTAAGGTTCCACCATCCGAAGCCATTGCTTCCAAGCGGCTAATAATTCTCACCAAATGTGATTCCATATCAAAACTCCTCTATTTTTATATAGCAATAGTGTACCATATTTCTGCTAAAAAGTCTTTGATTTTTGCCAGTTTCTTAGTATTTCTCAAAACTTTTGGTTGTAAATATTCCTTCAAAAGCGTAGCAGATTCTTGCATTTTACCTAAAACTTGTTATAATTAAATTGTGTCTGACCTTTTTTGACTAATTAACAAAAAAGGAATCTTGAAAGAAACGAGGACCAACTATGTTATGTCATAACTGCAAAATCAACGATGCAACCATTCATCTTTATACGAATCTAAATGGAAAACAACAAAAGGTTGATCTCTGTCATAATTGTTACCAAATTATGAAAACTGATCCAAACAATACTATTTTGAAAGGCTTAGGTGATTTGGGAAATCCAAATAATATGGATCCATTCAGTGAATTCTTCAATAATATTGGCGGACTAGCTGGCCATACTCCTGCTGGAAACCCAAATTATGGACAGACTCCTCCAACACAAGCAGGCGGCGGTGGTCGCAATGGTAACTTTCCTCCACGTCATCCACAAGCTCCTCAGCAACCAAATAGTTTATTGGAAGAGTTTGGAATCAACGTGACAGAAATTGCCCGCCGCGGTGATATTGACCCTGTTATCGGTCGCGATGAGGAAATCCGTCGTGTCATCGAAATTCTCAATCGTCGTACTAAAAATAATCCCGTCCTCATCGGAGAACCTGGGGTTGGTAAGACAGCTGTTGTTGAGGGCTTAGCTCAAAAAATTGTTGACGGTGATGTCCCTCAGAAATTACAAGGACGCGAAGTCATCCGCTTAGATGTAGTTAGCCTAGTACAAGGTACGGGTATCCGCGGACAATTTGAAGAGCGCATGCAAAAACTCATGGAAGAAATCCGCAACCGTCGTGAAGTCATTCTCTTCATTGATGAGATTCACGAAATCGTCGGCGCTGGTTCTGCTGGCGATGGCAATATGGACGCTGGAAATATCCTGAAACCTGCTCTTGCGCGCGGTGAGTTACAACTAGTGGGTGCGACCACTCTAAATGAGTATCGCATTATCGAAAAAGATGCTGCTCTGGAACGCCGCATGCAGCCAGTTAAAGTAGACGAACCGAGTGTCGAAGAAACCATTACCATACTAAAAGGCATTCAAAGCAAGTACCAAGATTACCATCATGTTCGCTATACGGACCAAGCTATCGAAGCTGCTGCCAACTTGTCTAATCGCTATATTCAAGATCGTTTCTTGCCCGACAAGGCCATTGACCTCTTGGACGAAGCAGGGTCTAAGATGAACTTGACACTTAATTTTGTGGATCCAAAAGAAATTGACCAACGCTTGATTGATGCGGAAAACCGTAAAGCACAAGCCACACGTGATGAAGATTACGAAAAAGCAGCATACTATCGTGACCAGATTGCCAAATACAAGGAAATGCAAAAAACAAGTCTCAATGAAGACGAAATCCCTCTCATTACGGAGAAGGAAATTGAAGCTATCGTGGAGCAAAAAACCAATATTCCTGTCGGTGATTTGAAAGAAAAAGAGCAAAGTCAGCTGATCCATCTTGCCAGCGATTTGAAAACACATGTTATCGGACAAGATGATGCTGTGGATAAAATCGCCAAAGCCATTCGTCGTAATCGTGTGGGTCTTGGCACACCAAATCGCCCGATTGGTTCCTTCCTCTTTGTTGGACCTACTGGTGTCGGTAAAACAGAATTATCTAAGCAGTTAGCCATCGAACTCTTCGGCTCAGCAGATAGCATGATTCGCTTCGATATGTCCGAATACATGGAAAAACATGCTGTTGCCAAATTGGTCGGAGCTCCTCCAGGATACGTCGGCTATGAAGAAGCTGGTCAATTAACTGAAAAAGTCCGTCGTAATCCCTATTCACTCATTCTATTGGATGAGGTGGAAAAAGCTCATCCTGATGTCATGCACATGTTCCTTCAAGTCTTGGATGATGGACGCTTGACGGATGGTCAAGGTCGAACTGTTAGCTTTGAAGATACGATTATCATCATGACTTCCAATGCTGGAACGGGCAAAGCGGAAGCATCTGTTGGCTTTGGGGCCGCACGCGAAGGACGAACCAATTCGGTCTTAGGACAATTAGGCAACTTCTTCAGCCCTGAATTCATGAACCGCTTTGATGGCATCATCGAATTCCAGCCTCTTAGCAAAGAAAATCTTCTTCAAATCGTAGATCTCATGCTGGAAGATGTCAATAAACGCTTAGCAACCAACGACATCCACCTTCATGTCACTGATAAAGTCAAAGAAAAATTGGTTGACTTGGGCTACGATCCAAAAATGGGAGCACGCCCACTTCGTCGTACTATGCAAGATCAGATTGAAGACGCCATCACAGATTTTTATCTAGAAAATCCAAATCAAAAAGAACTTCGAGCAGTCATGACTTCTTCTGGAAACATTCTCATCAAATCTGCACAAAAATAAATAACCCAAAGGAGTTTGAAACCAAGTTGTTTCAAACTCTTTTTCTATTCAATTTACAAAATGGAGTATGTCAATTACTACTGAATAGCCTCTCACATAGTAAAATGTAAGCTTTTATAACTGATAAGATACAGTCTTCCTCTACTCTGTTTCCAATCTGTTAAGTTCATTTATCGTATACTCTGAAAGGTTCTTTATTTTCAACCTAAAAAATCACTTCCTAGCTTTTTTAGCCATAGAGAAACTATTTTAGAGCCCTACTCGAAAACGCGGAAATGCTAAAAAATTTCAAATTTCAGCTTCCCGATTTTTTGTCTCTCCCTTCATTTCAAATCAGTTCCTTTTTGAATTTTCTAACTATTCCAGCTAGTCTTTTCTCATTTTTTTTAGTATAATAATTGAAAACTCAGCTTTTGAAAGGAGCTTGCTATGTCTCTACCAACTTTCGGAGAAAAAATCCCAAATGTAGATTATACAGCTCGCTATGGTGTCTATGCTGTAATCCCAGACGAGAAAAAAGAGCGTATCGTTCTTGTGCAAGCACCAAATGGAGCATGGTTCCTCCCAGGTGGGCAAATTGAAAAAGACGAAGACCATATCCAGGCCCTAGACCGCGAATTGATAGAAGAATTAGGCTTCACAGCTACTCTAGGTCAATATTTTGGACAAGCTGATGAGTATTTCTATTCTCGTCACCGTAACACTCACTACTACAACCCTGCTTACATATACGAAGTTCTTCATTTTGAAAGAATTTCTGAACCTCTTGAAGATTTCAATCATGTTTCATGGTTTCCTGTCGACGAAGCCATTAAACTGCTAAAACGTGGCAGTCATCAATGGGGTGTTCAAATGTGGAAAAAATCACAAAATAAAAATAAAAACTAGTGAAATACCCACAAGAGTGCTATAATAAAGCCAAAGAACAGGAGGTCATTATGAAACTCATCAATACGACCAATAGCAGTAGTATACTGGTACAAAATCAGCTTGCCCATACAGATGCTTTCCTTGTGGAAACATATTCAGCTGGAAATACAGACGTTATCTTTACCCAAGCACCTTCGCACTATGAAATCTTGATCAGCAATAAATATCGCGCAGTTCAGGAACCAGAAATCGTAAAAATCCGAGATTACTTCCTCAAACGAAAAATTGATACATCCACTATCAATCCGGCTGGCATTCAAACCATCCATACCGATCGTTTGATTGAAATGTCAATTCCCATCGTTGAAGCAATCTAATAGCGTACTCCTCCTACCAAGTGAGGAGTTTTTTATACCATAAATAAAAAAAGAGTGAGATAAAAATCGGTTATTTCAAAGTAATGTGTTTTTGTCCCACTTTCTTGTTTTTAGGTATTCGACCTAAAAAGGTCTTTTATCGGACCATTTTATTTCCACCTCTGCATACTCAAAAATAGGACATGGAAAGCTTTACTTTCTATATCTCCTACCTCAAACTCTTCTCAAAAGTTTGAGTGCCAGGCCCTTATCTCTTTAAAATTAAACAAGAGGCGGAACTTTTGTTCCAGCCTCTGCTTTTTTATTTACTTTCAAAACCTTCTGCTACTGCTCCTGCAAATTGACTTTCAACAATTTCTGCGCAGTGATCACAGATGTGGGCATTGTGAGAACGGTCTGTGGTTGTCACATCTACACGCCGGCAACGGTCACAGATTTCTCCTTCGGCATGACCAACACTAAATGCAACCTCTTCAAATGCCAAGGCATCTGCTGGCGCTGCTTCTTCTGTTACAGTCAATTGAGACACGATGAGGAGTTGCGCAATGTCACTATCCAAAGCAGTCAAGAGCGTGTTCACCTCCGCACTTGCATAGATGGTCAAATGCGCTTCAAGTGATTTCCCAATAATTTTAGCGTTACGCGCTTCTTCCAAAGCTTTTTGTGCTTGAGTGCGAAGAACCATGAAAGCTTCCCAAGCTTCTAAGATCTCTTCTTGACCTGCGAAAGTTTCTGCTACTGGCATTTCTGCTAATTGGACAAATTCTTCCACTTCATGTTCCAAATAAGACCAGATTTCTTCAGCTGTATGAGGTAAGATTGGTGTCAAGAGTTTGGTTAATTTCACCAAGATATCGTAGAAAACTGTCTGCATTTGACGACGAACAAGGCTATCAGCTGCTTCAATATAAACCACATCTTTGGCAAAATCAAGGTAGAAAGCTGATAAATCAATCGTAATAAAGTTAACGACAGACTTATAAATAGCCATGAAGTCATAGTTTTCGTATGCTTCTTGGATTGTTGCGACCAATCGATTGAACTTGATGGTCATATATTTATCAACTGCACGCAAGTTTTCAAAGGCAACGATATCCGTTTCAGGATTGAAATCAGATGTGTTGGCAATCAAGAAACGAAGAGTATTACGGATTTTACGATAGGTCTCTGATACTTGACCAAGAATTTCCATTGACACACGTACATCATTATCTGTATCCACTGATGTCACCCAGAGACGTAAGATTTCAGCACCATATTGCTTAGCTACATCATTTGGTGAAATGATATTGCCCTTGGATTTGGACATTTTTTCACCCTTACCATCATCAGAGAAGAGTTGAACCAACCACGGTATTGGTCTGAACCTTCAAGATAGAGATCAGCAGGATATGAAAGATTCTCACGTGCATTCATGACACCATTCCAAGATGAACCAGAGTCAAACCATACATCCATGATGTCTGTTTCTTTTGTAAATTCTCCATTTGGAGAACCGGGATGGGTAAATCCAGCTGGTAAGAGATCTTTGGCATCACGTGTCCACCAGATGATGGAACCATGTTCTTCAAAGAGATTGGCTACATGATCTGTCACCTCTTTTGTCATAATAGCTGTTCCATCCTCTGCATAGAAGATCGGAAGGGGCACGCCCCAAGCACGTTGACGAGAAATCACCCAGTCACCACGATCACGAATCATATTGTAAAGACGTGTTTTCCCCCATGAAGGATGGAAAGTTGTTTTCTCAATTTCTTCCAAAATTTCTTGACGGAAGTCTGAAACAGAGGCAAACCATTGCGGAACCGCACGCCAGATAATTGGTTTCTTAGTACGCCAGTCAAATGGATAGGAGTGGGTAATGACTTCAGAAGCTAGAAATAAATCCCCTAATTTTTCTTTTACAATTGGCACAACCTTATCGTAGAATTGACCTTGGAAATCTGGACCAGCATTTTCCATCATCATTCCACGACTATCAACTGTTACAGCTACTTCCAATTTGTATTTGATTCCGACATTGTAGTCGTCCTCACCAAAACCTGGTGCTGTATGGACAATCCCTGTACCAGAATCTGTTGTAACATGGTCGCCAAGGATGACTAATTCATCCACTTCTTTATCCCATGGATGCTCTGTCACGATGTATTCTAATGCTGCACCTTTGTACGCTTCTAAGATGTCAAATGATTCCCAACCAAACTTTGTAGCCAGGCTGTCTACAAGTGCTTCGGCAACTACATACTTGCGATCGCTGCCAGTAGGTTTCACGACCACATAGTCCATATCTGGACCGACTGTCAAACCACGAGATGCCGTAACGGTAAATGGTGTCGTTGTCCAGACAACAATATAAGTATCCGTATCTAAGACACCCTTACCATCCTTAACTTTATTGGCATAGTAAAGGGATGTTGAGTCAATATCATGGTACTCAATTTCTGCTTCAGCAAGTGCTGACTCAGATGACCATGACCAGTAGACTGGTTTGGCCCCACGGTAGATATAACCCCTATCAGCCATAGCACCAAAGACTCGGATTTGGTCTGCTTCATATTGTGGCAAAAGCGTGATATATGGATTTTCCCAATCTCCAGATACACCCAACCGCTTGAAATCTTCACATTGCTTATCAACCTGTGATAAAGCATAATCACGGCACATTTCAAGGTAAGCTGCCAAGTCCATTTCCTTGCGTTTGACACCTTGTTTAGCAAGAACCTGCTCGATGGGCAGACCATGCGTATCCCAACCCGGTACATAAGGGGCTGAGAAACCAGACATGGATTTTGAGCGAACAATAATATCTTTTGAAATTTTATTCAAGGCATGTCCAACGTGGATATTTCCATTAGCATATGGAGGTCCGTCATGAAGGTGGAAAGCAGGTTTTCCCTCATTCAATTCTTGACGTTTTTTGTACAATTCAGCCTCATCCCAAGCTTTTTGCCATTCTGGTTCCCTATTTGGAAGTCCTGCACGCATTGGGAATGCAGTTTTACCCAGATTTAGTGTTTCCTTTAATTTCATCATAAACTCCTTTTTTTATTACTTTTAGCATGGACATTCGCCCATTTTCTAGACCATCTATTGTGAAGTTCTTGTCTTTCCCATATCTTTGATCCTATTCTCGCCACTCAATCATCAGGCGCTAAATGAGCATTTGATTTTCACTAGACTTTTTAACAATTGAACAAATCTCATTACTGAATTCCAGATACAATCAGTATATAGAAGAATATTCTCTTTTTTCTTGCAGGGACAAGCAACAGTTGAATAACATACTCAACGTTATCCTCACACACTAATGCTTATCGCAATGTAAGCATCAAAAAAACTTCCGCCAAAAAGGACGAAAGTTCGTGGTACCACCTTAATTTAGACAGAATTTCCCCTATCCCTCAATGAACCGTAACGTGGCATCTTCCGTTTTTCCCTACTAGACAAACTTTGTTCAGGAAAAATCCCTCAAGAGGATAAGAAGAAAAGAGTGATTGCAGGGCTTACACCATCTCCTGCTCGCTTCATATATCATTTTCTTCTTGTGTTCTTGTTAGGCTTCTTCTTCAATTTGGTTATCTACTTCGATAGTGATTGGTTCGACCAATAACCCTTCACTCTGTACGTGTTCTAAGGCATTGGTTTGACGTGTAATTTCAGCCAACTCCTCAGCTGTCAATTGACGCGTCATGTCTAAATCTTCTTCGACATGTGCAACTTCCACTTTTTCTTCCAAAGCTTTTTCCAAAACTTCACGGAAAGCTTCATCACTTGTTTGGAGATAAGAAGCTGTCGGACGAAGCAAATCTTCCCATTCAGATGATTTCACAATCGCTAATTGACTCTCAACTGTAGATTTGAGACGTTGGTGGAAGATACGAGTTTTATTTTTCAGTTCTTCCGTTTCAACTGCTACCTTCTTGGCATGATCAGTTGCTGTACGTAGGATTTCATTGGCTTTTTCTTTTGCTTCATTCAGCAAATTTTGGACTTCATAATCAGCTTGTTTCAAGATGTTTGCTGCTTGATCGTCTGCTGCCACACGGACCTTCTCAGCTGTATCCTGCGCCAATAAAACCGATTTGCTGAGAGATTCTTTCATTTCATCGAAATAAGCCAATTGGTTTTTTAATGCTTTGATTTCAGCTTCATTTTCATGTTTTTTACGAACCAAATCTTCGTAATCACGCGTGACGATTTCCAAAAATTCTTCAACTTCGTCAATATCATAACCGTGGATTAGTTTGGTGTGGAATGTTTTATCTTTTAATTCGAGTGGTGTAAGTGCCATATTGGTCTCCTATTTTCCTATAACTTCGATTTCTACTTTTAGCTTTCCTTGTTTAGAATAGCCTGCGAGTTCCTTCAACCGAATGCGTCCGAATCCTCGAACACTAATCAATTGTCCAATTTCTATCTGTTTTCCTACCTGAACAATCTCGCGATAATCGACCTTAACCTTGCCCGCCTCTATCAAACTGCTAGCGGTTGAACGTGATTGACGAAAAACAGTCGCAACAATTTTATCCAAGCGCAAACTTGATAACAAAATTTCTCGATTCTTTCCCTTTTCAGCCACATTCAACTTTAAGTTCGACCACTCTCGCTCTTTCCATTTGACCGGAACACGAGCAATCTTGACCAATCCTGTTTCCGCTAAATGTGCAAATTTGCCATCCATCAGGACAAAAATATTCTCGTCTTGGAACAGGATATCATCAAGGAACTGACGTTGAATGCCTAACTGATTTAAAAGCGTTCCTAAGATTTGTGAATGACGGAGCTGGTGAAACTTTCTGGGATAGTCAATCTCTAAAAGAGCCATTTCAAAATCTTTTTTATCTAGCTCATAATAATCGGGAGCGATGATTACACGAACAAATTCTGTATCCAAAAACTGTCGACTAGAATAGCTAGATAGCTGGAAATAAGCTGCAATCGAGTGAACAATTTCTTCTTGCATGGGATTGATAAAATGCGTCAACCGATAGGAATACGTGTCTTCTACTTGTTGACACATATCCACAATTTTATCCGCAAACTCATGTTCTTCCTTTGCAAAATGCTGCAAAAGGTATTGGTACCCTTTTTTCATTAGATGGACAAAAATAAGCGCACTAGAAAACGTGCAAACAGATTCAGCAGAATCATGACTAGAAATACAGTCCAATCCAAGCCCATAAACTGAAGATGAAAGCGTTGGAATGGTTTAAGAATGGGACGAACTAGCCAAATAATCAATCGACCAAGACTAGTTTCATAAAGACTTGGAACCCAAGACATGAATACATAGGCTAATAAGATATAAGAATAAATCTCAATTGCTTGCAAAAGTATCCTGATAATAAACTGCATAAATCACCTTCTCATATCAAAGTCATATGGATTTTCTTGGTCCATATGCGATGATCCATTTCGCAATTCTTCAATATTCACCATGACATTTACGGGCGTCAATAGCCACATGGTATTGGATACTTTTTTAAGATTACCCGCCAAGACAGTTCGTGCACCATCAAGATAGTCTAAGCAACGACGAGCTTGTGTCTCAGACATATATTGAAAATCAATGAGAACACTCACATTGCCAATCAAAAGATTCACAATCTCAGGTGCTTCCTCATATTTTTTAGGGAATTTGATATCAATGACCGTTTTTTTCTCTGATGAAAAAAGACCTGATGCAGTTTGCAATTCTTGTTGTCGGAAATTTAAACGTTGCAAGTTACTCCGCTCATCACTACTTTGGCTGTCGGAGCGATGACTCGCACGACGCATAGTCGTCTGAGGAGCAGCCTCATCTTGACTTACAGTAGTTTTGGGAGCGACACGCATCCTTGAAACAGGCGCCTCAGCATCTGTTTCTCTTTGATCTTCGTAGCCAGAGGCGTCATCGATTTCAAAATAGGAAAATAAATTTTTAATTGTATCTTTTAATGCCACTATCTTGTTCCTTATTTAAAAAACGCAGTTCCAATCCGTACGAAAGTAGAACCATGTGCAATTGCTTTCTCAAAATCTCCACTCATTCCCATACTTAATTCGGTAAAAGGCATATGTGGTAATTTACGACTAGCTAGTTTTTCTTGCAAATTTTTTGCTTCCGAAAAAATATTTTCCAAAGTCTGATCATCTGCCTCAAAGGGAACCATGGTCGTCAGACCAACGAGGATAACCTGTTCAAACTGTTTCATTTCTTCAATGACTTGATCAATTTCTTCAAGCAGAAAGCCATGTTTGCTCTCCTCTCTTGAAATATTGACCTGCAAGAAACATTTGATTGGTTTGGTTGCCCGTTTGTTGATCTCTGCAGCTAGTTTTACAGAATCTAAGGCATGAAAATAATCTACATATTCAATGACATCTTTCACTTTTCGTCTTTGCAAACTACCAATAAGATGCCATGTGAGTTCTTCTTCTGCTAAAGCGTGATATTTATCCAAGAATTTATCCACACGATTTTCACCGATATGAGAAATCCCTGTTTTTACCAGTTCTTTAGCAATAGAGCTGTCAACATATTTGGTGACAGCTATAATGTTTACTGATTGAAAAGGACGATGTGCTTTTTCAGCAGCCATTTCAACTGCTGAAAAAATACCATCTTTATTTTTTTGAAGAGTCATATTAGTGATTACGGAAGAATGGAGGGGTATCCAACTCGTCTTCATCATCTTCTACGCTAAATTTCTCAACAGAAAGGTTTGAGCGTGTCTCATTTTCTGGACGAACCAAGTTCTCACGACGAAGGTCCCACTCACCAAAAGCTGAACCTTTAGCTGGTTCTTCATAACTACGAGAAGCTGAAGCACTAGCTAATGGAGGAGTTGGCATATCGTAGCGATTTGCTGATGGACGACCTACAGGAGCTACATCTGAACGATGACGAATAGCACGTTCTGCAGTTTCTTGGCGAACACCCGTTGCCACAACTGTCACACGAATCTCATCTTTCATGCTATCATCAATAGAAGTACCCAACCAAATATTGACACCTTGACCCGCTGCTTGATGAACAATTTCTGAAGCTTCCTCAGCTTCTGTCAATGTCATATCGTAACCACCAGTTACGTTGACAATCACATCTTCTGCACCATCAATGGTTGTTTCTAGGAGCGGTGAGTAGATTGCACGACGTGCTGCTTCTACCACACGTTCTTCTCCAGAACCAATACCGATACCCATCAGGGCATTCCCTTTGTTTTCCATTACTGTCTTCACATCGGCGAAGTCCAAGTTAATCAACCCAGGATTGGTAATCAAGTCTGTAATTCCTTGAACACCTTGGCGAAGAACATTATCCGCTTCACTCAAAGCTTCAAGAAGTGGCGTTTTCTTATCAACAACTTCAAGTAAGTTATTATTTGAAATAATCAACAATGTGTCTACTTGTTCGCGAAGGGCTTCAACTCCTTCAACGGCAAAGCTACCACGTTTGTTTCCTTCAAAACCGAATGGACGCGTCACAACAGCAACAGTCAAAGCACCCAAGTTTTTAGCAATACGAGCAATCACAGGAGCTGCACCAGTTCCTGATCCACCACCCATACCAGCTGTGATAAAGACCATATCCGCGCCAGTCAAAACACCTGTCAATGCTTCTTCGCTTTCTTCAGCAGCTTTGCGACCAACCTCAGGTTGTCCTCCAGCACCAAGTCCCCGAGTCAATTTAGGACCTAATTGGATAACTGTTTCAGCTTTTGAAGAACTCAAAGCTTGAACATCCGTGTTTGCTGCGATGAATTCAACACCAGCAACACCTTCTTCAATCATGCGATTGATGGCATTTCCGCCACCGCCACCTACACCGATAACTTTAATCACAGCACCATGAGCTGCTGCTGCATCAAATGAAAATGTCATATTCTTTGTCACCTTTTCTTTTCTTATTCAAACATACTACCGAATAGTCCGCGAAGCTTGTCCCCAAAGTTTTCTTTTGGTTCTTCATCGTGATAGTCAAAACCTGACACTACTTCTTCTTCCGCTTCCACAGTTTGCAACTCAGTTGTCAAATCACGTTGAGGAATTGGATTTATGTGACGAGATTTTGGCATTTCTGCAGGGATATCAATTGGTTTTTGACGAAGAGTTGCTTCACCCGTTACGGCTGCTTGAGCAATCATCTCCACATCATCCAATCCTCCCACGTATTCAACAATACTGATGACATGTGCAAAGGCTGGGTTACGAATACCAATTTGATTTGGAACGAATAACTTCGTATTCACACCAAAAATTTCCTGTGCCAATTCTGTGATTCCTGGTAAGATGGCACCACCACCAACAAGAATTACACCACCAGGAAAATCAAGAGCACGTGTGCGTTCCAAATCTTGTTTCACTTTGGTAAAGATTTGACGAAGACGAGCTGCGATTACTTCTGACAAGTAACGTTCTGTTACCTCAACAGGAGTAGTTTCTCCGATGACTTCAACAGTAAATTTTTCTTTTTCTGTTGACTCTTGTGGGTAAGCAATACCATAATTGAATTTAAGGTTTTCAGCAATACTTTGTGACGTAGTCAAAACTTTCGAGATATCTTTGGTCACATAATCGCCACCCTCTTGATAAACATTGGTGTACTGCAACTCTTGATTACGCATAACGGCAACTGTTGTTTGCCCGCCGCCTAAATCAATAACGGTTGCTCCAAATTCCTTCTCGCCTTCATTCAAAACTGAACGAGTTAAAGCAAGAGGAGAAATCACGATATTTTCCACTTCAATACCCGCACGCTCCACAGTCTTGCGCAAATTGTGCAGGATTGTACGTGGACCTGTGTAAAGAAGACCGCGCATTTCAAGGCGAATCCCCATCATACCGCGTGGATCCTTGATGCCTTGGAAACCATCAACTACGAATTCTTCTGGGACGAATGAAATCACTTCGCGTTCTGGTGTCATGCTCTTTGTCAAAGCTGATTTTACAACATTTTCTACATCTGTATCTGTAATCTCTTGTGAATCAGTTGTAACTGGAATCATGCCTTGAGTAGGCTCAATTTGTAGTAAATTAGCTGGCAATCCAACATTGACTTTATCAATACGAATGCCCGCTTTTTCTTCTGCTTGGGCAATCGCAGATTTGATTGCTCCAGCTGCTACATCAATATTTACAATAATACCGTCTTTAACGCCAGCACTTTTCACATTGCTCACGCCAATAACGTTCATTTCACCTTTAATAAACTCCGCTACCAGTATTTTAATGGAGCTCGTTCCTATATCTAATCCTGTAAAAAAGCCATTTCTAGCCATCACATCAGTCCCCTCTTACTTCCGACTTTTCAAAAATTTCATCTATTTTCAAAAAATAGAATTATTCACCCTTCATTATATCATAGAATACTAAAAAATGGGGAATTTATCTATTTTTTATCTTAATTTATTCACATTTTTAAAGTGCGTAACTAAATATGCCGACTTCCATATCTATCACGCTTGGAACCGCTAGTTGCGAAACGATTTTAGCATAATACGGCAGCTTCTTTTTGACCTGCGAAAGTGGCACTAAAATCTGGTTCCCATCGTACATTGTCAAGGTTAATAGATCAGCACTTGCCTTTGTTGGTGCTAAATCAATCGTCTGGATATTTTCAATGATTGCATCATCTACTTCAGCTAATTGAGGCACTAATTTCTTAACTAAGGTTTGGTTCTTCAAATTAATGATAGTATGTTTTTCTGGAAAATCCGCTTCACTTGTCGCCGTTTCAGAAATATTTCCACTAGACAATACCGAATAATAAGCGCCGTTGATTGGTACGTAACCAATCTCCTTATACTCCTCAATATCAATCGTAACGCGATTTGGAAAAGCATAGTGAATGGTAGCAGATTTTATCCAAGCACTGCTATTTTTGATATTTTTTGCATGCCCCTCGCTATTGAGCATAGTTGTCACGGCATAGTCTTTTTCAGAAATTAGACTATCCTTCAAGATGGCTTGATTCGACAAATGCTCATTTCCTTTAAACGTAAATTCTTTTTGCCTGCTGAGTGGACTAATAAAATAAAGAGATAGAAGAAGAAAACAGAACGCAAGGAAAAGAACTGGCAAACTTTTCAACAAAATTGCAGTTGGAATCTGAGTTTTTGACTTTGGCTTCTGGTTCTGATCATCTTCCTCTGGACTTGTTTGTAAATCAATTTGCAAGTGACGCAGGGCAGGATGTTGGGCCGAAGCCTCTTCCTCATCAGCCTCAACCATGCCTTCGCGCTCTTTTTGTTCTAAATATTCCTGATGCTTTTTTTGCCAATGGCTCAAGAAATCACTGGGCGCATCGGACGAATTCTCCTGCGAGGAATGTGGATTTGCATCATTCTGATTTTCTTCATCTTCTATGACTTCAGAAGATACTTCAGTTTCTTCTTCAACAAGTTCTTCCACCTTTGGTTCGGCCTGCTCAGCCTCAGCCGGAAGAGTTGTTTTTTCTAGATTTTTATCCGTCATGTTTGGTCTTTCTAGTCATATCTGCGACTAAGATTTGGTAAAATGTATCGACTGATTGGATATCGGCTGAATGCTCCATATTGGTAATATAGTAATCTTTTTGCTCCAAAAGCTCTTCTACTTGTTCCATTAAGGATTGAGCCGTCAATTGTTCTTCATTCAATTGTTTCGAGTAGCCTTTTTCTTCGAAATAGCGTGCGTTTTCCAACTGATCGCCACGACTAGCTTTTAAGCCAAGTGGGACAATCAAATGCAGTTTACCCATAGCCACCAATTCAAAAATAGTATTGGACCCACCGCGCGTTACCACCAAATCCGCCTCTTGCATGAGCGGAAGATAAAGATCAGTTACATAATCCACTCGGTAGAGGTTTTCAGATAATTGATTGAGCGAAGAATCTCCCGTTAAATTAATGATGTTGTATTTTTTTGTCAAAAGCTCCTTATTTTCTGAAATCAAGTCGTTGAAGACTTTGGCTCCTCCTGAACCACCTACAAAGAGCAAGGTCGGTAATGTTTGGTCAAAATGTACTAAAATTTCTGGCATTTTGAGAGAAATGACATTGTTGGACTGATTGACCTTGGTTACAGCGCCAACATGCTTAATTTTTGTCAACGTGTGAGGTTGCTCAAAAGTGCTGTACATGGTCGTCGCAAACTTGTAGGCAATTTTATTGGCTAACCCCATGGATAAATCAGACTCATGCACAAAAACCGGAACACCCAAAAGACGTGCTGCTACCACTGGGGGAACAGACACAAAACCACCTTTTGAAAAAAGAGCTTGCGGACGAATTTTCAACACGATAAAGAGAGACTGTAACACTCCCCAAGCGACTTTAAAGACGTCCAATAAATTTTGCCAAGAAAAATAACGGCGGAGCTTACCTGTTGCAATAGAATGGAAGTTCACATTCAGCCCCAATTTAATAATTTGCTCATATTCAACACCATTTTTGTCCCCGATATAATGAACTTCCCAACCATCTCTTAGAAATTGAGGAATGAGCAGTAAATTCAGGGTCACATGACCAACTGTTCCACCACCTGTAAAGATAATTTTTTTCATATTAAGCTTTCAATTGTTTTAATTGTTCAAAGGTATCCAAGAATTCTTGGCCGCGAACTTCAAAATTTGCATACATATCCCAGCTTGCATTGGCGGGGCTGAGAAGGACAATATCTCCCTCACTCGCAGTTTGGAAAGCCTTTTTGGTAGCATCTGCAATACCCTTAGCTTCCTGATAAGGCACACCGGCTGCTTCTGCTGCATGAATAACTCGCGGAGCTGATTGACCCAAGATAATCATCTCTTTCAATCCCTTAATATGAGGAATCAGTTCATCAAATTCATTACCGCGATCCAAACCACCAGCAAGCAAAATTACTTTACTGTTATCAAAACCAGAAAGGGCTTTTTCAGTTGCCAAAATATTAGTTGATTTACTGTCGTTATAGAAGGTAACGCCGTCAATCTGACCGACGTATTGCAAGCGGTGTTTGACCCCACCAAAATGCGACAGTGATTCCTTGATGGCTTGGTTGCCTACGCCTAAAAGCTTAGCGACTGCAATGGTAGCCAAGGCATTTTCAACATTATGAGAGCCTGGAACACCAATTTCATCGGCACGCATGATGACCTCATCTTTAAAATAAAGTAGGCCTTCCGCCAGGTAAGCGCCGTCCACTTTTTCCAGTGTCGAAAATGGAAGAACGGTTGCTGCCGTCTTTTGTGCTAACTCCTTAGCAATTTCCTGATTGAAATTCAAAATCATGGTATCAGCAGCAGTCATTTGACATTGCAGCATCCATTTTGCTGCTACATAGTTATCAAAATCACCATGGTAATCCATATGGGTAGGCAAGAGATTGGTGATAATGCCAATATGTGGATGAAATCCTTCTGTTCCCATCAATTGGAAAGAAGATAATTCCATGACTAAAATATCATCTGCAGTGGCTTCTTGAGCAACAGAAGAAGCCGGAAATCCAATATTTCCACAAAGTTTAGCAGACTTGCCACCCGCATTCAAAACATCCGCTACCATGGTTGTCGTCGTCGTTTTACCGTTTGAACCAGTGATTCCAACAATCGGTGCTTCCGAAATCAAATAAGCTAATTCGACCTCAGTCCAAACAGGAATTCTCTTAGAGATTGCTTTTTCCACCATAGGATTATCATAACGAATACCTGGATTTTTTACCAAGAGTGAAAATTCTTCATCCAATAATTCAAGTGGATGATTGCCACAAATGACACAAATCCCCTCTTCCAAGATGTTTTGAGCCGTGGGATTTTCCGCAAAAGGCTTGCCATCATTGACTGCCACAATAGCTCCCAATTTATGAAGTAAGCGCGCTGCTGATTCACCAGATTTTGCAAGCCCTAAAACGAGAACTTTTTGATTTTCTAATTTTTTAAACATTTTCATAGGAATACCCATACTTTCTAACTAGTCTATTTTACCCTGATTTTGTCCCATTTTCAAGCAAGAGGAAAAAGAAAAAGAAACCAGTATGATCGTGAACTGATTTCTTTCTTCATTTATTTTATTTTGTTGTGTCGCTTATGGCTACGCCCCATGTAATGGATATCATGCATGGCCCAAATTCCCACAAAAACCATCCCAATTGATAACCATAACTCTGGAGGAGATTTAATAATTTGTAAAAAACCAAGCAAAAGAAAGACGAATAGCCCCACCAAAAGAAAAACAGAAGCCACCAAATTCATGGTTCCTTTGATATGACTTGGCGCCGCAAAAATATAAAACAAGACCAGCATAATGGCCAAAATCAAATAGAACATGTGTCTTCCTTTCACTAGGATACGAGGGTGACCAAAGAACGAATGAACATTGGAATGCTAGCACGAAAGCCTAATTTCATAAACAAACCACCTATTTTTCAAGCATTTAATCCGAGTTCAACTCTCTGGCTTTGACTATCATTTCACTCCGTACTCCGTGACACCACGACACTTACGAGTAAGCGACTGATTAGGATTTTGCAACATCCATTGATTTTGAATAAAATCCGAGTAAGAAAGAGAATGATAGCTAGAAAGGAGGAAAGCCATACTTTCCTCTTCTCTTCTAATATTATAGCCTATCGTTTTATGCTTCTTCAGCTGCTACTTTTTTCTTTTTGTTTGCTTTATCGCGTTCTGCCTTATTGAGGATTTGTTTACGAAGGCGGATAGATTCAGGCGTTACTTCCATATACTCGTCATCGTTCAAGAATTCAAGCGATTCTTCCAAAGTCAAAACACGAGGGGTTTTGATAACTGCGGTTTGGTCTTTTGTAGCTGAACGAACGTTGGTCATTTGTTTAGCTGTTGTGATATTGACACCGAGGTCGTTATCACGTGAGTTTTCACCAATAATCATACCTTCGTAGACTTCTGTCCCTGGGTTGACAAAGATGGTACCACGCTCTTCGATACGCATGATAGAGTAAGTCGTCGCTTTACCATTGTCAATAGATACAAGAGCACCACGATGGCGTCCACCGATTTCACCTGAGACAACTGGCATATATTGGTCGAAAGTATGGTTCATAATACCATAACCACGAGTCATTGAAAGGAATTCAGTTGAGTAACCAATCAAACCACGCGCAGGAATCAAGAAAATCAAACGAGTTTGACCATTACCAACCATCTGCATGTCAATCATGTCGCCTTTGCGTTCTGAAAGGGATTGGATAACAGCACCTTGGTATTCTTCTGGAGTATCAATCTGCACGCGCTCGAATGGCTCCATTTTCACGCCATCAATTTCTTTGATGATGACTTCTGGACGTGATACTTGAAGCTCATATCCTTCACGACGCATGGTTTCAATCAAGATAGACAAGTGGAGTTCTCCACGACCTGAAACTGTCCATTTATCTGGAGAATCTGTCGCTTCAACGCGAAGAGACACATCTGTTTGCAATTCAGCCAAGAGACGCTCTTCTCCAACAAAGATATCTTCCATACCTGAAACCGCAATCAAATCACCTGCTTTTGCTTCTTGGATTTCACGACGTTCCAAACCAAAGAAACCAAAGAGTTTGGTAACGCGGAAGTTTTTGGTCGTACCGTCCAATTTAGACAAGGTAACTTGGTCCCCAACCTTAACCGTACCACGGAAGACACGACCGATACCGATACGACCTACGAAATCATTGTAGTCCAAAAGAGAAACTTGGAATTGAAGTGGCTCATTTGAGTTATCAACTGGTGCAGGAATGTGCTCAATGATGGTATCAAAAATTGGTGCCATGGTTGACTCTTGATCTGCTGGATTGTCAGACAATGAAGAAGTACCGTTAATGGCTGATGCGTATACAACAGGAAATTCCAATTGGTCATCATCCGCTCCCAACTCAATGAAGAGTTCAAGAACTTCATCCACGACTTCTTCTGGACGAGCAGAGGGTTTATCGATTTTATTCACCACAACGATTGGTGTCAAGTTTCGCTCAAGTGCTTTTTTCAATACGAAACGAGTTTGTGGCATAGTGCCTTCGTAGGCATCCACGACAAGCACAACACCGTCAACCATTTTCATGATACGCTCAACTTCTCCACCAAAGTCCGCGTGACCTGGCGTATCCATGATGTTGATACGAACATCATTGTAGGCAACTGCTGTATTTTTCGCAAGAATGGTAATCCCACGCTCTTTTTCAATATCGTTTGAATCCATTGCACGTTCTGCCAATTCTGTACGCGCATCCAAAGTTTGGGATTGCTTCAAGAGCTCATCCACCAAAGTTGTTTTTCCGTGGTCAACGTGGGCAATGATAGCGACGTTGCGGATGTCAGTTCTCAAGTTTGTCATTTTTTAAATTTTCCTCATTAATTTATTTCAACCTTAGCATTATATCACACTTTTTGGAAAATAGCAGAGCTGGACCAATTGTAAATGTTTTCTTGCAGTTTTGGGAACTGACTAAACTAATGTTCTATTGGAAAAATCTTAAAAAAGCATTTTATTGTATTTAATACAATGATATAATTAGATAAAAACAACAAAAAGGAGAATAATTATGAAAAAGAAATTTTTCATCCTAGTTTGCTTCATCTTTGGGATGAGTAATTTCACCCTCTTCGCTCAGGAAGTTTTCGCAGATGTGCCGATTTACCGTCTTTATAATCGGAATAATGGGGAGCATTTGTATACTACTTCAGAGAATGAAAAAAACGTCCTCTATAGCCAGCATGGTTGGGGGTATGAAGGTATTTCCTGATATGCCCCAGACAATGGTATTTCGGTCTATCGACTCTACAATGCAGTACTTCAAAACCACCTCTACATTTCGGATACGAATGAGGTTCGCGTCTTGACTAGCCGTCATGGTTGGACTCAAGATAACAATGGCCAGCCTGTTTTTTACTCTGGCGGTAACGTCGCTATTTATCGTGTCTATAATCCTAGATTGCGTGGGCTTCACCATTGGACAACAGACACAAATGAATATTCTATCCTACCCAGTAATAGCTGGCACCAAGAAGGAATCAAATTCTATGCGACCCAATTTGGCAATCCAATCCAAACTCAATATGCTAGGCCTATAGCCGCACCCACACCAGTGCAACCTCAGCAACCTGCTCAATCTTATTATCCAAATTGCGCAGCAGTACGATCTGCTGGGCGTGCTCCTCTCTACCGAGGACAATCAGGTTATCGTGATGGATTGGACAGAGGCGGCGATGGCATTGCTTGCGATCAATAATAGAAATAGTTTTTATCGTCAAGAATGAGGTACTATACCAATTATTATGAAAGATATCCTTAAAATTACCAGTGTGGTATTGGTCTGTCTCTCACTTATAGCTTGTCAATCACATCCTACAGAATCAACGGCTGCTACTTTGCAAGCCTCAGAAATTCAGATAAACACGACTTCATCTATCACCTTGTCCGAATTGAGAAATAAGTTAGCACAAAAAGAGTCCTTCTTCCTCTACGTTGGTCGTCCGACTTGCCCTTACTGTCGTAAATTCCAACCAAATTTGGACAAAGCAATGGAAGAAACGCAAGTTTCAGTTTACTACCTCAATACCGATGAGGAAGAAGCGAAGGATATCACTGATTTTGTGGACTCTCAAGGCATTGAAACGATTCCCCATCTAACCTACTACAAGGACGGGCAAAAAAGTGACTTCCTCGTCAAAGGAAGCGAATCAAGCGTAGAATAAAAACGCCATTATAAAAGAGGCCGGGATGAAAATCCCACCTCTTTTTGCTTACAAAATATTATCAAAGTCATCACGAACTTGATGAGGCCAAACACTTGATTGGACTTCACCGATGTGTTTTTTACGCAAGAGGAACATAGCCAAACGTGACTGACCAATCCCCCCACCAATAGACAATGGGAAGAGACCATTCAGGAGAGATTTGTGCCACTCGTATTCCAAGCGTTCCTCGTCACCTGTTATAGCAACTTGGCGTTTTAGTGTATCCTCATCAACCCGAATACCCATCGAAGACAATTCAAACGCTGTCCCGAGTTCTTCGTTCCAAACTAAAATATCACCATTCAAACCTTTATAGCCATTTTCAGATGGGCTAGTCCAGTCATCATAGTCAGGCGCACGCCCGTCATGAGGCTTACCGTCAGCTAACTCCCCACCGATACCAATGAGGAAAACAGCTCCATATTCTTTTGCGATCGCATTTTCGCGCTCTTTCGGTGTCAAATCTGGGAAACGATCCACCAATTCTTCTGTATGAATAAAAGTGATTTTCTTTGGTAAGACAGAATCAATATCATAACGCGCTTCGACAGCTAGTTCGGTCAAACGAATAGCCTTATAAACCTGTTCCACCGTCTCTTTTAAATAAGCTACATTCCGACGACCATCTGGAATAACTTTCTCCCAATCCCACTGATCCACATAGACTGAGTGAGTCGGATCCAAAGAATCTTCATCAGGACGCAAGGCTTTCATATGAACAAAGAGTCCCTCCCCTTCATTAAACCCAAAGCGAGCCAAGGTATGTCGTTTCCATTTGGCAAGGGAATGAACAACTTCGTAGACCTCGTCTGGAATCAGTTTGACATTTACACGGACGGCATTTTCCACACCGGACAAATTGTCCTGCATCCCATCACCGACACGGCTAAGAATCGGTCCTTGCACTTCGACAATCTCTAACTTATCTTTCAAATACTGGGTAAAGGTGTTCTTTACAAATGAAATCTCTTCTTGTTGGTGAATAAAGCTTTTTTTCATATGGTATCCTCTCAAAAAAATCTTAGTCTTATTTTACCACTTTTTGACAAAAAGAAAAGCTGTTTCCGCAGCTTTTTCACAATTTTTCTATATTTTCTTTGGACCATACTGCATGTATAGCATCTGCCAACTCTTTGGTCACCCGTCTTGGACCTCGAACAGCCTTCACTCCCAGCTCTGCCATGCGCGTAGCAGAAAAAGCCTCGTCTTCAAATTGATAAACTAGCTCCACTAACATTCGATTTTTGCCACCATCTTTGGCTGGAATCTGTACTTCTAAAACTCGACAAAGATAACGAATAGCACGAACTGGTGTCGTGATGTACATAGCTACCAAATCCCCTGCCTGAATTGTGCCTTTTTGACGCCAATAGACTCGCTTGGTTTTAGCAAACTCCGCATCAATATCAAACATCTTTGGATTAGCAGGAATAACCCACATATCGGGACCTGTTGGATTTTGAAAACCGCGCGGCATGGTCAGTTGACGGCTTTTCTCTATAAGGGAATATAGCAGAGCATCATCCACACTATCGTCTAAAACAAGGCTGATCCATGACGATTTATTCATATGATAGGAGGGATAAATGCCTCTTTGACGCACTAACTTTGTTATTTGATCAGGATCAACCTTAAAATTGACAATTTCAGCTTCCTCTTCCAGCTGCTCCTGAGACCAATTTTCTTGATTGATAGCCAGCTTCTTTCGAGGCACCTTCATCACCAAGGCATACCATTTTGAATTGACAGGATTTCGATACGAAAAAAACGTGGGATGTTTTTCAAATGGGTGATCATAAACATCACCAAATGTCTGTAAAATCCATTGTGCCAGGCGATTTCCTTGATCAGAGACAAGCGGTGTTTCCACGAAACAATTTTTAGCTATATCTTCCAAAATGCGTCCATACTCTTCACGAACACGACCAATAAATTTTCCTGTCACATGTACTGCCCGAAAAGCCGTATATGCTTCATCCACATCAAGGTCCCAAATTTCTCCACTGACATGACCTTCTTTTGAGATTGAGATTCGTGCTTCAAAGTTATCCTCTAAAAATTTTTCTTGATAAAGATAGCCTTCTTGAACTTCAGAAAAACCAAAAGCGAATAAGCTCTCCCGTACAAGCTTCTTTTGCTTAAAATATTGTTCCTCAAATCCCATATTGACTCCCATCTTATGTAAGAAAAGACGAGAATTCTCGTCTTTCATCTCTTATTTGTAGCATAGCTCTCTGCATACTGACCACCGGACGTTTTGATAGTATAGAGTTGTCCTTGAACCAAATCTGCAGATGAAAAGAACAGATTGAGGAACTCCCCATTTGCTTCTAGTGTCGCTATGCTATTTCCTGAAGCGTCGGAAATCGTCACTGTGTCTCTTGCTGCAGCGTACAAGTCCGCCTTCAAGAATACTTGCTTGGCACTTGAAAAGTCTTGAAGGGGATCACCGTGACCAAGAGCCCATATGGTTCCGCCTATCAGAGTCGCTGTTCCCTCAAAGTCCAGAGCACCATTTTCAGGATTGACACTGGTTAACAAGAGAGAGCCACCTGCTAGCACCAGTTCCCCATTTGAATCCAAAGCATCTCCTTGAGCCAGAATGGTCATCTCTCCACCTTTAATAGTGACGTCTACATCAGAGACTTGTCCTTCCTCGTAAAATGGATCCTTGGAGACGATTCCATCATCCAGTGTGGTTAGATTAGACTGACCACCATTAATAGTAATATGTTTACCCACATAGGCTTCGTAGGCAGATTCAACGCTGATATTTCCACTATTTACAATGAGGTTATTCCCAGCTAAGAAGGCAGCTGTTCCTTCTATTTCGCTAGCTGAGATAGTAATATCGCCACCATTGATAGTGATATTGGCATGTTCTGCGTCTGACTCGTGCAAGGCATAGAGCCCTGAGCCACTTGAGGTGATGTTCAGAATTCCAGACTCAACTACCAAATCATCCTCCGCAAAGACACCGTACTGACCGATATCTGTCATCGTTAGACTACCTTGACCATTGATAGTGATATTGGTAGCGCTAATCCCCACATCTGACTGGCTAATCACATTTTCCGTGTTATCTGCTAGATTCAAAACGTTAGTCCCGCTAGATTGGAAAGCGATGGAAGCCAGATGCGCATCATTCAGCGCCAGCGTCACGTCGTCCGATACTGCCTCAGCCACCACAACCTCAACTCCTGTACCTTGACCGGTTAATTCGTAGCGACCACCTTGAGTAATGGTAACTAGATTGTCTTCTATTTGAACCCCAGGGCTAGCCGACTTTGCCATCCCATCCGTCAACTCAATCGTAACGGTATCTCCTTGCTTTTAAGTCTTTTTTTCTTTTGATAATGTCGTCGCTACCACTCCATGATCCTGTAAATAGGCGACACCAGCTAGGGAAATCCCCGTCAGCAGAACCACTACTCCTGCCAACCCATACAACTTTTTGTTCATGACGTTTCCATTCTGTTTTTATTTTTCTTTAGTATATCATAGAAAATAGAGCTTTCTCAAACTTTCCAAGCTATTTTAAAGAATTGTTTTTATAGAAAAACTCCGTAGCCTAAACTACGGAGTGCGTATTATGAATTGGGATCATCTAATGAACGTCCATGGAGACCTTGTTCGCGTTGAACTTGGCGTAATTTCTCAGGAGTCACATCATTTCCTTCCTCATCTACCAACTTGATTCCAGCGATATGATGACGGATAGAACGACGATAGCCTTCAATATACTCCTCTCGCAACTTGGCTTGCTCGACTTTTTCTTCAGCTGTCAAACCTTCGTGCTTTTTCTTATGGGCTAATTCATTAATCCGGTTAATTTTTGCTTGGTCCATAAATTAAGATACTAAGGGCGTCATGACTAAAGTCAAAATAGGGACTCCAACGTTGATGCTCGCATCTAGTTGGAGTTATCTTTTTGACACCAGCCATAGCCCGTGTTCAATTCCTTTCTTATTTACTATTCAACTGATTGAAGACTGCTACTTGACTTGATTTATCTGCCAAGGCTTTTAAGAGAGCTAAACGGTTATTTTTGACCGCTTGATCATCCGTCATCACCATGGTATTGTCAAAGAAATCATTGATGACTGAGCTGAGCGCAAAGAGTTTTTCGATATTAGCTGACATGTCTTTGGTCAATTGCACATTTTCCACAGCATCTGCCAAGGCTTTTTCTTGGTCATTTTCAAAAAGTGAGCTATTAAGAGATACATAAGTCTCGGCTTTTTCAGCTAAATTGAAGACACGCGACAAGGACTCAACAGCAGGCTTGTAATCGTCTGACTGACTTGCTGCTACAAGGGCCTCTGCTGCTGACAGCATATCTGGAACGACAAAAGTAGATCCCGCAAGAACAGCTTCTTTGATATCTTTCGGCGTTTTGCCCATCATTTTGTCCACGCGCGCCTTGATAAAGTTCATAACATCAGCCTTATTGTCATAGTTCAAACTATCAAATGAAAGCTCATAAATGTTATCTACTAGCTCATCCATGGGAATATCCCAACCAAAGGCACCCAAGATACGCACAATCCCTTGGGTCGCACGGCGAAGAGCATAAGGATCGTTTGAGCCTGACGGAATCAATCCAACCGAGAAGAATGATAAGAGCATATCTAGCTTATCAGCTAAGGAAAGGACCGCACCAACTTTTGTCTCTGGAAGCTCACCCTCAGCTGAGTTTGGCAAATAGTGTTCACGGATGGCTGTCGCAACTGCCTTGTCTTCACCAGCAAGAAGAGCATATTTTTCTCCCATGATTCCTTGCAATTCATCAAACTCTCCAACCATACCTGTCAAGAGGTCAAATTTGTAAATCTCTGCTGCACGCGCTACCGCTGCAGCTTCATCAGCAGACAGTCCAGCTTTTTCAGCCAAGTAAGCTGCGATGACTTTAGCACGCTCCATATGTTCAGCAAGAGAGCCAATTTTTTCATGGAAAGTCACGTTAGAAAGCTTAGCAACCAAGTCTGCGATAACCAATTTTTGGTCTTCACGCCAGAAGAATTCTCCATCTTCCAGACGAGCGACAAGCACTTTTTCATTCCCTTTGATGACATTTTCAATGCTTTCTGCATTACCATTGCGCACAGAAATAAAGTTCGGCATGAGCTTGCCTGCCTGATCACGTACGACGAAATAACGTTGATGATTTTTCATAGATGTCACCAAAACTTCTTCCGGCACAGACAAATATTTCTCGTCAAAAGTACCCATGAAGGCAGTTGGATACTCGACCAAGTTGAGGACTTCATTGAGCAGCTCTTCATCAATTTCCACCTGCACATTTTGTTCCACTTCAATGGCCCTGATTTGCTCTACAATCAGGTCTTGGCGCTCTTTTGCATCTGTGAGAACAAAGGCTGCGCGCAAATCTTCTTCATAACTATCAGCGCTAGAAATTTCCACATCAGAAGCCAAGAAACGGTGACCACGGCTGACGCGTCCAGAATGAATGTCCAAGAAGTCAAGTCCAAGCGCCTCATCATCTAAGAGTACAGTCAGGGTGTGAACTGGACGAATATATTCAAAGCTATTGTTAGCCCAGTGCATGCTGACAGGGAAGGTCATGTTTGCAAGAACCTCCGGAATACCCACAAGTACTTCCTGAGCAGGTTTTCCAGCTTCGTGTTTTGTCACGTAAAGGTATTCAACGCCTTTCACTTCACGAAATTCAATGTCATCTGTTGTCAACTCTTTTCCACGAACAAATCCTTGGGCTGCTTTTGTATAATTCCCTTGTTCGTCAAGCGCAATTTTCTTAGCAGGACCTTTGAAATTCTCTGTCAAGTCCGTCTGCTGATCGGCAAGACCTGTTACTCGCACAGCAAGGCGACGCGGTGTTGAAAATGTTTGTATTCCTTCAAATGAGAGACGGTTCTCTTTCAGAAAAGCTACCATCCGTTCTCCCAATTGTTTTTCACTTGGTGTGACAACGTAGGCAGGTAATTCTTCCAGACCTAGTTCTACTAATAGATTTTTTGTCATTATTCCGCATCCTCCTTCAATAATTCTGCTCGTGTGGCTTCAGCCAAAAGTGGGAAACCGAGTTTTTTGCGTTCGGCTACAAAGGTTTTTGCAACGACTCGCGCTAAGTTACGGATGCGAGCGATGTAGCCCGCACGTTCTGTTACAGAAACAGCTCCTCGGGCATCCAGCAAGTTAAAAGTATGTGAACATTTCAGTACGTAGTCATAAGCCGGGTGAACCAAGCCTTCCTCCAATCAAATGAATATTTTGAATGCTCATACTCAGGTTGCAAGAAGATTTCACCGTATTTAACACCTGGTGCCCACTCGATATCGTAAACAGAATCGACTTCTTGAATATAAGATGCCAAACGCTCCAAACCATAGGTTACTTCTGCAGTTACTGGTGATGTTGCAAGACCCCCAACCTGCTGGAAGTAAGTAAATTGCGTAATTTCCATACCATCAAGCCAAACTTCCCAGCCAAGACCCGCAGAACCCGTTGAGGGATTTTCCCAGTTATCCTCAACAAATCGAATATCATGCTCCAACGGATTGATACCCAATTTTTCCAAAGACGCCAAGTAGAGCTCTTGAATGTTTGATGGCGATGGTTTCATGACCACTTGAAACTGGTGGTGTTGGTAAAGACGATTTGGGTTTTCCCCATAACGACCATCAGCCGGACGACGAGAAGGCTCTACATAGGCCGCATTCCATGGCTCAGGTCCAATGGCACGCAGAAAAGTGTAGGGACTCATGGTGCCGGCACCCTTTTCATTATCATAGGCCTGCATGAGCATACAACCTTGGTCATTCCAGTATTGTTGTAGGGTGAGAATAATCTCTTGGAAAGTTAATTTTTTTGACATAGATTTCTCCAATCATTTTTATTTCTTGCGACATGAGTCATTTGTTGCCGATATTGCGGCAAATGACGAGTTAGTACAGTGTCTAGCTCAATCGCAACTCGGCGATGAGCGTGTGGCAGCACGACTAGAAGGAGAACCTGCCACTGTCACTGTGAAAAGTAAGTTTTTTACTCATTTTTTCTCCTCTGTTTTTGATAATTTTTGCGACGTGAGTATCAGTAGTTGATATGACTACTGAAAGCGAGTGAGTGCAGTGTCTAGGTAGCCCTTTTAGAGATCACCGTTGGGTGCTTTCCCTTAAAAGCATCAGCATCTTTGGTGAGCTGGGAAGCAAAAAGAACCACGTTCTACTCCTCCCATGCCAACCGACATAGGGGCGTTAGATACGCGGTTCCACCCTAATTTATTACTTCATTTATCATTCAATTTTACCGAAAGCGCCAATTGCTTTTCCCATCATTCGGCTTCCACTCACCCGAACTCGCTAGTGATTGTTTCCAAAACAACTTTCTTTCTTGGGATTAGTATAGCAAAATTCACAGGTCTTGTCTATCCATTACACACGAATAGTTTATTTTATGATGCACTATTAGGAATAATGACTTCTGCCAACAACTTGTTTTCTTCTTGGATACGCTTGTAGAGTACATAAGCGTAAGGAATCAAGAGCCAAGCGGAATATTTTGCATGGCAAAGAAGCGCAATTCCTACCAATTCAGGAAGAATATTCAAGAAATAGTTGGGATGTTTGACCACACGAAATAGCCAGTGGTCCACAAAGCGATGATCTTTCAACAACATTAACTTCACAGTCCAAATGTCCCCCAATAAGCGAGTCACTGTACAAAGCATGAAGAGCGAAAAGAGCATAAGACCCAAACCAAGAAAACCAAGAGTGTCCAACTGCACCTTATTGACCATAGCTTCTACAAGGCAAGAAAAATAAAATAAGATGTGAAGGATTGTAATCCATTTTGTATTTTTGACACCATATTCTTTTCCACCATTTGCTAGAATTCGTTTTTCATTGGCAATAGACAACTTTAAAAATGCAAGACGAATACCAAACATACACAACATCAAGATAAGTATAGGCAAAATATATCTCCTTTAGATTATAATTTGTTTCTTTTGTCGACAAACTGTAACGATTCTTATCTTACTGAATTTACCTTCACAAGTCAATCAGATAAAAATGTAAATCATCGGCTGTCACAGCATTTCTCACAAAAAAGAAACAAGGTTGGTCAAAAGACCAACCTTGTTTTACTTTTTGAGTAGGAGACGTTCCACGCAGTGGTTGATTGGAAATCCTCACCTCGCAGGCTGTAGGGGTTAGCGACCTCCTCATCAACTGTGCGGAGGTGGGAGTAAAACAGTCTAGACTGTCTTAGCTCAATACCCGAAAACGAAACAGTATTGAAAAATCGACATCTCATTTCATGACGATTGACCGACTTTTGTCCCGCTCTCTTAAAAGTTTGTAGTATCTGGATCGTAAGCTCCTGTTACCCCTTGGATGGCCGTGATAGACTCTACATCTTCTGGTGTCAATTCAATATCTTGAAAATCCAAGTTTTCAATAATGCGGCTTTCCGTTACTGACTTTGGAAGAGGCAAGAAGCCTTGTGCCCATGACCAAGCAAGAGCAATTTGGGCGACAGATTTTCCATATTTTTCAGCGATAGCCAGCATGGTTGGATGAGTAAACAATTCTCCTCGTCCCAATGGACTCCATGCCTCTAAAACGATCCCTTTTTCCTTGCAGTAAGTGAATCAAATATAAATCGACATAGTCTAAGCCTAATTTTTCAAGAGACTCTGGAAATGCTGCCTTTGCTTCCTCATAACCATGAGCATAATTCCACAACTTAGTTATGATAAATAACTCTTCACGGGGAATACCTGAATCCTTAATAGCACGCCCAATACTCTCTTCATTTCGATAAAGCGTAGCCGTATCAATGTGACGATACCCTGCTTCTAGAGCAATGCGAACTGCGTTGTACACTTCATCCCCATCTTTTGCTTGATAGGTTCCAAAACCGACTGCTGGAATGGTCAAACCATTATTCATTGTGTATGTCTTCATATGCAACTCCTTTTTCTATCAAAACAGAAAACTTGTCTAATGTCATTATAACAAAAAAACAGGTCGAAACCTGTTTTAAATCCTTATTTATGACTAACTTTTCGAGACAAGTAATCCCCGATGAATTGAATGATAAAGATAATCAATAAAATCAACAGCGTTGCTAAGAAGGTTACGTCATAGTTAAATCGTTGATAACCGTAGACCAATGCTACCATCCCTAAACCACCTGATCCAATTGCGCCAGCCATTGCTGTATAGCCCACAAGAGAAACTAGAGCAAAAGTTGTCACGCGAATGAGTTCTGGTAATCCTTCACGAAGATAAACGACAACAATATCCCAGAAAGTCGCACCTGACGCTTCTGCCGCTTCTATGATTCCTCCATCCAACTCAGATAAGACCACCTGTACTTGGCGAGCATAAAATGGAAAAACAGAGAAGGCTAAAGGAACTAAAGCTGCTTCTGTTCCGATTGATTTTCCAATAATCAATTTGGTAAACGGAGCGATAAATCCTAAGAGAATGATAAATGGAACCGCGCGGAAGATGGATGAGATGGTATCCAATATCCAAAACAGAACTTTATTTTCACGGACACCACCTGGACCTGTCAAGACCTGTGATAAGCCTGTGCCCAAACCAAGAATCCCTCCGAAAAAGAAGGAAACAAAGGTCATGTAAAGTGTCAAATAAGTCGCTGTCCACCAGCCAGTTTGACCTGCCCAGCCAATCTTATAAACATCAGGGAAATGAACCTGTATATATTCAATAATGGATTCTAACACCTAGTTTCCCTCCTTCAAAATCGTTACTTCTACATTTGCAGCTGCAATTGCAGCGAGTGCTGCTTGCATGCGCTCTTCTTCACCAGACAAAATGGCGACCATCTCCCCCACTGGGGTGTTTTCTAAAATCTCAATATTCCCATATAAAATATTGGCGGTGACTTGGTAGTGCTTGTACAACTCGTTGAGCAAAGGCTCATCTGTGGCATGTCCTGCATAACCATGGCTTCATCAATTCCTGTCGCAGTGGTGATGAAATCTTGGGTTAGAGCCTCAGTCGGATGTGAGAAAATTTCGAGAACAGAGCCTTCTTCAATCAAACGACCATTTTGCATAACAGCCACGCGATTGGCAATATCTTTGACAATCTGCATTTCATGAGTAATCAACACAATGGTTAAGCCCAACTTTTGATTGAGCTCTTGCAAGAGGGCTAAAATTTGCTTGGTCGTCTTGGGATCAAGGGCAGAAGTCGCCTCGTCTGAAATCAGGATATTGGGATCATTGGCCAAGGCACGCGCGATAGCCACCCGCTGTTTTTGACCACCGGATAATTGTGACGGATAATTATCCGCACGATCCGCCAAGCCGACTAATTCCAATAAATTGACAACCTTGGCTTTTTTCTCTTCCTTCGATAAACCAGAATGCCTCAGGGCAAAGGCAACATTTTCAGCTGCTGTTCGCTGCGCCATTAAGTTGAAATGTTGGAAAATCATCCCAATCTTGCGGCGTTTCTTACGAAGTTCATTTGATTTCAAGGTTACCTTGTCGCCTTCAAAAATCACATCCCCGTCAATGGTGATTTTTCCGCTGGTCGGAACCTGCAAAAGATTGACAACACGGACTAGTGTTGATTTTCCAGCTCCTGAATAGCCAACAATTCCATAGATATCCCCTTCGTTGATGTGAATGGTCACATCTTTGACCGCTTCAATCGTTCGTTTCTTCTGATGAAAGGTCACATCTATGTGATCCAGCTCAATCATTTTTTTACTCATAACTTGTGATTAACTCCTCTATTAATTCAATATGGCTAACATAGTCTGCGATACGGACATTCTCATCCCCTGCGTGGTCACGACTATTGGCATTTCCCATGCCAAAGCCAGCAATCGGTACCCCCAAAGCGTGAAAAACAGTATGCATAGGTCCTGTTCCAGGTGAAGTTGGTAGCACAGCGACTCCTTCAGGTGTCAATTTTTTTGCCAATTCGATGACGTTGACAATGGCTGGCGCAGACATGTCGCTGCGGTAACTCATTTCACCAAGGGTAACGGTCACTTTTACCTGTCCAAAGCCCTTCTTTTCCAAATGCTTTTCAATCAAACTTAAAACCACCTGCGGTTCCAATCCTGGAACCAAACGGACTTCCATTTTAGCGCTAGCTTGAGCTGGGATAATGGTTTTCACACCTTGCCCCAAATAGCCAGTCCATAAGCCCTCAATCGTCATAGACGGTTCAAAATACAAGCGTTTTAGAAAGTCCCGTCGCTCGCTAGCTAAGGTCGGCAAGGTCAAGCCATAAACTTCCTTGACACTTTCTGGACTAGCTAAGGCAAATTCCTCCACTAAAGCCAGCTCACGTTCATTAGGTTCCTGCACCAAGTCGTAAATGCCATCCACCAAAATGCGACCATCCGCAGCCCGCATACTTTGCAGGGCACTCAGCAGATACCAGGCTGCCGAGTCCACCACACCTCCAAAGGAGGAATGAATATCCAGCTCTGCACTTTTAACGGTCAAATCAAAGGTGACGATGCCTTTATTGCCTCCTGCTATTTCCAGTTGATCTAAGACATTGCGGGAACCTTGCTCCCAAATCAGCAAGTCCGCCCCCGTCAACTCTTCGGCGTATTTAGCTAAATATCTATCCAAATCCACCGAAGCGAATTCTTCAGCACCTTCCATGATAAAAATGATATGGACGGGCAAGTCCTCGTGATGAGACAAATAGCGCTGCACAGCCGTTAGTCTTGCAATAATATGCCCCTTATCATCATCCACCCCACGACCATAGATATGACCATCACGAATATCTACTTCAAATGGAGCCCCTGTCCAAACCTGATCACTGTCTGCTGGTACTGTATCATAGTGATTGTAGAAAATCAAGGTCTTGGCGTCAGTTTTTTGACTCTTAAATTTAGCCATGACAAATGGCGCTGCATAGCTATCGTCCAGAATTACCTCGGCACCAACCTCTTCAAAGATTTCTTTGAGGTAGGTTGCAACCTCTAAGAGACCAGTTTGTTGAGCAAAGATGGATTTTTTAGAAATCAAAACTTTCAATCGTTCAAAATAGGTTTGAATGAGGGCGTCCTCTGCAAAAATAACTTCTTTTTGAGTTTCTGACATATTCAATCTCCTCCTATTTCCATGCTGTCTCTATACGAATTCAAGGAGCCAAGAATTCTCGGCTCCCCTCTATCTATTTCATTGACAACCACACTATTTTTACCAAACTGGCTCATCCGTACCTTGTGATGTTTTTTCAATCACTTCTTTTACTTCTTCAGTGTGATAAGCATCAATAACTTTTTGGATAGCGTCTGCTTTCGAAGAGTCTTTCCAGTCTTTTTTAGCTGCAATCACATTGTACCATTGTTTTGAATTTTCATCTTTTTGCTCTTTATAGAGAGCATTTTCAAAATCCAAACCAGCTTCTTGGACGAAAGTGTTATTAACAACCGCTGCCGCTACTGACTCTAATGAAACCGCAGTTTGACTAGCATCCAATTCAGTAATGGTCAATTTTTTTGGATTTTCTTTGATATTAACAATCGTTGCTAGCTCCGTTCCCGATACATCCAAGGTAATCAAACCTGCTGATTGGAGAAGGTAGAGGGCACGACTTTCATTTGTCGCGTCATTTGGAACAGCAATTTCAGCACCTTCTGGAATTTCAGTGACAGATTTATATTTGTTTTTACCATTCTCAGTGCCTGAGTAAAGACGAATTGGAGAAATGATGGTATCGGCAATGGCAACCAAGTCTTCCCCGTTTTCTTTGTTCCAGTTGTTCAAGAAATTATAGTGTTGGAAAGCATTGACGTCCACTTCACCTTCAGCAACTGCCAAGTTAGGTTGTGAGTAATCAGTGAATTCAGTGAATTCCAATGTCACATCGTCGCCTAAAATCTCTTTGATTTTGTCCCAACGAGCTTCTTCTGTGTCACTTAAACCCATAACCCCAATTTTTACCACATTTGCATCTTCCTTTGAAGCTCCTGCACAGGCTGCCAAACTGGTCAATGACAAAGCCGCTACCGCCGCAAAACTAAAAAATTTTTTTAAATTCATAACCTTTTCTCCTTTAAGATGTAACTGTACTTATCTTAACACAAGATAAAGATTCTGTATAATAGAGATTTTTTAAGTGGCACTTAAAATTTCTTTATCCTCTTTTTGTAATATGTATAGTTAAAAACTATATCAAAAAAAATATAAAAAAGGCTGGGACAACAGCCCTGCCTCGCTTCACTTTTAGAGATACAACAGTTGGACATAGTGGTTGATTGTTCAAATGTATGAGAAACGTTTGAAGCAGGAGTAAAAAATTTTGGAAATAGCCTTTTTTAGGTCCAACACCTCTAAAAAAGTGGAGACAAGATCGGAATCGTTATTTTATAACGATTAATCAATTTTTTGTCCCACTCTCACAATTCATTGACAACACACTCAAACAGGTTACGACTGCAATCGCACGTTTTGATCAGAAACTCTGGATGCCATTGGAGTCCTAAAATGCGCTTTCCTTCGTATGCTTCAATCGTTCCGTCACGCGGATCCCATGCTGTTGCCACCAAATCTTCCCCCAATTGCTTGATACTTTGCTGATGAAGGGAATTGACCTGAACACTTTTATTAAACACTTGAGCAACTCTGCTTTCAGGCTTAATTTCTAAGCCATGTGAAGTCCCAAATACATTTTCCTGCCAGTGGTGCTCGATGGATTGATAAAGACTACCACCTAGTGCTACATTCAACAGCTGCATACCCCGGCAAATGGCAAAAATGGGTTTTCCTTGCTTGAGAGCTTCTTTAATTAATGCCAGTTCGAAAGCATCCCGTTCTGGCGAGTAATCTTCACTAACGATGACTTTTTCCTCGCCATAGAGTTCTGGTTCTACATGCCGACCGCCTGATAAGGCTAATTTATCAATCATAGCCACATAGTCCTTAGCTAAATCAGGATGTCCCACTGGCAAGACGATGGGCAGACCACCCGCCTCCTTGATATTTTCAGATAGGTCCTTAGCGACCGCTACATACTGGATGCCAGACATAGCTGGCATTTCCTTTTCATTTCCTGAAATTCCTATCACTACTTTTGCCATGTCTAGACTCCTTTCTTTTGACTTATTTCTATCCTAACACTCCCAAAAGCGTCTGTCTAATATAGATTTTTTAACCCATGATTAAGATTTTTAATAGAGAAAAGTACAATTACTAATGGAGATTATACCCTATTTCTTCTAACAAAATGGGCTGGCGCGACTTCCACCCAATCAAACTCCGCAGTCAATTCAAAATCTTGAATATAAGATAGCTGGTATAGGGGTGCTGAGGACTTTTAAAGAGCTCTTTGGCTGGAGCTAGCTCCACCAATTTTCCCTTATACAGCACCGCAATACGATCTGAAAAATGCTCCACAACGGTCAAATCATGGGAAATAAATAAATAAGACAGGTTAAATTCTTCCTGTAAATCTGAAAGCAAATCCAAAATCCGCGCCTGAATGGACACATCTAGTGCCGAAGTCGGCTCATCACAAACCACAAACTGCGGACGACTGGCTACCGCACGCGCAATCCCAATTCGCTGGCGCTGACCGCCACTGAAAGACTTAGGACGTTTGTTGACATCGTTACCCGTAATTCCCACGCGTTCCAAAAGATAGCGAGCACGTGCCGTTGCTTCCTCCTTAGGCAAGGCATACAAGGGCTCCTTGACGATAGATTTTTCAAATCTACCTCTGTCAAGCCAGTATAGTCAATGACCCCAGCCGTCGGGCTTTCCAGACCTAAAATTAACTTAGCAAGGGTGGATTTCCCGCTGCCAGATTCACCGACAAGCCCCAGCGTTTCTCCTTTGTAAATGTCTAAGGTCACACCATCCACAGCAACCTGACGTTGCTCTTGTCCCAGAAGATTTTTCTTGCTGTAGACCTTCTCGACATCCTTAACACGGATGAAAATTGTTTTTTTCTCAGTCATAGGTCACCACCTTTCTGACACGATGGGTAGGAGAGACAGCTATTAGCTTAGTTTCAAAACCTTCTTCTACTAATGCAAAACGATCCGCCTGCTCATTCAGCTCTGCTTTATTTTCCAATCGCGCTGCTGTCAATAATTCCTGTGTATAGGGATGAAGCGGATTATCAAAGATATCGTCCACGGTTCCTTCTTCGACGAATTCCCTTTGGTGCATAACCTTGACCTCATCACAAAGCCCTGCTATGACACCAAAATCATGGCTGACAATGACCACCGTCAAACCAAGCGTTTCTTGCAATTCTTTTAGAAGTGCCAAAATCTGTGCCTGAATAGTCACATCCAAAGCAGTTGTCGGTTCATCCGCAATCAGAACTCGAGGATTGGCAAGAAGTGCCATGGCGATAAGAATCCGCTGGCGCATACCCCCTGAAAACTCAAAAGGATATTGCTTGAGCCGAGCTTTTGGATTGGTGATGCCCACGCGCTCCAAAATAGCGAGAATTTTTTCATCTGCCTGCTCCTTAGAAAGATCTGGCTGAAAACGATGCAACACTTCTTCTAAATGATAGCCGATTTTGCGTAGTGGATTGAGAGAAGTCATTGGGTCTTGAAAAATCATAGCCACAGGAATTCGTTTTTGCACTGCTATAGGCTGACCTTCAAAATCCATCTGGTCATAGGAAACTGTCAAATCTTTAGGTAATATCCCCAAGATAGATTTCATGGTTAAACTTTTTCCGCTACCAGACTCTCCGACAATTCCAGTGATTTTTCCTTTGGGTAAGCGTAAATCAACACCCTTGACCAATGCTTTATAGTCTTTTTTTCGCTCTTTTCCGATCTGTAAATTGGAAATTTCAATCATATAATCGCTCATCAATCTACCTCCCGTTGCAAACTATCGCGCACTAAATCACCAAGATTATTAAAGGAATAAATGGTCAAAAGAATAAACAAACCTGGCAAGATTGCCATGTATGGTGCACTCTGTAGCGTCGTTTGTGCGTTTTGCAAAAGACTACCCCACGAGGCCAGAGGTTGCTGAATCCCAATTCCCAAAAAGCTGAGTGCTGATTCGGTCATGATGGCAGAGGAAATGGACGTCGTTGCAGCGACAATCAACGTCGGTAATATAGCAGGCAAAATATGGCGACGAATAATCACTGATTTTTTGACGCCGATAAATTGAGCATATTGGACATAATCATGCACTTTTGCCGCCAAGGTTTCCCCCCGAATGAGACGAGAAATAGACATCCATGAAAAACCACCTATCACGATAATGATCGTTGACAACCCTGACTGTAAAAAGACACTCAGGACAATCACCAACACCAACCATGGAATAGATGACAAAACATCTACGAATCGCATAAGGAAGCTGTCAATTTTACCACCGAAGAAACCAGCGATAATTCCTACTAAACTACCAATCAAAACAGATGCTAGCATGGCTAAAACACCGACCAAGAGAGAAATACGTCCGCCGTAGACCACACGTATAAAGTAATCACGCCCAATCTGGTCCGTTCCAAATAAATGTTCTAAACTGGGTCCCTGATTCATAGCTACCACGTCTGTTGCATTAGGATCAATGGGAATAAACGGAGATGCGATTGATAATAGAAACAAAACCACTAAAAAGGCAGCAGAAAAGAGGTAAAGAGGCGAGCTCAGCAGTTCTTCTTTTAAACGTTTCAAAAAGCTCATTTGGCACCTCCTCTGGTAATTCGGGGGTCAACAATGGAGTAGAGTACATCTGCCAAGAGATTTCCCAAGATGACTAAGATGGCTGATAAGAGCATGACTGACATGATGACTGGATAATCCAAAGCCTTAGTAGCAGAAGTCAAATAAGGTCCCACCCCTGGCCAGGCAAAAATGGTCTCTGTGATGACCGCACCTGCAACCAACATAGGAAGCGCCATCCCGATTTGCGTTACTATAGGAATCGAAATATTACGGAAAATATGACGACTAAAAATATCCTTACGATGAGATTGGAAAGCCTCCTGCACCGTCACATAATCCTTATCCACCTCGATGATGGCAGATGTCCGGATATAGCGCAGCAAGCGTGGCATGGAGGCCATAATCAGTGTCAAGTAAGGTAGAATAAAGTGGGCCATAAAGTCCCCAAGATCCCTTTCTTTTCCAAGCGTGTGCATACCGATAAAAGGGAAAAATTTGAGACGGTAGCCAAATAAATAAATCAAAATCATGGCAAACCAGAAAGTTGGCACTGCAATGCCGACCGATGCAAAGGCATCCACTGCCTTATCCACCCACTTTCCACGATTGGCTGCGGCTAAAAGCCCTAAAACAACAGCTAATAACAGAGCTGTCAAATAGGCTGGTAAAACCAGTGATACCGTATTAGGAATTTTTTCCGCCAAATCCGCAGCGATACTGTGCTGGGTAATCATGGAATTTCCGAAATTTCCTGTCAAAATATTCTTGAGCCAAATAAAATACTGGGTCAAAAAAGGTTGATCCAAACCATGCTGCTGGCGCAAAATCGCCACTTGCTCTGGCGTCATATTGGGTGTCGTCAAAGAATCAATGACATCAAAAGGCGCCACTTGAATCAAAGAAAAGACGATGAAGGATATGAGTAGCAAGAGCGGAATGGCCTGCAAGATCCTTTTAGCAATAAATTTTAGCATAGATACTCCTAGATGCTTTTCTCTCGCAAGCCTTTAAGCTCTGCTATTCTCCAAATCCAAAAAGGAAAGACGAGAGAAACTAGAAAGGAGGATGGGAATTCCCAGCCTCTCCTTCTTATTTGTTGATGGTTAATGTTGAAGGGTTTTCAAAGGTATAAATTGGTACCAATCCAGCTTCTTTCACACCTGAGATACGGTTATTGACAGCGAGGACCTTATTGTTATCGACGATTGGGTAGATAGCCGCCTCATCAGCTAGAGCTACCTGCAAGTCATCATAGATAGCTTGACGTTTCTCCTTGTCCAATTCGACCGCACCTTTTTCAAAGAGTCCGTCGATTTCTGGCGAAGACAATTTGAAGTAGTTTGAGCCGCCTCCTGTCTTGAAGAGACGAGCATATTGATCTGGGTCGTTCCCCATGATGTAGCCTCCCAAGAAGAGATCGTAGGCTGTTGGCCCTTCCTTGCGTAATTCTGTGAAGAGGGCTGTAGAGTCACCACCGGCCAATTCAACTGTCACACCAATTCTTGACAACTGCTCTTGAATCAAGGTCGCTTGCAAGGTTTGAGCTGCGTCTGATGAATTGTAACCCAAGTTGACTTTGAGATTGGTTACTCCTGCTTCCGCTAATAATTTCTTAGCTTTTTCCAAATCTTGGTCGTATTTTTCAACGTCTTTTGTCGCGTATGGATTAGCTACTGGCAAGAATGAATATGGAATCTCATAATATTTCTCGTCGATATAAGCTGCTTGATCCATATCTTTTTTATTGAGGGCAAATAGCAGAGCTTGACGCACACGTACATCTTTCAACTCTTCCGTAGATGTGTTCAGTCCCATGTAGCCGATGCGATTTTCAGTATAAGCATACGTTGTAATGCTATCTTTATCTAAGTCTTTTACAATACTTGGGAGAACGAAGGCCGCATCAACCTCTCCTGTTTGTAGTGCCACTTTTGTCGTATCTGGGCTAGAGATGATGCGCATCACAAATTTGTCAATCTTTGGTTTACCTTTGTAGTAGTTCTCGTTGGCTTCAAAGCTAAGGTATTCGCCATGCTTGTAATCGACTAGTTTATATGGACCGGTCCCTACAGGTTTATTGGTCAATTGGCTAGCTGAAAAATCAACCTCATCATTGTAGACATGTTCTGGAATGATATAGGTTTCTGTGACAATATTGTCCAGCGCAGCGGCTGATACAGATGGTAAGATGAATTTGACTGTATAGTCATCTACTTTTTCAACAGTCACTGCTTTGCCATTAATCCAAAGACCATCTGACCCACCATTTTCTTCCTTCACTTTTTGGTTATAGGTAAAAATCACATCATCCGCATTGAAGGCTTCACCGTCAGACCATTTCACGTCCTGACGCAATTTAACCGTAATACTGAGACGATCTTCGGCAATCTCGTAGCTGTCAGCTAACTCATTGACATAGGTCCCATCTGCTTCCACGCGCACTAGCGGAGAAAAAATCAGATTGCTCATTGTCAAGCCCCAACGATCACTGGTATTAATCGGATTGGTTGAACTTGGGTCGCCATCGATTGTGTATGTAAAGGTGTCGGAACTTGCCGCCAAACTTGATGAGTTACTTGTATTCGAAGCACCACCAGCGCAAGCTACTAATGTCACTGCTGTCACTGTTGTTAATAATCCCGCTAAGATTCTCTTTTTCATCAAAGACCCTCCCTATTCGTTTATAAATGTAATCTTAACACCTTTTTCCACTTTTTTCTAATATATAGATTTTATCAAGCCTTAAAAAATGCTTATATGGATACGGGAAGGATATTTTAGGAAATAGTAGAGATAGTAAGCAAGAAAAAAACCAGCCTTTCGGCTGGTCTTTCATATTTATTAAAATCCTTCGACGTTTGTGTAGATTTTTTGAACATCTTCATCGTCTTCAAGGGCATCATAGAGTTTCTCGAAAGTAGCAAGATCATCGCCTTCCAAGACCACTTCTGATTGAGGAATCATTTCCAGTTCGGTTACCTGAAATTCAGCTGTTCCTGCATCTTGCAAGGCTAAAATAGCTTTGTGAAGGTCAGTTGGTACTGTATAAACAGTGATGGTCCCGTCTTCTGCTTCAACATCGTCCACTTCCACATCTGCTTCCAAGAGTTGCTCAAAGACACTATCCGCATCATCTCCTGCAAAGACGATGACACCTTTGTTATCAAAAAGATAAGATACTGAACCACTGGCACCCATGTTCCCACCATTTTTACCAAAAGCAGAGCGAACATTTGCTGCCGTACGGTTGACATTTGAAGTCAATGTATCGACAATCAGCATGGAGCCACTTGGTCCAAACCCTTCATAACGCCCTTCCACGAAGGTCTCGTCTGTATTCCCTTTTGCCTTGTCAATCGCTTTATCAATAATATGCTTTGGAACTTGCGCTTGTTTTGCTCGATCCACAACGAATTTAAGTGCACCGTTTGTCTCTGGATCTGGATCGCCTTTTTTAGCAGCAGCATAGATTTCGACACCAAACTTAGCATACACCTTTGAGTTAGCTCCATCTTTGGCAGTTTTTTTGGCAACAATATTAGCCCATTTACGTCCCATGGGAATTCTCCTTTTGATACGATTTTTCTCTTGAAAATAGCAGAGCTATTTATCAGTAACGCTTTATTATACCACATCGAGGGATAATTGAGAAGATAGAACTAAATAATAATCCCTTCCAGATGATCCAATTCATGCTGGATGATTTGGGCTGTGAAATCTGTAAAATCCATGGTCACTTCTTGCCAATTTTGATTCAAAAAGCTAACAGTAATCTGCTTGTAGCGGGTAGTTGGACGGAGACCTGTTAGAGATAAGCAGGATTCTTCTGTTTGATAAGGCTGTGCTTTTTTGAGCAGATGTGGATTGTACATGACTAGGTTGGTAAATCCCATATCCACTATAATCATACGCTTTTTGACTCCAATCATATTGGCTGCCATGCCGACGCATTCATGCTGATGAGCTTGTAGGGTATCCATCAAATCACGACCAATGGCTAAATCAGCTTTGGTCGCTGGCTCAGATACTTGTTGTAAAAATAGCAGGTCTTTCATTATCGGTTGAATCATTTGAAACCTCTTTCCATCTCCCATTATAGCAAAAAATTCACCTCCAAGGAGGTGAATTTCATATTTAGGCAGCTTGAATGACGACTTGACCATCTTCCATATCAGCCTTGAGTTTCTTAACATCTGTATGGTCCAGATAAAAATCAGTCACTTTATCACGGATTTGATTTTCGATCACTCGGCGGAGTGGACGAACACCCATGGTCTCATCATAGCCCTCTTCAATCAAATGATCCATAACAGATTCACTCACTTCTAAATGCAAGTCTTTCTTGGCAAGTGTGTGATTAACTTGGTCCAACATGAGTTCAACAACAGCTCCCAAGTCATCTTTGGTCAAACTGTGGAATTCAATGACCGCATTGAAACGATTGAGAAATTCTGGTCGGAAATAAGGTGCAATCCGATCCATGATTGGAAGCTTCTCTGTTTCCTCTGAAGCCCCATAGCCAAATCCAGCATTTGAAGTGGCAATGATGACCGTATTCTTGAAGTTGACGGTATTGCCTTGACCATCTGTCAAATGTCCATCATCCAGCACTTGGAGGAGAAGCGTGATGACCTGTGGATCTGCCTTCTCAATCTCGTCCAAGAGGACAATAGAGTAAGGATTGCGGCGCACACGTTCCGTCAATGTATGGCTGTTATCATCATAGCCTACATATCCTGCAGTCGTTCCGATGAGCTTGGAAACTGCCATGCGATCACTATATTCAGACATATCTAGGCGGATGATAGCATCCTTGGTGCCAAACATATCCAAAGCTAGCTGTTTGGCCAATTCAGTCTTACCAACCCCGGTCGGACCGACAAATAAGAAGGAACCGATAGGTCGATTGCCTTCGTCAAAACCAGCACGATTACGACGGATAGCACGAGACACAGCTTCTACCGCCTGGTCTTGTCCAATGACCTTACCTTCCAAGCGAGTTGCCATCTCTTTGAGACGTTCGATATCAGAAGCACCCATTTGTGACACAGGAATGGTCCTCAGTGTGATTGGCTACTTGTTTTTCCAATTCTTCAATGCGCACTTTAGCTTCTAAGGCTTTTTCGTAATCTTCTTTTTCTGCGAAACCTTCTTGTAGAGCTTTTTGATGAATGATTTCAGCTTCGATAGCCTTAACATCCGTGACAGGATGTTGTGCTGCTAAGTGAGCGGAAGTCATATCCAAAAGATCAATTGCCTTATCTGGCAAACTGCGTTGTGGAATGTATTGAATAGAATAATCCACTGCCGCTTTCAAGACTTCATCTGGCAAGAGCACATTGTGGTGTTCTTCATAGAGGGAACGAATGCCCTTCAAAATAGCCAAAGTATCCTCTGCCGACGGCGCATTGACTTTAACCTCATTGAAACGACGAGCCAGCGCAGCATTTTTCAAAATGGTATTACGGTACTCGTCCTGTGTAGATGCCCCAATCAGAGTCAAATCGCCACGTGAAAGGGCAGGTTTCAGAATATCCGCCAATCCCTTGGATCCAGAATCGCCACCAGTTGATCCCGCACCTAAAATTTGATAGATTTCATCAAAGAAGAGGATGATATTGCCAGCAGACTTGACCTCGTCCATAAGGTTTTGAATATTTTCCTCAAAAGCACCACGGTACTGAGTGCCTGCTTCAAGACCAGAAATATCAATACTGATAATTTCCTTATTCTTGATAGAAGCTGGTACATCCCCCGCAACAATAGCTTGTGCCAATCCTTCTACGACAGCCGTTTTTCCGACGCCAGCATCCCCGACCAGAACTGGGTTATTCTTGGTTCGACGTGCTAAAATCTCAGCTGTTTCTTTGATTTCTTTATTGCGCCCAATTACAGGATCAAGCTTGCCCTGACGTGCTTCTTCTGTCAGATTGGTGCCTAACTTAGCTAAGATGCCATCTTCTTTCATCTTTCCTTTTTGGGAAGAAACTTTTGCTTCTTGCTCTTGTGGCAACTGTCCAGTCTGACGATAGATAGCAAACTCCTCAGGTGTTACCTCTCGTCCATTGATTAAATAGCGCTTGTTTTCAGAACGATAACCACCCATATTGCCCATGAGTTGGTTGAAAATATCGTCCATATTGTTAAAATTGTTATTAAAGTTGTTGTTCATAATATTACCTCGATTTGTTAATATGTTATGTCAATTTTTAGATCTGATTGTTTGTTTTTCGTCGTAGCTGTCAAGGTTTTCTACGCCTCCTAGGCTATGAAATTCCTTGTCAGCCTGACGGGGGTTCGTCGACGAAATCAAAGATTTCCGACTCACCTCCTGACCAAAACTGACCTTTTTCTTAAAAATAAGAGAACTTTTGTTCTATAATATTCTATGTTATCAATAAATCACTCTCACCGAATTTTGAAAACTGACTTAAATTGACCATTGCGATAAAAAGTTGATCACCACCACTTCATTCTACGGAAAAACTCTATAAATGATTTCAGGCAATTGATCAAACTGACCATCACTGACCTTTTCTTTAAAAATATAAGTGTGCATCGTTTTTACCCCACTTTCTATCAGATTTTTCCAACCTTATGATACTAGTATACACCTTTGGTCAGTAAAGGTCAATAGATTTGCCTAGGATTTTTTAAAAATTTTTTATCATCAAAAAACCAGCCCTTTTAAGAGCTAGCTAGAGTTAAGAGGCTGGTTTACTGGCAACAATGAGCGATGGCAGAGCTGACAAAGCTTGCTGTTCCCAGTCCACCCGCTTGGTCAATATTCTGTTTAAAGCTCTCATCTTCGACGTACAAGCTACCGAGTCCAGCTAGAATTTCATCGGTGCATAAGTAAAAATGTTCGGTGATGTAATCTTGCAAACTCTTGACTTGTTTTTGAACGCGAGAATCGCTGATTTCTCGATTTTTCATTTCACCAAAGCCTGAAAAAATAGCTTGCATTTCCTGTTGAATGACTGAGTAACTCGCTTTCTGTTCATAGTTGATATAGGCGGTCGTATCTCCCCAGCGTTCTTTAGCTTCTGCTTGAAGATCATCCAATTGCGATTTGTCATAAGCTGTAAAATTCATATTATTTCCTCCTCTTTGTAATGCCTTGGCATGATTGATAACGCCTTCCAGATGACGGATTTTTTCTTCTAAGAAGACAATCTGCTGATCTAGCGCAGCGTATGAATCAAAATCTTCGGCATCTAAAATGTTTTTGATGTCTTTGAGAGGAAATTCCAACTCGCGGTAGAGTAAAATCTGCTGCAGGCGTGCCACATTCCTATCGTCATAGAGTCGATACCCTGCAGGTGACATATTAGCAGGCACTAGTAGCCCGATTTTATGATAATGATGCAAGGTTCGTACGCTTACCCCGCTCATTTGACTGATTTCTTTTACCGTTTTCATGGGACTCCTCTCCATGAAGCTTGCGCCTCATAACTCTAGTATATTCTATCACGTAATGTGAGGGTCAAGAGAAAACAATTTATTTCCTAACACAAAGGTATTGAAGGTTCTCCAGATAAATGCTAGAATTAGTCTTACCGAATTCTAGAAGGGGAATATCATGAAGAAAACCTTACTTCAAATGGGAATTTTAAGCGGCTTATTGTTTGCTTTTCTCGTTGTTCACGCTAGTGTTTCCGCTAGTACTGGCCTCTATCGCCTTTACAATCCAGACTTAAAAGTGCATCTCTATACTAAAGATACAAATGAATACACTGTATTAGCAGGTCGTGGTTGGAATCAAGAAGGTTTAACTTGGAATACAGCAGACCAAGGTGGAGAGAGTGTCTATCGCCTCTATCACAATGGGCTAAAAGTCCATCTTTACACCAAGGACATCAATGAATACAATGTGCTTGCCACTCGAGGTTGGAGCCAAGAAGGCTTTGCCTATAACTCTTATGGAAGTCTTCCTATCTATCGTCTCTACCATGAGGGGATGAAAAAACATCTCTATACTCGTGATAGGAATGAATACAATGTCCTTAGCACGCGCGGTTGGAATCAAGAAGGCATCGCCTTTTATGGCCTGACAGAAGCAGAAGCTATCGGTCAACAACAAGTCCAATTAGAGCAAGGAAAAGCAGACTTTCTAGCACGCATTCAACAAGGTGCTCTAGATGGCTGGTACAGTAACGGAATCTTACCATCTATTTCTGCAGCGCAAGCAATTTTGGAGTCCGGATGGGGAAATTCAGCACTCGGTCAGGCACCTAATTATAATTTATTTGGTATCAAAGTCAGCACAGATTGGACAGGTGGACAAGTCATTCTCCCTACCAAAGAATACAAAGATGGCAAAGCAATCATTGTTGATGCCGCTTTTCGAACTTATAGCTCTTGGGATGAATCCATTCGCGACCATGCGAACTTCTTTACCTCTACAGAATGGCGTAAGAATCGCTACCAAGCTGTCTTTGGTCAAAGAGATTACAAATCCGCAGCAGTTGCTTTGCAGGCTGCTGGGTACGCAACAGATCCTGAATATAGCAATAAACTCATTAGTGTAATCGAAAGATACGGTTTATATGAGTGGGATAAACTCGTCCTCTATTAATCACTAACCTTAGGTTGAGCCAGACTTGACCTAGGGTTTTCTTTTACACAAAAACATCTAGTCCATGGACTAGATGTTAGAGATAATGCATATTTGAACAAAGACATCCTCACATTTGGAGATGGCTGATTGGCTTTTTTTTCACTTGAAGAGGCACGCGCCCAAAGGTTTGTTCTGGCATGGCAGGATTGCCTAATTGATAGACACTATCCGCCTGCTGGGTCAACAGATCCCAAGGTTGACTACCAATCCGGCTGACCAGTTGAACCAATTTTTTTAAAGTCTTGAGATGTTCTCGCCCCTTTTCACTAAATCCCAGTACGTGAACAGCTGTTGGCAGTTGGTTTTCCATCGCTTGCACTAAGACATAAGTCAAGATACGACGCACTCGTGCCCTAGTATAGCGCTTGGTGGCAACTTTCTCCACTAGCTCTTCCACCGTCGCTGCGCTCCTAATAGCAGAGCGAAGTCGATTGGCTACTTCTTCATTCACCTGAAAAATCTGGGTCAAATCTTGATGGGTCAAAATCTGATAGCGGAGCAGGACAAAATAATCCTCCCATGTTACGCGTGGAGAAGACAACAGCAACTCTGCTGAAGGCATGGCAGTCGTTACAAACTCACTGTCCGTAATGTGTTTTCGAATGGCAGTGGCCGAAGCAATTTGGCTCTTTTCTTCCGAATGAAAGCCTTGCCCAGTCCGCTGAATGGGCTGGAGCTGAATCGACCTACCAGCGCAAGCTTTTGCATAGGCAAGCCCTAAGATATGATTTGGCGTGTCACCAGAAAACTGAATGCCCGCAAACTTGTCCCACATGAGCAGTGTTTTCTGTGGGTAGGACAGCTCTTCTGGTAGCGTTTGAAGATAAGACTCCACGGCTCTGCCATGCTCCTCATAGACCTGTGAAATGTGAGCATAGTCCAGAACTTCTTCTGTGCCAAAAGCCAGACGCTGAACACCAAGCTGCGAAAGAATATCCACCGTCCCCTGAGCGAAATAGTCAGCCGACTGCACGGAGACCAGAAAAGGAAGCTCCACCACAATATCAGCACCATTTTCAAGCGCCATCTGTGCTCGTGTCCATTTATCAATGATGGCAGGCTCTCCCCGCTGCATGAAATTGCCCGACATGGCAACAATCTTGAGACCAGACACCTGCGAAAGCAAGTACTTATGCCCATTATGGAAGGGATTAAATTCAGCAATAATTCCTGTGATGGTCATGAAGGCTCCTTTCATCCAGAACTTCTGCTCTTTCTCTTACAAGGTAATGATTATCTCGCATCGCTTTTGCTAGCAGAAATTTTTTAAATTCAATCTCTGCATTCAATATTTCAAAATTTGATAATATAACAAGTTTAACCTCGCTTGTTGCCATATCCCAATAGATTGATATTTGATTTAAAGCCAACTCATTTATGCATGTGAATCGAGTTAAGTTCATTAAACAATATATCGCTAATTGTTGAAGATGAATTGATTTAGAATTTAACGAATATCTAGAAAAATAAGAAATAGCCGTTAAAACTTCTCTGTCCACATCATTAGGATGACTGTTTTTCAAGAATCGAATAACCACTTCTAGACTACGATTACCCTCTCTTTCTTCATCACTTTTCATCATTAAAAGTTGGTTAATAAATAATTGATTGTATTCCTTATCGAAAATACTTAAAAATAAAAAAAGAGATAATTTTAAAACAGCCTTTGTATTTCCTAAACCAAACAGAACATCTCCGTAATCTTTGAATTCATCTATATTAATTGACTTGATTTTATCAATCACTTCTTCAGTCCAGTTTATTGAATATACATGTTTAGAATAGAGAAGCATCAGTAGCTCCACAGCATGAATTTTTTCACCTATTTTCTGTCTGTCTACAGAAATTGTCACTAAACACGTCTTTATAGCTTTGTTCAACATATTTGGTGATAATACTAAATCATTCTGCTTTATGATATTCCTAATCGTTCCATAGTCATCACCACCATATGAGTAAACTCCGTTTAAACCTTGATTTAGATTATCTTTATCAATTCTATCCAAAAGTAAATCTATAAAATCTTCTGCTGATTCTTGGTGATTCAATTCTAATAGATAAAACTCTTGATAATGCTTTGTATATCTTTCCTCCAGTATTCGTTCCAATTCTTTCATATCAATCGCAGCTTGTTTACTGAAGCAAATGATCGCATCACCAAACTTATCATATGGATTAGCATCTGCTTTGTCATCATCGAAAACAGACATTAAGTAGCCAAAAATTCTATTTTGTTCAGTTTTCGAAAAATTGCTATAGTCTAATCTTCCCATCACATCAAAAATACTACGATAAAACCTTCTGAGTTTACTTTTGAAAATAATATCAATTATTGGTATAAAAGACTTATTTTCCAAGCGAATAAGCACTTTTTTCAAAAAAGAGAAAACATAACTCTCTAAATTTAACGTTGGAATTTCTTCTCTTAGCCACTGAATAATATAACCAATGAGATTTAGTGCTTCCACATCAAAAGTCTCTTTATTTAAATAATCCGAGAATTCAGTCATCATTACCAGCAAAGCTTTATACCGTCTATATATATGTGGAATATTTCTAATGCTATCAAATACCTTAGTGATATCTCCATCGGAAATGAATAACTGTTGCTCTGAACGGTAAGCCATGTGTCGCTTCAATTCCTTTCTATCACCTTCAACAACCATTAATCTCACTAATTCCTTTTGAATATCATAGTCAGAATACACTCTATTTAACATACTAAATGTATCAATCAAATCTTTAATAAAAATAGACAAATGAGTAATTGAGCCATACAGTAATGCCAATAGAAAAATTTCTTGTAGATAATCAAACATGCCCATGTTCTGAAGATTAAACTGGGTATTACTATTTAAGCTCCCAAAATACACTTTATTTAGTTGTTCTTGTAATAATTTCTCTTTACGATCTAATAACGGAAAGTGTAACTCTTCTTTTCTGTTGTCAATAAAAAGTTGACCTTCATTTTCAGAATGCCATTGATTATTCAAATTATCATTTTCATTAATAACAGTTCTCAAATCAATAGCAATATTATTTGCAATCCATAGTGGAATATGAAAATCGTCCGCAGACTTTCTTAGAATATCAGATAGAAGTGTAATCGTCCGTTCAAAATCTTCTTTTAAATAAGACTTCATCACCTCAAATCGTAGTTCCAATATCCCTTTAATCGGCTCACTATGTAATTCTAAAATATCTTTCACAAGTTTATCAAAACTAAGAAAATCAAATTTTCTTAGTTTTATTATAGCTTTAAAAAATTGTAACAAGCGCTTATCGAATTCAGAAATTTCCAACTCAGGATTAAAACTTATTCCAATAGTACGCATTATATGATTCGAAATGACACTTGTTTTTATAGAATTCTTAAGAGAATAGCTTTGAGCATCGCCGTTAAATATAACTTCTGACTCGGTCTCATTTTCCTTCTGCTGAAAATTTTTATAGCTATACCTCTGAACAATGTCTGTATTAATCGCTCCAATGACTTTTTCTGGGATATCTCTAAAACATTCTACAACAATATATTTTGGATGTTGTCCCCCATCTAAGCTTTTTTGCAAGTCTGTCACATTATTATTTGATTCAGAACAAAAGAAATACAACTGATATAAATCTATTTTTTGAGCTTTTGTTATTTCATCCATTACTGTCTCTGAAACTCCATCAGCATTATCAATAATACAAACAAATAAGTCAGTATGTTCTAATTCTAATGTATATGCTTCTCTAGAAGGAATTGAACTTGCAGGAGCTTCCTCATATACAAAGGGCTCAATTAGCGGTAATTTATTTAATTCTTCAAAAATTTTATTACGAATATCTCGATATTTTCCATCGCATTTTGAACTAACAAAAACGCTTAACGGTTTACGCACTTTTCCATTTCCAACCATAATTACCTTCCTATAGGATAGAAACCCTGCTTCGAGCTTGCTCGGGCAAAACAATATTAATATTACAGTTAATTTTCTCTTCATTTAGTTGGAATAGTTTCAACATAAAGTCCAACAAAACTTGTTCGTCCGCATAAGCAGACAAATGCCCACCACCAATCAACGGGAGATAAGTTAAAAACACCTGAGACCTCTTATCAATGTATTCTAAAATTGCACTCATGCTATCTGAGTATTCCTTCTGTGAAACGCTCGCATGTAAATCAGAATCAAATTTGCTAAAACCAACTAAAAAGTAATTGACATTTTCCACTGTAAGTTCAACTATGGAACCCTCTTTATAACGCCTTAGATTTCCTTTGCTCTTCTTTTTAGTGTCAAGTAATTCAAATTCACATCCTCTTTTATAGAGCTCATCTTGAATATATTCATCCAAACACTGTTCCGTAAACCTACCTTGTTCGTACAAAAGTTTAAGTAACTTTCCATGAAGTGTATTCTCTGAAATTAAATCATTATCTACTACCGTATCAAAGCAACGATTAACAGGGATTATAACATTATATCGACTAATATCTTGTAATTGTAAAGTATTTCCAAACATTACAGATAATTCATGATTATTGTGGAATTTTGAAACAACTTTTTTATTTTTGAATACAGCAAACAAATAAACTAATATTAAAACAAGCACTAATATAAATAGTAAGACAAAAGAAAAGTTTACTATATTTTGCAAAAGCTTACTTTTATCTTCATTAAAAATTTCTTCGAAAGAGAAAAATGGAGAAATCAAACCTATTATTGATAACATAGTTGATTACTCTAACCCCTCATATCTATAAAATTTTAGAAAATTTTTACTTCTCACACACAAAAAACCATCTTTTACTTGTCTCAGTTGGTTCTTTGTCTTCAGAGTCGGCATAGAGTTTGAAGGAGCTAAATCCTGCTTGCTCCAGCAGGATGTCATAGGTCAAAACGTCATAGGTCCGTTCTTCGTGGACTTCATCAAAACGGGTAAACCGTCCATCTTCATCTTGGATAAAGAAGGTTAATTCATGGACAACCGAGTGTGGCGCCTCATCTTCGTAGGAATCCCAAATCATGGCAAAATCATCCGCATTTTCATGGTAGGAATAACCTGGAAAAACCTCATCTATCTGGTAGGTCGAATGCACATCAAAGATGAAAACACCGCCATCATTTAAGGCATTGTAGACTTCTTTAAAGACATCTCCCGCTTCCACTTCATCCTGCATGTAGCAGATGGAGTCCGAGTAACAAGTCACAAAATCATACTTCCCAGCTCGCGACAGATCCAGCATGTTTCCTTGCAGGAAATCCACCTTGACTTTGGCAGAAGCGGCGCGCTTTTCCGCCACATCCAGCATTTCTTGACTAAGGTCTAAGCCCGTCACATCAAAGCCAGCTTGCGCAAAGCGCACAGACTGGATGCCCGTCCCGCAAGCCAATTCCAGCAACTTTTTCTGATCTTTTGTTTTTTGTAAATGGCGGAGCGAAAAGTCAGTCCGCAAATCGTAGAGACTGTCGTCCATGATAGCATCGTAGACAGATGCGAATTTTGACGATGTGTTCAGACACACAAGGAAATCTATCTTCTCAACCCAGTCTTTAGCACGTGTTCAAATATATCCTGAACAAGCAGCCGTTATATTCCTTTCATCCAAATTTCATACAGAAAAACAGCCTTACGACTGTTTTTGTTACACTAAATAGTTTTCTACATCTACAACTGGAGTGTCATGCCAGAGTTTTTCAAGGTTGTAGTGATAGCGTTCGTCTTCTGAGAAGACATGTACCACAACGTCATTGAGGTCTAGGAGCACCCAGCCTGTTTTGCTGTCGCCTTCGATGTGACTAGCATCACCACCAGCTTCTTTAACTTTTACACGGATATTTTCTGCGATAGCTTCCAATTGACGGCTGTTGGTTGAACTCGCAATGACAAAATAGTCTGCCAAACTCGTCAAGCCTTCCAAGTCAAGAGCTACAATATCTTCTGCACGTTTTTCATCCGCAGCCTTAACCACGATTTCTAAAAGTTCTGTTTTGTTCAAGAGTTTACTTCCTTTTTTATTTCTTTTTTGTATCTTTTAAATACTTCACATAAGCATTATAAGTTTCCAAGATCTGTGGGTAAATAGGTATGCCTTTACTGGCTAGGTGAGCAATGGTATGGGCTGTTTCGTAAGCGACAGCTTGATCCAAATCTTGCTTTGCGATAGCGCGTGCCTCATCCACATCTGGAAAATCTCGCCCTGGTTCAATGTAATCTGCGACATAAAGCACCTTATCAAGCAGTGTCATCTGGCTAGCACCCACCGTATGACGCTCAACAGCTTGTAGAATCTCATCATCTTCTAATCCAAATTCTTGACGGATGATATGGGAGCCTACCATGCCATGCCAAATATTATTTCCCCAGTTTTTAAGGCCCTGATCCAATCCATACTGGTCAATGATGTCCAGAAAATCTTGGTCTGGTCGTTCTTTTGCATAGTCGTGCAAAAGGGCCGCTAAGCTTGCCTTGGTCGCATCTGCATTGTAGCGCGCAGCTAATTCCAAAGCTGCCTTTTCCACACCTAAGACATGTTCAAAACGTTTTGGGCCCATAGCGCTCTGCACCTTTTCCAAAAGCTCCTGTCGGCTCAAATCAATATAAGCACTGTAATCCATCATAGGTAGAGTCCTTTTTCTTCGATGTAATCCAGCACATCATGAGGGAGAAGATAATTAGGCATCCGTCCTTTTTTGATGAAGTCACGCACCATGCTAGAGGAAATATCCATGAGGGGCACATCCACCCAGATGATGGGATAAGAAGTCCCAGCCTTGTAACGCGGACGTTGCACGCCGACAAACTGGATCATGTCCACCAATTCATCAATTTTGTACCATTTTGGCAGGTAATCCACCATATCCGCTCCAATGATGAAGTAATAATCGGTGTCAGGATTCTTCTCGGTCAAGATTTTCATGGTATCGTAGGTATAGCTAATACCGCGACGCTCCAACTCAATAGTTTCAATACCAAGTCCGTCCACTCTCGCTATAGCCATTTTGAGCATGTTTAGACGATGCAATTCATCAATGGTCTTCTTCTTGTCCACATGAGGTGGGGTAAATTCTGGCATGAGCAAGACCTCATCCAAATTGAGCTGCTGGCGCACCTGATCTGCCACCACCAAATGGGCATTGTGGACCGGATTAAAATTTCCACCCAAAACGCCAACCTGTTTGCGGTTGGGATTCTTCATTTCTGGTTCTAATTCAACTTTTGTAAAAGATCAGTAAAAAGAAAAAAATGATTCTCATACATGGAAAACTGTATATTTGCTTTAGGCAGAATGTTCTTTCAGCATCCCACTCTGCATGGATATGTCTAAAAATGAAATCAAATTCTTGCTTTTTCTATGAAAAATTTTGAAATTTCATTGACAAGTTAGTATAATAAATTCAAGAAAATGATGAAAGCACCAAAATACCAACTGATTCAAAATGACTTAAAACAACAAATTGTGTCCGGTAAATTTGAAAACGGAGATAAATTCTACACAGAAGCAGAATTGACCAAACTCTACAACGTCAGCTCTATTACAGTTATACGGGCGGTTAATGAGTTGGTTAAAGATGGCTACTTAATCCGAAAACAAGGAAAAGGCACCTTCATTTCGCGGCCACGAAAGGGTAAATTGGTTGAGTTTTCCGATATTGAACTCTTCTCCCCTAACACCGATCACGTCCATGTTCTTTCATGTGAAAAAGGAAATGACCCTGCCATTTTAGAAAAATTAGGTCTGGACAAGCAAGAAATTTACTACAAGATTGTCCGCCTTCGTACTGCAAATTCTAACCCTTATCTGTATCATCAATCTTATATCCCTACGCGCTATATCCAAAACCCTCAAGCACCGCTGGAACATTTCAAATCCCTCCACCAACGCTTTAAATTGGATTTTAACATTCACATGTCTGAAGAACCTTACACTGAAAGCAACGAAGTTGTTTTTCCAACACCAGATTTTGCGGCTGAGCAATTAAAAATGGAATCACAAGAACCCGCTATTTTCCAGACAAAAATGACCCAATCGAGCACCAGCGATGACATCTTAGAATACGTTGAAAGCTACAAACACTGGAAATTCTTCAAATTTGAAATTAAAGCGAATAAACGATAAAAAAGACTAGAGACAAAATCCGTCATTTTGAAGAAATGCGACTTTGTCTCTATTTTATTTTTTTAGATGTTCGCCCTAAAAAAGTCTATTCTCAGGACTTTCCACTCCACCTCCGCACAGCTCAACAGTTCAATGGCACTTTTGAGAAAAGTTTGGGCTCCTGATCACTGTGCACTTTCGAAAAATCATTTTAAAAGAGTTGGGAACTGTTTTTTGTCCCAAACTCTTTTTCATGCTATTCCCCGCGGCGATGATAAACCTTGTAGCGAAACTGGTCCGCACGCGCGATACTAAGCGTATACTCGATGATGATGTTTTTATCATTATAGGCCTTACGCCAAAAATGCAAGACAGGAGTTCCACCCTTAATTTGAAGCCAATGTGCTTCATTGTCCAAAGCCACACTAGCATAAAACTCTTCCTCTGCCAAACGGATATGCTGATGGTAATCCTTCTCAAAAATCTCATAGAGAGGCTTTTCTTCCAGATCTTGCTGCGTCAAATCCACGAAATAAGCAGCTGGCACATAGGAACGCTCCAACATGATAGGCATACCATCCGCCAAACGCAGGCGTTCCAGCTCAAAAACTAAATCTCCCATATTGATTTGCAACTCTTTAGCCACTTGCTCAGAAGCCTCCGTTTGAATAAAGGATAAAATCTGAGTTTGTGGTTTCTTGCCAATCTTGCGCATCTGCTCTGTAAAGCTATACGCCGACGACAAATCCCAAGCTGAACTTGGAATTTCTGAGACGCAAGTACCCTTGCCATGCTTTTTATACACCAAGCCCCGCTTTTCCAGCTCCTGCAAGGCCAAGCGAACCGTTATCCGACTGACTCCAAAAATTTGAGTTAATTCTCTCTCAGATGATAATTTCTCATTAGGAGACATGGTGTCTTTCATTTGTTTTTCCAAAACATCCACCAGCTGTAAGTACAGTGGACGCTCACTTTCCGAATCAAACATCAGAAATCTCCCTCTCTTTCATGGTTGTAATCACATTATAAGTTTGTTTGAAAGCTTTGGCAACCGATTTTCAACTGAGTTTTTCCTTATAGAAAAATAGCAGAGCTTCTTTTAAGATCAGGCAATCTCGTTTTGAAAGACAGGTTTGCTGAAAGGTTTGAGCCTCTTGTTCAAAGAGGTGTGACATTCCTTGAAAAAATGGAAGAAATGTATGTCAATCCCATCTGCTATTTCCCCATCATCCAACTGCTGTGGTCCAGAAAAACTCGTGATGCGTGCAAAGAAGGCATGATGATATTGAATGAGATTTTTACTTGCTCGGTAACCCTCAATGGTCGGTAAGGTCGCGATAATCTGACAATCAAAGCCCGTTTCTTCAAACACCTCGCGCCGAAAACCAACTTCTGGACTTTCCCCTTTATATAGGCCTCCATCAGGAAGCACAGAAAAATGATACTTTTTGTATATCAGAATAATCATTTCATTCTTTTCATTGATGACAACTCCACGAGTCGCGTGACGGATGGTAGGGTTAGAAAGGGTGCATCCTATATCTCCGATTTGATACATAAAAGCCCCCCTAGATTCCAAAAGCCGAATCGTACTGAATGACTCCCTCGTAGTGACAATTTTCACTGTCAAGAGATTTCGCCATGAAATAATCATCAGGCGCTTCAAATGGCGCTAAAATCCCAATTTGGCTAGCTGGATAGTATCCAAAACGACCATAGTAAGCTGGATCTCCCAAAACAACAAGCGTTTGATAGCCTAGTTTACTAGCGCGGTGGTGTGCTTCTTCTACCAAAAGTGTCCCAACTCCTTTTCCCTGCCATGAAGGTAGAATTGCTAATGGAGCCAAGGCTAAAACAATTTGATCACCTACTTTCGCTTCTGTCAACAATACATGACCTACTAACTGTTCCCCATTATGAGCTACTAAAGATAGACTCGGTACATAGGACGGTGACTGACGCAGGATAGCAACCAATTGATGCTCGTTTCCATCACTGTGCTCGGCAGTCAAAAAACTTGGTAAACTATATCGTTTACGCTGATGAAATCTTCTTCGGTCTCCTGTCTAATCTGAATCGGCATATTTACTTTTCCTTCTTGACTAATTTCACTACAGCCTCGGTCCTAGCCGTATGCGGGAACATATCCACACTTTGAATGTAATGAACATCGTAGATTTTTGCGAGTTCTACCAAATCACGCGCCAATGTAGAGGTGTTACAAGACACATAGACCATCTTGGCTGGTTGGTATTGGAGGATGGTTGAAAGGAGCTTATCATCAAGACCTGTTCGTGGTGGGTCCACAATCATGGCATCTGCTCGGTAGCCTTCCTTGTACCAGCGCGGAATAATGTCCTCTGCCTTGCCAGCTTCATAGTAGCAATTATCAAAACCCATTGCTTGGGCATTTTTCCTAGCATCTTCGATGGCTTCAGGGATAATATCCATACCGCGCACGCTTTTCGCTTTACCCGCAAAGGCGAAGCCAATAGTGCCAACGCCGCAGTAAGCATCGATAATATGGTCACTTTCCGTCACATCAAGTGCAGCGACAGCTTGTCCATAAAGAATCTCGGTCTGTTGGGGATTGAGCTGATAAAAGGCGCGTGGAGAAAGGCTAAATCCGTAGTCCAGTACCTCTTCTTGAATGGTTTCCTGTCCCCAGAGAATCTCCGTCTTATCTCCATAAATGTCACTAGATTTTGAAGGATTGAGATTGAGCGCAATGGTCTTAATCTGTGGAAAATCCGCTACCAGATCCTTGATAAGAGGTGTCAAACGAAGGTCACGGCTGGTCACAAAAATCAACTGAACTTGGTCAGTCGCTTGAGCTTTTCGAATCATAACTGTCCGCACTCCTGCGATCTTACGTTCGTTGTAAATGGGAACTTTGTATTTGTCCAAGAGTGCAACGACACGGTTAATGATCTTCTGGGTCAGCTGGTCCTGCACCAAACAATCCTGAATGTCCACCAGATGATGACTGCCTTCCGCAAACAAACCAGCTTTTACAGAGCCCCCAAAGGACCGTGTTTGGAATTGCAATTTAGCTCTGTAATGCTGCGGTTTTTCCATGCCAATTGTCGGACGGATTTCAAAATTTCCATAACCCTGTGGTTTGAATTTTTTCAACCCCTGCGCGACCACATCATCCTTGAACTTGAGCTGCTGGTCATAGCGCAGATGCATAATTTGACAACCACCACATTCCTTATAAATAGGGCAAGCTGGTTCCACTCGGTGCTTGGATTGTTTATTGATTTTAAGGAGTTTTGCCTCAGCAAAATTGCGCTTGACAGCCGTCACCTGACAAAAAACCTCTTCACCTTTGAGGGCACCTGGCACAAACACCAAAGTTTTCTTGTAGAAACCAATTCCCTCACCATTGATGCCCATCCGCTTAATTTTCAGCGGAATCCGTTGTTTTACTTAAATATTCATAGCCATATTATACCACGATTTGCTGGATTTTTTAGCCAATATGGTACAATAAAACCATGATAAGTGCTCCATTTCAAGACTTGCGGCAGTCTCTACCACACAAGCTTCAACCATACCTTCAAGAGCAAGATATCAAAGATACCTCTGGTCACTCAGGCGCAAAAGTTTTTCAGCTTGGCAATAAAGCCTATCTCAAAATCGACCAAAAAGGAAAGTTGAAAGAAGAAGCTATCTTAATCAAGTGGTTTGAGCAAGTTCATCTTGGCGTTAATCTACTTGAATATATTAGCACAGACAGGGATTATTTACTAACCAAAGCCGCTGACAGTCAAAACGCCTTAGCCTTTCTCAACCAACCGAAGCAACTATGCCAGACATTCGCCAAGGCTCTTAAAGAGCTCCACCAACTCAAGCCAGAACATTTCCCGGTGACAGATAGATTGAATCGCTATCGCGCTATAGCAGAGCAAAACTATCAATCTGGCACTTTTTATGAAAAAGCCTTACTTCCCTATTTTGGCATATCTGACCGCAAAGCTGCCCACGCCCTCATCAAGGAAAAAGGACACCTCTTAACGGCGGATACCTTTATTCACGGTGACGCCTGCCTACCAAATCTCATTTTGAAAGACGCTCAGACTTTCTCTTGTTTTATTGATGTCGGTCTCGCAGGCTTTAGTGACAAACATATTGACCTTTATTGGACAATTTGGTCACTCCATTATAATCTCGAAACCGATGCCTATATCGACTATTTCCTAGATTGCTATGGTCGTGACACAGTTGACCTTGAAAAATTGCAACTCGTTGCCGCCTTTGAAGCATTTGGATGAAGGAATGACGAATAAACTATAGAGAAAGGAACTGAATTCGGACTAGGGACTGTGTGAAAAAGATAAACGACTCCTTGACGCTAGCGTCTGAAACATGAAACTTACTTTGAAAGGAATTGAGCCCGAGCTAAAAGCGTCGAGAAAAAGATAAACCTCCTTGTGCGCAAGCACACTTTGTCGGTTTCCTATTTTCTTCTCGCTTTCTTAACGCTCTTAGCATCTTAATATGCGTATTACAAAAATCGAAAAAAAGAAACGTCTCTATCTGCTAGAGCTGGATAGTCAGGAAAAATGTTATATCACGGAAGACACCATCGTGCGATTTATGTTGTCTAAAGGCATGGACATTTCCGAGCAAGAATTTAAGGAAATCCGAGAGTTTGCTCAGTTTTCTTCTGGAAAAAATCTGGCGCTTTACCATATTTCCTTCAAGCAACGCACGCGCAGAGAAGTCCATGATTATCTGGTCAAGCACGAAATTGAGGATAGCTTGATCCCGACTATCTTAGATCAGCTGGAAAAAGAAAACTGGATCAACGACCTTAAAATTGCCCAGCTCATGGTCGAGCAAAATGCCTCATCAGGCGACAAGGGCCCCTTCGTTTTAGCACAGAAAATGGCTCAGAAGGGCATTGCCAAATTTATCGTCGCCCAAGTCTTGGATCATGAAGATTTTTCGGAAATAGCAGAGCGGGTCAGTCAGAAACTTTACCGCAAATATGACGGAAAACTCCCACTAGAAGCCCTGCGCACCAAACTCCTCCAACAATTGACCACCAAAGGCTTTACCTCCTCCCAAGCTAAGGAAGCCATCCAAAACTTAGACTTGGAGAAGGACCAAGAGCAGGAAGAGGAACTCATTTTCAAGGAGCTGGAAAAACAAGAACGAAAATATGCCAGAAAGTATGAAGGTTACGAGCTCAAACAACGATTAACACAAGCATTGGCCCGTAAAGGATACAGCTATGATGACATTCGCAGTGCCCTCAGAGAGTATTTCTAAGCTAGCCATTTTCATAGAAGTATGGTATACTGTTAAGGATTAAATTGTAATTGTAGAAAGTTGGTATCCAAGTGAAATTACCAAAAGAAGGCGACTTTATTACAATTCAAAGTTATAAACATAATGGTGATCTGCACCGCACTTGGCGCGACACCATGGTACTAAAAACAACGGAAAATGCTATCATCGGTGTCAACAACCACACCTTGGTCACCGAGCATGATGGCAGACGTTGGGTCACACGGGAACCGGCCATTGTCTACTTCCATAAAAAATATTGGTTCAACATTATTGCCATGATTCGCGATACAGGCGTGTCCTACTACTGCAACCTGGCAAGTCCGTATATCCTTGATAGCGAAGCCTTGAAGTACATCGATTACGACCTCGATGTCAAAGTATTTGCGGATGGAGAAAAGCGACTGCTAGACGTTGATGAGTACGAACGCCACCGAAAACTCATGCATTATCCAACCGATATTGACTTTATTCTGAAAGAACATGTCAAAATTTTAGTAGACTGGATTAACCAAGAAAAAGGCCCCTTCTCAGACGCCTATGTCAACATTTGGTACAAACGATATTTAGAACTAAGAAATCGTTAAAGTTGCATACACGAAAAATCCTGGTTAACAGGCTTTTTTCATACCGCAAATGAAAGAAAGGACATTCCCTATGGCTTTCACAAATACGAAAGGACGCTATGCCAGCTTTGGCGTTGTCACATCCCTGCCAGACGAAATCATTGATAGCTTTTGGTTCGTCATCGACAACTATCTCAAGGGCGTCATCCCCCTCAAACACATTATCAAATTTACCCTAAAAAACCAAAAAGACAAGATTACTCTCACCTTTTCACAGGAACAGTATCCCAATTCCATTACCATCGACTTGCCCATGAAATTTGACCCCTTCTACCCACGCACCATTCTTGTCATCGATAAAAATGGCAAAGAAACCATTACCCTGCCAGATGAGATCGGTATTATATAAAGAAACTCGACACCAGTTGGTGTCGAGTTTTTGTGTGGAATGAAGCAGATGAGACACCATAGAAAATAAACTGTAATATACACTACTCTTGTCCGCTTAAAACAAGTTAAAAGAATTCTGAGACAGTCCTCAATCTTGCTTTTCTGCTATCCTAGTTCTTAATATATCCCTTCAGTAGACAAATCGTACTGTCCAAGTATTGCCCTCACAGAAAGGCTGAATCTATCAAATACTACAGATGAGTTTTTTCAGATGGCGCCCCTTATCTATCTTTTTCATACCAATGTAAGAAAACAGCTTCTCCTACTGAAAATCATACTTCAGCATTGTTTGAATTATGATATAAGCCACATAAACTATACTGTCATCGTTTAGGACCGACTTCAGTTTTACTGATATTGGTCTCGCGAAATATTCTTACACGAATAGTCTCATCAAAAATTCTGTCAAATAGTTCCTTGTTAATAGGCAAATACAGGGTAGAATTGCAAGTAAAATCGTTGCATGAAAGTAGCTCTGCAATTCTAAAGGAAATTAAATCTAGCTCCTGTATCTAAGAGACCTCAGACACATGGTGATGAGAAATCTCTTCATAAATCTCACAGTAGGTTTCTTCAACACACGCCTGCTTCTCACCCAGATTTACCATGTAAAGCAGACGGCGTTATATCATCCATATTTTGCAAACCAAAACCCGTCTGCCAAAGGTCCCGCTTGGTTTGATAAGGAATATTGGGGGTGTCGATTTGGTAGGTTGATTGCATGGGGAGTCACCCCATGAATAATACTTGTTTAGAGTTTCGGTAATTTTCCAATTTCTGTTGAATAATTGCAAAATTCTCTTCTGCACTGATTTCACTTAATACATCACTAAAATCTTTGATTACGCAGTTTTCATTACGAAGTAACTCAATAACTTCTAGAATTAAACCACAAATCTCTATCCTATTATTTGTAAAACTAGCTTGTTTTACTTGCATATTCCCCTTCATGGAACTTACAGAATTAAGTATCTTGAGAAGTCTACAATAAGAACTTTTTTGAAGAAACATTCTATATTCGAATTCTAAGTAGAGCAATACTTCTTTAATTTTGGGTACGTTCGAGATATCAAAAGTAAATTCGCCTTTGTGAGCATATCTATGACGATCACTAATCATGTTATCATATAATTCTAATTTTTTTAAAAATAACTTATTTGAATGATAACGCTTAAAGAATTTGTTAATTTCATCGAATTTAGGATTAGGTGAAAACTTATTGGGTTCTAATTTATACTCTAAAACAGTCTGATAATCTGTTCTATCAAGATTATCATAGCCTAAAAGCTGATATTTCGTCTCTTTTAGCAGTTGCTCAGCAATAGTATAACATCTTATCAATAATGAGCGTTCTGTTTCTTTTATAGACTCGGAAATCGCAAAATAATTTTCACTGTTTCTTTCATCACTAATTGATAAAATTGCTCTCCTAAATTCACTACGGTTATCATCTAAGAAATTTTTTGCTGTAACAACGTTATTATACTTCTTTTCCAATGCATTTATTTGCTCTACGAAATCAATTCCATGAATTATTTTTAAAGTCATTTTAAACCTCTAAAATACTCCTACAAATAGTGTGCCTTTCACGTAAAAGATCTCCTGTGACCTTATTAACAGCAAATTTCTCAATATTTTCTGAAATATATTTCTTATATTTTTCAACTACCGAGGAATTTATTTGCGATTTTTCCAAAATAGAAGTAGCTAAAAGGACTTCTGCAATATTGTTATTTCTATTCCCATGAAAATTTCCTTGGTCATCAACCTTTTTAAAAATGCTTCTAGTGTCAAAATTCTGTTCTAGCAACTCTAGATTTTTATTAAATAATTCAATAAAATCACTTTCAATTATGTCATCTTTGTTTTCTTCACAAAAATCATTTAATATATATTTCTGGTACCGACTATCTGATTGAAATTTCCCTTGTAAAATTTTGTAAGTAACATATACTCCTAGTAAAAATTCAACATGTCTATCTTTATTAATGTGCTGTTTCCCAAAAATAACTCTTAGTGGCTCACTTTTATTCGCATTTTCATATAAACTGGAAATAAATCCCCCATAAGCAAGAGCTTTCCTAATTTGCATTGCATTTAACAATTCTGAATCCGTATTTATTCTTTCAAAAATCAAATACTTAGCTCGATCATTATCTGGTACAATTTGTCTAAAATCAATAACTGTAACAGTAGCTCTCTTTATTTTTTTGGTCTTCTGGGCTCAATTCATCAAATCTTTTATTGGCAATCGATGAATCTACATTTGAAGAGAGCTTAGCTGGTACATTCCTTTGAACGCTGTTTGTTATACTTCCCCAGTTATTTCCAAGGATAAAATTGCTGATAGCTGTTAATCGCTGAAGGCCATCAATAACCTCGTATTTATTCTGACCTTTTTCCATAAAAAATAAAGGTGGGATAGGAAGCCCCATTAGAATAGACTCTATTAGTTTTGAACATTTTTGGGTATCCCAAACAAATTTTCGCTGCACGTCAGGGATATCAATATCTCTCTCCTGAAACATATCTGCCAACTCGTTAAATGAGCGATTTTCTGTCGAAACTTTTATATCGAAACTATTAATGACTTCTTCTTTTTCAGAAAAAATTCCTTCTAACTTCGCTTCAATAGCCTCAGAAACAACATATTCTAACCTACTAAATCCATCAATAGTACTAACATCAATGACTTCAAAATCATCAACTTTCTGATCCGTGACTTCTAAAATTTCTTTATCAATTACATTAATATATAACATAATAATCTCCTTTTCTTCAAATTATAGCAAAAAACGTTAGTTTTTACTAACGTTTTCTTAACTTATAATACTCAATCAACCAACTTCTTCATCTCTGCAATCCGTTCTTGGGTTGCATCGTACTTAGCTTGGTAGTCGGCTTGTTTATCTTTTTCTTTTTGGACGACTTCTGGTTTGGCGTTGGCGACGAAGCGTTCGTTGCCGAGTTTTTTGCCAACCATGTCCAGTTCTTTTTGCCATTTGGCTAGTTCTTTGTCGAGGCGGGCCAATTCTTCTTCCACGTTAAGCAAATCTGCTAGCGGCAAGAAGATTTCAGCACCTGTGATAACTGCTGACATAGCTAGTTCTGGGGCAACAATAGCTGAGCTGATTTCAAGCGTTTCAGGGTTGGTGAAACGTTTGATGTAGTTGACATTGGCATTGAAGAAGTCTTCCAAGTCATTATCTGCAGTCTTGACCAAAATGGTAATTGGTTTAGATGGCGCAACGTTCACTTCCACACGCGCATTTCGCACTGCACGAATAAGGTCTTTGAGACTCTCTACACCTTTATGCGCAGCTTCATTTTCAAAAGCAGGGTTAACTGTAGGATATTCTGCAGTCACAATTGAACCTTCCGCATACTGAGCAAAGATTTCTTCGGTTGCGAATGGCATAATTGGGTGAAGGAGGCGCAAGATTTTATCCAATGTGTAAAGAAGAACAGAGCGTGTGATGACTTTTTCGTCTTCATTGTCGCTATAAAGAACTTCCTTGGTCAACTCCACGTACCAGTTAGCAAATTCTTCCCAGATAAAGTTGTAAAGAATGTGACCTGCTACACCAAACTCGAACTTGTCAAAGTTTTCAGTCACTTTAGCAATGGTTTCGTTGAGGTTGTGGAGAATCCAACTGTCCGTCACATTGCCAGCTTTGCCATTGACTACTAAATCAACATTCTCTGTTGCTTGAGCAAGCGTCAATCCCTCATTGTTCATGAGAATATAGCGGGAAATGTTCCAGATTTTGTTAATGAAGTTCCATGAGGCATCCATTTTTTCGTAAGAGAAACGGACATCCTGACCTGATGCAGAGCCATTTGAGAGGAACCAACGCAAGCTATCTGTACCATATTTCTCGATGACGTCCATCGGATCAATCCCGTTCCCAAGAGATTTAGACATCTTGCGACCTTCTTCGTCACGGATAAGACCGTGGATGAGGGCATTTTTGAACGGGCTCTTACCTGTAAATTCAATTCCTTGGAAAATCATACGAGATACCCAGAAAGGAATAATGTCGTATCCTGTTACCAAAGTTGAATTTGGATAGTAGCGTTTGTAATCTGCGCTTTCTTCATCAGGCCAACCCATGGTTGAAAATGGCCAAAGAGCAGAGCTGAACCATGTATCGAGAACATCTGAATCTTGCGTCCACTCATCACCTTCAGGCGCTTCTTCACCTACGTAAATGTCACCATCCGCATTGTACCAAGCAGGGATTTGATGCCCCCACCAAAGCTGACGAGAGATAACCCAGTCATGAACGTTTTCCATCCATTGCAAGTAAGCATCATTGAAACGAGGTGGGTAAAAATCTACTTTATCGTCTGTTTCTTGGTTAGCAATAGCGTTTTTCGCCAACTCATCCATTTTTACAAACCATTGCGTCGACAAACGTGGTTCAACTACAGCACCTGAACGTTCTGAGTGACCAACTGAATGCACACGCTTTTCAATCTCAACAAGGGCACCAATTTCTTCTAGTTTCGCAACGGTTGCTTTACGAGCTTCAAAGCGGTCCATACCAGCAAATTCACCAGCCAACTCATTCATGGTTCCATCATCGTTCATAACGTTGATTTGTGGTAGGTTATGGCGTTGACCAACCAAGAAATCATTCGGGTCATGGGCAGGTGTGATTTTCACAACTCCAGTTCCAAATTCAGGATCAGCGTGTTCATCAGCGACAATTGGAATAGCTTTGTTTACGATTGGTAGGATAACATTTTTACCAATCAAGTCCTTGTATCGAGGGTCTTCTGGGTTAACGGCAACTGCGACGTCTCCAAACATGGTTTCTGGCCGAGTCGTTGCTACTTGAAGAGCGCGCGAGCCATCTTCCAACATATAATTCATGTGGTAGAAGGCACCCTCCACGTCCTTGTGGATAACCTCAATATCAGAAAGTGCTGTTCTAGCTGCTGGGTCCCAGTTGATGATGAATTCACCACGGTAAATCCAACCCTTTTTGTAGAGGTCAACGAAGACTTTGCGCACCGCTTTTGACAAGCCCTCGTCAAGCGTGAAACGCTCACGGCTGTAGTCCACAGAAAGACCCATTTTGCCCCACTGCTCTTTGATGGTTGTTGCGTACTCGTCCTTCCATTCCCAAACTTTTTCCAAGAATTTTTCACGACCGAGGTCATAGCGGGTGATTCCTTGTTCACGCAAACGCTCTTCAACCTTAGCTTGAGTCGCAATCCCAGCATGGTCCATACCTGGAAGCCAAAGGGTGTCAAAGCCCTGCATGCGTTTTTGGCGGATGATAATATCCTGAAGTGTCGTATCCCAGGCGTGTCCCAAGTGCAATTTACCAGTGACATTTGGCGGTGGAATCACGATAGAATAGGGCTTAGCATCTGGATTTCCAGACGGCTTGAAAACATCAGCCTCAAGCCATTTAGTGTAGCGACCTGCCTCAACTTCGGCAGGATTGTATTTTGGTGAAAGTTCTTTCATGTTAGTTCTCCTTGATTTGATTCATTTTTTGGATAATGAGCTGCGCTGCTTGAGCAGCGGTGAGATGAGTATTATTGATTTTATGGTAATGAGTGAGCATGCGAGGCGCTTCTTCCGGGTTAAATAGAGCATAATCCATGGTTGAGCGAATATCCTGCTCTGACCACTCAGTATTGCGCTTAGAAGGTTTATGCTTGAGACGATTTTCTGTTCGATTGCGTTTGAGACGTTCATTTATATCTGTTTCCAATTCGACGAACAGCACCTCTCGGTGATGAGACTGAAAAACAGTTTGAATCTTTTCAAGAAAAGCCACATCATCTGCATCATTGAAGTCAATCACGATGGTAAAAATCATTTCTTGACCAGTCTTGGCAAAAGTCTCAAAAAAGTTAAACCGAAGACGCTCTATCAAGGTTGTGCTCTCTTGAGACCAAGGCATGAATCGCAAAACAAAATCGATAGAATCATGATTATGAAACAAAGTCATATCCGTTAATTTTTCAATTTCCTGCCCAATCGTCATTTTCCCTGACGCTTGAGCTCCGATGATGATAAGATAAGGAAAGTGCTTTATAGCTTAAGAAGATAATCAGTGATCCACTGCGCAACCTCTTCTGCTGAGCGTTCCGTATTGTCAATTTTAAGATAATGATGCAAATCTTTTGGAGACTGTATCGTATTGAATTGGCAAGAAGTTGCTGTTTCCACAATTTCCGCTTCAGAAATGGATACGTGACGCTTCAGAGGCTTATGAATCAAGCGTTCCTCACTGCAATTACGTCTCAGCCTTTCTTCCAAACTCGTTTCCAATTCTACAAAGACGACTGACTGCTGATGAGCTTCAAAAGCAGCTTGAATCTTTTCCAAATAGGTCACATCATCAAACTTGGCTAAAATCAATCACAGCTGTCCCAAGCATCTTGCGTTGTTGTTTGGCAAAGCCCCTCATCATAGCTATGGTAATGTCTCGCTGAGCATCCATCATTTCTGGGGAAAAATCTCCCAAAAAACGTAGTGCATAGTCGATAGCGTCATGATTATGAAATAACTCAGCCTTCAATTTAGCTTCTAAGGCATGACCTATGGTCATTTTCCCTGATGCAGGTGCCCCAATCAAAAAAATAGATACTTGTTTTTGATTGATTTCCCATTCACTTCTCAAGAGACCAAAGCGTAGATCATTGCAGCGTCGGCCTTGAGCATCTTTGCGGTCACGAAGAGTAGCTTCTAGGGTAAATCCTAATTTCCGGGCAACAGCCTGAATTTTCTTGTTGTAATCATAACAGCCTAGTTCAATTTTATGTAAGCCAAGCAAGGTAAAACCAATTTCGACAAGTGCGGCAGCTGCTTCTGGAACAATCCCTCGTCCCCAATAATCAGGATGAAGTAGATAGCCGATTTCTAAGACATCATCCGCATGGCGATTGTTAAAATCAACTGAACCAATGACTTTCTCATTACCTTTTAGGGTGATGCCATAGCCTGAAGGAGGTCCTTCTTTTTCAGGATTGGCAGGATAGATGTCTTGAAGATAGGTGATTTCATCTTCTAAGCTTTTGACGGGTGGAAAGCCTGCAGGGTAGCTAACCTCTGCTAGTTTGGCATAGGCAAAAATGTCCTCGACATCGTCTAAGGTTCGTTGTCGTAAGACCAGACGCTCTGTTTCCACTTTAGGCAAAGCTATGCCATCGTATTCTTCTAAAACTTTAAACATAGAGCACCTCCTTTCTCACAAAACCGCTTAACACCGCCACGAAATGCCCGCTAGGGACTCTCCGACTGAAATGACTTTATTTTGCCACCGTTCAAATCTATCTGTCACAACGGAAAATTCTATAGGACTTTTCTTACTCCGTATATTAGTTCTCGGAAAAATTATGATCGATTTTTTCCGAAAGCACCAAAAATCCCCATCCAGCTTACGCTAGACAGGGACGAATTTCGTTTCACGATTTCCGCGGTACCACCCACATTCAGACTTCGAGAGTCCGCTGCTTTTTCATTCAATTGAGACCTTCAGCAACTAGTTTTGACATTTGTGCGGATTTCTCAGTAACGCCGCTTCCTGTGACAAATGGGGTTCAAAACACCTCTGAATGTACTTATTCTAACAAATTTACCGTGGTTAAGCAAGAAGAATAAGATTAGGCTTTCACTTTTACGCCCAATTCTTTCAATTGCTTGATGGTCGCTGGTCCAATGCCTTTGAGGGCAAGAAGTTCTTTCTCAGTCGATTTTGCAGAATCTGCTTTCGCATGGATGCCTTCTCCATAGAAAGTTTCTAGGCGTGCTGTTGCCACACCTTCCATTTCTGCTGTGAAACTTTCAAAATCTCCAGCCGCTTGTTTTGTTTTTGCGACTTTTTCATTTACCAATGGTTTGACTTCTTCTACTAAGTCTGCTACGGGCTCCTTAACAGTTTCTTCTGGTTTTTCATTTTTGTGCATCAAATGATGGGCTGCGTCATGAACACGATCTGTTACATTTTCCACTGTTTTTCCAGTTACTTCGACCACGTGATCTACAACCTCATGCGTTTTTTCAGCTACTGCACTGGTCAATGCCAAGCCCGCCTTACGCAAGTCTAAGAGTTGTTTCTTTAATAATTTTTTACGGTTTACTTTCTTTTTAGCCATTTTCTCTCCTAAATATTTTCTTTAATAATGTTTTTGACCAAATAGCCCGTCAGGCAGATCATGGAAGGATTTCCCTACCTTATAGTTTTCAAGTTTTCCTTGGATAAATTGATAGGCGTCCAACTTGCTTTCATAGCGAATATACGCATCTGCTGCCCGCTCATCCTTGTCTTCTTCCAATACGCGACGGCTTTCATTCATGGCCATCTCGTTGATGGTGACTTGTGTCGCAATCCATTCCTCGAAATCCCTCAGGAATTCCTGTTCATAGTTCACCTAATCAATCCCCCTACAAAAATCAGTATCCATCTCCCTAAACGGTATGATGTTCTAGACGTATTCCAAAAAATTTTAGAAATTTTCTATTCGTCAATACTGCTACATTATATCATATTTTCGACAAAAAAGAAGACCAAGTCGCATAAACTCGGCTCTTTTAGGTATTTTTTGCTATTTCCAGTCAAACTGATAGATCATATGGCTCTCAAAAAGATTATCTTTTTCTAGTAAAATGGAGCCAAATCCGGGAAGATTGCCGGCATTCGGTAAAGCTTGGCATTCCAAACTGAAAACGCCATGTTGCGCCGCAAGCGCTGTTGGACCGTGGTTGTAAGTATAGATGACAACTGCTGGTTGATTGGTTTTGACCTTCAGACGAACTTGTTCATCAGGACTAACCACTTGGACTTGATAATCTGCTAGCGGATTGACCAGCCAAGGGTGATCATAGCCAGACACCACTTGATTTTGCGGATGCGTGAGCGCTAAGCCTTGATCCACCAGAGCTTGCTTACGGAAGTCGAATGGAGTACCCTCCACATCTTCCAAGCGACCTATCGGCATATTGTCCTCACCAAGGCTGGCAAATTGCTGTGCATCTATTTTAAAACGATGACCAGCAATAGTCGCCTGTGGATTTCCCGCCAAATTGAAATAAACATGATTTGTAGAATTAAAAATGGTATCTCTCTCAGAGGTCGCCTTATAGGAAATCTTAACTTCATTTTCATCGGTCAATTGATAAATAGCCTCCACACGAACAGGACCTGGAAAACCATTGAAATCATCTGCCAGCTCAAATGAAAAAATAATGTGATTGGTATCGTCGTCAGTTGCGACCTGCCAAATATGCTCATTAGCAGTGTCTACCCCACTATGCAGCGTCCGACCTGGCTCATTTTCCGTAAAATGAACTAACTGGTCTTTGATAGTTGTTTGAGCACCGGAAATGCGACCTGCTACAGGCACAATAGAAGCACCCACATAGGGATCCTTCATTTCGTATTCTTCTTTTGAAGTCCCAGTTAGTGTCACATTGCGCAATTCACCATTTTCTAACGGTAGCTTAATAGCAACAATGCGCGCACCAAAATCCGTCACTTCCAGCACCATGCCTTGCTGATTGGTTAGGCGATAAAGGGTCGCTCCCTGCCCAAAATCTTGTTTCTCCATCTTATTTTCCTCCTGCATGTAAGAAGGGAACAGCCTCTAGGTTTCCCTCCTTCTTAGGCACTTATATTCTACTTAACAGTACCCTATTTGACCTCAAAATGCAAGCGTTGACATCTTTATGTTACGACCTAGCTAAGGGAGCTTGAAATAAGCCCTCTTAACTGTCTTTGCAATCAAGAAGTTTGTTTCACCGTAGAAAAAGAAATCTGCCAGGCAGACTTCTTTTGATTTATTTCACAACAATATTGACAAGTTTATTAGGAACTGCTATTACTTTGACAATTTCCTTGCCATCAATTTCAGCTTTAACTTTGTCGTCAGCAAGAGCTACTGCTTCTAACTCTTCCTTGCTCAAATCTTTGGCAACTGTCAATTTAGCCTTGACTTTACCTTTAATTTGAACAACGATCTCGATTTCGTTTTCGACAAGTTTTGACTCATCCCAAACAGGCCAAGCAACGTGAGAAATAGATTCACCAGTAGCCACCACCATTTGCCAGAGTTCCTCACCCAAGTGTGGTGCGAATGGTGCAATCAATTGGACAAATCCTTTAGCGTAATCCACAAAGAGTTTGTCTTCCTTGTTAGCAGCATTGACAAAAATCATGAGCTGGGCGATAGCGGTGTTAAACTTCATCCCTTCAATCTGCTCAGTGACAGCCTTAACCGTTTCATGGTAGACCTTGTCCAAAGCTCCGCTATTTTCCGCAACAATCTCTTTAGTCGTGACCAAGCGGTAAACACGATCGAGGAACTTACGAGAGCCTTCGAGACCTTCTTCAGACCAAGCGATAGAGGCGTCCAGTGGTCCCATGAACATTTCATAGACACGGAGAGTGTCAGCACCGTACTGCTCCACAACATCGTCTGGATTGACAACGTTCTTGAGAGATTTAGACATCTTAGCAGGCGCCTGCTCCAATTCTTCACCGGTTTCAGTATTGAAGAAAGAGCCATCACGTTTTTCAACCTTGTCCGTCGCAACAAGGGCGCCACGGTGATCGCGGTAGCTGGTTCCCAAAATCATCCCTTGGTTAAAGAGTTTTTGGAATGGCTCTTTTGTCGGTACCACACCGATATCATAAAGGAATTTGTGCCAGAAACGAGCATAGAGCAAGTGAAGCACGGCATGCTCTGCACCACCGACGTAGATATCAACCGGCAACCATTGTTTGAGCAAATCTTCGTCTGCCAATTTTTGGTCGTTATGTGGGTCAATATAGCGCAGGAAGTACCAGCTTGAACCTGCCCACTGTGGCATGGTATTAGTCTCACGACGGCCTTTGACACCATCTTCACGAGTGACTTCTAACCAATTTGTCAAATTGGCAAGTGGACTTTCCCCAGTACCAAAAGGTTTAATATCTTTGGTTACTGGCAATACCAGTGGCAGTTGATCTTCTGGAATCGCTGTAGATGTGCCGTCTTCCCAATGGATAATTGGAATTGGCTCACCCCAATAACGCTGACGACTGAAGAGCCAATCGCGGAGGCGGTAAGTGATTTTCTCCTGACCGATACCATTTTCTTCCAGCCATGCCACCATTTTGGCAATAGCATCAGCCTTGTCAAGTCCATCTAGGAAGTCTGAGTTCATATGAATACCGTCTTCTGTGTAAGCAGCTTCTGCCACGTTACCACCTTCAAGAACGGGAATAATCTCTAAATTAAACTGCTTAGCAAATTCCCAGTCACGCTCATCGTGGGCGGGTACAGCCATGATGGCACCAGTCCCGTAGCTAGCAAGCACATAGTCAGCAATCCAAATTGGCATTTCTTTACCGTTGACAGGATTGATAGCATAGGCACCCGTCCAGACGCCTGTTTTTTCCTTAGCAAGATCAGTACGAGCTAAATCAGATTTGAGGCTGGCTTGACGCTTGTATTCGGCAACCGCCTCAGCTTGGTCAGCCGTCGTAATTTCCTCCACCAGAGCGTGTTCAGGCGCCAATACTGCGTAAGTCGCCCCAAAAAGAGTATCTGGACGTGTTGTGAAGACCGTGAAGTCTTTGTCATTGTCCTTTATTTTGAAAGTAACGTTGGCACCAGTTGATTTACCAATCCAGTTACGCTGCATATCCTTGATAGACTCTGGCCAGTCAAGATCTTCCAAGTCATTTAAGAGACGCTCTGCGTAGGCTGTAATTTTGAGCATCCATTGACGCATGGGTTTCCGAACAACTGGGTAGCCACCACGTTCAGACGTTCCGTCAGGAAGTACCTCTTCATTGGCAATAGCAGTTCCTAACTCCTCAACCCAGTTGACGGGTACTTCAGCTTCATAGGCTAAACCCTTTTCGTACAATTTTGTGAAAATCCATTGCGTCCACTTGTAGTAATTTGGATCCGTCGTGTTGATTTCGCAGTCCCAGTCGTATGAAAATCCAAGTGCATTGATTTGGCGTTTGAAGTTTGCAATATTTTCAGCTGTAAATTCAGCAGGGTCATTACCAGTATCCATGGCATATTGCTCAGCAGGCAAACCAAAAGCATCCCACCCCATTGGGTGAAGGACGTTATAGCCTTGCGCACGTTTGAAACGGCTAAGGATATCTGTCGCTGTATACCCTTCTGGGTGTCCTACATGAAGACCAGCTCCTGATGGGTAAGGGAACATATCTAAGGAATAAAACTTAGGTTTTGATGCATCTGTTCCTGTCTTAAAAGTGTGGTTTTTTGCCCAGTGCGCTTGCCACTTAGGCTCGATTTCTTTGTGATTGTAAAAACTCATGTCAATTCTCCATGGAAAAAGTTATTATCTTTGCTATTATAGCATAAAATAAAGTCATTTAATACATCTACTCGTCTTATCATCAGAAAAAGAGACTAACATCTTCAGATGTCAGTCTCAATCTTTTCTCTTGCGAGAATTGTATATTGATCAAGATTTTTTAGGAGGTTTTTTTGGAACTATTGCACAGGTGTAGCTTCCTCTGTTGAATCAACTACCGTAGACTCTTCTTTAGCCATTTCCTTTGCTTCAAATAAGGCTTTCAATTGAGCTACTTTTTCTTGCATTTCTGTTACCAAATCACTCAATTCTTGAGTATAGATTTCATTACTCAATTTCTGATCAATGGCAAAATCCAATTTCTTCAAATCTTCTATCAACGCTTGATAAGTTATTGCTTGGTCTCCAGACAGATCTTTGTCCTTTAAATCCAACATTGTTTTTTTGTAATCCGCTAGTGTTGCAAATCCTGCCGCTTTTACAGTCAATTCTTTTACAACAGTAGTCAATGTTGCTGTCGCACTATCCACTGTTTCTTGTCCAATCACTTTTTGACCTAAAGAAATATGCGCTGCATCTACTGCCGCAGTCAATTGTTCCTTAGCAGAATCACCTAATTCGCTACCAATTGTTTCTTTTGCTGTTTCAGCAGCTGCTACCGCGGTAGTGAATTCAGACATATCAAAACGATGACCAAGAATTTGCAATTCGGTGTATCGAGGAGAATCTCCCTCTGCTACGAAGCGCCAGTAGCAAGCAGATACATTCTTTATTTCTCCTTCAACAATTGCTTCACTGGCGTCGTCCCAAGCATCTCACGAGTCTCAAAATTCGCTACCTGCTTGTGAAATTTGACAAAAGTCTGCAAGATAGCATCTTCTGGTAGCTCTTGCCCTTTGAGCCACTTGTCAGTCGTAGCCAACATGAGTTCTTCAATCTCGTCATGAAGGTCCATAAAACCGCCTGTCTGTGCTTTATCATCTGGGATAACCGCCGTTTTTCCCATTCGCCATTGATTGCAGCATAAAAATCGTCTTGTAAACGTACCATTGTTTCTCCTTTTTCACTTTCATTATTATTCCTATATTATCAAAAACATCTGACAATTTCACTTATCAACCTCATTTCGGGATAAATCCTTTTGGTCCAAACAAAAAAGCCTCTAACCAAAATAGAGACTTTGCCTATACTCATTAAATCCCTTTGACTTTGACAGAGATTTTACGATTTTCTTTCTTAGCTGATACTTTAAACAAAATCAAAACACGACCGATCTTTTGCACGGTGTCCACTCCAATTTCATATTCTAGGATTTCTGCTACTTCATGGATATTTTCATCCGTATTTTGTAGCAGTTGCACCTTGATCAGTTCACGCGCGCCCAGCGCATTTCGGATACTGGTTTTGATTTGGTCATTGAGACCGTTCTTGCCAATCTGTACAATTGGCTTCATGCTGTGTGCTTGGCTATTCAAAAAAGCACGTTGTTTAGATGTAAGTGACATAGTTTTTCCTTTATTCTTAAATGATGGCTTTGCGCAAGACTACGTCGACTCCCTTAGGAGCCCAAGCCGCAATTTTCGCTCTGCCATTGACCCGAATCCAGCCTAGACCTGAAAAGACAACATCTGTTTTTTCTGTAATCATGAACTCATGACGTACCAATTCTGGGAAGTCCTTGAGTTCTTTGCTAGTCGGTGGTTTCAAAAGACTACCTGCATGTTTTTGGTAAAATTTGCTAGCCCCCTCTAGTTTGGTCCGGTGCAATTCCAAGGTATCAAAAAGAGTGTTTGCTCTGGATTAAGCTGATAGGTTTTTGGCTTGATTTCCTTTTTAGGACTGATAAATTTGAGGTTTTTTGCCGTCAAATAATGTGCCATTTGGTGGCGGTGGATGATTCCTGGCGTGTCAAAGATGTAGGATCCGTCATCAAGCGGAATTTCAATCTTATCCAATGTCGTTCCTGGGAAACGAGATGTCGTGATAACATCTTTGTCCCCCGTGATTTCTTGGATGATAGCGTTGATTAGGGTGGATTTCCCCACATTGGTCACACCTACAACATAGACATCACGCCCATGACGATATTCCTCGATTTTATCAATCAGCTCTTTGATAGCTTGCTTGTTTTGCGCAGACGTAAGGACCACATCGACTGGCCGAAGCCCTACTTCATGAACTCGTTCTGTTAACCATTGGGTAACCTTGCTCGTCTTGACAGATTTGGGCAAGACATCTTGCTTATTTCCGACCAAGAGTACGTCATTTCCAGAAACAAAACGTGGTAAACCTGGAATAACAGATCCATTAAAGTCAAAGATATCAATGACATTGACAACCAAGGCATCGCTATCCCCCACCTCGTGCAATAACTTCATGAAATCATCATCTGAAATATTGACATCCGAAATTTCATTATAGTGACGTAGACGGAAACAACGCTGACAATACAATTGTCCTGTTTCCAGACCTTTTTCTAAAGCTGATTGCGGCGTGTAGCCTGCAATTTCCTTGTCCTCAGTTTGAATGGCTGTTCCACAGCCGATACAATATAATTCTTCCAATTAAATGTTCCTTAAATTTCTGTTTTGTATTCGATTGGACCATATTTGGCAATGATGCGTTTCATCATGCGTCGTTCCCGCATGCGGTTGGGCTTGGTCTTAATGGAATCCGTCTCAATCAGTGGTTTCACCAAGATAGAACGAATACCAGCTCGATTGGCTGCCCGCACATCTGTCATGAGTTGGTCCCCAATCATAACCACTTCGTTTGGCTGAATGCCAAAACGTTTCATAGCACGGTCAATTCCAAAGGTAAAAGGTTTAAGAGCTCGCGCCTCAAAATCAATTTCAAATCGCTCAACTGCACGTTTCACTCGGTCATAATTATTATTAGACACCACGACCACACGAATACCTGCATCCCGCAATTCATGTAACCATTGGCGCATCTCAGGCGTTCCTTCCGGATGGTTCCAAGCAATCAAAGTGTTATCCAAATCCACAAATACAGCCTTTATGCCGTGTTTTTCCAATGATGTTACCGTCAGATCATAGGCTCTCTCAAGCGCAAAATCTGGCATATAGTGCTCAACTGCCATTTCATCTCCCATAGAATGTAATCAGTTCATTTTACCATAAATGATGCTAAATAGCTAACCAGATGCAAAAACGCTAAACCTTTCAGTTCAGCGCTTTTCATTAATCTAAGTTAAAGAGATTTTTCATTCGAGGATAACTCAATTCTTCTCCGACAAAGTAAATCAAGTCATTTTTTTCGAAGGTCTGGTACGGACTTGGAGAAATTAGCAAATGATCATTGCGTTCAATCCCAACAATAACAGCACCTGTCTGATGCCATACTTGAGCTTCCGCCAATGTTTTTCCTAGGAACTCAGAGTCCGCCGTTAACTTTAAACCGTAAGGCTCCAACGGATACTTTTTTTGCACCCACTTGGTTTGATCCAGATAAACTGATACCAAACCTTTCAATTCCTGCAAATCTCTCTCTTGGTCACTAATTTTCTGCAAAATTCGATCTTTTTGTGTATCCAAAGAGTTCGTCATTTCAAAATTTTCAAGAAAATCAATGGCTTTTTCTTTTGATAAAACTATGGCTCCACTACCATGCTTGACGGACACAATGCGAAGATCTGCCAAAATATTTAATGCTTTACGGGTTGTTTCTGGCGATACGCCAAACATACTCGCCAAAGTTGAACGTGATTTAATCCGTTCACCAACTTCGTACTCACCGCTTGCAATTCTCTGGGCAACCCCCACCGCGATTTGCTGATACTTGGAAGCCTTTACCATTTTTCGATTAAGCATAACCTCCTCCTTTCGTAAGATATCAGAGCGTTAAGAAACCTGTATAAAAATAGAAAACTGACAACGTGTCCCTGAACACACAGAAGTTTTTCTTTTTTTACTAGGATTTTAGCTCAAATTCAATTTCGTAAGATATGAGCCCGAAAAAGGGCAAATTAAAAGGAGGCCAGCAAATCTGAAATCTTTAATTTTGTTAACAAACCTCTGTCACGATGACTAGGACTTTCTAAGCGGTAACTCGAAGAAAGCATAGTTAGACACAACGAAAAGCCTACCTCTCTTTTTCTAGATATTTTTAACTCACATGAAATTTAAAACAGACGAAATCAAAGAACAGACTGTTCCTTGATTTCCCGTTAAAATGAATCAATATTATTCTACTCGTGAAGACTCAACTTGCTCTTTTACTTTTTCCGTTGTATTTGAGATTGCTTCACCAGCTTTTGATGCTTGTGTTGAAACAAATTCACCAGTTGCTTGACCAGCAGCTGTTGCGCGGTCTTGAAGCGTTACTGACGCTGCTTCGAATTCTTCTTTTGTTTGAATGTCAACAACTTCAACGTTTACTTCAACGACTTCAAGATGTGTCAATTCTTTCACTTCTTCGCTGATGACAGATTTAATTGAGTCTACAATTGCAGGGATGTCCTTCCCATATTCTACCACAATCTTCAAGTCTGTGGCAACCTGTTTTGTACCAACTTCAACATTCACACCTTCAGCCACATTGTCACTATTGACAACTTTATTTTTGAGGTCTGCGAAGAAACCGCTACTGACTGAAAGAAGACCATCGACTGATTTAAGAGCTGTACCAATGATTTTTTCAATCGCTTTGTCAGCGTAAGTAATGGTACCTTTAAGATCTTGTGAATCGTGATTTACTGTGTAGTTATTTACTGGATAGTTTTCAGTCATAGTGTACTCCTTCTTGTTATTTCTTTTCTTTGTTCTCTTCAAAGGTTAGGGGTTTTAGAATTTGAACTAGTTACGAAGACCTTTAATAACACCAGATATAGCGTCTTTTACATCTTCAGCAGCAGCTTTTACTTTGCCTTTAACTTGGTCAACTTGACCTTCAGTTTCTACTTCTTTATCACCAGTTGCTTTACCAACCAGTTCCTTGGCAGTTCCGCCAAGTTCTTGCATTTTTGCATCTAATTTTTCTTCTGACATAGTTTTTCCTCTTTCTTCTAGGGAGATAATAGAGATCAATTAAATAACACGTGGTTCTTTGCTTTCAGTCAAGTGACCAATACCTTTTGCGGCCTTGTCAGCTTGAGTAGAGGTAAAATCAGCAGCGCTTGAAGCAGCATCGGTCACACGAACTTGAAGACTAACTTTATCAGCTTCATATTGAGCACGCGTCTTGATGTCTACTACATTCACATTGACTTCTACTACTTCCAAATCTGTCATACGTTTTACTTCAGTTTCTATTACAGCTTTAATCGCTTCATAGATAGTTGGGACATGTTTTTGATACTCTGCAACGATATCCAAATCAACCGCTACTTGTTTGGTACCAACTTCGACATGTACACCATCACGTGTTGTATCCGTATTGACCAACTTGTCTTTTAAATCAGCAAAGAAACCGCCACTTACTGCAAGGAGTCCATCAACTGATTCAAGTGCAATACCAACAATTTTTTCAATTACCTTGTCAGCATAAGTTAATTCACCTTTGATGGCTTGTAATTCTCTTACATCAGTCATATTATTTTTCCTCTATTTCCTATTATTTCCTATATATTATTTTCTGTGATTATTTAAGAATGATTCAAGCAAACCACTTTCTCTCAGATACCAACCTGCCCCAGCTCCTATAATCACCAACACTGTCAACAAGAGAGTTTTGAAAATCCCTAATGTGAGTAATAAAAGTGCTAAAATAAAACCAAAAATTCCACCTAGAATAGGATATTTATACATTTCAAAGACTTGCATACGAACACCTCTATTCTACACGACCAGAAGTCGCTTTTTTCTTTTCTTCGATATGTTTGACATCTACTGTAAAGTCAACTTGTTTAGAAACACCAAAGAATTCATTGAGACCGTTTTGGATGTCTAAACTCAATTGACTTGTTTTTTCAAGGACTGCTACACGTGGGACCACCTTACCAGCCACCTTAACCTTGAATTTCTTCCGATAAAGAGTAGCCTTAACGCTCGGTGATTTCATATAACCACTTTCACGAACAATCGTTTTAACATAACCTTCAATAGCAGATTTTTTAAGTAAGAGCGTCCCTGTCTTTCCATCTGCCAACTCTACTTCAGTGTAGGTACGCGGATAGAAGATAACTGCGATAACCACTAACAAGGCGATAACAGCAAAAATAAGGGCTCCCCAGAAAATGTAATTAGAGAGAGGCTCTCCCCAAAATCCATATCGACTAAATTCCGGAAGTTGGCAGGCAACTTCATTGGGAAGTGATGCCTCCGGTGCAAACTCCAAGGCGGTTAAGCCAAGGAGTATGACCAAGAGAATTCCCAAAATACTATAAAGTGTTTTAGAAAATTTTGACATTGATTCGCCTTTCTAGGGCTTATTTACGGCCCATCAAGAAGGAAACCAGAGCTACAACGATAACTGCACCAATAATAGATGGAATGAGTGCCATACCTGCCAAACTTGGTCCAAAGCTACCTAGGAGAGATTGACCAACCCAAGAACCAACTAGACCAGCTACAACATTAGCAACAATTCCCATTGAGCCACCTTTTTTAGTGATTGCTCCTGCGATGAGACCGATAACGCCTCCGACAATAAGTGACCAGATTAATCCCATGATAAATCTCCTTTTAAAAATTTTTTTGAAAACCGATTTCAAGCATAAAGTAAATAGCTCGTTTGCTTCATTTTTAGAAGTGACAACTCATTTTTTATCTTTATGTTGCCAATATAACTCAACATCATTTAAAATGCAAGCGTTTTGCTCTGTTTTTTTAATTTTTTTAACAATATACAGCATAAACACCTGTTTTAAGGCATTTTTATTGTGAAGCATTTTTTCAAAAAAGTGACAGCTCTACAAATGAATTTGTTTTGTATAATAATTATGACACCGTTTTCTATGTAAAAAATAAAAAGCGACACTAAAAAACACCAAGGCGTTTTGCCTCGATGTTGTCTCTTTTAGATTTCTGCTATTTTTGTACCATGAACTTGATCCGTTCCAATCTCTTTTGCTAGTCGATTTGCATTGTCCGCTGTGACACCACCACCAATCAAGATCTCTATTTTTCCTTGCGCATGTTGACGCAATTCTTGTAACCAAGAAATATTTTCTTCTATAGAAGTACTTGCTCGACCACCATGTGTCAGAATACGATGGACACCTTTCTGGCTAAGCCAATCTATCGCCATCAACTGATCTTTTTTGTGGAATAGCATCAAATGCCATATGAAAAACGACTTGCTGGGGAGCAGCAACTTCAAGCAACTGCTGCATAGCATCCGTATCCAATTGCCTTTCTCTGGTCAGACAACCAAAAACTAAACCATCTGTTCCAGCTTCTTTTGCCATCAAAATATCTTTGCGCATGATACTGAGTTCAGCCTCACTGTAACAAAAGTCTCCACCACGTGGGCGAATCATAGTCATCACTGGCACCTGATCTTGTCTTGCCATCTGACAAACTGTTTCAATGACGCCATAGCTTGGCGTGGTTCCTCCTACAGCTAGATTATCACAGAGCTCAATCCGATTAGCACCAGCTTTTATAGCTTTCTCAATATGCGTAAAGTTTTCCGCACAAAATTCCTTAATCATCTATTTCCTCTTTGATGATATTGTTTATAGTTGATGTTTCTTTTGAAGAATCATATCTTTCACTGAAATCAATAAGACCGCGACCAGTATCAGGACCATTCCAACCAAATCCAACGGATAAAAAATCTCATGGACGAGCAAGACTGAAAAAATAACGGACGCGATGGGTTCGATAGAGGCTAATAGACTCCCCTTGACGGAGCCGACTAGGCTGACACCTTCTAAAAATACTGTATAGGCAAAAATCGTTCCAATTCCAACGATACCGATAAAACCTAGAAGATTGTCAGCATTTAGTATAAGTGGTTCCTGCCAAGTCTGAAAACCCAATGTTAGTAAGATACCACCTGCCAACATCCCAAATCCCATGACCAATAGGCTACCATACTCTCGAATGAGTTGAACAGGTAAAATAATGTAAATGGCGTAGGTAAAGGCTGAAAAAATTCCCCAGAAAAGTCCTATAGGTGTCACCGCCAAATCGGATACTTGACCATGCGTCGCAATCAAAAAAGTGCCTCCGATTGCCAGTAGAATCGATATCACTTCCACTAGGGTCGGACGTTGACGTGCTCGTAAACAAGTATAAGCCAGTACCAAAATAGGACAGAGGTATTGCAGAACAGTCGCTGTCCCTGCATTCGTATAGCCTACAGCTTTGAGGTAAGCCAATTGATTCAACACTAAGCCCAACAAGCCAAATACGACGACACCAACAAGTGATTTCTTATCTTTTACCAGTCGTCTAAAGTTCTCGGGCACGCGCCGCTTGGCAAACCCTAATAAGACAACACCTGATATGAGCAGTCTCAGACTGGTAATCATCTCGACAGACACCCTGCCCTATCAGATACTGACCGCTAAAAGCAAAAGCTGATCACGATTGTCGCTAGTCAGACGCAAGACAGACATAGGCCACTTAACAATACCTGCCCCAACGTCCTCAAATCCTGCAAAAGTGAATCTTCTCTCTAGCTCTGCTTTTTCCATAGGAAAGGTATGGCGCCCCCCTGATAATGCTCGTGAGTGAGAATGGCCCCCCGACAATAGGGAGATCAGCATTGGATCCTGCGAAGTACCCTGGAAATTGATCAACGATGTCCACGAGACGACGGAAGGTCTGCGAACTAATTCTCATAGGCTCGTGCTGGCTATAGAAAAAAACGCAATGTTCGTTAAAGTAAGCATAGGGCGAATATTGGAAGCCCCAAGTTTCTCCTTCCATCTCATAGCGAATAACACGATGATTCGCACGCGCAGGATGATTGATACGACCTTGGTAACCCTCATTTTCCATGCAGAGTTGACATTTCGGATAAGTAGAGGACTTAGCCAACTTGGCTGCAGCAATAGCCTTTGGATCTTTTTCTGGCTTAGACAGGTTGATCGTAATTTCTAAATCGCCATACTCTGTCTCTGCTTGAAAATAAATATTTTTCTTAATCGCCTTAACTTTAACATAGTCGTTGCGCTTGCTGAGAGTGTAAAAATCTGCGATAGCTGCTTCTGGATCTTCTTGATAGGTTTTCCAGAAGGCACGATTGACTTGACTGGGAGCTGGAGTGACCAAATTCATGAGGTTGGCTCCCACTATATCTTGCTCTTCCAAGAGTTCTCCAGACATGCCATTTTCAACGGCTAGGGTGACTAACTCATCTTTCAAATCAATCAGATTTTCCGCACTTGTTTCACACTCCGCATTCCCCTCACCCACCAAGGCAAGAACGCGGTTGCGCAGATAGATGCGGTCTAATTCCTCGTAATCACTTTGGGCGGTGACTTGAGTCACAAAACTTTCTAATAAATTTGACATGGTTTCTCCTATGATTTGCGAGATAAGACACGAGAACCTTCAGCCACTTCTGCAATATAGAAACTTGGTGCGTAACCAACGATCTCTTGATAAATCCTGCCGACATTTTCCTTGAAAGCTTCCACCTTGTCTTTTTGGACAATGGCAATGCCACAGCCACCAAAATATTCGACTTCCTTATCATAAATACCAGACTTACCAGCTGGAATATAGGTTCCCATAGCTCCATTAGCTTCGTTTAGTTTTCCATAGAAGTCTGTGCTTGAACCAAAGGTCTTCGCCACAAAGTCCGCAGTTGCTTCTTTCCCATCTAAATTTAAGACATAAACAGAAGCACCACCCAAGTTAGAAGCATTAACAGAGCCTTCTAAACTCTGACGCGGCCATGGTACTACAGCCCATTTGCCAGACTGGCTCTCTTCTTTTGAAATAGAAGGAGTAATCCAGTTCCCCTGAGGTACAGTGGCTACTTTACCTGTGTTGAAAGCTTGCAGCATTTGTGCCCAGTCAGAGTGAAGATTAACCAAACCAGCATCCTTGTAGGACTTGAAAGTTTGGAAAGCTTCCTTGATAGCTTCATTTCCTGAGATGGTTGGTGTCACACCATCTTCCGCCGTATACCACTTACCACTAGCGTTAATCATAGCGCGGACCCATCCAAGGCCGTTGATATCCAGAGAAAATAACTTAGTATTAATTTTAGCAAGAATATCCTTACCGATTTTCTCTAAGTCTGCCCACGAGATATTTTGGAGATCAGCAGTTGTATAACCAGCTTTTTCTAAAAGATCTGTACGCACATACAAACCAGTTACACCTGTATCAAATGGCACCGCATAATTGATACCATCCACAGACGTTGCTTCAATCTTATACTTAGCAAAATCATCGGCCTCAATCAAGTCCGTCAAAGGGAAAAAGCTATCTGGATACGCTTCTAAAAAGCTCTTGGCGCAATAGTCCTCAATCAAGACAATATTTGGAAGACCATCGGTTACACCAGAACTGAGAGTGGTATTGAGTTTTTGGACTATATCATCTTGCGCATTTTCCACAATCTTCAAATCCACCTTATCTGGATAAGCTTTATCGTAGACCTCTTCAGCAATTTCAAAGGCCTTAATATTGAAGTTTGGATCCCAAGCCCAAACAGTGACCTCTGTTGCTCCAGAATCCGATTTCTTGCTAGCATCACCATCGCTGGCACATGCTGTTAACAACAGAACCGATAAAACACTCCCTGCCAAGATAGCAGTCAGATTTCTTTTTTTCATAAAAAGGATTCCTTTTTTTATTTTGAATTCATTATAATAGAAAGCGTTTTCAAACTCAAGTGTTTTTACTAATTTTTAGTAAATTTTTACTGAAACTAGTTTTTGTGATATAATAAGATAAAATATAGAGTGAGGGATTTTATGGTTACTATTAAAGAAATTGCCGAAAGAGCTAAGGTTTCGCCGGCAACTGTTTCTCGTGTACTTAAACAGGATCAAACGATGTCGGTTAGTCCAGAGACTCGAGAAAATATTCTTAAGATTGCCCAACATCTCGGCTATACTAAACATCTTAAAAAACCGCCAATGACAGATGTTTCACCTCTGATTGCTATCATACAATGGTTTTCAGAAAGCGAGGATATAGGCTGATTCGTAGCTTCAATGACTTAACCGATCCAGCCTTACAAGAAGCTGATGGCATGATTGCTATCGGAAAATTTAGTCCTTCACAGATTAAAGAATTAGCTCATCTGCAAAAAAATCTTGCTTTCGTCGATAGCGATACCTTAAGTGATGGCTTTTCCTGCGTGACAACTGATTTCAACCGTTCTGTCGTCCAAGTCATTGAACATTTCCGCCATCAAGGTATAACAGACATCGGACTCATTGCAGGAGAAGAAAAAACCGCTGACCGCCAATTAGGGTTGATTGACCCTCGTTTTCGCACCTTTAAGCAGCACATGACCGACCTAAAACTCTACAAGGCTCGCAATGTCTATATCGGTGACTTCTCTGCTCAGTCCGGTTACGACCTCATGTCCAAGGCAATAGCGGAGCTGGGGAATGATTTGCCACACGCATTTTTTGCCGCAAGTGATACCTTGGCTGTTGGTGCCCTCCGTGCGCTCCAAGAAGCGAATATCCCTGTTCCTTCCCGCGTCCAACTCATCTCATTCAATGATACTGCCATTACAAAACAAGTCTATCCGAGACTATCTAGTGTTACCGTATTTACCGAAGAAATGGGGGCGCAGGCTTTTGACCTGCTTAGCATTCTCTTAGCCCAACCTCAAGATTACCATCCCCGCATGATTAAATTAGGTACTCAATTAACCATACGTGAAAGTAGTTATTAAAAAATGCCCAGCAATCGCTGAGCAATTATCTCTTTTATTCTTCTAATAATTTTTGCAATTCTTGCGCTAATAATTGTTGGGCTACTTGTGGATTGGCTTGTCCTTTCGTCGCCTTCATAAGGAATCCTGTAAAGGCCTTATCCGCATTCCGTTTACCAGACTTGAAGTCAGCAACAGCTGCTTCGTTATCGGCGAAGACTTGATGAATAATTGGAATCAAGACTGCTGGATCCGATACCTGTACCAAACCTGCTTTTTCCACGTATTCACGCGCAGAACCACCATTTTTCGCCAAGTGAACAAAAACTTTCTTAGCGATTTTTGATGAAATGGTACCGTCTTGGATAATGGCAATCATTTCCACCAAGTTTTCTGGCGTCAAAGCAATTTCTTCAATCGTTTTTCCTTCCGCATTCAAGAACTGAGCAACTTCCCCTTGAAGCCAGTTAGACACTTGCTTAGCATCTCCGCCTTTAGCAACAGCTGCTTCAAAGAAGTCTGACAGGACCTTAGTCGCAGTCAATTGGCCAGCATCATAATCAGACAAGCCCAATTTTTCCACATACTCTGCACGACGCTTCAAAAAGTGGAAGGTCTGGTTCAGGGAAATATCGGTAATCCGCTGCGCCTTCTTTCACACGCATGAGGATAGTTCCTTTATTGGCCTCATCATAACGACGTGTTTCTTGTTGAATCACGCCTCCGCTACGCAAGATTTTTGCTTGACGCTCCACTTCAAATTCCAGGCCTTTACGGACATTAGAGAATGAATTCAAGTTTTTCAATTCTGTCTTAGTACCAAATTTCTCCTGACCGTAGGGACGAAGGGAAATATTGGCATCAACACGCATAGAGCCCTCTTCCATCTTCACATCCGAAATACCTGTGTACTGGATAATTTCTTTAAGGGCTGTCAAGTAAGCATAAGCTTCCTCAGGCGAACGCATATCCGCTTCTGATACAATTTCAATCAATGGCACACCCTGACGATTGAGATCCACATAAGAGTAACCGTCTGTGCCATGGGTATTTTTACCCGCATCCTCTTCCAAATGGGCCCGTTCTACACGAATTTTTTTAGTTGAACCATCTTCAAGCGAGATGTTAATCCAAAATAATTCTTACGGTCAAAGTGCATGTGCTGATGAATGTCCATATTGAGCGCCAAGGCCGCCTTGATCCCCGCATCAATCACGCCCTTGTTCATGACAGGAAGGACCCCAGGAAATGACCAGTCGATGACATTTGTGTTGGCATTTGGATCCTGTCCAAAATGAGCAGATGATGGAGAGAAAATTTTGGAATTGGTGTTGAGTTCCACGTGGACTTCAAGCCCGATAATGGTTTCAAAGTTCATTAGTTTTCACCTCCAAAAATAACCGGTTGTTTTTTGTGATAATCTGTTGTCGCTTCAAATGCTGCTGCCGCTTGATAAATGGTCTCTTCAGCATATTTTGGTCCAATCAGCTGCAAACCAACTGGCAAGCCATCAACAAATCCAGAAGGAATTGAAATCCCAGGAAGACCTGCCAAGTTGACAGGAATGGTCAAAAGATCCGCCAAATACATAGCAACAGGATTATGACTAAGACCATCCAAATCAAAGGCAACAGTTGGAGCCGTTGGTCCCAAAATCAAATCGTAATCCGCTAAGACTTTTTCAAAATCTTGAATAATCAAAGTCCGCACTTGACCAGCCTTCTTGAAGTAAGCATCGTAATAACCAGATGATAAGCTGAAAGTTCCAAGCATGATACGGCGTTTGACCTCGTCACCAAAACCTTGGCTACGAGTATTGACATAAATCTTGTCCAAATTTTTAGCATCTTCCGCACGGAATCCATAGCGAATACCATCAAAGCGTTGTAAGTTTGAAGAGGCTTCTGATGATGCGATAATGTAGTAAACCGCAACCCCATACTTGCTGTGTGGCAGGCTAACTTCCTCAATGGTCGCACCTAATTTTTCAAAATGCTTAGCTGCTTCGAGGATATTTTCCTTAATTTTTGGATCAATTCCCTCACCCAAATACTCTTTTGGAAGAGCAAGTTTGAGCCCCTTGATATCTTGACCAATTTTTGAAGTATAGTCTGCAATCTGCACCGGTGCAGAGGTCGAATCTTTGGCATCACTGCTAGCAATGACATTCAAAAGCTGCGCATTTTCCTTAACAGTTGGCGCAAAAGGACCAATCTGATCCAGTGAGCTACCAAAAGCAATCAATCCATAACGAGAAATTGCTCCATAAGTTGGCTTGAGACCAACAACGCCATTAAAGGCTGCAGGTTGGCGGATAGAACCACCTGTATCAGACCCCAATGATAAGCGGACTTGACCTGAGGCAACAGCTGTCGCTGAACCACCTGATGATCCACCAGGAACCTTGTTTTGGTCCCATGCGTTCTTTGTCTTCTTGAAGTAGGACGTCTCCGTTGACCCCCCCATGGCAAACTCATCCATGTTGGTTTTCCCAATGACAATCATGTCCTTGCTATAAGCATTTGCTACAGCTGTCGCATCAAAAATGGGCTCATAGTTGTAGAGCATTTTAGAAGCTGCTGTCGTCAAGATTCCATTTGTAGAAATATTATCTTTGACTGCAAGGGGAATCCCTGCCATGACATTGTCCGCGTCAATCCCTTTTTCATCAAGCAGCTTAGCCTGTGCTAGCGCAGCTTCTTCCGCAATCGTAATGAAAGAACCCACCGCTTCTTCACGCGCCTTGATATTCTCAAGTGTGTTTTTGGTCAATTCCGTCGCAGAAATTTCCTTCTTAACCAGGAGATCATGCAACTCATCAATCGTTTTATTATGCAATGACATTACGCATCTCCTCCGTCCTCTAAGATAGCTGGTACCTTGATAAAGTTGTTCTCTTTTTCAGGTACATTTTTAAATAGCAGAGCTCGGTCCGTTCCTTTTTCTGCCACATCCTCACGGATGACTGTTTTTCGATCCGCCATAGTAGTTGTAACTGATACACCAGTCGTATCTACTTCGTTTAGTAGCTCAACCATATCCACAATTTTTGACAAAGTCGTCGCAAATTCAGCTGTTTGCGCATCCGAAAAAGACAACTTGGATAACTTAGCCACATGACGTACTTCTTCTTCAGAAATCTTCATTGGTTTCTCCTCTATCATTCCAATATCATTCTCATCATTATACCATATTTCTCATTGATTTTTTAGACTAAAAATACGGAATCTAGCAATCAAAAAAGGCCGGAAAATCTTCCCACGCCTTTTGTTTTTTAAATTTCTAATTTGCCCATCCAGGCACTAGTTCCACCAATAATATTTGTCACATCGCAACCTTGACCTGCTAAGAAAGCACAAACTTGCATAGAGCGACCACCCGTTTGGCAAATGATATGGTAAGGTTTGTCCTTAGGTAACGCAGCATAACGAGCCACTAATTCGCTCAAAGGAAGATTTATGGCACCTGGCACATGACCAGCTTCATATTCATAGACTTTTCGAACATCCACCATATTTAAATTCTTAGCCTCCAAATCAACAACAATATCCGCAATATCATCATTTTTAATCATGAAGTAACTCCTCCGGCCTTACCGTACTATAAAGAGAATAGGCTCCGTCCAAATTCGCGACAGTAAAGCCATTTTGCTTGAGAATCCGCTCCGCAATATAAGAGCGCAAACCACTATGACAGCTGACAATGTATTCCTTGTTCTTGTCCAGTTCATCCAGATGCGCTCGCAGATTATCTAGGGGAATATGAATCGCATCAGGGAATCGACCAGCCAATATTTCTTCTGGATTCCGAACATCTAGCAAAATCTTTCCCTTGGCTAACTCATCCTGCAATTCATACCACTAAACACACTCCCTGAAACCCTCCGCCAAGTTGCTAGCTGCATAGCCAATCATGTTAACAGGATCTTTAGCAGAGCCAAACGGTGGAGCATAGGTGAACTCTAACTCTGGTAAATCAAAGATGGTCAAACCAGCCTTGATAGCGGTCGCCAGAATATCAATTCGCTTATCTACACCCTTTTTACCAACAGCCTGAGCACCGTAGATGACCCCAGTTTTTGGATTAAAAACTAATTTCATGGTAATAGATGTCGCTCCTGGATAATAGCCTGCATGGTCATTTCCTGTCGTGTGTACCACAGCGACATCTTCGAAATATTGACGAGCCACACGCTCACTCAGTCCGGCTGAAGCAGCTGCCATATCAAATTGCAGTTCCAATACTTCCCTTATTTGCACGCTTCTGTCCAGCAATGACATCTGCCACCTGACGCCCCTGACGGTTAGCAGGATTAGCAAGGGAAATGAGAGCATCCTGACCAGTAATCTAGTTCTCAACTACAATGGCATCCCCAACCGCATAAATATCTGCTAGATTAGTTTGGTAATTTTCATCTACTAAAATTCCACCACGTAGACCTAATTCAACGCCCGCGTCTTTAGCCAAATTATTTTCTGGCTGCACACCTACAGACAAAATTGTCAAATCAGATTCTAGTTCACTACCATCTTCCATGACAAGGATTTTCCCATTATCTTTGAAAACTTGTGCTGATTGTCCCGTAATAACTTTAATACCATTTTGGACCAATTCCGCTTCAATAAAAGCTGCCATTTCCTCATCTAAAGGTGGTAACACATGAGGAGCCTTTTCAATGAGAGTTACGTTGATACCCTTCTTAGCTAGACTTTCAGCCATTTCAAGACCGATAAATCCAGCCCCAATAACCGTTGCTTGACCAGAAGTTGTATGTTTTAACTGAGCCATAATCTTATCTAAATCAGGAATATTACGCAAAGTAAAAACATTTGTTGCTTCATTTAAGCCTTCCATTGGTGGGACAAAAGGCTTAGCCCCTGGTGACAAGATAAGCTTGTCATAACTCTCCGTATAAGTTTCACACTTAGTGCGGACTGTTACTTCTTTTAAATCAGGATCAATAGCCAGAACCTCTGTTTCTGGACGGACATCCAGCTCAAAACGAGCTTTAAGACGTTCTGGAGTTTGCACCAAAAGACTAGAGCGTTTCTCAATCTCCCCTGAAACATGGAAAGGAAGACCACAGTTCGCAAAGGACACATATGGTCCCTTGTCAAAAACAATAATTTCCGTATCTTCCATCTGACGACGCAAACGAGTTGCTGCCGACATACCGCCAGTTACACCACCCACAATAACGATTTTCATCCTATTTTCATCCAACTATTTTCCCATGATAGGCGGACATGCCACCTCTCACATTAATGACTTCATAACCTTTTGCTGCCAACATACTTGCCGCGCGTTTACTTCGCATACCAGACTGACAAATCACATATATTTTTCCATCTTTAGATTCTTGATAAGTCGGAATTAGGTCCAAAGGAAAACTCCTGGCCTGACGAATATGCCCGCTACGGTATTCTTTAGGAGTTCGAACATCCAACAATCGAACTTTCTCATCTTTCAAAATGGCTTCTAATTCGTCGGTAGAAATACTCTCCGATGACTTGGGAAATATTTTTTTAAAAAAACGAAACATGACTACTTCTTTTTTATACCCACTGGGGTATATTCAAATGATAGCATATAAACAATACAAATGTCAACCAGAAAGATTGCAACCATTCTAGATTGACAAATGACCCCCTCGTCCGTATAATGAAATAACAGAAAGGGAACCCAGATGAAAGCAGAAAAAAAAGATATCCTTAATCGCCTCAAGCGAGCTGAAGGTCAACTCCGAGGCATCCAAAAAATGATTGAAGATGAACAAGAATGTATTGACATTGTCACTCAACTCACTGCTGTTCGCTCAAGTATCAATCGCACCTTGGGACTTGTCATCAGCAATCAAATCACCCTCGCCCTCCAAGATCCCAACTTGGATATTCACCAACAAGAATCCAAACTTCAACAAGCTTTAGATTTGATTGTAAAAAAATAATTTCAAATACAAAAAAACACTCCCGAATCTATGTTACTAGATTGCAAGGAGTGTTTTCTTATATCTCATTTTAAAGACTGAAATCCTTTATTCGCTCTTCTATGTTCCAAGACCATCAAAATATACAATTGAAATATATCTTTTTTCTTAAATGTTCTCAATTCTCAAATCATTTTTAGGATCATTGAAAAAAGGATCATTTTTCTCTGTTCAATTTGTCACAGCTGAAAAGGTTACTAGCAATGATTGTATTCTAGATTGTAGATGCTATGATGGTTGTCGGGATGCATAGGGTGAAAAGCTGTGCTTCAAGACGAATTTCAATTTTCTGTTCTATCTATTAATAGTCATGTTTCTTAATTTCGTCAAAAATGGCTGGTATCAGGACCTTCAGATAAGTTCCCTTCATTCCAAGCGAGCGACTCTCAATAATTCCTGCACTCTCTAATTTACGAAGAGCATTGACAATAACAGAGCGTGTAATTCCTATACGATCAGCGATGACAGAAGCGGTTAATTGCCCCTCATTTCCATTCAACTCTCCCAAGATAGCTGAAACAGCTTTCATTTCTGAGTAGGATAGAGTATTAACTGCCATAGTCACTGCGGCACGACGACGGATATTTTTCTCATCTTCTTCTCTTTGGAAATTCAACAATTGAATCCCGACTACGGTGGAAGCAATCTCTACCAAGATCAAATCATCATCACTAAATTGACCATCATTACGCCAAATCAAGAGCGAACCAAAACGAATCCCCGTCACATGAATGGGAGCAATGGTCGTTACACTATCTGGATAGGTTTCACGCAATTCAACTGGAATCGCCGTCAACTCACTTTCAGCAGATAAATTGGCTTGGGTATCATAAACACGACCTGCAGCCTTGATATAGTCCTCTGGAAATTGCTTAGATGTGAAAAATTCCTCAACACGATCATTGTTAAGCTTATACTTCATAAAGTAGCCCAAAACTTCACCCTCGCTATTGAAGATACAAGCATTACAGTCTATAATATCTGACAAATGCTCCGCTATGGTGTTGTATGGCAATTCTTCTGACAATTGTTCCTCAGAACGCTTCAAAATCGAAGTAATGTCTCGCGTTTTTTCTAATAAAGTAACCATATTTTCCTCTTTACACTATAATTGTTCACATTATACCAAAAATCACGCTGAATTTCAACAATTATCAGAAAATTGCATATTATTCAATAATATTATCCTTTCAACAAAAAATCTCTAAAAAATGCATGTTTAAACACTTTTTAGAGAAAGATTATTCATATAAATGTTAACGACGGTACTGGTGAAGGAAACGTGCCATTTTCTCCTCTAAATCGCCTAATTCTTCCACCGTTGGCAAATACACAATACGGAAGTGTTCTGGATCCTTCCAATTAAACCCACGACCATGTACCAACATGACCTTCTCTTGCTTCAAGAAATCCAAGACAAACTGCTCATCGTCTTCAATAGCGTACATTTCGCGATCAATTTTCGGGAAAATATAGAGGCCTGCTTGAGGTTTAACTGCTGACAAACCAGGAATATTATTGATGGCATTGTAAATAAAGTTCCGCTGTTCATAAATCCGACCACCAGGTAGCAAGAGTTTATCTATAGATTGTCGACCTCCCATCGAGGTTTGAACAATCTGCTGCGCCAAAACATTTGAGCACAAACGCATATTAGCCAGCATGTTGATGCCTTCAATATAACCTTTAACATGCTTTTTAGGACCTGACAAAACCATCCAGCCAACACGGAACCCTGCTACGCGGTGAGATTTTGACAAACCATTCATGGACACACAAAAAACATCTGGTGCAAGACTAGCAATTGCCACATGCTCTCCACCATCCATTACCAAGCGATCGTAGATTTCATCCGCAAAAATAATTAACTCATTTTGACGCGCGATCTCGACGATTGCTTCCAAAACTTCTTTAGGATATAGAGCGCCTGTTGGATTATTTGGGTTGATAATAACAATGGCCTTGGTGCGAGGAGTAATTTTAGACTTGATATCAGCAATATCTGGATACCAGCTAGCTGCTTCGTCACAGATATAATGAACTGCATGTCCGCTACCTAGACTAATACAAGCTGTCCAAAGAGGATAATCTGGCATAGGTACCAAGACCTCATCCCCATCATCCAAGAGGGCTTGCATAGATATAGAAATCAATTCAGAAACCCCATTTCCCATGTAAATATCTTCCACATCTACCTCAGGAAAATTCTTGAGTTGGCAATACTGCATAACAGCTTTACGAGCAGAAAAAAGCCCCTTTGAATCGGAATATCCTTCACTATTTCGAGCGTTGGTAATCAAGTCACGGATAACTTCATCTGGCGCTGTAAAGCCAAACTCGGCTGGATTTCCTGTATTTAAACGAAGAATTTTTTCACCATTGGCGCGCATACGATTGGCTTCATCCAATACGGGTCCACGAATATCATAGGCCACATGGTCTAATTTCATCGATTTATCAAATTGTCTCATGGTCGTTTCCTCGACTTTCTAATGCTATTATTTTAGCTCAAAATTCAGAAAATAACAAGAAAGAGTTTACTTTTTGAGTGAGAAGGTTTACAATATAGATAGAAAATATTTTGATATTCATTTATCTTCGCACACGAGCACTCGCTCCCCTTCTCGTCATAAGGAGGTAGACACTATGACTCAAACTTATCACACTATTTTGGTAGCTGTAGATGGCTCTACTGGAGCCGAATTGGCACTCCACAAAGCCATTCATGTCGCAAAACGAAATCAAGCACGTTTGATTATCGCGCATGTCATTGATACACGTGCCCTTCATAATGTTGCTGCATTTGATGCCTCTGTCTACGAATCTTTGGAAAACGAAGCAAAAGATTTATTAGCAGAGTACCAACAAAAAGCACACAATGCAGGTCTAGAAGATGTCCAAATCGTCATTGAATTTGGTAATCCTAAGACACTCTTAGCTGTAGATATTCCCGAACAAACTGGAGCTGATCTCATGCTTCTCGGTGCTACAGGTCTCAATGCCTTTGAGCGCCTGCTAATTGGCTCTTCATCTGAGTACATTCTCCGCCATGCGAATATTGACCTCTTGGTCGTACGAAATGCCGATAAAAGTTTATAAAACACCATAAAAAATGACCCCTTCCAAACATCTGAAAGGGGTCACTTTTTATTGGGGAAACTTCTTATCTATATATGAAATGAAAGTTCTGTCTCTACACTACTAGTCTTTAAATAAAATAGTAGCGAATTCTTCGGCTGTATCCGTACGATTCCAGTCACGTTGGAGTTCACATGCTAATTGAACCCAAGAAATCAATTTAACTCCTGCTTGTTCCATACGGCGTAGAGCTGTTTCATGAGCAACTTTACTAGTTCCGCCCACAGCATACACTTCATAGCCTTCCTTAACAGCATCTAGAGCAGGAAAACTAAGACAAGCTTCTGTCCAAAGCGCAGTCATGACCAATTTTTTACGACCCGTAGCTTCAACGGCTTCTTTGAAGTCGGTATCTTCCCAAGAATTAATGGTTGTGCGGTCAATCGGCTCAATATCAGGGAAAACTTGAGTTAACTCATCAATTTGAGGTTTATTAGCACCAGTCGAAACATTTACGGTTGATAAAATGGTTGGCAAATCATATAATTTTGCAATTTTTGCAGTCTTAATAATATTGTGAACCAATTCATCACTGTCCATCGACTTGATAGATTGTACTTGTATTGGTCGATAATCAATGGCTATAAAAGCTTCATTTTGTGGTGTCAACAAGTGATCTTCTACTTGATTACGAATAGTTTCTGAACTCATAACTGGGCCATCCTTTTATTATTAAAACAAGAATATCACTATATAAAGATTGATGCAACTATTTGCCTCTATTTTTAAGCGACCTGCTACATCTTGCTCCCATTCCACCTCAACAAGAAGCTCCGAAACGTATTTTTTCTCTCAACCATCCAGTCTAAACATTTTATGAGTGACAGGATTAAAAGGCGTTTTTCCATTAAGAAACATCTTGCTCAACCGTTTTTTACCATATCAAAAATCAGTTCCTAGTCTACTCCTATCAAAGCAAATGATCCCTAAGGAAAAGACAGCAAATCAATCAGGCCATCCACTATTCCTATCGTATGCTTCATTTCTTCTGGTCTTTGTTGCAATCTTATCTCCTGAAGCATGGTGGGCTTTACCTACTCCCTCAAACTTTACTTAATGGAAAGCAGTCGCACCCAGAGATTCGCCTATTTCTTCCCCTTTAACGTCTGCCCGATGAACGGTTGTTTTATGTCATAAATTCGAGTATTTTGTCCTCTCTCTGTGCATGCAAGACATTGATATTAGACAGATTAAGAAAAGTGACTCCCTTCTCCCTCAAGAACACCAAAATATTGTATAGCTTGCAAGATACCATCTTTGTTATTGGAAGTCGTCACATAAGCTGCTGATTTTTTTGCCTTACGTGTCGCATTGCCCATGGCCACCGAATGAGGAATACCACACAACATCTCGACATCATTATTGGAATCACCAAATACCATTACTTGGTCCAACCCAAAGCCATAATGCGCAGCAACTAACTTGATGCCTTCCAACTTAGACATTCCCTTAGAAATAACATCCGTCGCGTAGGAACTTGAGCGTGTAAAACTCAAATTTGGAAATGTTCCTTGTAACTTTTTCATTTCTCGTTCTGTTGACAGGATAAGCATCTGATAAATTGGCTGACCTAACAAGGCATGCAACTCTTCCTTCGTTTGAGGGCTGACCTTTCTAAACAATCGATTGAAGATAAAATTGATAGAGCCCGTCCAACACTTAGGAACGAAACGAGTTACCATATAGGAGAAATTTCCCATCCCCATGTTAGGGATACTGCTGCCCACATATCCTGTCGCCCGTCCAAGTGCTACATCTTTCTTATGAGCCTTTGCATACTCAATGATAGCCTTAACATCTGACGTGACCAATTCTTGCTCATGTAATACTGTATCACGTGAGAAAATATATTGACCATTATAAGTAATGGCCAAATCCAAGCCCAAAGATGCCATATATTTAAGGACAAATCGTGGATCTCGACCTGTTGCCAGCCCCACTAAAACTCCTATTTTTTTCAAGGAATTGATAGCCGAAATGGTTGATTGACGAACAGTTCGATTATCTGTCAGTAAGGTCCCATCTATATCGAAAAACACCGCTTTAATCACCAACCATATCACCTTCTTCCCCTGTTTTATGTTACAATTAGTATAGCATAATTTGAAAGATCCTGAAACTTCATGAAAAAAATATTAGTTTTACACACAGGTGGCACCATCTCCATGGAAGCGGACCATAGAGGAAGTGTCTCCTCTAGCACAGTTAATCCTATGACGCAAGTCAATAGCCCATTTGAACACTTAGAAATTCTTTCTGTGGATTTTTTCAATCTCCCAAGTCCTCATATGACTTTTGAAAATATGCTCAAACTCTACCAAAAAATCCGTAGCGAGCAAGAAGATTATGATGGATTTGTGATTACGCATGGAACCGATACACTAGAAGAAACAGCTTATTTCCTAGATACCATGGATATTCCATCTAAATCAATCGTCTTAACTGGCGCGATGCGTTCCTCAAATGAACTAGGTAGTGATGGGGTTTATAATTATCTAAACGCTCTTCGGGTAGCTTCTGATCCTAAAACGGCTGATAAAGGTGTTCTCCTCGTCATGAATGATGAAATCCATGCTGCTAAGTACGTGACCAAAATCCATACGACCAATGTATCTACCTTCCAGACGCCAACACACGGACCACTTGGGTTAGTGACCAAACGTGAAATACTTTACTTTAAAAATGCAGAGTCACGTGTTCGTTTCCATCTGGAAGCTATAAAAGGTACCGTTCCTATTATCAAAGCTTACGTTGATATGGATACCGTCTTGCTTGATTGCCTCTCTGGTCAACATATCTCTGGACTAGTTATTGAAGCCTTGGGTGCTGGTAATCTTCCTCCAGCTATTTTACCAAGTTTGACACGCTTATTAGAACAAAATATTCCCATTGTTCTCGTTTCTCGTTGCTTCAATGGCATAGCAGAGCCTGTTTATTCTTATGAGGGAGGAGGAGTTGAGTTACATCAAAAAGGCATTCTCTTTGTCAAAGAATTGAATGCCCAAAAAGCTCGTATCAAACTTCTAATCGCTTTAAATGCTGGATTAAAAGACAAAGAACTGGCTAGCTATATCGAAGGATAAACTCAAACTAGGCAGTTAACACTATCCATCTAAAGTCTGAAGTTGCTAATTACTCTCACTGCTTTTGACACCGTATCACTCACTTATAAACTGAAAATCTTAACCTGAAAAAGAGAGTGGGACAAAAATAGGTCATTTCGTAGAAATTCGATTTTTCAGTACTTTTTCATTTTCGGGTACTGACCTACAACAGTCCAATAATCTGTTTTACTCCCACCTCCGCACAGTTGAGTAGTATGGAAAAGCTGATTTTTCAGTATATTGCATGTCACTCAACCACTGTGTCTTATCATTAAAATGAAATAAAAATAAGAAGCTAGGATTCTTGTCCTAGCCTCTTTTTTCTTTAATCTAAATTTCCTTTTTCATTCATATTCTTTACTAAAATGGCCCATCGGGAATCATTTGACCAATGAGGATCTGCCGTAATTTCTGCTGCCATCCGTCTAGCTTCTTCCACAATAGCAAAATCTTCGACAATATTGGCCACCTGAAACTCTGGCAAACCGGACTGCTTGGTTCCAAAAATTTCACCAGAACCACGCATCTTCAAATCTTCTTCAGCCAAAACAAACCCATCTGTCGTTTCGGTCATGATTTTCATGCGATTCTTTCCAGATTCTGTCTTAGGGTTCGCTACCAAAACAGCATAGGACTGCTTGTGCCCCCGTCCAACACGTCCACGTAGCTGATGGAGCTGACTCAAACCAAACCGATCCGCATTCATGATGACCATAATCGTCGCATTGGGAACATTGACTCCAACCTCAATGACCGTTGTAGACACTAAAATATCGGTCCTGCCATCTTTGAATTTCTGCATAATCGCTTCTTTTTCGTCGTTCTTCATTTTTCCATGAAGAAGAGCGACTTGTGCCCGACCTGCAAAATATTCTGCCAGTTCTTCTTCAAGTGCAACAGCATTTTTTAAATCTAAGACTTCCGATTCTTCAATCAAAGGAGAAATAAAATAGACTTGAGCACCACCCACTAATTCCTTATCCATCCACTCAAGAACCACTGGCATTTGCTCATGTTTGACCCATCTAGTAATGATAGGCTTGCGCCCCGCAGGCAATTGATTGATGATGGACACATCCATTTCTCCAAAAGCCGTAATCGCTAAAGTTCGGGGAATAGGCGTCGCAGTCATCATCAGTACATCAGGATTCTCCCCTTTCTCCCGTAAAATACGCCGCTGATTAACACCGAATCGGTGTTGTTCATCTGTGATAACTAAACCTAGCTTATGATAGGGCACCGCATCTTGAATTAGAGCATGCGTCCCAATAATCATATCCACCTGACCGTTTTCAATTGCTGCTAAAGCCGTCTTACGCACCGCAGCCTTCATCCCACCTGTCAGCAAAGCAATGGATAAATCTGGAAACAGCGTTGACAATGATTCAAAATGTTGCTCCGCCAAAATTTCTGTAGGAACCATTAAAGCAGATTGAAAGCCAGCGGTGAAAGCTGCATACATTGCCAAACCAGCAACAACTGTCTTACCAGAACCAACATCTCCCTGCAAGAGACGATTCATATGAGCTCCCGATTTCATATCTGCCAAAATTTCAGCCAAACTACTAAACTGTGCTTCGGTTAATTCAAAAGGCAATTTGGCTATTTCTTCCTTGAGCTTAACCTCATCAAAAGAAATAGCAATTCCGCTAGAAACCACTCGATTACTGGATTTAACCATTTGTAAATCCATCTGAAAATAAAATAATTCTTCAAATTTAATTCGACGAAGCGCCTGTCTGTACTCTTCTAAATTTTTTGGAAAATGCATAGCAGCTATAGCTGATTTTCGCTCTAACAAATGGTACTTATCCAATAATACTTGTGGAATATTTTCTTCTATCAAATCTAAATAGCCCTGACTGAAAGCACTCTTTATTAGCTTGATGACACTAGTCTGGGAAATACCTTGGGCCACATGATAAATAGGCTGCAAATCTTCATCATTCTGAGCCAAGATCTTCATCCCAGTCAGTGCTACCTTAGTCGCATCCCATTTCCCCCATATAGCGATTTCTTGTCCAATCTGAATCTTATCCGCTAAATAAGGCTGATTAAAAAATGAAACCGAAATAACATTCTCCCCCTGCTTTATTGAAAAACGTAAGCGATTCCTCTTAGAACCATAATATTGAACATTAGCTGGCGTCACTACTTCACCAGTAATCATAGCTTTTTCGCCATCCACTAACTCAAAAACAGATTTAGCCTGAAAATCTTCATAACGAAATGGATAATAAACCAATACATCCTCTACCGACTCCAAACCTAATCTTAAAAATTTCTCAGCAGACTTGGCCCACACACCAGGTAAAACCGAAATCTTATCATTTAGCATCTTCATAATCCCATTATAACAAAAATAAACCAATAAACATTTTTCTAGTAATCTAAACATTTAAAGAAATAGACCTAGCATTCACAAATGAAAAAGAGAAGACAACTCGTGCTCCCCAGTTATTCTATTTTAAAGAATCTCTTACCGTTCTGAATAGTAAACAGTGTTCTTTTTAGATTGTGAGAAATAAAAAAAGGACATCAATTTGGTCCACGAAGTTGACAAAGAGTTAGACAAAATAAAAAGCAACTCACGGTTGCTAGTCATCATCGGGAAGACAGGATTCGAACCTGCGACCCCTTGGTCCCAAACCAAGTACTCTACCAAGCTG
>NZ_LFYO02000003.1 GCF_001182825.2 Streptococcus sp. X13SY08
TTGTATTATTTTGGCGGTGTAGCTCAGCTGGCTAGAGCGTCCGGTTCATACCCGGGAGGTCGGGGGTTCGATCCCCTTCGCCGCTATTTATACCTTGTTGCTGGACCTTTAGCTCAGCTGGTTAGAGCTCTCGGCTCATAACCGAGTGGTCGTAGGTTCGAGTCCTACAAGGTCCATATAATTTTTGGAGGATTACCCAAGTCCGGCTGAAGGGAACGGTCTTGAAAACCGTCAGGCGTGTAAATATGGATGGAGAATTACTCAAGAGGCTGAAGAGGACGGTTTGCTAAATCGTTAGGTCGGGTAACTGGCGCAAGGGTTCGAATCCCTTATTCTCCGTAGTTAACGAGATTATCTGAATAGATATCTCGTTTTATTGTATTTTAATGTAAGGACTAAGGGAATGAATCAATATAAAAAATCTCGGTTGATTGTTACTAGCTCTGTGTTGCTTGTTGTATCACTTTCTTTTTTATACTTATCAACTCAGATAGGTTTTGAAATTCCTGTGCTTTCTAATGTTGTGCGCTCTGGTGTTTCTTCTGTAAATGCTATTATTTCAAGACCAGTCCAACATATTTCATCTAAAGTAGATGAATTGTCACACTTGATGAATGTTTATAATGAAAACATTGAGTTAAAACAGACATTTTCTGAACTTAAAAATACTAATAGCGAAAATGAGTCGCTGAAAAAAGAAAATGAAAGTCTTCGAAAATCTATTGATTTTGAGACAACATTTCCTGAGAAACATTTGATGGACAGTCTTGTCGTAGTCAGATATCCTACAACTTGGAATGAGCAGGTTGTGATTGATCAAGGTGCTGAGAATGGGATCGAAGAGGGAATGTTAGTTGTGGCGAATGGTGGTTTGGCTGGGATTGTGGATCAGGTCTCTAACCATTCTGCTGGTGTTCGATTGTTTTCTAATTCAGTGACGCCAACTAAAATTGCAATTAAAGTTTTAGTGGATAATACAATCATTTATGGGATTTTAAGTGGTTATCTACCAGATCAAAATGTTTTTGTTGTAACCCAATTGAATAGCAATGTACCTATTCCTGAGGGGAGCACGGTAGTAACATCTGATTTAGCGGGGCATTTAGCATCCAATTTACCAGTTGGAACCGTCAAGTCTTCTAAGGTTAGCAGCAGTAATTTAAATAGTGAATTATATGTGCAGCCTGCAATAGATTTTTCATCTATTTATTCGATGACAGTTGTGGGAGAACAATGATGACGAAGAAATTTTATTTTATTTCCCCTTTGGTATTATTTTGTGCTTTTTTGCTAGACGGTCAATTGGCTACTTTAGTCTCTAATTTATTGCCAGGTTCTTTTACAATAGGCGTATATTTGTTGATGATATTGGGAATCTATTTGAATTTTTACCTTCCCTTAGGATATTCTCTCTTTTTATTTGCTGTTGTAGGATTGGTTTATGATCTCTATTATTTCAATCTCATTGGTATCGCAATGACCTTATTTCCGTTAGCTATTTATTTTATTTATTTTTTCTATCAAAATTTGCGCTTTCGGATGGGAACAAATTTAGTGATTTTGCTAGTCATTGTCTTTTTTGTAGAATGTGCTAGTTTTGGCTTGGCTAGACTTTTTCATTTGACGAACCTTTCCCTTTTTTTGTTTGTTATTTATCATTTATTGCCCACCTTAATCTTTAATTTAATCTTATTATTGGGGCTACATCCTTTCCTTAATACTCTTTTTTATAAACATCAATAAGACATGGAATTGTAATAATTGCGTAACATAATTACGCGATTTTTTTGTTAGAATGATATAGTCAGAAAAAACAGAGGAGTATCTCATTTTATGAAGAAAAAAATTGTAGCTATACTTTTATTGAGTGTTGTTGCTTTATCAAACTTGGGCAACGTAGCTTTAGTCAAAGCAGAGGATACAGATAGTAAAATTGCTGCTCAAGATTCAAAAATTAATTCAATTACAGCTCAACAAGCAGATGCACAAGCAAAAGTAAATGAAATACAAGCAAAAGTAGATTCAGTGTTTTCAGAAAAAAGTTCTTTGGAAGCTGAAAATGCTATTTTGGAAGCTGAGTCTAAAAAGTTAAGTCAAGAAATTGAAAAATTAGCGGCAGATATTGTATCTCGTTCTTCAGCATTGGAAGAGCAAGCTCGTAGCGCTCAAACAGATGCTTCAGCGACAAGCTACATTAATACTATTCTTGATTCAAAATCAATTGTAGATGCTTTTACGCGTGTCAATGCGATGCGTGAAATTGTTGAAGCCAACAACCACATGTTGGAACAACAAAAAGAAGATAAAGAAGCAATTGCTAAAAAACAAGTTGCTAACCAAGAAGCTATCAACACAGTTGAAGCTAACTGGAAAAAGTTGGATGATGCACAGCAAGAGTTGAACACTCAACAAGCAGCTTTGAAAGCAGCTCAATTAAACTTGGCAGCTGAAAAAGCTACAGCTGAAGATGAAAAGAATCGTCTTCTTGAGGAAAAAGCAGTAGCGGAAGCAGCGGCTAGAGCAGCGGCTGAAGCACAAGCAGCTTATCAAGCACAACAAGCGGCAGTTGCTCAACAACAAGCAGCAGCAGTTGCTGCCGTATCGGAGCAAACTCCGGTTGTAGCTCCAGCTCCGGCTGCACAAGTAGCATCTGTAGCCACTCCAACTCCAGCTCCAGCTCAAACACCGACTCCAACTCCAGCACCTCCAGCGGTATCTTATAATTCAGCTGGAAATACCTATCCTGTAGGCCAATGTACATGGGGCGCAAAAGTACGTGCTCCGTGGGTTGGGAATTACTGGGGTAATGCAAATCAATGGTTGTATTCTGCATCTGCAGCAGGATTCCGTACAGGTTCTACACCACAAGTTGGTGCGGTAGTGGTATGGACTGCGGGTTATTATGGACACGTAGCAGTTGTTACAGCTGTAAATGGTTCACAAATTCAGGTAGAAGAGTCAAATTATGCTGGTCATCAGCATGTTGGAAACTTCCGTGGTTGGTTTAGTCCAGCAGCTGATGGTGTATCTGGTTACATTTATCCAAACTAAGAAATAAACCAATGAAGAGGCTGGGACAATAGTCCCTCCTCTTGTTTTATTTTTAGGAAATAGGAATTTGTCGCAGTCGTTGAGTACTCAAATTTTTTCAAAAGTGTGATGTAGGGAATCCTGAGTTACAAAGCGAATTGCCTCTCTAATACGCTGAAAATCAGCTTTTATAGTCCTAAACGAAAGTTATGAGTAAAGCTCTTTTCGTTTCTAATCTCAAAAGTTTTATCGTACTTTTGAGCAGTGTGGAGGGGGGGAGTAAAAAGATCCGGAGGAAAGTGGAGACGAGATCAGCTTTCTTTGAAATAACCGATTTTTGTCTCCACTCTCTTCTTTTTCGTTTAGCAAGGGTCAGCTTTTGAAAACTCCTTGTGATTTTGTTTGAAAAATGCTGTAAAAAGCGTTAAAATAGTAAGGTAGCAAAAAATAGGAGGCTGTCATGTCATTTTCTGACTTAAAATTGTTTGCACTTTCGTCCAACCAAGATCTTGCGGCTAAAGTTGCAAAAAAAATTGGATTAGCTTTAGGAAAATCCTCTGTTCGTCAATTTTCAGATGGTGAAATTCAAGTGAATATTGAAGAGTCAATTCGTGGAGCTCATGTTTACATTCTTCAATCAACGAGTTCACCGGTCAATGATCATTTAATGAAAATTTTGATTATGGTAGATGCTTTGAAACGGGCCTCTGCTGAGTCAGTGAATGTAGTTATCCCTTATTATGGATATGCACGTCAGGATCGTAAAGCACGTGCTCGTGAGCCAATCACGTCAAAATTGGTAGCTAATATGTTAGAAACAGCTGGTGCAGATCGTGTATTGACAATTGATTTGCATGCGGCACAAATCCAAGGCTTCTTTGATATACCTGTTGATCATTTGATGGGTGCTCCCCTAATAGCGGATTACTTTGAACGTCGTGGTATGGTTGGCGAAGGGCATGTAGTTGTTTCACCAGACCATGGAGGTGTTACTCGTGCTCGTGAATTGGCGCGATTCTTGAAAACACCAATTGCCATTATTGATAAACGCCGTAGTGTTGATAAGATGAATACATCAGAAGTGATGAATATTATTGGTAATATTGAAGGAAAAGTTTGTATCCTGATTGATGACATGATTGATACGGCGGGAACTATTGCACATGCAGCAGATGCTTTGGCAGAAGCAGGAGCGACAGCAGTGTATGCTTCATGTACACATCCTGTTTTATCAGGTCCTGCTATGGACAATATCGCCAATTCAGCGATTGAAAAATTAGTAGTTTTAGATACGATTGAAATTCCTGAGGATCGTTTGATTGATAAAATTGAAATGATTTCGACAGCTGATTTGTTAGCGGAAGCGATTATCCGTATCCATGAAAAACGTCCTTTGTCCCCACTTTTTGAAACATCAAAAGCTAAATAAGAAGAGAAGTCACTAGTTTATTTGCCGGTGGCTTTTCCTTTTAAAAATATAGTATAATAGAGGGACTAGTGAAAGGTGAGGAAGGGATTTGAAGTTACAGAATCGTTTTAATAAGTATTTGAATCGGATCGAGGTGTCGATGATTCGCCAGTTTGACCAATCTATTTCGGAAATTCCAGAGATGTTGAAGCTGACTTTAGGAGAGCCTGATTTTTTGACGCCTGACCACGTGAAAGAGGCTGCTAAGCGAGCCATTGATGCGAATCAGAGTTACTATACAGGAATGGCAGGACTTTTAGAACTGCGTCAGGCTGCTTCAGAATTCATATCTGAAAAATACAATGTAGAGTATATGGCTGATGGAGAAATTTTGGTAACAATTGGGGCAACAGAAGCCTTGTCTGCTCCTTTGATAGCAATTTTGGAGCCAGGAGACACGGTCTTACTACCAGCGCCCGCTTATCCAGGATATGAGTCTATTGTCAATATGGTGGGGCAGATATTGTCGAAATTGATACGACCGCTAATGATTTTATTTTGACGCCTGAGATGTTAGAAGAGGCAATTATTGCTCAGGGCGATAAGTTGAAGGCAGTGATTCTCAATTATCCTGCTAATCCAACAGGGGTGACCTATTCACGTGAACAAATCAAGGCTTTTGCTGAGGTTTTGGAAAAATATCCTATCTTTGTTCTGTCGGATGAAGTCTATGCTGAATTAACATATACTAATCAGCTACATGTATCAATTGCAGAGTATTTACCTGAGCAGACTATTTTGATTCAAAGTTTGTCTAAATCGCATGCTATGACCGGCTGGCGGATTGGTCTTATTCTGTCTCATCAGGAGATTATTGCGCAAGTAATTAAGGAGTCATCAATATTTGGTGACGGCATCAGCTACGGCCATGCAGTACGGGGCCTTAGAGGCTTTAAAAAATGGTAAGGATGACGCACTTCCTATGCGTGAGGCTTATGTGGCACGTAGGGATTATATTATGGAGAAAATGCAGGATTTGGGTCTTAAGATTATTAGGCCTGATGGGGCATTTTATATCTTTGCAAAGATACCGATAGGTTATAACCAAGATTCTTTTGCTTTCTTACAGGAATTTGCGCGTCAAAAATCTGTAGCCTTTATTCCTGATGCTGCTTTTGGAAAATATGGTGAGGGTTACATTCGAATCTCCTATGCGGCAAGTATGGAGGTAATCGAAGAAGCTATGAAACGGTTAAAGGAATTTATGGAAGAAAATGGAGAGAATTGAGTCCAGAGGGCTAGTGCTCTACAATCGGAACTTTCGGGAAGATGATAAGTTGGTCAAGATATTTACAGAGAAGGCTGGCAAGCGCATGTTTTTTGTCAAGCACGCTAGTAAATCGAAATTGGTTTCCGGCATTCAACCGTTGACTTTGGCAACTTTTCATTTGAAAATCAATGATGATGGGTTGAGTTACATAGAAGATTTTCAGCAGGTAATGCCTTTTAAGTGGATCAACGAGGACATTTTCTTGCTCAGCTATGCGACTTATATTGTGGCTTTGGCAGATGCTTGCTTGCAGGATAATCATGCTGATCCATCCTTGTTTGCATTTTTAGAGAAGGCCTTATCTTTGATGGAAGAGGGTTTGGATTATGAAATTTTGACCAATATTTTTGAAATTCAGTTGTTGGGACGATTTGGAGTCTCGCTCAATTTTCACGAGTGCGTTTTTTGTCATCGAGTGGGATTGCCTTTTGATTTTTCCTATGCCTACTCAGGCCTTTTGTGTCCAGAGCATTATGGAAAGGATGAGCGACGGAGTCATGTGGATCCCAATGTGCTTTATTTACTGGACCAGTTCCAATCCATTTCCTTTGAGGATTTGAAGACCATTTCAGTCAAGTCTGATATGAAGCGTAAATTCCGCCTCTTTATTGACCAGATTTATGAGGAATATGTAGGTATCCATTTAAAAAGTAAGAAATTTATTGATGATTTGGGGTCCTGGGGACAAATTATGCGTTCTGATAAGGGAGATGAAGAGGAAAATTAACCTCTTCTTTTTTATCCTTTGTCACACTTTGTGGGGTAGGAAGTTTTGCTATTTGACAGAAAAGTCCTGAAAATATGATATAATATGGCTATCAAATGAGTGGTAGAAGGCGTCAATCAAGCTGTAGCAGCTTTTGTGGATGTGGAGATTATTTTGTATGGTGACGAGAGCAAAATTAAAGAGTACTTGACAGCGACTGAGCGTGTGACAGTAGTGCATACGGATGAAAAGATCAATTCGGATGATGAGCCAGCTAAAGCGATTCGTCGCAAGAAAAATGCGTCAATGGTATTGGCGGCGCGTGCAGTCAAAAATGGAGAAGCACAAGCGGTCTTGTCTGCAGGGAATACTGGTGCTCTTTTAGCAGCTGGACTCTTTGTGGTAGGTCGTATCAAAGGGATTGAACGTCCAGGGCTTCTGTCTACCTTGCCAACGACAGACGGTAAGGGCTTTGATATGTTGGATTTAGGCGCCAATGCGGAAAATACAGCCAAGCATTTGCATCAGTACGGTATTTTAGGATCTTTCTATGCGGAAAATGTTCGGGGGATTAAGAAGCCTCGTGTGGGTCTTTTGAATAATGGAACAGAGGATTTGTTGGAAATGTAGAGGCGCGTGAATTGATGAATGGCGTTGCTGATGTTGTTGTGGCGGATGGTTTCACGGGAAACGCCGTGCTCAAATCCATTGAGGGTACGGCTTTGGGCATTATGAGTCAATTAAAATCTGCTATTGAAGGCGGAGGCTTGCAATCTAAAATCGGTTACCTCTTTATGAAAAATAGCTTGCGTACTTTGAAGAAATCCTTGGATTATTCAGATGCGGGTGGTGCTGTTTTATTTGGTCTCAATGCACCTGTGGTAAAGGCTCATGGTTCTAGTGATGCTAAGACAATTTTTGCGACGATTCGTCAGATTCGGACTATGTTAGATTCAGATGTTGTGGCGAAATCAGTAGAAAAATTTTCTCAAATGGAGGTAAAACTTGACTAAAGAAGCTATTTTTGAGAAGATCGTAGCTACTGTGAAAGAGCAAAAGGGGGCGGATTTCTCAGTAGATTTAGATACCTTACTGGAAAATTCTGTAGCGCAAGACTCTGTAGAAGTCATGGAATTTGTCCTGACTTTGGAAGATGAGTTTGGCTTAGATATTCCAGATGCCGCTATTGAAACATTTGTGACACTCTCTGATGTTGTAGACTATGTTTTTGAAAACAAAAACTAATCGTTCGCCAATTGCGAACGATTTTTTGTTATATATAAATATAGTCTGCTTTTAATTTACCTTTCGTTTATTATATGCTATAATCAAAACAACAAAAATTGAAAGGCGAACATTTACATGTCCAATGAGTTGGTTTATACGGGGAAGGCAAAAGACATCTATAGTACAGAAGACGAAAATGTGATTAAATCGGTTTACAAAGATCAAGCAACTATGCTGAATGGTGCTCGTAAGGAGACGATTGAAGGGAAGGGTAAGCTGAATAATCAGATTTCGTCTCTTATTTTTGAAAAATTGAATGGTACTGGTGTAAAGACTCACTTTATGATGCAGTTATCAGAAACCGAACAATTGAATAAAAGAGTGAATATTATTCCGCTGGAAGTTGTTTTGCGCAATGCGACAGCTGGTTCGTTTTCAAAACGCTTCGGTGTAGATGAGGGAATTGAATTATCAACGCCAATTGTGGAATTTTATTATAAAAATGATGACCTGGATGATCCTTTTGTCAATGATGAGCATGTTGAATTTTTGAAAATTGCTAACGCAGATGAAATTGCTTATTTGAAGGAAGAAACGAGTCGAATCAATGAGCTTTTGAAAGATTGGTTTAGTCAAATTGGGTTAAAGCTCATTGATTTCAAGTTGGAATTTGGAAAAGATGCGGATGGTCATATTATCTTGGCAGATGAATTGTCGCCAGATAATTGTCGCCTTTGGGACGCTGATGGCAATCGTATGGACAAGGATGTTTTTAGGCGTGATTTGGGCAGCTTAACAGATGTGTATCAGATTGTTTTGGATAAGTTGAAAGAACTTAACTAGAATTAGTTGGAACAGAAAGAAAACGAAAGGAATTGAACTCGTCCAGAAAACTCTAAGAAAAGAACGTCAGTTTCTGCAATCAGGCTATCAGACAGTCTCTTATTTTTTATCCGTTTTCTAATCGGACTTGGTAACTTATTTATGGATAAACGTATTTTCGTTGAGAAAAAAGCTAATTTTGGTATTAAATCAGAGTCATTGGTTAAGGAGATGACGCATAATCTTCAACTATCAACATTGAAAGATTTGCGACTTATACAGGTTTACGATGTTTTTGGTTTGGCAGAAGACTTGTTTGAGCGTGCGGAAAAACATGTTTTTTCTGAGCAGGTGACGGACAATATTTTAACTGAAGCGGATGTGTTGGCGGAACTTGACAACTACATTTTCTTTGCTGTTGAGAGCTTGCCTGGCCAATTTGATCAGCGTGCAGCATCTGCTCAAGAAGCTCTGCTATTGCTTGGAAGTGCTAGTGATGTTGTCATCACTACAGCTCAACTTTATTTATTGAACAAGGATATTGCAACTACAGAACTTGAGACTGTGAAACACTATTTGCATCGGACAGGACGATTCCAAATTTAGATTTCTTTGCGACTTATACCGCTGAGGATTTTTCCAAGTATAAGGTAGAGCAGGGGTTGGCTATGGAGGTTGATGACCTTATTTTCATTCAAGCCTACTTCAAATCAACGGGGCGCGTGCCGACAGAAACTGAATTGAAAGTATTGGATACCTACTGGTCTGATCACTGTCGTCATACGACCTTTGAGACGGAAATGAGAACGATTGATTTTTCAGCATCGAAATTTCAAAAACAATTACAGACAACCTACGATAAATATCTTGCTATGCGTGAGGAATTGGGACGTTCTCACAAACCACAAACACTCATGGATATGGCGACGACTTTCGGTCGCTATGAGCGTGCCAATGGCCGCTTAGATGATATGGAAGCGTCTGATGAAATTAATGCTTGCTCCGTTGAAATTGAGGTAGATGTGAATGGTGTGAAAGAGCCATGGCTCCTCATGTTTAAAAATGAAACGCACAATCATCCAACGGAAATCGAGCCATTTGGTGGGGCAGCGACCTCTATTGGTGGAGCTATTCGTGACCCATTGTCAGGGCGGTCCTATGTTTACCAAGCCATGCGTATTTCAGGCGCTGGCGACATTACAACACCAATCGCTGGTACTCGCGCTGGGAAACTCCCTCAACAAGTGATTTCAAAAACGGCGGCGCACGGCTATTCCTCATACGGAAATCAAATTGGTCTTGCGACAACCTATGTCAAGGAATATTTCCATCCAGGTTTCGTCGCAAAACGCATGGAGCTAGGTGCGGTAGTTGGTGCTGCTCCTAAGAAAAATGTGATTCGTGAGCAACCAGAAACTGGCGATGTAGTGATTCTTATTGGAGGTAAAACAGGGCGTGATGGTATTGGTGGTGCGACAGGTTCTTCTAAAATTCAAACAGTGGAATCTGTAGAAACAGCTGGTGCTGAGGTTCAAAAAGGGAATGCTATTGAAGAGCGTAAGATTCAACGTCTTTTCCGTAATGGTGAAGTGACTCGTTTGATCAAGAAATCAAATGACTTTGGTGCAGGTGGTGTTTGTGTGGCTATTGGTGAATTGGCTGATGGTCTGGAGATTGACTTGGACAAGGTGCCTCTTAAATATCAAGGGCTAAATGGAACAGAAATTGCTATTTCAGAATCACAAGAGCGGATGTCGGTTGTCGTTCGTCCTAAAGATGTAGAGCAATTTATTGCAGAATGTACCAAAGAAAATATCAATGCTGTTGCTGTAGCAAGGGTTACTGAAAAACCAAATCTTGTCATGACTTGGAATGGACAAACCATTGTTGATATTGAACGTCGTTTTCTGGATACCAATGGTGTTCGTGTAGTGGTAGATGCTAAGGTAGTTGACAAGTCTGTCAACTTACCCGAAAAACGAATAACATCAGGCTTCAAACCCTTTTTGATTCGTCTGTTGGTCGTTCAACGGTTAACCATCCAATCGGTGGTCGCTATCAGCTCACACCGACTGAGGCTTCTGTCCAAAAATTACCTGTACAAAATGGTGTGACTACAACCGCATCAGTCATAGCGCAAGGATATAATCCTTACATCGCTGAGTGGTCTCCATATCACGGTGCAGTCTACGCCGTTATCGAGGCGACAGTCCGCTTGGTAGCATCCGGTGCCAATTGGTCCAAGGCTAGATTCTCTTACCAAGAATACTTCGAGCGGATGGACAAACAAGCAGAGCGTTTTGGACAGCCTGTAGCAGCTCTTCTTGGCTCTATTGAAGCACAAATTCAACTTGGTTTACCATCCATCGGGGGCAAAGACTCCATGTCTGGGACTTTTGAAGAATTAACGGTACCTCCGACGCTAGTTGCTTTTGGTGTAACGACAGTACATTCACAACAAGTACTGTCTCCAGAATTTAAAGCGGCAGGCGAGAACATTTACTATATTCCTGGTCAAGCGATTTCTGAAGATGTTGATTTTGGTCTTATTAAGGCTAATTTTACCAAGTTTGAGGCCATTCAAGCAGTGCATAGTATCACATCTGCATCGGCTGTAAAATATGGTGGTATCATGGAATGTTTGGCGCTTGCTAGCTTTGGTAATCGTATTGGAGCTTCGATCGAATTGAAAGATCTTGACAGTAGCTTGACAGCTCAGTTGGGTGGCTTTATCTTTACATCGAGTGAAGAAATTGCGGATGCTATTAAGATTGGTCACACGACTGAAGACTTTACACTTGTTGTCAATGATGTCAACTTATCTGGTGCTAGCTTATTAGAAGCCTACGAAGGAACGTTAGAAGGTGTTTATCCAACTGTCTTTGAGCAACAAACGAAATTAAAAGAAGTTCCTGCTGTGGTTTCGGATGTGATTGTCAATGCTAAGGAAACTGTTGAAAGACCACTGGTTTATATACCTGTTTTCCCGGGGACAAACTCAGAATATGATTCGGCGAAGGCTTTCGAGCAAGCTGGAGCAATAGTTAATTTGGTACCATTTTTAACTTTGGATGAAGGAGCCATTGAAGAATCCGTTGATACGATGGTTGACAACATTTGTAAAGCAAACATTATCTTTTTTGCGGGTGGCTTTTCAGCTGCTGACGAGCCAGATGGCTCTGCTAAATTCATCGTAAATATCTTACTTAATGGCAAGGTCCGCTCTGCTATTGACAGTTTTATAGAAAAAGGCGGACTGATTATAGGAATCTGTAATGGTTTCCAGGCCCTTGTTAAGTCTGGACTTCTGCCTTATGGTAATTTTGAAGATAGTAATGACAATTCACCAACCCTCTTTTATAACGATGCTAACCAACACGTGGCTAAGATGGTGGAAACTCGCATCGCTAATACCAACTCTCCATGGCTTGCAGGCGTGGAAGTTGGGGATGTACATACTATTCCAGTCTCACATGGCGAAGGGAAATTTGTCGTAACGGCTGAGGAATTCGCAGAACTCCGTGACCATGGTCAAATCTTTAGTCAATATGTGAATTTTGATGGCGAGCCAAGCATGGAATCTAAATATAATCCAAACGGTTCTATCAATGCTATTGAAGGCATTACAAGCAGGAATAAAATATTCCAGGAAACAAAGATCAAAAACTCTTTGAATCAGCAGTTTGCTACTTTACAACAGGAAAATAATCATGTTTGAAAAAAAATCTCTCAATGAAGAATGTGGCGTCTTTGGTATCTGGGGTCATCCTCAGGCTGCTCAAGTTACTTATTTCGGACTTCACGCTCTACAGCATCGAGGTCAGGAAGGGGCAGGAATTGTTTCAAATGACAAAGGGGAGCTTCGTGGTCATCGAGCAACAGGCCTCTTATCTGAAGTCTTTAAGAATCAAGAAGATTTGGAACATTTAACTGGCAGCGCAGCTATTGGTCACGTCCGTTATGCAACAGCAGGCTCTGCTGACATCCGTAATATTCAGCCCTTCCTTTATAAATTTCACGATGGACAATTTGGGCTTTGTCACAATGGTAGCCAACATTTGAGTTTTATGGACAAGGTTAAAGAGGCATTGTCCACAGTCAAAGGTGGTTTTGCGTACTTGCTCATGACGGAGGACAAAATGATTGCAGCGCTTGATCCCAATGCTTTTCGTCCCTTGTCTATTGGTCAAATGCAAAATGGTGCTTGGGTTGTATCCTCGGAAACATGTGCTTTTGAAGTGATTGGTGCTAAATGGGTGCGTGATGTAGAACCTGGTGAGGTAATTGTCATTGATGATAAGGGCATCCATTATGATACCTATACTGATAAGACTCAATTGGCAATCTGTTCTATGGAATACGTCTACTTTGCTCGTCCTGACTCGATTATTCATGGTGTCAATGCTCATACAGCTCGTAAGAATATGGGGAAAAGGCTGGCACAAGAATTCGAGTACGCAGCAGATATCGTGGTTGGTGTTCCAACTTCTTCACTCAGTGCTGCTATGGGATTTGCCGAAGAATCAGGACTACCCAATGAGATGGGATTGGTCAAAAACCAATATACCCAAAGGACCTTCATCCAACCAACGCAAGAGTTGCGTGAGCAGGGTGTGCGTATGAAGTTATCAGCTGTTTCTGGTGTCGTAAAAGACAAGCGAGTGGTCATGGTTGACGACTCTATCGTGCGGGGAACAACCTCACGCCGCATAGTGAGACTACTTCGCGAAGCTGGTGCCAAGGAAGTTCATGTGGCTATTGGAAGTCCAGAGCTATAATCGGAGCTGACAGCCTAACTTATCTATCTTTGGACGGCATGATTGATTCTATCGGTCTTGAAACAGATGTACCGAATGGTGGCCTGTGTGTGGCTTATTTTGATGGTAACTATCCAACACCTCTTTATGATTACGAAGAAGAATATCTACTTAGTTTAGAAGAAAAAACAAGCTTCTATATCGAAAAGGTAATGAAATAGCTCTGCTATTAGGAAGACAAAGTGCTTGTCACTAAGTTGACAACATGTTGACAAGATTGACAGGATTGTAATAGAAAAGAAAGGACTTATAAATGTCTAAAAACAAAAATTCCTATGCAAAATCAGGAGTGGATGTTGAAGCCGGCTATGAAGTTGTCGAGCGCATCAAGAAACATGTGGCACGCACGGAACGAATTGGAGTGATGGGCGCTCTTGGGGGCTTCGGAGGGATATTCGACTTGACCCAGATGGGCGTCAAAGAGCCGGTCCTTATTTCTGGTACGGATGGTGTGGGGACAAAGCTCATGCTGGCTATCAATTATGACAAACATGATACCATTGGTCAGGACTGTGTAGCTATGTGTGTCAATGATATCATTGCTACGGGTGCAGAGCCCCTTTACTTTCTTGACTATATCGCAACTGGAAAAAATGTGCCTAGTAAGTTAGAGCAGGTAGTTGCAGGCGTAGCTGAAGGTTGTGTCCAAGCTGGGTGCGCTCTTATTGGTGGTGAAACGGCTGAAATGCCTGATATGTATGGCAAAGATGATTATGACTTAGCTGGTTTTGCGGTTGGTGTCGCCGAGAAATCTAACATTATTGACGGTTCAAAAGTTGAGGAGGGAGATATTCTCTTAGGTCTTGCTTCAAGCGGAATTCATTCTAATGGCTACTCTCTTGTGCGTCGTGTGTTTGCGGATTATACGGGTGAAGAGGAATTGCCAGAATTAGAAGGTAAAAAGCTGAAGGACGTTTTGCTTGAGCCGACTCGTATCTATGTTAAGACCATCCTTCCTTTGGTTAAGGAAAATTTGGTTAATGGTATTGCCCCTATCACTGGTGGTGGTTTTATTGAGAATATCCCACGAATGTTCTCGGATGAACTTGCTGCTAAAATTGATGAAAGTAAAGTACCCGTTTTGCCGATTTTCAAAGCTCTTGAAAAATATGGCAATATTCCGCACGAGGAAATGTTTGAAATTTTTAACATGGGGCTAGGTCTCGTGCTAGCAATCAGTCCTCGAAATATGGAACAGGTTAAAGCTTTAATTGATGAAGAGGTCTACGAAATTGGTCGTATCATCAAAAAATCTGATGCTAGTGTGGTGATCCAATGAGGATAGCCGTATTTGCCTCAGGGAATGGTTCAAATTTCCAAACCATTGCAGAGCAGTTTTCTGTTGAATTGGTCTTTTCAGATCATCGGGATGCTTATGTCCTTGAACGTGCTCAAAATCTTGGTATCCAGACGACGGCTTTTGAGCTCAAGGAATTTGATAGCAAAATAGATTATGAAAAAGCTATCGTGACTATGCTTGATGAGCGTCAGATTGATTTGGTGTGTCTAGCCGGCTACATGAAGATTGTTGGACTAACTTTACTAGCTACTTACGAAGGACGGATTATCAATATTCATCCGGCCTATTTGCCAGAATTTCCAGGTGCCCACGGTATTAAAGAGGCTTGGGATGCTGGTGTGTCTGAGTCTGGTGTTACTATTCATTGGGTTGACAGTGGTGTTGATACGGGGAAAATTATCAAGCAAGTCCGTGTGCCACGACTGGAAAACGATACCTTTGAAAGTTTTGAAGCTAGAATCCATGAAGCAGAGTATCAACTCTATCCTCAAGTCTTGAAAAAGCTTGGAGTGTGGGAAAAATAGTCTATTTTTGATACAATAAATCAAAAACAGATACATGGAGAAATGCTTATGCTAAAGAAAATCATCACTTTTATTCTCACTTTTCTTTTGGTGACTCTACTCATCAATCATGTCATTTTGGCGACTCTGGACACTCCTGTGCGTTTGACCTTAGCTTACGGGATAGCCTTGATTATTTCAGGATTTAGTATGACAAGGCTAAAATAAAAGAGGGAATGATTGATCCGAAATTAGTGGAGAAGCAGATTTGAGTGCGTAATGGAGAGGGTTGATGGATTATTTGTCGCACTATTCGTCGCTTTTTGTTGAGGCTTGGCAAAAGCTGTTGCTGCAAAATTAATACTGACCTGTCTATCTAAGAATCTCTATCCCAGCTGGGACACTCATACAAAGATTTCATTAGCTTTAGCTGAAAAGTTAGGATACCAATCTTCACATGACTATTTAGCCTTTGAAATCGCTTGGTAGAATAGGATATCACAAGTAAATTTTCACAGATTATATGAAACATAAGGAGAAATCATGACAAACAAACGCGCACTGATTAGCGTATCCGACAAAGCAGGCATTGTCACATTTGCCCAAGAACTGAAAAAACTTGGATGGGACATTATTTCGACTGGTGGAACTAGGGTTGCTCTTGATGAGGCAGGTGTTGAGACGATTGCTATTGATGATGTGACAGGTTTCCCTGAGATGATGGATGGTCGTGTCAAGACTCTCCATCCGAATATTCATGGTGGGCTTTTAGCGCGTCGTGATATGGACAGCCACTTGCAGGCAGCTAGAGACAATAAGATTGACCTCATTGATCTTGTGGTAGTTAACCTGTATCCATTTAAGGAGACCATTCTTCGTCCTGATGTGACGTACGATTTGGCAGTAGAAAATATCGATATCGGTGGGCCGTCCATGCTCCGTTCGGCTGCTAAAAATCACGACAGCGTGACAGTGGTAGTTGATCCTGCGGATTATACAACTGTTTTAGAAGAATTAGCTAGCGCCGGTAAGACGACTTACGAGACACGCCAGCGTTTAGCAGCAAAAGTTTTCCGTCATACCGCGGCCTACGACGCTTTGATTGCGGAATACTTTACAGCGCAAGTTGGTGAAGAGAAACCAGAAAAACTTACCCTGACGTACGACCTCAAACAACCAATGCGCTATGGTGAAAATCCTCAACAAGATGCAGATTTCTACCAAAAAGCCATTCCGACAGATTATTCTATCGCCTCAGCTAAGCAACTCAATGGGAAGGAATTGTCCTTTAATAACATCCGTGATGCTGATGCGGCGATTCGTATCATTCGCGATTTTAAAGAACGTCCAACCGTTGTGGCACTGAAACATATGAACCCTTGTGGAATCGGTCAAGCCGACGACATTGAAACAGCTTGGGATTATTGTTATGAGGCGGACCCTATTTCTATTTTTGGTGGTATCGTGGTTCTCAATAGAGAAGTTGATGCCGCGACAGCTGAGAAGATGCATCCTATCTTCCTCGAAATTATTATTGCACCGTCTTACTCTGATGAAGCACTAGCTATTTTAACGAATAAGAAGAAAAACTTGCGCATTTTGGAATTGCCTTTTGATGCGCAAGATGCTAGTGAAGATGAATCCGAGTATACAGGTGTGGTTGGTGGAATTTTGGTGCAAAACCAAGATGTTATCAAAGAAAGTCCGATTGACTGGAAAGTGGTAACCGAGCGTCAGCCTTCTAGCAAAGAAGCGACTGCTCTTGAGTTTGCGTGGAAAGCTATTAAATACGTGAAGTCAAATGGGATTTTGATTGCTAATGATCATATGACATTGGGGGTCGGACCTGGACAAACCAACCGTGTAGCTTCTGTACGCATCGCTGTTGAGCAGGCTAAAGATCGTCTTGATGGTGCAGTTCTTGCCTCAGATGCTTTCTTCCCATTTGCGGATAATATTGAAGAAATTGCTGCTGCTGGTATCAAAGTCATTATCCAACCAGGTGGTTCCGTTCGTGACCAAGATTCCATTGACGCGGCCAATAAACATGGTATTGCGATGATATTTACGGGTGTAAGACATTTTAGACATTGAGGCTTTTATAGAGAATAGTAGACTCCATTTAGCAAGAGCTAAAGAACAGTACCATTTTTCATTATAAGGTGACAGAGGTTGGTCATTTTCCCAACCTCTTTTTTGATAGAAATGAGAGAGATAATGTAGGTTTGAAAATTCCTATGCACTATGACAGTTGATCTGATGAGAGATTAAGGTTGGTGAAAGGAAAATTTAAGTCTGTTGTAAGTTAGATAGTCTATACTATCATCAATCTAGCAAGAGTTAGAGCAAAACTTTTTTCATAAATCTCCTAGAAAATTCCAGTTCACATGAGCTGGCTTTTTCGTTTAAAAAAGCCCAACTCGCTCTATTTGGAGTTGGGAATGATTGTTTATGGGAGTAATTTAATGAGGAAATTAGTCATTTCCTGTGGGCTTTCTTTCTTGCCATTGCTAATCCACGCTTGGCAGATACCGACAATAGCGTGTGAGAAGTAAATGCTGGTGTATTCTTTTTCATTGGGATTGAGATTTGGACGATTGACTGTTTCACCTAAGTCTTTGGATAGCAGAAGACGGACTTTATTGAGGATGAACCCTTGTAATTCCTGAGTTCCGTTATGACTGAGAAGAGCGGATAAGAGCTCTTCTTTAGCTAAAAGAGTAAACATATCCAAGAGTGCAGCGGCCTTGTCTCCTTCGCGAGATACAATAATATGCTCCAATTCTTTGAAAAAAGCTTTCTGGTAGTACTCAATCATCTCATATTTATCTTTATAATGAGTATAGAAGCTAGAGCGGCTAATTCCAGCTGTTTTGGCTAGTTCAATGGTGGTAATATCATTGAAGTTGTTTTTTTCCAAACAAGTAACCATGGCATGGAAGAGGGCTTTTCTTGTGTTTTCTTTTCGTTTGTCACGTGCCATGACAATCTCCTATTCTACGGTTTTACACACGATGTCCAAAAACAAATTTTTAAACTTGATTATTCTTTTGGAACTTGTATAATATATTTTATCATAAAAATAGACATAGCGTCTAAATGGGAGAGAAAAAATTGTTAGAACGAGCAGAAAAATTTAAACGAGCTAAATTGTGGATTACACTGGTAGGAATTTCCCTTATACCAGCCCTTTATAATTTGATTTTCCTTTCATCGATGTGGGATCCATATGGGCGTTTGGACCACTTGCCAGTTGCAGTTGTCAATCAGGATCAGGCAGCTAAGCTAAATGATGAGACCTTGACCATCGGCAATGATATGGTGGAAAAAATGAAGGACAGCGATGAGCTAGAATTTCATATGGTTTCTCAAAAAGATACTGAAGTAGGTCTGGAAGCAGGCGACTATTACATGGTGGTGACCTTACCAAAGGATTTGTCACAAAAAGCCACGACCCTTATGACGGATGATCCTCAGAAATTGGAAATCGATTATCAGACATCCAAGGGGCATAGCTTCGTTGCAGCCAAAATGAGCGATACTGCTATGACTTCGCTAAAAGAGTCCGTCTCTGAAACCATCACCGAGACATATACTAGCGCAGTTTTTGACAATATGCGGAGCTTGCAAACAGGGACGAAAGATGCCAGTTCGGGCAGTCAGGAATTATTATCTGGCAGTCAACGCTTAGCTACTGGTAGTCAAGACTTGTCAAATGGCTTGTCTGCTTTGTCCAAGGGAACGACGGACTTGTCCGCCGGAGCTGGAAAATTAAATAGTGGTCTTTCTCAGTATACCAATGGTGTTGGACAATTGGCTCCTGGTGCGCAGCAGTTGTCTCAAGGTTTAACAGCCTACACAGAAGGGACTTCAGCATTAGCCAGTGGGGCTCAAGAACTGAATCAAAAATCAGCTGTTCTCTTAAATGGTGTGCAGCAATTAGCCGCTGGTTCAACAGACATGCAGCCTTTAGTAGATGGTGCTAATCGTTTGTCAGCTGGCTTAACACAACTGACCACTGCAAGCGGCTTGCCACAAACAGACCGTGCTCAAATCAATCAACTCATTGCAGGAGGGGCTGAACCAATTGGCGACAGGACTTTCTGCTATGAATGGTTCTGTCAATACGGAGGGAATTACAAGTTTATTGACGGACATCGCGAGTCAGGCAAAGAATATCCTAGCCTCTGCCAAAGTTGATCGCGCAGCAAGTCTATCTGCGGTGCAGGCAACGGCAGCTTATCAAAGTATGACCGCGGACCAGCAAGTTGAAATCAGTTCTGCTATTTCCCAAAGCCCTTCAAATTGGGACAAATTTCTGGTCAAATGATCCAGCTGCAAGCTGGAGTGTCTCAGCTCAATAGTCAAGCTCAAGTCGCTCTGTCTGGCGCTACTAATGCTCTTGGAAAATTGATGGGAGGTTTGGATCAGATCCACGCTGCTTTGCAGGACCAAATCACCCCTGCAGGGCAACAAATTGCAACTGGCGTCTCCACTCTTCAAGGCAAGATGGCTCAAGGAAGCAATCAATTGGTGGATGGTGTAGCGACCAAGTTAAGAGACGGAGCTAGTCAATTGATAGACGGAAGTAATACCTTGACGGAAGACATAAACACACTAGCCACTTCCCTGCAAGATGCCAGTGACCAGCTTTCTCTTGTCTCTGTTTCAGATGAGAATGCTCAAGCTGTTTCACAACCTGTCAAAACCAAGAAGACAGATAGAGACAAGGTTGCAACAAACGGTGTCGGTCTTGCTCCTTACATGATGGCGGTATCGCTCATGGTGGTGGCCATTTCAACCAATGTTATTTTTGCAAAATCATTAGATGGGAAAAACTTTGCTAATCGCTGGGATTGGGCTAAGAGTAAGCTCCTAGTTAATGGTAGCATTGCAACGGCAGCAGCTATTTTACTCTATGGTGCAGTTCGGTTGATTGGTCTCGTTCCTGCTCATCCTGCAGCAACTTTTGGTTTTACCCTCTTAATTGCTTGGACATTGATGGCCTTGGTGACTGCTTTGATTGGTTGGAATAGTCGATATGGTTCTTTTGTTGCTATGATTTTGTTGTTGTTGCAATTAGGATCTAGTGCAGGAACCTATCCAATTCAGCTCAGTCCAGGATTCTTTGGAAACATTCAGCCATTCTTGCCCGTTAGCTATGCCGTTTCAGGATTACGCCAAACGATTTCTCTATCTGGCGCCATTGGTAGTCAGGTAGTAGCTTTACTTATTTTCTTCCTGTTATTCTGCGGTTTTGGACTACTTGTTTTCCGATCAGAAGCAGAATAATTAGTCATTAGAAGCCCCAATAATAGCGAAAAAACTGAAAATTTGATGGTTATGCTTGTCAGATTTAAGCAAAATACCCTATCAATTCCTAATTGATGGGGTGTTTTTTGTGTTTATTCTGAAAGACTTGTCCTGTTACAGAGTCCCTTTAATTTGGATAAATATAGGTTGTGACACCATCTGCGACAGGATTGAACCAGCCACGGAAATCACCAACATATTGCTTGCCAGCATAGTTGGATTCCTTGACGCGGATGCGCATTGCACTCTCAACCTGAGTAGACCAAGTTGCTACATCAATAGACTGAATATCAAAACTAGCATTCGCCTTTTCCGTCTCTGGAAAAATAGCAGAGCTCTCAGCAGAAAAGGAATCAGAACTTGACTGCGCAAAAGCCACAGGTTGTTGAGCCAAACTAGCCAGCAAAACCGCTGACGACAATAATAGTGTTGAATATTTTTTCATTCATTTCCTCCTACCTAACCAATTCGACAATTAACATGGAAAATTTGAAAAAATTTTGGAGGGGAGGTCTGCTGCTTAATGGGGAGGGGGAATTTTGAGGATAGCTTTGGATTTGTTTAAGCAAGTCAGACTGTGCTTGATCAGTACGAATTGTTTCAAACACATCATAAAATAAATCCAGAACCGCTGTTAATTAAATCACAATCTACATTTTATCGGACGTTAAAGTCATTCTCTAAGCGGAAATTTATTACAATGGTGGAGAGTAATCAAAATCAGCAGTTGTGTAAGTTACTGTTTGCGGACCAAAGTCAACTTGCGCATATAAAAGGAACAGAGGAGACAACGTTTTTTAAAATAATTAAAACAGGGTCTTATTTTCTCAATTTGACGAGCATCAACTTGCTCAAATCAGAGATTTAGTTGATGAAGGAATTGTTTATATTGATGATGAAAAGAAAGTTCGTTTTTCGAATTTAGCAAAAATCTCTTTGTTACGTTTAGTGTGGTTGAATGGTTCGTATTGCCTATGTTATAGCAATCAAGATTTGAAGGTAATTGCAGACAATCTAGTACAAGAGGATTTGTTAAAATATGAAAGCACTCTGTTTTCAGAAATCGAGTCTAATTATATTTCATTTGTCTTGGATGATAAAAAATATGGGAACGGTCTAAAAATCAGGAATAGATACGCTCACGCACGGATGGCGAGAGCAAGTGAGGAAGAAAATTTTAAAAATTACCTCGAACTTATTCAAATTTTGATTTTCTATGTTATAAGAATAAATGATGAGTTGGAATATTTTTGGAGAAACATCTTGAACTAAAATATCAGCGAAAAGTATACCTCCTAGAAAATATTTTGTCTATCTTCCGCACCCTCGTGGTGCGTTTTTCTTTTTCTCATAATCTTCATCACAGAATTTCATGTGCTTCGTGGCATTTACGAACAAATGTGTTATAATGTAAAATATAATTCGTAAAAAGAAAGGGTTGAAGCCGGGCAGAGAATTTGGAATTTAGATAAATCTCCTTGTGTGCAAGCATATGGTATTAATTTCCTAAAATTCAGTCGTTCTCTTCTCACTCTTGGTATCTTAGCTATGAAACTTTTGGTTGTTGGTTCTGGCGGGCGTGAGCATGCCATCGCAAAGAAATTGTCGGAGTCTCCTCAGGTAGAAAAGGTTTTTGTGGCTCCTGGGAATGATGGGATGAGGCTGGATGGCTTGGTTTTGGTGGATATCGCTATTTCCGAACATTCAAAGTTAATTGAATTTGCGAAAGTGAACGATATTGCTTGGACCTTTGTCGGTCCTGATGATGCGCTAGCGGCTGGAATCGTCGATGATTTTAATCAGGCTGGACTCAAGGCTTTTGGTCCTACTCGTTTAGCAGCGGAGCTGGAGTGGTCAAAAGACTTTGCAAAAGAAATCATGGTCAAATACGACATTCCAACAGCAGCCTATGGCACATTTTCCAACTTCGAAGAAGCAAAAGCCTACATCGATAAACAAGGTGCTCCCATTGTGGTCAAGGCAGATGGCTTAGCACTAGGGAAAGGCGTGGTCGTGGCGGAAACCGTGGAAGAAGCAGTGTCAGCCACTCAGGACATGCTTCTGGATAATAAGTTCGGTGACTCGGGTGCGAGCGTGGTGATAGAGGAGTTCCTGGACGGGGAAGAGTTCTCTCTCTTTGCCTTCGTCAATGGTGAGAAGTTTTACATCATGCCGACAGCGCAGGACCACAAACGGGCTTATGATGGTGACAAGGGGCCGAACACGGGCGGTATGGGAGCTTATGCACCAGTCCCCCATCTGTCTCAAAGTGTCATCGATCAGTCGGTAGAAACCATCACCAAACCTGTGCTTAAGGGTATGGTTAGCGAAGGACGTCCCTACCTTGGTGTGCTCTACGCTGGGCTGATTTTGACAGCTGAAGGTCCTAAGGTTATCGAATTCAACGCGCGTTTTGGTGACCCTGAGACCCAGATTATCCTTCCTCGCCTGACCTCCGATTTCGCGCAGAACATCACGGACATCCTAGATGGTAGGGAGCCAACCATCAGTTGGATGGAAGATGGAGTGACCCTTGGGGTCGTAGTTGCTTCAAATGGCTACCCGCTCGATTACAAGAAAGGTGTGGAACTGCCTGAAAAGACGGACGGCGACATCATCACCTACTATGCAGGCGCTCGTTTTTCTGAAAATAGCCGAGCACTGCTCTCAAACGGCGGAAGGGTCTATATGCTCGTCACCACAGCCGACACCGTCAAAGCTGCGCAAGAAAAAATCTACGAGAAACTCGCGAAGCAAGATACCGATGGACTGTTTTATAGGACTGACATCGGTAGTAAAGCCATTAAAGATTAGAGCGATATTTTGTATTTAACGATAGCAAAAGCGACCGAGGGTTGCTAAATCCGACGGTTTCCGCCGTAGTGAAAAGACGCTTAACCGAAGGTTAATCGTCGGGGGGAGCTTTCTAGACTATAGGCTCGAAAGCTAGCAATGGCACTCCGCAGGAGGTCGCTTGCGACCCCACTACTTAAGGAAACTGTCAAAAAAAGGAAAAATTTTTATGGAAAATCCAATCATTTCTATCATCATGGGCTCCAGCTCTGACTGGGCAACCATGCAAAAAGCAGCTAATATTCTAGACGACTTCGGTATCCCTTATGAGAAAAAAGTTGTCTCAGCTCATCGTACACCAGATCTCATGTTCAAATATGCTGAAGAAGCACGTGATCGTGGCATCAAAATCATCATCGCTGGTGCTGGCGGTGCAGCCCACTTACCTGGTATGGTCGCAGCTAAAACGCCCCTGCCTGTCATTGGCGTACCCGTCAAATCGCGTGCTCTGTCTGGTCTGGACTCTCTCTACTCTATCGTTCAGATGCCAGCTGGCGTGCCTGTGGCAACCATGGCTATTGGGGAAGCAGGAGCAGCCAATGCAGCTCTGACTGCCCTTCGCATCCTCTCCATCGAGGACGAAAAAATCGTAGAGCAACTTAGCTATTTCCACCAAGAACAAGGAAAAATTGCAGAGGAGTCAACCAATGAGCTTTTCTAAAACAATTGGGATTATCGGTGGTGGGCAGCTGGGGCAGATGATGGCGATTTCTGCTATTTATATGGGACACAGGGTTATTGCTCTAGATCCGGCAGCCGACTGCCCTGCTTCGCGCGTGGCGGAGATCATCGTAGCACCCTACAACGATGTGGCTGCGCTTCAGGAATTGGCGGACCGCTGCGATATTTTGACTTACGAGTTTGAAAATGTCGATGCGGACGGTTTGGATGCTGTCGTTAAGAAAAATCAGCTGCCGCAGGGAACTGATTTGCTCAGAATCTCTCAAAACCGTACCACAGAAAAAGACTTCCTGTCTCAAAAAGCAGGCGTGAAAGTGGCACCTTACAAGGTTGTTAAAAATGCTAACGGCTTAGCTAATCTGGATTTCACTAAAAAATATGTCCTCAAAACCGCAACAGGTGGTTATGATGGGCATGGACAAGTAGTCATCAAATCACAAGAGGACTTAGCTGCCGCTTGTGAATTAGCAGATTCAACTGACTGTGTCTTGGAAGAGTTTGTCAATTTTGATCTGGAAATCTCTGTCATCGTGTCGGGGAATGGTAAGGATGTGGCGGTCTTCCCAGTTCAGGAAAATATCCACCGCAACAACATCCTTTCCAAAACAATCGTCCCAGCTCGAATTTCAGAGAGTTTAGGGGAGAAAGCGCAAGCTATGGCTATGCAAATTGCTAAACAGCTAGACCTGTCAGGCATCCTCTGTGTGGAGATGTTTGTGACGGCAGACGATGTTATCGTTAATGAAATTGCACCGCGTCCACACAACTCAGGGCATTATTCCATAGAAGCCTGCAATTTTTCACAGTTTGATACCCATATCTTGGGTGTGCTAGGAGCTCCTCTTCCAGCTATCCATCTCCATGCACCAGCCGTCATGCTCAACATTTTGGGTCAACATATGGATGATGCGCAAGCTTTTGTCGCTAAAAACCCTAGCGCCCACCTCCACCTTTATGGTAAACTAGAAGCAAAGCACAACCGCAAGATGGGACATGTGACGGTGTTGGGGGATGAGGCGGAGAGTGTGGAGGAGTTTTAGGAGGGGAATATGGGACTATTTAATTTTGGAAAACCCAAAGATGAAGTTCTGGAGAGTAGGCTTTCAAATTTAAAATCAGAAATTGAAAAAGCAAAACTGAATGATCTTAAACGCCAATTAAAGTTAGGTGATGAATTAGTCGATATCGAAAATCAGATTAGCAAGAAAAAAATTGAACTAGAAGACATAAAAAAAGACATTGCTGTCTCTAACGACGTTTTAGATTTGCAAGAATTTGGTTTTTTTTGATCGAAAATATAACTTTACAGACTCCACGCAATATAAAATAAACTTGATTCTTTAAGAATTCAGCAAAAGCAGTTAATAAAAGATGGTGAGGCTGGTTTAATAATAATACCGATGACCTTAGACGGAAGTCAGGCGAAAGGGAAGACTATGCAAAAACAATTGATTAAGGCAATGATTAGAGGTTTTAATGGTGAAGTTGATGCTCAATTAGTAAAAGTTTCTGCCTCTAATCTTGAAAAGAAAATTGCTGCTGTAAGAAAAAGCTTTGAACAATTGAATAAAATGTACGAGCGGAATCAAATTAAACTATCCAATAATTATTTAGCCTTAAAACTTGATGAATTAAGGGTTGCTACAGAATATGAGTTGCAAAAACAAGAAGAAAAAGAGATTCTGAGAGAGCAGAGAGAAAAAGAGAGAGAAGATAAGAAATTACAGGCAGAGATTGCTGCTAAACGTAAGCAAGTTGAAAAAGACAGAGAGCACTTCTCACAAATGGTTGATAAAGTAGAAAAATTATTGTCGACGGCTACGGATGAAGAAAAAATAAAATTAGATGCTCAATTGAAAGAATACAAAGAAATATTGGCTGAGATTGAAGAAATTGAAGAAGATATTGATTATCGTGAAGGACATGCAGCAGCGGGTTATGTCTACGTTATTTCTAACCTGGGAGCGTTTGGCCAAGATATTTATAAAATTGGTGTAACTAGACGACTAGAACCGTTGGATAGGATTAGAGAACTAGGCAGTGCCTCTGTTCCTTTCCAATTCGATGTTCATGCTTTAATTTTTAGTGAGAATGCTTTTGCTCTTGAAAAAGAGATACACGAAAAATTTGATAAATATAAAATCAATAAAATGAATAGCCGTAAAGAATACTTTAAAGTACCTTTCTCAGAAATAAAAGCAACCTTGGAAAACCACAAAGAATTAACAATTGAATTAACCGAAGAGGCTGAAGCATTTGAATATAGGCAAGGATTGCTAAAAGGTGATATGAATGTTTAAATGGTTATGTTTAATTTTGTCAATAGGTTGTATTGCAAATGCTACTAACTTATTCAAGAAAGTTAATAAAGATGATATCGAAGATGGAGATAACTGTTTTCCCGAAATAAGGACAATAAAAAAAGAAATTCGGTGGAATAAAAAAGAGCAGCTATATTGGTTGATGGGGGCAATTACGAGTATAATTGTATTCTTTATCCTATAATCAGATTTAACAACCTTAATATAGAATCAATAAAAGTATTAGTAGAAAGGCAATTAGTAATGATCGAACGTTATTCACGCCCTGAGATGGCGAACATTTGGAGTGAAGAGAATAAGTACCGTGCTTGGCTGGAGGTGGAAATTCTGGCTGGTGAGGCATGGGCTGAGTTGGGGGAAATTCCTAAGGAAGATGTGGCGAAAATTCGTGAAAAGGCGGATTTTGATATTGACCGCATTCTTGAGATTGAAAAAGAAACGCGTCACGATGTGGTGGCTTTCACCCGTGCGGTGTCTGAGACGCTTGGGGAGGAACGCAAGTGGGTGCACTACGGCTTGACTTCTACCGACGTGGTGGATACAGCCTACGGCTATCTCTACAAGCAGGCCAACGACATCATCCGCAAAGACCTTGCTAACTTCACGCAGATTGTGGCGGATAAGGCCAAAGAACACAAGATGACCATTATGATGGGGCGCACTCACGGGGTTCATGCGGAGCCAACAACTTTTGGTCTCAAGTTGGCGACTTGGTACTCTGAAATGAAGCGCAATCAGGAGCGTTTTGAACATGCTGCCGCAGGTGTAGAAGCAGGAAAAATTTCAGGTGCGGTTGGTAACTTTGCCAATATTCCTCCTTTTGTGGAAGAATATGTATGTGACAAATTAGGCATCCGTCCGCAAGAAATTTCAACTCAAGTTCTTCCTCGTGACCTCCACGCAGAATACTTTGCGGTTTTAGCAAATATTGCAGCATCAATCGAGCGTATGGCAACAGAGATTCGTGGTCTGCAAAAATCAGAACAACGTGAAGTCGAAGAATTCTTTGCTAAAGGGCAAAAGGGTAGCTCTGCTATGCCCCACAAACGTAACCCAATCGGCTCTGAAAATATGACCGGTCTAGCGCGCGTGGTGCGTGGTCACATGGTGACAGCTTACGAAAACGTGGCTCTCTGGCATGAGCGTGACATTTCTCATTCATCTGCGGAGCGCATTATCACGCCTGATACGACTATTCTCATAAACTACATGCTCAATCGTTTTGGTAATATTGTTAAGAATTTGACGGTCTTTCCGGACAATATGCTGCGCAATATGAATTCAACTTTTGGTCTTATTTACAGCCAACGGGTTATGCTTAAACTCATTGAAAAAGACATGACGCGTGAAGAAGCATATGATTTGGTCCAACCTAAAACTGCGCATTCATGGGATAACCAAGTGGACTTCAAACCTCTCTTGGAAGCAGATCCAGAAGTGACAGCACGTCTTACCCAAGATGAAATCGACGATATTTTCAATCCAGTTTACTACACCAAACGTGTGGACGACATTTTCGACCGCCTTGGATTGGGCGAGTGAGACAGAAATCAGCAGTTAAAAAAACTTGATGTTGTTATCAAAATTGGTTAGGATGGTCGAAATTACCTATATTATAGGTGCAGAGAACTACCGATTAACCACTATGCGGATCAGGGGCATTAAGGAAAGGGTTTTACTGCCTTTTCTTTTTTCCATATATTTTTAGACAAAATTTGTTTGAATGCTCACAAAGTATATGCTAAAATAGAGATGGGAAACGAGAATGAGTTATGCCACAAAAATTTGGGATGAGAGTACGTACACTACGTGAAGAACAGGCGATTACACGAGAGGATTTTTGTGGTGATGAGTCGGAATTATCTGTAAGACAGCTCGCAAGAATTGAAAGCGGAAAGATTATACCTGGTTTGGAAAAAGTTTCTTATATTGCGAACCGCTTAGGAATGAAAATAGGAGAGCTAACAGACGGAGAGAGCTTTGCTATTCCACGAAGATATAAAGAAATTAAATATGCTATTTTGAGAAAGCCTCTTTAATATGGACCAAGATAGAATTAAAGAGCGAGAAGAGCATTTTGATGAAATTTTTTCGGAATATTATGATGAACTACCTGAGGAGGAACAGTTAGCTATCGATGCGCTTCAATCTAGTTTTGAGGTTTATCATACTGGGCAGGTGGATTTTGGAGTTGATTTGATTCCAGAATACTTTGAGCAATTGAAGAAAAAGAAAAGATACAGAATGAATGATCTTATTTTGATTGATTTGTATTTGACTGCTGCGGCAATTTCTTATTTTGATTCTTCAATCTTTCAAAAATCTGACTTTTTGCATTTCTGTAGGAACTTACTGCAACAACGTAAATATTTGCTTTCCGAGGAATTATTTTTTTTAAATCGTTTAATCTTAACAGCAGTAGCCATGAGAATATATTTGAAAGATGCTGATTTGGTGCTAGAACTTTTAAACGAGAGTAATGCTATTATGGAGGTCACAGAAGACTTTCAAAAGAAATCGATTTATTGTTTATTGCAATGTGAGTATGCTATATTTTATAAAAAAGATAAAGAATTAGCTAAACATTATTACGAAGAAGCTCTTTTGTTTGCAAAACTATTTAATGATAAAAAGTTACAAGAACAATTGCAAGTTGAGTGGCAAAAATTAAGTAAGGAGGTTTAGCTAAGTTAATTGGACAAATTTGTCATGTTGTGTTTTGACTTTGTTTTATACAATTTATTTTGTAAAATATATAAAATTTTTAGGAGATACAATGAAAAAATTTGTAAAATTACAGCACTATTTCTATTAGCCTTACCATTTATTAGTCAAACAATGCAAACATTATCAGAAGGAAAAGATTGGTGGTTTATTAATTAGAAGTGATTGAAAGAGAATTGTTATTCTCTTTTTTGATAACCTCAAAACTTAGCAGATGACGATAATTAGTTATTTCTATGTTATAATATGTCCATGACTAGAATTTTTGATACGGAACAGATGGGTGATGAAGAGTTCGTTGAGCGGACCTTGCGTCCTCAGAAATTAAATGAATATATCGGCCAGGATAAGGTCAAGAATCAGTTGAAGATTTTCATTGAGGCGGCTAAATTACGGGACGAGGCTTTGGATCATGCTCTGCTATTTGGTCCTCCGGGTCTGGGAAAAACGACTATGGCTTTTGTGATTGCTAATGAGTTGGGTGTCAATATCAAACAGACATCGGGACCGGTCATTGAGAAGGCAGGTGATTTGGTGGCAATTCTCAACGATTTGGAGCCTGGAGATGTCCTCCTTATCGATGAAATTCATCGCATGCCTATGGCAGTGGAGGAGATTCTCTACTCGGCAATGGAGGATTTTTACATTGATATCATGATTGGTACAGGTGAAGCCAGTCGGGCGGTGCATTTGGATTTGCCTCCATTTACTCTGATTGGGGCGACGACTCGAGCGGGTATGCTATCCAATCCTTTACGCGCGCGCTTTGGGATTACAGGGCATATGGAATATTACGAGTTGGACGACTTGACGGAAATTGTGGAGCGGACGGCGGATATTTTTGAGATGGAAATTACCCACGAAGCAGCCATTGAGCTGGCTCGTCGGAGTCGAGGAACCCCTCGTATTGCTAATCGCCTGCTCAAACGAGTGCGGGATTTTGCCCAAATTATGGGAGATGGCTTGATCGATGATGTCATTACGGACAAGGCCTTGTCTATGCTAGATGTTGACCGTGAAGGTTTGGACTATGTGGACCAGAAAATTCTACGGACTATGATTGATTTGTATAATGGAGGTCCAGTAGGCCTTGGAACCCTATCCGTCAATATTGCAGAAGAACGCGATACCGTGGAAGATATGTATGAGCCCTACCTTATTCAAAAAGGTTTTATCATGCGGACGCGGACTGGTCGCGTAGCAACCACAAAGGCTTATGAGCATCTTGGATACCCTTACGAAAAAAAATAAAAAAATTTTCCATTTTAAGGAAATTTTAAGGTTTCTCTTATATACTATATTTATTCTTTTTCATATTATCTCCAGAAAGGTCGGTTTCGCTTGAAGCTGACTTTTCTATTTGCTAAAATAAATTTATGACCTATAAATAGATGATTTGAAACAGGATTTGCTTGAAAATCCAGATATGCGGGCAATTTTAGAGATCATAGCAGAGCTGAATTTACAAGATGGTTGGTTGTGTGCAGGTAGTATACGCAATTTTATATGGAATAAACGGAGTCAGCTACCAGCTTTTGACCAGAAAACAGATGTGGATGTTATCTTTTTTGATCCGCAGATTTCCTGTGAAGAGACTTGTCAGCTGGAAGAAAATTTGAAAAAGACCCATCCTCAGTATCGTTGGGAATTGAAAAATCAAGTTTATATGCATAATCATAATCCCCAAACGCTAACATACCTCAGTGCGCGTGATGTCATGTTTAAATATCCTGAAACCTGCACTGCGATTGGAGTGCGTTTGACGAGTATCGGGCAAGTGGAAGTCTATTGTCCCTATGGCTTAGAGGCAATTTGCGAATTTATCGTGAGACCGACGCCTTATTTTCTAGACAATGCAGAACGGATGTCCTTGTATGATAAGCGCATTGCCAAGAAAAATTGGGGACAAAAATGGCCACAATTGCAGTTTAGACTGGACTAATTAGTCCTATTTGACGTACAGCGAATTTTGGAATAAAATAAAGGTAGAGTGAGTTGACTTGCCAGCTCATCTTTTCTTTGTAGGAATGGCAATAGGAGGAAAGATATGAAAACAAAAGAGATGGGTGCTCGATCAGCTGTTTATTTACTTGGCGTTATCCTGCTGGGGGCAGGTATTTCCCTCAATACCGAGGCGGCACTAGGTGTTTCTCCCGTCATTTCGATTGCCTACAATCTCTCGCAAATCCTACATATCTCCATTGGGACCATGAGTTTTCTCTATTACTGCTTCCTGATTGTATTACAGTTTCTTTTACTTGGGAAAAAGGCAGAGCTGCTGCTATTGATGCAAGTTTTGGCTGGTTTTTTTACTAGTATCTTTATTCAATTGTTTGATAACGTTTTGCGTGTACCTGAAGAAATGAGTATGCGGCTCATCTTTCTTCTTTTGGCTATTTTCCTAACAGGATTGGGAGCTTCCCTGACCATTGTCATGCGCCTGATTCCGAATCCCGCAGATGCTCTGGCAAAAACCATCGGAGATATTCTTCGAAAAGACTTTGGTTTCGGGAAAAATTTACTGGATGCAACTTGCTTAGTGATTGCGCTCATCATTAGTTTTTCCTTCGGAAAAGGTTTCTTGGGAATTGGGGTTGGGTCCATAGTTGCAGTGGTTTTGACGGGACGTGTTGTTGCGCTCTGCCATCCTTATTCTGAAGAAATTTATCAGCTTATAGAAAATAGAGGCAGAGAAAATTCTCCGCCTCTTTCTTCCATATTTAGCTATGGACTGAATGTAAAATATCATCAATAGGGATTTTTAGTCAGCATGATTGATTTGTTCGTAAGAATGTTGCCCATCATTGAGCTTGTCCCAGATGACTACCTGACCAGCTGCCAGAGATTTTTGGACATCGATGATGCGCTGGTTGGATGAACCACGAAATTGTAGCATGAGATTGCGCTTGGAACGGTCAAATCGTCCGTCCACCAAGATGTCAATCAGACCTAGCAGTTCCAGTTTATCTTCAGTTTCTAGCATCATTTCTTCCCAAGTATAGCCAGTCCAGGACCAGATATCCTTTTCTGGTAATTCTTGACGAATGTGTTTGACTAGTGGCAGGAGAATTCCTATATTGAGGAAGGGGTCACCTCCCAAAAGAGTCAGGCCCTGCACATAGGGCTGTGCCAAATCTGCCATGATTCGCTCTTCCAACTCTGGTGTGTAAGGAATACCTGCACGAAAATTCCACGTTGCGACGTTGTAGCAGCCCTGGCAGTGAAACATGCAACCTGCTACATAGAGGGAATTGCGGACACCCTCACCATCTACGAAGTTAAAAGCCTTGTAGTCAATAATATGCCCTTGGCTAAGTTCTGCAGATTTCCATTCGCCAGGCTTCGGCGTGTTCCAATTCTTTTCCCTCACATTGTCCTCATTCTGGATTAATCCAATATCTTTCTGTATCATCACGTACATCCTCCAACACTCCACCGTTTTTAAGGATTACCGCGCGGTTGGCAGCATTGGTCTCGTCACAAGTGACAAGCACCTTTGAGATGTTTTTGGAAATAGCTACGCTGAGACCTTGACGGAGCATTTGGGTCGCGTAACTCTTTCCTTGCTGGCTAGGTCGTACCGAATAGCCGATATGACCACCATGATGCAGCAAAAAATCACTCAGTCGCAAACGTAAATTGAGAAATCCAACGGCTTTTCCATCAACAAATCCTACAAATTGCACCGCAGGTACCCAGCTATCGGGAATATTGAGCCCCATTTCCTCATCAGTATTTCCAGCAATCCACTCTTCGTAGTCAAAGTGTTCTGCATCCCAAAATCCGCCATCGTGGGCAGCTGTCGTTTCTTCAAATTCTCGCATAAGATCTAGTACAGCTTCCTTATCTTCCAAAGTTGGTCTTCGTAGGTCTAATTTGGTCATTGATTATCCTTTCGGTAAGTTCAGATCTAATGGTCCAGTATTTTCTATTGCAGTATTGATTTGTTGGCAAATCCAGTGACTAAGCAGGCTTGATTCTGGTGTGACAGGATTTATATTAGTCTTTATAGCATCGATAAATGCTAAAATAATGGACTCAAACCCTCGTTTGTAAAGGGTAGTGTCCCATGAACCAAAATGTTCAATTGTTTGTTTGGTTCCCTCAAAAATGGACAAGTTTTCCAAGTTCTCCAAATGGTAGGTAGCACGAGATATCTGTACTTCCATGATTTCCCGACGACTGCCTGATTGCAGGTTCATGCTGGCCAAGATAGTAGATTGAGCTGTTTCCAAGGTCACAGATACTTGGTACAGTTGCCCATCTTTTTTATGGAACTGATAGCGTCCGCTGAGCAATTCTTGATCTGTTAAAAAGAGGGCTGTGTCCAGTGGATGGACGAAGAAATCAAAGAGTTTGAACTGGAAATTGCCAGATTGATTAACATCATTCTTTTCCACATAAATGCGGGTCTTATCAACCTGCTCTGCCATTTTCAAAACTTTGGGCGCAAAGCGACGATTGAAGCCCGCCATGAGAAAGGTGCTATGCGCCTCCGCCAAATCATAGAGCTCTTTGGTCTGGGCATATCTTTCCGTGAGAGGTTTGTCCATGTAGACGGGAATGCCCTTTTGGAGAAAAGCTTGTGTCGTTTCGAAGCGAGCAATGGTGGCTGTGTGGATAAAGACACCATCAAGTGGAGCAGCAGCCAGTGCTTGTAGGCTACCGTAGGTAGTAACAGTACCAAAAAGCTCAGCAACCTCTGCCAAAACTTCTTGATTTCTGGTAAAAAGATGCCAATGAATATCAGGGAATTGGCGCATAAAAGGTAAATAAGCCTTCTGCGAAATCCCTCCTAAACCGACAATGCCAATGTGTAGCATATTTTTCTTCTTTCTTTTTGGTATCATACAATAAAAGAGCACGAGGCTCTTTTTATTTTTTCTTACTTTGAGCTTTCTTCAAAAGCTCTTGTACACGTGATTTTTTATCACTTTTCACAACCGAATGCTTCTCGTGGAATTTCTCCACACGTTGCATTCCCTTATAATCTAATTGAAATTTTCCCATAACATAAGATACAAAGCCGTTAAGCGACACGCAACAAAATAGGAAGTATGACGACGCTACTCGCAGCTAGGAATTACTTATCTTTTTGTAAAGTGTCGTAGGCGTGTTCGGTTCCTTTCTAAGCTATAGTGGATAATAAGAGTTTTAGCCCGAGTTCGAATACTTGAGCGCCCTATTATTCCTTTCTATGCTGAAAGTCAGTTTTTATGACTTTTCTCTTTATTCTACCATAATGGAACGAAGCTTGCTTAGATCGGGCGGTCCGTAGTACTAGCCTTATGTTTCAAATAATGGCGAACTAATTCTTCCACGATATCATCAGGTTGACAGTGGCGGATATGGTTGCGAGCATTTTTGTAGCGGGGAATATAAGCGGGGTCTCCGCTGAGAATATAGCTTACAATTTGATGGATGGGATTGTAGCCAATTTCAGCCAATGAGTCAGACACAGCCTTCAAATCGGCACCCATCTCTTCGCGGTCTTCTAAATCAAAGCGAACGGTTTCGCTTTTTAATATTTCTGCCATAAAAGCCTCATCCTTGTCCTGAAGATAGAATACTTGCCCCATTCATGTGTTTGACGCGTGCTGAAATTTCTTTATGGCGACCATGCACCATTGGGCGGGCCTGAGGATTGCCTAGATAGCCACAAGTGCGTTTGACCACGTCAACGGTTTTAGGGTCAGTATTGCCACAGTTTGGACACTTGAAGCCACGTTCAGTTGGTTCAAAGTCGCCTTCAAAGTCACAGAGATAACACTTGTCAATCGGTGTATTGGTTCCTAAATATCCTACGCGGTCGTAGGCATAGTCCCAAACGGCTTCCAGAGCCTTAGGGTTTTGCTGGAGCACAGGATATTCACAATAATGGATGAAGCCACCGCTAGCACCTGCTTCAGGATAAACCTTTTCAAAGTCTAATTTTTCAAATGGGGCCGAGTTTTTGCGGACATCATAATGGAAGGAATTGGTGTAGTAATCTTTGTCTGTGATATTCTCGACTAGGCCAAATTTCTCCTTGTCTAGACGGCAGAAGCGGTCTGTCAAGCTCTCAGATGGTGTCGAGTAAACAGAAAAATGATAGTCGTATTTATCCGACCAAGCTCCACAAAGTTCTTTCATCTGTTTCACGATAGAGACCGTAAAGTCTTTAGCTTGTGCATTGTTCTCCCAATTACCTCCGTAAAAGACGCTAGCGACTTCATAAAGACCTATATAACCTAGAGAAATGGTAGCTCTGCGGTGTTTAAAGAGTTGATCCACGTCATCAAATTTTTCAAGACGTTGGCCGAAAGCACCGTATTGATAGAGGATGGGCGCGTTAGCGGGCGTCGCTTCCTTGACGCGCTCCACACGATAAACCAAGGCGTCGTGTGCAATCTGCATGCGTTCTTGGAACAAATCCCAGAATTTCTCCTTATCTCCTTTGGATTCCATGGCAATCCGTGGTAAATTGATGGTCACAACGCCCAAATTCATACGACCAGATGTCACATCCTGCCCATTTTGATCTTTCCAACCTTGCAAGAAAGAGCGGCACCCCATTGGAGCCTTAAATGAACCCGTCAAATCAATAATCTTGTCGTAGCTGAGCATATCAGGGTACATGCGTTTGGTAGCACATTCCAAGGCTAACTGTTTGATGTCGTAGTTGGGTGAAACAGGCTCCAAGTTGAGACCACGTTTGACGGTGAAAATCAATTTAGGGAAAATAGCGGTGCGGTGCTCACTACCGAGACCTGCAATACGGATGTTAAGGATGGCTTTTTGAATTTCGCGTTCAAACCAAGAAGTTCCCAAACCGAATCCGAGTGATGTAAATGGCGTTTGTCCATTAGAGGTAAAGAGTGTGTTAATCTCATATTCTAAGGATTGCATGGCATCGTAGATATCTTTTTGTGTTTTTTCACGGGCGTAAGCCTCATGCTGATCAGGCAAGACCCATTTTTCCGCGTCAGCCATGTGTTTTTTGAAATTCAGTTCTGCGTATGGTGCCAAAAATTCATCAATTCGATCTGCGGTACAACCACCATATTGGCTAGAAGCCACATTAGCGATGATTTGAGAAATCTGGGCGGTTGCTGTTTGGATGGATTTTGGACTTTCCACCTCGGCATTGCCGATTTTAAAACCATTTGCCAACATACCTTTGAAATCAATGAGGCAGCAGTTGGTCATGGGCGTGTAAGGGCTGTAATCCAAATCGTGGTAGTGGATATCCCCTTTTTGGTGGGCATTAGCCACGTGAGGTGGCAACATTTTCAGTCCGATAGATTTTCCGACGATCCCTGCGGTTAAATCACGCTGGGTATTGAAAACATCACTATCTTTGTTGGCATTTTCATTGACTACCGTCTGATCCTTGTTAATCAGTTTGTCGATGGTGAAGTTGATATCAGTCGCCTGTGAGCGCGCGAAATCACGTTGTGTACGGTAGTGGATATACTCTTTAGCCAAGGGGTATTCGTTGGCCTCCAACAGTTCGTGTTCCACGATGTTTTGAATTTCGTAAATCTTGATATCTTTGGAAAAACGTTCGTAAATCTCAGTCTCCACTCGGCGGCAAATCTCTGCTAATTTTACTTCCATGAAATCAGAATCCGGCGAAATTTTGCGGCTTGCCTTCAAGAGGGCTTCGTGGATTTTTTCCATATCAAAGCTCACTCGACGGCCGTCACGCTTAATGACCATCATATTTTGTATGGGGACGAGATCTACTTTTTCCATGTTCTTCACTCCTTTATCTAACTGTCTTATAGTGTAGCAGCATTTTTTACAAAAATCAATATCTAGTAGACGCATTTCAAAAAATGTTTTCAATTATACTATATATAGTGTGAAACTAAAGTGGCACAAAGAAAAAGAAAACGGTGTTTTCACAGCCGTTTTCAATTATTTTTTTGATATAAGGTCAAGTAGGATGTGTCTGTATCTACGATATTGTAATTTTTTTCAAGATTACTTTTGACATTTTTGAGGAGTGGAATGTCCTTATTGACTACCACATATTGCGCCTTATTTTTATTTAAATCGTAAGTGATGACTTGCTGATTAGTAGTCTTGTCCAAATGTGGTTTCACAGTAATAAAGGTTCCGGCAGACAGATGCTGACTTTCCAGATAGACTTGAGCATTATCGTCCCAAGCATAAATACTGGCGTCTGCTTCAGCATGTTCTTTGATGTAATGGGCAATGCTCGTGCGCTCCTGTGCTACCTGTCCTTCTAGTAGATAGAAGATGACCGGTTGGAGTGGAATGTACATGCAGGCCAGAAGTGGCAAGAAGAGACTCGCTTTTAAGTAGCTAAATGAGGCTTGGGATTCTTCTTCGTATTCTTCATAGTCAGCGTGAGCATCTATTTCTTTAGGGAGTTGCAACGCTACCATCAAAAATCCATAAGGTAAGATAGCAATCAATTGGTGCAAATCAAATGATTGGTTGCCCAAGATGAAGATTAGTTGAGCTAGGAAAGTTAAGAGAGCAACGACTTTCATATAACGACGTCTTTCATCTCTTAATGAGCCCAGAGTCTTGAAGAAGGTTATTAAAAATCCAGAAATGACTAAGACAGCACCGATGATGAGAGCAGGAGTTGTCAAATGATCCAACTGAAAATTTAGGTCAAGATTGTAGAGGAAGGTTTGCGAAATAGCAACACCTAAAATCTGCTTGATAAAGGTGTAGTAGCCTACAGAGTAGATTACTAGCAAAAAGCCAAACAAACCAGCCAATAATTGGTAAAAACCTCTCGCTTTGCGCTTATACTTAATGTTGTAACCAAGAAGAATTAGCGTTGCGACTGCCCAAAGCAGAACGCTTTTGGGGTCAATCATAAAGACGATGGCGGCATCCATTCCGTAGAAAATAAAGCCTTCATCTCGTACAGCATTGTCAAAATAACGGACCAAGAACCACAAGCTAGTCAAAATAAATGGCAGAGCGAGCAAGCTAGCATAGAGACCCCCAAAATCCAGCGCTAAAATGAATAAATAAAACCAAACTGTCAATTGATTGGTGATTGGATGACTTTGGCTATAATAACCGACAATCTTGTCAAAGAAAATTCCCGCGACAAAAAGAGCGATGAACTGTAAAATAGCCAGTCCAATGGTCGTACCAAAAGAAGAGCCAAGCTGTGTCAACAAATAAAAGAGAACTCCACTAGAACCGAAGAAATCCCCGTAAGGACTGCGACCTGCTTGCATGGCAAAACCAGCGTACAGATTTTGCGATTGGATGCTGTTGGCCATTTCAGTCAAAAAAGGATTGGCAACGCTTATAAGGCTGAGCAAAAGACTCCACAAGAGGGATTGCCAAATCGTCAAGGGTAAAATCTTATCTTTGAAATGTTCGTTAAAAGATGGTGCCTCTACTTGCATTCTTCTGCGTTTAGAAGCTTGACGACTTCTTCGTGTATAGCCTTCGTAGGCTTCGAGTTCTTGATCGCTTATTGTCATGAGTCACTCCTTGGTATCAATTCTTTCACATTATACCAAAAAGAAAGCTTTCTGTCATTTACTCTTTTGGACTTGTTTAATTTGAGAAAAACGCTCTAACTCACGAAAAGTATGATATTTTTTAGCTTGAAATAGTCTCAAAAAATGGTGTAGGTTGTCAGTTTTCATACTTATTTATTCGTAAAAAAAGAGAGTGGGATAAAAATCGATCAATCGCCATGAAATGAGATGTCGATTTTTTAGTACTTTTTCATTTTTGGGTACTGAGCTAAAATAGTCTACTAGGCTGTTTTCCCCCTACCTCCGCACAGTTGAGTAGGGAGATCGCTATCTCTTGCAGCATAAGAAAGGAGGACTTCCAATCAAGCACTGCGTTGAACGTCCACTACCTAAAAAGTGAAAAGAGTTGGGGCTTTTGACCCCAGCTCTTTCATTCTAGTTATATTATTGTTTAGTGTAGACAGCGGTCTCACCGTCATCTTCTTTCAAGGTTAAAGTAGAGCCCTCTAGCATGTAGGTTTTACTATCATCACCGATGACAATGACCTTGTTGGCTCCATCAACGGTTACTTGTTCAGAGTCCTTTTCTCCATCTTTTTCCATGGTTTCCAAGGTCCCCATACCGTCAGTAATGGTTAAGGTTTTTGTTTCGCCCATTTCCTCTAAGACATAGGTGCCATCAATTTCATTTGTTGTTTCGATAGCAGCCGTTGATGATTGTTGTGTGGTTTGTTGTTGATTTTGAACCATATCATCGTTGTCACCCATGTCACAGGCGACAAGGAGGGCAGAAGTAGCAAGTAAAGTGGTCAATGTTAGAATTTTCTTCATTTGAAATTCCTCTCTTTCATTGTTACAACTCTATTTTAACGATTGTGTTGTCACTTTGTCAATTTTGATGCTCAACCAAAAATCGACGCACCTCTGATATGAAATACAAAGAACCTGTTATCACAAGTAGATCTTGCTGAGAGGCGCTAACTTGCCATTCCTCGAGGAAGGATTGATAATCAGGGATAAAAGAACGACCAGTAGAAGAGGAATCTGAAATGGCACCATCGTAAGCAAAACTTGTCACCAAGAGTTCAGCTTGTGGAAGTTCTTTTTCAAGTAAAGCTAGCATATCTCGAAAATCCTTGCGTGCTAGAGCTGAAAAGAGAATGGTGACTTTTTTGTCAGTCGCTTCTTTCAGAAATTCAATCAAGCGTTCAATTGCAGGGACATTGTGTGCACCATCTAAATAGATGAGCGGCTTTGCGGAAATTATTTCCAGTCTTCCTGCCCAGAGAGGAAAAATGTTTCTAGTGCAATGGCTGCATTTTCCTTTTGGTGAGCTCCCTCTAAGTTTAACTCTAGCTGGTCCAGAGTCACATCCGCATTGGTAAAGCGCTGACCTATCCAGTGGAAATCCTGATTAGAAGCAAGAACTGGAGCAGATTTCTCAAATGCGATTTGGGTGATGATGTCTCGACTTTGCGCATCAAGTGGTCCGAGGACAACTGGTATGCCCGCTTTGATAATACCTGCTTTCTGCTCTGCTATTTTCCCTAGACTCGGCCCCAGGATGTCCTGATGGTCCAGTCCGATAGAAGTAATGACACTGATCAGAGGTTGGATGACATTGGTAACATCGTGGAGACCACCGATACCGACTTCAATCAAAGCAATATCAAGATTGGCACGACTGAAGTAGAGAAACATGATGAGAGTCATCGTTTCAAAATAGGAAAGTGGCTCATAGGTTTGAGTAAGCGTCGATTCCAGATCTTTAACAGAGCGAGCGAGCTCTAAAAATACTTCCTGACGAATGGGGTGATCGTTAATGGTCATGCGATCGTGATAGCTGACCATGTGTGGGGAAACGAAGGCACCGACGCGTAAGCCATGCGCTTGATAAAGCTGTTGCAAAAAAGCGATAGTAGAACCTTTTCCGTTGGTCCCCGCGATGTGGATGGAAGGGAAACCCTGCTCGGGATGACCAGCCAAGTCCAAAGCCAGTTGAAATTTCTCCACCTTATAGCGGAATACCTTTCCTTGCTTGGCATTCAGCCAAGCTTCCACTTGTGTTAATTCTTGGTGTGACATATCTGAAAAACTCCATTTTGCCATAAAAAATAAGCAGGGCTGAGACCCTGCCACTTTTTCTTTTTTATCATTGTAAAAATTTTTTATTCTTCTTCGTCAAGGAAGCTATTGAAGACCTCTTCAATCATATCCCACTCAGCAGTTGCATCTTCAGGGATTGGTTGCAAGTCGCCTTCTGTACCATTTTCATTTTCTACAAATGAGTAGGCTTGGATTTCAACTTGTCCATTTTCGTCTTCCTCAGCGCTTGCTGGAATTAAAAGAACATAGTTTTTACCAAATTCTTCTTGCCCATCAATTGTCAAAAGGATTTCAAACAAGGTTTCGTTACCTTGGTCATCTACCAAAGTAATTAATTCGCGTTCTTCATGATTGTGGTCATGGTTATGATCGTATGCCATTTTTTCTCCTTAAAATGTTCTATCTAAATAATTTTGTAAAATAAGCTGAGCTGCCAGCTTATCAATGACTTTTTTGCGTTTACCACGGCTGATATCAGCTTGTTCAATCAGCATGCGCTCGGCAGCGACAGTCGTCAAGCGCTCATCCTGATACTCCACCGGAAGTCCATAATGCTCAATGAGCAATTGTCCGTAAGCTTCGCTAGCTTCGACGCGAGGACCACTAGTATTATTCATGTTTTTTGGAAGACCAACGACAAATTTATCAACCTTGTATTGCTCAACCAGTTGACTTAAGCGTTCCAGTCCAAATTCTTTTTTTTCTTCATCGATTGGAATGATTTCCAAGCCTTGAGCGGTAAAACCGAGCGGATCAGAGATGGCAACGCCAACGGTTTTTGATCCGACATCTAATCCCATAATTCTCATTAGAGGTCAATCCCATTTTCTTTCAAGTAAAAACGAACCAACTCCTCCACAATTTTTTCTTCGAGAGAGCGATAAACATTGGTCAAGGTTTCGCTGATTTCTTTCTTATTGGAGTCATCCAACCGGAAGCGAACTGTCTCTTCTGTGAATCCCATACTTACACCTTCTTTCATAATTGTACTTATGGTCTATTATAACACGTTTTTCCAAGACTTTCAATGAATGAAAGCGGGGTTCTGAGGTTTCTGAATAAAAAAGTGAATCGCTTTCAAGACCAGCAAAAACAGCCTATTTCTAGGCTGTGTCTTTTTATTTTTACAAAGCTGCGCGCATACGAGCTTGAGCGTTTTCCACATTGCGGACAGCGCGTGGCAAGAAGGCACGAATATCATCTTCTTTATAGCCAACTTGAAGACGTTTGTCATCAATCAAAATAGGGCTCTTCAAAATACGAGGATTAGCAGTGATGATGTCAATGACCTCATTAACACTCAATTCCTCAATATCGCATTCCAAGCTTTTGGCATAGCGATTTTTAGAGGAAACAATACTGGCAATCCCATTTTCAGTTTTTGCTAAAATGTTAAGAATTTCTTCTTTTGTGATAGATTCTTTACCAAGGTTATGCTCATTGTAAGACAGTTGGTGTGCAGTCAACCAATTTTTTGCTTTTTTACAACTCGTGCAACTAGATACAGTATAAATTTTAATCATGTAGTATCTCCTTTGCTACATTTACTAAACACATTATAAGTCATTATACCATAAAAATACTCGGTCTGAAGACCTATTTTAAAGAAATCTATCTTTTTTTAGGAAAAAATTGGGAAATTATACATTCTCTCTTTAAATTTCTAAAAAAATAGAAGGAAAAAACGGAATATAATACCAAAAACATATTTCAATGTTCAGAAATAAGAAGAAACATATTTATTGAATATTTTTTTGTTTATTATGGGTACCTGTTTGGCAGGCATTGGGACGGGAAGGATATTGCACTATGATGTCTTAAAATTTCCAATAGAAAAGTATTGTCAATTATTAGAGGAAGCTACTGGTAAACCATTTTCTTATTTTCGATATGGTGTCGACCTCATTTGTGTTAGTCTTTCTTTCATTCTATCCAAGGCGGCTGATTTGCCACTATTTGTGAGAGGAGGAACGCTGATGTGCCTAGTCCTGCTATCTTACGTCATTGGGAAAGCGAAAAAATAAATATGTATTGATTTGAAAAAGATATTGAAAGTTTTTAGACAAATGATATAATTTTGTAAAAATAATAAAAGGGCTCTTAGGTGATAGAGTCAATAACAAAAAACATTTTTATACAGTGAATAGCACTGAAAAGAATTGTTGTTAAACTCTGGATGGAAAGACCAAGGTGTAGCTTTTAAGGCTAATTAGAAAGGAAGAAAAGATGTTTCGTAAGTTCATGAAGAGTATAGCTCTTTTAACAATTTGTAGTGGACCAATGTTTCTGTCTGTAGAAGATTCTCTTCAAACAAGAATTGGTCAAACGGTTTATGCGATGGAGGGAGAAACTCCTCGATTCCATAGTAGTGGTGGTTCTGAATTTGAACCAGATACTTTTAAAATGGAATTGCAAGTAGGAGAAAAAGGGCAAATTCGTCGACCTCAAAATTCCCCATTGAAAGATTTTATCTATTCTTTTGATATGCATGTGAATGATCCACCCATTATTTCATTTGATGAGTAGGGAAATTGGATTGCGTTAAAATCAGGAAAGATCCAAATTGTTCCAGGTTTTCCAAGTGGCGATAGCGAACAAGCGAAAAAATTTAATGAAGAGCTTCAGTTAAATCCAGTCGAGATACACGAAGCTGAAGTCGCAATTATTTGGGAGGTGACGGTGACAGCACCTGATGCTCCAGTTGTGCCGATGTACCGTCTCTATAATCCTAATAACAAAGAACATTTCTATACTAGTAGTATAAATGAACGAGATACACTAGTTCGTATTGGATGGGGAAAATATGAAGGTGTGGCATGGAGCGCCCCTAAAGAAGGGAAGAAAGTCTACCGTCTTTACAATCCGACCCTAAGAGATCACCATTATACAATGGATGAAAATGAGGCGACGGTTTTGACCACCAAGCATCATTGGCGAAACGAGGGAATTGCTTGGTATTCAGATGGTAACGCTCCAGTTTATCGTCTCTTCCATAAAGGACTCACTTCGGGTTCTCATCATTATACAATGGATCAGAATGAGGTGAAGCTACTTCAGGAACGCGGTTGGCGTTATGAAGGGATTGCATGGTATGGAGAATCTGCTCTTGGATTTGAATAATCAACTACTGTACCGAATTTCTATTACCCAAAATGAGAGGAGGGGAGACTTTTGTCCTAGCCTCTTTTTGAGTGGGTGAAATGGGAGCCAAGATATAAAATTCCACAAGAAAAAAGCCTTGAAACCAAGGCTTTTCTCATGTCAACTGATACCCCCTACAGGGCTCGAACCTGTGCCCCATAGATTAAGAGTCTACTGCTCTACCAACTAAGCCAAGGAGGCACAAAGAAAAATGCTGTATTGGTACCGGTAATCCACGATTTGTATTGATCCCGCACAAATATAAGCAGGTGGGTAACGCGTTTCTGACTTAGTTGCTTCCGTGTGAGACGGCCTGCATACTGTCAGAAAACTTTTGTTTCCCTAGTAATACAAAAATAGTCGGTCAACACTTAGATGTGAATTCGTATACCACAGCAGTTCTTTTCTGTACCTTTATCTTACCACTTTTTTAAAAATTTTCAAGAGGCAAACCTCATTTTTTGGAAGCGGTATCATAGAAATCATTTTGAAGCCTTGTCTGACAAGGCTTTCTGCTCTTTCAATTTTTTGATATTTTCTTGGGTAATGGCGAGAGCACGCTCATATTTTCCTGTTTCATTGGCGGTAAAATAGCTGGCGCCTTTTAGTTTGTCTGGTAGGTATTGCTGGTCAACCCATTTTTCTGGATAAGCGTGTGGGTATTTGTATTCCTGCGCATTGCCTAATTCCTTGCTACCAGCGTAATGTCCATCGCGTAAGTGACGAGGAATAGGAAGATGCCCTGATTTGCGCAAATCAGTGAGCGGCATCAAGAGCAGTAACGGTGTGAATCTGTGCTTCGGGATTGGCCAAACCAATGTCTTCATAGGCGATAACAGTTAGGCGACGCGCTAAGCTGGGTAAATCACCTGCTTCAATCAAGCGAGCAGCGTAGTGAAGACTGGCATTGACATCGGATCCACGAATGGATTTTTGCAGGGCAGAGAGCACATCGTAGTGTCCGTCTCCGTCCTTATCCATGGTAATGTAGCTGCGTTGCAGACTATTTTCGACGCTATCAAGGGTAAGCTGGCGCAGACCATTTTCATCTGGATGAGTAGACATGACTGCCAAACCCAGTGAGTTGAAAGCAGAGCGCAGGTCACCATTGGTCGCTGTTGCAATGAAATCAAGCGCATCATCATCCAGTTTAACTTGAAAATCAAAGCCACGTTCCTTATCTTCAACTGCGGTCTGAATGGCTTTTTTGATGTCTTCATTGGATAGAGGCTCTAACTCGAAAATTTGCACACGCGAGCGGATAGCAGGTGTAACAGAAAAAAATGGATTTTCTGTGGTTGCTCCGATCATAATGATATTGCCATTTTCCAGAAGTGGTAAGAGGAAGTCTTGTTTGGTCTTATCTAGGCGATGAATCTCGTCCAACATCAGAACTAAGCCACCAGAAAACTTAGCTTCTTCGGCGATTTCCTGCAGGCGCTTTTTGGTATCAACGGTTGCGTTGAAGGTGCGAAAAGCAAATTTGGTTGTACCTGCGATAGCGCTAGCGATGGAGGTCTTCCCGATTCCGGGAGGACCGTAGAGAATCATGGAAGAGAGCATATTGGCTTCCACCATGCGACGGATGATTTTTCCTTTACCCACAAGATGTTTTTGACCAATGACCTGATCAATGGTCTTGGGGCGCATTCGAAGTGCGAGATTATCTGGCATGATATTCCTTTCTTATTCCCAGCGAGTGCTGAGAATCATTCCTGTAAGAATGAGTGCGGCGCCGATAGCTCCAGTCAAGGTGATGATTTCAGAGAGAAGTAGAGCACCAGCCGCCATCGTCACTAAAGGGATGGCATAAATATAAATATTTGTTCGAAGAGTTCCGATTTGCTTGATAGAAAGACTCCAAAGAATGTAGCAAAGCGCGCTACAGATAACACCGAGATAGGCTAGGCTTGAAAAACCAAAAGGAGTCAGGAGAACAGAGAAATTGGAGTTTTCAGAAAAAGCTAGGAAAGGCAAGGATAGCAGGCATCCGTAACCCATGATTTTACGCATGACAAAGAGGCTGCTGTGGTGGTTGGTTTGACATTTTAAGATTAAAAAACTATAGATTGTCCAAGATAAGGCAGAACCTAGAGAAAGCAAATCTCCTAAGGGATTTAATTTTAAACCAAGTACACCATTTAAAACAACTAAAATGACGCCAATAAAGGAAATGGAATAAGCTAGCCATTGTCGCCAGTTGAGACCGTCTTCTTTTTTAGAAAACTGTAATATAAAAGCAGTCATGAGTGGACTGGTCGTGACGAGAATACTGACATTTGAGGTCTGAGTCATGGTGAGCGCGAGATTTTCTGTTAAAAAATAGAGGGTATTGCCAAAGAGTGCAGCAAGAAGGAACTGAATTTCCTCCTTCCAATTGATGTGCCAGACAGGATGAATGATCCACAGGCTGATGTAAGCGATAAAGCATCGAATGGGGATCAATGTGATGGGAGAAATATGATCCATCAGGTATTTACTAATTAGAAAAGATGTTCCCCAAACAAACACACAAAAAATTGCAGCCATATGCCCCAAGAATGGGTATTGTTTTTGCATAGCTATCCCTCTTTTTACTTGAACATGATATAATTATTATACTACAAAATAGAAATTAGGTATTCATATGGCTAAATTTGGCTTTTTATCAGTGTTAGAGGAAGAATTAGACAAGCATTTGAACTACGATTTTACCATGGATTGGGACAAGAAAAACCACGCGGTTGAGGTCACTTTTGTCCTCGAGGCGCAAAACAAATCGGGCGTTGAAACGATTGATGAAGAAGGCCAAGTCAATAGGGAAGACATTATTTTTGAAGACTACGTTCTCTTTTACAATCCTGAAAAATCACAGTTTGACGCAGATGATTATCTGGTAGCCATTCCTTACGAGCCTAAAAAAGGCTTGTCACGTGAGTTTTTGGAATATTTCGCTATGTTCTTGAACGATGTAGCAACCGAAGGCCTCAGCGACCTCATGGACTTCTTGGAAGACGAAAAAGCCGTTGATTTCGGCCTCGAATGGAACGCAGAGGTCTTTGAAGAAGGTAAATCAGGCTTGGAAGAGAAAGAATGGTTTGGATATCCGAGGTATTAGGAGAAACTTGTATTTTGGAATTAAAGTTTAGCTGGCTGGGCTGGCTAGTAGGAGGAAAAGTGATTAGTACATATAATTTTATACAGATTTTAGATATTTAATAGGGAGTGGATAGTTGAAAATGGAATCGCCAATGAAAGTAGTGCAAAATCATATAAAAGCTATTTAAAGTCTTCGTTTCAAAATTTTTTTGAACCATATTTTCAAAATGGTCAATTTAATCCACTTAATTTTGAGAGAGGGGTATCAAAAAATGAAAATGTATTAAACCCAATTGAGTTAATGGAATTGATTCTTGTAAATGAAAAATCAACTGCTAACCCTATTAGGAGTAAGAAAACAATAAATAATTACCTATCTAGCCTTAGGCTTTTTCAGGAATTTTTATTTGACGAAGAATATCGTTTCAAAGACTCTATCTCGGATAAGGTGAAAGCCGATAAACAACGATTATTTAAGATTACTCAATTACCAGACATTAAATACTCACGTGAAAAGCTTGTTGGAATTTTCTATAGTCGTATTTTGACACAAGATAGAAGCTATCAGAAATATGTGTTTAATTTAAGGATCATAAATAAATTATTTAAGGAACGTGATAAAATTATTTGGGAAGAATTCAGAAGTATTATAAAAGAAAAATTAAAAGAAACAAAATTTGTCTTAGATAATACGGCAGGAAAAATAGCTACGCTAGACGATGTCTGCTATATCATTTTACCTGAAAATTTACCAGTTCAAATTGTGATAAATAAGGAAAAACATTTACTATATTCAATGCAAAATTTTGATTCAAAACAATATGGTGAATTTTATTCCACGGAGCTGAGAAATCTATCTTTGGATCATGATAGACCTTTAGAAAAAATATTTAATAATAAAAATGTTCCTGAAAAATTTGAATATCTAAGTAAATTAAGCGAAGAGATAGTTGCCTATTGTGTAGAAAAAATATTCCAATAGCGAAAAGAAAAGGTTCAAAAATGATGGATGAAATTTATCTTTCAAGGATTAAGACAGCAGTATTTCAAAGTGAGTACTATTTAGGATTATTGGACGATATTAAAAAGTTATTTTCAGAGGAAATAGGTTTAACTATTATGTCTAAATCTGTAAATTCTAGTAAAGGAAAAAAGCAATAAAGAAAGGAATGTTCAGTAAATCCATCTAACTGAACACGGGACTATTTTTCTACGAAAATTTTCGCAAGCGAAGCGTCCCTTTGTATCTTATTATGAACACTTGGCAAGAACTCACCGTCCACGTCCATCGGGACGCGGAGCAGGCGGTCTCTAATCTTTTGATTGAGGCGGGGAGCGCTGGAGCTGCGATTAGCGGCTCGGCGGATTACATTGGGCAGGAGGACCGTTTTGGCGAGCTCTATCCTGAAGTGGCGCAGTCGGACATGATTGCGATCACAGCTTATTTCCCAGACACCTTGGATATTTCGGCGGTCAAAGAGAAGCTGAAAGAGCGTTTGGCGGATTTCACCAGCTTTGGTCTAGAAACTGGAGACTTGACCCTTGAAAGTCAGGAATTGGTCGAGGAAGACTGGGCGGACAACTGGAAGAAATATTATGAGCCAGCTCGTATTACGCATGATTTGACCATCGTACCGTCTTGGACGGACTACGAGGCGATAGCAGGTGAAAAAGTCATCAAGTTGGACCCTGGAATGGCTTTTGGTACGGGGACTCACCCAACGACAAAAGTGAGCCTTTTTGCACTGGAACAAGTCTTGCGTGGTGGCGAAACCGTCATCGACGTGGGGACAGGGTCCGGTGTGCTTTCTATTGCGAGCTCGCTCTTGGGGGCTAAGGAAATTTTCGCTTACGATTTGGATGATGTAGCGGTGCGCGTGGCTCAGGACAATATTGAGCTCAACCCAAATATGGAGAACATTCACGTAGCTGCTGGCGATCTTTTGAAAGGTGTCACGCAGGAGGCAGATGTGATTGTAGCCAATATTTTGGCTGACATTCTCGTGCATTTGACAGCGGATGCTTACCGTCTCGTCAAAGACGAGGGGTATTTAATCATGTCTGGCATCATCTCTGAAAAATGGGACATGCTACGCGAAAGTGCTGAAAGCGCAGGCTTTTTCCTTGAAACCCACATGGTGCAGGGCGAGTGGAATGCTTGTATCTTCAAGAAGACAGACGATATTTCGGGAGTGATTGGCGGATAATGCAGCAGTATTTTGTAAGTGGCAAAGCGGAAAATCGGATGGAAATTCTAGACAAAGACACCATCAAGCACATGTTTAACGTCATGCGCTTGGCTGAGGGCGATGAAGTGGTCTTGGTTTTTGATGATGGCATCAAACGCTTGGCAAAAGTGGCAGATAGCGTAGCTCACACCTTTGACATCGTAGAAGAGCTAGCAGACAATGTCGAAATGCCCGTCCATGTCACCATCGCTTCGGGCTTTCCTAAGGGGGATAAGCTGGATTTGGTCACGCAAAAAGGGACAGAGCTTGGTGCAGCGGGCATTTGGGCTTTTCCAGCGGACTGGTCCGTGGTTAAGTGGGATGGCAAAAAACTCACTAAAAAAGAAGAGAAATTAGCCAAAATTGCTCTTGGTGCCGCAGAGCAATCTAAACGAAATCGTGTGCCTCAAGTAAGACTATTTGAAAAAAAATCGGATTTCTTAGCACAGTTAGCAGATTTTGATAAGATTTTTATTGCCTATGAAGAAACAGCTAAGGCAGGGGAATTAACTGCCCTTGCGCATGAATTGCAAGAGGTTCAAGCTGGGCAAAAAATTCTCTTCATTTTCGGTCCAGAAGGTGGTATTTCGCCCAAAGAAATTGAGAATTTTGAGTCAGTAGGTGGCGTCAAAGTCGGTCTAGGTCCGCGCATTATGCGGACAGAGACAGCGCCGCTATATGCCTTGAGTACGGTGTCTTTTGCATTAGAAATGAAAAGATAAAAGAGGGAGAGGATGGCGACTATCAAAGATGTAGCGAGGCTGGCAGGCGTTTCAACATCAACAGCCTCTCGTGCTATGCATGATAATCATATGATTAGCGAGGCGACGAAGGAGCGCGTACGTCAAGCCATGATTGAACTAGACTATTCGCCGAATTTCTCTGCTCAAAATCTGGCTAATCGAAAAAACAATACCATCGGCATTATTTTGCCTGTCCGAGAAAGCCAAGATTCTCTAGGGAATAATCCTTTTTTCATGCAAATGATTCAAGGGATTTCAAGCATTTGTACGGATTATCGTTACATAGTGAGTCTGGCAACAGGTCGGACAGAAGAAGAATTGCTGGTAAATGTTCAGAATCTGATTCGTAGCAATCGGGTAGAAAAATTCATCTTTTTATGCTCTAAAACAGATGATGTTGTATTTGATTTTGTGAAGCAAGAGAAGGTAGACTGTGTCGTAGTTGGACAAAGTTATGTGGAAGATACAGGCTCAACCTATTTTGTAGATAATGATAATCGTAAAGCCGGACAAGATGTGACCAAGTTTTTACTGGAAAAGGGCTATCAACGGATCACATATGCCTATACAAACATGGATGAATTAGCGCAAGCTGAACGCTACATGGGGTATGCTTCTGAAAGTAAGGCGCATCATCAGAGGGCTCAGACGCACCATTTATCCCGTGTGGATGAAGAAAAAAATGGTCACCTCTTAAAAAATTTTTTAGAGAAGCAGCAGACTCAGGCATTTATTGCCTGTGATGATATTATGGCGGTACGATTACAGCGCCTATTCAAGAAGATTGGTGTTGAATCAGATTGTTGCGCCATTATTGCCTTCAACAATTCCATGATTGCAGAGATTGCGACCCCAGCTTTAACATCTGTTGAAGTTTTTCCTTATGAACTGGGAGAAAAAGCGGCAGAAGTTATTCCTTATTCCTCATCAAATTATTGAGAGAGCTTCAACCCCAATTTATCAAAAAAAATAGAACAGCTGAAAAGCCAATTTCATCAGCTTTTCAGCTGTTTTTGTTTGTCTAAACAGCCAGAATGATAAAAAACTTAAAAAAGTCTTTACAAAATTTTAGGACATGATATAATGAATCCACAACAATGCAACCGATTGCGTAAAACGGTTACAAAAAAGGAGAATTAGGATGAAAACATCATTCAAACAGTTTTTTAGCTTCGAATTTTGGCAAAAGTTCGGTAAATGCTTGATGGTGGTGATTGCCGTTATGCCTGCGGCTGGTTTGATGGCTTTGCGGTTGAGCCAGATAATGGCAATATTTATTCACCGGTTTCAGGTGTGGTAACCAGTGTTTTCCCAACCAAGCACGCTTTCGGTCTATTGACAGATAGTGGGTTGGAAGTATTGGTACATGTGGGATTAGACACTGTTGCACTGAACGGTGTTCCATTCTCGGTCAAAGTCATGGAAGGTCAACGTGTCCAAAAAGGTGATCTTTTAGTAGTAGCTGACTTGGCAGCGATTCGCTCAGCAGATCGTGAAACAACGGTTGTCGTAGCCTTTACCAATACAGCAGAAGTCAAATCTGTCCATTTACTTCAAACTGGTCTGCAAGCTGCAAGCACAACTGTGGCCAGTGTAGAACTGTAAAAATAAGAAAAGCTGAGAGAGGCTCCCAGCTTTTCTTTATTAGAAAGGATGCAAAATGAAGTGCCTCACACTAAACACACATAGTTGGTTGGAAGAAGATCCCCTAGGAAAAATGCAGCAGCTGGTGAAAAAAATCATAGCGGCTATAATCGCTACCATGAGGGAGTGGCCATTCTCTCTAAGACCCCTTTTACAGCGCGGGAGATTTTGGTGTCTGATGTGGATGATGAGACAGACTACCACACGCGCCGTGTATTGGTAGCAGAAACGTGCTATCAAGGGCAAGATGTGATGATTGTTGAGGGATTCCAAGGGGAGTGGCAGCGCTTGGAAGAAGCACTCAAGGGCGTACAGATGCCGCTGGTTTTGATGGGGGATTTCAATAATCCAACAGGGCAAGAAGGTTATCGAACCATTCTAGCCAGCGACTTACATCTAAAAGATAGCCATGCTTGTGCAGAGATTGTCAAGGGAGAGGCGACGATTTTGGCGGATATTGACGGATGGGAAGGTAATAGCAGAGCTCTAAAAGTTGACCATGTCTTTGTCAGTCAGGGAGTCAAAATCGCACGATCGTGTGTGGTGCTCGATGGTAAAGAAGAAGCTATTATTGGTGATCATTACGGTTTAGAAGTTGAAATAGAATGGACGTGAAAAATGGCAGCAATAATGGGACGTGTTGATGGGCGAGATATTTACAGCTATATACTGAAAAATAGCCTTGGAAGTCGGGTCACCGTCCTTAGTTTAGGTGGCATTATCCATGAATTTTCTCTTCTTCATGGCGACAAACGAGTGAATCATGTTCTCTCATTTGATTCAATTGAAGAGTATGTGGAAAATCCTTTTCAGGTGAATAAGCAAATTGGTCGTGTGGCGGGCCGGATTCGCCAGGCTCAGTTTAATCTAGCTGGTAAGGAATATCAGCTAGAACCAAATGCGGGAGCGCATCTCTTACATGGTGGTAGAGATGGTTTATCTACCTGCCATTTTGATTTGGTGGATCAAACTGAAGATTATCTTTTGTTGCATACCTTGCTAACTGAGGAAAGTGATGGTTTTCCAGGAACAATTGATTTGTTGATTTGCTATCACTTATCAGAAGAAAGTGAATTGACTGTTCGCTACAAAGCGAGAACGATTGACGGTCCCACGGTTTTCGACCCTACTCTCCACACCTATTGGAAGCTTAGTGAGCAATTAGCCGCAGCTGAGATTTATGTGGATAGTCAAGCTTGTTTGGAGTTGGATGCGGAGCAGGTACCCACAGGCAATCTAGTGACTCTTCAAGCGGGCGTAGATGATTTATCTCAATGGACAATTGCTCAGTCCTTGACCTTGGACCACGCTTATCTGGTGGATGGGGATATGACAAAACCTTGTGTCGTGGTGCGCGACCAAGAAAAACAAATAGAATTGATGGTTTCAAGTGACCGCAATGGTCTGGTACTTTTTACGGCTAATCCATGTCATCAAGAGGCCCAAGATGCAGGACAATTTAACTGTCTCGCAACAGAGCCACAAACCCTTCCAGATAGCCTTCACCATCCTGAATTTGGGGATATCCGTCTGCAAAAAGGAGAGACCAAAGTGATGACTATGGTCTTTCAGTTAACTGCTTTATCCTCCCAAAACGAAAAGAACCCTTTCTCTTGGATTGAATAATATGGTCAATACCTCATATCTAGCATCAAGGACCTTAGAAGATCTCATCTGGTAGCTAAAGAAATAACAGACATCTTCCCTACTTGACTTAGGGATGCCTGTGGTGCTATCACGTGGAATTAGCGTGAAATTAATAAAGACATAGAAAAAGACAAACTAATTAGAGAGGTTTGGCTTTAGTCTGTCAATAATGTGTCTCTTTTCACTCAAAAAGGTTGACCCAAAAGGTCAACCTTTTTATATGCGAATAAGAGTCAATCTCTTTTCCGTTGAAAATAAAGCGAATATGCAAGTAGTCGTGCTTGAGGTCTTTATCGTTCATAAATTCTTTGGCGTCTTTTTTCACTTGTATCAAATCAATTCCTTGAGCTTGTGCTCCAAAGACACAGCCACAGTAGCATTGGCGGTAAAGATCGTACTCTTCACACATTTCTACAGATCGCTGATAGCCTTTATTTTTTTTGAAATTACTTGGCAAATATTGGGTATCGTAAATCTTTTGGACTTCAATTCCGACAGCATTGATGGTTTGAGAATTTTTATGCGGGCTAATGGTCAAGGGACTGCCGAAATAATCAAATCCGAGCTCGACCGTTTTTTGTGCTGTTTTGTCAAGACGGTAATCATAACAGACACGACAACGATCGCCGCCTTCTGGTTCTTTTTCAAGACCGTGCACGGTTTTGAAAAATTCATTAGGCGTGTAAGGCGCTTCCAAAAATTGAACCGATTGTCCTGTATTTTTATTAAAATCATGGACGAATTTCTGTGTGACATAGCTTCTACGTTCGTATTCGTCTTTTGGGTGGATGTTAGAATTGGCAAAATAAATGGTCACATCACAAAATTGGGTAATATATTCCAAAGTGTAAGTGCTACAAGGAGCGCAACAAACATGCATCAAAACGGTGGGACGTATATCATCTGCCTGCCATTTTTTGACCATGTTTTGCATGACGCGATCATAGTTTACTTTTTGATTCGGATTCATCTGCGTTAAAATATCTTCTACATCAATCATGTGCTTTCCTCGTTTTCTACTAGTTTTAGTTTACCATAAGGAATAGATAAAAGCACGAAGTAGTTGAAATGGGAATTTCTTCCCTTTTTCTTTTGGTCTGAAAGTGGTAAAATAGTACAAATAATAGATCTAGAAAGAGGAGTCGGGATGAAAGAAGTCAATTTAACGGGGGAGGAAGTGGTTGCTCTAACTGCTGAATATATGCCAGAGGATGATGTTATTTTTGTCCATAAGGCTCTGGATTATGCGGTTGAAGCACATAAGGAGCAGTTTCGTAAGTCGGGCGAGCCCTATATCGTACACCCTATTCAGGTAGCAGGGATTTTAGCAGGTCTGCAATTGGATGCGACGACGGTTGCCTGCGGATTTTTGCATGATGTCGTCGAAGACACGGATGTCACTTTAGAGGATATTGAGACAGAATTTAGTCCTGATGTCCGTATGATTGTGGATGGCGTGACCAAGTTAGGGAAGGTCGAATACAAGAGTCACGAAGAGCAACTAGCAGAAAATCACCGAAAAATGCTGATTGCTATGTCTAAAGACATGCGCGTAATCTTGGTCAAACTAGCCGACCGCCTGCACAATATGCGCACTTTGAAGCATTTGCGCAAGGATAAGCAGGAGCGTATTTCAAGAGAAACAATGGAAATCTATGCTCCTTTGGCCCACCGCTTGGGGATATCTTCTATTAAGTGGGAGCTGGAGGATATGGCTTTCCGCTATCTTAACGAGACAGAATTTTATAAGATTACCCACCTCATGCGCGAAAAGCGCCGTGAGCGCGAAGAGTTGGTTGCAGAAGTTGTTGAAAAAATTCAAGCCTACGCACAAGAACGCCATCTCAATGGTCAAGTCAGCGGTCGTCCTAAGCACATTTATTCCATCTATCGGAAGATGCATGACAAGAAAAAGCGTTTCGACCAGCTTTATGATTTGATTGCTATTCGCTGTATTATGGAAACACCAAGCGACGTTTATGCCATGCTGGGTTACATTCATGAGCTCTGGCGTCCAATGCCAGGTCGATTCAAGGATTATATTGCCAATCCCAAAGCCAATGGTTACCAATCCATCCATACGACCGTTTTTGGCCCAAAAGGACCCATTGAATTCCAAATTCGTACGTGGGAAATGCACCAAGTGGCGGAGTATGGGGTGGCAGCTCACTGGGCTTACAAGCGCGGCGGTGATGCGCGGGCTAAGGAAAGTGAGTTGCGCTGGGTCAATAATATGATGGAGCTTCAGCAAGATGCCGCTGGGGACGCCAAGACATTTGTTGATTCGGTCAAAGATGATATTTTCACGGAACGCATTTATGTCTTTACGCCAGATGGTTCCGTGCGAGAGTTACCTAAAGACTCTGTGCCAATTGATTTTGCCTATGAAATCCATACCAAGGTTGGTGAGCGGGCAACGGGAGCGAAAGTCAACGGCCGTATGGTTCCTTTGACGACCAAGTTGAAGACGGGCGACCAAGTGGAAATTGTGACCAATGCTAATTCATTTGGTCCAAGTCGTGACTGGATTAATCTGGTCAAAACTCATAAGGCACGCAATAAAATTCGTCAATTTTTCAAGAATCAGGATAAGGAATTTTCTGTGTCCAAGGGACGTGAACTGATTCAAAATCTTTTGCAGGAAAATGGCTATGTTGCTAACCAATATTTTGATCGCAAACATATGGATGAAGTTCTGCAAAAAACGAGCTACAAAACCGAGGAAGCCCTCTTTGCAGCGGTAGGTTTTGGCGAAATTTCTGCTCAGTCAGTCTTCAATCGTTTGACGGAAAAAGAGCGCCGCGAAGCCGAGCGGGCGCGTGCCAAAGCAGAAGCGGATGAATTAGTCAACGGTGGCGAAGTTAAGCAAGCCAATAATAAAGACTCGCTCAAAATCCGCCACGAAGGCGGAGTTGTCATCGAAGGAGCCTCTGGCTTGCTCATTCGGATTGCCAAATGCTGTAATCCAGTTCCTGGTGATCAGATTGTGGGTTATATTACTAAAGGACGAGGCGTCGCAGTTCACCGCGTAGATTGTATGAATCTTAAGAGTCAGGAAAACGTCGAAGCGCGTCTGATTGATGTCGATTGGGAAGATGATAATTCAACCAAGGAATACATGGCAAATATCGACGTCTACGGTCTCAACCGCCCTGGTCTCCTCAATGACGCCCTTAAAGTATTGACCAATTCTGGCAAGAATATCTCATCGGTCAATGCCCAGCCAACCAAGGATATGAAGTTTGCAACCATTCACGTTTCCTTTGGTATTTCAAACCTGGCTAGCCTAAATAGCCTAGTGGACAAAATCAAATCTGTCCCAGAAGTCTATTCAGTCAAAAGAACGAATGGTTGAAACAATCCGGGGGATTGTTTCAAGTTGGCAATAGGGGCTTGACAAAGTCAAGAGCCCACAAGTTGGCAATAGGCGAAACTAGTCTTTCTATTGTTAGTATTTTTCAAGAAAGGAAACCTTGTGAAAGTTGTTATTCAGCGTGTCACGGAAGCTTCAGTATCCATTGATGGAGCCGTCCATGGTCAGATTGACCATGGGCTCTTGCTCTTAGTTGGTGTTGGTCCAGAAGATTCTCAGGAAGATGTCGACTATGCGGTGCGAAAAATCAGTCAGATGCGGATTTTTTCGGATGCGGATGATAAGATGAATTTATCAGTGCAAGATATAGGCGGAAAAATCCTATCTATTTCCCAATTTACGCTTTTTGCGGAGACTAAAAAAGGAAACCGACCGGCTTTTACTGGCGCGGCTAGTCCGCTACTAGCTAGTCAGCTTTATGATCAATTCAATGACCAGCTGGCGCAACTTGTTCCCGTCGAGCGAGGGATTTTCGGTGCAGATATGCAAGTCAGCCTCATAAATGACGGACCTGTTACCATTTTGTTAGATACAAAAAATCGATGAACTAATAAGAGAAGAGAAAAGAAAATAAAAATCGTTGTAGTCCTTATTTTAGCCCTCTATCTTGCCTTGGTAGCATATAGTGCCATTATAGGCAATCGTGTAGCCAAGATTATCACCACTCGTAATATGGCTCTGACTGTTTTTGCAGTGGTTGTTACCATCGCTTTTACCTATATTTATCTAATGCAAGGTCAAATAGCTGGGCTTTTTGCAATTTCAGGGATTGCCCTCAGTAATGGCATCCACATGCGCCAACGTCCCAACCTCCAGCATCATCTGATCCGAATGGGATGGAATATCTTTCTTCTTGTCCTCCTCTATCTCGTATTTTAAACAGACAAAAAGCATCTCGATGGATGCTTTTTTACTTGCTTTTGATATGGATATATTAAAACACAATCACAAATTTAAAAAATTATAGAAATAGTTTCTTTTTTATTTTAACTTTTTTAAAACTTTGCGAATAGATAATATAGAGAGATATCAACATTTTCTTAAAACTAACCAATAGGTAAAAGTCCGAGTATCTCTGTTTGCTAGCACACTATAGGAGAATAAAAAATGGGATTATTTTTGAAAAACAAATTATATAGAATTTTAACCACATCTCGGATTTTAAATTCGTTCAGTGCCTATATTTATAATATGGTTTTTGTTATCTATGCGGCTAGTCAATACCAATCAAATTTAGCCGTTGCAGCAGCCAACATTATCATGGTTCTTCCGACGCTATTTAGCCTCTGGGTGGGAATTAAGGCAGACCACACCAAGAGAAAGGCTAGCTGCTTGATTTGGACAGCCTTGGTTCAAGCTATCCTCTTCGTTATCATGGCTCTCATTATCAATCAAGGCACCTTAGTTGTTTTCTCCATCGTTTGTTTATTTAATGTTGTATCAGATGTATTGAATGATTATTCTGGGGGGGGCTTCGCCTGCCGATTATGCAGAAAAATGTTGACGAAAAAGACATGATGGAAGCTTATTCTTTCTTACAATTTGTCTCGTTTATTTGTATTTTAGCTGGTCAGGCAACCGGCTTATGGCTACTAGAGATTAGTCAGCAGAATTTTGCCCTCGTTGCTTTGATAAATGGAGCTTGCTTCCTGGTCTCAGGACTCGTTTTGTTTTTCTATAAAAATGAGTTGACTCATGAAACAGTTGCGGATGCTCCCGACCAAACTTTTCTTGAACAGATGAAAGATGCCATTGACAGTATGAGAGTCATCTTTCAGTCAGAAAGTTCTGCTAGCTTTGGCGCAGTACTGGCTTCTGTTCTCCTTTTAAATAGTCTAGGTGGTGCTATTGGTGCAATTTTTAGTATCTATTTCTTGGAGCTATGATCCTTGGAAGCCTTTTTTCGAAAGATTACTTTTCCAAATTGTCTATCCATACAATGATGGTGCTAACTGCACTTGTATTTGCAGGGATGAGCTTCAGTTATATCCTTGGACTCCCAGCTATCGTAGGCGTATTGATTTTGGTTTTCGCTGCTTACTTGACTGGAAAGGTTAATCCTAAAATTGACTCCCCTCTTCTAGCCAATACTGCTCCAGAAATGCTTGCTCGGACCAACAATCTTCTAACTCTTTTGTTTACACTAGCCGTTCCGATTGGGACAGTCTTCTTCTCTAGTCTGGCGACAATTAATATGCTTCTTTGCTGGACCATTTTCTTCTTTTTGAGCCTACTTTCAGTTGTTTTGGCTTTGAAAACCAAGGCTCCAATAGAAAAAGAGGTAGCAACATTGTAACCATTTAAGCATATAAAAAGCATCCGTCAGGATGCTTTTTACTTGTCTTCGACATATAGTTGACTGGCGATGGAAAATGGCAGAGCGAGCTCTTTACCTTTGAACTGCAACGTTAAGGTTTTAGAGAAATCATCACGTGCTACCACAGAAAAGCTATCCCCCATCTCTAAGTGGTGTTGGTCCAGATATTGTAAGAGTTGATAAAAATCATGGACTCGCATCAATCGATAATCGCGCAATTCTGTGACATCTGATAATCGCCTCGAATAGCGTTCCACAAGTGGTTCTCCTGCTTTTGGAATGGTACCGCCATGTGGACAGGTAGTAGGAAAACCTAAGAGCTGGTCAAGCCGGTCAATGAAGTGTGTTGATACAGCATGTTCTAAAATCTCTGCTTCCTCATGGACCTCTTCTGGAGAATATTTCAATTCCTTTACCAAAGAAACTTCAATTAGACGATGTTTGCGGTAAAGATCGGCTACCATTTTAAGTGCTTCTTGGCTTAATCCATAACCGACATTCGTGTCTTTAAAAACTAAGCCTTCCGCCAATAATTTTTTCATCATTTCAGAAACAGCAGGTGCAGAAAATTGCATTTTTTCAGCAATCTGTTTGTTGGTCATGCGCACTTGAGACTGGCCTAATTCATAAATACATTTCAGATAATCTTCTTTATTTGGTGTCATGTTGACTCACTTTCTATAAAAATATTATATCAAAAAATGCTTAAAAAGGTTGACAAGATAATTTTTTTAATATATATTAAATGCAAAGTTAGGTATACCTAATAAATAAAATAACAAAGGTTAATTCAGGAGGATTTATGTTTAAAAAAGTAATAGCCGGTTTTATAGCGGCATTATCCATCTTGTTTTTGGTAGCTTGCGGAGCTAATAAAAACACCAATCATCCATCAGAAAAGCCAGTCGTAACGGTTACAACTTCATTCTTGTATGATATGGTTGATCAGTTGGCGGGCGACTATGTCAAGCGCGAATTGATTATTCCAGCAGGGGAAGATCCACATTTGTACGTTGCTAAAGCGGGCGATTTGAAGAAATTACAAGAAGCCGATCTCGTGCTTTATCATGGACTTCATTTTGAAGGGAAAATGGTTGATGCTCTGGAACAAGGTGGAGTAGCCGTATCCAAGGACTTCAAAAAATCAGATATCGGAACCATGGATGAAGATGGCGAAAGTGTTGTGGATCCCCATTTCTGGTTTGATATTACTCCCTACAAATCAGCAGTGCAAGTTGCCTCAGAAGAATTGCAAAAACTCATCCCAGATAAACAATCAGCTATTTCTAAAAATACGAAAGATTACCTAGCTGAATTGGATAGGTTGGACGCTTGGAACAAAGAGCAGTTGGCAGCTGTACCCCAAAATAGCCGTTATTTAGTTACCCCGCATGATGCCTTTAATTATTTTGCGCGTGCTTATGGTTTCACGCTCTATGCTCCACAAGGAGTTAGCACGGATTCCGAAGTTGCCAATAGCGACATGATTGAAACTGTTAACTTGATTATTGAGCATAACATTAAGGCAATCTTTACCGAGTCAACTACAAATCCAGAGCGCATGGAAAAACTTCAAGAAGCGGTTGCGGCTAAAGGCAGTCAAGTTGAAGTTGTAACAGGTGAAGGTAAGGAATTATTCTCTGACTCGTTAGCGGACACTTCGGCTTTCTCTATTTTCCACATATAAGTGAGGGGTTAGCGACTTCTCTAGAAAGAACAATAATGAAATCAGCTCTTGAATTGACAAATGTAAGTGTCAACTATGGCACCGTTTCGGCTTTGGAGGGGGTCAATCTCACCATCCCCAAAGGGAGTCGCACAGCAATCGTGGGACCAACCTATATTCCGCAAAGCAATCAGGTCAATTGGCAATTTCCGGCTACTGTTTTTGAGATTGTTTTAATGGGACGCTTCGCTCATATCGAGGGCTGGCTCAAGCAGCCAAGTAAGCTGGATCGGGAAATGGCACATGCTGCTCTTGAAAAAATGAATTTACAGGATTTAGCTCACCGGCAGATTGACCAGTTGTCTGGCGGCCAGCGTCAGCGAGTTTTTATTGCACGGGCATTGGCTCAGGAGGCAGAATTGTACTTAATGGATGAGCCTTTAGCGGGAATTGATCGTTTGACAGAAACCATTATTATGGATACTTTAAAAAATTTTCAAAAAGAAGGAAAAACATCCATCGTAGTTCATCACGATTTGACGAGTTTGAATACCTATTTTGATTATTTGGTTTGGGTCAATCGTCGAGTCATTGCTAGCGGAGATATGACAACTACGCTTACGACAGAGCATTATCAGGAGGCCTATGGTGTGGTGGATCGAATTTTTTTAACCAACGAGGGAGGACATGACGGTGTTTGAGCTTTTGCAGGATTATTCCTTCTGGACAGTTGCCTTAGGAACCTGTTTTCTAGCGCTTTCTGCCAGTATGATAGGAACGATTAGCGTTTTAACCAAGCAGAGTTTGATAGGGGATAGCTTGGGTCATGCAGCCTATCCAGGAGTGATTTTCTCCTTTATCGTCTTTCAGTCGCGAAATCCATTTCTTCTCATGTTAGGAGCGGTGGTATCGGGTTATCTTTCTTATGGACTGGTCCAGTTGGTCAAGCGACATAGCCAACATAGCTTGATCAATATTCTGGCCTTAAGCTGCTTTCATTCAATTAGACGATGTTTGGTTAATTTGTCTGGTAGCAGCTCTATGCCTCCTAATTTTTTTCCTCAACTATCAATCATTTAAAATCTATCTTTTTGACGAGAAATTTGCTCAGTTAGGTGGTAGGGGCGGTGCTTATGAGTAGCTTTTTGATTGCGCCAGCGATTTTGGGGCTCTTGTTAGGCCCTGTTTATCGTCGCGTCCTGCAATTATCGGCTATCAGCGCTTGCCTATCTGCTTTTATCGGAACTTGGGTGAGCTCTGCCATTTCCGGGCTCTCTACTGGACCAAGTATTATCGTTTGTATGACAGTGACGACTTTGCTTGCTTTTTCTTATGTAACCTATGTGCGAAAGGAGAATGGACATGCTTGAAGTTTGGTGTATTATGGTGATGGTTGCCATGTCTTGTAGCATGATTGGATCACTTCTGGTCTTGCGGAATCAATCCATGCTGGCGGATGCCATGTCACACTCGGTCTTACTAGGGATTGTCCTTGGTTTTTTCATCAGTAATAGCTTAGAATCGCCTCTGTTGGTATTGGGTGCGACGTTTTTTGGAGTGCTAGCTGTTTTGGCAATTGATTTATTGCACAGTCAGAAAGTCAATCATGATGCGGCCACAGGTCTCGTCTTTTCTTTCTTTTTTGCTTTGGCAGTCATTTTGATCTCTCTTTTTGCGCGCAATGTGCATTTGGATGTGGACATGGTACTGATGGGAGAAGTCTTATTTGCTCCCTTGCATCGGATGGATATTTTTGGAATCAGTCTATCAGTATCCATGATAAAAACGGGTGTGACATTGCTCCTCAATAGCTTTTTCTTCGCGTTCTTTTATCGGCCTTTATCGCTCTTTCTCTTGGACAAAACGCAGGCTCGCCTGACGGGTCTACCTGTTAAAAAATTGCAGTTTCTGATTTTGCTTTTGGTGGCCTTGACAACGGTTTTATCCTTTGACGCTATTGGTTCTATGACGGTTATTGTCTTTTTAGTTGCACCAGCTATGACAGCATTGTCTTGGGTTGGCTCATTTCAGCAACTCTTACTTGGAGGACTTGCTGTCGCTTTGGTGAATGCGAGCACAGGATTTTTCATTGGCTATCAGTTGGACTTGACCATGTCAGGATCTTGTGCAGTAGTCAGTCTAGTCGTTTTCTGTTCCAGCGTTGTATTGCAAAAATTACGCACAAGCTGTGGATAAGTGCTTTTATATTACGTGAAATTTTTCAAGAATTTTGTTGAAAATATATTCTTCGATAGTGGAATGGTTATCTTTCTTGAGACGGCTGCCCATGACTTTCCAAGGAATAGGATTTTCCATTGGAATAGCAACAATATCTTGTAAGACATAGTTATCAACCGTTGGTTTGGGAATAATGGTCATCAGTTGTGGATTGATACGAGTCGAATTCACTAGAAAATCCCATGAGGCAGACTCCAAAACGATTTGAAGATTGATATCCGTGTATTTGCATTTTTCCTTTATTAAATGGTGAATCATGAAAGTCTTATCAAATATAGCCAATTTTTCATTGTGGAGCTCTGCCCAAGTCAGGCTTTTTTATTGGCTAAATGGTGTTCCTTGGAGACGAATGCGCAGAGTTCTGATTCTTGGATTTGGAAAGAATCAATAGTGTTTGCGGCAATTCGTTCAGGATGGAGAAGAACAGCGATGTCGACATTCTCTAAAATTAGGTCTTGACGCAGTCGATTGGCCCCATATTCCTTGATATTGAAGTGAATGTTAGGATTTTCCAGAATGATTTCAGGCATGATTTTCGAAGATACAACCGATAAAATCAATGGAGGAATACCGATGGTGATATTGCCCTCAATCTTTTGATCTGTAGCGAAAAGATTTTGATGCATTTTATCATACTTTCGAATGACTTCTAGAGACTCTTCGTAAAATTGTTTCCCTGTCATGGTCAAGCCTAGAATCTTATTGTATTTTTTATTGAAGAGCTTGATACCCTGTTTCTCCTCAAAATCGTTGATCATGATACTGAGAGCAGGTTGTGAAATATAAAGTTGTTGAGCAGTACGGCTCAGATTGAAATTATTTTCCACAATGGCAATAAAGAAACGCAAGTGTTTGATATCCATAATTTTTATCAGTCTCTCTACCTATTAATATTACGGACAATTTTTGTAGCCGTCAATCAAAATGATAAAAATTTTTTATAATCATAATAAAAAAACGAATTTCACAAACGCTTTCATCCGCGATAAAATAAAACCAGGAACAAGAAAACGCTTTCTGGTAAAACTTAAGATTGGAGAATCACACATTGGTTAAAGAAGTCGTTATCACAACAGCCGTGCGAACCCCCATTGGTTCATTTGGCGGAGCCTTCAAGTCAGTCTCAGCTGTTCAATTGGGAAAAGTGGTTGTAGAGGCCTTACTAGAAAAATCAGGTTTAGAACCTAAGCAAATCGACGAAGTTATCTTCGGAAACGTCCTTCATGCAGGACTGGGTCAAAATGTTGCCAGACAAGTAGCGGTAACGGCGGGGATTCCTAATGATAAGCCTGCCTTCACTGTGGATATGGTGTGTGGTTCTGGTCTCAAATCCATCGAATTAGCGGCTCAAAGCATTATCTGTGGGGATTCAGATATCGTCATCGCTGGTGGTGCTGAAAACATGAGCCAAACGAGCTATGTCCTTAAAGATTACCGTTGGGGCGGTCGTTTGGGCGATGGAAAAATCATCGATACTATGGTAAACGATGGCTTGACAGATGCCTTTCATGATTATCACATGGGGATCACGGCAGAAAATATTGCAAAAAATTATGATATCAGTCGCGAAGCACAAGATACATTTGCATTGGCTAGTCAGGAAAAAGCTGCCGCTGCGCAAGCCGCTGGTCGTTTCGTAGAGGAAATCGTTCCAGTGCCAGTACCGCAACGCAAAGGCGATCCAATCTTGGTTACAGAAGATGAGTACATCAAACCTGGGACAACACTTGAAAAATTAGCAGCTCTTCGTCCAGCTTTTGTTCGTGACGGTTCAGGAACTGTTACCGCAGGAAACGCTTCAGGAATCAATGATGGTGCAGCAGCTGTTCTTCTCATGAGCCGTGACAAGGCTGAAGAACTTGGTCTTCCAATCTTGGGCTCTATTAAAGGTTATGCAAGTGCTGGTGTCGCACCAGAAGTAATGGGGACTGGCCCAATTACTTCTACTCAAAAAGCTCTTGCTAAAGTTGGTTGGACTGTGGAAGACTTAGATTTGGTGGAAGCCAATGAAGCTTTCGCTTCACAAGCTATCAGTGTTGTAGACGAACTCGGCCTTAATGCAGATATTGTCAACGTCAACGGTGGGGCAATAGCTCTTGGTCATCCGATCGGCGCTAGTGGTGCGCGTATCTTGGTAACACTATTGCACGAGATGGAAAAACGTCAAGCGCATAAAGGTTTGGCAACACTCTGTATTGGTGGCGGTCAAGGAACGTCTGTATTGATTGAAAAATAAAAAGGAGGATAGTTTCATGAATAAACGAATTAGCATTGAAGAAGCTGTCAACCTTGTAAAAGACGGCGATACCATCATGGTTGGTGGTTTCATGACAAATGGAACGCCGGAACGCTTAATTGACGCTTTAGTAGAAAAAGGAGTTAAAGATTTAACTCTCATCTGTAACGACGCAGGTTTCCCTGACAAGGGAGTTGGTAAAATGGTGGCACAACACCAATTCTGGAAAATCATTGCTTCTCACATCGGATTGAACAAAGAAGCTGGACGTCAAATGACTTCTGGTGAAACAGTCATTGACTTGGTGCCACAAGGAACCTTAGCAGAACGTATTCGTGCGGGAGCTTTTGGACTTGGGGGATTCTTGACCCCAACAGGTATCGGGACCTTAGTAGAAGAAGGCAAGCAAAAATTGCATGTCAATGACAAAGATTACCTTCTAGAATTGCCTTTGAAAGCAGATGTAGCTTTGATTTTTGCGGATAAAGCTGATGACTTAGGAAACTTGTGCTACAAGGGTTCTGAAAATAATTTCAACCAAGTTATGGCAGCCAATGCAGAAATTACGATCGTTGAAGCACGTGAAATTGTGCCAATCGGGGATATTGAACCAATTGCGGTCCAAACACCAAGCATCTTTGTCAATTATCTAGTGGAAGGGGAGTGAGTGTCATTATGAAAGAATTGAGTAAAGAAGAAATTCAAGAACGCATTGCGAGACGAGTGGCACAAGAACTTCCAAATAACTCCTTGGTTAACTTGGGAATCGGCTTGCCAACAAAAGTAGCTAGCTTCTTGCCAGAAGGCATTACAATCATGTTGCAATCTGAAAATGGTTTTGTCGGCTTGGATAAAGCAGGCGATGAAATTGACCCAACGATTGTCAATGCTGGTGGTCAGCCAGTAGGTATTGTATCCGGTGGAGCTTTCTTTGATAGTACAACTTCATTTGGTATCATTCGTGGTGGTCACGTAGATGCTACTGTCCTTGGTGCTTTACAAATTGATGAAAAAGGGAACATCGCAAACTATCTGATTCCAGGAAAAATGGTTCCAGGAATGGGTGGTGCCATGGACTTACTAGTTGGTGCTAAAAAAGTAATCGTAGCTATGGAACATACCAATAAAGGGAAATGGAAAATCTTGAAAGAGTGCTCGTTGCCTTTGACGGCAGCAGGGGTTGTCGACAAGATTGTCACAGAAATGGGTGTCTTCACAGTTACTCCAGAGGGAATCGCGGTAGAAGAAATTCATCCAGATTATACCTTTGAAGAAGTCCAAGAAGCAACAGAAGCAACATTGATTTATAATAAATAACAGAGAACAACATTAAACAAGATAAGTGAGGAAATAAATATGTTTAAACAAGTAGTATTCGTAACAGGTGCAGCAAGCGGTATCGGTAAACAAATTGGTGAAACATTCTTGAAAGAAGGAAAAATTGTTGTCTTCTCAGATATCAACCAAGAAAAATTGGATGCCGTTGTTGATGAGTACACAACACAAGGCTTAGCAGCTGACTCTGTTTTGTGTGACGTAACAAACGAAGAAGCAATCAACAAAGCCATTGACTACACAGTTGAAAAACATGGTCGTTTGGATATCTTAGTCAACAATGCAGGTTTGCAACACGTTGCTATGATTGAAGATTTCCCAACAGCAAAATATGAATTTATGTTGAAAGTCATGCTGACAGCACCATTTATCGCTATCAAGCGTGCTTTCCCAACTATGAAAAAACAAGGCTTCGGTCGTGTAATCAACATGGCTTCTATCAATGGTGTAATCGGTTTTGCCGGTAAAGCAGCTTACAACTCAGCTAAGCATGGTTTGATCGGTTTGACAAAAGTTGCAGCGCTTGAAGCAGCAGATTCAGGAATCACTGTTAATGCTATCTGCTCAGGCTATGTGGACACACCACTCGTTCGTGATCAATTCGAAGACCTCTCTAAAACACGCAACATTCCACTTGAAAATGTATTGGAACAAGTATTGTACCCATTGGTACCACAAAAACGCTTGATTGACGTGCAAGAAATCGCTGACTATGTATCTTTCCTTGCAAGCGACAAGGCAAAAGGAGTTACTGGTCAACCAGTTATCTTGGATGGCGGTTACACTGCTCAATAAGAGCATTCCATTCAGTGGGAAATAGGAGAATAAGGGATAGAGTGACATTCCTCTATCCCTTGCTCCATCTTAGTATGAGAGGGGAAATATTATGGAATTTTTAGGACCGATTGGGGTCTTGCTAGGCATTATTGCCATCATTTATTTTTCGCTAAAGGAAATTCATATCACTGTTGCGGCTCCTATGGCAACTATCTTGGTTGTTCTTCTAAATAGTATGCCGCTGGTTGAGTCAATCTTAGGCAAGGAACCAAACAACTATATGGGTGCACTCGGTGGCTATGTCATGAGCTACTTTGCCATCTTCTTGCTGGGTAAAAAGTCGGTTATCAAAATCCATACCGTATCTTGGTAGCCATCTTTATCATCAGCGCCATTTTGACTTATGGCGGTATCAGCCTTTTCGTGGTTATGTTTGCTGTCCTACCATTGGCGAGATCCCTCTTTAAAAAGATGGACTTATCATGGAATCTTATTCAAGCGCCGCTTTGGTTGGGAATTGCGACCTTTACCATGACCATCTTGCCTGGTACACCAGCTATTCAAAACGTTATTCCTATCCAATACCTCAATACTTCTGGCAGCAGGTGAAAACTATGCGACTTACACTAATCAAACAGAAGAAGACACAACTGATAAAATCTTGCCACCATTTGTAGCCAGCATTTTACCTTTGGCACTCTTGATTGTTGTCGCTATCACAGGGAGTCTACTAGGTGATGAGTTTGTTAAGAAAAATATCATTTATGTGGCGCTCTTGACAGGGATTATTTCAGCTATCGTTCTATTTAATAAGTATATTGATAAGAAAATTGCGACTCTCAGCATCGGTGCAAGTGGTGCGGTTGGACCAATCTTTGCGACAGCCTCTGCAGTAGCCTTTGGTTCTGTGGTTATGGTAGCGCCTGGTTTTGGAGTATTCTCAGATGTCATCTTGAACATTCCTGGACCACCTGTTATCAGTTTGACTGTCTTGACTTCAGCTATGTCAGCTATTACAGGTTCATCATCAGGAGCCTTAGGTATTGTCATGCCAAACTTCGCCCAATACTATTTGGATGCCGGAGTTTCACCGGAAATGATTCACCGTGTGGCGGCTGTTGCTTCTAATATTTTGCCCATCGTACCACAATCTGGCGTCTTTTTAACCTTCTTGAGCCTCACTGGTCTCAATCACAAAAATGGCTTCAAACAAACCTTTATCACGGTTTTTGGTAGTACTTTGGTGGCCGAAATTATCATTATTTTAACTGGCCTGTTCTTTTAATCCGCAGTAGATCGATGGGAGACCATCGGTCTATTGTTTTGCTCTGAAAAACATACTGAATAGATTGGAATGTGCTATAATAAGCCTATGAAATTTACACAAGAAGAAAAAGAATATTTTATGCGAGAGGCTTTGAAGGAAGCTGGAAAGTCTCTACAAAAGGAAGAAATTCCCATAGGGTGTGTTATTGTAAAAGAAGGACGCATTATCGGTCGAGGACACAACGCGCGTGAAGAACTGGGTCAAGCAATCATGCATGCGGAAATCATGGCCATTAATGAAGCCAATGCAAGAGAGCAGAATTGGCGTTTACTAGATAGTACTCTTTTTGTGACGATCGAGCCTTGTGTTATGTGTAGCGGAGCCATTGGGCTTGCTCGTATCCCACAGGTCATCTATGGCGCAGCTAATCAAAAATTTGGTGGAGCTGAGAGTCTCTATCAGATTTTGACGGATGAGCGTCTCAATCATCGAGTAGAGGTTGAAACGGGTGTTTTAGAGGAGGAATGTGCGCAGATAATGCAGGATTTCTTCCGCCAAGGACGAGAGAAAAAGAAAGCTGCTAAACAGGCAGCCAAAGAGCAGGCAGGTACGTCGCTTGCATAATGAAGAGTTTATGGTATAATAAATAGCGGAGCAACATTTCTGCGTGAAGCGGGTCAGGGGAGGAATCCAGCAGCCCTAAGCGAGTGTGAGGTGTGTGCTCTTTTTTTGTATGAAATATGGTTGAGACTTAACAAAGTACTTGATAAAATACAGATAAAACGGTATCATAAAGTATTGAAATCGGAGGTTTACAATGACACATATTAAATTTGATTATTCAAAAGTACTAGATCAATTTGTAGCGCCGCATGAGCTGGATTATATGCAGATGCATATAACTGCTGCGGATGCAGCTCTACGTGAAGGTACTGGTCCTGGTGCAGAAATGTTGGGCTGGCTTGATCTACCTGAAAATTACGATAAAGAAGAATTTGCTCGTATCCAAGAAGCAGCTAAAAAAATTCAATCAGATAGCGAAGTCTTGGTTGTAATTGGGATCGGTGGTTCTTATCTTGGTGCGCGTGCAGCGATTGATTTCTTGAACACTTCATTTGCTAACCTGCAATCAAAAGAAGAACGTAAAGCACCACAAATTTTATACGCAGGAAACTCAATTTCTTCTAACTACTTGGCAGATCTTGTAGATTATGTAGCAGATAAAGACTTCTCTGTGAACGTGATTTCAAAATCAGGGACAACAACAGAACCAGCGATTGCTTTCCGTGTATTTAAAGAACTTTTGGTTAAAAAATACGGTAAAGAAGAAGCAAACAAACGCATTTATGCAACAACAGACCGCCAAAAAGGTGCTGTTAAAGTAGAAGCAGATGCCAACGGTTGGGAAACTTTTGTCGTTCCAGATAGTGTTGGTGGACGTTTCACAGTCTTGACAGCAGTTGGTCTATTACCAATTGCGGCTTCAGGTGCAGATATTACTGCTCTTATGGAAGGTGCCAATGCGGCTCGTCAAGTTTACTCGTCAAATAAAATTGCAGAAAATGAAGCTTACCAATATGCTGTTATCCGTAATGTCCTTTACAGAAAAGGTTATGTGACAGAAGTATTGGCAAACTATGAGCCATCACTTCAATACTTTAGCGAATGGTGGAAACAATTAGCTGGTGAGTCAGAAGGAAAAGACCAAAAAGGTATTTACCCAACTTCAGCTAACTTCTCAACAGACTTGCACTCTCTTGGTCAATTTATCCAAGAAGGCTACCGCAATATGTTTGAAACAGTTGTCCGTGTGGATAAACCGCGCAAAAATATCACTATTCCTACAGAAGAAGCAGACCTTGATGGTCTTGGCTACTTGCAAGGAAAAGATGTGGACTTTGTAAATAAAAAAGCAACAGACGGTGTACTTTTGGCCCATACTGATGGTGGTGTGCCAAATATGTTCCTTACGTTGCCAGCTCAAGATGAATTCACACTTGGTTATGTGATCTACTTCTTTGAAATCGCAATTGGCTTGTCAGGTTACCTCAATGGTGTCAATCCATTTGACCAACCAGGTGTAGAAGCTTACAAGAAAAACATGTTTGCTCTCCTTGGCAAACCAGGTTTTGAAGAGCTTGCAGCAGAATTGAACGGTCGTCTTTAATCGTTAGAAATAGTCAACCCCAGCCAGAAATGGTTGGGGTTTTTGTGTTGAAATTAGTCAAGAAAAATTTTCTAAGTTGTAAAAAAGAGTGTCTTAATTATCCTTTGGAAGCGTTTTATAATAAAGAAGCAAAAATAAACCAAACAAGTTCAAGGAGGATAAAATGACAGATTGGTTAAATATTGCTGGTAAAACAGTTGTCGTAACAGGGGGGCATCAGGGATTGGGAAAGCAATCGTGGATGAACTATTGGAATTGGGAGTCAATGTTGCCAATTTTGACATTGTGGATAATGGAGAACAGCATGAATATCTCCTATTCCAAAAAGTGGATGTCACATCTCGTGAACAGGTAGAAGCAGCTGTAGTTGCTACTGTAGAACGCTTTGGGACCATTGATGCGGTGGTTAACAATGCTGGTATCAATATTCCTCGACTATTGATAGATCTAAAAGATCCTTATGGAAAATATGAGTTGGACGATGCTACCTTTGATAAAATTATCATGATTAATCAAAAAGGCTTGTACTTGGTCAGCCAAGCAGTGGGCCGTATTTTGGTTGAAAAGAAAAATGGCGTCATTATTAATATGGCATCAGAGGCAGGTCTAGAAGGTTCTGAACGTCAAAGTGCTTACGCAGCAACTAAAGCAGCGGTTTACAGCTACACTCGTTCATGGGCAAAGGAGCTTGGAAAACACAATGTACGTGTAGTCGGAATTGCACCAGGGATTATGGAAGCTACAGGTTTGAGAACGCTTGCATATGAAGAGGCGCTCGGATATACTAGAGGAAAAACAGTTGACGAAATCCGCGCTGGCTATGCCTCAACGAGCACAACTCCGCTCGGGCGAAGTGGAAAATTGAGTGAAGTGGCTGATTTGGTAGCCTATTATATTTCAGATAGAGCCAGTTATATCACAGGAATCACAACAAATGTGGCAGGTGGTAAGACGCGCGGATAAAGTGTTAAAAAAAGGGGGGAGCAGAGTGGCCATCATCAATCGTTGGTATCGAGTCTTAGAGACATTGGTATTGCAGCATCGGGTTAGCTTTGAAGAGATGCGATCTGATTTGAACATCAACTCAGCAACCTTACAAAAGTCTATTGAGCAGTTGAATGAAGTGCTTGACGCCGATCTTCACATCCGGTTTGAACAGAATCAATTGGTATTAGAAGTCTATGACTATGATCGGTTAGAAGAAATTCTGGCAGGTAGCCTCCGTAAGGAAAGTGACTTCAATTCTTCCAGTAAGCGGTCTTCCTATTTGATAAAGCGGCTCATTCAAAGTTCAAGTCCCCTCTTGATTGATGATTTGGCTTATGAAATTGGTGTCAGTCGCACGACCATCAATAAAGATTTGAAACATGTTAAGGATTTGGCCAAGCAATTCAACATAGAAATCAAGTCTCACCTAAAATTCCTAATCAATCGTTTAATTTTCCATGCACAGGCCAGTGATCTTTTTCACGGAGAGATTCAAAGCAAGTATCCTTTGGCATTTGAAATGGCTAAAGTAGCTGCCAGCGTTCTAGAAGAAAAGATTGGTGGAAGAGTTGAATCGTCTGAATTGAGTTATCTTGCTCTCTACTTTGAGATGATTCTGCGGGAAAATAAGCAGGATTGGTCCAATAAGCAGAGAAAAATCGCTGTGGTTTGTACCACAGGGCGTGGAACGGCATGCTGGCAGTTAATACGAGTTTTAGGGCAGGATATTGCCGTTACTCAGTATTCAGAGGAGGAATTTGATCCCTTGGATAGTGATGATTACTTTGCAATCTTTACGACTATTCCCTTGAAATTCAGCGGCAGAAAATCACCAGTTATTCAAATTACCAATTCGTTTGATGATCAATGGTTGCAAAATGAATGGCAGCGAGTTCATCGCTATCATCAAAAAAATCTTGAGACCTTGACCGCAAAGTACATAGGTTTATCAAGCGAAAATTCTTATCAAGCCAATCTGGAAATCATGTCTCGGTCCCTTGAAAAGGAAGGACTGGTCGACAAGGAGTTCTCAAGACGGATTCTTGAGCGGGAGAAAAAGCAATCAACTAATTTTGGAAATGGAATTGGATTCCCCCATACCGTTAATGGACAATCTTCTCAAACAATTTTGATGCTTGGTGTTGTGAATCAGGCGCAGGAAATTAGGGAAGAAGATGTGGAATTTATTTTCTTGGTTGCCATTCCACAAAAAGTTGAACAAGAAGTGGAGTCCGACTTGCTTGAATTGTACAATGATATTTTCCGAATCGCAAGCGATGAAAGCTTAAAAGAAGAATTGCGAAAGATAAAAACAGACTCGGATTTGCGGATGTTGAGTAGAAATAAAGGAGTATTTTAAATGAATTTTATGCTAGTTTTTGGAGCATTTTGTATGGCAGCCTATGCCTTACAGATCGTCTTTGGAATGCAACAACTAAAACATTTTAATACGACCTACAGGGAGATGCGACACCTCGGGCGGGTGGCCATTGGGCGCCGGGCCGGGAAAGTGAAGTCGGGGGACTATTGTAATGTTTGCGGTGGATAAGAATGGTCAGGTTCTTGCTGCTAAGAAGATGCAAGGGGTTACCGTACTGGCTAAGTTCAAAGACACACCAGCTTACTTGACCATTCATCTAGGCGGAGAATTACGCAATAGCCGAGCAAAACAGAAGGCTCAAAACGTAGTAATTGTTTCAGATGACGGAATTGGTATAAAAAAATTGCTGCTAAAGCAGTGTCAACGATATTTAAGCAATTGTCAAATTGAAGCCGTATTTACCCCTGAACAATTTCAGAGCGTGAGAGACCTGATGTCTATTGACATGGTAATCTCCACCATGGATACCTTGGATTCTCCTTTTCCACAGATTGTTATTCACTCCATTTTGAGCGACGAGGATATTATTCGCTTAATCCGTTTTTCAAAGCAAGGACGGTTATCCGAAACATCCAATTTGTCTAGGGAATTGGATAAGGCTATCGCACAATTTGTAAAAGAAGATAGTGAGCGAAATGCCTTAAAGAACAAAATAAAAAAAATAATCCGGTAGGCATTAATGCAAGATATTTTACTTGAACAATAAATTTTTATACTAGTAGTAGACCTCAGCTATTTCTGATAGGCAGAAAGATAGAGCTGGGGATTTTTTGTGTTCAAAAATAATCGATGAGACAAACCATCCATTTTTGAACATAAAAGTGTGTGACACTTGGTCTTTTTTGGAAACGTTTTTAAGGATATACTGTAACTGTAGTAAACTACAAAACAGTAGAATTTCGGAGGAAATATAATGGCTAAAGTACAAGATATTACACGTGAATCATGGATTCTTTCAACTTTCCCAGAGTGGGGAACATGGCTCAATGAAGAGATTGAAGAAGAAGTGGTGCCAGAAGGAAACTTCGCAATGTGGTGGCTTGGAAATTGCGGTGTCTGGGTTAAAACACCTGGCGGTGCAAATATTGTCATGGACCTTTGGTCAGCTCGTGGTAAATCTACCAAAAAAGTGAAAGATATGGTACGCGGACATCAAATGGCCAACATGGCGGGTGTGCGCAAATTGCAACCAAACTTGCGCGTTCAACCAATGGTAATTGATCCATTTGCAATCAATGAACTAGATTACTACTTGGTATCACACTTCCATAGCGATCACATTGATATCAATACTGCAGCAGCGATTATTAACAATCCAAAATTAGACCATGTAAAATTTGTAGGTCCTTATGAATGTGGTGAAATCTGGAAAAAATGGGGTGTTCTTGAAGATCGTATCATGATTGTAAAACCAGGTGATTCTTTCCAACTGAAAGATATGACGGTCCATGCTGTTGAATCATTTGATCGTACTTGCTTGGTAACCCTTCCTGTTGACGTTGCAGATGCTCAAGATGGTGAATTGGCTGGTCTTGCTGTGACGGACGAAGAAATGGCTCGCAAGGCTGTTAACTATGTCTTTGAAACACCTGGTGGAACAATTTACCATGGTGCAGACTCACACTTCTCTAATTACTTCGCAAAACATGGTCGTGACTTTAAGATTGATGTAGCATTGAACAACTATGGTGAAAACCCACTTGGCATTCAAGATAAGATGACATCTATTGACCTTCTTCGTATGGCCGAAAATCTTCGTGCTAAAGTTATTATCCCAGTTCACTACGACATCTGGTCAAACCTTATGGCTTCAACAGATGAAATCCTTCAATTGTGGAACATGCGCAAAGAACGCCTTCAATATGATTTCCATCCATTTATCTGGGAAGTTGGTGGTAAATACACTTACCCACAAGACAAAGATAGAATCGAATATCACCACCCACGTGGCTTCGATGATTGCTTCTTAGAAGATTCAAATATTCAATTCAAAGCATTGTTGTAAAATAAGGTTCAATACCTACACATTTGACGATGTGTGGGTATTTGATTCAGTAAATAGCGAAAATTAAACAATAGAAAACGCTTTATGTTATAATAGATTTATCTCAAAAACAGGAGGAAAGTATGTCAAATCTTTCAGTAAATGCCATTCGCTTTTTAGGCATTGATGCTATTGAAAAAGCAAATTCAGGACACCCGGGAGCAGTGATGGGACAAGCTCCAATGGCTTACAGCCTTTTTACAAATCATATGCGAGTTAACCCTGCACAACCAAATTGGATCAACCGTGACCGTTTTGTACTATCTGCAGGCCATGGATCTATGTTGCTCTACGCTTTATTGCATTTAACGGGCTATGAGGATGTTACTCTTGATGAGTTGAAAAATTTCCGTCAATGGAATTCTAAAACACCCGGGCACCCAGAAGTAGGGCATACAGCTGGTATTGATGCTACAACGGGTCCTCTTGGACAAGGGATTTCAACTGCGGTTGGTTTTGCGCAAGCAGAACGCTTCCTTGCAGCTAAATATAATAAAGAGGGTTACAATCTTTTTGACCACTATACTTAACTTGGATGGACCAACTTCCGAGAGTATTACAGAAAATGTTCGTGCTCGTTACGAAGCTTACAACTGGCACACAGATTTGGTAGAAGATGGTACAGATGTTGATGCGATTAACCAAGCTATTGAGGCGGCTAAAGCGTCTGGTAAACCATCCTTGATTGAAATCAAGACCATTATCGGTCATGGTTCGCCAGCTAAAGCGGGTTCTAACTCTTCACATGGTGCTCCTCTTGGTGCAGACGAAGTCGTTGCTACTCGTGAAAATCTTGGTTGGGAATATGCACCATTTGAAGTTCCAGCAAAAGTATATGCAGATTTCAAAGAACATGTAGCAGATCGTGGTGTCGCAAGTTATGATGCTTGGCTTCAATTGGTAGAAGACTACAAAGCTGCCTATCCAGAATTAGCTGAGGAAGTATCTGCTATCTTGGCTGGTAAAGATCCCGTTGTCATCAAACCAGAAGATTTCCCAGCTATTGAAAATGGCTTTTCACAAGCGACTCGTAATTCTTCACAAGATGCCTTGAACGTAGCTGCTGAAATCATGCCAAACTTCCTTGGTGGATCTGCAGACTTGTCACATTCAAATATGACTTTCATCAAAGGGGAAGGTTTGCAAGACTCTGAACATCCACTTGAACGTAATATTCAATTTGGTGTTCGTGAATTTGCCATGGCAACTATCTTGAATGGTATGGCTCTTCATGGTGGTTTGCGTGTATATGGTGGTACATTCTTAGTCTTCTCAGACTATGCAAAAGCAGCCATGCGTCTTTCTGCAATTCAAGGATTACCTGTGACCTATGTCTACACACATGATTCAATCGCAGTTGGTGAAGATGGTCCAACACATGAGCCAATCGAACATTTGGCAGGACTTCGTGCGATGCCAAACCTCAACGTTATTCGCCCAGCTGATGCGCGTGAAACACAAGCTGCTTGGTATTTGGCGCTTACAAGTGAATCTACCCCAACAGCTTTGATCTTGACTCGTCAAAACTTGACGGTTGAAGAAGGTACTGATTTTGCTAAAGTAGCTAAAGGTGCTTACGTAGTTTATGAAGCAGAAGGGTTTGATACCATTCTCTTGGCATCTGGTTCAGAAGTGAACTTGGCAGTCAAAGCTGCAAAAGAATTAGAAGAGTCTGGTACAAAAGTACGTGTGGTTTCTGTTCCATCAACAGATATTTTTGATGCACAAGATGCTGCCTACAAAGAAGAAATTCTCCCAGCCAATATTCGCCGTCGTGTTGCAATCGAAATGGCAGCGACACAAAGCTGGTATAAGTATGTTGGTTTAGATGGTCAAGTGATCGGTGTTGACCGCTTTGGTGCTTCAGCTCCAGCGCAAACGGTCATTGACAATTATGGCTTCACTGTTGAAAATGTCGTTTCAGTAGTCAATAGCTTATAATAGATTGCCTGACTTTCTTGTGAAGTCAGGCTTTTATGTACAGAGACCAGTAGACCTTTGTCACAAGGAATGGTAAAATAAAGTACATAATAAGGAGTTTTTATATGAAAAATAAAGGAATCACATCAGCTGTAGCTTTACTTGCTATTTTAGCATTGACCGCTTGTTCAAATTGGGGAGGTAAGAAGGAAGACGGGGCTTCTTCTAGCTCATCTAAGATAGAAAAAACTTCTTCTACGGAAGAAACGACTGCTAGCACTGCAATGACTCTAAAGGAATCTACGATCACATACCTTTCTGATGCAGAAATTGAAGCAGTTCAAACTTTGGAAGACTATAAGCAAGCCTTTAGATCACTAATGGACTCTTACGTGGCCGATTTTGATGAGTTAGTCACACAAGTTCCGCCAGTAGCCCAGAAAAATTTGACTCCATATCGTGAGCAACTGGTGCAAATGATGGATGAGCAATATAAGGCTTTAGAAGAACAGTTTGCGACAATCGGCGATGACGATGCCTCTATCCCTGATTCAGTACGTGAGACATTGGTGTCGACATTAAAAGCAGCTCGCGACCAGCTCACACAAGCCATGACAACCATTAGAGAACAAGCAGAGAATCTGATGGAACAATAGTCAAAAAAAAACGACTTTCTGTAGAAGGCCGTTTTTTTATGGCTATTGTTGGATAATGGAGACGATTTGATTTTGTGCAGTTTCCGCTTCAGGCATAGGATAAATCGGATAGACGTGATTCATTTTTTCAGCGACAATCAGCTCATATGGATGTTTACTATCTGCTAATTGCTTTGCAAATTTAGTAATATCTGGATAAAAAATCTCGTGTGTTCCAACAAATAAAGTGATTTTTGGCAAGCCGGCCATATCACCGTAAATAGGGCTGACATAAGGGTGCTTGACATTATGGTCGGACCAGAGTTGACCAACGCGTTCCAATCCCCAAGCTGACAAGATGGGGTCAACAGATTCATATTGTTTGATGTCTGGATTTTCCATTGAGACATCTAACCAAGGAGAAAGCAGGATAATATCTTTTGGCATAGCTGGTTTTTCGGGCTCTTCTTTGAGGGCTAATGCCAAACCAAGAGCTAGCCCGCCTCCAGCAGAATCTCCCATTAAGATTAGATTTTCGGCTTTGGTTTCTTTTAGAGTCTTTTTATAATAATCAACGAGCAAAGGCATGGCCTTATGATAGTGATAAGTTGGAGCCTTAGGATAGATAGGAAGGACGATTTTTGCATCCAATTTTTCCGAAATCTTGCGTAGGGCTGCGATATGATAAGAAGACGGATTGTTTAGATAAGAACCGCCGTGAAGATAAAAGATCACTTTTTGATCGGGTTTCTCATTGTCGTTCCAGGTATAAGCTTGAAATTCTCTAGAAACGTAATCATATTTCAATGGGCCGTTGACATCGCTAGTTGATAGGTAGAAGCCGAGATTGCTTTTTTCGCCAGATGATTTGACATACTGGTCAAAAATAGCTTCATCTTGCTGATCGTAGTAACTTTTATCACCACGTAACCAAAAATATTGTTCAATCAACCAACTTTTCCAAGACTGGCTGTCCGCACATGCCTTTAAGGGAAGGATGCTTACTGATAGAACAAGTCCTGTAAGTAGGATGAGATAGAGTGTTTTCTTTTTCATATGACCTCCGATGACATAATAGTTGTGCTGTTTTGCAGCATCAAAAAAATTTTAGCAAAAAAATGGATCATGTCAATGCCTCTATTATAGGAAACTGTAACAAATATTTGGAAAGAAAATTTGATTGTTTCTGACAAATGTCCTCTTTTTTGGCATAATAGAAGAAAAAAGAAAGCACCATTTCTATTTGCTAGAAGTTGCTGGTGATTTCTTAGAGGAAGTGAGTCTTTGATGAAAAAAGCTGTGCTACGAAAGCAGATGATTGCGCAACTCCAAGCACTAGATAGTACTGAGAAGGTAAGATGGGATAAAGAGCTAACGAAACAAATCCTAGCGTCCTCTGCTTACCAAGAAGCTGGGACTATTGCCACCTTTTTATCTATGGACGTTGAGTTTAATACACAACTGTTGATTGACGCTGCTCTCGCGGATGGGAAACGAGTCCTCGTTCCCAAAACCTTTGGAAAAGGAAGAATGATATTTGTGGAATATGACGCTGCCCAGCTTCAAATAAGTTCCTTTGGTGTTCGCGAGCCCATTTCTGACAAAGAAATTAGCCCGGATCAGATCGATCTCATTCATGTGCCAGGTCTAGCTTGGAATAAGGAGGGGTATCGCATTGGCTTTGGTGGTGGATATTATGATCGCTATCTGAAGGATTTTTCTGGGAGATCGGTGTCGACTATTTATCCTTTTCAGTCGCAGGAGTTTGCGAAAGAAAACTTTGATATTCCAGTAGAAAGTTTCTGTTATTTGTAAAAGCAGAGTTCTTTTTAATGCATAATGAGGAGATTTTTACTGTATTTAGATGGACAAAAGTAATTTGTGAAATTTTGAAATGCATATATATAGGATTGCTATAAGGAGTTTATATGAAAAAGCAATCTTTTGTAGCTGGTTTGCTGGCACTTGTTTTCTTGTTTGTCGGTTTATCAGCGAGTGCGCAAGTTCACGCAGACACACCTCTCTATCGTCTCTACCATACGGGACTCAAAGTTCATCTCTATACCAAAGATTCAAATGAATACGCAGTATTAGCAAAACGTGGTTGGAGCCAAGAAGGAACTGCTTGGACCACTTCAGATAATCAAGGTGATGTCGTTTATCGTCTTTATCACAAAGGTTTGAAAGTTCATTTGTATACGAAAGATGCCAATGAATATACAGTATTGGCAAAGCGTGGTTGGAACCAAGAAGGAACTGCCTTTTATGGAATTGCTGCGCAAAAAACAGCTCAACCAGTTGTTCCTGAACCAGCACAAAATGTTGAAGAACCAATCAAGCCTGAACAACCTGTTCTAGATGGTATGAATCAAGTGGAACCACCAGTAGGACCAAATGGTTTAAAAAATTCAATGGATGAAGAGAATGCTCTCTTTGTACAGGTTATCTATAAAACAACTGACGGGGCACAAATTTTCTCTTATGATAATAAAATGACGGATAAATTGGACTTAGGCTTGCAAATGTATCCTGACAATGTTATTGAATGGGATGTCCCGGAAAACTACCGTGTAACAGAAGCACACCTGCACACATTGGCGATCACTCTGGGATATCTATCAGACAACTAAGCAAAAAGATTTTGTTTTTGAAGTTAGCTTCTCAAAAAAATAATTGAAGAAGAAAAGCCCTGCTGTCAAACTCTTTCTGGAAAAACATCCATTGAAAAAGTTTGAGGCTAGGCTTTTTACGTTTTGTTTTCTATAGTTCGTGCTTTAAGCTGGCGCGTGAGTATAAGGGTACTTGGGATGAGAACGAGGACGCTGCCAATCCAAGCGGCGGGACTAGCAGTAGCTACTCCTGTAAATCCAAAGTATATGAGACCGATAATAGCGACATCTGCTCGCATGATTAACTCCATAAAACCAGCCAAAGTGGGGACAAAACCGTAGCCTAGACCCTGAATAAAGCTGCGTAGAATGAAGAGGATGGACAAAATCCAGTAACAGCAACCGTTGATAATATAGTAGGTCAATACGAGATTTAGTACGGTTGGGCTGGCATTTGCCACAAAGAGTCCTGAGAAGAAACGATTGAACACGATCAGCAGGGTAGCAAAGAAAATGGACCAGAGAATATTGATGATAACTGTTTTCTTCAAGCCTGATAAGATACGTTGATATTGCTTGGCACCATAATTTTGCGCCGTAAAGGTCGAGATAGCTAGTCCTAGATTCATCATAGGAAACATAGCTAATTGGTCTGTTTTACTGGCGATAGATTGCGCAGCAACAGCATCTGTTCCCAGCTTATTGAGCGCGATTTGCAGTGTAATGGTACCCAGAGCGATGATGCTAGCTTGAAAAGCCATAGGAAATCCAAGTCGAGCGTGATTTTTCAGATTTATCTTATCTAGTTTCAAATCGGCTAATCCAACCTGAAAATAAGGAACCTTAAAATGGATGTAAAAAAGAAGATAGAAAACGGAAAATGCTTGCGCGATAATGGTGGCAAGGCCTGCGCCGAAGACTCCCATGTGGAAGTTTAAGATGAAAACAAAATCCAAAATAATGTTGATAAGGCAAGCAATCATCAACGCTATCAAGGGTGTTTTGTAATTTCCTAGAGCACGAATAGCACTGGATAGGTAGTTAAAGAGGATTGTGAAAATCATCCCACCAAATATGGCTAAGAGAAAAACATGTGCATGGTTTAATAGGCGTTCAGGTGTCTGCATGAGAACCAGCATAGAGCGAGAAAAGATCAATGCTAAAATGGAAAGGACTAGGCTGACTGCCATGGAATAAAAGAGTCCATGTACAAAGCTTTTTTTGACGCCTATCTGGTCTCCAGCGCCGAATTTTTGAGAGGTCACAATGGATAATCCCGACGTCAACCCTTGAGCAAATCCGATGATTAAAAAAACCAAACTTCCTGTAGCACCGACACTAGCAAAAGCAGTCTGTCCCAAGGTGTGCCCAACAATCATACTATCGGCAAAATTATAAGCCAGTTGGAAGAAACTTCCAATCAGCAAGGGAGTTGTAAACCACAAAATGATGCGAATGGGACTCCCTTTGGTTAAATCCTGCATGTCTTCTCCTATCTTTTTCCACTATAAATCTCACTACTATTCTAAGAAAACTTGTTTTAAATAGCAAGAGCAAGGTTAGGTTTAGAAAAAAATCATAAATCATGCTATCATACTAGAAAGAAAAAACTTTGAATCAGAAAGTGTACATAAGAAATAAATGAAGCAAGCATTTGATAAACGATTTCTAGCTACAAATGCACTGCTCTCCTTGACGGCAGCAGTCTTTTTTGCAATCCAAATGTTACGTGTTGGTCGTACGACAGACGCCTATACAATTTACGAATTTGGTGGACTTTTGGGCTATGCCATCAAGATGGACCCAAGTCAACTATGGCGCCTAATTTCGCCTATTTTTGTTCACATTGGCTGGGAGCATTTTCTCTTTAATAGTCTGACGCTCTACGTTTTGGGCTATCAGGTGGAGGAGCTTTTTGGTTGGAAGAAATTTCTCGCTATTTATCTCTTGTCTGGAGTGATGGGGAACGCTTTTGTGCTCTATTTTACTCCTGCCGTAGTGACTGCTGGGGCTTCCACGTCGCTCTTTGGGCTTTTTGATCTCATGGCTTTGCTTCGCTATCATGCTAAAAGTCCCCATATCAAGGCTTTGGGCGAGCGATATGTCGGTCTCTTGGTGGTTAATTTGGCGATTAGCTTTTTGACACCCTCTATTAGTCTGACAGGGCATTTGGGTGGTTTGGTCGGTGGCTTGCTCTGTGCTGTCATGATTACTCCACCACATGAAGGTCAGCTCTTTGCAAAATGGCAGAGCTACTTAGCTTGCGCTCTCTATTTTGTTCTCATCGGATTTTTCATTCTTACGATCATAGCATAGAAAAAAGATTGGGTTCCCCAATCTTTTTAGCTTATTTTTCTTTATGTTGTTTACCTTCTAGGCGTTTACCAAGATCAATGATATACTGTTTCAGGTCACCTTTGGTTTGTGGGTGGTTGAGACCATAGTCAATTGAAGTCTTCATATAACCAAATTTATCACCAACATCGTAGCGATTGCCTTTGAATTCACGAGCAAATACGCGCTGTGTTTTGTTGAGTGTATCAATTGCATCTGTCAATTGCACTTCATTTCCTGCTCCTGGTTTTTGATTTTCCAAGATATTGAAGATTTCAGGAGTCAAGAGATAGCGACCAATGATGGCTAAGTCAGATGGGGCATCTTCGGGTGCTGGTTTTTCGACAAATGTCTCAACGCTGTAAAGGCCATTAACACCTTCGCCTTGTGGTGCGACGACACCGTAAGCGGACACTTCTTCGTGAGGAACAGGCATAACTGCGATAGTAGATGCATGGGTTGCTTGGTAGTCCTCAATCAATTGCTGAGTTAATGGTTTTTCCGTACCGTTAATGTCCATAAGGTCGTCACCTAGCATAACGACGAAAGGTTCATTGCCGACAAAAGCCTTGGCTTGTAATACAGCATCGCCTAACCCTTTTGGATGACTCTGACGGATGAAGTGAAGACGAATGCCAGTGGTTTCATCCACTAACTTGAGCAAATCTGTTTTGCCTTTTTCTTTGAGGTTGAATTCCAATTCAAAGTTTGAGTCAAAATGATCTTCGATAGAACGTTTGGATTTACCAGTGACTACTAGGATATCTTCGATACCTGATTTGAGAGCTTCTTCGACGATAAATTGGATAGTTGGTTTGTCTACAATCGGCAGCATCTCTTTAGCGAGAGCTTTAGTAGCAGGAAGGAAACGGGTTCCCAAACCAGCTGCGGGGATAACGGCTTTTCTAACTTTTTTTGTCATATTCTTCTCCATATTTTTTAAGACCATTCATTTTCAGCACGGAATTCACCAGCCATGATACTTTTGATGGCTTCATCCATGCTAGCTCCTTGGTAAATCACGCTGTAAATAGCTTGCGTAATTGGCATATAAACGCCCAATTCTTGTGCTAGTTCGTAGGCTGCCTTGGTAGTCGAAATCCCTTCGATAACCATGCCCATATTGCGTTCGATATCTTCTAACTTTTCACCGCGCCCCAGAGCGTCTCCTGCTCGCCAGTTGCGTGAATGAATAGAAGTTCCGGTGACAATCAAGTCCCCGACTCCTGATAAACCACTGTAGGTCAGAGGATTAGCACCCATTTCGACGCCGAGGCGGGTAATTTCTGTCAAGCCGCGTGCAATGATGGCAGCTTTTGCATTGTCTCCATAACCCAGTCCATGAAGGGCGCCTGCGCCAACTGCGATAATATTTTTGAGAGCACCTGCAGTTTCAACACCGCTGACATCTGTGTTGGTATAAAGGCGGAAGTAGGAATTGCCAAAGAGATTTTGAACGTAGGTTGCTGTTTCCATGGATTTAGAAGCTGCAGAGATAAGGGTGATATCACGCTTAATAGTCTCTTCGGCATGACTTGGTCCTGAAACAACCACAATTTCGCTACGGAGTTGAGCTGGAATTTCTTCTTCCAAGATGGTTGATATACGCTTATGGCTCTTCGGTTCCAGACCTTTAGAAGCGTGCATGATGACCACTTTTTTTGTGAGCACTTGAGCCACTTGTTGAGCCACTAGGCGCGTCACCTTGGTTGGTACTACGAAAAGTATGGCATCTACGCCATCGAGCGTCTCTGCTAAGTCTTTGTAGCCTACAATGTTCTCATCAAGGACAATATCCTTAAAATAACGTTTGTTAGTATGATGTTCGTTGATTTCATCAATTTGTTCTGCTGAATTACCCCAGATACGGACATTATGTCCGTTATCATTGAGTACTTGTGCGAGGGCGGTTCCCCAAGAACCTGGGCCCAAGACAGCAATGGTTTGTTTTGTCATGTTTTCTCCTTTTTGCTGCATTTAACTTATTATACCATAGACGGAGCTGTGCGGGTAAATAAAGACAAGCTTAGCTTATTTAGTTGGGAGCGTTTTCTCATCCAACCAGGGAAAGAAGTGGCAGGTGAAATAGTAAAAAGCTATATTTAGTATTTTTTCTCTATAAAATGGGCATGTTTGAAACAGTTTCGTTCTCAAAGGAATGGACTGTTATCTGATAAAGAAACCTAAAAAAGTTATAGGATTTATATATTAGGCAAGGAAAAAATCTATGATAAAATAGGATTAACACATGGAGATTTGAGATGCGCATAAAGGATTTCAAAGGATGAAGGTCTAGAAAGAAGACAGGAATCGTTCTCGTCTTTTTAATAGGGCTGACGGCAATAGTAATTCTACCAATCTGGTGGTTAGACTAGTTAATGGCCCCCCTCCAAAGCTGTAGTAGATAGCAACAGGATCGTAAAACGATAGTTATCGCTCATCCATTGCATCCATTTTCCCATGACTTTTAAATGAATCACCTGAAGAAGGATGGGCTAGTGCTGATCTTTTTTTATTTTACCGAGAATTTACGAATAAAACAGGAAAGGGTCTTTTTCAGCTTGGTGACTTTCTGTGCCTGATTTCTGTGGTATAATGGAAAGAAATCAAGGAAATGAGGATAGAATGTATGAAAATTCGTGGATTTGAGTTAGTATCTCGTTTTACAGACGAAAACTTGTTGCCCAAGCGGGAAACTGCCCATGCAGCGGGCTATGATTTAAAAGCAGCGGAGCGCGTGGAATTGCTCCCAGGTGAAATTAAGCTAGTGCCAACAGGCAACAAAGCCTACATGCAAGAGACTGAGGTACTCTATCTTTATGACCGTTCGTCCAATCCACGTAAGAAAGGTTTGGTCCTCATCAACTCAGTTGGGGTCATTGATGGTGATTATTATGGCAATGAAGCCAATGAGGGACATATCTTTGCACAAATGAAAAATATTACCGATGAAACGGTTGTTGTGGAAGTCGGCGAGCGCATTGTTCAAGCTGTTTTTGCACCCTTCCTTGTTGCAGATGGTGATGAGGCGACAGGCGAGCGCACAGGCGGTTTTGGCTCTACGGGAAAATAGATGAAGATTCTTTTTGTGCGACATAGTGAGCCAGATTATAGCATGCTAGATGGCAAAAGTACTTACACAGGTTTTGGACGTGACTTGGCTCCCTTGTCGGAAAATGGCAGAGCGATCGCAACTAGAATGGCAAAAGATAATCGTTTATTGCAGGCGCAGGTCATTGTCTCGTCCTCTGTTACAAGAGCCTTGGAAACGGCGGCAACTATTGTCCGTGAAATCCATCTGCCACTCTTGGTTGAGCCCTTCTTTCATGAGTGGAGGCCAGATATGACAGGCCAAAATGCAACTAGAGACGAGGCTATGCAAGCGGTTCAACTATATGAAGATTATAATGGAGAATTGCCGGTTCATTCGCCAGTTTGCTATGAAACTGCTAGTCAAATGAAGGAACGTTTTCTGACAGCGCTCGAACAGTATCGGCACTACGATTGTGTGATCATCGTCTGTCATGGCATGCTCATGCGGCCTTTTGCTCCACTAGAAATGATTGAGTATTGCCAAATTATTGAAGTAGAATTGTAGAGGAAACCATCATCGCTAAGAAAAAATCAACTTTTGTCTGTCAAAATTGTGAATACCATTCACCCAAGTATCTAGGGCGTTGTCCCAATTGCGGTGCTTGGTCTAGCTTTGTCGAAGAAGTAGAAGTGGCCGAGGTCAAAAACGAGCGAATTAGTCTAACAGGGGAAAAGACGCGCCCGATGAAGCTGAATGAAGTGTCTTCTATTCAGGTTGCACGGACCAAGACCAATATGGACGAATTTAACCGAGTGCTTGGCGGTGGTGTGGTTCCAGGAAGCCTCGTTTTGATCGGCGGTGACCCTGGCATCGGGAAATCTACTTTACTCTTACAAGTCTCCACCCAGCTATCTACTATCGGCACCGTGCTCTATGTATCTGGGGAAGAATCTGCTCAGCAAATCAAGCTGCGCGCCGAGCGCTTGGGCGACATTGACAGCGAGTTTTGTCTCTATGCAGAGACCAATATGCAGAGCATCCGTACCGAGATTGAGAAAATTAAGCCTGATTTTCTGGTTATTGACTCCATCCAAACCATTATGAGTCCAGAAATTTCCAGTGTTCAAGGTTCTGTCAGTCAGGTCCGTGAAGTGACCAATGAATTCATGCAGATTGCCAAGACCAATAATATTGCCACCTTTATCGTCGGCCACATGACCAAAGAAGGTACGCTGGCTGGACCGCGTACTCTGGAGCATATGGTGGACACCGTTCTTTACTTTGAAGGCGAACGCCAGCACACCTTCCGTATTTTGCGAGCAGTCAAAAATCGCTTTGGCTCTACCAATGAAATCGGCATTTTTGAAATGCAGTCTCAGGGTCTAGTTGAAGTGACCAATCCTAGCGAAGTTTTCTTGGAAGAACGGCTAGACGGTGCGACAGGATCTGCCATCGTCGTGACCATGGAGGGAACGCGTCCTATCCTAGCTGAAGTACAGGCTTTGGTCACGCCAACCATGTTTGGTAATGCTAAGCGAACAACGACGGGACTTGATTTTAACCGTGCCAGTCTGATCATGGCTGTGCTGGAAAAACGAGCAGGTCTTCTCTTACAAAATCAAGATGCTTATCTCAAATCAGCTGGAGGCGTCCGCTTGGACGAACCAGCTATTGACCTAGCAGTCGCTGTCGCTATCGCGTCCAGCTACAAGGATAAGCCGACCAATCCTCAAGAGTGCTTCATCGGCGAAATCGGCTTGACGGGGGAAATCCGCCGTGTCAACCGCATTGAGCAACGAATCAATGAAGCAGCAAAACTAGGCTTTACGAAAGTCTACGTACCCAAAAATTCTTTGACAGGTATTCAGGTGCCTACGGGCATCCAGGTCATTGGTGTCACCACGCTAGGAGAGGTTCTGCAGAAGGTTTTTGCATAAGAAAAAATGGAATTCCAAACGGAGTTCCACTTTATTGTGTTATTTTCGTCGCTCTCTTCTTTTTTACTAGGAGACTCAAAGTCTGAAGCCTCTTTTTCATTAGCATGAACCGTTTCGTTATCCGTTTCCTTGACAATAAACTTAGGGTCGTGCAGTTTGACTGGGTCAACATCTAGTTGTTGGTGGACAGCATCATTTTTGTCGGCATAATTAAAACTTGCGCCATTTACAATTCCATTTTCGTTCGTATCCTCGGGATCTATTTTGTTGAGAAATTTACCGTTTTCAGATAGGTTAAATTCTGCATGGAAATGTAGGACGACTTTGAAATTATTTTGCGAAATATCATCTGCGTATTGCGCTTCTTGGTCCGATTTTTTGCCATTGTCGATTGTTGCAAGTTTATTGTGAAGTCGGGAGGATTCATTCAAATTATAATCATCCTCTTTTAAAGTTGCTAAGTATTTAGCCAGCGCTGTTCGATCGTCTTCTTGAGCAGATCGGAAATTATCTCGGACCCATTGTACTTGTTGAGCAGAAATGAGGTAGCGTAGCTGGTGGGTTTGCTTTTGAAGTTTGCCGTCGTGGGCTAATGTTCCTAGGGGAAAGGCTGCCTGAACCGTATCTGCTAAATCTTGCCAAAAAGGGTCAATAGGAGATAATTGGGGAGAGAAGGCTCTTAATAAATGCTCTATTTCTTTTGGATCCTGCACTAACTTCTTAGGAAAGTGTATATAATTCATAAGAACTTGTAACCGATTTTGAGCTGCAAGTGGGCTCACATCCTCCATATCAGCGTTCCACAAGTCCATAAAACCTGATTGTCCGATTAGAAGTGTATCTTCATAGGCTTCTTGAAGCTTCTGAGCCATAGGCTCTTGGTTATCCGATATATCTCCTAAAGTCTCCAAATAGCCTTTTTGGATTGTTGTTTTACTCCAGCCCATTTTATCAAGACGCTCAATGTCCTCAAGCACCTGACGTCTGATGCTCCGCTTTTCCCGCCAACTACTTGCCTTATAGCCGGGAGATTGTCCAACGGTTTTCTCAAAAATTGGCAGAAAATCCTCGTGCTGTTGAGTATATTGATTTTCTTGGTAGAAGAAAAATAGCAGAGCTCCAAGCCCAATGGTGAGGAATGCTCCAATCATATATTTTTTCATAATCGTCCTAATTCTTTCGTGAAAACTACGGTTGTTATAGCATAGTTCGGCTGAAACACTCGCGAAGCAGTTCGAAAAGACAAAATCTATTAAAAATGATACAATATGCAACATCATAATAGTTTGTATTTCGAATAAAGAAGGAGTTCCCATGTCCTATTTCAAGAATTTTATGAAAGCCAATCGAGCCTATGTGGACCTTCATGGTACCCATCATCTGCCACTTAGACCGAAGACAAAAGTAGCTATTGTGACCTGCATGGATTCTCGTCTACATGTGGCGCAGGCGCTAGGACTAGCACTTGGTGATGCTCATATCTTGCGAAATGCTGGTGGACGGATCACCGATGATATGTTGCGATCCTTGGTGATTTCTCAGCAGCAATTAGGAACACGGGAAATTGTCGTTTTGCATCATACGGACTGTGGCGCTCAGACCTTTACAAATGAGGGATTTGCCCAGCAGTTGGCCCGTGATTTGGGCGTGGATGTAGCTGGTCAGGATTTTCTCCCTTTTACAGATGTAGAAGAAAGCGTGCGTGAGGACATGGCGATTTTGCGGCAGTCTCCTCTTATGTCAAAAAAATATATAAAACAAGAGTTTGGAACTGACTTTTGTCCCGAACTCTTTTTTAGTCTTTTCTTGACGATAGCAGAGCTTGGTGCTATATTTGTATTAATCATGTGGTACAAAAAAGAAAGTGAGGATGTATCATGAAAGAATACCGAATCAAGCAAAAATTTTTGTCCTTAAATGGGACCTTTGATATCGCAGATGAATTGGGACTGCCAGTCTATCATGTAGAAGGTTCATTTTTGAAATGGTTTAAAGAATTTACAGTGACCGATAGTTTAGGAAAAGAAGTTTCATCCATCAAGCATCGATTTTCTTTTCTCTTGCCTGAGTTTGAAGTGACCATGGCGAGTGGGGAGACCTTTACGTTACTGAAGGAGTTTACTTTTTTTAAGGATAAGTATAGCATCAATAATCTGGGACTTGAAATCAACGGTGACTGGTGGGATATGAATTTCACTTTGTCGAAAAATGGTCGAACAATCGCACAAATTCATCAAGAATGGTTGCGTTTAGCCTCTACCTATCAGGGACAAGTCTTGGAAGATGACTATGCAGATTTGGTTGTTACCTTAGTCATCGCTATTGACTATGTCAAGCAGATGGAAGCAGCAGCAAATAACGGATAAGGAGAAACACATGGATAATCGAATGAAATACACTATTGACAGCAATATGCAATTTCCGCTGGTTGAGATTGATTTGGAGGCTGGGGAATCTATCTATTTTCTGCAAATCGTATATCATCAGTATCTGTGAATCGCTTGCTGTTTTTATCTTGCTCAATCATCATTTTCAATGGTTGCGCGTAGGGACAGGGACCTTGATTGTAGCCAGTCTTCTCATTTATATCGGAGTGCGGATGCTGTTTAAAAAAGAGAGAAGATTCAACTTCTATCGCAGTGCTAAAACAGAGAAAAGGTTATTTGGCAAGGCAAGTGACTCCGATATGGGAAAGGTTAAATCATCCAATTCTGATACAGTTTTTGGTGGTAGTACGTGCTATATTGATACCCCTTTTACTGATGTCAGTGGTGATACATTCTTTTCTGCTAGTTCTGTTTATTTTACGGCCGATAGCATGTTGGGGGACAAAGCTACTTATTCTGGTGATACCGTCTTTTCAACTTTAAAACTCTATGTTCCAAAGACTTGGGCTGTTCGCATCACAGGTGATACGGTAATGAGTTCCATCAAGGCCAATCCAAGTGGTGCGCAGACGGACAAGTTACTAGAGGTAACAGGTGATTTTGTCTTTAGCCGCTTAGAGGTTCATTGTTTATAAGTAAAGAAGGAGCAAACATGCTCTTTCTTTAAGAAAAACAAAAATCTGAACATTCAGACAAAATGTAAAAATCATGAAAAAAGTATTAACCAATAAAATTTACATGACCTTATTTGCAAGCGATATGCTATCAAACTTTGGCGATGTCCTTTATTATTTGGCACTTATGACTTACATTCTTCAGTTGCCAAATGCTAAGCTGGCTATTGCTATCGTTAGTGTTTCTGAAACCTTGCCGATATTAACCGGATTTGTCATGGGCTACTTTGCCGATCAGACGACGGATAAAGTTGGGACCATTCTCCAGACTCCTGTATTTCGTGTCCTACTTTATTTATTGGTTGGTTTGGTGATGGGTTTTGCGCCTAGTTTGTGGGTTGTCATCATCGTTTCTCTGATGAATTTTCTCTCCGACTTGGCTGGTCAATATGAAAATGGCCTTTATACGCCATTGAGCTTGCGGATTATCTCCGACGGCGAACGAGAAACCAGTTATTCTTTTCGCCAAGCAGTGAGTTCTTCCTTTGCATTGGTTTTCAATCGGCTGGTGCGCTTTTGGTCAGTATCATGAGCTATCAAGCTTTAGCTTTTGTCAATGCGGGGATCTTTGCCATCAGTCTGGGCTTTCTCCTGTTTATCAAGCCGAAGCTTCTCCAGCTTTTGGAGGAACGGCCTATTCAGGTGTCAGGACAAAGAGAACAACCTCTCCTCAAAGATATGTGGCGAAACCTCAAAACCGCTATTCACGAATGTATCAAGATTCCAGAAATCAAATTTTGCATGGTCGTTGCCCCTGTCGTTAACGGTCTTCTCAATGTGATGTCCATTATCATTGCGGTGATGATGACTCAAGATTCACGATTTGTCATTGTCAATCCGACCACGACCTTGGCGGTCATCGGTCTATTTCATCTTGTTGGTGGAATCGTTGGTAGTATTCTTGCTATGACTTTGTTAAAACGGCCTTCCATCATGACCGTTGTTCGTCTGTTAACACTGTTTGTCTCTGGTCTCTTTTTCTTCTTTTATCAACACCATATTTACGGAGTTGGGCTGATGTTACTGATTCTTATGATGATAGCGGCTGTCATCAGTCCAAAGTTGAATGCGCTCATTCTGAATACCTTACCAGAGGAACAACTGGCCTTGCTTAGTAGTGGAATCGGTACCTATTTTCAATTGGGAACTATCCTTTTGCTTCAGGTTTGATTTTGATTGTACCGATTGATTTGATTAGCTTGACGGCTCTTAGCCTGAGTTTTATTTTAGTTTTTTATACATTTATTGTAAATCGCGAACATTGATCAAAAAAATATCCTAAATTAAGGTTAAAAGTTGTTTACAAATTGGATATAAAATGCTAGACTATTTCAATCAAGGGAATTTCCCGAACAAAATAAAAGACTTATTTATGTTGAGAATTGGCTCAGCGTTTCTACAAGACACCGGAATGTCTAACAATAAGTGAGCATGGAGCTTGCTTGTGGTGTATCACCCAAGCTTTTCTTTGGTATTCCAAAGAAAAGCGAGCAGGCTCTTTTTTGTTTTTGAAAATAAGGAGAACACATGAAGTTATTAGAAGAACGCATTTTAAAAGATGGAGATATTCTAGGAGAAAAAATTTTAAAAGTAGACTCCTTTCTCACCCACCAAGTGGATCATAAATTGATGAAGGAAATGGGAAAAGTCTTTGCGGAGACCTATCGCGATGCAGGGATTACTAAGGTAGTCACTATTGAGGCATCAGGAATTGCACCAGCAGCTTCTATGGCAGAAGCATTGGATGTACCAATGATTTTTGCGAAAAAGCATAAGAACATTACGATGACAGAGGGGATTTTGACCGCGGAGGTTTATTCTTTCACTAAGCAGGTTACTTCCACTGTGTCTATTGCTGGAAAATTCCTTAGTTCTGAGGACAAAGTCTTGGTTATCGACGACTTTTTGGCCAATGGTCAAGCGGCAAAGGGATTGCTTGACATCATCTCACAAGCAGGAGCTAAAGTGGTTGGTGTTGGTATTGTTATCGAGAAATCTTTCCAAGATGGACGTAAACTGTTAGAAGAAACCGGCGTCCAAGTGACATCACTTGCACGAATTAAAAACTTTGATCAAGGACAACTACATTTTATGGAGGCAGACGCTTGATGCAACATCAAGAACATTCTCACTCACAATCAGCTATTCTAGGTTTACAACACTTGCTCTCAATGTATGCAGGATCTATCTTAGTGCCAATCATGATTGCCTCTGTTTTGGGCTATTCAGCAACACAATTGACCTACTTGATCTCGTTGGTTTACCAGTTGTTTTGGGCTGTGCTTTCCAATCGGTTGCGCCACTTTCAATCATTGGTGCGCAACAAGGATCTGGTGCCATGTTTGGTGCCTTGATTGCGTCGGGAATCTACGTCATTTTAGTGGCAGGTATCTTCTCAAAAATTGCGGGTCTCTTCCCACCAATCGTAACTGGTGCGGTTATCACAACCATCGGTTTGACCTTGATTCCCGTTGCTATGGGTAATATGGGGAATAACACCGCTGAGCCAACCCTGCAAAGTTTGATTTTGGCGCTCATCACGATTTTGATTATCCTCTTGGTTCATATGTTTGCCAAAGGGTTTGTTAAATCTATTTCAATCCTTATTGGTCTTGTCGCAGGGACTCTTATCGCCGCTTTTATGGGTTTGGTGGATACATCGGTAGTAGCGGATGCACCATGGGTTCACGTACCAACGCCATTCTACTTTGGGGCTCCGACTTTTGAATTCACATCTATCCTCATGATGTGTATCATTGCAACGGTTTCTATGGTTGAGTCAACGGGTGTATACTTGGCCTTGTCAGATTTGACAGATGACAAGCTGACAGAACAGCGTTTGCGCAATGGTTACCGTTCAGAAGGGATTGCGGTGCTTTTAGGCGGAATTTTCAACACCTTCCCTTATACAGGATTTTCACAAAATGTCGGTCTGGTCTGCTTGTCTGGTATCAAGACCCGTCGTCCTATCTACTACACAGCAGGATTCTTGGTCGTTATTGGTCTCTTGCCTAAATTTGGTGCCCTAGCACAAATGATTCCAAGTCCTGTTTTGGGTGGTGCCATGCTGGTTCTTTTTGGAATGGTGGCGCTACAGGGAATGCAGATGCTCAATCGTGTGGACTTTGCTGGGAATGAGCACAATTTCATCATCGCAGCAGTTGCCATTGCAGCCGGTGTCGGCTTTAATGGTACCAATCTATTTGTTAGTCTACCGACTACGGTCCAAATGTTCTTGACCAATGGAATTGTGATCGCGACGGTCGTTGCCGTTGTACTCAATCTCATCTTGAATAGTCGAGATAAGGGATAAACATTTATAGTAGAAATCAGCCTCTTTGGCTGATTTTTTCGTCTAAAAATCAATATTGTGCTATACTAGAAATGATTGAAAATAATGACTAGGAGAAAAACATGTCAGATAAAATTCGCGTGCGTTATGCACCAAGTCCAACAGGGCTTTTACACATCGGAAATGCGCGAACTGCGCTCTTTAATTACCTGTATGCTCGTCACCATGGCGGTACTTTCTTAATCCGTATTGAGGATACAGACCGTAAACGCCACGTAGAAGACGGTGAGCGTAGCCAGCTTGAAAACCTACGTTGGTTGGGCATTGACTGGGACGAAAGTCCGGAGACCCATGAAAACTACCGTCAGTCAGAACGTTTGGACCTTTACCAAAAATACATCGACCAACTCTTGGCAGAAGGCAAAGCCTACAAATCATACGTGACTGAGGAAGAATTGGCGGCTGAGCGAGAACGCCAAGAAGCAGCAGGCGAAACACCTCGTTACATCAATGAATTCCTCGGGATGTCCGAAGATCAAAAAACTGCTTATATTGCAGAGCGTGAGGCAGCAGGTATCGTTCCGACTGTCCGCCTAGCAGTTAACGAAGCTGGTATCTATAAATGGACTGACCTGGTCAAAGGTGATATTGAGTTTGAGGGTGGTAACATCGGTGGTGACTGGGTTATCCAGAAAAAAGATGGCTACCCAACCTATAGTTTCGCCGTTGTCGTGGATGACCATGATATGCAGATTTCTCACGTTATCCGTGGAGACGACCACATTGCCAATACGCCAAAACAACTCATGGTTTATGAAGCACTTGGTTGGGATGCACCAGAATTTGGTCATATGACCCTTATCATCAATTCTGAAACTGGTAAGAAGTTGTCAAAACGTGACACCAATACGCTTCAATTCATCGAAGACTACCGTAAAAAAGGCTATTTGCCTGAAGCTGTCTTTAACTTTATTGCCCTCTTGGGTTGGAATCCTGGTGGTGAAGAGGAGATTTTCTCACGTGAGCAACTCATTGAGCTCTTTGATGAACATCGTCTCAGCAAATCACCAGCAGCCTTTGATCAGAAGAAGTTGGACTGGATGAGCAATGACTACATTAAGAATGCTGATTTAGAAACTGTCTTTGAACTCTGTAAACCATTCTTAGAAGAAGCAGGACGTCTGACCGACAAAGCTGAAAAATTGGTAGAACTCTACAAGCCACAAATGAAATCAGCAGATGAAATCGTGTCCTTGACAGATCTCTTCTTTTCAGATTTCCCAGAATTGACGGATACTGAACGTGAAGTCATGGCTGGTGAAACCGTACCAACGGTACTTGAAGCCTTCAAAGCCAAGTTGGAAGCTATGACAGATGAAGAATTCCAACCGGAAAATATCTTCCCACAAATCAAAGCTGTTCAAAAAGAAACTGGCATCAAAGGTAAAAATCTCTTCATGCCAATCCGTATTGCTGTTTCAGGCGAAATGCATGGACCAGAATTGCCAAATACCATTTATCTTTTAGGTCGTGAGAGATCTATCCAGCATATCGAGGATATGTTATTAACTTTATCTTTAGTATAACTAACTAAAAAAGAGAACCATTTGGTTCTCTTTTTTAGTTATCAAAATATTTTTTTGTTTTATTTTGCATAAAAATAAAATTATTTAGCAGACAAAACCTTTTGGAATAAGGGGAAAAGTAAGATTAGTAGGGGAAATTATAAAACCCCATTATTTGTTGCTATAAACAAAAAACAAAAGCGTTTTCAAGCAAAAAATTCCAAGGCTTACATCTTTTATTTAATAAAAAAATGTGGTAAAATACGGCAGATTAATAATTGCTATAAGAAAGGAATATGCTAATTGAAAGGATATAGGAATTTAATCATTTTAGTCGTCGCCCTCATTGCGATTGTAGCCGGGACAGGATATATTTTTTATTCTAGTCATCAAGCTGCAGAAAAAGCGAGTCAGAAAACTACTTCAACTGCTTCTTCAGAGACAGAAGAATCTCTCCCAGCTGTGATGGGATTGCTTAACAAGAACTTACCAGAGTTCGATGTGACGGATATAAAAGGTCAATCTGTTTCATCCACTCAATTTGCCAACAAACCAACTCTGATTGTGGAGTGGGGGAGTTGGTGCCCTCGTTACCAACAAATGCTACCTATCATAGAGGAAATGTATAAGAAGCATGGTAATGAAATTGAGTTCGTTCTCATCAATGCGACAGATAATGACCGAGAGACCAAAGAGTCTGCTCAAAAATATGTTAAAGAAGAGGGATACACTTTCCCTTATTATTTCGATAATGAATTGAGTGCCGCAGCTAAACTACAAGTAGAAGCCGTTCCTTTGTAGATGCAAATGGTACGATTCAGAACATCGAAGTGTCGGAAGTAGCTAAAGAAGATGTTGAAAAAATGCTTCTCGAGTTACTGTAACAATTAGAGATAATAAAGAAAAAGAATATTCAAAGGAGATCCTTATGGACAAATGTTTGCAGAAAGTCGCCGTAGCATCAGTTATCACTCTGTTTTCTACCACTGTTCTATCCTCATTTAATGCTTATCAAGATAATTCCTTGTTATTTGGACTTACCATTTATGCTCAAGATCCTCCAGCTGACGAAGATGTTCCAGACGCAAATGAATGGTCTCTCATCAATAATTCCCGAGCACTTTATGCGGAAGCTTTGGAAATTGTTCAAGATCCAGCATACACCGAAGCTGATAAACCCTATGCTTTACAGCCCCTTGACGAGATTAATTTAGTTGGATTAAAGGCAATCAATAAAACTCAATCTAGGGAATTGGTCGCTCAAATCGAAGCCTTGTATGCTCAAATAAATAGGATGAGTTCAATGCCTCAACCAGCACCTATTGTGACTGAGGAAAAGGAAAATGTTCCAGTAGCAACTGCCTACATTGCAGACCCTGAAGTTAAAGCCAATACGCAGACAGTTCTCAACGAAGGAACACCCGGAGAAATCACGTATACGGTAACAAATGGTGTCCGCGATCAAGGCACTGAAACAATACCGATGATCCCTAAACGTGTCTCAGTGGGAACAAAAACAGAAGTTGTGACCGAAGCAATTCCAGCACCCGCAGCTGTCGAAGAATTGGATGCAAATCTTGAAGAAGGCAAACGCGAGTTGAAAACTCCTGCAGTACTTGGTTCAAAAACCACGACCACAACCTACACATTGGACAATCGCAACAGGCATTGCCAATGCTAACGAACCAATGGTTGTAGAAACAGCTGGTACCCCAGCGGTTTACCGTGTTGGGTCCAAGAAGACGGTTCAACCACAACAATCAGTACTTGAGGAGCAGCAAACAGCTAAGTCGGGTGATAAGGTACAAGAATGTTCGACAATGAAAGAGAACAAGAATGTCTTACCAAAAACTGGAGAACAAATGTCAATTTTTACAGTGTTTGGTGCTGTCCTTCTAGCAGGTGTGGCTGGAATACTCACGTTCCGTAGGAAAAAAGAATAAAATATTTTAGAGAAAAACATGCAATCAAAAACAGAGAGGCAAAGCTCGAAAGGTTTACTTGGTCATTATTCAGGACGCCAGTGGTTCTTTTGAAAAAACTATGCCGAATATTAAAGAGGCATTGAAGAAGGTTACAGAAACAACTAGTGCTAAAGCTTATGATGAAAATAATCCGAAGTTAGTTTTTACAAATGATCCTAAGACTACTGACCGTGTCATGATTACCTCCTATGCGGGTATCGATGCGGAGCGTCTATATGACGATGCGGACATTCTTTCTCGAGCTAGTCGCTTTGTTCCTGATCGTAATTCTCCTTGGGCATATGTTGACATGGATACTATTGCTGTTGGTGATTCTTACACGTATAATGATCCAGAACGCGGTCAAGTAACGGATTTCTATCAACCAGAGGAACCAATTTTTAGCTACTACACTCGTACATTTCTTCGTTATGCGGGCAGCACCTCAATGAATATCAAAGGTATGTTTGCTAAAGGATATTACGATTTTACCAACGCTTCTTTGGAGATAACCGGGACAGATAGTAACTTTAAAACACTACGAGAAACACAGGAACAGTCCAGTGGTCGCTATCGTTTTGAATCGAATGGCAATTTGATGTCTTCTACTGATGCTATTAATGCTGAAATTACCAAGATATCAACCGGTGGCGGGACACCGACTGTACCCGCTATTGACGATGCCATCAAGCAATACGAAGCCATCAAGAATAATGATGGGGGTATGGCAAATAACCGTAAGACTGTTTTCCTTTTGATTACTGACGGAGTGGCTAACGGATATCGCGACCCAAATAATCCAAGTGACTCAACAGTCTATTTTGACCGAAGTTTCTATCGTACCTATAGTTTGATGAAAGACTGGGGGACAAATGGACGTTGGCCAGAAGCAGCGCAAAACTACCTTGCACGTGCAAATGAATTGGCAGATGCAGGAAATAAGTTAAAGGCCGCAGCAGGGGCCAATGGTAAAGTTGCAGTTGGTTTCTGGGAAGACAAACAGACACTTGAAGCCTTCGACACGCGATATGGCTATATGTACGCCTATGAAAATGCTTTTGGTGATCCGGATAGTCGTACGACTATCAAAACTGGTGATCCCCGTTCCGTACGTGAAGTCTTTTCAACGGCTCTGCAATCAGTCGCTTCAGGTGCTGAAACGCTCCCGAATGGGAAGGACGCGAATTACTACGTTCAGGAATCGGACATTAACGCTTTTGCGGCTAATATCTTACAGTCCCTGACATCCGCCATTACAAAACAAGATGTATTGGGTAACTTTACCATCACAGATGGTTATAAGGTCAAATCAGTGAGCATCAATGGTAAAAAGATTGTTGACAAGGTAACGAACGAAGCTACGGAAATTCGTGGGACCGTTACACAGGAAGGAACGAAAGTCACCATCTCTGTGCCAGACACTGTCTTTAAATCTGGAGACAATAAGTTCGATTACGAATTGGAATACAGTGAAGCATCGCAACAAGCCGACGTAGCTAACGAAATTGAAGTCCCGGCAAACTATGTTCCACAGAAGAAAAACTACACCATTGGTAAGTTAGTAGGTACATTCCAAGTTAGGACATATACAACTGCTGAAATCGGGAAAAGTGCAGCCTCAACTATTTCTGTAGAAGATTTGCAATATTGTTATCCACGCGCTACCAAAGATGTTAAAGATAAAGATATCTCAAACGATACAAATGGTGATGATGGCAAGACTGGTACCATCGCTGAAGATCCATTGTTGAAATCTGCAGATCCAAGTATTAGTCGTCCGACCTATGCAGCAACACTTTCTGATCAAGGTGAAGCATTTACTTATAAAGTACGCTACAACATGTATAATGGTGCGCTTGCAATGAACAACAATGTTATGTTCGTAGATGCATTGAATTATCATGTGGACTATGTGGATGCACACGTTGAGGGTGAAAGTGGTAAAACCCTGCCTGACTTTAAAGTTTCGACGAAGCAAAGTACAGATGCTGCTGGCAAACCAATCACCATTGTTTATGCGACAGTCCCTCCATTAAAAGGTCCGAATGAGTCGGATACTGTTACCGAAGGAAACTATGGTGGTCACAAATTTAAGGTCTATAACCTTGTTATCAATGCTAAAATCAAAGATCAATATTCATTCGAGAATAACCCTGATGAATACAAAAAGATGATGACAGACAATGGTGGTCTCGGTTTCTTGAGCCAAGCGAAAATCATTTGGGATGGTGCCACGGCAGATCCTGAGGACACTACAGCAAAATTACGTCGATCAAATGCGGTTTACGTCGTTCCACCAGTGAAGACAGATATTAGTAAAAAAGTAACTCAAGACTTAAATGTAGCAGGTACAGACCACCTTGAGTTGCCAACTCGCTTGGATGCTTACTATTACCAACTCAATTCCACATGGTCTGGTCTTTTCGATCGCTGCTTGATTGAAGATACTCTGGTACCAGAATTGATGTCCCTTCATGATGAAAAAAGTGAAGACAAAGTATTGATTAACGGCAAAGAAGCTACTACCTTGGCAAAGTACTTGAAGGAAGAGGTCGTTCAAGTTAACGGTGTTTCACGAGATCGTGTCTATTTTGAGTTAGATGCGTCGAAATTGAGTCGATTAGAGCTTCGTCAAATTAATACTGAAATTGAGGCGTTGAACAAAGGCAACAATGGTCCTGCGATTATCACATTAGGGATTCAAGCGCGTGTCCGTGACAATGCTGTTCTTGCAAAGTATGCGGATGCAAATGGTAAAATTAAAATACCAAATACTGCCAATGTCACTTTAAACAATAATTCGCAAACTTCAAATAAAGTAACAGTTAGTCCAAACTCTCCAGCAGCCATCAAATTAATCAATGGAGATGATACTCACATCTTTTCAACTGTTGATGGAAATGAGGCAGGTGTGCCATTCAACTATGATGTGCAAGCCACTCTTCCAAACGTGGCAACGAAGACGGGCATCAAGCCAAATGGGGAGTCACATGTCATTACTACTCCACCAGTAACTGTAACACCTCCACAAGAGGATCCTACAGTTGAGAAAATGATTGAGACTCCTGATACAAAAGAACTTGTAACAGATTTGGATATCGAAAACGAAAAAGTTTACAACTATATCGTTACGTCACAATTGCCAGCAGACATCCAAGATTTCAAGAAATTTGTTATCAAGGATACATTGGATGATCGATTGACAGCTCTCAATACAGCTGATAACAAACCATTCATTGAAGGTGACGCCGCTAAATTCTTCGATGTAAAAGTGGATGGACAAACGGTTACTGCAACAATGAAAGAGTTCATAACAGCTACAGATTCAGCTGGCAAAGAAATTAAGTTAGTTATTCCAGCTCAAATCAACAAAGGTGTGAAGACTCCTCAGATTCCAAATACAGCTTCTATCGACTTCACAAATGCTGTTAATAAACAGGGGAATAGGAAAACGGAACCGGTCACAGTATCTCCTCCAGGTGAAACTCCAACGGTTGAGAAGAAGATTAATGGTACATTGACGGACGCCCTTGTATTACCAGAGTCTAACTACACTTACAATATCAAGGCACTCCTTCCAATGGACATCACAAGCTACAAAGCTTACACGATTGTCGACGAAGTGAATGAGAACTTGGCAAGTAAGATAGTAGAACTCGTGATCACAGCGCAGGTGAAAGCAACAAGCACAGAAGCGAAGATTGAAAACACTGCGAAAGTCACTTACCAAAATAAATCACATGTTGATGGAACTCCAGATAGCGAGACCCCACCAACACCGCCAGTAACGGGACAGACTACAAGTACAACATTAAGACAACCCTTCCAACCGATATCGCCACTTACAAGACATTTGTGATTAAGGATACGCTTGAGAAAGAATTGGAAGTACAAGGCCCCCAACGATTACAGGGGACGCGGCTAAGTTCTTCAAGGTTGAAGTGAGCGGTCAAACTGTTACGGCCACCATTACAGACTTCGATGCAGCGAAAGCTTATGCAGGTAAAGAAGTAGAGCTTGTGATTGTCTCACAAATCCGTAAAGGTGTGACTCGTCAAGCGATTCCAAATACAACTAAAGTGACTTACCAAAATAAATCACACGTAGATGGAACGCCAGATAGCGAAACACCACCTACACCACCAGTAACGGTAACGCCTCCGGGTGAAACACCGACTGTTGAAAAGAAGATTAACAATACGCTTGATCACTTGGATATCACCAGTTATTTCTGGTGACGCCGCGAAATTCTTTGATGTAACAGTTGATGGACAAACCGTAACACCGCCTACACCAAATACTCCTCCACTTGAGAAGAAAGTAAATGGTGCAGAAAGTGCGAAACTATCAGCCCGCCAAGAAGTATTTACATACACAATCGCCACAACTGTTCCAACTGGCGCATTTGCATTCGAAATCAGCGATACACTCAAAGATGCCTTGACATTTGAAGGTGATATCACTGCAACCTTGGCTGGTAAAGCAATCTCTTCAAATCAAATTTCTATCTCTGGACAAACTGTTACAGTTAAATTGACTAAAGATCAAGTTCGTAAAGAAGCTGGTAAACCAGTTCATGTTGAATTCTCTGCTAAGGTCAAAGATGGTGCTGATTTGACACCATACATGACAAATGGTGTGACAAGCATTCCAAATACTGCAAGCTACATCGTCAATAACAACCCGGCAACTAAGAAGGATTCAAACACTGTTCCGGTATTACCACCAACTCCTAACGAACCAGAAATTGATAAGAAAATCAATCATACTCTTGAACATCTTGACATCGAAACAAATCAATCCTACATGTATAATGTCACTGCGGATCTTCCACAAGACATTGCAACATACCGTGAATTTGTCGTGACAGATACGCTTGAATCTGTCCTTGCAATCAATGGTGATGTGGTAGCCTATGTAGATGGATACACAACAGATGCTGTGAAAGTAACTGTAGAAGGCAATAAAGTGACTGCAAGTGTCGTAGACTTTGCAAAACTTGCTGGCTTCAAACAAATCCAACTTTACATTCCTGCCAAATTAGCCTCTTAGCTCTTCTTAAAGCTACAGAAGCCTTCCGCTTTGACATCAAGTCAGTCGTTCCAATGGACGAAGCTGATGACAAACGTCAAAACCTTACAAGCATCACGATTACGGATAACTTGGACAATCTCTTCGCTGTGAAGAAGGACCAAGTAGCTGTGAAGGTTATAGATGCTCCTCAGGAAAATGCGAACTTTATCGATGAAGATGTTGAAAAATCGCAAGCTGCCCTTGATGATGAAAAAGCTAAATTGGAAGAAATCAAGCAATCTGGTCAAACAGAAGCAGCCACAGCTGCTCTTGCGAAAGCTCAAGCGACAGTCGCTGCACTTGAAACACAGTTGGCAGAAGCACAAGCTAAATTGACTGAGCTTAAAGCTATGAAATCAACAGAAGCATCTACTACAGAGCAACCTGCGACAGATACAGCATCCTCTACTGATACTTCAGTAGCTGGAACGACAATTGATAATTCAGTTGAAATTGCTGCGCAAGAAGCCTTAATAGCAGATGTACAAGCTAAATTGGAAGCTGCGAAAGTAGAAGTACAAAAAGCTCAAGAAGCTTTAGCACAAGCGAAGACTGCTGAAGTACAAGAACGCATGGCACAATTGGCTAAGGTAAATGCTAAAGGTGGATTGACGGCTGAAGCAATTGCTGCTTTGGGCGGAACAATTAAAGTAGAAGGACAACTTGTAACGGTTGAATTCACAGATGAGGACACAATGGAAGCCCTTAGAGGCTACACTGTAAACGTGATAATCTACTCAAGTATCACAGATGTGAAAGCTTTGACAGATGATCATTTCACCAAGGGAATCGATAATACTGCAACAGTACAATTCAATCATGATCCAAATGCCAACCTCATTAAGAAGACTAACAAAGTAACGGTTGTACCTCCTAAGGAGCAAACACTTCCACCGACACCTCCAAAACCTGAAGAGCCAAAAGGTGATTTACCAACACCGCCTAAGAAGCTAGCTCCGACACCAAAACCAGCTACACCAATCTTGCCTAAGACAGGATCTGTTGAAACTGGCTTCTGGAGCCTTCTTGGTCTCGGCCTAGCAGCTCTTGGAATCTTTGCTCTTAGTAAAAAGAAAAAAGATGTCTAGTTAGCCGCTAAAACAGAAAGAGATATTTCTCTTTCTGTTTTTTTGTGTTAAAATGCGCAGATAAGTCCCTCAAGTGCCTAGTTTTTCGGGTTTTTTGAAAAATGATGGTTAAATATGATATAATAAAGATAATTTTGAAAGATGGAGTTGTATTTTGAAGAAAAGCTATCGTGTCAAGCGAAAACGCGATTTTAACGATCTATTTACACAGGGAAAAAATGTGGCAAATCGGAAGTTTGTGGTCTACCGTTTGCCTAAGGAGCAAGAGCATTTTCGATTCGCCATGTCCTGATGGAATTTTCTCCGAATCTGACAACAGATGATTTTGTGGTCATCGCCCGAAAAGGTGTGGAAAATTTGTCCTACCAAGAAGTCCGCGATAATCTTCGCCATGTTTTAAAATTAGCAACTATTTACCAGAAAGGTGAAACTCTTGAAACAGAAACTAAAATGGGCTAGCATATTAGCGGCCGCCCTGCTCTTCTTAGCCGGTTGTGGCAGAGGAGACGTGACCAGTCAGTCGACAGGCTGGGATCAGTTGATTTATTGGTTTGGTGATATCATCCAATTCCTCTCTATCAATGGTCGTATTGGAATCGGGATTATCCTCTTTACTCTCTTGATTCGAACATTGTTACTCCCGCTTTTCCAGATGCAGATGACATCGTCACGCAAGATGCAGGAATTGCAACCACAAATCAAAGCACTACAAGCAAAATATCCAGCTACGGACCTAGAAAGTCGTAAGCAGCTGGCAGAAGAAACACGAGCTCTTCAGCAAGAAAATGGCGTGAATATGTGGGCATCTATGCTGCCAATTCTTATTCAAATGCCGATTTTGATTGCCCTTTTCCAATCCTTGACTCGGGTACCAGAATTGCGGGTAGGTCAATTCCTTTGGCTCAATCTTGGTGAGACAGATCCCTACTTTATCTTGCCAATCCTTGCAGCAGGCTTTACATTCCTCAGCATGTGGTTATCCAATAAAGCTGCACTGGAGAAAAACATGGCTCTGACAGTTATGACTTACGCTATGCCGGTTATGATTTTCATCTTTGCCCTTAACGCAGCCAGCGGGGTTGCCCTTTACTGGGTGGTTTCCAATGCCTTCCAAGTTTTCCAAACTTTGTTATTCAATAACCCATTTAAAATCATTGCGGAGCGCCAAGCTGTTCTTGATGCAGAAAAAGAACGCGAAGCTCGCATTCGTCGTGCCAAGAAAAAAGCTCGTAAAAATCGATAAAAGGAGACTATGATGAAATTTACAGGAGCAACTGTTGAAGAAGCCATTCAAAATGGCTTGAACGAACTCAATATTCCACGCAAAAAAGCCCACATTACAGTGGTTGCGCGCGAGAAAAAAGGATTTTTGGGATTTGGTAAAAAGCCAGCCCAAGTTGACATTGATGTGATTAATGAAACCACTGTTGTCAAAGCCAATCAAAAAGCTGTACGCGGTGTACCAAAAGAAGTCAACGATAAAAATGAGCCTGTTAAGAGTGTATCAGAAGCGACACTTGATTTGGGTCGTGTCGTTACAGCTGTCAAAGAATTAGAAAAATCAGGCCAAACTTTGGATGATGGAATCAAAGCTGAAATCTTGAAAAACGACAAAGAAGCGACAACGATTTTGGAAGAAACAGGACGAGTTGAAATTCTTCAAGAGGGAGACATCACAGCGGCTCAGTCTATTTCAGAGTCAGATGTTGAGTCTGTTCAGGAAGATGCCTCTGCGACAGAAAGCTTTGAAGATTTGGATATCAAGATTGAACATGAGTACGATATTGACCAAGTAGTGTCAGAAGTTTCTGCTTATGTGCAAGAAATTTTGGATGATATGGATGTGGAAGCAAGCCTTGAAAGCACTCACAACCGTCGCACCATCAATATCCAAGTGGATGCCAATGAACCAGGCCGTGTGATTGGTTACCACGGAAAAGTGCTCAAAGCTTTGCAATTGTTGGCACAAAACTTCCTTTACAATCGTTATGAGCGCAATTTCTACATCACAATCAATGTTAACGACTATGTAGAGCATCGCGCCGAAGTTCTTCAAGGTTATGCGCAAAAATTGGCAGAGCGTGTATTGGAAGATCAAGAAGCTTACCACACAGACCCAATGTCTAGCAGCGAGCGTAAGATTATCCATCGCATCATTTCTAAAATGGACGGTTTGACAAGCTATTTAGAAGGCAATGAGCCAAATCGCTATGTGGTAGTAGATATTGAGGGTAATCATGACTAAATACAGTGCCATTTCAGCTTTCCTTGTCCACAAGGGAGCCAAGTACATCATGCCTGAAAAAGCGAGTGACTTGCGTCAAGAAATGGAGCGAATCAAGCGAGAGGGGCAAGCAGCTCGTCTCGCTTTTTCACAGCTGGCAACGCGCTTCCAGACACTTCATCCACAGTTTCGCTTGCAACGTGTTAGTAACTGGGTTAATCAAGCGCAAATTGCTCGTCCGCATTTTTGGGTATATTTGCTGGGACACGGGGAGATCACAGAACCCGTGTTTGCTCTGCGTTTGTATGGAGAGGCTGAACATTTTGGTATTTCTGTCGAAGTCAGCATTATGGAGCGCAAGAAGGACCAATATAGCCTTGAAAAGCAGGCTCGACTATTGAATTGTCCCGCTCAAGAAGGAACTTATTATCAATATATGAACCAGGAAGAGGTCATTCGGATTCCGGCAACAGAGGAGAATCGTCTGAACCTCCGAGACAAAGTTCAAAGCGGAGCTATTCGCAAGGTATTGGCAAAAACGGATATTGACTGGACGGAAGGATTGGAAGAAACTGTGCTGCTTCAAGGACTTTATGAGGGGATGATGCGCCTAGTTCCCTACTACGAAGAAACACGAAATTTCTAACCAGAAGCACTTGACAAATGGCCATTGGTTAGTGTAGAATAGCTTGGTATGTTTAGTAACTGATCAAAACTAGCCGGCTAAACGAATACGAAAATCTATGAGGAGGTATTCATCGTGAAACGTACTTTTCAACCAAGTAAAATCCGTCGTGCGCGCAAACACGGTTTCCGTAACCGTATGGCTACAAAAAATGGCCGTCGCGTATTAGCAGCTCGTCGCCGTAAAGGGCGCAAAGTGCTTGCGGTAGCATAAGATGAAGATGAGAAACCAAGAGAAACTCGAGTCTCTTGGTTTTTTCTTTGCTGCAGCAAGCTCACTAAGAATGGGTTTTATGGTAAAATAGAGTGATAGAAAGTATGGATGAATAGAATGGAAATTTTCGATACCCACACGCATCTAAATGTGGACAATTTTAAAGATAGGATTGAAGAAGAGCTGACCTTGGCACGCGAGATGGGCGTCGTCTATCATAATGTGGTTGGTTTTGACCGTCCAACCATTGAGCGAGCGCTGGAGTTAGCGGATCAGCATTCAGAGATTTACCTGACTCTTGGCTGGCACCCGACCGAGGCTGGCTCTTATGATGACCAGGTGGAAAGTTACCTGCGTCAAGTCCTTGCGCATCCAAAGGTCATCGCTCTTGGGGAGATTGGCCTTGATTATTATTGGATGGAGGATCCTAAAGAGGTGCAGATAGAGGTCTTTAAGCGCCAGATGGCTCTCGCTAAAGAACTGGATTTGCCTTTTGTGGTTCACACCCGTGACGCGTTTGAAGATACTTATGAGGTCATCAAGGAAGTTGGTGTAGGTCTTCGTGGCGGCATTATGCATTCTTTTTCAGGTTCTTTGGAAATGGCAGAGCGCTTTATGGAGCTAGGGATGACTATTTCATTTTCTGGGGTGGTAACCTTTGAAAAAGCCACAGATATTCAGGAAGCCGCACAGCATTTGCCCCTAGAAAAAATCCTAGTTGAGACTGACGCCCCTTACTTGGCGCCAGTGCCCAAACGCGGCAAGGAAAACAAAACGGCCTATACTCGCTATGTCGTGGAGAAAATCGCCGAGCTGCGAGGCTTGAGCGTCAAGGAGGTGGCAATGGCTACGACCGAGAATGCCAAGAGGTTATTTGGACTTGACTGATAAGATTAAAATTAGCGAAGTGGTTGTTGTTGAAGGGCGAGATGATACTGCCAATCTCAAACGTTTTTATAACGTGGATACCTATGAAACCCGTGGCTCTGCCATTACGGAAGATGACTTGGAGCGCATTGAAAAATTGGACAATCTCCGAGGTGTCATCGTTTTTACCGACCCTGACTACAATGGTGAGCGGATTCGCCGGATCATTATGGATGCCATTCCCACTGTCCGCCACGCCTTTCTCAATCGAGATGAAGCTAGCCCAGGTTCTAAGAGCAAAGGACGCTCTCTGGGCATTGAGCATGCCTCCTTTGAAGACTTAGAGAAGGCTCTCTCCAAAGTCACCCAGCATTTTGATGACGAAAACAATTTTGACATCACTCAGAGTGATCTCGTTCGCCTAGGCCTCATTGCAGCCACTGATAGCCGCCAACGTCGTGAGTTTTTGGGCGAACAGCTGCGCATCGGCTACAGCAACGGAAAACAACTCTTGAAACGACTGGAGTTGTTTGGAGTGATGTTGGAAGAGGTAGAAGAGTGTATGGAAGGATTTGGTGATTGCGATGATGAGAAATAATAGGCGAATAAATTTGTTTTTATGTGTGTTGTTTTGTACTGGGGTTATTAATTTTTGCCTAGCATTTTTTTATAATAAGGGTGTAACCCAAGACAATCAGTTTATCAAAAATATCTACATGACATTAAGTCAGGGAGAAATAATTGTAGGTATAGGTGTAGCGCTCCCAACATTTTTGCTCTGGAAGAGTGAGTTAGATAATAGAAAATCTGATAGACAAGTTAGTAATTTTGAATATTCTTTTCAAATAACAAAAGAATTGCAACAAGCTCATGATAGATGTAAGAAGCAAGTAACTTCACAGCTAAATTCTAGAAATAAAGCGAAACTAAGAAAAATGATTCTAAGTGTGAGAGAGTATATTGAGTTATTAGAGCAAATCCAAGGATATAAAAACAAAGATTTGATAATAACAACTATTTCTAATAGTGATATATATGAAGCTTTAACTAATATACAAAAGAACAATGCCGAAGGAAATGATAGATTGGTAGTAGAAATTGGTGGACTACTGACGAGAATACTTGTCTATGATAAAAATGATAGTAAATTGAAGGATGGAGATCCAATACAAGGAATTTATTTTTTATTTGATAGTGACAGTTATTTCAATTTGGATTTCGGTAAAATTTTTAGTAGTGGAAAATTTGGCAAAAATAATGATAATGAGGATTTAGTCTTTATATTTAGACCTGGCTCTAAATTTATTAAGTGCACAATTGACCTGAAGTCATTTTCAAAATATGCTAGGCATGATGAGGAGGGTAGAGATAATCCCCCAAAATTCAAAGAATGTAATTATTACTATGGTAGGGGAAAGGAAGTTCCGGCTAACAAAATTAAAGAGAAATGGTTGAGCGGAATAGATGAGTTTTATTCTGATGCTATTAAGGGGGGAAATAATGGAATTTATTGATAACTTTGAAACAATGTTGAAAGAAAAGTTGCAAAAAGAGAATCTCGAAGGTGAAGTTTTAGATGAAGGCGAGGTTAAAGATTTTAGATGAAGGCGAGGTTAAAGATTTTAGAGGTAGGGGAGAATCGTTGCCAATATCAAATTTTTCAGGGAAAGCCTATCGTGTCAAAAGCGCTATTTTTGAAGATATGCCTGAAGATACTAGAAAAATCGGACCGTATTTTGAAGATATATTTAATGAGTTAATAAAGGTTGAATTTGATTTGCGTATAAGTAAGAATTACGCAAATCAAACAGGTAGTTGGAAGATATTCAAAAAATATAAATGGAGCAGTTGGTTTATGCTTTCGACTAAAAGTATGAATCAGACTGTTTCAGGGTATATTTTTTTAACTGTGACCGAAGATTGTCTTTATTTTATTGTTTTTAGTAAGGATGGGCTTAAAGATTTAATCCAGTATAAACAAATAGCTTCTAATGATAGATACCATTTTTATTTTGGCGAGAGTAGAAGATGGGGTTGGTAGTTCCTAAAGTTTTATTTTAAATTTTTACCTAGAAAGAAACATTATGAGAATCGCAGATCATTCGGTAACCCGCGCCATCCTTGAGCATCACGGGTTTACCTTTAAGAAGTCATTCGGTCAGAACTTTTTGACCGATACTAATATTTTACAGAAGATTGTCGATACGGCGGAGATTGACAAGAATGTCAATGTCATCGAGATTGGGCCTGGCATCGGTGCTTTGACCGAGTTTTTGGCGGAGAATGCCGCTGAGGTCATGGCTTTTGAGATTGACGACCGGCTCATTCCGATTTTGGCGGATACCCTTCGAGATTTCGACAATGTTCAAGTAGTCAACCAAGATATTTTGAAAGCGGACTTGCAAACGCAAATCCAAGAGTTCAAAAATCCTGACCTGCCTATCAAAGTGGTGGCAAACCTGCCTTACTACATCACCACGCCTATCCTTATGCACTTGATTGAGAGCAAGATTCCTTTCACAGAGTTTGTGGTCATGATGCAAAAGGAGGTGGCGGATCGCATTTCGGCGGAACCTAACACCAAGGCATACGGCAGCCTCTCTATCGCTGTCCAGTACTACATGACAGCCAAGGTTGCCTTCATCGTGCCGCGCACCGTCTTTGTACCGGCGCCAAATGTGGATAGTGCCATTCTCAAAATGGTCCGTCGGGATCAGCCTTTAGTGAGTGTTCAAGATGAAGATTTTCTCTTTGATGTGGCGAAGAGCTCATTTGTCCATCGTCGCAAAACTCTTTGGAACAATCTGACCAACCGCTTTGGTAAAGCAGAGGATGTGAAAGAAAAGCTCCAAGCTGCCCTTGAAATGGCAGAGCTATTACCAAGTGTACGTGGCGAAGCCCTCACTATTGAGCGGTTTGGACGATTATCGGATGCATTAAAAGAGCAAGGATTATAGAAAGAAAATTAATGAGAACATTCGTTGTTTTCTTGCCTACGTCTCTTGATGGCAGTGTGGAAGAGCCCAATGGTGCCATGGATACAGCCTTTTTCCATTACAGTTCAGAATTGGAAAAAATTACTTATCAGCTCACTAAAAAAGACTGAGTTTATCACGCTCGGTCTTTTTGAATTTTTTTAAATAACTTGTTCCAAGAGTTGGCCAATAGCGTAAGCAACACCAGCTGCGACAATACCAACAATCAATGTCCGGATGATTTCGGACTTTTTACTTTGCCCAGTAATAGTAGCTTTAACCCAGCCCAGAGTAGCTAGAGCAAGGGAAACAATGACAGACGCCATCAGTAAAGTGATGGTATCAGACATGACTGCTAGATTTGCTAAAAGTAAATAAGCTACCAGTGGTACCAAACCAAAAATATTGAATGACAGAAAAGTCATAATGGCATTTTTGATAGCGTGAGCATGCTCTTTGTGCTCTTCAGTGGTGGAGCTCAGATAATCACCCGCAGCCATGGAAAATCCATCGGCTAAGAGATTTGAAAAACCTAAAATTATAATAGCAGTAGGACCAAGACTTCCGCCAATAGCACCCGCGACAACTGCAAAGGTTGTGATGATACCGTCTAATCCGCCATAAGTAATGGATTTAGCATGGTTTTGAAAATTGAAAACGGTCTTGTTTTTTGTAGTAATTGCCATAATAGTCATCTCAGCAATCGTTTTCTCTAATAACTTTGTAATTTTATTATAGCAGATTCTGCTCCAAAATAATAGAAACAAAATGGTCTGTTTGTTTCTTATCGAACATTTTTAAAATATTGTCCGTGATCTATAAATATAAATCGGGTCTGAAAATAGGATAGTGCTGGATGGAATGTGATGATTAGTCGCTAAAGGGATTCTACTCTCAGGAAGGACTATCAAAGAGTTGAAAGTATAAGATATCGTTATTTTGGTCTGTCCGTAATTGGAACAGTTTTTTGGGAAGAGTAATTGGTGGATGAGGTGAAATTGACAATTTTCTAAAGACGACTGGGCCTATGGAAAGCCTTTTTGAAGGGTTTTCTAGAGAATTTCAGCTAACTGAATCCACTGATATGATTAATTGAGTAAGTGTTTGACATGCGCTCTGGTTAAATAAGGAATCTGAAAATTGCAAGAAATTGAGTGTGTTTTTCTTTTTCATTTTTGACAAATCCTTGCAGAGGGAACTATTTTTGTTTATAATGTAGAAAACGCTTACTTTTTGTTTGGAAGGAATTTATATGAAAAAGACGCTGCTGATTGTTTGTGCTCTGCTATTGACTGCTTGTGGAAGTGTTTCAGGAGAGACATCGAATCCGAGTAGTCATCATGATGTGACGCAGGAATTGGAGAAGACCTATGCTGGAATCTATAAGGATTACAAGGAGCTTATTCCAGTAGAGCACTGGGAGCAAGAGGAATTCCCTTTGGTAAATCCAACTAGTGTGAAGATGTTGCAACAATTTATGGTAGAAAAGGCAGCGGATGTGGTCGCTAAGGAGGTAGACCTTGATAGCGATGGGACAAACGAACTCTTGGTAGGCTTTCAGACGCCTATTTCTGATAGCGAAAAGATGACGGTTTATGGTCAGATAAAAGGAAAAGTCATTGATTTGTTGTCGGATATTTTGGTGGAAGATGCAGATGATTTTATGATGTTTTATAAGAATAATCGCATGCGCTTGGATCAAACGACACACAATAATGGTGGCAGTGGCATCTATGAGCTGACAGATGAAGGACTAAAAGAATTGATTTTTATCTCGGTCGATTTGGAGGGTGACCTAGTAGATGGTCATTTAGTTTCGAAGGACCGTCAGGGAAATATCATTGAAGACACGGAGAAAAAAATAGAAGAAGTCATTGGTCATCCACACGACCAAGAGGTAATTGAATAAAGAAAAAGACGAGTTTGCGCTCGTCTTTTGTGTCCTTCTGAAATAAACTTAAAAAATATCTGTATACTGTTGTTTTATAAGAAGATAGCTAATAAAAACAGAACAGCCTTCGTGATGGAAGGTTGGGTATATCATTTTATCAGTTCGTCGTAGTTGATGGATGGTTCGCTGTGTCTATGACTTGCGACCAATCTCATCAGCCTGACGGGTCGTCGAGTCATGAAACAGCCTTCATAATGATGTATTTTGAGTTTTTCAACAAGGCGGAGAGTGATGATAGAATTGAAGTTCATTGACCGAAGTCCAACGCCGAGAAAAAGCTCAAAAGATGCGGAGGAAGGGATTTGAACCCTCACACCCGTACGGGCACATGCGCCTGAAGCATGCGTGTCTGCCGTTCCACCACCTCCGCGGAACTCTTTTATTATACACTTTTTCGTAGAAAAGGCAAGATATTCCAGCGCTTCTTTGCCCACAGAGCTGATTTATAGCTGGATTTTTGGTATAATGAGGCATAACATACAAAGAGGAAATCAGTTGCAAGGAAGAATTATCAAGGCTCTAGCAGGCTTTTACTACGTTGAGTCAGATGGACAAGTTTATCAAACACGAGCGCGGGGGAATTTTCGCAAAAAAGGACAAAAACCCTACGTAGGGGATTTTGTGGAATTTTCAGCAGAAGAAAACTCTGAAGGCTATATTTTAGCCATTCACGAGCGTAAAAATTCTTTAGTGCGTCCTCCCATTGTCAATATTGATCAAGCGGTGGTCATCATGTCTGCCAAGGAGCCTGATTTCAACGCTAATCTCTTGGACCGTTTTTTGGTGCTCCTAGAGCAAAAAAACATCCATCCTATTATTTATATTACCAAGCTGGATTTATTGGAAAATCAAGCGGAGCTAGATGAGTTTAAGGCAATCTATGAGAAAATTGGCTATCCTTTCCTCTACCGATTGGAGGAGCTAGCGCCTTATCTCAAAGATCAGGTGACGGTTTTTATGGGACAGACAGGTGTTGGAAAATCAACCTTGCTCAATAAAATTGCCCCAGAATTGGCTCTGGAAACAGGTGCTATTTCTGACAGTCTTGGGCGTGGTAAGCACACGACTCGTGCGGTTAGTTTTTATAATGTCTACGATGGAAAAATAGCGGATACGCCTGGCTTTTCTTCTTTGAATTATGAGGTGACGGAGAGCGAAGCACTCAATGATTGTTTCCCAGAGATTGCGGAAGTTAGCCAGATGTGCAAGTTCCGTACCTGTACCCACACCCATGAACCAAGCTGCGCGGTCAAACCAGCAGTAGAAGCGGGAGACATTGCCCAAAGTCGCTACGACAATTACCTACAATTTTTAAGTGAAATTGAAAATACACGCGAAAGCTACAAAAAAGTGAGTAAAAAACTCTAGAAAGTTGAATCTTATGAGCAGAATCTATAAAATCGCCCCATCTATTTTAGCAGCAGATTATGCTAATTTTGAAACAGAACTCAAACGTTTGGAGGAAACAGGCGTTGAGTATGTTCATATTGATATTATGGATGGTCATTTTGTGCCAAATATTTCCTTTGGTGCTGATGTGGTCGCTGCCATGCGTCCCCACAGCAAGTTGGCCTTTGATTGTCATCTGATGGTATCTAACCCAGAAAATCATATCGAAACATTTGCGCGTGCTGGTGCGGATATCATGACCATTCATGCGGAAACAACAGTGCACATTCACGGCGCTCTGCAAAAAATTAAAGCTGCAGGCATGAAAGCTGGCGTTGTTATCAATCCAGGAACGCCTCTATCAGCTATTGAGCATGTGCTGAACTTGGTGGATCAGGTCCTTATCATGACGGTCAATCCAGGATTTGGTGGGCAGGCATATATTCCGGAAATGGCAGAGAAAATTGCCGCTTTAGTTGCACTTCGAGACAAAAAAGAGCTTGATTTTGATATTGAAGTGGATGGTGGTATTGACGATCAGACCATTCATTCTGCTAAAGGAGCGGGTGCCAATGTCTTTGTGGCTGGCTCTTACCTTTTCAAAGGTGACGTGCAAGAGCGCGTGGATCGTTTGCGGATGGCATTAAATGACTAAGATTGCTTTATTTGCAGGCGGTGACTTACCTGAACTTGTACCTGATGAGCTCTTTGATATCTATGTTGGTGTAGATGTGGATTCGCTCTTTTTGGCAAAAGCAGGGTTACCTCTTGATTTTGCTGTTGGAGATTTTGATTCTGTATCAGAGGCAGAACTTTCTCTCATTCGTCAATGTGCAAAGGAGTTTTTACAGGCACCTGCGGAGAAGGATGATACGGATTTGGAGTTGGCCTTGAAAGAAATGTTGCGTCTCTACCCAGATGGTCAAATTTCTATCTATGGCGCATTTGGCGGACGCTTGGACCACATGATGGCCAATCTCTTTTTGCCCAGTGAGCCAGCTTTTTCAGGTCACATGCAGCAAATCCAGCTCTGCGATGAGCAAAATATTGTTCGATTTTATCCAGAAGGAAAGCATAAAATCACACCAATTGAAGGTATGGAGTATATTGCTTTTATGCCGTCGGATGATAGTCGTTTGGAAATAAAGGATGCCAAATATCCGCTAAATGCTAGTAATTATTTTTTCAAAAAGTGCTACACCAGTAACGAATTTATAGATAGGGACATGATCATTACCCTAGACAAGGGTTATGTGGTGGTTATTTACAGTCGAGATTAGAAATAGGAGCGAGGATGAACCCAATGGATTTTCTTATTTTATTCTTAGTAGGCGTAGTTCTGCTTGGGCTCATTTTCTTGTGGCGGACAGTCCAGCTCTTGCCCAAACAATTGGAGAATGAAACCGAGGACATGGCTGACCTACTTTCAGACCAAATGGGTTACCAGCTAGAGCGTCAATCTTTGTTGCAACAGCAAAGTGCCTCTAAGGACATGACGGACTTGCGGCGGGAGCTCTATCAGCATTTGACGGAAATTCGTCGGGATATTCAGCTTAGTTTGCAGCAAAATCGAGAGGCGACGGATCAACGTTTGCAACAGATGCAAGTATCCAATGAAAAACGTTTGGAAGAAATGCGCCAAACGGTTGAGGAGAAGCTAGAAAAAACCTTGCAGACCCGCTTACAGGCTTCCTTTGAAACGGTGTCTAAGCAGTTGGAATCCGTCAACCGTGGTCTGGGAGAAATGCAGAATGTGGCGCGTGATGTGACGAGCCTCAATAAGGTCTTGTCCAATACCAAGACTCGAGGCATTATGGGCGAGTTGCAACTTGGTCAGATTATAGAAGATGTTTTGACACCGAGCCAGTATGAACGGGAATTTGCGACGGTTGCGGGCTCTAGTGAGCGCGTGGAATTTGCCATCAAATTGCCAGGACAGTCTAGCGACCAACCAGTTCATTTACCGATTGATTCCAAGTTTCCTTTGGAAGATTATTATCGCTTGGAAGACGCTTATGAGATTGGTGATAAGAACCAGATTGATCTTCACCGCAAAAATCTTCTTGCAAGTGTGAAATGTTTTGCTAAGGATATTCGCAGCAAGTATCTCAATCCACCTGAAACCACGAATTTTGGTGTTTTGTTCTTGCCAACTGAAGGGCTCTATGCGGAAATTGTGCGCAACCCGGCCTTTTTTGATGGCTTACGTCGGGATGAGCAGATTGTAGTGGCAGGTCCTACAACCTTGTCTGCTTTACTCAATTCCATGTCCGTGGGCTTTAAAACGCTCAATATTCAAAAATCTGCTGATGACATTAGTAAGGTGCTAGGCACCGTCAAGATTGAATTCGGTCGTTTTGGAGATATGCTTTCTAAGGCGCAAAAACAGTTGTCCACAGCTAGTCGGACAGTTGATAGTCTCTTAACAACGCGAACCAATGCTATTGAACGCGCGCTCAGAAACATTGAATTCTATGAAGATGATCAGACCAGAAGTCTCTTAGATATACCATTAGAAGAGGTAGAAGATGAAAATTAACCAGATGCGCAAGGACGAATTCTTTGAAGGATTCTACTTGATTGAGACGGCAGAAGTTCGTCAGACTAGGGCTGGAAAAGACTATTTGGCTCTAACCTTCCAAGACGATACAGGGGAAATCGAAGGCAAAGTATGGGACGCTCAACCAGATAAAATCAAGGATTTCACTGCGGGGACGGTTGTTCATATGCAGGGACGCCGTGAGGTTTACAACAATACTCCCCAAGTCAATCAGATTACTCTTCGTTTGCCACGCAATGGCGAACCTAGTGATCCAGCTGATTTTAAGGAAAAACCACCAGTAGATGTCAAAGATACCCGTGACTACCTCAGCCAGATTACTTTCCGTATTGAAAATGCGATCTGGCAGCGGATTGTTCGAGCGCTTTACAGCAAGTATGATAAAGAATTTTATTCCTATCCGGCTGCCAAAACTAATCACCATGCCTTTTATTCAGGTCTATCCTTCCATACAGCGACCATGATTCGCTTGGCTGATAAGATTGGAGATGTTTATCCACAGCTCAACAAGAGCCTCCTTTTTGCGGGAATTATGCTCCATGATTTAGCAAAGGTGATTGAATTGACAGGTCCTGACAATACAGGTTACACAGTTCGAGGCAACCTCATCGGGCATATCTCGCTGATTGATGAAGAAATCACAAAAGTGGTCATGGAACTGGGTATTGACGATAGCAAGGAAGACGTGGTTATTTTACGTCATGTCATTCTTAGTCACCACGGGCTCCTAGAATACGGTAGTCCTGTTCGTCCGCAAATTATGGAAGCCGAAATCACGCACATGATTGATAACATTGATGCGGAAATGATGATGATGCTGACGGCGCTTGATAGAGTCGGGGCTGGCGAAATGACCAATCGTATTTTTGCCATGGACAATCGGGCATTTTACAAACCAAATCTTGATTAGTTTGATCAAAAGCGAAAAAGCGGAACTTTTTAACTTGTAAAAGTTCGTCTTTTCGCTTTGTTTTTATTTGTTTTATGATATAATAAGAAAAAATCAAAAGGGGAGAAACTATGAAACTAAGAAGAAGTGAACGTATGGTGGTTATTTCTAACTATTTGATCAACCATCCTTATCAATTAACAAGTTTAAATGTATTTGCAGAAAAATATGAGTCCGCAAAATCTTCCATTTCAGAAGACATTGCCATTATAAGAAAAGCCTTCGAAGAAAGTTCCGTCGGCTATATTGAAACGATCACAGGAGCGAGTGGAGGCGTGGTCTTTACGCCGTCCATCTCTCGCGAGGAGTCTATAGAAATAGCGGAGCAGTTGCGTGAGCAAATGGCTGAAAGTAGTCGTATCTTGCCAGGTGGGTATATCTACTCATCCGATCTTTTGTCAACACCAATTGTATTGAAAAATGTAGGGCGCATTATCGCGGAAGCCTTTAAAACAGAGAATATCGATGCTGTTATGACCGTTGCAACCAAAGGGGTTCCTTTGGCAAATGCCGTTGCTAACGTTCTCAATGTGCCGTTTGTGATTGTTCGCCGTGATTTGAAAATCACGGAAGGATCAACGGTTTCTGTCAATTACGTATCTGGTTCAAGCGATCGTATCGAGAAAATGTTTCTTTCAAAGCGTAGCCTCAAGGCAGGCAGCCGCGTTTTGATTGTTGATGATTTCTTGAAAAATGGAGGAACCATCAACGGGATGATCAGTCTTTTGTCAGAATTTGATAGCACTCTGGCAGGTGTAGCTGTATTTGCGGAGAATCAAAAAGGAGACCGCAGTGTCACCAACTACAAGTCTCTCCTTGCTGTTACCAATATCGATACCAAAGAAAACAAGGTTGATGTGGAATTGGGAAATATCTTTGATAACTAAATTCAAAAAACCTAGACTAGCTAGGTTTTTTATGTTATTTTAATCCTAATTCAAAACTGTCAGAAGATGCTGTGACAGCAATCGTTTTAAGCGTCAGCGGATGTATCAGAGTCAGTTTATGGGCGTGCAGCATGAGGCGAGATGCTCTCTTATTGCTGTAAAGAGGATCGCCGATAATGGCAAGTCCATGATGACGGAGGTGAACGCGGATTTGGTGAGTCCGACCTGTTTTTAGTCGACAGGAAACCAAGCTATTGCGCCCGATCTTTTTTAATAAGGTTACATGGGTTTCAGCGCTTTGCCCATTTCGAATATCCACTACTCGCTTCCTACGGTTATGGCGGTCGCGCCCGATTTTATCGGTAATGGTCCATTCTTTTTTGGTGATTGTCCCTTGTGCCAAGGCCAGGTATTCACGGTAGATTCGTTTGTCTTCAAGCAGGCGATTCAAGATGGGTAAGATAAAGGGGTTTTTAGCAAAGAGAATGGCTCCGCTGGTTTCCATATCTAGTCTGTGGACCACATAGCAGGTGCTACCGACGTAGGCTGATACATGATTCAAAAGGGCGATTTCTGTAGGCTCATTACCGTGTGTTTTCATGCCCTCAGGCTTATTGACAATGATAACATGTTCATCATCGTAAAGTGGATCAACTAGCTCTGCCTTTCCCATAGGAATAAGCTTTTCAGGATAGTCTTCTTGATCAAAGGTTAATTCCAGAATATCACCTGCTTGGATAGAGCTCTGCCAATGGATGCTTTCTCCGTTGACATGAACATGCTTTTTCATGCGCAGGAAGTGGCGAATTTTTCGAGGAATGAAGAAATAATCTTCCAGCAACTCTTTGACGGTCATCTCTGGAAAACTTTCTGGGATGGGAATCTTGTATGTTATCATCTTATAAACTCGTTGAATGTTTGGGTTGCACTTTTTCTGCTGGATTGATGAAATTCATGGCATTGTTGACAGCAGTTGGTGCTTCGCCAAATCCTGTCGCAATCAAGTCCACCTTGCCTTCGTAGAAGCAGCAATCACCGACGGCATACACACCAAGCGCAGATGTTTCCTGCTTGCTGTTGACAATGATACGGTGACGATTGAGGTCGAGCCCCCATTCTTTGAGAGTACCAACAGAGGATTTGAAACCGTAGTTGACAAAGAGTTGGTCAAGCGGTAGCATCACAGTTTCATCACTTTTGACCTTGGTAATTTCCAAGTGAGTGGCTGTCGAGCCTTCGCCGATGAGTTTGCTTGGGACGTAGGGCGTATGAATGGTTACGTTAGATTTTTTCAGTTCGTCAACGCTATGTTCCAGCGCACGGAAATTGTCTCGTCTGTGAACAATACTAGTTTTGCCAGCGATTTTTTCAAAAGTCAAAGACCAGTCAACTGCAGAATCACCCCCACCTAGAGCGACGACATCTTGTCCTTGGTATTGCTGAATATTGGACACGTGATAGCGGATGTTTTCAAATTTTTCAGCTCCATCAATTTCAAGAGGGCGAGGTTTGAAGGCGCCGCCTCCCATCGCTACGATAATGGTTTTGGTCTCATGTTGCCCTTTAGAGGTTGAAATGGTTAACTGTTTCTCTCCGCGTTCTATACCTGTAACGGTTTCGTTGAGACAAATAGTGATGTTAAATTGTTCCAACTGTGCCAAGAGATTGTCCGTTAATTCTTGTCCAGTAATGCTAGCATAAGCTGGGATATCGAGAATAGCTTTTTCTGGATAGAGAATGGCGGGTTGTCCGCCTAGTTGCGGCATAGAATCAATGATTTTTACTTTGGCTTGACGCAAATGAGCATAAAAAGCGGCGAAGAGACCGACTGGTCCGCCGCCAATGATGGTAATATCATAAACTTCTGTCATGGGTAGATCCTTTCAAAACAAAATCATTACCATTTTAGCATAAATCATCAAAAAATTCTTAGACTTTTCAGTCCAAAGGTCTCAAATGGAGCTTTTTCGTCGGTAAAAATTTAAAATGTAGTATAATGGGAACAATTAAAAGGAGTGAATAAAACATGACTTATGAATTTGAACCAGATCATCTAGAAGATGAGATGGATTATCAAGAAGAATATAGCCGCAGCCGGCGTGCCCGTGGCGGTGGCGAAAAGAAAATAAAAACACCTAAAAAATCTCGTATCCCAGAACCCATTCGTCGCTTTTGGCGCCGTTATCAATTGACCAAGATTCTTTTGATTTTGATTGGGGTGGTTGTTTTAGTCGTTGGTAGCTACCTTTTTTACCTCGCTAAAACTGCTAATGTTGGGGATCTGCAGGCTGCACTCAAGGCAACAACAGTAATCTATGATAAGGATGGCGCCGAGGCAGGGACCCTATCTGGGCAAAAGGGGACCTATGTGGAGTTGGACGCTATTTCGGACAACTTGGAACAAGCTGTCATTGCCACGGAAGACAGAACTTTCTACGAAAATTCAGGTATTAACTACAAACGGACCTTCTTAGCGCTTTTAACTTTGGGTCGTTCAGGTGGTGGATCAACCATTACTCAGCAGTTGGCTAAGAATGCTTTTTTAACGCAGGATCAGACCATCAGTCGGAAAGCACGAGAATATTTTCTAGCACTCGAAATCAATAAAAAATATAGTAAAGATGAAATTCTAACCATGTACCTTAACAATGCCTATTTTGGCAATGGTGTTTGGGGCGTACAAGATGCTAGCCAAAAATATTTTGGTATCAATGCATCTGATTTATCAGTAGAACAGTCGGCACTGATTGCGGGTATGCTTAAGGGGCCTGAGATTTACAACCCTTATTATTCGATTGAAAATGCGACCAATCGCCGCAATACAGTCTTGCAAGCTATGGTAGATGCAAAAACGATTGACCAAGCAACGGCTGATGCTGCCAGTCAAGTAGACATCGCAAGCCAACTTGCAGATACTTACGGAGGGAAGCAACAAAATTATAGCTACCCATCTTATTTTGACGCGGTGATTGCTGAGGCCATCGACCGCTATGGTCTCAAGGAAAGTGACATTATCAATAATGGTTACCGTATTTACACGGAGATGGACCAAAATTCCCAGGCCAGCATGCAGGTGATTTACAACGACGAAACGATGTTCCCGATTTCTCCATATGATGGTTCGTCTGCTCAGTCTGCCAGTGTCGTTCTTGATCCCAAGACAGGTGGTGTTCGTGCTCTAGTCGGACGTGTCAATAGTTCAGAAGATGCGGCTTTCCGGACCTTTAATTTTGCCACTCAATCAGAGCGCAGTCCAGGTTCTACTATTAAGCCCTTGGTAGCATATTCTCCAGCCCTTGCTGCAGGGTGGGAGATTGACCGGGAACTAGATAATCACACAGAAACCTATGGCAATTACACTCTACATAATTATGATTATTCGACTTCTGACACTATTCCTATGTATCAGGCTTTAGCGATGTCTTATAATCTTCCGGCGGCCTCTGTAGTTCATACCTTAGGTTGGGTGTTTCTATTGGAAGTGGAGTGTCGACGAATCCCCTTCAAATGGCTCAAGCCTACTCTACCTTTGCAAATGGTGGCGTCATGCAAGATGCTCACTTGATTAGCAAAATTGAAACGGCCAGTGGAAAAGCATTAGCTATCCATACAACAAAATCAACACGCGTCGTCAATCAGTCAGTCGCGGATAAAATGACGTCCATGATGCTTGGTGCATTTACCAACGGAACGGGCGCAAATGCAGATGTTTACGGCTATGACATTGCCGGAAAAACAGGGACCACAGAAACAAGTTTTAATGCTGATTTTATCAATGATCAGTGGATCATTGGTTTTACACCAGATTTAGTAATGACACAGTGGGTAGGTTTTGAAAATACAGATGAATCGCATTATATTGATGAATCTAATTCATGGATGGCACCTGTTATTTTCCAGACAGTTGCAGGTTCTATTTTACCGAATACAGCTGGCACAGCTTTCCATGTCGAAAATGCCTATGTAGCAAATGGAATCATTACAACTCAAGAAGAAACAGGTCAACCAGAAGTAGCACCTGATCAGAATGATCTGAACGACTTAGCCAATAAAACTCAAGATTTAATTGATCAAACGAAACAACAAATTCAAGACGCAAAAATTCCGGAGCGAGCAAAAACACTGTGGGATAACATTCAATCCTTCTTTGAGTAGTTGCCAAAAGGGAAAAAACGTGATAAAATAGCAAGGATGGAGGGTTTTATGGCATTAAAAAAAGCAAGCCTAGCGTGTACCGTATGCGGTTCTAGAAATCACTCAATTACGCTTTCTAGCAATCCAAAACCCACACGATTAGAAGTAAATAAATATTGTAAACATTGTGGTCAATACACTGTCCACAAAGAAACCAGATAGGAGTCAGATGTGAACTTTTTTAAAGATACCATTCAAATTTTAAAAGATACAACATGGCCAACTAAGAAGCAAGGACGGAAAGATTTTGTTTCTGTCTTGGAATACACAGCCTTTTTTGTGGTTGTCATTTATCTCTTTGACCTCTTATTATCAAAAGGGGTTATCGGATTGATTAATCTTTTCTAGTTTTAGCTTGCCATTTACAAAATGGAAGTGATATAATAAAGAAAAGCGAAAGCCTTCGGGCTTTTTTATTGTGAAAGGAAAAGGGCTATGTTAGATAGTTTTGACAAAGGTTGGTTTGTACTACAGACCTATTCAGGGTACGAAAATAAGGTAAAGGAAAACCTCTTGCAACGTGCGCATACTTATGATATGTTGGAAAACATTTTGCGCGTGGAAATCCCTACTCAAACTGTTCAATTAGAGAAAAATGGCGAGAAAAAAGAAGTAGAAGAAAATCGCTTCCCAGGTTATGTTTTGGTAGAAATGGTCATGACAGATGAAGCATGGTTTGTTGTCCGTAATACACCAAACGTTACAGGTTTCGTTGGGTCACATGGGAACCGTTCAAAACCAACTCCACTCTTGGAAGAAGAAATTCGCCAAATCTTGGTGTCTATGGGACAAACCGTTCAAGAATTCGATATTCATGTTCAAGTGGGCGATATGGTTCGTATCATTGATGGAGCTTTCTCTGGCTATGAAGGAAAAGTTTCTGAGATTGATAATAACAAAGTTAAGATGATTATTTCTATGTTCGGAAATGACACTGTTGCTGAAGTAAGCCTTAATCAAATCGCAGAATTATAAGACTTGGAGCCATTTGGCTCCTTTTTTGTGTGGAAAAATAGACATAAAAAGCACCTCGGAGTGGAGAGGAAATCAAGAAATGGGTAATTTGTTCTAAATTCGCCCCAAAATATTTTAAAATTGCTCCGAATTTAATCGAACCGAGAAATCAAAAAGCCCGATTTTACGGGCTTTTCATTAGGATTAATACTATTAAATTGGGTACATGAAGGCGGTAGACGGATTTGAACCGACGATCAAGCTTTTGCAGAGCCGTGCCTTACCACTTGGCTATACCGCCACAACAAGAATCATTCTACCGTAATTGATGTGATTTGTCAAGAGTAAATCATGGTGGCAAAAAAGTTGGCAAATTTAAGGTTTTGAAGTGACTAATTAGAACCATTATAATATAATGGGGTTATTAAGCAGAAGGAGGACACTATCATGTCTCTAGTCGGAAAAGAATTGGTTGAGTTTTCAGCCCAAGCCTATCATAACGGTAAATTTATTACTGTGACAAGCGATGATGTTAAAGGGAAATGGTCAATTTTTTGTTTCTATCCAGCAGATTTCTCGTTTGTTTGTCCCACCGAACTCGGTGATTTGCAAGAGCAATATGCAGAATTGCAATCCTTAGGAGTTGAAGTCTATTCTGTTTCTACTGACACACATTTTGTGCACAAAGCTTGGCACGACGATTCAGATGTTGTAGGCACCATCACCTATCCTATGATTGGAGATCCTTCTCATGCCATCTCAGCTGCTTTCGATGTTCTAGGTGAAGATGGTTTGGCGCAACGTGGTACATTTATTATTGATCCAGATGGGGTTATCCAAATGATGGAAATTAATGCGGATGGTATTGGTCGTGACGCAAGTACATTAATTGATAAAATCCATGCTGCACAGTATGTTCGTAAGCATCCTGGTGAAGTTTGTCCAGCTAAATGGAAAGAAGGTCAAGATACATTGACTCCAAGTTTGGACCTTGTAGGAAAAATTTAAGAACCATCTGTTTGTGAGAGGAGGATTTCAATGGCACTCACAAGTGAAATCAAATCACAATTAAAACAATATCTAGCTCTTTTAGAATCTGAGGTGTTGATCGAAGCAGACTTGACGACTGATGAACATTCTCAACAGGTCAAAGATTTTCTTGATGAAATTGCTCAAATGTCCGATAAAATAACCATCGTAGAGGGAGAATTGGGTAGCAGAAAACCTAGTTTTACAATACGAAAAAAAGAGAAAGAAAGTGGCATTTTATTTGCCGGCCTTCCTCTAGGGCATGAATTTACATCTTTCATCCTTGCCTTGTTGCAAGTTTCAGGTAGAACACCTAAAATAGATGAAGAAGTTTCAAAACGCATCCAAGCCATTACACAACCTCTTCATTTTGAAACCTATGTCAGTCTGTCTTGTCATAATTGCCCGGATGTTGTACAGGCGCTTAATATTATGGCTGTCCTCAATCCTGCTATTTCTCATACCATGGTTGAGGGAGGGATGTTTCAAGATGAAGTCAAGTCCAAAGGAATTTTGTCCGTTCCAGCAGTCTACTTAAATGGCCAAGAATTCTCTTCTGGTCGTGCAACGATTGAGCAATTGCTGGAAAAAATTGCTGGCCCTACAAAAGAAGATTTTTCGGATAAGGGAATCTATGATGTTTTGGTTGTCGGCGGTGGCCCTGCAGGCAATAGTGCGGCTATTTACGCTGCCAGAAAAGGCTTGAAGACTGGACTAGTAGCAGAGACCTTCGGTGGTCAGGTTATGGAGACGGTCGGCATCGAAAATATGATTGGAACCCTCTATACAGAAGGTCCAAAACTGATGTCTCAAGTTGAAGAGCACACCAAATCCTACGATGTGGATATTATCAAAGCTCAAGTAGTAACATCCATTGAGAAAAAGGAAACGATCGAAATGACACTTGCCAGCGGTGGTGTTTTGAAAGCTAAAACAGTTATTTTGGCACTTGGTGCTAAATGGCGGAATATCAATGTGCCCGGTGAAGAAGAATTCCGAAATAAGGGAGTGACTTACTGTCCGCACTGCGATGGTCCACTCTTTGAAGGGAAAAATGTAGCTGTCATCGGCGGTGGAAATTCTGGATTGGAAGCGGCTCTTGATTTAGCGGGCTTGGCCAAACAGGTCTATGTATTAGAATTTTTGCCAGAGTTGAAGGCAGATAAAGTTCTCCAAGATCCTGCAAATGAGACGAGCAACGTCACTATTCTTAAAAATGTTGCTACCAAGGAAATTGTTGGAGATAGTCAAGTGACAGAGCTTCATTATGTGGAGCGTGATACCAACGAGGAACGTAGCATAGAACTCGAAGGAGTTTTCGTACAGATAGGTTTAGTTCCAAGTACATCATGGCTAAAGGATAGTGGCATCGAATTGAATCAACGAGGAGAAATCGTAGTGGATAAGTATGGTTCAACCAATATTTGTGGCATTTTTGCAGCAGGAGATTGTACGGATTCGGCGTATAAGCAAATTATCATCTCCATGGGATCAGGAGCGACCGCAGCCATTGGGGCATTCGATTATCTCATTCGACAATAAGAAGAAAAGCTCACATTCGTCAGTCATTAGCGCTGTAAAAGTTGATTGCTCAGCGTATTTTAGAGGGCAGACTTGTTATTGATCTCCTCTCTATCGGCATTCAAGCACTGCATTTTGAAAATGTAATGTGAGTAATAGGAGTTTGGAACTAGTTTTGGTCCAAACTCTTTTTGTTGCACGATAAAGATGGAGAGGGGATAGGAGTTGCAATGTGAGGGGGAAAGTTCAAAAGTATTTATAGAAGATTTTTCATGCCAAATATCGTATTTTAGGCTTATAAATCACTTGTCTATCTCTTGAAATTCTGTTATAATGATTAGGTTGTGAAAACAACAAATACTCATCTTGGACGAATTGTCTGCTTGTTGCCTACGGGTTGGCGGGCGAGTTGAAATCTGAGAGAGGAAAAAACATTATAAAGGAGAAACTACTCATGGCAGTAATTTCAATGAAACAATTGCTCGAAGCTGGTGTACACTTTGGTCACCAAACTCGTCGCTGGAATCCTAAGATGGCTAAGTACATCTTCACTGAGCGTAACGGTATCCACGTTATCGACTTGCAACAAACTGTAAAATTGGCTGACCAAGCTTACGACTTTATGCGTGACGCAGCAGCAAACGATGCAGTTGTATTGTTCGTTGGTACAAAGAAACAAGCAGCAGAAGCTGTTAAAGACGAAGCGCTCCGTGCTGGTAAATACTTCATCAACCACCGTTGGTTGGGTGGAACTCTTACAAACTGGGGCACAATCCAAAAACGTATCGCTCGTTTGAAAGAAATCAAACGCATGGAAGAAGAAGGAACTTTTGAAGTTCTTCCTAAGAAAGAAGTTGCATTGTTGAACAAACAACGTGCTCGTCTTGAAAAATTCTTGGGCGGTATCGAAGATATGCCACGTATTCCAGACGTTATGTTTGTTGTTGACCCACATAAAGAGCAAATCGCTGTTAAAGAAGCTAAAAAATTGGGCATCCCAGTTGTAGCTATGGTTGATACTAACACTGATCCAGACGATATCGATGTTATCATTCCAGCAAACGATGATGCAATCCGTGCGGTTAAACTAATCACTGCTAAAATGGCTGATGCGATCATCGAAGGTAACCAAGGTGAAGACAACGTAGCAGCAGTTGAAGCTGAAATGGCTGAAGAAGCAGCATCTACAGAATCAATCGAAGAATTGGTTGAAGTTGTAGAAGGTAAATAAGAATAAGTAACTAAGAGCGCTAAAAGGCGACAGAATTTTAGAGAGACTTGGCAGCAAATCCTGATTTGCTAGACAAGTCATCTAAATTCCAAAGCCTTTAGCTCAAGTACAATTAGATCAAGTAATGAGGACGTAAAGAAAAGCGTAAGATTTTAGAAAATGGACGGCGCAGTCTAGTGACTGCAAGGAGATTTGTCTAAATCCTAGCTTTTTAGTCCGAATACAATTAATAAGTACCGAAGGGGCAGGGCTAGGCCCTGTCCTTTCTATTTTATAAAAATAATCGAATACGCCTACAGCTCACTGAAAATAGATAACCTTTCCTAGATGCGAGCATCATGGATCAAGTTCCTAATTTTTCTAGAGTTGCTTAAGGGCTTAATATCATAATAATAGGAGAAAACAAAAATGGCAGAAATTACAGCAAAACTCGTTAAAGAATTGCGCGAAAAATCTGGTGCCGGCGTCATGGACGCGAAAAAAGCACTCGCTGAAACTGACGGTGATATCGATAAAGCGGTTGAATTGCTCCGCGAAAAAGGTATGGCAAAAGCTGCTAAAAAAGCTGACCGCGTAGCTGCTGAAGGTTTGACAGGTGTTTACGTGAGTGGCAATGTTGCAGCAGTTGTTGAAGTAAATGCTGAAACTGACTTCGTTGCGAAAAATGCTCAATTTGTTGAATTGGTAAACGAAACAGCTAAAGTGATTGCAGAAGGCAAACCCGCTTCAAACGAAGAAGCTCTTGCATTGATTATGCCTAACGGTGACACTCTTGAAGCTGCATACGTAAACGCAACTGCAACAATTGGTGAAAAAATTTCATTCCGTCGCTTTGCGGTTATCGAAAAAACAGACGAGCAACACTTCGGTGCTTACCAACATAACGGTGGCCGTATCGGTGTTATCTCCGTTATCGAAGGTGGCGACGACGCTCACTGAACTCGATGAGCAATTCATCAAAGATGAGTTGGCTAAATTGAACCACGCTATCGAATTGGATAACGAAAGCCGTGCTATGGTTGACAAAGCTCCACTTCCATTCTTGCAATACGGTTCAAAAGCTCAATTGTCAGACGAAGTAGTTGCTAAAGCTGAAGAAGATATCAAAGCTGAATTGGCTGCTGAAGGCAAGCCAGAAAAAATCTGGGACAAAATCCTTCCAGGTAAAATGGATCGCTTCATGCTTGACAACACAAAAGTTGACCAAGCTTACACACTCCTTGCTCAAGTTTACATCATGGACGACAGCAAAACAGTTGAAGCTTACCTTGACAGTGTAAACGCAAAAGCAGTAGCATTTGCTCGCTTTGAAGTTGGTGAAGGTATCGAGAAAAAAGCTAACGACTTCGAATCAGAAGTAGCAGCTACAATGGCAGCGGCTTTGAACAACTAAGAAACCAAATGGAAAAATCGTAGATTTACGGTTTTTCTTTTTGTAAAAATATCTAAAGGACTCAATATGAAAAATGAATCTTGGCTGAAAGCAGCTATCTTGTCAGTATCTCTTTTTATCATGTCTCACTTGGCAATCGCGCCAGCAATTCCAAAATTGCATGCCCTTTATCAAGCACAGAATGCGAATGTTAGTCTAGCATCCGTTGAAACCTTGGTCACTATTCCAGCCATGATGATTATGCTTTCTGTCATTTTAAGCAATGTCATCGTAACCAAATTGGGGAAGAAAAAGACCGTTGAAGTCGGCCTGGGTTTGATTTTTATCTCAGGAATCATTTCCTTTCTGGCAAGTAATTTTATGTTGGCCATGATTGGTCGTTTAATCTTGGGGATTGGAATTGGACTCTATAATCCACTTTCTATCAGTATGATTAGTGATTATTTTGAGGGAGCAAAACGTGCTGGGATGATTGGTCTGCGGACGGCAACTATGAATGTCGGTAAAACCTTGACAACTTTAATTGTTGGTTATGCCTTGCTGGTAGGACCGCGCTATATTTTCTTGGTCTATGTTTTGGTGGTGCCCGTCCTCTATCTCTTTCATCGATTTGTGAAGGAGATTCCCGTTGAGGAAAAACGTTTGTCCAAGGTTGTGATTTTTGATCAGGGTGTCTTTCTCTGGATGTTAATCATATTTTTTATCGGGATTGCCTACATTGGGGCGACGGTTAAAATTCCGACGCTACTGGTGACCCACTATGGTTATGATGAATTAGCGGCCGGCCATCTATTGACGCTCTTAGCTTTTAGTGGGATTATCATCGGACTTTGCTTTGGTTATTTGTCAAAAAAAATGGCAGAGCTGGACACTTGCTGTCATGCTGGGTATGATGGCGGGGGGGATCTTCTCTTTGTCTTTGGCAATCAAGTAATTTTCTTCTATCTTGGCGCAGTTTTGATTGGTGCCAGTTTTGTGGGAGGTATGTCCGCAATCTTTGATGCCATTGCCAAGCAATACCCCAATGGTCAATTGACTTTTGTGACCAGTATGGCGATTACAGCAGGTAATATCGGTGTGATTTTAACACCACTTATCTTGACCAAACTGGTTGGTGCTTTGTCGCTAGAACCTTATGTAACACCTTTTTATATCACGACAGGGTTGATATTGACCAGTTTGATGCTTTACGCATTTCTCAAGAAAAAATAAAAAGAGAGCGGGACAAAAATCGGTCATTTCATAGCAATTCGATTTTTCAGTACTTTTTCATTTTCAAATACTGACCTAAAACATCTACTAGACTGTTTTACTCCTACCTCTGCACAGTTTGGTAGGCATGAAAAAGCTGATTTATCAGTTTATTTTCAGACCCACGCAACCACTGCAACTTGTCATTGAAAACGACATAAAATAAAAGGAGGTTAGGACTTTTGTCCTAGCCTCTTTTCGTCTTAGCTGACAAATGCAGCGATTTCTTCCGGAGTCATTGAGCTGTCACAACGAACTTTCACACCAGTTTCTCCTGCGTAGATTAATCCTGGAACAATTGGAATACCGTATTTCTCACGGAAATCTGCGATTTCTTGACGTGGATAATCAGGGTTTTCAGAGTCTAGGAAATAAACTGTCCAGTTTTTCCCCTTGGCCACTTGCGCTAGTTTTGGTGCGAACCTTTGGCAGTACGGACAAGTAGCGCGGCCGACGAAGAGAATAGACCGTCTTGTTTTTCAACTAATTGGTTGGCTTCTTGGGGAGAAATGTTTTGGAAATTAGCTACAATTTCGCTAAAATTAGATAAATTGAACATAAGACACTCCTTTTTTATCCTTAGTATAGGAAAAAAAGTATAGGAAGGCAAATTCTTGCTACGCAGTGGGTCCTGCTTTCCAAATGCCCTCTTTTTCGGTATAATAATAGAATAGTCAAAGTTAGTCAGTGTGAAAGGAGTGAGTATAGTGAAAAATACGTCGGATTACATTGAAGAGCATATCAAGGCGATTTTAGAGCGTGCTAGTGTTGCAGAATTAAAGAGAAGTGAGTTAGCGAGTCATTTTGAAGTGGTGCCAAGCCAAATCAATTATGTTATCAAGACGCGTTTTACAGCTAGTCGTGGTTATATTGTTGAAAGTAAGCGTGGAGGTGGAGGATATATCCGAATCGGTCGCATTACATTTTCTGATAAGCATGAATTGGTTGGAGATCTTTTGAAGAATATGGGAAATACTCTCTCTTGGGTTGTTTATCAAGACGTGCTACAGCTTCTTTTTGACGAGGAATTGATGACTGAGCGTGAGGGGAATCTCTTTTTGGCAACGGGAACAGATGAAGTATTGGGAGATGACGCTAGCACCATTCGTGCACGCATGATGCGACAAATTTTGCGACGATTAGATAGGAAAGAGGATTAGGATGAAATTTTCAAAAGGCTTGGAGTATGTCCTTGGGGACGCTCAGCTCATGGCCCAACGCTATATGAATGCTTACGTAGAAACGTGGCATGTGGTATTGGCCTTTTTAATTAATGCTAATACGATTGCGGGAACTGTATTGGCAGAATATCCTGTGGAATTGACTGAGTATGAACAAGCAGCCTTTGCGGTGACAGAAAAAGAATTTAACGAAGAAGAAGATCAAGATGAATTTAATACTTTAGCATTTTCTAAAAAATTACAAGAACGCATGAATTTGGCGGAAAAAATTGCTGAGGTTGTGAAGGCGCAAGAAGTGGGGACAGAACATGTTTTTATGTCCTTTTTGTTGGATAAGCGCTCAACTGCTGTTCAGGTATTGGACAAGGTTGGTTTTCATTTAGAAGACTCTGATGATGCCATTCGCTTAGTAGATTTGCGTAAAAATTTGGAGAAAAAATCTGGGTTTACTAAGGAAGATTTGAAAGCTATTCGTGCCTTGGTGCGTGGTGGAGCTGCTCCTCAGACAACCATGGCTAACATGATGGGCGGCATGCCTCCTGGAGGTCAAAGTGGCGGTTTAGAGGATTACACACGTGATTTGACAGCTTTGGCGCGCGAAGGCAAGATGGAGCCAGTGATTGGTCGTGACCGAGAAATTTCTCGTATGATTCAAATTCTCTCCCGTAAGAAGAAAAACAATCCCGTCTTGGTTGGGGATGCAGGTGTCGGTAAAACAGCTTTGGCGTTGGGATTGGCTCAACGTGTGGCGGAAGGAGCTGTACCAGCTAGTCTATCCAAAATGCGTGTCTTAGAGTTGGAACTCATGAATGTGATTGCAGGAACGCGTTTCCGTGGTGATTTTGAAGAGCGTATGAACAATATCATCAATGACATCGAAGAAGATGGTCAGGTAATTTTGTTTATTGACGAGCTTCACACCATTATGGGTTCTGGTTCGGGTATCGATTCGACCTTAGATGCAGCAAATATCCTCAAGCCTGCTCTTTCACGTGGAACTCTGCGGACAGTGGGAGCGACGACTCAAGAAGAATACCAAAAACATATCGAAAAGGATGCGGCGCTTTCTCGTCGATTTGCCAAAGTGTTGGTGGAAGAGCCTTCTGTAGAGGATAGTAAGATTATTTTGCGTGGACTCAAAACTTCCTATGAAGCGCACCACGGTGTGACAATTACAGATGAGGCTATTGTAGCTGCAGTTGAAGGTGCTAAGCGTTATCTAACCAACAAGAATTTGCCAGATTCAGCGATTGATTTGCTAGATGAAGCCAGTGCGACAGTGCAAAACAGTCGTAAGGCTAGTCCTGCAGCGGAAAGTTTATCAGATTTGGATGCGGCACTGAAAGCGGGTAAATACAAAAAAGTCGCTCAGCTATTGGTCAAAAACCAAGAAAAACCAAAAGGGAACGCCACTTTGGAAGTGACAGAAGACCATGTGTTGACGACCTTGAGTCATTTGTCGGGTATTCCTGTAACCAAGCTCACTCGGACGGATGCTAAGAAATATCTGAATCTGGAAGCAGTACTTCACAAACGTGTGATCGGTCAGGATGAGGCGATTTCTGCGGTTAGTCGTGCCATTCGTCGGAATCAGTCGGGTATTCGTACAGGTAAGCGCCCAATTGGTTCCTTCATGTTCTTGGGGCCGACAGGTGTTGGAAAGACTGAGTTGGCAAAAGCCTTGGCGGAAGTGCTTTTCGATGACGAGTCTGCTCTCATTCGCTTTGATATGTCTGAGTATATGGAGAAGTTTTCGGCTAGTCGACTAAATGGTGCGCCTCCGGGCTATGTGGGCTATGAAGAGGGTGGCGAGTTGACCGAAAAGGTCCGCAATAAACCTTATTCTGTCTTGCTTTTTGATGAGGTAGAAAAAGCGCATCCAGATATTTTTAATGTGCTGTTGCCGGTCTTGGATGATGGGGTCTTGACGGACAGTAAAGGTCGCAAGGTGGATTTTTCTAACACCTTGATTATCATGACGTCGAATCTGGGTGCAACTGCTCTTCGTGATGACAAAACGGTAGGCTTCGGTGCGCTTGATTTGTCGCGTAATCATAAAGAAGTAGAAAAACGTATTTTTGAGGAGCTCAAGAAGGCTTATCGACCAGAGTTTCTTAACAGAATTGATGAGAAAGTGGTCTTCCATAGCTTGTCAGACAAGGATATGCAAGAAGTAGTCAAAATCATGGTCAAACCGCTGATTGCCGCTACAGAAAAACAAGGAATTGCGCTTAAGGTTCAACCGTCTGCGCTTAAATTATTGGCAAAAGACGGCTATGATCGAGAAATGGGAGCTCGTCCATTACGTCGCACCATTCAGACTCAAGTGGAAGATCAACTGGCAGAACTCCTGCTCAGTGGTCAGCTGCAGGCTGGACAAAACCTCAAAATTGGTGTAAAATCAGGGAGGTTAAAATTCGAGATTGAAGGTTAGTCTATGCCAAAGATTCGTCAGTTAAGTATCAAGGATTTGAGCGACCTACAAACGATTTCGCGTGAGATTTACTTTGCTACGTTTATCAGTAGTATCTCTGCAGAGGATATCGCTGTTTATATGGAGGAAGCTTACTCTAAGGAGGTCTTGGGGGCAGAATTACAGTCATCTGATTCTGATTTCTATTTTCTAGAGTCAGAAACTGGGGATATTCTTGGCTATGTCAAACTAAATGTTGGTCCAGCACAGACAGAAGATGTTGCTGCAAATGCTATGGAAATTCAGCGAATTTATGTTCGACCGAATCAAAAGCGTAAAGGGTATGGTCACACTTTGATGAAATTTTCCTTGGATGCTGCCCGCGAAAAAGGGTGTGACAGTGTCTGGTTGGGTGTTTGGGAGTATAATACTATAGCACAAGATTTTTATAAAAGTCATGGTTTTGTAAAAGTTGGTGAGCATGTATTTATAACGGGAAATCAAGAAGATACAGACCATATCTTATTGAAAAAGCTAGACTAGTTTAGACTAGGGATTACTGAAAGTAATAAAAGGGATTTATGAAAAAACAAGTAGCTGTCATTTTTGGCACATTTGCGCCCATGCACAAGGGGCATATCGATTTAATTCAGCGAGCGAAACGAGCCTGCGATCGAGCAGTAGTGATTGTTTCGGGCTCTGTAGGTGATAGAGGAGACAAGATTGGTTTAGGACTTCAAAAGCGTTTCCGTTATATTCGTGAAACCTTCAATGATGATCCCTTGGTCTCCGTTTCAAAATTGGATGAGACAAATATGCCTCCTTATCCAGAGGGATGGGCAGAGTGGTTGCTGGGGTTGATGGCTTTAGTGCCTTTAGCTGCAGATGAGGAGATCCTTTTTTACACATCTGAAAAAGAATATGCTGCTGAACTAGAATTGCGTGGCTATCGGGTTGCCTATACAGATCGTAATTTCGGGATTTCTGCGACTATGATTCGTGAAAATCCAATGAAATACTGGAACATGATTGCAAAGCCCTTCCGTCGTCGTTTTTCAAAGAATGTCTTGATTTTGGGTTCTGCCTCAAATGGGAAAACAACCTTGGCGCGTGATTTGGGTCGTTATTATTCTTGTCCTGTGTCACTAGAGTATTCTCGCTACTACCAAACACGTTACAATGTTCGTGATGATGAATTGACGGGTAAGGATTACAATTATTTATTGACGGGTCAATACCGCCAAACGTCAGATTTGATTGACTCAGATAGCAATCGAGGCTTGGTCATTGCTGACACCAATGCAACGGTTACTCAAGCTTATTATGATTACTATATTGGCCAGACGTCTTCTTCTTTCCATTCGCTTTGCGCGGATACGGTGATCGCGATATGACGATGGCAGACCAAAAAGTTCGCGATGCCTTTACTGAGCATTTAAAAACATTGGTCGCAACCAATCATCCAGATATTCCAGTAGCTTTCATTGGTGGTTCTTACTCAGAAAACTACAGCAAGGCGATTGCGTTGATTGATGAAATTTATCCACAATGGTAGATAAAAAAAGACAAACTCGAAGAATGAGTTTGTCTTTTTTTATGCTTTTTGAAGAGCTTGGTTGAAGAGTTCTTGAACTTCTTCGATCGTTTCAGCACGGGATACGGCGCCGCGGATTTTGGCTGCTCCAGCAGTTCCGCGTAAATAATGCGGTGCGAGACCGCGGAATTCACGGACAGCAATCACTTCGCCTTTAAGGTTGGCAAGACGCGTCAAATGCTCGTAGGCGATTTTGAGCTTGTCTTCAAAGGACAAATCTGGCAATATCTCACCTGTCTCCAAATAATGATTGATTTGCTCGAAAATGTAGGGGTTTCCCATTGCGGTGCGGCCAACCATGACGGCGTCTGCGCCGACTTCTTCGACACGTTGGCGAGCGTCTTCTACCTTGCGAATGTCACCATTTGCAATGAATGGAATCTTGGTAATGGCTGCGGCAACCTTGGTAAGGGTCTCTGAGTCAACGGTACCGGTGTACATTTGCTCGCGAGTTCGTCCATGCATGGCCAGCGCTGCCACACCAGCACTTTCTGCGGACAGGGCATTTTCTACAGCTAAATCTGGGCTATTCCATCCAGTACGCATTTTGACAGTCAATGGGATATCGAGGACGGAAGTCACTTCCTTGACGATGTGATAAATCTTGTCAGGGTCTTTGAGCCATTTGGCACCTGCCTCATTTTTGATAACCTTATTGACTGGGCAGCCCATATTGATATCGACGATATTGGCTTTTGTATTGTTTTGAATGAAATCCGCCGCGCGTTTGAGTCCTTCGGCATCACCACCGAAAAGCTGGATAGACATGGGCGCTTCGTTTTCTTCAATGTGTAGCATATGGAGAGTTTTTTCGTTATTGTAAAGAAGCCCTTTTATCATAAAAGGGGTATTAAGATTTGTCACGAATAAGTTCCTCCAAGTCTTCAGGTGTAAAGTGATAGTGGGTACGACAGAATTGACAGGTAATGTCTGCGCCCTGATCTTCGTCTTTCATTTCTTGTAGATCGCTGATTGGTAAGCCAGAAGCAAGTAAGCTTGAAATGGCTGGCATCTCTTGAATGCGTTTTTCAAAGCGAGCAATTTCGGCTTCCTCGGCACCTGGTAACACTTGCAACATGAAGCCACCTGCGACTTGGACCTTGTCTTCTTTGTCTAGAAGGACATTAAGACCGATGGCAGAAGGGGTCTGTTGGCTGTCGGTCATGAAATAGGCCAGGTCTTCGCCGATTTCACCTGAAATCAGGGGAGTCATGGAGTTATAAGGGTGCCCCACACCATAATCGGTGATGACTAAGAATTGACCCTCGCCCACAAGTGGACCCACGATGACTTCGCCAGTGGCCGTTTTCTTGTAATCTAAATCAGGGTTTTGAATATAACCTTTGACGGTTCCATCCGTCTTTGCCACCGAAATAATAGCACCAGTCGCACCATTACCTAAGATTTTGAGTGTCATCTTGGTATCGCCTTTTTCATTGGCTGCCAAGATTTGGTTGGCAATAAGGGTACGTCCGAGTGCAACTGTTGAAGAAGCCATACTGTCATGCTTTTCTTGTGCTGTGCGCACGGTTTCAGTGCTATCTAATACAAAGGCACGAAAATGCCCGTTTTCTGAAATTGTTTTAATCAGTTTATCCATAAGGAATATTATAGCATAAAAGCAGGGAGGACCGGAAACAAAAAGAGACTGAAAATCAGACTTTCAGACTCTGTGTGCTTGGTTAGTTGCTCTGGCGTTTATTGAAAATGTAAACACTGGATGTCAAGAGGACAATGCCCGTAGCGACCAATGCATAGGATATTGTTTGCCCAGTTTTTGGTAATTTATTGTTAGATGGTGTCACGCGTGCACTTCCAGCGCCAGTCATAGACTTTTCTATGTCTCCTTGGGGTTTGCCATTTTTTTCATCTGCTGAAGGCGGCATTGGTTGGTTGCCACTTTGATGATCTTTTGGCTCTACTTGGTTAGTAAAGCTGAGCTGTACTAGGAGTGGATCATGGTCAGAAGCTCTGCCATGTTTTTCCATAAAGGCTGAGTTAACGTGAATCATGTCAAAAGAATAACTATTTAGCAAATTACCAGATACAAGGAGATTGTCCAGTGACTGGTTATTTCCTTGGTAGAAATAGGAGAAACGATCCGCAGCATCATGACGACTGACCAGATTATTCATGCCACCCGTTTCGATAATTTGGATAGTTTTGTTAAATTCATAGTCATTGAAATCACCCAACATAACGATTTTCGCATCTGGATTTTGAGCGAGACCTGCTTGAGTAAAATTAGCGAGCAGCTGTGCTAAAATATGGCGTCTTTCCTCAGACTTGAATGTGACAGGTTGAATTCATCCATATAAACTATAATAGGCCAAGGCGTCCTCTGGAGTGCTAAATTCGTCGCCATCAGGAACTGGAAAACCAGCCTCAGCCAGAATTTTCTTGGTGACGGTTTTGTTTGCAATTGCTAGCGGTACGACGTAAGTATCCTTTGAGGTCATATTTCCATTTTTGTCGTATTCTACATGATTACCGTGCCAGAGCTTGAGGAATTGATCATTTTCATCCAGTATCTCGAAATGAATTCCCTTTTGAATGGCCTCCATCAAGAGCAACTGAGTAGACAGTTCCATATTTTCATAGCCTTGGAGAGCATATGGAGATTGGAGGGCTGCTTGGTGATAATCTTGTCCGGTTTTGCGACCGAATTCTTCTAGTGATAGACCGTTAATATGTGATAAGAGTTGCCCGGAAAGCGTCAACTGTGGATTTTCAAGCGCAGCTTTGACCTGCTCTACTAATTCGTGGTAGTACTCTCCCAAGGTAAAATGATTCACGATAGCCTCCATGGCAGTTACAATCTTCGCTACAGGGGCTTCTGGTGGCAATTTTTCTAAAGGATGACTGAGCGCAATGAGATTATTAAATTCTGTTGCGATTTGTATGGTTTGGTCTACCTGAGTAGAGTCGATATCATCTAGCCAAAGAAGAGCTAGGATGAAGAGATGGACGGTATCCAAGGTTTCCTGACTGATGGCAAGGTGGTCAAATGGATTGGGATCGAAGGAACGGAATTCTAAATAGGTAATTCCATGTTCCAGATAATCACGATTTCGCTTGCTCCCCCGCAGGCGAACTGCAGAATAAAATTCTTTTTCCGCAGATAAAATGCCATTTTCTACATAATATTCGATGGACTGAACATACTCTTCTAAGGTAGCGTAGGAAACGCGAACGTCGTCGTGGTTAACATAGCCGTAGGAGCTATTGCGGATTGATCGAACAGGTCCAGTCAATGAGTCTTTTAGAAACCCTTTTTCAGCTAACGGAGTCGCTCCATATAAATAAATTAGGAACCAACGATAGGTTAAAAATTGCTGGGCGAGTTTTAAGTAAAGTTGATTTTTGAAAGAGATAAAATGAATTTCTTGACCGGCTTCAAAAAGTTGTGCTACTAAGTCTTTCCCCAATTCCATATTGTAGTGGATACCACTCATGGACTGAAGCAATTTGCCATAACGCTGACCGAGACCAACGCGATACTGGTATTCAAACTCATTTTCTAATTGGGCAATTAGAGTTTCTTCTTCTGTGATTTGAGGTGGCATGGACAGAGGCCACAAATACTCGTCTTGGCTGATTGAACGCTGCGCCACATCAGTTATTCCTCCCAGAAGTCGACGTGCTTCTTTGGTTGAATGCGCTACAGGTGTAATCAATTCCAACTGGGCTTCACTATAATCAGTTTGGATGTAGGGATGATAGCTCCGCGAGCCCAAAATAGAAGGATGTGCAGTTTGTGCCACGCGATGAGTGACGTTGCTGATGCGTAGGGACTCTCGTTCCAATCCAAAAGTTGCCTGTAAAATTGGCAAAGTTGGTTTAGCTTGCCGTAAAATATCCGAAATTTTCATCTTTTTTCCTCTCAATGGTGTTGTTTTCGTTTTAAACTCTTTCAAAACGAAAAACAAATTTTTGCTACGTCCCAAAAAGGATTCCGAACATGGTTATTTTCTGTCGACAAAAGATAAATAAAAGTAAAATGTTCGTCTTTTATAAAAATTTATGATTTTCTTGAAAAAAGGTTCGTTTTTTGCTATGATAGAGTGTAAGATAAACTCGCAGGTGAGATTCCTGCCAATAGTTTTTCATTGAAAGGAATTGAACTTGTAGCAACTAGCCAGTGGCTGATTGCTAGCACGAGCTTATGGATAAGAAAGTGAGTGGAAAACGACAGTTTTCAGGTTCTTGGTATCTTAATTCATGACATCAGTAGTAGTAGTTGGAACCCAATGGGGTGATGAAGGTAAGGGGAAAATCACGGATTTCTTGTCAGCGGATGCTGAGGTGATCGCACGTTACCAAGGCGGAGACAATGCTGGTCACACCATTGTGATTGACGGTAAGAAATTCAAGTTACACTTAATTCCATCAGGAATTTTCTTCAAGGAGAAGATTTCAGTGATTGGGAATGGTGTGGTAGTTAACCCTAAGTCATTGGTCAAGGAATTGGCTTATCTTCATGAAGAAGGCGTGACAACAGATAACTTGCGAATTTCAGACCGCGCTCATGTCATCTTGCCATACCACATTAAACTCGATCAGTTGCAAGAAGATGCCAAGGGTGACAACAAAATCGGTACGACTATTAAAGGTATTGGTCCGGCTTATATGGATAAGGCTGCGCGTGTTGGTATTCGTATCGCTGACCTCTTGGATAAAGATATTTTCGCAGAACGCCTGCGTATCAACTTGGAAGAAAAAAATCGTCAATTTACTAAATTATATGATTCTAGTGCCATTGAATTTGACGAGATTTTTGAAGAATATTATGAATATGGTCAACAAATCAAGCAATATGTGACAGACACGTCTGTTATCTTGAACGACGCGCTTGACGCTGGGAAACGTGTCCTTTTTGAAGGCGCACAAGGTGTCATGCTGGATATCGATCAAGGGACTTATCCATTTGTTACCTCCTCAAACCCAGTTGCTGGTGGGGTAACTACCGGTTCAGGTGTTGGTCCATCAAAAATTAATAAGGTTGTTGGGGTATGTAAAGCCTACACGAGTCGTGTTGGTGATGGGCCATTCCCAACGGAACTCTTTGATGCGACGGGTGACCGCATTCGTGAAATTGGTAAAGAATACGGGACAACAACAGGGCGCCCACGTCGTGTGGGTTGGTTTGACTCAGTTGTTATGCGCCACAGCCGCCGCGTATCAGGGATCACTAACCTTTCTCTCAACTCAATCGACGTTCTCTCAGGTTTAGACACTGTGAAAATCTGTGTGGCATACGACTTGGACGGTGAGCGCATCGACCATTACCCAGCAAGCCTTGAGCAACTCAAACGCTGCAAACCAATCTACGAAGAATTACCAGGTTGGTCTGAAGACATCACAGGTGTCCGTAGTCTAGATGAACTTCCAGAAAATGCTCGTAACTATGTTCGCCGTATCGGTGAGCTGGTAGGTGTCCGCATTTCTACTTTCTCAGTAGGGCCAGGACGTGAACAGACGAATATCTTAGAATCTGTCTGGGTCAACATTTAATTTTAACAATAGAATGACTCCTACTCTTTGTCAACTGCGCTTTGATGTACTTCAGTACAATCTTCAGCTTGTTTCTTAGATTAGGAGTTTTCTATTGCTAAAATCGTTTCGTCTCTTCGTCTCTGCGTTTTGAAATGTTTCAAATCGTCAAAATTTTAAATTGTTATATCCTCAATTTCATCGTTTTGTATTGGCGTAGAGGAATTTTCCTGATACTTATACCGTGAGAGGACAGCTGTCCTCTCTTTGCTTTCGCTCATATTTTTGGTATAATGAAGCTACTAATAAAATTTTAGAGGTGATAAGATGCAAAGTTTGCAACCATTTTTTATTCCTCTTTTGATGCTTGGTATGGTGGGCTGGATGTTCTACGCACAACGTAAGCAACAAAAGAATCGCGCAGAAAGTTTGAGTCAAATTCAAAAAGGTGATGAGATTGTAACGATTGGTGGCTTGTATGGTATTGTTGATGAGATTGATGACAAAAAAGTTGTCTTGGACATTGACGGTATCTACTTGACGTTTGATCGCTCTGCTATCCGCAATCGTGTGGCAAAAGGGGCAACAACTCCAAAACAACCAGTTGACACAGCTGTTATTGAATCAAAAGATGAGGAATAAGTTTACTTATTCCTTTTTTGCTGACTTGAGCTCAATTGCCTATTCTAAGGGATTTATGGTATAATAGACTGATTTTATAAATGGGGAAAAATTATGTTTCGCTTTGTGTTCAAACCAGAGAAAAAAGCTAAAAAAGAAAAAATACAAACTGTGGTAGAAGTACCTAAACATATCGCCATCATTATGGATGGAAACGGTCGTTGGGCCAAGAAAAGGATGCAGCCGCGTGTCATGGGGCACAAGGCTGGGATGGATGCATTGCAATCTGTTACCAAAGCAGCATCAGACATGGGGGTAAAGGTATTAACTGTTTATGCCTTTTCAACTGAAAACTGGACGCGTCCGGAAAAAGAAGTGTCTTTTATCATGAATTTACCAGTTGAGTTTTATGATAAATATGTGCCTGAGCTCCATGCTAATCAGGTTAAGATTCAAATGGTTGGGGACCACAGCCGCTTGCCAGAAGCGACAAAGGCTGCCCTCTTTCAAGCAGAAGAAAAAACCAAGAAAAACACGGGATTGATTCTGAATTTTGCTCTTAATTATGGCGGACGGGACGAATTGACAACCGCGATGAAGAATATTGCGCAAGATGTCTTGGATGCTAAGTTAAATCCCGGAGACATAGACGAGAAAGTCATAGCTAAACATCTATATACTGGTACGTTGCCAGTGAGTTTGCGAGATCCTGATTTAGTGATCCGGACTAGCGGAGAGTTACGTTTGAGTAACTTTTTACCATGGCAAACAGCCTATAGTGAGCTTTATTTTACAGACATAGCTTGGCCTGATTTTGATGAAGCGGCCTTGAAAGAGGCTATTCTAGATTACAATCGTCGCCATCGTCGTTTTGGTGGCTTAAAAGGAGAAAAGTGATGACGAAGGATTTGCAGAGACGTGTAATATTTGGGGCAATTGCTCTCTTGATTTTCTTCCCTTTTATTTGGGTAGGTGGTGTGCCCTTTCAGTTATTTGTAGGGATGTTGGGGATGATTGCCACATCTGAATTGATTAGAATGCATCGCCTATCACCAAGCTCTATTGAAGGAGTTTTGGCGATGTTAGCAACCTTTGTGCTGATTTTACCCTTGGAAGACTATCTCTCATTTTTACCTGTAGATGGAAACTATACAGCCTATGCTATTGTGATCTTCATATTGTTGGGTTCTACAGTTTTTAATATGAAAACTTATTCTTACTCGGAAGTGGTTTTTCCAATTGCTTCGAGTTTATATGTTGGTATTGGTTTTCACAACTTAGTAACTGCACGGATGGACAGCTTTAGCAAAGTTTTGTTTGCCTTGCTGATTGTTTGGGCGACAGATATTGGTGCCTATATGATTGGTCGCAAAATTGGAAAACGTAAACTCATGCCAGCAGTATCTCCTAATAAAACAGTAGAAGGTTTCTTGGGAGGAATTGTTTCTGCTGTCGTGGTCGCGATTCTATTTGTTCTCGTTCATTCAAGCTTTGCCGCAGGCTATTCAATTCCGATTTTAGTGATTTTAGTAGTCATCTTCTCAGTATTTGCTCAATTTGGTGATTTGGTTGAAAGTGCCATCAAACGTAGGTTTGGTGTGAAAGATTCAGGAAGAGTCATCCCAGGTCATGGTGGAATCTTGGATCGCTTTGATTCATTGATTTTTGTCTTTCCGATCATGCACTTCTTCGGACTATTTTAAGGAGAATATCTATGTTCAAAGGAATTCTTGCCTTTATATTCATTTTCGGCATCATCGTCGTTATCCACGAATTTGGGCACTTCTATTTTGCAAAAAAAGCGGGCATTTTAGTTCGCGAGTTTGCCATTGGTATGGGTCCGAAAATCTTTTCTCATATCGGAAAAGATGGGACAGCTTATACGATTCGCATCTTACCTCTGGGTGGCTGTGTTCGCATGGCTGGTTGGGGTGAAGATACGACTGAAATTAAGACTGGCACGCCAGCAAGCTTAACATTCAATGAAGCTGGCCTGGTCACTCGCATCAATTTATCCGGGAAAGAGTACAGATTACAGGACAGGTTTTAGAAGAAACGAAGACTTACCCAGTTGACCACGACGCGACGATTGTCGAGGAAGATGGAACGGAAGTGCGGATTGCACCGCTTGATGTTCAGTATCAAAATGCCTCTATTTTGGGGCGTCTCGTGACGAATTTTGCGGGTCCTATGAATAACTTCATTTTGGGATTTGTGGCCTTTTTAATCGTCATTTTTATGCAAGGTGGTGCTCCTAACTCCAATACAAATATGGTGACAGTGGTCGATGGCGGAGCTCTTGAGCAAGCTGGGGTTGTCACTGGAGATAAGATTGTTTCTATTGAGGGACGAGGTGTCTCTAGCTACGAAGAGATTGCTAAGGAAATTGCTACAGCGACTAAGGATCAAAAAGAAGCACCTACGCTTGATGTCGTGGTAGAACATGATGGTCAAAAGAAATCGCTTAGTGTGACAACAAAAGAAGAAAAAGGTGCCTACTATTTAGGCGTATCCCCTAGTCTGAAAACAGGCTTTGTGGATAAGATAGTGGGTGCTTTCCAACAAACGGGGGTAACTGCCCTCACGATTGTCACAGCTCTGCGCAATTTGATTGCTCAATTCTCCCTAGACAAATTGGGTGGACCTGTGGCCATCTACAATATCAGCTCACAAGCCGCTAAAAATGGCTTGACATCTGTCTTGCAACTTTTGGCTATGCTATCTATTAACTTAGGAATTTTTAACTTGATACCAATTCCGGCACTAGATGGTGGAAAAATTTTGATGAATATCATAGAAGCTATCCGTCGCAAACACCTTAAGCAGGAAACTGAATCTTATATTACCCTTGCTGGTGTTGCTATTATGGTAGTTCTCATTATTGCCGTAACTTGGAATGATATCATGCGCATATTCTTCTAAACTCAATCGAACGGGGTCCTTTGGATTCCGTTTGTGATATACACTTTAACGTTTGGAAGAAAATAAGGGAGTTAAGTCATTGAAATGAATCTAACTCTTGGTCACCTCTATTTTTTACTAATTACTTTGAAAAGAATTGAACACGGGACTTGAACTTGTGTCATTCTGCATAACATTGAAAGGAAATAGGAGAGTCGTAATTGAATGCAAGCGAAAAACTTGCTCTCTCTTATTTCTATTACTACTTTGAAAGGAAATGAACACGCCCTAAAAACGTCGAGAAAAAGATAAACTTCCTAGTGTCTTTGGAGACACGTCGTCAGTTTTCTATTTTCTTCTCGTTTTCTTAACGGGCTTTGTATCTTACTATTATGAAACAGTCTAAAATGATTATTCCTACGCTACGCGAGATGCCTAGCGATGCTCAGGTAATCAGTCATGCGCTCATGGTGCGTGCTGGTTACGTTCGTCAGATTTCTGCAGGTATTTACTCTTACTTGCCGCTTGCTAATCGTGTTATTGAAAAAGCCAAAAAAATTATGCGTGAAGAGTTTGACAAGATTGGTGCAGTTGAATTTTTAGCACCCGCTCTTTTGTCAGCCGATATCTGGCGGGAGTCAGGTCGTTATGATACCTACGGTGAGGATCTCTACAAACTCAAAAACCGCGAGGGTTCTGACTTTATTTTAGGTCCAACTCACGAAGAAACGGTAACTCTTTTGGCACGTGATGCGGTACAATCTTACAAGCAATTACCGCTTAATATTTACCAAATTCAGCCTAAATACCGCGATGAGAAACGTCCTCGTAACGGTCTCTTGCGCGGTCGCGAGTTTATTATGAAAGATGGTTATTCTTTCCATGCCAACTATGAAAATTTGGATGAAACTTACGATGATTACAAGTCTGCTTATGAAGCGATTTTCACCCGTTCTGGACTTGATTTCAAGGCGATTATCGGTGATGGTGGCGCTATGGGTGGTAAGGATTCGCAAGAATTTATGGCCGTTACGCCTGACCGTACAGACTTGAACCGTTGGGTTGTCCTAGACAAATCTGTCGCATCTTTTGATGAGGTTCCTGCGGAAGTTTTAGAAGAAATAAAGGCAGAGCTTGCTGCTTGGATGGTATCTGGTGAGGATACAATTGCTTACTCAACAGAATCTGACTATGCAGCCAACTTGGAAATGGCAACCAACGAATACAAACCGTCAACAAAAGTCATCGCAGAGGAATACTTGGTGAAAGTGGAAACACCAAATTGCAAGTCTATTGATGAAGTAGCGGCATTCTTGCAAATTGATCCAGAACAGACTATCAAAACTATGCTCTTTATGGCGGATGAGGAGCCAGTAGTAGCGCTTCTTGTCGGCAATGACCGAGTCAATGATGTAAAATTGCAAAACTTCCTCGGAGCTGATTTCCTTGATGTGGCGAGTGAAGCGCAAGCTCAAGAAATATTTGGTGCAGGTTTTGGTTCACTTGGACCAGTTGGGTTATCAGAAAATATTAAAATCATCGCAGACCGCAAGGTGCAAGACGTGAAAAATGCCGTGGTTGGTGCCAATGAAGATGGCTTCCATTATACAGGCGCAAATGCTGGACGTGATTTTGAAGTGAGCGAATACGTAGACATCCGCGAAGTCAAAGAGGGAGAGATGGCGCCAGACGGAAAAGGTGTTCTCAACTTCGCACGCGGGATTGAAATCGGGCATATCTTCAAGCTGGGGACACGTTATTCTGACAGCATGAATGCTAACATCTTGGATGAAAATGGTCGTTCTGTGCCGATTATCATGGGTTGCTACGGCATTGGGGTTAGTCGTCTTTTGTCAGCTGTTTTGGAGCAACACGCTCGCCTCTTTGTCAACAAAACACCAAAAGGTGATTTCCGATTTGCATGGGGTATCAATTTCCCTAAAGAATTGGCACCATTTGATGTGCATTTGGTTCCAGTCAACATCAAAGATGAAGCGGCGATGAACTTGACCAATCGTATTGAAGCGGACTTGCAAGCGACGGGCTACGAAGTCTTGACGGATGACCGTAATGAACGTGTTGGTTCTAAATTCTCTGACAGTGACTTGATTGGCTTGCCGATCCGTGTAACAGTTGGTAAAAAAGCTGCAGAAGGTGTTGTCGAGGTCAAAATCAAGGGAACAGGTGACACTGTTGAAGTTCACGTGGATCAACTTCTTGAAACCTTGCAAATCTTGACACAAGGTTAGATGTTATAGAAACTTAGGTGTATCCTAGGTTTCTTTCCTTTTGTCGCAAAATAGCTCTACTTGCTTCTCGAAAAGCAGGTTCATTTGTGGTAAACTGGTAGGATAGAGTTGATAAGATTCAACACGCTAGACAAGAAAAAAGGAAGTATGCATGACAGACAAGTTTCAGTTATTACTTGAACAAATTGGTCTACCGCTTGATGTTCGGTCGTCAAGTGCTTTTTCTGCTGGGACTATCGAAGAAGTAGTGGTTCACAAAGTCAGTAAATCGTGGGAATTTACCTTCCGGTTCCCGGAGACCTTACCACTTGCGCACTATCAGCTTTTTAAAGCGCATCTACTCAATAGTTTTAATCAAACTGGCAATCGCGCTAGCCTTCGATTAGTGGTAGATGAGCCTGATTTGGATATCAAGACGCTCCAAAGCTATTACCAAGAAGCCTTTCAAGAAGAATTGTGTCAGAGTGCAGGATTTAAAGCGCTTTTCCAAGGGTTAGAGATTGATTTTCGTGATAAGGTGCTTTGGATCAAGGGTCCAAAGGCGCTGGATTCTGTTCATTTTCGAAAGAATCATTTGCCAAATCTAGTTGCGCAAATGGAGCGTTTTGGTTTTGGTAAAATGGCCATTGATTTGGAGATTTGCCAAGAAATGACGCAGACCATGGAAGAGCAGTTCCATGCGCAGAATGAGGAAATTTACCAAAAGGCTAACTTGGAAAATTTGGAAGCCATGGAGCAGCTGTCGCAAATGGCACCACCTCCTGAAGTCGCTCAGCCATCTTTCCAAGAATTTCAAAAAACGCGTCCAGCCAAGGTGAGTTTGGAAAAGGTTGATATTACGCCCATGATTGAGGTAGAGACTGAAGAAAATCGCATCGTTTTTGAGGGCTTGATCTTTGAGGCGGAGCAGAAAGTGACGCGGACGGGACGGGTCATCATCAACTTCAAGATGACGGACTACACGTCTTCCTTTGCACTACAAAAATGGGCTAAAAATGAGGAAGAAGCCCAGAAGTTTGATATGGTCAAAAAGGGTGCTTGGTTGCGCGTGCGAGGCAATGTGGAAACCAATCATTTCACGCGGGATTTGACCATGAATGTACAGGAGGTGCAAGAGGTTAAGCGCGATATCCGTAAGGATCTCATGCCTGATGACCAGAAACGGATCGAATTCCATGCCCATACTAATATGTCGACTATGGATGCCTTGCCGACGGTTGAGGGTCTAATTGCGCGTGCAGCCAAGTGGGGACACAAAGCAGTGGCCATTACCGATCATGGCAATGTTCAATCTTTTCCACATGGTTATCATGCAGCGCGAAAAGCGGGAATTAAGGCTATTTTCGGATTGGAAGCTAATATCGTTGAGGATAGTGTCACTATCGTCTACAATGAGCAAGACTTGGAATTGTCCGATTTGACCTATGTGGTCTTCGACGTGGAGACGACGGGACTTTCCGCGGTCTACAATTTATCAATCCTAGTCATCCGCTTAGCCAGTTTACAACGGATTTGACAGGGATTACGGATGAACATGTCAAAAATGCACGCCCGCTGGAAGTTGTCTTACAAGCCTTTCAGGAATTTTGTCAGGATTCTATCCTAGTAGCTCACAATGCCAGCTTTGACGTGGGCTTCATGGATGCCAATTATGAGCGTCATGGACTGCCACTGATTAGTCAGCCGGTCATTGATACCTTGGAATTTGCCCGTAATCTCTATCCAGAATACAAGCGTCATGGTTTGGGACCATTGGCCAAGCGCTTCGGTGTGGCTTTGGAGCACCATCACATGGCCAACTACGATGCTGAGGCAACGGGGCGTTTGCTCTTTATTTTCCTGAGAGATGCCCTTGAAAAACACGATATCCACAATCTTTCTCAACTCAATACAGAGCTGATTGCCGAGGATTCTTATAAAAAAGCCCGTGTCAAACATGCGACCATTTATGTGCAAAATCAGACAGGGTTGAAAAATATTTTCAAGCTGGTTTCGCTCTCTAACACCAAATATTTCGAAGGAGTGCCCCGCATTCCGCGAACCGTTTTGGATCAATATCGCGAATGGACGATGCGGTTAAGGTGGCGGCCTACTACGATTTTGTAGAAGTCATGCCACCAGCACTTTACGCGCCAATGATTGCGCGCGAGCAATTCCGCAATATGGAAGAAATTCATACCTTGATTAAGAACTTGATTGAGGTAGGACGCAAGGCCAATTTGCCAGTTCTTGCGACAGGAAACGTTCACTATATTGATCCTGAAGAAGAAATTTACCGAGAAATTATCGTACGTGCCCAGGGGCAAGGGGCTATGATTAACCGTCCTATTGGACATGGCGAAGCAGCGCAGCCAGCACCCTTACCAAAAGCCCATTTCCGTACGACCAATGAAATGTTGGATGAATTTGCCTTTTTAGGAGAGGGTTTAGCGCGTGAAATCGTCATTGTTAATCCAAATCTTTTCCTTGAACGTTTTGAAGAAGTTGAAGTGGTCAAGGGGGATCTCTATACGCCTTATATTGAAAAGGCGGAGGAAACAGTTGCAGAGATGACCTATCAAAAGGCCTTTGAAATTTACGGCAATCCTCTGCCAGATATCATTGACTTGCGGATTGAAAAAGAGTTATCGTCTATTTTGGGGAATGGTTTTGCCGTGATTTATTTGGCATCGCAGATGCTGGTGCATCGCTCCAATGCACGGGGCTACTTGGTTGGTTCCCGTGGTTCAGTTGGCTCCTCCTTTGTTGCGACCATGATAGGGATTACCGAGGTCAATCCCATGCCACCTCACTATGTCTGCCCAGAGTGTCAGCATAGCGAATTTATCACCGACGGGACCTATGGTTCAGGCTTTGATATGCCAGATAAGCATTGTCCAGAATGTGGTGCTGAGTACCGCAAAGACGGGCAAGATATTCCTTTCGAGACCTTCCTAGGTTTCGATGGTGACAAGGTTCCCGATATTGACTTGAACTTCTCAGGAGATGATCAGCCCTTTGCCCATCTGGATGTGCGGGATATTTTTGGAGAAGAATATGCCTTTCGTGCGGGTACGGTTGGTACGGTGGCGGCCAAGACAGCTTATGGTTTTGTTCGCGGATATGAACGGGATTATGGCAAGTTCTACCGCGATGTAGAAGTGGAACGCTTAGCGGCAGGGGCTGCTGGTGTCAAACGAACGACCGGTCAGCACCCGGGTGGTATCGTTGTTATTCCAGACTACATGGATGTTTATGATTTTACTCCGGTACAATATCCTGCCGATGATCGGACAGCCGAATGGCAAACGACTCACTTTAACTTCCATGATATCGATGAGAACGTGCTCAAGCTGGATGTCCTCGGACACGATGATCCGACCATGGTGCGGAAATTGCAGGACTTGTCAGGGATTGATCCGCAGACCATTCGTGCGGACGATCCAGGAGTTATGGCGCTCTTTTCAGGCACCGACATTCTTGGCGTCACTCCTGAGCAAATTGGGACACCGACTGGCATGCTGGGCATTCCGGAATTCGGGACCAACTTCGTTCGAGGAATGGTGGAAGAAACCCATCCAACTACTTTCTCTGAGCTCTTACAGTTATCCGGTCTATCTCATGGTACTGACGTTTGGTTAGGAAATGCGCAGGACTTGATTAAGGCGGGGATCGCGGACTTGTCCTCAGTTATCGGTTGTCGGGATGACATCATGGTCTACCTTATGCATGCTGGTCTTCAGCCTAAGATGGCCTTTAATATCATGGAGCGGGTGCGGAAGGGCATGTGGCTCAAGATTTCTGAAGAGGAACGAAACGGCTATATTCAAGCTATGAAGGACAACAATGTTCCAGATTGGTACATCGAATCTTGTGGAAAAATCAAGTACATGTTCCCTAAGGCCCATGCGGCTGCCTACGTTATGATGGCCTTACGTGTGGCCTACTTCAAGGTGCATCATCCGATTCTGTACTATTGTGCTTATTTCTCTATTCGTGCTAAGGCTTTTGACCTTGCCACCATGTCGGGTGGATTGTCAAAAGTTAAAGCTAAGATGGAAGTCATTGCCCTCAAGAAGAAGAATAATGAAGCTTCTAACGTGGAAAATGATCTCTACACAACCCTTGAAATCGTCAATGAAATGTTGGAGCGTGGCTTCAAATTTGGTAAGCTAGACCTTTACAATTCGGATGCCATTGACTTCAAGATTGAAGGTGACACCTTGATTCCACCCTTTGTCGCTATGGACGGTCTGGGTGAGAACGTTGCTAAGCAAGTGGTGGCGGCGCGTGCTGAAGGCGAATTCCTTTCCAAGACTGAACTCCGCAAGCGTGGGGGTCTGTCTAGCACGCTGGTTGAAAAGATGGACGAGATGGACATTCTTGGCAATATGCCAGAAGATAATCAACTTAGCCTCTTTGATTAAACAAGTAGTTGTCATAGAATAAAGAAAAATATACTTTGTAATAACAAGTAGATGTCCATTTCAAAAAGATAAGGGGTGGTTTTTTGTGGATGCACAATTGTTAAAAGGGGTCTTAGAGGGATGTGTCTTAGGAATTGTTTCCCAAAAAGAAACCTATGGATACGAGATACTGTCAAAAATCGATCAGGCTGGTTTCCAAGAAATCTGTGAAGGGAGCTTGTACCCCATCTTAACAAGGCTTCATAAAAATGGTTTTATTAGTTGTCGGAAAGCCAAATCCCCCCTCGGACCTATCCGAAAATACTATGCTATTACTTCAAGCGGTGAGAAAAAACTTCAATCTTTTTATCGAGATTTTGAAGAAATCATTAGCGCTGTTAATCAGATAAAGGAGGAAAAATAATGGGAATTTTTGATTTAGCCGAACAACTAAAAAGTCCCTATCGAGAAGTTTTTGAACGTGCCCAGATTTATAGTACGATTGAAAATATCCCAGATCAAGAAGCAGAGGAGGCCTTGCTCAATCTTTACGACCTTTTATTTACGGCTCAGGAAGAAGGGAAGCCAATTTTAAAATTGGTTGGTCCTGATATGGGAGTCTTCTTCAAACATTATTTTGAAGAGCGTAAAATAGGACAAAAATTAGCCAATTGGCCGGAAGTTATTTATTTTTTGGTTAGAAATTTACTGATTTTAGAAGCCATCTTTTTGGTGGGGGATCTGATTGCGGGACAAGTCACAGCAAATGAGGATATTTATTTTTACTTAGTCGGTATTTTCTTGAGTTTGCTCACGATTCCACTGGGGCATTTGACTTATTACTCATTATTAAGGATTGGAAAATTGCGTACATCCGTTTTCTATCCTATTGTTTTAGCTATCTTTCTGTTTTTACTTTCTTTGTTTCTTTGGGTAAACCCTGCCCTTCCAATTATGGTTCCCAGATATTGGGTCATGGGAATGGGTGTCCTATATCTTGTAGCTTATAAAATCTATAATCTATATAAAAATCAAAAAAGATTCGGTCAATGGCAGAATCCTAATCGACGAGCAAATAAAGAATTTTTGACATCTACTAAGAAAAATAGCCAGTATTTGAGAATGAAAAATGAATTTTACAAAACCATGGCTCGAAGATATAAAAAGTGGGAAATGAAAGGTAAGAAGTCAGAGGCCTACTTTCTGAGAGAAGAAAAGTGGATGGGGCGAGATAAAATGCTCTTAAAATGGGGATTATTTCTGGTACCGCTTGTGTCTCTCCCCTTTGCAATCCCGGTCTTCTTAAGCGATCCTTTGCAGGATGCTTTGATTTTTCTGGCCATAGAATGGATATTTGTGGGTTTGATTGTGCTGGGAATCCAAAAATTAATAAGCTTTGGTCTGCCTGCACGGCAGGAAATTCTGAAAGAAATGAAGCACTATAAAGAAAATTTAGCTACTTTCTTCCATGAGAAGCAGTAAGATGGTATTTTACCAGCCTAATACTTTTGTGGTATAATAAGTACTATCATCCTATATAGTAAAAAGGAGAACTCATGGTTTTACCAAATTTTAAAGAAAAGCTTGCAAAATATGCTCATCTCTTGGTTAAGCAAGGGATTAATGTGCAACCTGGTCACACGGTTGTGTTGACCATTGCCGTTGATCAAGCTGAATTGGCTCGTCTCTTGGTACAAGAAGCCTATAATCTTGGTGCTGCTGAGGTCATGGTAACTTGGACAGATGATTTTGTGACACGTCAGCGTTACTTGAATGTCCCAATCGAACGTTTGGAAAATGTCCCACAACATCGTATTGAAGAAATGAATTATGTGTTGGACAAAAAAGCAAGTCGTTTGGTCATCTTGTCAGATGCGCCAGATGCCCTTGACGGTGTCGATCCAGAGAAATTATCAAAAGCGACTCGTGCAACCAGCATTGCTTTGAAACCACTTCGTTTGGCTAGCCAAGCCAACAAAATTAGCTGGACACTTGGTGCGGCTTCTAGTCCTGCTTGGGCAAAACAAGTCTTCCCAGATGCTGCGTCGGAAGAAGAAGCAGTGGACCTCCTTTGGGACCAAATCTTCAAAACCTGCCGTATTTACGAAGAAGACCCAGTTCAAGCTTGGGTAGAGCACGAAGCACGTTTGGACGAAAAAGCTGCTGTCCTCAATAAAGAGCAATTTGTGAAGTTGCACTACCGTGCGCCAGGCACTGACTTGGTACTCGGTATGCCAAAAAATCACATTTGGGAATCAGCTGGTTCCATCAATGCGCAAGGGGAGCACTTTGTGGCAAATATGCCAACAGAAGAAGTCTTTACAGCGCCAGATTTCCGTGTGGCAGATGGCTATGTAACTTCTACAAAACCACTCAGCTATAACGGCAATATCATTGAAGGCATCAAAGTGACCTTTGAAAATGGTGAAATTACTGAAGTTTCTGCTGAAAAAGGCGATGAAGTGATGAAGAAATTAGTCTTTGACAACCGCGGTGCGCGTGGTCTTGGTGAAGTTGCCCTTGTACCAGACAAGAGTCCAATTTCACAATCAAATATCACCTTCTTCACAACGCTCTTTGATGAAAATGCTTCAAATCACTTGGCCATCGGTGCTGCCTATGCCTTTTCTATCGAAGGCGGAACAGGAATGTCTGAAGAAGAATTGGAATCAGCTGGTATGAATCGTTCTGACGTTCACGTGGATTTCATGATTGGTTCTGACAAGATGGATATTGATGGTATCCGCGAAGACGGTACAGTTGTGCCAATCTTCCGTAGCGGAGACTGGGCTATCTAAGCAAGCTAAAAAGAGCGGTCGCAGACTGCTCTTTTATGATTTTTTGAAAATGAAAGGATGCAAGATGACAGAGATTCAATACAAGTGGGCAACGCTGGGCACAGGTGTCATTGCTAATGAGCTGGCGCAGGCCATGGAAGCGCTGGGAGGCAAGCTCTATTCAGTGGCCAATCGGACCTATGATAAAGGTGTGGCTTTTGCGGAAAAATATGGCATCGAAAAAGTTTACAAGGAAATTGACCAAGTTTTTGATGATCCAGAAGTGGATATTATCTACATCTCGACGCCGCACAATACCCACATCAACTACCTGCGAAAGGCTCTAGCTGCGGGTAAACACGTTCTCTGCGACGCTCAATAGTGCCGAGTTGGAAGAAGCCATTACGTTTGCGGAGAAACATCATGTTGTGCTTGCAGAGGCCATGACTATTTTCCACATGCCTCTCTATCGCAAGCTCAAGGAAATCGTGGATGCTGGCAAACTGGGTCCACTCAAGATGATTCAGATGAATTTTGGTTCTTATAAAGAATATGACATGACCAATCGTCTCTTTAATCGTGAGTTGGCAGGTGGTGCGCTCCTTGATATCGGAGTCTATGCGCTCTCCTTTGTGCGTTGGTTTATGGATGAACAGCCAGACCAGATTGCCAGTCAAGTCAAGCTGGCTCCGACAGGAGTGGATGAGCAGGTCGGTATTCTCTTGACCAATCCTAGCGGACAAATGGCAACTGTTGCGCTCAGTCTTCATGCCAAACAACCAAAACGCGGCATGTTGTCTTATGATAAAGGCTACATCGAAAGTTGGTGACACAAAAAATGCCCTGCGCTATGAAGTGCAAGACATGGAGGAAACTATATCAGGAAAAGCTGACCACGGCTACTTAGCCTACAGCCGTGATGTCATGGCTATCATGACCCAGCTCCGAGAAGAATGGGGCATGACCTATCCAGAGGAGGAGTAGGAGATACAGCGTTTTGTCAATTCTATTTTATTGAATGATCAACATACCAGCTTTAATTGCCAGCGGGTGTTCTGGGTCGATGCGGTCGTAGAACATGATGCCATTGATGTGGTCGATTTCGTGTTGGACGACGATGGCGTTGAAGCCGCGGAGTTTAATTTTTTGTTTTTGGTTGTTTTTATCCGTGTACTCGACAGTGACACGGGCATGGCGGACAACGTAACCAGGGACCTCACGGTCCACAGATAAGCATCCTTCGCCTCCTTCGATGGCAGCTTCTTGGACAGAATGGGCAACGATTTTAGGGTTGTACATAATTTCTTGCAATGAGTAGGCCTCTTGGGGTGAATCTCCCTCTTCGTCCTCAGCGTTTGGCACAAGGACTGCAATGATGCGACGAGAAACGTCCAATTGTGGTGCGGCAAGACCGACGCCACCTCGCAATTTCATTTTCTCCGCCATCACAGGATCTTGTGAATGCTTCAAAAATTGCATCATTTTTTCACCTAAAATAATGTCTTGGTCAGATAGAGGAACTTCTACTTCCTGTGCTTGCAGGCGTAAAGTTGGGTGTCCTTCTCGAATGATATCATCCATATCAATCAGGTGGCTCACTTTGGTTAATGTTTCAATTGCAGACATGATTTCTCCTTCTTTTCTTTGTGTCTAGTATAGCATGAAATAGAAAAGATGAAAAGTTGCGTCTCTGGAAATTCTTTTTGTAAAATATCCTAATTTTTCGTAGTTATTCCCTATTTTTATTGGGCAGAATCTGTTATACTGAAGAAAGATAAAACGAGATGAGGATAGGGTATGAAACACCTCCTAGAAAAAATTAGTATTTTGGCTCTTTCGACCATGTTAGTGTCGACATTTGCGGTCTCACCGGCTATTCCACAGATGATTGTTCATTTTGCTGGTCAAGGGATTAGTCAAGGACAGGTTGAATTCCTGATGACAATCACCTCTTTTGCTATTATGATTTCTTTATTGGCGAATCCGTACTGTCTAGCTATCTGTTGGTTTTCTTATCTCGGATTTGTTTAGGGCTAGGAATCGGCTTAATCAACGCGCGTGCCATTAATATTGTGGGCACTCATTTTTCTGGTAAGGAACGTATTCAGATGATGGGGCTTCGAGGTTCTGCGGAGGTTTTGGGCAGTGCAACTTTAACAGTTTTGGTAGGTTGGTTAATCAGTCTTGGCTGGCATGCAGCCTTCTTGGTCTATCTTTTTGCACTTGTTCTCCTGGCACTATTTGTTTTATTCGTGCCAGAAGATGAGGAAGAAGAAATTGTTGGAGATTTGAGCGAGATCAAATTGACTGCTCAGATGTGGAAAACGGGGCTTCTCCTAGCTTTCTTGGCCTTCTTTGTTATCAATGTGAATATCTTCGTTACCATTCGCATTCCGACCATGGTAGTTGAACACGGTTTTGGGACGGCTCGTGAAGCTAGTTGGATTCTAGGTTCTATGCGAATTATGGGAATTGTCGCGGGAACCCTCGTTGGTATTTTGGTCGAACGACTCAAAGATTGGCTTTTGCCGCTTTCCTACGTAGTATTCGGTGTGGCAGTATTAGGTATTGCTTTTTCAAACAACCTCTGGTTCCTAGCTCTTGGTGCCATGGTTTCTGGCTTCTTCTATAGCGTCGTTTTAACCATCGTCTTTAGCCAAGTAACGGTTCATACGCCTAAGCCCTTGCTGAGTGCGATGATGACCATTGTCCTAATGGGGTGCAATATCGGTGGAGCAACCGCATCTGTCTTACCAAATTTCCTTGAGACCTTACATCCCAGCGGGGCAGGTGCTTTTGGAATTTATGCTTTGGCCTGTGCGCTGATTAGTGTTGGTCTGATTTTCCGACAATTATCTAGTAAAAAATAAATCATGAATTGAGAGAGTGGGAGGGACCGCTCTCTTTTGTTATAATGGAGAAAGAAAAGAAACAAGGAGAAAGAATACGTGTTAGAGAATAATCGTTTGAATGATTTGCTTAATCGGTTTCCAGAGGATGTTCAGATCATTTTCAAGGAAATGATTCAGGCTTATCAACTGGGGTATGTGGATTATGTTTATCAGACGGACAAGGTGGATGTTCAGAATCGTCGCATAAAAAATCTTATCAAAAGCTTTCGCCGCATGGATTATTTCTACGTCATGCCCTTGAGTCAAGATTTAGCGCTGGAGATTGCGACCCAGTGTTTTATAATGCAGCTGCGGATCCCGAGGATTATGCGGAGTTAGTATCGGCAGAAGCACGCGCAGATCGTTATTTTGCGGTGATTCGAAACGGCGCTCTCATGGGCTATTTCTGCTTTGAAAAGACAAACGAAGGTCTAGAGCTGGGACTTGGGATGAAGCCTTCTTATACTGGTCAGGGAAATGGCAGAGCTTTTTATCAGACTATCGAAGTTTACCTAAAAGAGAATCTTTCTCCTAAAAAAATCCGCTTAGCTGTCGCTGCTTTCAATGAATGAGCACAGTCTCTTTGCCGTGCTGTCGGCTACACAGAAACCAACCATTATCCGCAGAAAACAAATGGAGGAGTCTATGATTTTATTGCTATGGAAAAGGAGTTGAAGGATGAGGCTGGATAAGTTTTTAGTGGATTGTGGCCTTGGCAGTCGGACTGAGGTCAAGCAACTGCTTAAGAAAAAAATCGTCACCGTGAATGGGGCTGTTCAACACTCGCCCAAGCTGCAGATTGATAGCGACGCAGATGTGGTTGCGGTAGATGGAAGAATTTTGACTCATGAAGACTTTGTCTACTATTTGCTCAATAAACCACAGGGAGTGATTTCTGCGACAGAAGATAAAGTGCATCGCACGGTCTTAGATTTGCTGGATGATATAGCTCGCCACAAGCAGGTCTTTCCTGTAGGGCGACTGGCCCTAAAAAACATGTGGATAAGCGTTATCTGGCCCATGTATCGGGTCTTATGGATGTGGACGATGTTCTAGCCTTTGAAAAGGGAATTTCCTTGTCAGACCATGACTGTCAGCCAGCGATTTTGGAAGTCTTAGAGTTACATCCAGAACATAAGTCTTGTCAGGTAGAGATTGTCATCCGCGAAGGAAAATTTCATCAGGTCAAACGGATGGTGGCGGCGCGTGGTAAGAAAGTGGTTGCCCTCAAACGCCTTAGTATGGGGCCGCTCCAGCTGGATTCGCAGTTGAAAACTGGAGCTTGGCGTCGATTGACAACTCAGGAAACGCAGCTCTTGGAACAATTTGGTGTTCCCCTTTAAGATTTTTACAAAAATACTAGCCATTTTTTGGGAAGTGTGTTAGAATACAACAAGCGTAGGTTTTTAAACTCATCCCGTGAGGTGAGAAAGACATCAGAAAAAAATTAAGGGCCTATGACTATATGAAAAATAAGAGGGCCCTTTTTGTGTGCTCTCGAGGAGGATCAAAAGTAGATTTGCTTTTGGATGTAGATGAGAAACCACCAGTTGTTCAGGGGCTCTTGCTTAGTTTCCAACACGTCTTTGCCATGTTTGGTGCGACCATTTTGGTGCCGCTTATCTTGGGAATGCCGGTTTCGGTGGCGCTCTTTGCTTCGGGTGTTGGGACTTTAATCTATCAGGTGGCTACTCAGTTTAAGGTACCTGTTTATCTAGGCTCTTCCTTTGCCTATATTACAGCGATGGCGACAGCTATTGAAGCGATGAAGGGCCAAGTTTCTGCAGCACAGACTGGAATTCTCTTTGTCGGCCTTATCTACGTTATCATTGCAGCTGTCGTTAAAGTGGTGGGAACCAAGTGGATTGATACACTTTTGCCGCCTATCGTCATCGGCCCCATGATTGTTGTAATTGGTCTTGGTCTTGCCAATTCTGCAGTTACCAACGCAGGTTTTGTAGCGTATGGTGATTGGCGCAATATGCTAGTCGCTATTGTGACCTTCCTCATCGCAGCTTTTATCAATACTAATGGAAAAGGTTTCATTAAGATTATTCCATTTCTCTTTGCTATCATCGGTGGCTATATCTTGTCAATGGTACTTGGTTTGGTAGATTTTAAACCCGTAATGGATGCAGCATGGATTGAGTTGCCAGGTTTTATTTTACCTTTTAAAACAAATGTTTTTGACAGCTATAATCTCTACTTTGGTCCAGAAATGATTGCAATCTTGCCAATTGCTGTTGTAACGGTTGCTGAACATATCGGTGACCACACGGTCTTAAGTCAAATTTGTGGACGTCCGTTCTTAAAAAATCCAGGACTGAATCGTACTTTGATTGGGGACGGTGTTGCAACAGCTTTCTCAGCTATGATTGGTGGACCGGCTAATACAACCTACGGTGAAAATACAGGAGTTATCGGCATGACGCGGATTGCTTCGGTATCTGTTATCCGTAATGCGGCTCTGATTGCCATCGCCTTCTCTTTCCTTGGCAAATTTACAGCTCTTATCTCAACGATTCCAAGCGCAGTCTTGGGGGGCATGTCTATCTTGCTCTATGGTGTCATTGCAAGCAACGGTCTCAAAGTCTTGATCGAACGTCAGGTTGATTTTGGACAAGTGCGCAATCTCATCATTGCTAGTTCCATGTTGGTCTTGGGGCTTGGTGGGGCTGTTCTTGATCTCGGGGTTATGACACTTTCAGGTACCGCCCTTAGTGCGATCGTTGGGATTCTTCTCAATCTCATCTTGCCAAAAGGAAAATAAATCATGTACAGGAGCCAGCGTAAGCTGGCTCCTGTACATGAAAAGCATTTGACAGAAAGAGCAAAGCTTGGTAAAATAGATAGGTCTATAAGACAATCTAGCTTTTTCTTGGTCGTGGGATATGCCAACCTGCTACTCGGATGAAGCCAAATATAAAGGAGAAATATCATGGCAATCTCAAAAGAGAAAAAAAATGAAATCATGGCACGATATGCTCGTCATGAAGGCGACACTGGTTCAGTTGAAGTACAAGTAGCTGTACTTACTTGGGAAATTAACCACCTCAACGACCATATCAAACAACACAAAAAAGACCACGCTACTTACCGTGGTTTGATGAAAAAAATCGGTCGCCGTCGTAACTTGTTGGCTTACCTTCGCCGTACAGACGTTAACCGTTACCGTGAATTGATCAACTCACTCGGACTGCGTCGTTAATCTAAGATACGGAGCCGTTAAGCGACACAACGTAAAATAGGAAAGCTGACGAAGATGCCAAGCATCTAAGGAAGTTTTCTCTTTTTGCACAGTGTCGTGGGCGAGTTCAATTAGTCTCTTCATGTTTGAAGAGGCTTTTTGTTTTGAGCTATGTTCTGTGTTCACTTTCATTAAAAGCGCTCGATACTTCGTTAGCTACTGTTCCATAACCTCAATGTTAATGGAACAGTAGCTGCCTCGTCTCAATCGCTTTTAACTAAAAAGATAAGGAAGATTCTTCAGTTTTGGGGAGTCTTTTTTGCTGCTCGAAATCCTAATTTTTTCAACAGAAGAAAAGAACCACGGGAAACCGTGGTTTGGTGAATCGGTTATTCTTCGCGTTTGCGGAAGAAAGTGAGACAGCTCATGAGGAAGAGACCGAGAAGGCTGATGAGGCTTCCACTGTTTGAGCCCGTACTTGGGAGAGTTTTGTCGCTTGTAGCAGTAGCAGTAGCAGTTTTACCAGTTTGATAAGACATGTTTTGAACAGTTGCTTGCTTACCAGCTTGATTTGCTTGGTCGCTTGGCACTGGGGTTGCTTTTGACTCTTCAGGTTTCACGTAGCTAAAGCGGTAGTCGCCGAAACCTTCTGTTTCAGCTGATGGTGCGATATGGAGAATATCTTTGTAAGCGCCAGTCAAGTCTTTAGCTTTATCAGCGAAGTACCAGTTGTTATCCGCAGATGGGTTGATGGTTTTTTCTGCCAAGATATAATTGATGATGACTTGACGGTTTTCAAGCCCCAAAAGACGGTTAACAGTCGCATTGAACACACCTGGGAATTTTCCACTTGCGCGATAATTATTGGTTACAACGATAAATTCTTGGTCTGGAGTGACTTCTTTTCCTTGATATTTGAGGTTACGAACACGGCTAGCACCTGCATTGACCAATTTTCCGTCTTTATCGTATTTGTTTGGTTGAGTAATATCAAACTCATACGTCACGCCGTCAATCACATCAAAATTATAGGTGCGATACTCTGTGTTGATCATGTTTTGTGGGTCTTTGCTTGTTGGGTCGATAGTATTGAACTGCCCAGCAGACATTTCCAACCATTCTTTCAAATCAGCTCCAGTTACTTTGAGAATAGCAGTAACGTTGTCATAGAGGTAGAGATCCGCTACGTTTTTGATCGCAATTGGACCAGCAGGACTGTCTGTGTAAGCTGTTGCGTCACCGCGTGTTCCTGCTTTGAATGGAGCTGCTGCAGAGAGAATTGGCAAATTAGCTTCAGGAGTGCCTTTTAATTCTTGTTCGGCATACCAGATTTGCGCTTTGTTGACGATTTGGATGGATCATCTTTGACAAGGGCAAAATAGCTAGTGATTGGTGCAGTAGTTGTGCCGACTTGTTCACGGCTTGCCGTTCATGCGGGTCAAGCCGAGATCGATAATGCCGAGGCGATCGCCGTATTTACCAGCCATAGTGACGGGTGTGCCAGTGATGAGACCATTGACACCATCTACATCCTTGTATTTTTCATAGAAACCAGCACCTTTTCCTGATGGGAATTCTGCGTGAGAATGTTCTGTGATGACTGCATCCACGCCATCAATACCAGCGATTTGGTAACCGACCTTTTCTTCGCCGACTTCATAAACGTCATCACCGATACCAGAGTGAGAGAGGACAAGGATGATATCTGCGCCAGCTTTTTGAATATCAGGAATCACTGCTTTTACGGCTTCGACAGGATCAATGATGGATTTATAGGTGCCAAGTGGTGTTCCTTGGATCGTATCGCCGTTATCAACCAAAAGAGTATTTGGGTTTTCTGCTTTAGCTTTATCAATCAGGACAGCAGTTTTTGCCAAACCAATATTTTGAGATGGTTTATCTTGGTAATAATCGTAATTCACTAAGTTGGTGTGGAGATCGGTTGTGGATAAGATTCGGACATCCACTGTGTCTCCTTCTTGAGGCAAGACTGGGCTTGCGTTTAGGGCTGTAGTAGCATCTGTTGCAGCTTCGTTTGTTGCAGTACTTGTTACAGGTGTTTCAACTTGGCTTGCCACAGGGGTGGTGGTTGTGGTTGCGAGACTTGTTTCCTCGGCTTCCACCAAACTAGCAGAAGCTAGAACAGCGGCAAACATGGTCAAAAGCATGGTGTTTTTCTGAAGTGAATGTTTAGACATATAGTTCTCCTCTAAAAAGATTTTGGGCATACATTATACACTAAGAAACCCTTTTCATCAATAACTTTTTTAAAAAAACGAACATTAGAGAGTTAAATGACTGAAATTTGAATTTTCTAATAGTTTTTGTGGAAGTCGCTTGTGGGTTTTAGGAACTTGTAAATGAGGGAAGAGTGGAGTTGGAATAGTTAAAGAAATAGAGTGGTCTAAGTGTCCATTTTTTGCTATACTAATTAAAAAAGAAATGGGGGTATCTTATGATTTGGTCTATGATTGTTGGTCTGATTATCGGTGCAGTAGCTGGAGCAATTACTAACCGTGAGTCGATGGGGTGCATCACAAAAATGCTAGCAGGTTTGGTTGGCTCTTCTGTCGGTCAAAGTCTCTTTGGCTTCTGGGGTCCGTCTCTAGCGGGTATGGCGCTAATTCCGTCTATTATTGGTGCTGTTATTGTCATTGCAGTAGTGGATTATTTCTTTGGAAAAGGTCGTCGTTAAATGAGCATAAAGAAAACGAGTTAGTATTCCAACTCGTTTTTTATATTAGTCAAAATGAATAGGTGCTGGATCGTATGGAGTGGTTGGATCGTAGGGATTGGGTTGAAGTTCTGCTTTTTTCACATCTTAAATGGTCTTAGTACCAGCCAGCTGCATGGTCATTTTCAATTCATCATTGATTTTTTCAAAAACCTGACGAGCGCCTTCGCTACCACCAGCAGCTAAGCCGCAGAGGACGGGGGGACCAATAGCTACCAAGTCAGCGCCAGAAACTAGAGCTTTAAAGACGTGTTGACCACGACGAACACCTGAGTCAAAAACGATTGGTACACGTTTGTTCACCACCTCCGCGATGCCTTTCAAGGTATCAAATGAGTCTGGGCCGCCATCCAATGCAAATTGCGCATCTTCGACAGATTGAATCCCCCTTGACATATACAGGAAGACCTGAGTACTCTTTGATAAAGGCCACATCCTCTGGAGACAAGTCCTGTTTAGCAGATTGGTAGACGGATCCGATGGTTTGATGACCATCTGAGTGCAAAAACTCGTCAACAATCGGCATGCCAAATGGGAAGGTAAAGTGGTTGCGTTTGTCCACTTCACGGTTTCCGGCAACAGTCGGCATGCCAAATGGGACGGTAAAGTGGTTGCGTTTGTCCACTTCACGGTTTCCGGCAACAGTCGCGTCAGCTGTCAAGACGATAGCTTTTGCGCCTTGCTCTTTGACACGGTCCATGATTTTCTTGTTAATCTCATTGTCCTTGCTGAAGTAAAATTGGAACCAAAGTGGACTGCCTTCTAGTGCCTCTCCAATAGCTGGCAAATCCGTAGAAGAATAAGAAGAAACGGTATAAATAGAGCCAAATTCTTTGGTCGCTTTCGCGCTAGCTATTTCGCCTGCTTCATTAACTAATTTGTGAGAGGCAATCGGAGCCATGATAATGGGTGAAGTCAGCTGATCGCCGTAAATCTCTGTGCTGGTATCCGGTTTGTCGAAACCTCGCAGTGTTTTTGGCAAGACCAGTTGGTGGTTAAATGCGCGTGTATTTTCATAGAGGGTAAAGAGATCGCCTGCCCCACTAGCAATATAGCCGAAGGCTCCCTTAGGGATGATTTCCTGCGCCATTTTTTCTAGGTCATAGACATTGTTAAAATCAACAAGACCTTCACGGGTACTAGTTTTGAATTCCATAGTCATCTTCCTTTCTCTTTTTTTGAGAATATGCAGATTATTTTCTAAATATCATTAAATATATGGAAAAAAACGAGCAGTTCTTCAACTCGTTTTTTGTTTTATAGATTGTCAATCCAGTATCGTAGCATGTAATCTCCGTCGCTTTTATCAAAGCGAGTGTCTTCGTAGACACCGCCGTTAGCTAGAATCGTTTTTTTGGGAACCAATATTCCAATCGGCAGCAGTGATGAGGACACGGTCGATTCCTAACTTTTTAGCTTCTTCAAGTGCCAGTCGGAGCTGCTCGGTCGCGTAGCCTTTTCTCCGCTCACTCGGTTTGATAGAATAGCCGATATGACCAGCAGTGTTGAGCAAGAAATCTTGGTTAGTATCGTGACGGATATTACAGATGCCCACCATGGCTTGGTCACTTTGACGAATGCACAAAAAGGTGCTGGATGGTGAACGTCCAGTGTCAACAGTGGTGTAGGATGACGCTTTTTCCAAATGTGTTAGCCATTCCTCTATGTCCTCGATTTCTTCTAGACGACTTCCGCCATAGAGATGTTGACCAATGAAGGCTTGTTTATAGGTTAAAATTTGTTCTTTGTAATCTAGACTAGGTCTGACGAGCAGTAAAGTCTCCATTTTTTTCATAGGAATCCTCCAAGGTTTTTTAGGATTATCTCATAAGCTAGAAATATTGTCAAAAGTCTTTTTTATCCTTACCCAAAAGGGGTAGAATGTGGTAAAATAGTGAGGATACGTGGTTTTGTGCAAAGTTGAGTGGAGCAGATTTGTTCGATTGAATTTTGTGGAAAACACGTAGAAAAAAATTATTTTGAGGAGTCTTTCAATGACCAAACAAGTATTTGAAACAGTCTTTGCGGGTCGCAAATTGGTGGTCGAAACAGGCCAAGTGGCTAAGCAAGCAAATGGCGCGGTAGTCGTTCGTTATGGCGACAGTACCGTTTTGACAGCGGCTGTGATGTCTAAAAAAAAGGCGACGGGTGATTTCTTCCCGCTTCAAGTTAACTATGAAGAAAAAATGTACGCTGCTGGGAAATTCCCGGGTGGTTGGATGAAACGTGAAGGTCGTCCATCGACGGATGCGACCTTGACTGCCCGTCTGATTGACCGTCCGATCCGACCAATGTTTGCGGAAGGTTTCCGCAATGAAGTGCAAGTGATTAACACAGTTCTTTCCTACGATGCGGATGCTTCAGCACCGATGGCAGCCATGTTTGGTTCATCTCTTGCCCTTGCCATTTCAGATATTCCATTTAATGGTCCAATCGCAGGTGTGCAAATGGGTTATGTGGATGGAGAACTCATCATCAACCCAGACCAAGCACAAACTCAAGCTTCGCTATTGGAACTAACTGTAGCGGGGAACAAAGATGCCATCAACATGGTAGAATCTGGCGCTAAAGAATTGTCAGAAGAAATTATGTTGGAAGCTCTTTTGAAAGGTCATGCGGCCATTCAAGAACTCCTGGAATTCCAAAACCAAATCGTAGCAGCAGTCGGCAAGGAAAAAGCAGAAGTCGAACTCTTGCAAGTAGATCCGGAGCTCCAAGCTGAAATCAACGAAAAATACTACGCTGACTTGGCACGTGCGGTTCAAGTTGAAGAAAAATTAGCGCGTGAAGATGCGACAAATGCAGTACGTGAGCAAGTCTTTGGTGAATACACGGCTCGCTTTGCAGAAGATCCAGAATTTGACCGCATCTACCGTGAAGTGACAGAAATCTTGGAACAAATGGAGCACGCGGAAGTGCGCCGCCTTATCACAGAAGATAAGGTTCGTCCTGATGGTCGTCGTGTGGATGAAATCCGTCCATTGGCAGCAGAAGTGGACTTCTTGCCAAAGGTGCATGGCTCAGGCCTCTTCACTCGTGGACAAACCCAAGCCTTGTCTGTCTTGACTTTGGCACCGATGGGGGAAACTCAAATTATCGATGGCCTCGATGATGAATATAAAAAACGCTTCTTGCACCACTACAACTTCCCACAGTATTCAGTGGGTTCAACAGGTCGTTATGGTGCGCCAGGTCGTCGTGAAATCGGTCACGGTGCCCTTGGTGAGCGCGCTCTTGAGCAAGTGTTGCCAAGCTTGGAAGAATTCCCATATGCTATTCGTTTGGTAGCAGAAGTATTGGAATCAAACGGTTCATCTTCACAGGCTTCTATCACAGCTGGTACTTTGGCTCTCATGGCTGGTGGTGTACCGATTAAAGCGCCTGTAGCGGGTATTGCCATGGGTCTGATTTCAGATGGTACAAATTACACAGTTTTGACAGATATTCAAGGTCTTGAGGACCACTTTGGCGACATGGACTTCAAGGTTGCGGGGACTCGCGAAGGAATTACAGCCCTCCAAATGGACATCAAGATTGACGGTATTACACCACAAATCTTGGAAGAAGCCTTAGCGCAGGCCAAGAAAGCTCGTTTTGAAATCTTGGATGTCATCCACGACGCTATTCCAGAAGTTCGTCCTGATTTGGCGCCAACTGCTCCGAAAATTGACACCATCAAGATTGATGTGGACAAGATTAAAGTGGTTATTGGTAAAGGTGGCGAAACCATTGATAAGATTATTGCTGAAACTGGCGTGAAAATTGACATCGATGAAGAAGGAAATGTAGCCATCTACTCTAGCGATCGCGATGCCATTGAACGTGCTAAAGAAATCATTGGCAACTTGGTGCGTGAAGCCAAAGTTGGTGAAGTCTACAAGGCAAAAGTCGTTCGTATCGAGAAATTTGGTGCCTTTGTCAATCTCTTTGAGAAGACAGATGCCTTGGTACATATCTCTGAAATGGCTTGGGGGCGTACAAATAGTGTCGAAGACTTAGTTGAAATCGGCGATGAAGTTGATGTGAAAATCATGAAAATTGACGAAAAAGGTCGTGTGGATGCTTCTATGAAAGCTCTTCTTCCAAAACCAGAAGGTATTTCTGAAGAGTCAGAGAAAAAAGAACGCTCAGACCGTCCACGTCGTCATCATGACAAACAGGATCGTCATGAAAAACGTGAGAAAAAAGAAACAAAGGACTTTGGGGAATTCAAAATTCACAAGGTAGAAAAATAAGACAGGTTGAGGCTATGGACGCAAGTCCCAGCCTTTTCCAATAGTGGGACAAGATAGAGAAAGGCAAGATATGGGTTGGTGGAAAGAAACGATTGCCATCGTCAAGGAAAATGATCCTGCGGCGCGGACGACGCTGGAGGTGCTTTTGACCTACCCTGGTGTCAAGGCTCTGGCTGCCCACCGCTTGTCTCATTTTCTATGGAATCATGGGTTGAAACTCTTGGCACGTATGCATGGTCAATTCTGGCGTTTTTGGACCCAGATTGAAATCCATCCTGGCGCCCAGATTGCGGCTGGCGTCTTCATAGACCATGGGGGAGGTCTCGTCATTGGGGAGACAACTGTCATTGAAAAAGGGGTCATGCTCTATCATGGAGTGACCCTTGGTGGTAGTGGCAAAGACACAAGAAAACGCCATCCGACTATTCGGGAAGGGGCGCTCATTTCCGCTCATTCGCAGGTCATTGGTCCTGTAGAAGTTGGTGCGCGTGCCAAGGTTGGTGCAGCAGCGGTAGTAGTGGCAGACGTTCCAGCAGATGTAACAGTTGTTGGTATTCCTGCTAAGGTGGTCCGTGTTCACGGCAAAAAAGATGACTTGGTCATCCACCAAATAGAAGAAGAACGCGATACTCGTTACTATACTTCTAAATTGGAAGAAATGCGCGAAGCCAGTCATCACTCATCGCATTTGTGAGGGGGAGCTATGCTTGCTTGGAATAGTGTCTCAATTAGAAAGTGAAAATATGTTTGATTTTTATGAGAAACATAAACCAGTGAGCTTGGGAACTCTCTTTTTAGATCTGGTATTTGTTCCGACAACTTTTCAAGCCAATTGGATGGCAGCAGCTGCAACGGGTCTGGCGACGCTTGTTTTAGGTGGTTATTTGTAGAAAAAATATAAAGGAGGAGAGAGCTGAGCATGATTAAAATTTATGACACGATGACGCGGAGTCTACGTGAGTTTATTCCACTTGAAGAGGGAAAGGTCAAGATGTATGTCTGTGGGCCGACAGTTTATAACTATATCCATGTAGGAAATGGACGTTCAGCAGTGGCTTTTGATACGGTACGCCGTTATTTGGAATACCGCGGCTTTGACGTGACCTATGTGTCTAATTTCACCGATGTAGATGATAAGATTATCAAGGCTGCGGCAAAAGCTGGGCTTTCCACCAAGGAATTATCGGACAAGTTTATCGCGGCATTTATGGAAGATACAGCCGCCTTGGGGGTCAAACCGGCTAGCAAAAATCCTCGTGTCATTGATTACATGGATGAGATTATTGCTTTTGTGGCGGATTTGGTGGAAAAAGGCTTCGCTTACGAGTCGGAGGGCGATGTTTATTTCCGTGTGGAAAAGTCAACTGACTATGCCAAATTAGCCAATAAAACACTGGAAGACTTGGTCATCGGTGCATCTGGACGGACAGATGAGGAAACAGCGCGCAAGGAAAATCCAGTGGATTTTGCTCTCTGGAAATCAGCTAAAGAGGGTGAAGTATCGTGGAATAGTCCGTGGGGCAAAGGTCGTCCTGGTTGGCATATTGAATGTTCGGTCATGGCGACAGAGCTGTTGGGAGATACCATTGATATTCATGGTGGAGGAGCCGATTTGGAGTTTCCGCACCACATCAATGAAATTGCCCAGTCTGAAGCCAAAACTGGTCATAAATTTGTCAATTACTGGATGCATAACGGTTTTGTCAATGTGGAAAACGAGAAAATGTCTAAGTCTTTGGGGAATTTTGTGACGGTTCACGATGCTTTAAAGACTGTTGATGGGCAGGTTTTACGATTCTTCCTTGCGACACAACATTACCGCAAGCCTCTGAACTTCACGGGAAAAGCTGTCCATGATGCTCAGACCAATCTCAAATACCTGAAAAATACCTTTGAACAACCTTTTACGGAATCGGCAGATATGGACCTTTTCCAAGAATTTGTGGCTAAATTCCAAGCGGCTATGGATGAAGATTTTAATACGGCTAATGGGATTACGGTGGTCTTTGAATTGGCTAAATGGATCAATTCGGGCAACTACAATCAAGAAATAAAGGATGGATTGGCCGCTATATTGGAAGTTTTTGGCATTGTATTTGTTGAAGAAGTCTTGGATAGTCAGATTGAGGAATTGATTGCGGAGCGTCAAGCTGCGCGTGCTAATCGTGATTTTGCCACTGCTGACCGCATTCGGGATGAATTGGCATCGCAAGGCATCAAATTATTGGATACCAAGGATGGCGTGAGGTGGACGCGTGACTAAGTTAGTGGATGTAAACTTAATCAACGGAATTGCCTTGGCTTTTGAAGGGGACGCGGTCTATTCACTCTATGTGCGCCGTCATTTGATTTTCCAAGGGCAAACAAAGCCCAATCAGCTGCACCGTCTGGCCACTCGATATGTGTCGGCAAAGGCTCCAAGCGTGGGCGGAATGCCACTAGCCATACCAAAGCCAAAAATACGGACATTATCACCTACAAGATGTCAACAGGCTTTGAAGCGGTCATGGGCTATCTGCACATGACGGACCAAATTGAGCGACTGGAAGAGTTGATTGAGTGGTCTATCGCAAAGGTTGAAGAAGATAAGTAAAAAGCACCCACGGGTGCTTTAGGGTGAAGTCCGGTTTGCTAGATTTCATAAGCTGATCATGGGAAAGCTGCTGGATAGGATTCCCGTCCAAGATAGCAGAGCAGGCAAAGTCATAATGGTCATGGTTGTTTTTAGTGGTGATGGTCAGTTTGTGTCCATCTACCAACTGCAATTGGATCTTGTCAAACTGTGGGATGCCCAGTTTGTAGCTACCATCTCCTGGGCAAAGGGGATAGAATCCCAGGCAGGAGAGGATGTATCAGGCCGCCATGCTGCCGTTATCTTCATCGCCTGTAAAGGCTTGAAATCCTGTCTCGAAGGCTTGGTTGCGCAGCTTTTTAACCAAAAGACTGGTGTACTCCGAAGGTAGTCTGTGCCATCTCGCTCATTTCGTGGATTTCGTAGCCATAATTGTGGGGCTGGAAGGTAGCTGGTTGGTTGACTAGCTTGATGAGATAGTCCGTAAAGATGGATTTACCACCCATGAGTTCTCTTAAACGTCTATATCATGAAAGACAGACAGAGTGGCTTGGATGGCAGAGCATTCTGCGTAATCTTTTCCCCATGCGTGGGAGTCAAATGGCTCGGTAAACCGTCCATTTTTATCTTTGGCGCGAATGGAGCCCGTTTCCTTGTCAAAGAGTGCCTGATAACCTAAGCTTGCTTTAGCATAGCATTCTGCAATTTCTTTTTGCCCAAGGTGGTCAGCGACTTGACTGATGGCCCAATCACTGTAGGCATAATCGAGACTATGGCTGACACTTTCGCGGTGGTGAGCAGGCAGGTATCCCCAAACTTGATAATCCAAATTCCCATGTCGACCGTAGCGTCCACTTGAATCATAAGCTTGGCTAGTCTTGACATAGCTTCTAAGAGTTGAGGCATGAGGTGGCGACCGATTCCCTTCTGACAACGGTCGGCGATGACACCATCTACCAGAGTTCCGGGCATGATTCCACGTTCGTCAGGCGCTAGCCATTTAGGTAAAAATCCTGTGTCCTTATAGTGTTGGAGAATCCCTTCTAAGAATTGTTCCAGATAGTCGGGATAGAGGATGGATAGGAGCGGGTAGCTGCTGCGGAAAGTGTCCCAGTAGCCATTGTTTGTGAAGAAAATGCCGGGCGTTGCTGTGCTGCTTATCGTATCAAAATGAATGCTATTTCCGTCTTCATCTTTCTCATAAAATGTCTGCGGGAAGAGCAAGCAACGATAAAGACAGTGATAAAAAAGGTCTTTTTGTTTGTCGTGTTTGCGGTCGAAAATGGCAACGCGACCGAGCAAGTGATCCCAAGTTTCTTGGGTCTTTTTTTGTGTCGTCAGAAAATCATCTTGCTGCTCCAAATTCATTGTCGCTTGCTCTAGACTGATAAAGGAAGTAACGAGCTGGCAAGACAGGCTAGGTGCGTCAAAATCCACTCGGATATGCAGGTCATTTCCATCCACTTTCTGCTCAATCGGTACAACTTGCTCCTCGATTAACTGACTGAAGCCGGTAATGGCGTGGTCAAAACGGATGTGAATATAGATGGCAAAGTTGTCAGATTGGGTCTCTGTTGCGTTGTAAAGAGTTACTCCGATTTCATAATCGCTGATTTGCTGGTAGATAGCACGGTCTGGCGCATAAAGTACAAGTCCAAGAGATTGACTGAAGTCGGATGCCATTTCTAAACTTGCTCCGTAGAGGCTAGGCGCCAGACGGCTGGTTAGGTTGTAACGATTGGAATGGAGTTGCAGGAGGTCTGGTCGAAAAATAGCAGAGCTCATATCATAGCTGGACTGATGATGAAAGACTGTGTCGCGCTGCAATTTTCCAGGAAAAGGCGTCAAGAGGAGATGGGAAAAATCTCCAACCCAAGGACTGGCTTGATGAGTCAAGCGAAATCCTTGATAAACGGGCTCATAAGGATTTAACCACCAAGAACCATTTTGATCCGTCGTTTGAGGAGCAAAGTAATTCATGCCAAAGGGATGTCCAGTCAAGGGTAGGGTATTGCCGTTTGAAAAAGCGTGTGAATTGTAAGTGCCGTATCGGGTGTCAATTTCCGTCACTAAAGAAGTTGGGAGTGAGAACATAGAATCTCCTTTGTACATAGTTTCTACTTCTTATTATAGTCAAAAACGGATGGAAAAAAATAGGTCAAAAGTGAGAAGCTAGATTTGTGTAGAAAGGTGTTTAGTTTGTGTATAGGATTTGACAAAAAAGTCTTTTAAACTAAGATTAGCAAATAGTATCCATTAGAATCTAGGAGAGACCTATGTTATACACAAAAGAAAAAATGCAGTCATGGCTTGAGATGATTGTAGAAAAAACCAAGGACCATCCTGCGTGGGGAAAGGTATTTGAGACTTGTTTCACAGATGCCTTGGATGAAACCATGACCATTTTGGAGGACGGTACGACCTTCGTCTTGACGGGGGATATTCCGGCTATGTGGTTACGGGATTCAACTGCCCAAGCGAAACCTTATTTGACGCTAGCTAAGGAAGATGATCGCTTGCGTCAAACCTTGCTGGGGCTGATTGGGCGGGGCACCACGAGACAGATCATTCGGATTTGACAGGCTGGATTTGGGAGCGTAAGTATGAAGTGGATTCGCTCCGTTATCCCTTGCAATTGGCCTACCTCTTGTGGAAAAAAACGGGAGAAACTAGTCAATTTAATCAGACCTTTTTTGAAGCAGCACAGCGTATTGTGTGCGTCTGGACAGTGGAGCAAAACCACGAAAACTCACCCTATACCTTTGTGCGAGACACAGATCTCGCGGAAGACACTCTGGTGAATGACGGCCGCGGACCTGCTTGTGCCTATACTGGGATGATCTGGTCAGCTTTTCGTCCTAGTGATGATGCCTGTATTTACCCTTACTTGGTGCCGTTTAATATGTTTGCGGTAGTGGTGTTGGGTTACTTGGTAGAGATTATTGATAGCCTCTTTTCGGATCAACATGCTGAGTTAGCTGATGACGCATTGCATTTAAGAGAAGAAATCAATCAGGGGATTAAAGAATTTGGCTTGACCAAAAATGCGGCTGGAGAAATCATTTTTGCTTTTGAGGTGGATGGCTTGGGCAATGCCTCCGTTATGGATGACCCAAATGTACCTAGCCTCCTTGCAGCGCCTTATTTAGGCTACTGTGACATAGATGATCCTATCTATCAAGCGACTCGCCGAACCAATTTGAGTTCTGAAAACCCATATTACTACGAAGGAAAATTTGCCAAAGGTCTGGGCAGTAGCCATACCTTCTATCGCTATATTTGGCCAATTGCCTTGTCTATTCAGGGGCTAACGACGGATTCTAAAAAGGAAAAAGCAGAGCTTTTGGGTCTCATGATAGCTTGTGATGGTGGTACGGGTGTCATGCATGAAAGTTTCCATGTGGATGATCCAAATCTCTATTCACGGGAATGGTTTTCTTGGGCCAATATGATGTTTTGCGAGTTGGTCTTGGATTACTACGATTTAAATGATAATTGATTGAAAATCTTAGAAAGAGAGTAAATATGGCAAAAGAAACAGTTCATGTTCTGTCCCACAGTCACTGGGATCGCGAATGGTATTTGCCTGTGGAAGAGCACCGCATGCGTTTGGTGGAGCTTTTTGATGACTTATTTGAACTTTTTGAAACCGATCCAGAATTCAAATCCGTTCACTTGGATGGGCAAACCATTGTCTTAGAGGATTATCTAGAAATTCGCCCACAAAACCGAGATAAATTAAAGAAATACATTGATGAGGGACGTTTGGTTATCGGATCTTTCTATATCCTGCAGGATGCCTATCTCATAACCGGGGAAGCTCATGTGCGCAATGCCTTGATTGGACATATAGACAGTCAAAAATGGGGAAAAGCGCCGAAAATTGGCTACTACCCCGATACATTTGGCAATGTGGGTCAGGTGCCACAACTGATGCAACAGGCTGGGATTGACGTGTCTTTATTCGGTCGTGGTGTCAAACCAGTTGGCTTTGACAATCAGGTCTTATCAGATGATAAATTCCAGTCCTCCTTTTCGGAAATGAATTGGCAGGGCGCAGATGGTAGTCAGGTTCTAGGGATTCTTTTTGCCAACTGGTACAGTAATGGCAATGAAATTCCTGCCAAAAAAGCGATCAGCCTCGGGGCGTTGGACTATTTGGTCAAACCCATCAATAAAAAAGAATTGGCACAGATCTTGTTGCGCGTCAGTACAGAAGAAATGAATCAAGAGAATCAGCATCAACGATGGCGAGAAGTTGTCAGGGGAAGAGAGGAACTAGCTACTTTACTAACTGTTGACCAGCCACTCTATTTGCTGGCAGAAGCGGCACCTGTGACGGATCAGTTTACTATTGAGCGCATGATTGGTCAACAAAGTTTCTACTTTTATTTCCTTCCTCAATTGCCTCATCAATCGGTATTTTTTGTAGAAGAAATAGATGCGACCAGCCGCATGGATGTCGTCGTTGATAAGATTGAGCGGAAATTGTTCTACGGTCATATTCCAAAGAAATTGCAGGCAACGACGAGAGCTTTTTACCAAGAATTGCTCCCCCATTTGGAATCAGGACAAGTACATCGTTTGGAACAAGCTTTGCCAGACATAGTTGAAAAATTGCAGAGCGCAGCTCCAGCTGTCTATTTGACCAAGCAATTATTCAACCAGATTATGACGGATGTCTATCATCGCTTCAAGCAATTAGAGCGCAGCCGCTTGGAAGACTACTTCCAAAAAATCGAAAGTAGCCAAGACTTACAAACACTTCTGACTGTCACGCTCAGTCATTTACTTGACATTCGCGAGAGACATCAGTATAGTCATCATGTAGAAGAAGTTTTGGACATCATCAAGCGAGAATACCAGACAGAGTTGACCCTCAAGGAAGTTAGCGATCGTCTCTTTCTCAATACGGTTTATCTAGGTCAAATTATCAAGAAGGAAACGGGGGCTACCTTTGCGGAATTGCTCAATCGTAAACGCATCAAGATGGCTCAACAACTTTTGGTCACAGGTGATTATGGAATCGAAGAAATCTGTTTCCGAGTTGGTTACACGAATATCGGCTACTTCTACAAAATATTTAAACGTTTCTGTGGATAATCTCCTAAATCCTATCGTCAGAAGATGGGGTATTTGAGCCTGAAAACGCCAAAGGACTAAGACTATGAAACAAACTATACGCGATTGGTTCCCTAATGGGGAGCTACTTGCGACCGCACGACACCAAGAAGGAAAAATCAATCTTCCCCTGTCAGAACACGGTTTTTGGCAGGTGGATGAAATTGATTTAACGGAGCGCGAACGCTTTTTAGTATCACTTTTTCGTGAACATCACACACCGCAAGAAGCGACTAACCCTTGGCAAGTTTATTTGATGACAGGTCGAGGGGAAATGCCGCAGGACGTGACCCGTTTGCAATTTCTTCATGCTCGTCTCTGGACGCAGGCGGATGGGACGACTATCAAAGAATGGCTCGAAATGATGGCCCAACTCTTGCCTCATCAAGTTGCACATTTTCAGCTAAATCAGCGGGACCATATCTTTGTTCTTGATCAAGGGCAATTGCTGGACGTCAAAGAAGTTTTGGTGGATACCATTGAAGCCATGGAGTTTGACTTTGGTCTACGTATGACCCTCTTTCTGGGACAAATCTGGGCTCGAGTTCAGGACCTTCCCCGCCTCTTTCAGGCAGAGCTTGATTGGTTTGACAAATGGCAGAGTTTCTATCAGTCTTCAACTGTCTTAACTTTTAGTCAGCTCTTTTTATGGGGACAGGCACAAGCTAGCAAAGACTTTGACTATTTAGCACAAACCCTGAGCGCTATGATTATGTCACAAGATCAATTGGATGAGATTATCTTGGCTTTGTGGAAAGAAGGAGCAGTCTTAACGAAAGCTGCCCAACGCCTCTATATTCATCGCAATACACTTCAGTATCGTTTGGACAGATGGCATGAAATCAGTGGTTTACAACTCAAAGAATTAACCGATTTGTCACTCTGTTATAACTTGATTTTGTCGGATTTGTTTTAATATAAAAGACTTTTGGGCAAGTTGCACAAAAGTCTTTTTATTTTTGGTCAACTTGACAAAGACAAAGCAAGCGCTTTCGTTTATACTGTAATAGAATAAAGAAAGTGAGGAATGAACATGGTTCAATTGAATCTTAAAAACATTTATAAAAAATATCCAAACAGCGAGCATTACTCTGTAGAAAACTTCAACTTGGATATCAAAGACAAAGAATTTATCGTTTTCGTAGGTCCTTCAGGATGTGGGAAGTCAACAACTCTTCGTATGATTGCCGGTCTAGAAGACATCACAGAAGGTGAAATCTATATTGATGATTCTCTCATGAACGACGTGGCTCCAAAAGACCGTGATATCGCCATGGTATTCCAAAACTACGCTTTGTACCCACACATGACTGTTTATGATAACATGGCATTTGGTCTTAAATTGCGTAAATACAGCAAAAGCGAAATCAAACAACGTGTAGAAGAAGCCGCTGAAATCCTTGGTTTGACAGAATTCTTAGAACGCAAACCAGCCGACCTTTCAGGTGGTCAACGTCAACGTGTTGCCATGGGTCGTGCCATCGTTCGTGATGCAAAAGTATTCTTGATGGATGAGCCACTCTCTAACTTGGATGCTAAATTGCGTGTATCCATGCGTACAGAAATTGCTAAAATCCACCGCCGTATCGGTGCCACTATTATCTACGTAACGCATGACCAAACAGAAGCTATGACACTTGCTGACCGTATCGTTATAATGAGCGCTACTAAAAATGACGCAGGTACTGGTACCATCGGTCGCGTAGAACAAATCGGTACACCAGAAGAACTCTACAACTCACCAGTTAATAAATTTGTTGCAAGCTTCATCGGTAGCCCAGCAATGAACTTCTTCCCAGTCACTCTTCAAGGATATCAACGCATCTGCCTTAGAATTGGAAGCATACCCAGAGAGTGTTGTAACAGCTGAGGTGGTGGTATCTGAATTGCTCGGTGCAGAAACAATGCTCTACAGCCGTGTTGGCGATACAGAATTTGTTTCTCGTGTTGATGCGCGTGACTTCCACAATCCAGGTGAATTGGTTCGTCTTGCCTTCAATCTCAACAAAGCTCACTTCTTCGATGATGTGACAAGTGCAACCATTGTTTAATCAACAAAATCTATCAAAAGGTGAATCCTTCCTGTTTTTAGAAACAGAAAAGATTCCCTTTTTCTTGTCTATAGGGTTATGAAAATAAAATAGTATTTTTGAATAGGAAGGAAATAATATGTTTCAATTTCCGAAAAATTCTTACTGGGGTAGCTCAACCTCTGGACCGCAGACAGAGGGTCGTCTGGAGGGTGACGGAAAAGGGGATAACGACTGGGACTACTGGTTTTCTATTGAACCTTATCGTTTCCACAATGAAATCGGACCTAGTCAGACCTCGACTTTTTACCAACATTACAGAGATGACATTGAGCTGTTAGAAAAGACGGGGCACAATGCTTTTCGTACCTCTATTCAATGGTCTCGATTAATTCCCGAGGGACGCGGTGCGGTCAATCCAAAAGCCATTGCCTTTTACCGGGATGTATTTGAGCGAATTCGTCAGAAGGGAATTCGTCTCTTGGTTAATCTCTACCATTTTGACTTACCTTTTGCTCTGCAAAAAGAAGGGGGCTGGGAAAACCGTGCAACCGTCGATGCCTATGTGGACTATGCCCGCCTGCGTTTCCAAGAATTTGGTGATTTAGTAGATGACTGGATTACCTTCAATGAGCCTATTGTTCCGGTCGAATGTGGTTATCTCTATAATTATCACTATCCAAACAAGGTTGATACTAAGGCGGCTGTTCAGGTGGCTTATCATACCCAACTAGCCTCATCGCTTGCTGTTAAGGCTTGCCACGAATTATTACCAAATCAGAAGATTGGGATTGTTCTTAATTTCACACCCGCTTATCCCCGTAGTCAGCATCCAGCTGATCTCAAGGCTGCGCGCGTAGCGGAGCTCTTCCAAGCTAAGTCTTTCTTGGATCCATCGGTTAAGGGAGTTTATCCAAAAGAGTTGATCGACATTCTCAAAAAGCATGATCTCATGCCAACCTATACCCAATCGGAACTTGCGGATATTAAGGAAAATACGGTCGATTGTTTGGGGATCAATTATTATCAACCTTTACGGGTCATGGCGCCTAAGTATGCGCCAAATCCGGATGCTCCATTTTTACCAGACTGTTATTATGAGCACTATGATATGCCGGGACGTAAGATCAATCCTCGCCGTGGTTGGGAGATCTATAGGCAGGGCATTTACGACATTGCGCAAAATATTAAAGAAGAATATGGGAATATTGAGTGGATTTTGACGGAAAATGGTATGGGCGTTGAAGGCGAAGAAAAGTTTGCCCAAAATGGCACTATCCAAGACGATTATCGCATTGACTTTGTCAAAAATCACCTGATTCAACTCCACCGTGCTATAGAAGATGGTGCCAACTGTAAAGGTTATTTAATCTGGACCTTCATTGATTGCTGGTCATGGCTCAATAGCTATAAAAACTGTTATGGTTTGGTCGAATTGGATTTAGAAACTCAAGAACGACGCATCAAAAAATCAGGTTACTGGTTTAAAGAACTCAGCCAGCAGAATGGTTTTGAATAAGAAAAAATGGACTTCTAGCAGGGCTAGGGGTCCATTATTGATTTTCCGGATAATCGTGGTAGAAATCCACTTTTAGCTGAATGAAAGTTTCCATATCGTGGAGAAGTTGAAAGAGGGTCGCCCGCGTTTCAAATTCTTGTCTGGTTTGCGGCAGAGGTCGGTCACGGAATGCTTGGTGGAATAAGTCGATATCTTCCAGCAATTCCTTTCCAGAATTTTCTCGACTTAGTTGCTGAGCTGTTCGTTCGAAGAGGCTGGCTAGAATGATGGATTCACGACCTTCTAGTAGGCAGTGATTGATATGTTGGGCCATCTGGCGCAAAATTTTATTTTGCGAACTCCGCATTTCAAAGTAGTGGACTTGGTAGTTGGTCTTGTTAAATACTTGGTTATGGCGATCACGATACACCACTTCCAAGGCTTCATGGAGGAGATCGTCTAGTTGGTTAATCAGAAGAGCTTCGTTGTGACCATCACCGTTGAGCAAAAAGGATTCGAATCGCAGGAGAATTTGTTTGAGTAAATCTTCTACCTGATCATGGTAGAGGGTAATGCGTTTTTCTTCTGATGGCATATAAAGGTTAGAAATGAGGGCCAACCCAGCACCAATCAGAAAAAGCGTCAGCTCATTTCCCAAAAAAGGCCATGAAATATCCCGTTCTAGCAAGAGATGAGTAACGAGGACGGTAGCAGGAGCAATACCAATCTCCCAACCGAAACGGTAGGCCAGCGGGATGTAGAGAGCCATGTAGAGGATGAGTGTCCAGGTATCAAAACCAAAAATGGCGAAAACCACAGCCGCAATGGCAAGTGCTAATAAGATTGAAAAAAGGCGTTCCACTGCAATCAAATAAGTTGATTTGCGCGTATCTAGAACGCTCAAAATAGCAATGATTCCAGCCGAAGTCGCATTTTGCAAACCAAGAAAATTGGCCAAATAAATGGATAAAATCGTCGCTAGAATCAATTTAACGGTCCGTTGTAAAATGGGCATGGCAATAGCAGTCTCCTTCCTCAAAATATTGTACCACATTTTAGGATGGGGACTTTAATCTATGCTATAATGAAAGCATGGAAAATAATGATATAGTATATGGCGTGCATGCTGTAGTGGAGAGCTTAGATGCTAATACAGGCAATAAACTCTACATTCAGGATGATTTGCGCGGTAAAAATGTAGAAAAAATTAAAAGTTTAGCAGCGGAAAAGAAAGTATCCATTTCTTGGACGCCTAAGAAAACCTTGTCAGAGATGACAGAAGGTGCAGTCCACCAAGGGTTTGTCTTGCGGGTTTCTGAATTTGCCTACGCAGAATTTGCGGATATTTTGGCCAAAGCGGAAGCTGAGGAAAATCCACTGATTCTCATTTTGGACGGGCTGACAGATCCTCATAATTTTGGTTCTATCTTGCGAACAGCTGACGCAACGCAGGTGGCAGGTATTATCATTCCTAAGCACCGTGCGGTTGGTGTGACGCCAGTTGTATCTAAGACCTCAACAGGCGCAGTGGCCCATGTTCCCATTGCTCGTGTGACCAATCTTAGCCAGACTCTGGATAAACTGAAAGAGGCTGGATTTTGGATTTTCGGAACCGATATGAATGGCACACCAAGTCACAAATGGAATACGGCTGGCAAATTGGCTTTGATTATTGGTAATGAAGGGAAAGGCATCTCTCCTAATATCAAGAAACAGGTGGATGAGATGGTGGCCATCCCGATGAAGGGGCATGTCCAAAGTCTCAACGCTAGTGTTGCAGCGGCGGTCCTTATGTATGAAGTATTTCGTCACAAAATCTAATCAAAGTTCAGGAAGGTGAGCCAGACTATGAAAGAAAAAATTCTCATTGTGGATGGCTACAACATGATTGCTTTCTGGCAGTCAACCAAACAAGCCTTCAAACAAGGAAAACTAGATCAAGCTAGGAATATTTTGCTCAATCAATTGTCCAATTACGCCTCTTTTGAAAATATCTAAGTCATTTGCGTTTTCGATGCTCAGCATGTACCGGGTCTGCGTCAGCGCTATGATGAATTTAATGTGACTGTGATTTTTACGGAAGAAGAGGAAACAGCAGACAGCTACATTGAACGCCTCAGTGCGGAGCTCAATACCTCTCAGCTAACGGTATCTGTCGCAACCAGTGATCTCAACGAACAATGGGCGGTCTTCTCACAGGGTGCCCTTCGGGTTTCCGCTAGAGAATTGGAACAGCGCGTATCGGCAGGGAAAAAAGAACTTAAGCGATTTGTGGACCGAGTTGATTTGTATACACCTCGACTTAATCCTTGGTCTGAGGGAAATTTTCAAGCTTTACAAGAAATGATGGAGAATATGAAAAATGACATTTAAGATACTGACGGATTCGACGGCTGACTTGCCGGAAAAATGGGTCCGAGAAAATGATGTAACGGTGATGGGTTTGGCCGTCCAACTTAACGATCAAACTTTTGAAACAGTCGGACCAGCACGACTAACGAGTGAAATTTTACTGCGCGAGATGGAAAAAGGTGCCCAGCCAAAAACCAGCCAAGTCAATGTGGGACAGTTTGAGGCAGTTTTTCAGGAAGCAGTTGATAAGGGAGAAGCAATTTTATATCTGGTCTTTTCATCAGCCTTATCAGGAACTTATCAAAGTGCAGTGATTGCGCGTGAATTGATTCGTGAAGAGCATCCAGAAGCAAAGATTCAAATCATTGATACCAAAGCAGCGACGATAGGAGAGGGCTATTTGGTTATGAAGGCAGCTGAGGCGCGTGCGGCTGGCAAAACGTTGGAAGAAACCATCCATGAAATCGTGCAGTTAGCGCCTTATCTTCACACCTATATGATTGTCGACGATTTGGAACATCTGGTACGTGGGGGTCGTCTATCCAAGGTGGCTGCCATGGTTGGTGGATTGATGAATATCAAACCCTTGATTTCCATCAATAGCGAAGGTCGTCTAGAGTCGATTGGAAAAATCCGTGGTCGCAAAAAAGGCGTGGCAGAAATGGTTGCTCGTACACTATCTGACCTCAATGATGACACTATTCTCATCGCTTATACTGGAGACCAACAAGCGGCCGAAGAATTGAAGGAACGTCTCCTCCAAGAAAGTGGAGTGGAACGAGTAATTGTTGCGCCTCTTGGTCCTGTTATTGCCGCTCACACGGGTAATAATATTTTGGCACTTCTCTCTATTGGAAAAAGCAGAAGATAAAAATAGAAGTAGTTGCAGTGCAGCTACTTTTTATGATGGTTTTAAGTCATTTAAAAGACAAAGGCAGTCACCTCAATAAAAAAGAGGAGCAATAGTTGAAGAACTTAAGAATGAAAGCATCGCGTGCGGGTAAGGATTTATCTCAGCAGGATTTAGCTGAACAAGTTGGGGTATCGCGTCAAACTATCGCTGCGGTGGAAAAAGGAGATTATAACCCTACTATCAACCTCTGTATTGCCATCTGTGAGGCTCTGGATGTTACCCTAGATCAGCTATTTTGGTAAGACTAGAAAAGAAATCGAATATGCAAGATAGCTCTGCTATTTCCCGAAAAAATCAAGCCAAAAGTCCTTGACTTTGGGCTTTTGTTTTGATATGATGATAAACGGTATTGTTTACCCCATTTGAAAGGCCCCGGAACCTTCCAAATACCTTCGATGGGACGGAACACCCATCACACTGTAAACAAATATTACGAATTCGTATAGGAGAGATCATGAACAAAACAACTTTCATGGCTAAATCAGGCCAAGTTGAACGCAAATGGTACGTAGTAGACGCTACTGATGTACCTCTTGGACGTCTTTCTGCAGTAGTTGCTAGTGTACTTCGCGGAAAAAACAAACCAACTTTCACACCACACACTGATACAGGTGACTTCGTGATCGTTATCAATGCTGAAAAAGTTAAATTGACTGGTAAAAAAGCAACAGATAAAGTTTACTACACTCACTCATTGCATCCAGGTGGTTTGAAATCAATCACAGCTGGTGAACTTCGTTCTAAAAATGCTGTTCGTTTGATTGAAAAATCTGTTAAAGGTATGCTTCCACATAACACTCTTGGACGCGCACAAGGCATGAAATTGAAAGTCTTCGTTGGCGGTGAGCACACTCACGCAGCACAACAGCCAGAAGTACTTGATATCTCAGGACTTATCTAAGAAGAAAGGAGCAAATAAATAATGGCACAAGCACAATATGCAGGTACTGGCCGTCGTAAAAACGCTGTTGCACGCGTTCGTTTGGTTCCAGGTACTGGTAAAATCACAGTTAACAAAAAAGATGTAGAAGCGTACATCCCGCACGCTGACTTGCGTCTTGTTATCAACCAACCATTTGCAGTTACTTCAACTGAAGGTGCATACGACGTTTTCGTTAACGTTAATGGTGGTGGATACGGTGGTCAATCAGGTGCGATCCGTCACGGTATCGCTCGCGCATTGCTTCAAGTAGACCCAGACTTCCGCGATTCATTGAAACGCGCTGGCCTTCTTACACGTGATGCACGTATGGTTGAACGTAAAAAACCAGGTCTTAAGAAAGCTCGTAAAGCTTCACAATTCTCAAAACGTTAATATATTGTTATATCAACGTTTCAAGCACTCAAGAGTTTTACCTCAGGGGTGCTTTTTTCGTGAATTTTCGAAAAGTTTACTTTATTAAAATTGCTTGTACTTATAACGTCAGTTACCGTATCTAGTACAGATAATTCAAAGATGACCTAAAAAATAGATCTCAGTTTTTGTGAGCTCAGATAGTGTATACACGCTATCGAAAAAATAAACGTCAGGAAAGGCCAGAGCAGCGTTTTTCCTGATGTTTGTTAATATCTGGGGACACTCTTCAGATCCCTCATTCTATTGTTGTTGATTTATCGCTGTCATCACTTGTTCGGCAATTACTTTAGCCAGTAACGGCGGGACGGCATTACCTACTTGAGTGAATTGTGGTGTTTCTTTTGCTCGCTTATCGCCTCCGGTAGTGCGCTTTCCTAAAAATTCAAAGCTATCATCAAAAGATTGTAGTCTTGCCATTTCTCTAACGGTTAAAACACGATTAAAGAATGGGTGAATATAGTCATCTGGCAATGTTACCATAGTAGGAGAAACAGTAACTTGGCTAAGGCGAACTCGAATGCTTTTTTTAGTAAAGATTGCTTCAATTGCTGCAGGAGTTAAATCTCCATCTCTTAGCATTTTTGAAAACTTATCTCCTGTAATTTCTGAGTTTAAATGACTCTTGACTTCATTCCAAAATAGTTCAGCGTCCTCAAATGATGTTTTTAATCTGAGTGCTAATGATTTTAAAATATGTTGTCTAACTACTGAGTTATCATTATCATTCATTGACAATAAACCAAGTTGACGATTTGTAAATTGTAGCCATCGTTCTGATTTAAAACTTTCTTGAAACAGATCTTGTTTTTTTAGTTGTTTGAGAATGTGAGGTTGGTTTGCTTTGCCATTGAGTTGAAATAAGCTTTCGATGAATAGATTGGGATAATCTCTCTGTAATTCTAATCCTTCTAATTGGATTCTATTAACAGCTTTAGCCCTGTTCTCGCCTTGTTGATATAATGAAAATCGTTGCATCACAATATCATCGTGTTTTGAGGTTTCCATATTCGATGGGTTCACATTTACAATGGGATGGCCATTAACATTGGGTGTTCTCCCCAATTGACTTTGTAAGGAATAATCTGTTTCATAGTTAAATCCCCCGTCATAAAGGTCACCTAAAGCATCGTAAACAGTAACGCATGGAATATCATTGTCACTTTCTGGATATTCTATAGGAGTTACATCGTTGCGATATGCTAAAAATACAACTCGATTTCTTTGTTGTGGAACGCCAAAGTTCGCAGCATTCAGAACCTGAACATCAAGTAAAGTGTACCCCAGTTCTTCCAATTCATTTCTAAGAATGGATTGAACCAAATTCTGTCCTTCGTAAATTCTATTATCAAGTACGCTTGGAAAGTCTAACATCTGCATATCTAAAATACCGGTCACATTTTCCATAACTACATAACGTGGCATAACGTCTTTAATAATTCGCAGATATTCATGAAAGAGCATATTTCTAGGGTCTTTTGAATCTCTTTTTCCTAGACGGCTGAAACCTTGGCAAGGGGGACCGCCAAAAATAACATCCACAGTTCCCTTTTCAAAAATATTCCCATATTTCAAGGAGTTGATTGATTGAAAAATTTTATCAGAAGTAAGTTCTTTTATATCAGCAAGTTCAAAGTGTGTATCGACACCTTCAATTAAACCTAATTGTTGATGTCGGTTCGTATATGTTTCTTCTGCCATAGGGCTTTTATCGCTGGAGAAGATAATATCAAATCCAGCTTGGAGGATTCCTTCACTAAATCCTCCAGCACCACAGAATAAGTCTATTGCATAGGGCATAATTTACCTCGAATTGTGTATTTACTACCTTAGTAGTATATCAGAATTTTATTGAAAAGTCCAGGAGTTGCCACTGTTCTATTTATATATCCGTAAAAGAGTTTTAAAGCCAGTCAAAATGTAAATTAAAATGAATTTCAACATAAACAAAAGTTGTAATATAAAGAAAAATGATAGTTGGAGAATGGTTATGGAGCGATATATCAAAGAAAATATTGAACGATTACTTTATTCGAGTGAATTAACACAAAATGATCTAGCTAAGCAGACGGGACTTAGCAGGCAAACGGTCAATAAATTATTATCTTCTAATACAGATCATAGCCCAAAATTTTCAACTTTAATAGAGGTTTCCAATGCCTTATCAATTAATTTTCCAGAGCTTCTTACTAGAACCGATAAAATCAGTGCCTCTAAATATTTTTATCTAAATTCGGTGGAGGATTACAAAAATATACTTATGCAAAATGTGAAGTTATATTTGAGAGGTTGGAAGCAGTTTTCATTGAGTAATTCAAGTGGAGTTAGAGAATCTACTATAAGTAATCTTGTAAATAGTAAATACTCCGATATTTATTTTTCAACAATAGAAAGTCTTGCTGAGGAAATGGAAGTTTCGCTTGCTGATTTATTTAAGAGGGGAGAAAACTAATGCAATTTATTCCATATGATGATGAGTTAGAGGTTATCAACATGATACATAAATATAATTATAACGATTATACTGTTATCAGATTGACGCAAACAATGCTAAATAAAAGCATCATCGATGCAAATGGTTTTTTGAGGAAATTGCTGCTAGATAATGACTTATTGGATTTTAAAAAATTAACGGATAAAGTTTATTTGACAGCTAATCTGGTGTTGGGTGATCAAAAACACGAAGTAAAAATCAGCTTCTATAAAGCCAATAAAAGAGGCGATGAGCGATTTTGGATATACGGATTGGGGGAGTTTATAAGGTCATCTCAAATCAGTGTTAACGACTTGATTTATATTACTGTAAATAATCAAAAAGAACTTACTTTATTTAATGTTACACGAAGTATTCCTAGAAGTAGCACTATTATACACCTGTTTGGACAAGATAAAGTCGAAGATTCGTTAAATAGGTTGATTCCATTGATTAAATCTATAGCAAAACAAGGATTTCATAGAAATTCTAAAGGTGTAGGTAAGATTGCTCCGAAAGATGCCGGGGATACTCTGGAGTCACTTTTGGGAATTAAAACTAATAATAATCAAGAAGCTGATTTTGAGGGAATCATTGAGCTAAAATCAAAATCCGCTAAAACATTGGATACTCTATTCACTCTACGTCCCGATTTTGAAGGAACACCCGTTGCAGAGTTTGAGCTGAACGACAGAAGCAGAGCATCAGCATTTGCTCGCATGTATGGCTATGACTCAGACAAGCATTTAGGATATAAGAGCTTATATATTACAATAGGTTCAGAAGAAAATCCTCAAAATAACCAAGGATTCTATCTGGCAGTTAATGATGGAGATAATATTGTCGAGTTACGAAAACAAGAAAATAAGAGAAGTGTTTTGTCTGCCTTTTGGACATTTAAAGCATTGGAGGAAGAATTACATAAAAAACACCCAGCTACCTTATGGGTGAAAGTTGAATCTCAAATGGATGGTGAAATAGGTCGATTCAAGTATGTTGAGGCTGAGTTAACTCGTTCACCACAATTTATGACTTTTCTTTCTCTGATAAAATCAGGAGCAATTATCTATGACTGGCGAGGTTATACAACCCCGTCAGGCAAGTACGCAGGCAAGAATCATGGTAATGCTTGGCGGATAAAAAATAAGCAAAGAAGTTTGTTATTTGGTAGTACAGAAGTGATTCAATTAGATGAAGTAAACAGTTAGAAAGGTTGAGGGTTGCTTAATGACTAAAAAGATTGATTTTCATATCCATACTGTTTCAAGTATAAAGGATTCTGGGGTTGTATTTTCGTTAGAGTGGCTGAAAAAATATGTTGAAGCAACAGAATTAGATGCTATAGCAATAACAAACCATGACTTATTTGATAAGAAAAATTTTGAAGAAATTACGGTAGCTTTAGATGAAGTTAAAGTTTATCCTGGAATTGAGCTTGCCTTAGATGTTGGACATGTAAATATCGTCTTTCCTGTTACTTGCATTGATGAATTATCTGTTTTTTCAGATTGGTTATTTCAAATTCATCAAACCCAGTCAGACAGCATAACAAGCGAACAGTTATGTGAACAATTGCCTTGTTGGAATCAAGGTATCTATATATTTGAACTCGGAAAGAGTAAAGGAATTAAAAAAATTCCAAGTGTATTAAGTAGCGTTGTACATGTTGGTGGTGTCCCTAACCAACTAAGGTTCAATGTCGCTCATAATAATCCTGATAGTTTAATCCCTTGTTTATTTAGTGATGCTCACGCAACAGATAATGATACGGATGACCGAAATGATATTCAAAAATTACAAAACAAACAGACCTATCTACAGGTTGATTCATGTGAATTGGAGGATATAAAAAGATGTTTGCGTGATAGAAGTAAAATAAGTGTAAATAAGGATAATTTGCAAGATGTTATCAACATTAACGGAGTAAATATTTCTTCAGGTCTTAACTTAGTAGTAGGAAAACGTGGGACTGGTAAAACTCATTTTTTGGAAAAGATAAAGGAGGAGTATAGCGAGGATAAATACTATGAAATAAAACAATTTGAAACCGCTCGTGCTGACGAATATATTGAGAAACAAAGAAAAGAACAAAGTTTAATGGCTCTACATTCTTGGCAAGAAAAATATAAAACTCAATTTTTGAAAGTTAAAGACTATTTAAATAATGATGAAACGGAACAAGAAAACATTGGAGGCTTTTTGAACGATGTTAAAAAATTTGCTAATGAAATGGCTAGGAGTCAATCAAGTCAAAAATATTTATTATTTCAAGAAACCGAATATGAATTATCCAACATAGAGTTTATAAAAAATGCACTTGTAAATATTAAAGAGGTTATTGAAAAAGATGAAATATGGGGTTTGTTGCTAAATAGTATTAAAAAGAAAAATAATTTTATTGATGTTTATTCAGAGCTTAGAGAGCGATACTTGAAATTCAAACAAGAGAACGAGATTAAGAAAAAAGTTAATGAAGTTATGGTTGAGGTCAAAACTACTCTTACAGCTCGTACTGGAATTTCAAATGTTCAAAAATGCAGTATTAACAAAGTTATTCATAGGCAACAATTAGAGAAAAAAATAAATGAATTTCTAAAAGGTATTGTTGCTGAGACTTCGTTAAAAAATGAACGTCTGCTTGATTCAGATGGGATTCCTGCTTCTGGTGGGCAAGCTGTAGGTTTTGCTCTGATGTTAAGATTAAATGAAGCTAAAAATAATCCGATTATACTAATAGATGAGCCAGAATCATCTTTAGATAACGCTTATATAAAAAATGAGTTGAATAAAGAATTGAAGCAACTTGCAAGAAATAGTATGGTTGTTGTTATAACACATAATTCTACATTAGGTACATTACTAGAGCCAGATTATTTGATTATCACTTTAAAAGACAATAATGGAAATTATTCTATTATGTCAGGGGAATTCAGTTCCAGTAAAATAAAAGACTCTATTAATGGTCTTGAGGAAAAAAGTCACGATAAATTTATTGAAGCGATGGAGTCTGGAATGGATTCCTACACTAAGAAAGGAGAGATATATACAAATCTTAATAATTGATGATAAAGGGTGTTATTTTTGATAGATAACGATAGGATAAAGCCAGAAGCCCTATCTAAAAGCAATTTGCTGAAATTGTTCAATGAAATTTACCAGTTAGAAGATATAGATGCAATCCAGATTCCTAAGGAAGATGAGATTGATAACATCAAAAATCCGGTAGAAAAAGAAATTATTAGTCAAATTATTCAAAAAGTTATTGAATTTGTTAATAATTTGGAACAAATAAAACAGGATATAGAATCTTCATTCCCAATCTTAAATACTGAAGAACAATTTGGTTAATATTATCTTTTAGTTGATAAATGATTGCAGTCAGGATACTTATTAGTAATAAGAATGCAGTAGGATGTCTATTACTTGAATAATGGATACTGAACCAATTATGAAAAGCATGATTTCCATAATCTTAGTATTTTGTGAATCGTTAAATTGATGTTTTTCTTTGATTAAGCTAAGTTCCTCTTGTTTCAACTTTTCTATGTATTCATCATGAGCGAAATCTGAATTTTCTTTAAGATGACTGAAAAGGTCAAAAACACTCCTAATAGGAAGTCGATACATAAAAAGAGACGATTTTTTATAATTGTGAACCCATTCGTTAAAGCGAATGAGATGTTTTTCATTTGAGAGGTGGAATTTTTCAAGACCGTCCATTATAGTTTCTTCGAGACAAATTAATTGGAAAAAGGGAGTAGCAGAAGATAAAAAGAAGCTAGCTTGTTGTAGAAAATTAGATTCAAAATCACTAGAATTATCGCTATTCCAAATGATGTAATTTGCTCCTTTATTGATATAATTAATAGGCTCTAAATTAAAATAGTTTGTTAGATAGTGTCTTGATTTTTCTTTAGAAGATAGAGATTGTAAACTATATGGGGCGTTAATCATCCATGTGTATAATTTGTCTTTTTTAAAGAACTCCAATGTATTCATAGCACTCATATTAGTAATGAAGTGCAACATAAAAAAACGTTCGCTTAATTGAATCCCTCCATTTATTGAAGATAATTCTTTTATTATGTAATTTAAAATATCGTCTAATTGCTGGGCAGAGTTTAAAGAGTAAGATTTCTTTTTCTTTGTAAAGTCAGGAAATAGACTGGCTGCCATTTTAGTATAAGGGTAAAGAAAGTCGATATTATAAAAGGACTCTCTCAAATCCTCAAATAATTCAATTATTATTGAACCATTTTGGTAAACGGTAAGTGTAACGAAATAAAGATATATTTCATCATCTATACCAACTTCTATAAGAGGGGTGAAGACAAATTTAATAAATTGATTGCTTTCTACATTAGATAACCAATTTTGTTTTTTCGTCTCTAGCTTTGTGAAGTATAAATCTAAATAGTCGTTGTTTTTTTTATCGATTTCCTCTTTTAAATTAGCTATATCAGAAGGAACATCCCAAGATTTATGTTTTTTGGTGGAAAATTGACTATCTTTAGTGCCTATCAACACTATTATTGTAGCGGGATGGTTTTCGAATTTTTGAGTTATTATTTCTGTTAACTTACTATTTTTGATTTTGTACAAGTCGGTACTTAACATATAAAAAGCAGTTATCTTTATTTTTTCAATTTTCTTGGAAATTTCTGGTATTGTTTCTAAATAATCTACACCATTATTTTTTTCATATTTATCTCCATAAAAAATTTTCTTAGGGTAATTATGTCATATCTTAAAGGCCATAGTTTTAATCAGTTAAAATTCAGTTATTTTGCTAAAATCAAAAGAAAAAAGCCTTTGAAACGTTGGTTTCATAGGCTCTTGCTTTAATCAATTATTTAACTTCTGTAAACACAACATGTTTACGCAATTTTGGTGAGTATTTTTTCAATTGGATACGGTCCGGAGTGTTACGTTTGTTTTTTGAAGTAAGGTACAAGCGTTCACCAGATTCTTTGTGTTCAAGTGTAATATTTACGCGCATGGTATCTCCCTTCTATTATTCAGCTGAAGCTGCTTTTTCGATTTTACGTCCTTTGTAGTATCCTCTCAAAGATACACGGTGAGAACGTGAGTAATCTCCAGTAGTTTCATCAAATTTAACAGTTGGAGTTGTTACTTTGTAGTGAGTGCGACGTTTGTTTTTCTTCGCTTTTGATGTGCGACGTGCAGGTACTGCCATTTTTATGTCTTCCTTTCGAATGTTAGGTTTTAATTTTCATCAACTCTAATAGTATAACAGAAGATTTTTGTAAAGTAAAGTTACTTGACAGATTTTTTTGAAAAAAAGCTCTGCTATTCTCCAAAAAGGGCTAGAAACATGGTAAAATAATAAAGATTAAATCAGTAAGAGAAAGGAATCGAGCGTGTGTTCAAACTGAACACGAGCTAAAAATGTCGCGAAAAAGATAAACCGCCTCGTGTCTAAGGACACAGCATTGGTTTCCTATTTTCGTCTCGTTTTTGGACGCTCTTTGTATCTTGAATATGCGATTACAAAAACCTAAAGGAACCCAAGACATCTTGCCTCAGGAAGCTGCTAAATGGCAATATGTAGAAAATCTAGCGCGAGATATTTTTAAACAATACAATTATGGCGAAATCCGTACGCCTATGTTTGAGCACTACGAAGTCATCTCTCGTTCAGTGGGCGATACGACCGATATCGTGACCAAGGAAATGTATGATTTCTATGACAAGGGAGACCGTCATATCACGCTTCGTCCGGAAGGAACTGCTCCGGTTGTTCGTTCATTCGTAGAAAACAAACTTTTTGCACCAGAAGTACAAAAGCCTGTCAAGATGTACTATATCGGCTCTATGTTCCGTTATGAACGTCCGCAGGCAGGGCGCTTACGTGAATTCCACCAGATTGGTGTGGAAGCTTTTGGTTCGCCAAATCCAGCGACGGATGTGGAAACGATTGCCATGGCTTATCACCTTTTTGAAACGCTTGGGATTAAGGATCTTGTTCTTCATCTCAATAGCCTAGGAAATCCGTCTAGCCGTGCGGCTTACCGTCAGGCCTTGATTGATTATTTAACGCCTATGCGTGAGAGCTTGTCAAAAGACAGCCAGCGTCGTTTGGATGAAAATCCCTTGCGCGTACTAGATTCCAAAGAAAAAGAAGATAAAATTGTGGTAGAAAATGCGCCTTCTATTTTGGATTTCTTAGATGAAGAGAGCCAAGCTCATTTTGATCAAGTACGTAGCATGCTGGAAACTCTCAACATTCCTTATATCATCGATACCAATATGGTTCGTGGCTTGGTGCAGGCGGTCGCTACGATGGTTTGGTTGAGTATTTTGGCGGTCCAGAAACATCAGGTTTCGGATTTGGACTCGGCTTGGAACGCCTTCTTTTGGTGCTTGATAAGCAAGGAATCGCTCTTCCTATTGAAGACGCCATGGACGTTTATATCGCAGTTTTAGGCGCGGAGGCTAATAGGAAAGCGCTGGAGCTTGTTCAATCCATCCGCAAGCAAGGCTTTAAAGCAGAGCGTGATGTCCTTAACCGCAAGCTGAAAGCCCAATTTAAATCCGCAGATGTTTTCAACGCTACAGCCCTGATTGCTCTAGGTGGGAGCGAAGTGGAAGCAAGTCAAGTCATCGTTAAAAATAATGCGACGCGTCGAGAAGTTGTTGCAACTTTTGAACAAATCGAAAGTGAATTTTCAGGAATTCTCGCGAAATTAAATGATGATTCTTCAGAAAATCTATAATAAAAATGAAATCTTTCCGAAAAGGGAAGATTTTTTCTTGTGAAACAAAAAAAGTTTGGAAAACATTTCACAATTGATTATCTAAAAAACTGATAACGAAAAGAATTTGATACTGTTTTCACAAATTGAACAAAAACAAATTGTGAAGTTATTAACAAACTCTTTGCAAAGTTCTGGAAATACGATATAATAAGGTTGTGAAAAAGTTAGTAAATAATAGTTAACAGAAAAAATATTGGAGGAACTTTTCAATGGCTGATAAAAATGTATCACCTGAAGACAAAATGGCAGAAGCACAGGCTCACGTAGATGAGTTGGTGCAAAAAGGGCTTGTGGCTCTTGATGAATTCCGTAAATTAAACCAAGAGCAAGTAGACTACATCGTAGCGAAAGCTTCTGTAGCAGCACTTGATGCTCACGGTATCTTGGCAGAGCATGCTATCAACGAAACTGGTCGTGGTGTTTTTGAAGATAAAGCGACTAAAAACCTTTTTGCTTGTGAACACGTTGTGAATAACATGCGTGGTGTCAAAACGGTTGGTGTTATCGAAGATGATCCAATGACTGGTTTGACAAAAATTGCTGAGCCAGTTGGTGTTATCTGTGGTGTTACGCCTACAACAAACCCAACTTCAACAGCTATCTTCAAATCATTGATTGCTTTGAAAACACGTAATCCAATCGTATTTGGTTTCCATCCATCTGCTCAAGAATCATCTGCTCACGCAGCACGCATCGTTCGTGACGCAGCTATCGCAGCTGGTGCTCCTGAAAACTGTATCCAATGGATTTCAAAATCATCTATGGAAGCAACAGGCGCTCTCATGAACCACGATGGTATCGCAACAATTCTTGCGACTGGTGGTAATGCAATGGTTCGCGCAGCTTATTCTTGTGGTAAACCTGCTCTTGGTGTAGGTGCTGGTAACGTACCTGCCTACATCGAAAAATCAGCAGATATCCGTCAAGCAGCTCACGATATCGTGATGTCTAAATCATTTGACAATGGTATGGTTTGTGCCTCAGAACAAGCAGTTATCATCGATAAAGAAATCTATGACGAATTTGTTGCTGAATTCAAATCTTACAAAACTTACTTCGTTAATAAAAAAGAAAAAGCTCTTCTTGAAGAATTCTGCTTCGGCACAAAAGCCAACAGCAAAAACTGTGCTGGTGCTAAATTAAATGCAGACATCGTTGGTAAACCAGCAACTTGGATTGCAGAACAAGCAGGATTTGCTGTTCCAGAAGGAACAAATATCTTGGCTGCTGAATGTGCAGAAGTTGGTGTCGATGAGCCATTGACTCGTGAAAAATTGTCTCCAGTTATCGCAGTCTTGAAAGCAGAAGATGTGGAAGACGGACTCAAAAAAGCACGTCAAATGGTTGAATTCAACGGTCTTGGTCACTCAGCTGCTATCCATACAAAAGACGAAGAACTTGCAAAACGTTTCGGTACGGAAATGAAAGCAATGCGTATCATCTGGAACTCTCCATCTACATTTGGTGGTATCGGGGACGTTTACAACGCATTCATTCCATCATTGACACTTGGATGTGGTTCATATGGCCGCAACTCAGTTGGTGATAACGTATCAGCTATCAACCTTCTTAACATCAAGAAAGTAGGGAAACGTAGAAATAATATGCAATGGTTTAAAGTTCCTTCAAAAATCTACTTCGAACGTAACTCTATCCAATACCTCCAAACTGCTGAAGGTTTAGAACGCGTTATGATCGTGACAGATAAATCAATCGAAAAACTCGGTTTTGTTCAACGTGTTATTGACCAATTGAACTTGCGTCCAAATAAAGTAACTGTTCAAGTCTTCTCAGATGTTGAGCCAGATCCAGATATCACAACGGTTCGTCGTGGTGCTGAAGTCATGAAAGCCTTCGAGCCTGACACAGTTATCGCTCTTGGTGGTGGTTCTCCAATGGATGCGGCTAAAATTATGTGGCTCTTCTACGAGCAACCAGAAGTGGACTTCCGTGACCTTGTCCAAAAATTCATGGATATCCGTAAACGTGCTTTCAAATTCCCTTCACTTGGTAAGAAAGCGAAATACATTGGTATCCCAACAACATCTGGTACAGGTTCTGAAGTAACACCATTTGCCGTGGTTTCTGATAAAGCAAACAACCGTAAATACCCACTTGCTGACTACTCATTGACCCCAACTATTGCTATTGTTGACCCTGCTTTGGTAGAATCAGTTCCTGGCTTTATCGCTGCAGATACTGGTATGGACGTATTGACTCACGCAACAGAAGCTTACACTTCAAACTTTGCGAATGATTACACAGACGGTATTGCACTTCAAGCTATTAAATTGGTCTTCCAATATTTGAAAGCATCTGTTTTGGAAGCTGATCCAGAAGCACGCGAAAAAATGCATAACGCTTCTACAATGGCTGGTATGGCTTTCGCCAATGCTTTCCTTGGAACGAGCCACTCAATGGCGCATAAGATTGGTGGTATTCACCATACTGTCCATGGTCGTACAAATGCTATTCTATTGCCATACGTTATTCGTTACAACGGTACTCGTCCATCTAAAACAACAACATGGCCTAAGTACAACTACTGGAAAGCAGACGAAAAATTCCAAGATATCGCTCGCATGCTTGGCTTGCCAGCATCAACTCCAGAAGAAGCGGTTCAATCATATGCCAAAGCAGTTTACGAACTCGGTGAAGCTGTCGGCATCAAGATGAACTTTAAAGATCAAGGAATTGATGAAAAAGTTTGGAAAGATGGCCTCCGTGAAATTGCTATGCTTGCTTACGAAGACCAATGTTCACCTGCTAACCCGCGCTTGCCACTTGTAAAAGATATGGAAGAAATTTTAGCGGATGCTTACTATGGTTACGCTGAGCGTCCAGGTCGCTTGAAATAAATGTTTTCATCCCAGTTCTTCGTTAAGGCTTCTCGATGGAGCTAAGTTCTATCGAGAAGCCTTGCTTTAAACTATATAGAAAAAATCGATTTTAAAAAGTAAAGATTTTTGGTGCGGGTCTTTGCTAAGTCGTCTTGCTGACCTTCAGTCCAAGCTGCGACTTCTTGCCTAGCCTATCTTTGAAATCTGTGACTTGGAAAGATAGATTTGCTGTGAGATATTCCCTTCCCCTTTGGAATATAGCAAAAGAAACAGCAGTATTACAGAGTGGAGTGTTGCTTTGCGCATCCTCTACCATAACTTAACTTAGTTCTCTGATATTATTTATTTCCCACTTGAAATGTTGTGAAACGTGTCAAGTCAAAACAGCAACCAAGGGAGAGGTTGCTGTTTTTGTTTTTGAATGATATGCAACGCATAGTTGAGTTGCTCTCAAAAAAGTAGTATAATAAATTACTATTTTATGGAGCGGAGATCTCCTAGGAGGAAATATGAAAAAAGAATCATCGAACCTAAGTCTTAAAATAATTTTTGCCTCGTTTTTTGCACTTCTTGCTGTGTTGAGTCTGGCAGCATGTTCATTGTTTAAAGGTCAAAGCATTGATGGAAAGTGGACTAGCCCGACTGCTGCACAAGAATTGTTATCAGAAGCTATGGGTGAGGCAAATGTTAAAGAAATATTTACCTATTCAGATCATACTTTTTCGGAAATTTTGACGGACGCTTCAGTGGATTTATCGATAAAAAACGATAAGGCTGTGATGCAGATTAGTATGATGGTAGATCACGCTGCATTTTTAACAGCAATGTCTGATGAATATAAGGCTGGATTGGAAGAATCATTAGCTTCTTCAGGACTAACCTATGAAGAATTGGATGATGCTTCAAAAAAACTTTACAATGAGTCCATGCCAACGGAAGAAAAACTAAATGAGCTGATTGATCAAACGTTTGAAATGATGGCTTCTGGGATGGACAGGACTTATGATAAAGAAGCTGGAATGATTACAACTGAATTGTTCAAAGGAAAGGTTAACCGTAATAGCCGAGTAATTGAGTTGACGGACATGAATAGCCTAGCGGGCTATAGCCTGAAAGACGGAGATAAGCAATCTTATATCTATGAAGGTGGCGATAAACTTGTCTTGAATGGCGCGGCTGTAGACGGCAAAGATATGGTTTTTGAATTAGTCAAATAAAAGAAATGAGTTTGGAGAGACGGCAATCCAAACTCATTTTTTATAGTTTTGAAAATAAGTGCAAATTTTCTGACGATTTAGTATTAACTTTATGATATAATGGTAAAAAGACTATGGAGAAGAGGTTTTCCCATGACATTACTCTACCAATCAACGCGTGACGCGACCAATCGCGTTACAGCTAGTCAGGCTATTTTGCAAGGTTTGGCAGTGGACGGTGGACTCTTTACCCCTGTTGACTTTCCGCAGGTTAATCTAGATTTTTCCCAGTTGAAACACGCCAGCTATCAGGAAGTAGCCAAGCTTGTTTTGTCTGTCTTCTTGGATGATTTTACAGAAGAGGAGCTAGATGTTTGTATTGCATCTGCTTATGATGACAAATTTGATACAGATATCATTGCACCGATTGTTAAACTGGGTAATCAGTACAATTTAGAACTATTCCACGGATCGACTATTGCTTTTAAAGATATGGCTTTGTCTATCTTGCCTTATTTATTGACCACTGCAGCTAAAAAGCAAGGCGTAGACCGTAAAATTGTCATTTTGACGGCTACTTCTGGAGACACTGGAAAAGCTGCTATGGCAGGATTTGCAAATGTCCCTGGGACAGAAATTATTGTCTTTTATCCAGATGGTGCTGTTAGCAAGATTCAAGAATTGCAAATGACGACGCAAGAAGGTGCCAATACACATGTGGTTGCGATCAAAGGAAATTTTGACGATGCTCAAACGGACGTTAAACGCATGTTTAATGATGCGGAGTTGCGTCAAAAACTCTGGGATCATCAAGCGCAGTTTTCTTCAGCCAATTCTATGAATATCGGTCGCTTGATACCGCAGGTTGTCTACTATGTCTATGCTTATGCACAAATGGTGAAAACAAGCGCTATTGTGGTAGGTGATGCCATTAATATCACGGTTCCTACGGGGGATTTTGGGAATATATTAGCGGCTTATTACGCTAGTCGTATTGGGCTTCCTGTCCATAAATTGATTTGTGCTTCCAATGAAAATAAGGTTTTGACGGATTTCTTTGCGACTGGAATCTATGATAAAAAACGTGAATTTAAGGTGATAACTAGTCCTTCTATGGATATTTTAGTTTCATCAAACTTGGAACGTCTTATTTTCCATTTGGTGGGTAATGATGCGGCCAAGACTAAGGAATTGATGACGTCACTTTCGGAAAAAGAAAACTATCGATTGACAGATGCTAGTCAAGAAATTTTGGATTTGTTTGAAGCAGGCTATGCAACAGAAAGTGAGACAGCGCAGGAAATTAAGCGTGTCTACGATGAGACTGGTTACGTAGAAGACCCTCACACGGCAGTGGCATCAGCTGTCTACCGAGATTATGTAGAGCGTACAGGAGACAAAACTCCGACTATTATTGCCTCGACAGCTAGTCCTTATAAATTTCCTCAAGTGGTAGTTGAAGCCATCAACGGCAGAAAATCGACAGATGATTTCACAGCAGTCTTGGAATTGTTTGCCCTCTCAAAAGTGGCGATCCCATCAGCTGTTAAGGGATTAGACAATGCATTAGTCGTGCATGATACGGTTGTTTCTATTGACCAAATGCAGACCGAGGTGGAAGACTATCTGGGATTGAACTAAAGAATAAAGAAAAGAAGCGAATTGCTTCTTTTCTAATGTACAGAAATGATGTATAACGATAATATGACAGAAACGAAGAAAATTTTAGGACTGGCTTTACCAGCGATGGCAGAGAATTTTTTACAGATGCTGATGAGTATGGTGGATTCTTATTTAATTGCATTTTTAGGAATTTCCACTCTATCAGGAGTGTCGGTGGCTGGAAATATTCTCAGCATCTATCAGGCGCTTTTTATTGCGCTTGGTGCAGCTGTGTCGTCCGTCATTGCCAAGTATCTTGGGCAAGGAAATCAAGCGGAAGTTGCTAAGCAATCCAGTCAAGCTCTGCTATTGACGACAATTCTCAGTTTGTTTTTGGGAATGCTCTCCCTTTTTGGAGGAAATTCTATGCTAGCCCTTTTAGGGACGGAAACGGTAGTCGCTCGCATTGGAGGTCTCTATCTAGCTTGGGTTGGCGGAGCATCACTATTTCTGGGGCTAATGACGACCTTGGGTAGCATTTTACGAGCTAGCGGACGGACGCAGGTGCCCATGTATGTCGGTCTTTTATCCAACGCTCTTAATCTAGCTTTGTCTGCGCTTTTTGTTTTCATTCTCCAGTGGGGTGTAGCAGGTGTGGCGCTTGGGACAGTCATTGCAAGAGCTGTGGGAGCCTTGATCTTATGGAAACTTTTGCCGTTTAAGCTACCAAGGTTGACAAAAAAATGGGAGCTTGATTTGTTCCACATAGCATTTTCTGCTGCTGGTGAACGCCTTATGATGCGGGCTGGTGATGTCGTCATCGTGGCCTTGATTGTTTCTTTGGGAACAGCTGCGGTGGCGGGGAATTCCATTGGGGAGACACTGACACAATTCAATTATATGCCAGGACTTGGATTCGCGACGGCGACTGTTATCTTGGTTGCCAATGCTCGTGGAGCAGGGGATTTGCTTGCTGTAAAATCGATTATCAAACGAAGTTTTCTACTTTCTCTTACTTTCATGTTGCTGATTTCAGGAATCCTATTTTCGTTTGGGCAATCTTTAACTTATCTCTATACGGATCATTCCGATGCGGTAGCAGCTAGTTTGATAGTGCTTTTAGCCTCTTTTGTGGGAACTCCTGCAACTGCTGGAACACTGATTTACACAGCGGCTTGGCAGGGTGCAGGCAACGCACGCTTGCCATTTTACGCAACGACCATTGGGATGTGGTGTATTCGCATTGGTGTCGGCTATGTTTTGACGCAGATGCTTGATTTTGGAGTAGCAGGCGTATGGATTGCCACGATTTTAGATAACATTTTTCGTTGGTTCTTTTTATATTTCATGTTTTTAAAACAATTTAAGGTTTCTTTAAGTTAACATTTGTATACTCAAGTTATTCTTTTTCATATATCTCCCAAAGAGACCAAGTTTTACTTGGTCTCTTTGACTTTGTCTCCTGAAATTTTCTGCTTTTTAGAGAAAATGGTATAATAGGTAAGATAACATACTAAAGAGGGAAATTTTGTGATTCAAGGGAAATCAACTGGGAAAATTATTTTAATGGGGGAGCATGCGGTTGTCTATGGGCAGCCGGCTATTGCCATGCCTTTTTCTGCAATTGAAATCGTATCAACGGTTACAGAAGCTGGGCAGGCGCTTACAGTCTCCTGTGATTTTTATAGTGGTTTAGTTCACGAGATGCCCAAAGTATGGGAAAGTTTAAAACATGCTATTCGCTTTTCTCTTTACCGCATCGGGGCGCCTACTGATCCCGCTATTCATATCGAAATTACGTCGACCATTCCTGCAGAACGCGGAATGGGTTCTAGTGCAGCAGTGGCGGTTGCAGTAGCACGCTCTCTCTTTGCGTTTTATGACAAGGAGTTGACCAATGAGGAATTGTGGGATATCGTACAGTCTTCTGAAAAAATTGCCCACGGTAATCCTTCGGGTGTGGATGCGGCGACAACGAGTGGAACTTCACCAGTTTTTTTTGTGAAAAACCAACCCATTGAACCAATAAATGTTCATTTAGATGCATACTTGGTAGTGGCAGATACAGGTAAAACGGGTCATACGTTAGAAGCTATTGAGGATGTAGCTCTGTTGTTGGCGGAAAATGCCGTAGCGCAAGAGTGGATTGAGGCATTGGGAGCCTTGACCCAAGAGGCTAAGAGATGTTTACTGGAAAATCGGCCTGAAGATTTGGGAGCTATTATGAGTCAAGCTCATACTTATTTGCAACACTTGGGTGTCTCTGATCCTCTACTGGACGGATTTATTTCCATTGCTCAAGAAAATGGTGCTCTCGGTGCTAAATTAACAGGTGGTGGTCGTGGTGGATGCATGATTGCCTTGGTAAAAGATCAGTTACAGGCTAGAGACTTGGCAGATATACTCATGGAAGCAAGTGCCAAGCAAACCTGGATACAATTTTTAGGAGAATAAGATGACGCAAAAAATAGGTATCGCGCGTGCACATACCAATATTGCTTTAATAAAATATTGGGGCAAACGAGATAAAGAATTATTTTTGCCCATGAATTCGAGTTTGTCTTTGACCTTGGATGCTTTTTATACAGATACAAAGGTCATTTTTGATGACAAATTTGAGTCAGATAGCTTTTATCTCAATGGGAAATTACAATCTCAAAAAGAAATTGAAAAAATTTCTCGTTTTTTAGATTTATTTCGCGAATATATAGGTGAGGACAAATTTGCTTGCGTGGAGAGTTTGAATTTTGTACCAACGGCAGCAGGACTCGCTAGTTCAGCTTCAGCCTTTGCAGCATTTGCCATGGCCATCAATCAGGCATTGGACTTGCAGATGTCATCACAACAATTATCTACATTTGCTCGTCGCGGTTCAGGATCAAGCACTCGTAGCTTGTTCGGTGGTTTTGTCGAATGGGACATGGGGACTAGTTCGGAAGATTCAATGGCTCGTCCTATTGACGATGCAGATTGGGGAATCGGGATGCTAATTTTGGCAGTTGATACTAATCAGAAAAAAATTGCTAGTCGTGTTGGTATGGATCATACGGTGGCAACCTCGTCATTCTATGAGGCTTGGGTGGCGACAGCTAAAGAGGATTTACGTGCGATTAAAGAAGCCATCAAGGCGCATGATTTCGAGGCAGTTGGACGCATTACAGAGCACAACGGCATGAAAATGCACGCGACGACTCTTTCGGCCAATCCGCCTTTTGCCTATTGGACAACAGATACTTTGAAAGCACAGGAAGCTGTCCGAAACGTGCGTGAGGATTTGGGAATTCCTGCCTATATGACCATGGATGCGGGCCCAAATGTCAAAGTGCTCTGCCGTCAAGAAGATATGGATGATCTCCAAAGTGCCCTAGCAACCTATCTGCCGGCTGAGCGAATCATCCCCTCTCTTCCAGGTGATGGTGCACGTACTTTGACAGAAAAGGAATGGCGTTCGTCTCTTGCCGCATTTGCAGACAATCAGAAGGAAATCATGGTATGAGAGTTCAAGAAAAAGCGCCGGGGAAACTCTATCTAGCTGGGGAATATGCAGTTGTAGAAGCGGGGTATCCTGCTCTTATTGCTGCCATGGATCAATATATCACAGTGACGGCTGAAAAATCTGAAAGTGGCAGACTTTATTCAAGTCAAAATCCCAGTCTGGTGCTAGCGTGGAAAAGGGAAAGTGGACAGCTTTCTTTCTCGATGAAGCATCCTTATGCTTCAATAGAAAGTGCCATGAGGACAGCGGAAACTTATGCAGTTGAGCAAGGCTGCTCGGCGCAAGGACATTACCACCTTTCGGTAGATTCTGAATTGGATCACGCTGAAACTGGAACCAAGTACGGACTCGGTTCATCGGGTGCGGTAACGGTAGCAGTTATAAAATCCCTCTTGGCCTATTATGGTCTTTCTAAGCATCCGCTAGTCATTTATAAACTAGCAGTCCTAGCTCAGATGAAGCTAGAAATGACTGGATCTTTTGGGGATATAGCAGCATCTAGCTTTGGGGGTGTCATTGCCTATTCTTCTGTCAATCGTACTTGGTTGTCCCAAGCTATGGCTAGGCAATCCATCAAGGAACTTGTGGACTCAGAGTGGAAAAATCTGGAGATTAGAGCAGTTCAATTGCCAATGTCTATTCAGTTGATGGTGGGATGGACAGGGGCGTCAGCTTCAACGGACCAATTGGTTCAGCACTTCTTGAAAATCGCCAGCTTTTACAAGAATTTTCACAGGCCATGGGCTTGGTCATCGAGACACCCTTGTTAAAGACCCTTTGTGAGGTGGCTAGTCGGCACGGTGCGCCAGCTAAAACATCAGGCGCTGGTGGTGGAGACTGTGGTATCTGTTTTGTGGCTCAGCCCCTTATGCGCTCCGCTATTGCCCAAGAATGGAGCCAAAAAGGGATTCAACCACTGACTATTTCAATCGCCCCGAGGGCTTAAGGAGAATTATGTATCATTACACAGCTATGAATCGCAAGGATCAGCATGTGGGTCTAGCAAATCGGCAATTTACGATGGAACCGGCTAAGGATTTTGCGGAAACACGTTTTGTTCATCAATCGCTACCGGAAATGAAGGTAGATGATGTGGATATGTCTACGACCGTTGCCGGCATCAAGATGGATGTACCGTGATTAGCTATTTAGCAAATATTCCCGTAGCATCGGGTTCTGTCAGTGCGGGCATCAAGGACCCAAGTGTAGCAAAGACTTTTTCAGTCTTGCGCTTTGAAAATCCTGATGGGATTATCTTTGCTAATTTGGGTGCTCACCATGATGTTGAAAACGCTAAGCGTGCAGTGGATTTGTTAGAAGCCAACGCTCTTCAAATTCATCTCAATGCGCCGCAAGAAATCGTCATGCCTGAAGGAGATCGCGATTTCTCCATGTGGTTGACCAATATTGAAAAAATCGTTAGGGAAATTGAAGTTCCAGTCATCGTTAAAGAAGTTGGCTTTGGGATGAGTCGTGAGACGGTCCAACAATTAGCTTCGGTCGGTGTTAAAACGGTGGATGTTTCGGGTACGGGTGGTACGGATTTTATTAAAATTGAAAACACGCGTCGTGTTATGGACTTTTATGACTTTTTAGAAGGACAATGGGGACAATCAACGGTGACATCGATTGTCGAAGCCATGTCTCTTCCTGAAGATATTCGTCCGCAAATCATTGCCTCCGGTGGTGTCAAAAATCCGTTAGATATTGTCAAGGCTTTGGCGCTCGGTGCAGATCTGGTCGGCATGTCCAATCGTTTCTTGAGATATTTCCGTGAAACTCATCAACTAGAAAGCACACTCAATCAAATGATTTCTTTCAAAGATTTCACACGTGAGTTGATGACCTTGGCAGGCGCGAAAACGATTGCCGAGTTGCGCCAAAAAGATATGCTTTTAGGGTCCGATGTCCAAAACTGGTGTCAGGCACGAGGAATTGATTGGCAATCTTATGCTAACCGTTCACGTTTGAAAAGAAACTGACAAGGATCTGGAACAGAAATGGTTCCAGATTCTTTTTTTGAACCGTTTATTTTGCAGACGCGGTGATGGAGTATTCTTTAATCCACTGGTAAATCGGTATTCTCATCCTTGAATAAAAGAGAGCAAGTCAAGAGCGGTAAATCACGTAAAATGACGATTCCGATTTTGTCTCCACTTTCTTATTTTAAAGTGTTCAACCTAAAAAGGTCTATCCTCAGATTTTTTACTCCCATCTGCGTAAAGTGGATGAGGGAGGCTGCTGTCTCTTGCAGTGCAAGAATTAGAACTTCCAATCAATCACTGTGTCGAACTGCTATCGCTCAAAAAGTGAAACGAAGTAAGACTTTTATCCAGTTTCCATTTTTTTATACATTTTTACGCATATTTATGATAAAATAAGAAAAAATAAAAAGGAGTTTGACGATGAAAGCAATTGTGACAGTAGTTGGGAAAGACAGTAAGGGAATTGTTGCTGGAGTAGCAGGGAAATTGGCTACCTTAGGACTCAACATTGATGATATATCGCAGACTGTTTTGGATCAGTATTTTACCATGATGGCGGTAGTATCCACTGAGGAAACTTATGATTTCACAGCTCTTCGCACAGAATTGGAACAGTTTGGTCAGACTCTGAATGTTAAAATTAATATTCAAAGCGCAGCCATTTTTGATGCTATGTATAATTTATAAGAGGTGAATGATGGATATTAGACAAGTTCGTGAAACAATTGAGATGATTGAGGAGCAGCACTTTGACATTCGGACGATTACGATGGGGATTTCTCTTCTTGATTGTATTGATTCAGATATTGAGAAAGCTGCGCAAAAAATCTATGATAAAATTACGACCAAAGCAGCAAACCTAGTGGCGGTCGGAAATGACATTGCGACTGAGTTGGGTATTCCTATTGTCAATAAGCGAGTATCTGTTACACCGATTGCACTGATTGGTGCAGCGACGGATAGTGATGACTATCTACCATTGGCACATACGCTTGATAGAGCTGCGCATGAAATTGGAGTGGATTTTATTGGCGGATTTTCTGCATTGGTCCAAAAAGGCTATCAAAAGGGAGATGAAATTCTCATTAACTCCATCCCACAAGCTTTGGCAGAAACTAGTAAGGTCTGTGCATCGGTCAATATTGGCTCCACTAAATCTGGCATTAACATGACAGCTGTCCGTGATATGGGACGAATTATTAAAGAGACAGCGGATGCTTCTGATATGGGAGCGGCTAAGTTGGTTGTTTTTGCTAACGCAGTGGAGGATAATCCCTTTATGGCGGGTGCCTTTCACGGTATTGGAGAAGCTGATGTGGTCATTAATGTCGGTGTATCTGGACCTGGTGTGGTCAAGCGTGCTCTTGAAAAAGTTCGTGGTGAGAGTTTTGATATGGTCGCAGAAACGGTCAAGAAAACAGCTTTTAAAATCACGCGGATTGGACAGTTAGTGGGTCAAATGGCATCTGAGCGCCTTGGTGTCAAATTCGGAATTGTAGATTTATCGCTTGCACCGACTCCTGCAGTGGGAGACTCAGTTGCGCGTGTTCTCGAAGAAATGGGCTTGGATATGGTCGGAACCCACGGAACAACGGCTGCGCTGGCACTTCTCAATGATGCAGTCAAAAAAGGTGGAGTGATGGCTTGTAACCAAGTTGGTGGTTTATCGGGTGCCTTCATTCCTGTTTCCGAGGATGAAGGGATGATTGCTGCGGTGCAAACTGGCTCGCTAAATTTGGAAAAATTAGAAGCTATGACAGCGATTTGTTCAGTTGGCTTGGATATGATTGCTATTCCGGGAGATACGCCTTACGAAACCATCGCGGCCATGATTGCGGACGAAGCTGCTATCGGCGTCATCAATCAAAAAACCACTGCAGTACGGATTATTCCAAAAGGTAAAGAGGGGGATATGATTGAGTTTGGTGGGCTCTTAGGAACGGCTCCTGTTATGAAAGTCAATCACCATTCATCGGCAGATTTTATTGCGCGTGGTGGACAAATCCCAGCACCCATCCATTCCTTCAAAAACTAGTCCAAGAAGAGTGAGACAAATAAATCATATAAAAAAGAGTTTGGAACCTTTTGTCCCCAACTCTTTTTTGCTATAATATAGGAAAAAAGTGAGGAGGAGCAGACATGACAGAGACAAAATTATATATTGCCCGCCATGGACGGACTATGTTTAATACAATTGGACGCATTCAAGGTTGGTGTGATACACCACTAACCACCGTTGGTGAGGAGGGAATTCGTCAGCTCGGTTTGGGTCTCAAGGATGCAGGGCTTTCTTTCAATGTTGCTGTGTCCAGCGATTTAGGGCGCACAGTTCAGACTATTACCATTGCGCAGCGTGAGATGGGCATTTTAGGGGGAATTCCATATTACCAAGATAAGCGCATTCGCGAATGGTGCTTTGGTAGCTACGAAGGCATGTATGATGCGGATCTCTTTAGTGGTGTCCTACCTCGTATTAATGGTATTGCAGAAGGTTCAGGAATGACTTTTGAAGAAATTGCCAATGGTATTTATGAAGCGGATTCTGCCAAATGGGCGGAGACATGGGAGCAATTGAGTGGACGTATTTTGGATGGTTTTACCACTATTGCTCAGGATTTGGAAAAGCAAGGCGGAGGCAATGCCTTTGTAGTGAGTCACGGAATGACCATTGCAACTTTGGTTCAGTTACTGGAACCAGAACGTCCAAAAGATTTAGCATTGGACAATGGTAGTGTAACAGTTCTAACTTATAAAGATGATCAATTCACAGTTGAAACAGTCGGGGATATGTCTTATCGTGCACGTGGAGCGGAAATAATTGCCGAGTTAGAAGCAAAATAAAGTTGGAAAGAAGGGAGACCTTCTTTTTTTGTAGAAAATTCTTGACAATTATATCGAGGTGCGATATATCGAAATCCGGAAAGGTATTTATGAATGAAAAATTAAAACGTGTCTATGTTCTCATGACGGAAACGGCATTTTATATCCTGTTTGCTTTGCAAGAAGAGAGGCACGGCTATGACATCATCCAAAAAACAAAGGAAACGACAGATGGTCAGGTGATAATCAGTCCGGGAACTATGTACGGAACCTTGTCTAAAATGGAGAAAGATGGGGTGATCGCTTTTATTCGTGAGGAAAATAAACGTAAAATCTACCATATTACGGATTTGGGGCAAGAAATTTTAAATTTGGAACTGGCACGCATTGAGCGCCTGTATCAAAATAGTCGAGGAGCTGTGTATGAAAAAGATAAGATTTAATCCGCTACGACCTCAACAGATGGAAAAATTGCTGATGCAGCAACATAAAAATGGTCAAGCCCTCAAAGAAATTAGTCCATTCACGGGGAAGATGGTATTTGTGCCGTGCCAACCAGAAGATGTCGTTTATCGTTTAGACTTCTATCAGGCACCAAATAAATGGGTTGGGAGTTGGTTGGTGTGCTCTTGCCTTACGTTGTTTTCCGAAAACCAGCTGAGCTCGCCTCAAGTGAAGAAGAGCTGGAATTGTATAGTGATAGATCCAGTCTCCGACAGTATCAAAAACGGATTTTATTTTTCCAGATTAGCAAGAGTATTGCCTTTTTGATATTGGGGATTGGTCCGATGGATTTGTTGACCATGTCTAGCTGGAAATGGCCCAGATTTGTCTGGTTGATATTAGTCTTGCTATGCTGGTCAGCCTATGTCGGCTATTTCACCTGGCAATTTTATCAAGCGAGAAAGGAAGAAGCATGATAACTAAAACTAAACGGAAGTTGTTCTGGATAACAGACTTTGAGTCAGTTGAACCAGCGGATATGGTCTATCGCTTGGATTTCAAGGAAGGAAATAGGAGCGATGAAGCCTCCTATCAGCAAATCTACCAAGATTATGGTTGGCAATACGTGGCCACTTGCAATAATTTTTCTATTTTTCGAAAAGCTCTTTCGACTGACCAAGAAGATCAGATTTACAGTGATCGAGATAGTCAGTATCAAATGGTCAAACTGATTTTCAGACGTTGCTACTTGCTTGTGCTGGGGATTTATTTATTGGTTTTGGCAACTATGATAGGGCGAGAGCCAAGTTTTGTTTTCGGTTTTTCAACGGTTCTTGTTCCCCTATTGATGTATCTTGGCTGGCGTTTTTACCAACTAAAGAAATTATTGAAAGGGATAGTTAAATGAAAGAAAATTATCAAAAAGTAGTTCTTGTGTTGGCTTTCAATGTACTGACTTTCGGAGGATTTGTCTGGCCGCGAACGAGTCTATCTCCTCAAAATGGTTGGGATTGGGCTGTAAATGGAATTGCAGTTTTTCAATTGTTAGTCATAGCGGGTCTAGTCTATCAATTGTTTGGTCTTTTTCAAAAAGGAAGAAATAATGAAACAAAATCTTATTAAAATAGTAAAAGCGATTGGACTAATGGCACTTGTCTTTGTTACAAACTTACCACCCATGCTCTTTTTACAATATCAGAAAGCTTTTAGTTTAGGCCTGTCATGCAGTCTAGCTATTCTTTATGTCGTTTTAGTGATGGTGATTGTGGTCTTTTTATGGAAGTATTACCACCGCTTGCAACCAAGTAATTTATCTATCAAGTGGAGAGATATTGGTTTTGCCTTTCTTTGGTTAGTGTCTGGACGGGTGATTGCTATTGCGGGAACTATCTTCATTCGGTTAGTGTCTGGACGGGCTACTTCAGCAAATGATGCTGGTTTATTGGAATTAGGCAAAATGATGAAAGGTGGATTTCTGCCATTTGCTATTCTCTATATATTGGTCATTGCTGTCATTGCACCAATTGTGGAAGAATTGATTTTTCGTGGGAATTATATCCAACTGCTATTTAATGGCTCCACGGGCTGGTTATCTTGGCTGGTGACGACAGGAATTTTTGCTTTTCTCCATTCTACAACTATCCTTGAAATACTCTTTTATTTTGCGGTGGGCAGTGTTCTGTTTGTAGCCTATGCGCGTCGAGGAGAGATCAAAGAGTCTATCTTTGTTCATTTTTTAAACAATCTCCTAGCAGGTATTTATATGTTGTGGTTTTTATCTTGACATTCTATTTTTTCGGCGTATAATGAAATCATAGACTTAGCACTCGATATGTCAGAATGCTAACTCAAAACTAGAAAGGAGATTCTCATGATTACAGAACGTCAACATGACATTTTGAATTTGATTGTGGACCTTTTCACTCGCTATCATGAGCCTGTAGGGTCGAAGGCTTTGCAGGAAGTCGTTTCCTCTAGTAGTGCTACCATTCGTAATGATATGGCTAAGTTAGAACAGCTTGGCTTGCTTGAAAAAGCACATACCTCGAGTGGGCGCTTACCCAGTCGAGCAGGTTATCAGTACTTTGTTACCCATTCTCTCAATCGTGACTTGATTGAAGAAGAAGATATCTATCAGGTGATGAAGGCGTTTGATTTCGAGGCTTTCAAGTTGGAAGATATCTTAGAGCGAACTAGTCAAGTCTTGGCAGATTTGACAGGTTACACATCAGTGATATTGGATGTGGAGCCAAAAGTTCAGACTTTGACCTCTTTTGATATCGTGCAGCTTTCGTCTCACGATGCCCTAGCGGTTTTGACCTTGGATGACTCGCGTCCGCTGACTGTCCAGTTTGCTATTCCAAAGAATTTTCTTGCAAAAGATTTGGTGATTTTGAGGGATTTGGTGTATGAGCGTTTTCGTGGGAAAACCGTCCTCGATATCCATTACAAATTGCGTACAGAAATTCCGCAGGTAGTGCAAAAATATTTCACAACAACCGATAATGTCCTCGATTTGATGGATTATATCTTTACCAATCTTTTCCAGGAATCAGTTTTTGTGGCTGGTAAAGTAGCTGCTTTAGAATATGGGGCATTTGCAACTTACCAATTTTTAGAGAATGAGCAATCATTAGCTCTCAGTCTACGAGCTGATCGAAACGAGTTTGAGCAGACCAGTATCTTTGTGGGAGAAAGTTCAGACTCCGAATTAAAAAATGTAACGGTTATTCATCATCAACTTCCTATACCTTATCGAGGGATGGGACAGATGAGCTTAATTGGTCCTGTGGAAATGGATTACAGGCGTCAAGTGAGTCTGATTAATATCATTAGTCGTGTTCTTTTTTTGAAGTTGAGCGACTACTATCGTTACTTAAATAGTAATCATTATGAAATGAATTAAGCTAAGAGAAAGATGCTTAGAAAAGCGGATGTCTCAAAGCTAATGATATAAAAGGAGGTTTCTAGTGTCAGAAGAAATAAAAAACGAAGAGGTTCTTGAGGAAGTTGAAGCGGCAGAAACAGTTGCAGAAGAAATTCCTGAGAAATCGGAATTAGAATTAGCAAATGAGCGTGCAGATGAACTTGAAAACAAGTATCTTCGAGCGCATGCCGAGATGCAAAATATTCAACGCCGTGCTAATGAGGAGCGCCAGACCTTGCAACGTTATCGTTCGCAAGATTTGGCTAAGAAAATTTTGCCAAGCTTGGATAATCTGGAGCGAGCGCTTGCGGTTGAGGGTTTGACAGAAGATGTTAGAAAAGGCCTTGAAATGACTCAAGAAAGCTTAATCCAAGCTCTCAAAGAGGAGGGAATTGAAGAGATTGAAACGCAAACTTTTGATGCTAATTTTCACATGGCTATTCAAACGCTACAAGCGGATGAGGACCATCCGGTAGATAGCATTGCACAAGTCTTCCAGAAAGGCTACAAACTCCATGAACGTCTATTGAGACCGGCAATGGTGGTGGTATATAACTAGCTATTTCTTATAGGTGCTGAAGCACCTCATCAGAAAACGGGAATCGCTATGGCGGCTTGCCTTACTAGCTTGATAGCAAAATGATATCGATTTTGCTATTTTACGTCGTAATAGACACTTGTCCGAAATGACTATAAACTACCTAAAATTGTTAACAGAGAGTAAGCCGAAGGCTTACTGAATCTGACACTCACTGTCGTGGTAAAAAAGTTAGAACATAGGTGTTCTAACTCACGGAAGATTTGAGACCTTTGGCTCAAATCTTAGCCATGAAACCGAAGGTTTCATGGCGTCCGTACCACCTAAACTGAGTGTCATAAAAAGAAAAAATATCAAAAGAGGAAAACAAACATGAGTAAAATTATCGGTATTGACTTAGGAACAACTAACTCAGCGGTTGCAGTTCTTGAAGGAACTGAATCAAAAATCATCGCAAACCCAGAAGGTAACCGCACAACACCTTCAGTAGTCTCATTCAAAAACGGCGAAATCATCGTCGGTGATGCAGCAAAACGCCAAGCAGTTACAAACCCAGAAACCATTATCTCTATTAAATCAAAAATGGGATCTTCTGAAAAAGTTTCAGCAAATGGTAAAGAATACACACCGCAAGAAATTTCAGCTATGATTCTTCAATACTTGAAAGGCTACGCAGAAGATTACCTTGGTGAAAAAGTGACGAAAGCCGTTATCACGGTTCCTGCTTACTTCAATGATGCGCAACGTCAAGCAACAAAAGATGCTGGTAAAATAGCTGGTCTTGAAGTAGAACGTATCGTCAATGAACCAACTGCCGCAGCTCTTGCATACGGTTTGGATAAGACAGACAAATACCAAAAAATCTTGGTATTTGACCTTGGTGGTGGTACTTTCGACGTTTCTATCCTAGAGCTCGGTGATGGTGTCTTCGATGTTTTGGCAACTACTGGGGATAACAAACTTGGTGGTGATGATTTCGACCAAAAAATCATTGATTGGTTAGTAGCTGAATTCAAGAAAGAAAACGGCATTGACTTGGCTGCTGATAAAATGGCCTTGCAACGTTTGAAAGATGCTGCTGAAAAAGCTAAAAAAGATTTGTCAGGTGTAACAACAACTCAAATCAGCTTGCCGTTTATTACCGCTGGCGCTGCGGGACCTCTTCACTTGGAAATGAGCTTGTCTCGTGCTAAATTCGATGACCTTACTCGTGACCTTGTAGAACGTACGAAAACTCCAGTTCGTCAAGCTCTTTCTGATGCTGGCCTCTCATTGTCAGAAATCGACGAAGTAATCCTTGTCGGTGGTTCAACTCGTATTCCTGCAGTTGTGGAAGCTGTTAAAGCTGAAACTGGTAAAGAACCTAACAAATCTGTGAACCCTGACGAAGTAGTGGCTATGGGTGCTGCTATTCAAGGTGGTGTCATCACTGGTGATGTCAAAGACGTTGTCCTTCTTGACGTAACACCATTATCACTCGGTATCGAAACAATGGGTGGTGTCTTTACAAAACTCATTGATCGTAATACAACGATTCCAACTTCTAAATCACAAGTCTTCTCAACAGCAGCAGACAACCAACCAGCTGTTGATATTCATGTCCTTCAAGGTGAACGCCCAATGGCAGCAGATAACAAGACTCTTGGACGTTTCCAATTGACTGATATTCCTGCAGCTCCTCGCGGTATTCCACAAATTGAAGTAACATTTGACATTGATAAAAATGGTATCGTTTCTGTAAAAGCCAAAGATCTTGGTACTCAAAAAGAACAACATATCGTTATCCAATCAAACTCTGGTTTAACAGACGAAGAAATTGACCGCATGATGAAAGATGCGGAAGCAAATGCTGAAGCAGATGCTAAACGTAAAGAAGAAGTGGATCTCCGCAATAACGTGGATCAAGCTATCTTTGCAACTGAAAAAACAATCAAGGAAACAGAAGGCAAAGGCTTTGACACAGAACGCGATGCAGCCCAAGCAGCTCTTGATGAATTAAAAGCAGCTCAAGAAGCAAATAATATCGACGATATGAAAGCAAAATTGGAAGCTCTCAACGAAAAAGCACAAGCTCTTGCAGTGAAACTTTACGAACAAGCAGCCGCAGCACAACAAGCAGCAGGTGGCGCAGAAGGTGCCCAAGCCACTGGCGGCCAAGATGATGACGTTGTAGACGGAGAATTTACGGAAAAGTAAGATGCAAAGACCGTTAAAAAATCTGTATGAAAATAGGAAACTGACGCTGTGTGCTTGCTCACAAGAAAGTTTCTCTTTTTCACTAGGATTTTAGGTCGTGCTCAATTCATCTTGTAAATAAAGTACAAATTCAGAGGTTGAAAACCAGCCTCTGTTTTTGAGAATACGGCAGAAATTGGTCAGCAAGACTGCGATTTCGTCGCCGTATCTCCGCAAGAGTGATGAGGTCGGTCACAAGCGAAAGCGTCGTGGACTGCCCATTATCTACTGCGCTATCTTCGACAGCAGGCGGTCGAAGACCGCTTAAATCTTTACAGAAAGGAATACAGGTGTTCTAAACTGAACACGGGCTTCAGACTGTGCCAAAAAGATCGTTTTTCTTTGAACGCAAGTCGTCTGATATCAAAACTCCTATTTCTTAGGAATTTATCGAGAGAAGAATCTTTATTATAGAAAGGAAATGAACCCGCCCTAAAAACTGTGTGAAAAAGATAAATCGTCTAGAAAATCAGGATTTTCTGCCGATTTCCTATTTTCACTTTGCTTTTTCCGGGCTTGGTATCTTGAATTATGAACAATACAGAATACTACGATCGTTTGGGTGTTTCCAAGGATGCGTCACAGGACGAGATTAAAAAAGCATACCGCAAAATGTCAAAAAAATATCATCCAGATATCAACAAGGAAGCGGGTGCAGAGCAAAAATATAAGGATGTTCAAGAGGCTTACGAAACCTTGAGTGATACTCAAAAGCGTGCTGCTTACGACCAATATGGTCCTGCTGGAGCTAATGGTGGCTTCGGTGGTGGTGCTGGAGCTAATGGTGGCTTCGGTGGTGGTGCCGGAGGTTTTGGTGGCTTCGGAGGATTTGAAGATATCTTTTCTTCTTTCTTTGGTGGCGGTGCAGCGCGCAATCCAAATGCACCTCGTCAAGGGGATGATCTTCAGTATCGTGTCAATCTCAAGTTTGAGGAAGCGATTTTTGGTGCGGAAAAAGAAGTTAGCTACAATCGTGAATCCACTTGCCATACGTGTACAGGTTCGGGTGCTAAACCAGGGACTAGTCCTGTAACTTGTGGGCGCTGTCATGGTTCGGGTGTCATTAGCGTAGATACCCATACGCCACTTGGAACCATGCGTCGTCAGGTAACTTGTGATGTCTGCCATGGTACCGGTAAAGAAATTAAAGAACCGTGTCCAACTTGTCGCGGAACTGGTCATGAAAAAGAAGCGCACACTGTCACCGTGAAAATCCCGGCAGGGGTTGAAACTGGTCAGCAAATTCGTTTGGCTGGTCAAGGTGAAGCAGGTTTCAATGGAGGGCCATATGGGGATCTTTTTGTGGTCATCCAAGTTCAAGCTTCAGACAAATTTGAGCGTGATGGGACGACCATCCACTATAAACTCAATCTGAACTTTGTACAGGCTGCCTTGGGCGATACTGTTCATGTGCCGACAGTTCACGGGGATGTGGATTTGGTCATTCCTGAAGGGGCACAAACTGGTAAGAAATTCCGTCTAAAAGGAAAAGGTGCACCAAGCCTTCGTGGCGGAGTCCAAGGCGACCAGTATGTGACCATCAATGTGGTTACACCAACTGGTCTCAATGATCGCCAGAAAGCAGCTTTGAAAGAATTTGCCAATGCAGGGAACATCGCGGTAAATCCACAGAAAAAAGGTTTTTTCGATAAAGTCAAAGACGCCTTTGAAGAATTATAAAAAGTATTAGAGTTTGAAATCTCAGGGTTTCAAACTCTTTTTCTTGTGGAAAATTGCTGCGCGAGACTTGCTCATTCCATTAAAACATGTTAGTCTGAAGGCAAAGAAAGGAGAAGTCTATGTGGAAAGATGCGACAGAGATGGCAGAAGCCATTCGTGACAAACAAGTATCCCCGAGAGAATTAGTTGAAGATGCCATTGAAAAGATTGAAGCAGAGAACCCACGTCTCGATGCTCTTGTTTCCAAGCGATATGAAGAAGCTTTGTGGTGTGCAGAGTCAGGAAATTTTGCTGGGAAGTCATTTGGTGGTGTGCCGATTTTGATAAAAGATTTAGGTCAAACGCAAGCAAGTCAGCCAAGTACTTTCGGTTCTCGTTTATTTGCGAAGAACAAAGCAAGTCAAACAGACAACTATGTCAAACGGCTTCAAGAATTGGGATTCATCATTTTAGGAAGGACCAATACACCAGAGTTTGGGTTTAAGAATATCTCGGATAGCTCTTTGCACGGTCCAGTCAATCTACCTGCTGATATTAGTCGAAATGCTGGTGGATCCAGCGGTGGTGCGGCAGCAGCAGTAGCATCTGGTATGGTGCCAATTGCTGGTGCTTCTGATGGTGGTGGTTCTATCCGCATCCCGGCAAGTTTTAATGGTTTAATTGGTCTCAAGCCAACGCGTGGGCGCTTGCCGGCTGGTCCCGGCCCTTACCGAGGTTGGCAGGGGGCTTCCTGTCATTTTGCCTTGACCAAGTCAGTGCGCGATACTCGGAATCTTCTGATGGGAATGCAAACTTGCCAGTTGGAAAGTCCTTTCCCATTGCCGCTTTTGGATGAAGATCAATTGACCAGTTCTTTGAAAAAAACGCTCAAGATTGCTTTTAGCACTGAGTCTCCTATTGGAAGTCTTGTTTCTGAAGATGCGCGGGAGGCTGTTTATCGACTGGTGAAACAATTAGAAGTGTTGGGGCATGAGGTTGTTGAACTAACTAGACAACCACTGGATGGAATTGAAGCGATGAAATCGTACTATATCATGAATAGCGTTGAGACAGCGCAGATGTTTGATGAGATTGAAGCAGGGTTTGCGCGTGATATGAAACCTAAGGATATGGAAATCATGACTTGGGCTATTTTCCGCAGTGGACAAAGCATTCCGGCCAAGGTATATTCTAAAGTTTTGCAGGATTGGGACCGTTATAGTGCTCAGATGGCACTTTTCCACGAAAGCTATGATCTACTATTGACACCCACTGTAGCGGATATAGCGCCGCTTCATGGTCAATTTGACTTGAAGGAAACTCTAAAGGATAAGTTGCTGCACATGGATCAATTTTCAATGAATGAGCAGCAAGACTTGATTTGGGAAATGTTTGCGGAAAGTCTAGCTTGGACGCCTTTTACTCAACAGGCTAATTTGACGGGACAACCTTCTATCAGTTTGCCGACTTACCAAACGGCAGCAGGATTTCCTATCGGTGTCCAACTGACAGCTGCCAAAGGTCGCGAAGATCTACTTTTGCAAGTCGCTCAGCAATTGAAAGAAAATGGCTTGATTTAAATAATTTGTGAAAATAAGAAACTATTTTTCTTATGAAGCATAATTGCACGAAAAAAGTGGAAAAAATTGTGAAAAAATATCAGTTCAAATAATTGATAAAACCTTTTCATTATGTTAACCTGAAAACGTTGGTGATTTAACACCAAAAGAAAAGGAGATTTTATAATGTTCAAGAAAATTCTTACTTCCGCTTTGCTATTGTCCTCGTTGGCTCTTGCTGCTTGCTCGAATCAGTCGTCAACAGATGCTTCAAAAGCTGAGATGACCCAATGGGAACAAATTAAAGAAGCTGGAGTTTTGAAAGTTGCAACGCCCGGTACTCTTTATCCGACTTCATTTTACAATGATGAAAATAAATTAGTTGGTTATGAAATCGATATGATGAATGAAATCGGCGAGCGTTTGGATGTCGAAATCGAATACCAAGAAATTGGTGTTGCAGAAGCCTTCACATCTGTGGATAGTGGAAAAGTGGATGTGGCTGTGAACAACTTTGACACAACAAAAGAGCGTCTCGAAAAGTATAACTTCTCTATTCCTTACAAATATTCAATCAGTGGTATGATTGTCCGCGAAGATGGCTCTTCCAACATTAGCGCAGCTGATTTGTCAGATTGGAAAGGCAAAAAAGCTGGTGGTGGTGCTGGTACACAGTATATGAAAATCGCTGAAAAATTAGGTGCTGATCCAGTTATCTATGACAATGTGACCAATGATGTTTACCTTCGTGATGTATCAACTGGTCGTACAGACTTCATTCCAAATGACTACTACACACAAGTGATTGCTGTTAAACTCATCACTGAAAAATTCCCAGATATCAAAGTCAAGATGAGTGAAGCAAAATATAATCCAACTGAGCAAGGAATGGTCATGAAAAAAGATGACGATAGCTTGAAAAAAGAGTTGGACAAGGTCATTGAAGAAATGAAAAAAGATGGTACTTTGAAAGGTATCTCTGAGAAATATTATGCTGGTCAAGATTTGACAAAACCAGCAGAAGGAACAGAAGATTTGCCAGTTGTAGACGTTTCTGACGTCAAATAAACTTAGATTTTATGATAAAATAGAGAGAGTTGGGCACGCCCAGCTTTTTCTCTAGGAGTTTTCTATGATCAATTGGCAAGCGCTCTTCGACCTGACATTAGCTTTGGAGGCGATTCCTGAAATCCTAAAAGGTCTGCCTTATACCTTGGCTTTATCTCTCATTGGTTTTGGTTTGGGGACCTTCTTTGGGTTTTTTGTAGCCCTTTTACGGATGTCTCCATTACCGCTCTTTCGATGGATCTCCAGTCTTCATGTTTCACTCATGCGTGGCATTCCTCTAATGGTTCTCCTCTTTTTCATTTATTTCGGACTTCCATTTATGGGAATTGAGCTGGATGCTATCATGTCCACCATCATCGCTTTTACCTTTATGTCCAGTGCCTATATTTCGGAAATTATCCGTTCCTCTCTCAAGGCTATTGACAATGGTCAATGGGAAGCCGCGCGTTCGCTCGGATTGAAGAAGTCCATTATTTATCGTAAGGTCATTATCCCACAAGCCTTTCGGATTGCTTTACCACCTCTTAGCAATGTTCTCTTGGATATGGTCAAAAGTACGTCTTTGACAGCTATGATTACTGTTCCGGAGATGTTTAATCAGGCGAAAATCATCGGCGGAGCTAAGTCAGATTATATGACGGTTTATATTTGCGTTGCCTTGCTTTATTGGGTGATTTGTACTTTATATGCTTTTGGGCAAGCTGCGCTGGAAAAACGCTTGGCAACCTATTAAGCTAAGATTTGGAATGGTCTGTTGGTTAGAATAGTTTCATTTTGCTGTTCTTTCTCATAAAAATAGGAGCATGGACCGAGGTCAAGCTCCTTAGTTTATTGCAATGCAATCTGGGCAGATGCCGTAGATAGTGACGACTTCCTTGGTAATACGGTAGCCAGTCTGTTCTTGAGCAATGCGGTTGAAGGATGGGAAATCCACGTCAATATCAGTGATTTTACCACATTTTTCGCAGATGACATTGAGATGGTCGTGCCCCATAAAGTCGTAATAGGTGGTCGTGTCCTTATTGCGCTTAATTTCTGTGACAAATCCTTCGTCGACTAGCACCTTGAGATTGTTGTAAACGGTAGCGAGACTCATACTTGGAAAATCTGGTCTCAGGTCCCTATAAATCATTTCAGCGCTAGGATGTTCCTTGCTATCAATCAGATAGGCTAGCACCGCTTTTCGGGTTTCTGTGATGCGGATTCCTTTTGTTCGTAAATGGTCAATGACGTGCTCATAAGCCGTCGTTTTTGGTTCAAATGCATGTGTCATGGCACGCCTCCTTTCCAGTCATTATACACTATTTTATGCATAAACGCGACAAAAAATCACACAATTTCTGTCCTAGTACAGTTCGAGGTTGCTCCACTTGTGAAATAGGTTGTCTTGAGGTACAATTCTTTTATGACTAGATACAAAGCGATTATTTCCTATGATGGGACCAATTTTAGCGGCTTTCAGCGTCAGCCTCATGCGCGCACTGTTCAAGAAGAGATTGAAAAGACGCTCTTGCGTCTGAATAGCGGTCAAGTAGTGACCGTCCATGGTGCAGGACGGACGGATGCCGGTGTTCATGCCTATGGGCAGGTCATTCATTTTGATCTACCAGGTCAGAGGGATGTGGAAAAGCTGCGCTTCGGTCTGGATACTCAATGCCCAGAGGATATTGATATCGTAGCAGTTGAAGTAGTAGCAGACGATTTCCATGCTCGCTATCATAAACATAGCAAAACTTATGAATTTTTAGTGGATATTGGGCGACCTAAAAATCCCATGATGCGAAACTATGCAACGCATTATTCTTTCCCACTAGGGATAGCTTCTATGAAAGAAGCAATCAAAGACTTGGTCGGGACCCATGATTTTACAGGTTTTACCGCATCGGGTACTAGCGTGGAAAATAAGGTTCGTACCATTACAAAAGCCACTATTCACTATGACGAGAAGCGAAATTTCCTGATTTTTACCTTTTCTGGAAATGGTTTTCTCTACAAGCAAGTGCGGAACATGGTTGGAACTCTTCTAAAAATTGGCAACGGACGCATGCCTGTCAGCCAAATTCGCAGAGTTTTGGAAACAAAAAATCGCGAATTGGCAGGTCCAACCGCAGCAGGAAATGGTCTTTATCTGAAGGAGATTCGTTATGAAGACTAATTATATTTTGACCATTGCAGGCAACGATGTTCTCAGCGGTGGCGGTTTTCAAGCCGATCTCGCTACTTTTGCCAACCATGGCTTGTTTGGTTTTTTGGCACAAACATGTATGACAGCGAATGGTCCAGATGGTTTTGAAATTATCCCGACAGACTTGGTGCCTTTCCAAAAGCAATTGGACAGTCTGTCAACAGTAGACTTTGCAATCATCAAAATTGGTCTCTTACCAACGCCGCAGATAGCCTTGGCGGTTCTAGATTTCATTCAATCACGTCCGCAAGTACCTGTCGTCTTAGACCCTGTTCTTGTATTTAAGGAAAATGATGATGATAGTGTGTCTACTATGCAAGAAATTTTTCAAGAATTTTTTACACAAGTCACTGTCATTACACCTAATCTTAAAGAAGCAGAAATATTGTCTGACATGTCAATCTCAAGTCTTGCAGACATGGAAATAGCCGCGCAAGTGCTCAAAAATAGGGGAGCACACAATGTCGTTATCAAAGGTGGCAATCGTTTGGATACGAATCAAGCCATAGATGTCCTTCTAACTGAGGATGGGCTGGAAACATTTCAAGCTCCGCTATTGAATAAAAATAATAACGGAGCAGGTTGTACTTTCTCTTCTGCTATCGCGAGTCATTTAGCAGTAGGCGATGATATCTCTACAGCGGTTTCCCTAGCAAAAAGCTATGTTACAAGCACCATCAAACATGCAAATTCTTATGGAGTAACTCTTTATGAAAACAAAAACCAATGATTTGACCCTGCTAGCCATTTTGACTGCCCTCACTATTGTTCTCGGTATGTTTGTCACGCTCCCGACCCCAACTGGCGTAACCACACTCTTAGATGTAGGGATTTTCTTCACTGCCTTTTATTTAGGTGGAAAAGAAGGAGCCATTGTCGGTGGGTTTTCTGCCTTTCTCTTTGACCTCTTAGCGGGTTATCCCCAATGGATGTTCATTTCCCTTTTGGCACATGGAGGTCAAGGGTATTTAGCTGGTTTTTCTGGCAAAAAGCGTGCGCTAGGCTTGGTGGGGGCGACAGTCTTTATGGTTGCCATCTATTTTCTAGCATCTACTGTCATGAGTGGTCTAGGAGCTGCGCTTGCAGAAGTTATGACCAATACCGTGCAAAATATTGTAGGTATGATAGGCGGTTACTTGCTTTATATGGGACTGAAACGTCTAAAAGCCTAGAAAGGAGATAGTATGCAATTAGAACTGTTAGCAGAAAAGACAAGACTCCTATTAGAAAATGTTCTTGAAAAGTCAGCTATCCAGTCTGGACACATTTTTGTCTTGGGCTTATCCTCTAGTGAAGTCGTAGGAGGGCATATAGGGAAAAATTCCAGTCTGGAAGTTGGAGAAGTTATTGTTGCTACTATTTTAGAAATCTTAACGAAACGTGGGATTTATCTTGCTGTCCAAGGCTGTGAACATCTTAATCGTGCGCTTGTGGTTGAACGTGAACTCGCTATTCAAAAAGGCTTAGAAATTGTCAATGTTCTTCCCAGTCTTCATGCGGGAGGCAGTGGGCAATTAGCAGCTTTCAAATTCATGAAAGATCCTGTCGAAGTTGAATTCATCACTGCACAGGCAGGTTTAGATATTGGCGATACCTCCATTGGGATGCACGTCAAGCATGTGCAGGTTCCTGTTCGACCAACTATACGTGAGTTGGGCGGCGCACATGTGACGGCACTTGCTAGCCGACCAAAATTAATTGGTGGTGCACGAGCACTCTATCAATCGGACCCGATCCGAAAGGCGTAAAAATAAATGCAAACAAGCAGGCTGTTCTAGCTCTGCTTATTTTGTATGCTAATGATAAAATGTGTTAAAACCTTTGATTTTTCCTTGTTTTATGATAGAATTGGTAGGATGACAATAAAATTTTAAGGAGAAAGACACAATGTCTGTATCATTTGAATCAAAAGAAACAAACCGTGGCGTTTTGACGTTCACTATCGCTCAAGAAGCAATCCAACCAGAGTTGACAAAAGTATTTAACAACGTTAAAAAAGATATCAACATTCCAGGTTTCCGTAAAGGGAAAGTAACTCGTGCTATTTTTGACCAACGTTTTGGCGAAGAAGCTCTTTATCAAGATGTTGTGAATGCACTCTTGCCAGCAGCATACGAAGCAGCAGTTAAAGAAGCTGGTATCGAAGTCGTTGCACAACCAAAAATTGATGTTGTTTCAATGGAAAAAGGTCAAGACTGGACTGTCAATGCTGAAGTTGTCACAAAACCTGAAGTAAAATTGGGTGACTACAAAAACCTTGAAGTATCTGTAGAAGCTTCAAAAGAAGTGACTGACGAAGAAGTGGATGCTAAAATTGAACGTGAACGCAACAACTTGGCTGAATTGACGATCAAAGAAGATGCTGCAGCAAACGGTGATGCTGTTGTTATCGATTTTGTTGGATCTGTTGATGGTGTTGAATTTGACGGCGGAAAAGGCGAAAACTACTCTCTTGAACTTGGTTCAGGCCAATTTATCCCAGATTTTGAAGACCAATTGGTCGGTGCGAAAGCTGGCGAAACAGTTGATGTGAAAGTAACATTCCCAGAAGACTACCAAGCAGTTGACTTGGCTGGTAAAGATGCTCTCTTTGTGACAACAGTTCATGAAGTAAAAGCAAAAGAAGTTCCAGCTCTTGATGATGAATTGGCAAAAGATATTGACGAAGAAGTAGAAACACTTGATGAGTTGAAAGCTAAGTACCGTAAGGAATTGGAAGCAGCTAAAGAAATCGCATTTGACGATGCAGTTGAATCAGCAGCACTTGAATTGGCTGTTGAAAATGCTGAAATCGTTGACCTTCCAAGCGAAATGGTTCACGAAGAAGTGCACCGTGCTATGAATGAATTCATGAGCAGCATGCAACAACAAGGTATCTCACCTGAAATGTACTTCCAAATTACTGGTACAACTAAAGATGATCTTCATGCTCAATACGAAAAAGATGCTGAAAAACGTACGAAAACAAACTTGGTTGTAGAAGCTATTGCAAAAGCAGAAGGCTTTGACGCAACTGAAGAGGAAATCACAGCTGAAATCGAAGAATTAGCAGCAAACTACAACATGGAAGTAGCACAAGTACGTAGCCTCCTTTCAGAAGATATGTTGAAACATGATATTACTGTTAAAAAAGCAGTAGAAGCTATCACTTCAACAGCAACTGTTAAATAAGGATTCAACTGACTCCGGAAAAATCAGACAAGCTTGTCTGGTTTTTTCATTGATAAACTCTTTGACTAATTGTGTATTTTAGCGTAAAATAGTATGGAAAGACAAAAAAGGAGAAAGACCTTGGAATTAAACGTATTTAAAGGGCAAGAAAAAAGTGAATTGTCGATGATCGAAGTAGCGCGTGCCATTTTAGAGGAACGTGGCCGTGACAATGAAATGTATTTCAACGATTTGGTTAACGAGATTCAAAACTATCTTGAAAAATCAAACAGCGAAATCCGTGCAGCTTTGCCAATTTTCTACTCAGACTTGAATGTGGATGGTAGTTTTATCCCACTCGGTGAAAATAAATGGGGCCTCCGCTCTTGGTATGGTGTTGATGAAATCGATGAAGAAGTCATCACACTTGAAGAAGACGATGAAGATGCACCAAAACGTAAGAAAAAACGCGTCAACGCCTTTATGGATGGCGATGCTGATGCCATTGATTATGGCAACGATGATCCGGAAGATGAAGGTTCATACGAAGAAACAGAAGATGCTTCAGAATATGATGAAGAAAATCCAGATGATGAAAAAGACGAAGTGGAATCATACGATTCTGAAATCAAGAAAATCATTCCAGATGATGACGTGGATGAAGATGTTGAATTGAATGAAGAAGATGATGAGGATGACGATTTTTCTGAAGAGGAAGAATAAAAAGAAAAGGCTGGGATAAGAGTCCCAGCTTTCTATTTTTATTTCATTTTAATGACTAACTGTGTGGAGGTGGGAGTAAAACAGTCTAGTAGACTGTTTTAGGTCAGTACTCTAAAATGAAAAGTACTGAAAAATCGAATTTCTACGAAATGACCGATTTTTATCTAACTCCCTTTTCATCTAAGTTGACAAGTTCTTAAAATTACGATATAGTATTGTTCGGGCACCTCATTTAGAGGTCAAGAGAAAGGCTCCCTAGTTTCTAGGGAGCTATTTTTGTTTTTCCCAGAGAATTGTGTGGCGACCACAGGTCGCTCAAATGATGGTTGTGGGGGATGTTCGGGTGACGCAATATTGATGGTCAATGTTTTGCAATCGATATTACTCGACAACTGTCAAAAATAGAAAATGGAGGGTCTTATGACAACAAAATATATCTTCGTCACAGGTGGCGTGGTTTCTTCTATCGGTAAAGGGATTGTGGCGGCTAGCCTTGGGCGTCTTTTGAAAAATCGTGGTCTCAAAGTAACGATTCAAAAGTTTGACCCTTATATCAATATTGATCCGGGAACCATGAGTCCTTACCAACATGGTGAAGTCTATGTGACGGATGATGGTGCGGAAACAGATCTTGACTTGGGGCACTATGAACGATTTATTGATATCAATCTCAATAAATATTCAAATGTAACAACGGGTAAAATTTACAGTGAGGTATTGCGTAAGGAACGTCGTGGAGAATACTTAGGTGCGACTGTACAGGTCATTCCTCATATTACAGATGCACTCAAGGAAAAAATTAAGCGTGCAGCCATTACCACGGATTCTGATGTTATTATTACGGAAGTTGGTGGAACAGTTGGAGACATTGAGAGCTTGCCATTTCTTGAAGCCCTTCGCCAGATGAAAGCTGATGTTGGTGCGGATAATGTTATGTATATCCATACGACTCTACTTCCCTATCTAAAAGCTGCTGGTGAAATGAAGACTAAGCCAACTCAACATTCTGTCAAAGAATTACGTGGTTTAGGGATTCAGCCAAACATGTTGGTGATCCGTACAGAGCAGCCTGTTGAGCAAGGGGTTAAAAATAAATTGGCTCAATTTTGTGATGTGGCACCTGAGGCAGTCATCGAATCCATGGATGTGGAACACATCTACCAAGTACCACTTAATATGCAAGCGCAGGGGATGGACCAAATCGTTTGTGATCATTTAAAATTGGATGCACCAAAAGCAGACATGACAGCGTGGACTGCAATGGTGGATAAGGTTCTTAACCTCAAGAAAACAACTAAGATTGCTTTGGTTGGGAAATACGTGGAATTGCAAGATGCCTATTTGTCTGTGGTTGAAGCTCTCAAACATTCAGGTTATGTCAACGATTCAGCTATTCAAATTGATTGGGTCAATGCCAATGATGTAACCTCAGAAAATGCAGCAGAGCTCTTAGCTGATGCAGATGGTATCATTGTGCCAGGTGGATTTGGTCAACGGGGAACAGAAGGAAAAATTCAAGCCATTCGTTATGCGCGCGAAAATGATGTGCCAACGTTGGGGGTCTGTCTCGGCATGCAACTGACCTGTGTGGAATTTGCTCGTCACGTTCTCCATATGACAGATGCCAACTCTGCTGAGCTTAATCCAGATACAAAATACCCAATCATTGATATCATGCGAGATCAGATTGACATTGAAGATATGGGGGGCACGCTCCGCCTCGGTCTTTATCCATGTAAGTTAAAAGTAGGTTCGAAAGCAGCAGCGGCTTATGGAAATAAAGAGGTGGTGCAACGTCGCCATCGTCACCGTTATGAATTCAATACCAAATTCCGTGAGGATTTTGAAAAAGCAGGCCTTGTCTTTTCAGGCGTCTCTCCAGACAACCGTCTTATGGAAATCGTGGAACTTCCAGATAAAAAATTCTTCGTGGCAGCTCAATACCATCCAGAATACCATAGCCGTCCAAATCACGCCGAAGAGCTTTACACAGCCTTTGTTACAGCTGCAATGGAAAACAATCTCTAAAAGATTAAGCAATTTTTCCAAGAAATTTTAAATAGTTTTTGAAAAAAGTATTGACTTTGTTTCTAGCAACTGATATAATAATTTCTGTTGTTAAGAGACAGCGGAAATGGCGGAATTGGCAGACGCACAGGACTAAGGATCCTGTGACCGCTTTAGGTCGTGGGGGTTCAAGTCCCCCTTTCCGCATCATGTAAGGCAGGTTTTGCACCTGTCTTTTTTTGTTTTCTGAAAAAGAAAATGAAAACTGTGCAATAAATCACATTTGAACTAGCATTTTGAATCGAAAAGTGGTAGAATAAAAGGGTATGGGTTATGCCCAAAAAATTATTAGGAGGCGATACTAATGCCATTAGTTTCAGCAGAAAAATTCGTCCAAGCAGCTCGTGAAAACGGCTATGCTGTTGGTGGATTCAACACAAACAACCTTGAGTGGACACAAGCTATCTTGCGCGCAGCAGAAGCAAAACAAGCTCCAGTTCTTATCCAAACTTCTATGGGTGCTGCAAAATACATGGGTGGTTACAAAGTTGCCCGTAACTTGATTGCAAACTTGATTGAATCAATGAACATCACCGTTCCAGTTGCAATCCACCTTGACCACGGTCATTATGAAGATGCACTTGAGTGTATCGAAGTTGGTTACACTTCTATCATGTTTGATGGTTCACACCTTCCAGTTGAAGAAAACCTTGCAAAAGCAAAAGAAGTAGTTGAATTGGCTCATGCTAAAGGTGTATCAGTTGAGGCTGAAGTTGGTACTATCGGTGGTGAAGAAGACGGTATCGTTGGTTCAGGTGAATTGGCACCAATCGAAGATGCAGTTGCTATGGTTGCTACAGGAATCGACTTCTTGGCAGCAGGCATCGGTAACATCCACGGTCCTTACCCAGAAAACTGGACTGGTCTTGATCTTGAGCACTTGCAAAAATTGACGGATGCCGTTCCAGGTTTCCCAATTGTATTGCATGGTGGTTCAGGTATTCCTGACGATCAAATCCAAGCAGCTATCAAACTTGGTGTTGCGAAAGTTAACGTGAATACTGAGTGTCAAATCGCCTTTGCGAAAGCAACTCGTAAATTTGCTGCTGCTTATGAAGCAAACGAAGCAGAATACGACAAGAAAAAACTCTTCGACCCACGTAAATTCCTTGCTGATGGCGTAAAAGCTATCCAAGAATCTGTTGAAGAACGTATCGATGTATTCGGTTCAGCTGGTAAAGCTTAATTCGATTTAATGCGATAAAAATAGAAAGGCTTGTTCCAATGGACAGGCCTTTTTTGATACACCATTTAGGTTGTTATTTAGTAGAAAGATTGAGTGTTTAAATATTTAAACAGGTAGAGACTTTTTATAGAGAATATAGTATAATGGAACATATTAAAAAGAAGATAGTAATGAATTAGATGAAGAAAATTTTTATAGGTGTGAAAAACATTATAGAGAAGTATCGCCATATACTTATGCCCGCGCTGATTTTACTTAGTGCGCTTTGGTTTACAATAATCTGTATTGATCAATTATCTCATCCTGGAGATCAAGCTTGGTTCGCTCAGATTATTGGGCAGTTTCGTTATGGCTATATTGGCTTTATGATGCACCGTTATATGACTTGGTCCAGTCGTTTTTTCCTGGAAGGGTTGACTGCTTATTTTAGTGTTCATATCGTTCAGTTTATTGTCACTATTTTTATCACGACTTTCTTCTTTATAAAGGTTAACGTAAAGGATTTCGAAGAGAAATTTGGACAGACTTGGTTGAGTTTTTTGGTTCCCATCCTGTTTTTGGGAATGTTTTCTATTCAATTTTTTGTAAGTGCGGGTCTTGTTGCCACAATGACCAATTATTATATTCCAATGGCTGCTTTTCGCTTCGCTTTTCATTTAAAAGGTCGCCCCTTGCCTTGGATGAGAGCTCTATCAATTCCCTTCTTGATTTTGGCTATGATGCAGGAGCAGTTTATGATACTCCTTTTGTTAATCATGGTGTATCAATTATTTATTAGACGAAGCTTAACGAATTGGAATATGATCTTTTTCGGTATTGGACTTCTTGGACTGGGGTCGGCAATGTGCTGTCCTGGCAATGCTATCCGAAAAGCAACTGAAATTCCAGTCTTCTTTCCAAATTTTGATCGGGTTAGTCTACTGGAACGAATCATGATGATCTTTATGCATACTAGTGATGAATTGTTTGCTATTACCTATCCGTTTCTATTTCTATTCCTAGGGGTGTTGCTTCTAGTTGCTTGCTGGAATAGACGTAGATTGGCTTTTCTTGTGGGAATGATTCCAAGTGTGCTCATTGCAGCGGATTGCCTCAATCTATTGGGGTTTAATCTTCTGGATAATATGAGCCATTTGGGGTTTAATCTTCTGGATAATATGAGCCATGTCATTCATTTGGCAAAAGAGAAATTTTACCTAGATTTGCTTGCGGGTCGGACGATTCGTTACACTCTTCTGTATATCGTCATGTATTGCTTAATTGGAATAGTGATTTATGGATTATTTAAAGAAAAGAGAAAAGGAATATGGGCGCTCTATTTCTTAGTCATTGGCTTTGCAACAAGATTAGCTTTGGCTATGTCTGCTACCATGTTTGCCTCTAAAAATCGCACTCTGGTTCCATTTATTTATGTTCTCTTTATGTTATCACTATATATCCTACAGGAGTGTAGGAATTACCCTCGAAAAATGATACAAAGGTAACGATGCATTAGAGTTCACTGAGCGATTATCACTTTTCGCTTTTTATTACAAAAAGAGGCTTGGCATTACTTTTGTCCCAAACACATTTGTAATGAGATATCCTATTGATTGACCAATCGTTAATCAGAATAGGAAATTGATTGTTAAGGAAAATAAACGAATGAAAAAACACGAAATTGTTCAAACTTATGGATTGACGACAGCTATTGCCATGATTGTAGGAGTGGTGATTGGGTCTGGAATTTATTTTAAGGTGGATGACATCTTAGTATATGCTGGTGGAAATGTCTGGCTAGGGATGCTAGTCATTGCTTTAGGCTCTTTTGCAGTGGTGTTTGGTAGCCTTGGTATTTCTGAGTTGGCAACACGCCATGATGAAAATGGGGGAATCTTTTCTTACTATGCCCGCTATATTAGTCCAGGACTAGCAGCTTCTCTTGGTCTTTTTTCAGCCTATGTCTATCTGCCCACGGTGATTGCAGTAGTAGCTTGGGTGGCAGCTAATTTTACACTGGGTAGCCAATCAAGTCTTGAAGCTCAGACTTTGTTAGCAGCTCTCTACTTGGTTATATTAACGTTCTTGAATATCTATTCTAAAATGCTTGCAGGTTATTTTCAATCCCTGTCTACGCTGATTAAAATTGTTCCACTATTAGCTATTGCTTTGGTCGGACTTTTCTGGCAGGGGCAGGCGCCACAACTACCTCAGGAATTGACTCCTATTGAGCCAAGAGATGTAGGTTTTGGCTGGCTCTCAGCCCTGATGCCGTTGTACTTTGCCTATGATGGGTGGACAGTCGTCGCTAATATTGCTCCAGAAATTAAAAATCCCAAGCGTAATCTTTCTCGCGCCTTTATCATTGGACCCATGTTAATCTTGGTGCTCTACCTGATTTTCTTTTATGGTTTGACCCAAATTTTGGGACCCACTTATATCATGACAACCGGTAATGATGCGGTTATCCATGCGACTAATCTGGTCTATGGTCCGTTTATCAGTAAAATCCTTTTGGTCATCATCATTATCGCAGTCTTGGGTGTCTCTAATGGTATGCTACTAGCAACTATGCGGTTGCCACAGGCATTTGCGGAGCGTGGCTGGATTAAGAGTGAGAAAATGGCAAAAATCCATCTCAAATACCAATTATCTGTGCCAGCAAGCTTATCTGTGGCAGGCGTAACCTTGGTTTGGTTGGGGATTCATTATTTGGTGAGCAAGTTCAATCTTCTTCCGAGAAGTGACATTAGTGAAATTACCATCGTTTTCAATAATACCTGCTTCATTTTCTTGTATTTCATTGTTTTGAGATTGTTCTTAAAAGGCGAGATTAAAAATCGTCTGACAGGATTTGTGGCACCAATTTTAGCCATTATTTCTGCCATTACTTTGTTGGTAGGAAGCCTATTGACAAACTTTGCCACAGCAGCTTGCTTCCTTCTGGTTTGTCTGGGACTTTGTCTCATCAGCTTTGCTATTTACAAGAAAAATACAAAAGGAATAAACTAGAAAAGTAGATGAAAGTCTACTTTTTCTTTTTCAAATCCTGTTGACAAATTTTTGAGAAGGAATAAAATATGGGGTGTAAGCCGACTTATCTCAGTTGGTAGAGCAACGCACTCGTAACGCGTAGGTCGTAGGTTCGATCCCTATAGTCGGCATTTAGGAAAAGACGAAAAGCCTTCTGTTTGAGAAGGCTTTTTTCAATTTGTAGGAAGAGTACACTTGTTCAAAAGCAGTTAAATAGGATAAAGCACGATGAACTCTGTTGTTTTATAGAAAGTTTCTTATTCTTAATTCGTCTCAAAAAAATAGCTTGCGCCTATTGCCAAATGGTCTTTCTTTTGATAGAATGGATAGGTATGTGGTGCTAGCACATCCTTATATTGTTTTGATTTAGAAAAATCTGGACATATACATGTCTACGTAGGAGGAAAATACAAATGGCTAAAGTATGTTACTTTACAGGTCGTAAGACTGTATCAGGCAACAACCGTTCACACGCGATGAACCAAACAAAACGTACTGTTAAACCAAATCTTCAAAAAGTTACTGTTTTGATCGACGGTAAACCTAAGAAAGTTTGGGCTTCAGCTCGTGCTCTTAAATCAGGCAAAGTTGAACGCGTTTAATAGAAACAGCAGCCCACTAGGGCTGTTTTTTCTTTGTCTGAAACCTGCTTTTTCTGTTGTCACAGTCTTCTTTTTACAGCTCCCTAAAAATATGATAAAATGGTGTGATAAAACTATTTGAGGTAACAAAATATGACTGTTAAAATCAATACAAAAGACGGCCAAATTGAATTGACAGACGATGTCATCGCTACGGTTGTAGGCGGTGCAACGACTGAGATTTTCGGTGTAGTCGGTATGGCAAGTAAGTCAGCTATCAAAGATAATTTCCAAGCCCTTCTTCGCAAAGAAAATTATGCAAAAGGTGTTGTGGTTAAAACAACTGAAGAAGGTAGCATTGTGGTTGATGTTTATACGGTCATGAGCTACGGTGTCAAGATTTCTGAAGTATCACGCAATATCCAAGAGCGCGTGAAATTCAACTTGGAAAATCAATTAGGTATCGCAGCGGATACTGTCAATGTCTATATCCAAAATATTAAGGTCGTAGGAGAATAATTGTGTCTAAAATTACAACTAGTTTATTTCAAGAAATGGTGCAGGCTGCGTCAACCCGTCTGAATAAACAAGCCGAATATGTAAATTCATTGAATGTCTTTCCTGTTCCAGATGGTGACACAGGAACCAACATGGGCATGACCATTACAAATGGTGCCAAAGAAGTAGCGGACAAACCAGCTAATACAGTTGGTGAGGTCGGTCAAATCCTTTCTAAAGGTCTCCTTATGGGTGCGCGTGGGAATTCAGGCGTTATTACTTCTCAATTATTCCGTGGCTTTGGTCAATCTATCAAAGGCAAAGAAGAGCTAGATGGAAAAGACTTGGCACAAGCCTTCCAAAGTGGTGTTGAAGTAGCTTATAAAGCCGTTATGAAACCAGTTGAAGGGACTATCTTGACAGTTTCTCGTGGCGCTGCGACTGCGGCACTTAAAAAAGCAGAGCAGACAGATGATGCCGTTGAGGTTATGCGTGCGACTGTTGAAGGTGCTAAACGTGCCTTAGCAAAGACTCCAGAAATGCTTCCAGTATTGAAAGAAGTTGGCGTTGTTGACTCCGGTGGTCAAGGTTTAGTGTATATTTATGAAGGTTTCTTATCAGCTTTGACAGGGGAATATATCGCTTCTGATGATTTTCAGGCAACACCTGCTGTTATGTCGGAAATGATCAATGCTGAACATCATAAATCGGTTGCGGGTCATGTTGCAACGGAAGATATTACATATGGTTACTGTACCGAGATTATGGTGGCGCTTCGTCAAGGTCCGACTTACGTAAAAGAATTCGACTATGATGATTTCCGTAATTATTTGAACGATCTTGGGGATTCACTTCTTGTGGTCAATGATGATGAAATCGTAAAAGTTCACGTCCACACAGAGGACCCAGGACTTGTTATGCAAGCAGGTCTTCAATATGGTAGTTTGGTCAAAGTGAAAGTAGACAACATGCGTGAACAGCATGACGCCGTTGTTGAAAAAGTTACAAATGAATTCCAACGTCCTACTGAGCAAAAAGAATATGCTATTATTGCAGTAGCAGCGGGTAATGGTTTGACTGAAATATTGAAATCTCAAGGTGTAGACTATGTGATTTCTGGCGGTCAAACAATGAATCCATCAACGGAAGACTTTGTTAAAGCTATTGATTTGGTAAATGCACGTAACGTCATCATTTTGCCAAACAATAAAAATATCTTCATGGCAGCTCAATCAGCAGCAGAAGTTGCTGAAGTGGCGATTAAAGTTGTTGAAACACGTACTGTTCCTCAAGGTTTAACAAGTTTGTTGGCCTTTGATCCAAGTCGAGATATCGCTGCTAACTTTGAAACCATGACAGCGTCACTTGCAGATGTGAAGAGCGGAAGCGTGACAACGGCTGTTCGTGATACGACTATTGACGGTCTTGAAATTCATGAAAATGATAATTTGGGAATGGTTGATGGTAAAATCGTCGTGTCAAATCCAGATATGACGCAAACTCTTGAAGCAACATTTGAAAAAATGTTGGATGAAGATAGTGAGATTGTGACAATTTATGTTGGCGAAGAAGGGAACCAAGAATTGGCAGCCCAAATCGCAGATCAATTAGAAGAAAAATTTGAAGATGTAGAAGCTGAAATCCATCAAGGGGATCAGCCGGTCTATCCATATCTCTTTAGTGTAGAATAAACTCAAAAACTAGTCCCATCAAAGGACTAGTTTTTTATGAAATGGGATAGTAGGAAGCATGAAGGCTTAGCCTAGCAGAGGAATTTTCATTAGTATCTCCTTTTATTTTAAACCCTCGATAAACCGTTGAGCAATCTCTTTTGGACGGGTAATGGCTCCACCGACCACGATGCTCACAACGCCTAATTGTTGGATTTCCTTTGCTTGCTCGGGAGTGTGTATTTTTCCTTCTGCAATCACTGGAATTCCAGCTTGACATAATTGAGCAATTAACTCTATGTCAGGTCCTTCAGTTTGGTGACTATATGAGGTGTAGCCAGAAAGAGTTGTGCCTACAAAGTCAATTTCTGCTTGGTAGGCATTGACTCCCTCCTCGAATGTTGAAATGTCTGCCATAAACAGTTGATGAGGATATTTTTCTTTTATTTCCTTGATGAACTGATTGATCTTTTTGCCATCAAAACGTTCTCTTTTTGTACAATCTAAGGCTATTACCTCTATATTTAGAGCCACTAATTCATCAATTTCTGCCATAGTTGCAGTGATAAAAGCCTCCTGAGGAGGATATTCCTTTTTTATGATGCCGATAATAGGTAAGTCAATTACAGCCTGAATCTCTTGTATATCTCTAACAGAATTAGCGCGGATACCTACAGCTCCAGCTTCTTGTGCTGCAATGGCTAACAGTGGCATTATTCCCCCTTTTTCTGTATAGAGTGGCTCTCCGGGTAAGGCCTGACAAGACACAATAATACCATTTTTTACCTGCTCTATAAAATCTTGTCTATCCAAAGTGAACCTCCTTATGAATTGTGAATGATAGTGCGATTAAAATTTTCAACTTTAACATATTTTAGCAAAACGGTTTAAGCTGGCTTGGGAAACATGGATTTCTTTGGTGAAGTATTCTGCAGAAAAATTTGTTGGGTAATGAGTTAGAAATTGATGAGCGATACTTTTTTCGATGTGTGTCATAGAAACTAGCGATGCATCAATCAATGGTCTGAGCTGTTTTTGTTGTTTCATAGACTCCTTTTTCAGTAAACGTTTACAATATATATTGTATATGGTTCAGAAAAATATTTCAACTAAATACAAAAAATAGAAAATAGCTTCATGGGATGTCATTTCTTCCTTAGTTTAGAAACTTGCTTTCACATACTATTTCTCTTGCAAATCTACAACTTTATGGTATAATAGTATCTTGTGAGCAACCCTCACTTACCCCTTGCAAAGACTTGGGGTCATTAGACCAAAAGGAGGAACTATCAATGGCTAAATACGAAATTCTTTATATTATTCGTCCAAACATTGAAGAAGAAGCAAAAACTGCTTTGGTAGAACGTTTTGACTCTATCTTGACAGACAACGGTGCTACAATCGTTGAATCAAAAGACTGGGAAAAACGTCGTCTTGCATACGAAATCAAAGATTTCCGTGAAGGACTTTACCATATCGTGAACGTTGAAGCAAACGACGATGTAGCTCTTAACGAGTTTGACCGTTTGTCAAAAATCAACGGCGATATTCTTCGTCACATGATCGTTAAAACTGACGCGTAAGAAGGTGCTTTATGATTAATAATGTAGTACTTGTTGGTCGTATGACTAAAGATGCAGAACTTCGTTATACACCGTCTAACCAAGCTGTTGCGACTTTTACACTTGCAGTTAACCGTACGTTTAAAAATCAAAATGGTGAACGTGAAGCGGATTTTATCAACGTGGTGATTTGGCGTCAGCAAGCTGAAAATTTGGCAAATTGGGCTAAAAAAGGTGCTTTGATTGGTGTTACTGGTCGTATTCAGACTCGTAACTACGAAAATCAACAGGGCCAACGCGTTTACGTAACGGAAGTTATTGCAGATTCTTTCCAAATGTTGGAAAGTCGTACTGCACGTGAAGGTCAAGGTGGCGGTTATTCTACTGGTAATTCATTTGGCGGTGGAAATGACTACAGTTCATCTTATCAAGCGCCTGCGCAATCTACACCAAACTTCGCTCGTGAAGAATCAAGTCCATTTGGTGCAACCAATCCAATGGATATTTCGGATGACGATCTTCCATTCTAAGAATGGACTGGACAACTCAAATTTGATTTGAGTACGGGCTAAAAATTCGGAAAAAAGATAAACTCTCCTAGTACCTGATGTACTTCGTCAAGTTTCCTATTTTTCAGTCGTTTTTTAGAGCCCTTTACATCATAATATAAGGAGAACACACATGGCTCAACAACGTCGTGGCGGATTCAAACGCCGTAAAAAAGTTGACTTTATCGCAGCTAACAAAATTGAATATGTTGATTACAAAGATACTGAGCTTCTTAGCCGTTTCATCTCAGAACGTGGAAAAATTCTTCCACGTCGTGTAACTGGAACTTCAGCTAAAAACCAACGTAAAGTAACGACAGCTATCAAACGTGCTCGCGTAATGGCTTTGCTACCATTTGTAAACGAAGATTAATAAAAAGGTCCGTTATGGACCTTTTTGGTTTCTTTGTATGAAAGTAATATTAGAATGATGACGAATATAATTCAGAACCATGACGCAGAGTCATCTATCAAGGATCAATTCCTGAATAACAAAGAAAAGGCCGAATGGCCTTTTTTAGTCAACATAAATCATGCTGAGCTGAGAAAGAAGGTTGGAACCTGTCAAATAGACTTGTTTACTTGTTGATTGGGTTTGTGTAGGGATTGCAACATCGCTCAAGTTGGATTTAAGAGCATTGAGGACACCGACGTGTTTTGGCAGTCGAATTTGGCAAGAAGAGCAGGTGTTTTCGATTGTAATATAGGTTACGTTATTTGTGAATTTGGCTTGTGATAGGTCGATTTTGCTACTACCACAGAAGGATTTAATTGTTACCGCTTGCAAATCATTGGTATTTGAAAATTCGTAGTTTTCTTTGAAGTGACTGACAACGGTCAAATAAGAGCTATCATTAGTCATTGGTTTTGCGCCGTCTGTTTGAAATTGCATCAAGTGGTTCTGCTTCTTGTTTTTATTTAGGCTGTGGATAGCGATTCCCAGTACAAGGAGTCCGAAGAAAAGTGGACCTCCATTAAATGGAAGATACCATTCTGGTGTGATTTCGCGAATATAAAGTGCAGAGAAGCCTAGTCCTAAAAAGAAAAGAATAGCATTGCGGTTTTCAGCGCCTAGCCACAGTAGTCCAAGTGCGATGAGCAATGTGAACCGAAAATAATCAAATATGAGATTGAGCTCAGGGATAAAAGCTAGTAGGATAAGATATACTGCGAAAATGATCCAGAGCAGTTGCCAAGTATAAGATTTTTTCATAAAAACCTCCAATCTATCAACTCTCATTATAACAAAAAAACAGACATGAATGTCTGTTTTTAATTGTATTACGATGGTTGAACCGGTTGCATAGCATTGCGGATGTTGAATTTTTTCTTTAAATAATAACGCAAACCAAATGCTGCAGCTCCCAAAAGAATGGTCGTGATTGGGGTAAGAGTTGGATTGACAGTACTTGGGATGAGGGCCGCCAAGAAGAAAACAACAGACCAAGCAATAGTTGTCAAGATTAAGAAAAGAATAGCTTTCCAGAATTTTGGACGATCTGCGCCAGTTTTCCCCATATTACGGTAGATAAAGTGGTACATCATGTAGATCCCTGCTCCAACACCGAATCCGATCACCAAGAAGGTTAAGATTCCGTATAAAGTGCCTGTCTTAAAGAGATTCATCACTCCATTGATAAGCCCCAAGACAGCTAAGATAAGCAAGCTGGAGTCTAGCCACATGAGCCAAGGGTTGTCATTTGTTTCTGAAGTCTGATGGTCTTTTTCAGTAGATGTTGCAAATGATTTTGCCCAGTCACTGGGTGCACCGTAGGTAGCTCGTGCAGTGATACCCTTCTTTTGATTTTCTAGGATAGATGGCAGAGCTTCTTCTAAGATAGCCTTGATCTCAGCATCGGTCTTACCATCTTTGATGAGTTGGCTAGTAGCGATATGAATAAATTCTTGATTTTTTTTAGTCAGATTTTGTAAATCCATGGGATTCCTTTCTGGAGTTGGAAAGATAATGTGGTGATTCAGAATGGGAAAATTCAAATCTTTGAAAAGTGAGTTGGCTCGCTCTTCGATAGCATTATTAACTAGTGGGATGCAATGATAGTTTCAAGATAAAAACTACATTGACTAATGAGTAACAATAGCTGTAATCAGGCATAACCGATTAAAACCATTTTTTGCGAATAAAATAGAAAGTCAGTGATAAACTAAGCGCAAAGGCAAAGAGAATAACCCACATAAAGGCGTTTGGAACATCGTTGAATGGGATAGCATTTCCTTTGAAGTTCATACCGTAAGCCGAGAAAATCATGGTTGGAATGGACAAAACGATGGTTGCTAAGGCCAAAGTTTTCATGATGGTATTCTGGTTATTGGAAATGATAGAAGCGTAGGCTTGGGTCATGGAATTCAAGATATTTCCATAGATATCTGCCATTTCAATCGCCTGCTGGGTTTCGACCATGGTATCTTCCAGCAAATCTTCATCTTCTTCGTACTTGCGCAAGAGACTCGATGAACCGGCCAATTTTTTCACGATTCGTTCGTTCATTTTGAGAGAGGCTTTAAAGTAGACGATGGTCTTTTCCAGCTCCATGAGGTCAATTAGCTCTTCATTTCGTGTTGCTTCGTGGAGTTGACTTTCGATTTCTTCACTTTTACGGTCAATGGTTCGAAGGGCAGAAAGATAAAGCTGCGCGTTGCGATAAAGAATTTGGAAGACAAAGCGAGATTTCATAAAGGTATAGAAATTTCGCAACCGATTATGAATGAATTGCTCAAAGAGAGGCAATTTTTCCAAACAAGTTGTGATAATGGTGTCTTCGGTTAAGATAATACCAAGTGGGATAGTGACATAGTAGGTCTTGTTGTTACGGTCTTCTAAGATAGGGACGTCAACAATGATTAGCTTATAGTCATCTTCGACCACGATACGAGAAGATTCTTCCGCGTCAAGGGGCGCCCGAAGGTCGGTAATATCAATATTGTAGGCTGCAGCAACTTCCATCGACTCGCTCTGGGAGGGGTTAACCAAGTTAATCCAAGCACCTGGTTCAAATGTTTGGATTTCTTCTAAGTCTGTGATACTAGATAGAAAAATTTGTTTCATACAGAACCCTCCTTGAGTCAGATTTCGCCTAGAAGGCTTACCCTTTATTCTATCATAAATGGTAGTAAAGGAAAAGGTTTTTTGGAGATTTGTGATATAATAAGGGATATTTGAAAAAGGATAAAATAGTAGGAAAAATAAATTTAAAATATAGAATCTACTAGTATTGATTCGTTTATTTCGTGTCGGAATTTGGATCAATGGATTGTCTGACACTTGTAACATTGAGAAAGAAATTTCATGGAGCAGTAGCAACGTTTCGAGAATCTCTCGGAACAGAGAAGGTGGATAGAGACATATAGATCATGTTACAAGGATGGGATGTCTCTTATTTTGAAGGAGTAAATTAGAAAGGAATAGAATTCGGACGGAAAACTCGGAAATTAGATAGCTTGCTCCTGAAATCAGGATTTTAGGCAAACTCCTAAGTTTCAGTCGTTTTCTAATCGTTCTAGGTATCTTATAATTGCAAGATAAAATTATTATTCATGGGGCGCGGGCCCATAATTTGAAAAATATTGATGTGACGATTCCGCGAGACAAGTTAGTAGTGGTGACGGGTTTGTCTGGTTCGGGGAAGTCTTCGCTAGCTTTTGATACGCTCTACGCGGAAGGTCAGCGACGTTACGTAGAGTCTTTGTCTGCCTATGCGCGGCAGTTTTTGGGCAATATGGACAAGCCTGATGTAGATTCCATTGAGGGACTCAGCCCTGCTATTTCCGTTGACCAAAAAACGACCTCTAAAAATCCTCGTTCGACCGTGGGAACGGCGACAGAAATCAATGATTATCTGCGGCTTTTGTATGCGCGTGTGGGAACGCCCTACTGCATCAATGGGCATGGAGCGATTTCAGCTTCATCTGTGGAACAAATTGTAGATGAGATTTTGGAGTTACCGGAGCGGCAACGTCTGCAAATTCTGGCGCCAGTTGTTCGCAAGAAAAAGGGGCAATTCAAGTCACTTTTTGAGAAAATCCAAAAGGATGGCTACGTGCGTGTGCGCGTGGATGGGGAAGTATTTGATGTAACGGAGGTGCCGGAATTATCCAAGAGCAAGCAGCACAATATTGAGGTGGTCGTTGACCGGATTGTACTCAAGGGGTGATTGACACCATGGATGACAAAGAATTGCTTTACTCAGAGCACTATGCCTGCCCAGTCTGTGGTTTTACAGTGCCCGAGTTGGAGCCTCGCCTCTTTTCTTTCAATGCACCCTTTGGTTCCTGTCCAGATTGTGATGGTCTAGGAATTAAGTTGGAAGTGGACTTGGATTTGGTAGTTCCAGATGGTAGTAAAACGCTGCGCGATGGAGCGATCGCTCCATGGAATCCTATTTCATCCAACTATTATCCACAAATGTTAGAGCAAGCCATGAGTCAGTTTGGTGTGGACCTGAATACGCCTTGGGATCAATTGACAGAGGAGGAACGCAACCTAGTTCTCTTTGGATCTGGCGGTAAAGAGTTCCATTTCCACTATGAAAATGAATTTGGTGGCGTCCGCGATATTGATGTTCCTTTTGAAGGTGTCGTAACCAATATCAACCGTCGTTTCCATGATACCAACAGCGACTACACACGCAATGTCATGCGTGGTTACATGAATGAGTTGACCTGCCACACTTGTCATGGTTATCGCCTCAATGATCAGGCGCTAGCGGTTAAAGTTGGTGGCGAAAAAGGTCTTCATATTGGACAGATTTCTGATTTGTCCATCGCGGATCATTTGAAGCACTTAGGGAGCTTGGAGCTTTCTGCCAATGAAGAAGTCATTGCGACACCTATTTTGAAAGAAATTCGGGATCGATTGACTTTCCTTAATAATGTTGGTCTCAATTACCTGACACTGTCACGCGCGGCGGGAACTTTATCTGGTGGAGAAAGTCAACGAATTCGCTTAGCGACACAGATTGGATCCAATTTGTCGGGGGTTCTTTACATTTTGGATGAGCCGTCCATTGGTCTTCATCAACGCGATAACGATCGCTTGATTGACAGTCTCAAGAAAATGCGTGATTTAGGCAATACCTTGATTGTCGTGGAACACGATGAAGATACCATGCGCGAAGCCGATTACCTCATTGACATGGGGCCTGGTGCGGGCGTCTTTGGTGGAGAAGTTGTTGCGGCAGGTACTCCTGCTAAAGTGGCAAAAAATAAGAAATCGATCACAGGTCAATATTTGTCTGGGAAACGTGAGATTCCAGTTCCTTTGGAACGTCGTGTTGGTAACGGACGATTTATTGAAGTGGTAGGCGCAACAGAACATAATTTGCAGGACATCACGGTGCGTTTCCCGCTTGGAAAATTTGTGGCAGTAACAGGCGTGTCTGGATCAGGGAAATCCACTCTGGTAAATTCCATTTTGAAGAAAGCCATTGCGCAAAAGCTAAATCGTAATTCCGACAAGCCAGGTAAATTCAAGTCTATCAGTGGTATTGCACATTTGGACCGCTTGATTGATATTGATCAGAGTCCGATTGGAAGAACTCCGCGTTCTAACCCAGCGACTTACACAGGCGTCTTTGATGATATTCGTGACCTTTTTGCACAGACCAATGAAGCCAAGATTCGTGGCTATAAAAAAGGGCGGTTCTCCTTTAACGTCAAAGGGGGACGTTGTGAAGCTTGTAGTGGTGATGGGATTATCAAGATTGAAATGCATTTCTTGCCAGACGTGTACGTTCCTTGTGAGGGCTGCCACGGCACACGCTACAATAGTGAGACTCTAGAGGTGCACTACAAGGAAAAAAATATTGCGCAAATCTTGGATATGACGGTCAATGATGCGGTCGAATTCTTCAAGCATATTCCGAAAATTGAGCGCAAATTGCGCACGATTCAAGATGTAGGCTTGGGATATGTGACCCTTGGTCAGCCTGCAACGACACTTTCTGGAGGGGAAGCCCAGCGGATGAAATTGGCATCTGAGCTTCATAAACGCTCCACAGGCAAGAGTCTTTATATTTTGGATGAGCCAACGACAGGTCTCCATACAGAAGATATTGCCCAGTTGATTAAAGTCTTAACGCGCTTTGTGGATGATGGCAATACTGTTTTGGTCATTGAACACAATCTAGACGTTATTAAAACAGCGGACCATATCATTGATTTAGGACCTGAAGGTGGTGTTGGAGGTGGCATGATTGTCGCGACAGGCACACCTGAAGAGGTTGCTGCAAATCCTGCTAGTTTCACAGGAAAATATCTGAAAACAAAATTATAGTGATGAAGACGAGAAATTCTCGTCTTTTTGCTTATTTTTTGCTAGAATAAAAGAAATTTGTGGAAGAGGAGAATGTGATGGTACATTACTTAGAAGCGCGCTTGGCGAAATTTCAAGCAAAAATGGCTCAAACAGATCTAGATGGTATCTTGGTAACAGGTCAAAAAATATTTATTATTTGACTGGATTTTGGGGTTCTGCGGGGACTGTTTATATTTCTGCTAAACGTCGGATTTTCTTGACAGATGCTCGCTATACACAGATGGCGCGTGAAGTTGTCAGTGGTTTTGACATGGTGGAAACGCGTCAGCCTCTGGAAGAAATTGCAAAGCTCATTCAAGCTGATGGAGTCAGACGTCTTGGTTTTGATCGTGAAGTGAGTTTTTCATTTTACCAAAGTTTGACAGAGATTTTTGCTGGGATTGAAATGGTGCCACAGACGAACTTTGTCGAAGATTTGCGGACGGTGAAGGATGCAAGCGAGATTGAAATTATTCGTCGGGCTTGTCAGATTTCAGACCAGGCTTTCTTGGATGTTTTAGAGTTTGTGAAGCCAGGAAAAACAGCGATACCATCGCAGCATCTGGCTACCGCTCTGCTATGCCGCACGGACGTGCGTCGGAAAAAGTTATCCAATCGGGCGATGCCTTGACACTGGATTTTGGTTGTCTTTACAATCATTATGTCAGCGATATGACACGGACCATCTATATCGGATCAATCAGCGACCAAGAGCAGGAGTTTTATGAGACGGTTTTGGCTGCCAATCAATCCTTAATTGCTGAAGCTAAGGCTGGAATGATGCGCAGTGAATTTGATGGGATCCCTCGTAGTGTGATTGAAGAAGCAGGTTACGGGGACTATTTCACGCATGGAATTGGTCATGGCATGGGCTTGGATGTTCACGAATTCCCGTTTTTTGGAGCGGCTGCAACAGGTCAGATAGAAGCTGGCATGGTCTTGACAGATGAGCCAGGAATTTACTTACCAGACAAATACTGTGTGCGTATCGAAGATGATCTTCTCATCACGGAAACAGGCTGCGAAGTCTTGACACATGCACCAAAAGAATTGATCGTGTTGAAATAACTGATTTCGAACAAGTGAGAGGCAGGCACATCAGCGCTGCCTTTTCATTTACAAAAGATTTGAGAAATACAGGTCTTTGTGGTAGAATAAAGCGTAATAATAATTTTTAAGAGGTAAAAATAAAAATGATTGAAGCAAGTAAGCTTAAAGCAGGGATGACCTTTGAATCTGAAGGTAAATTGATTAAAGTATTGGAAGCTAGCCATCACAAACCTGGTAAAGGAAATACCATTATGCGTATGAAATTGCGTGATGTTCGTAGCGGTTCAACATTTGACACAACTTACCGTCCAGATGAAAAATTTGAACAAGCGATCATCGAAACAATGCCAGCACAATACCTTTACAAAATGGACGACACTGCTTACTTCATGAATACAGAAACGTATGATCAATACGAAATTCCAGTTGAAAACGTTGAAGAAGAGTTGCTTTACGTCCTTGAAAATTCAGATGTGAAGATCCAATTCTACGGAACAGAAGTGATTGGTGTGACTGTACCAACAACTGTTGAATTGACAGTTGCTGAAACACAACCATCTATCAAAGGTGCAACTGTAACAGGTTCTGGTAAACCAGCAACTATGGAAACAGGTCTTGTGGTCAACGTTCCAGATTTTATTGAAGCTGGTCAAAAATTGGTTATCAATACAGCTGAAGGTACTTACGTATCACGCGCCTAGTTTCCTATGACAGAGGGATATCTTCTGTCAGCCCATCTTATTCCCAGGAGGAATTCCCATGACAAAAGAAAATTTTGGCGACATTGTGATTGCGCCACATGTTTTGGAAGTGATTACTGGTCTAAAAAAGCCCTCAATCGTGGAGTGTATTTGCAGACAACTGAAGATGGACAAGTGACAGCGGATCTTTATGTTTATCTTGAGTATGGTGTCAATGTTCCTGCAGTTTCTATGGATGTTCAACGCGCTGTTAAAGCAGCAGTTTTCAACTATGCAGATGTTGAAGTAGACGTAGTCAATATTCACGCAGTGGGTATTGTACCTGATAAGACACCAAAACCAACCTTAGAAGATTTATTTGGTGAGGATTTCCTCGATGAAGAATAAAGATTCGAGACGAAATCTCCGCCAATGTGCCTTGCAAGCTATCGTTTCTCTGGAATTTGGACAAGATCCCTTGCAGGCTGCTCAATTTTCTTATCTCTATGATCAAGAAGAAAGTTCTCAAGGCGTTGAAATCCCCCTCTTTCTTCTTAACTTGGTAACAGGTGTGGACTCACATCGTGAGGAATTGGATCAAAAATTTAGCCAGTATTTGAAAGCTGGTTGGACCTTAGACCGCTTGACTTCTATTGATAAGAATATTCTTCGTTTAGGACTCTATGAAATGGTCTATTTTGAGGAAACGCCAGCTCGCGTCGCATTGAACGAAGCGATTGAATTGGCAAAAACTTTCACGGATGAAGCGTCCGTCAAGTTTATTAACGGTGTCTTGACGCATTTCGTGGTAGAAGAATAGTTTTTACAAAGAAAGAGACAGTTTAATGTTTCACTGCGGATGCTAGGCTCTATATCATTTTTGTGGGTCGCTGCGGTTCATGTTGTAGACTGGACAAGTCTGATTTTGCATGCAAATCCAGACGCCAAAGGTGTTTCTATTCTTCAAATTGAAGGTAAACTTAAACAAAGTAAAGAAAGGGGGGAATAGCTCTTTTTTCTATGCTACAATAGAGTGAGAGAAAATAATGTGAGGGTTACCATGACAAAATTATACGGCAGCTTGGAATCGAGCGGAACCAAGTTCGTCTGCGCAGTTGGTGATGAAGAGTTTCAAGTTGTGGAAAAAACACAATTCCCAACAACGACACCTTACGAAACCATTGAGCGTACAGTAGAGTTTTTCAAACGCTATGAAGATCGCTTGGCTGGTATTGCCATTGGTTCGTTTGGGCCGATTGATATTGACAAAAATTCCCCAACTTATGGTTACATTACTACGACACCAAAACCAAACTGGGCCAATGTCGATCTGCTAGGATTGATCGCTAAAGAGTTCAATATTCCTTTTTATTTCACTGCGGATGTGAATTCATCAACTTACGGGGAAGTCTTGGCGCGTAAAGGCGTTAAAAGTTTGGTCTATTATACCGTTGGAACTGGTATCGGTGCAGGTGCTATTCAAAATGGGGAATTTATCGGTGGTGTAGGTCATACAGAGGCTGGTCATGTTTACGTAGCCAATCATCCGCAGGATATTGCCAATGAGTTTAAGGGTGTTTACCCATTTCATAGTGGTTGCTTAGAAGGCTTAGCTGCGGGTTCGTCCCTTAAAGCTCGTACTGGAATTCGTGGTGAATTGATTGATCGACATTCAGAGGTTTGGGATGTGCAGGCATACTATATTGCACAAGCTGCGGTACAAGCGACACTCATGTATCGTCCACAAGTGATTGTCTTTGGTGGGGGTGTACTGGCGCAAGAACATATGTTTAAGAGAAAAGAGGATGAAAAATGGGACAACCGTTAGTTTTAGAATCTGTATTGCAAGAAAAAATTTGGGGTGGAACTCGCCTCAAAACAGAGTTTGGTTACGAATTAACTAGTGAGACCGTTGGTGAATATTGGGCGATTTCTGCTCATCCAAATGGGGTATCTGTCATTAAAAACGGGGAACATGCAGGTAAATCTTTGGATTGCTTGTATGCCGAAGAGCGTAAGCTATGCTGAAGATTGGCTCAGTGTTCAGGTACATCCTGATGATGCTTATGGTCTGGAGCACGAGGGGGAGCTGGGTAAAACAGAGTGCTGGTATATCATCTCAGCCGAGCCAGGTGCAGAGATTGTTTATGGTCATCATGCTCAGTCACGAGAAGAATTAGCGCAGATGATTGAAGACAAGGATTGGGACCACTTGCTTAAGCGCGTTCCTGTTAAAGCAGGGGATTTTTTCTATGTGCCAAGTGGAACTATGCATGCTATTGGAAAAGGCATCATGATTTTGGAAACCCAGCAATCTAGTGACACTACTTATCGCGTTTATGATTTTGACCGAAAAGATGATGCAGGGAAGCTCCGCAATCTCCATATTCAGCAGTCTATTGATGTTATGACCATCGGTCCTGTGGCTAATAGTCATCCTGATACAGTCGTTACAGGAGATGTGACTGTGACAACTTTTGTCAGCAATGAGTTTTTCACGGTTTATAAATGGGAAATAGCTGGCGCAACTACCATGACACGAACAGCTCCTTATTATTTGGTTAGTGTACTGGCTGGTCAAGGAAATATTCAAGTAGATGGAGAAGTATATCCATTGACAAAAGGAGACCATTTTATCCTGCCAACAGGGGGCAGTCTTGAATAATCGCTAGTATTATGGTACAATTATTCATTGACTGAAATAGAAATAGGAAGTATGAAATGGCAAGAAATATTCTTCGTTTTCTTATTGAAAATGATAAAGGAGAACTGAAAAAATTAGAAAAAATGGCAGACAAGGTTATCGCCTATGCAGATGACATGGCTGCGCTGTCAGACGAGGCTTTGCAAGCCAAGACGGCAGAATTCAAAAAACGTTATCAACAAGGGGAAACGTTAGACGATCTTTTATATGAAGCCTATGCGGTTCTTCGCGAAGCTTCAAAGCGTGTTTTGGGTCTCTATCCATATCCTGTACAGATTATGGGTGGTATAGTTCTTCACAATGGTGACGTACCTGAGATGCGTACAGGTGAAGGTAAGACCTTGACTGCGACCATGCCTGTTTACCTCAACGCCCTTGCTGGCGAAGGGGTGCACGTTGTTACTGTCAATGAATATTTGGCAACTCGTGATGCGACTGAAATGGGTGAGCTGTATTCATGGCTTGGCTTGTCAGTTGGGATTAACTTGGCTGCTAAATCATCTTTTGAAAAACGCGAAGCTTATAACTGTGATATCACCTACTCCACTAACTCAGAAGTTGGTTTTGACTACCTTCGTGATAACATGGTGGTTCGTCAAGAAGATATGGTACAACGCCCCCTCAACTATGCCTTGGTTGATGAGGTTGACTCTGTTCTGATTGACGAAGCTCGTACACCTTTGATTGTATCTGCTGCGACTAATTCAGAAACTAACCAACTCTACTTTATGGCAGACAAATTGGTTAAATCTTTGGAAAGTGATGATTACATTATTGATGTGTCTTCAAAAACCATCGGTTTATCTGATTCAGGGATTGACAAGGCTGAGAAATTCTTCCGTTTGGAAAATCTCTATGATATCGAAAACGTTGCTCTTACACATTTTATCGACAACGCCCTTCGTGCCAACTATATCATGATTTACGATATTGATTATTTGGTTAATGAAGACCAAGAAGTCATGATTATCGATCCGTTTACAGGTCGTACCATGGAAGGTCGTCGTTATTCTGATGGATTACACCAAGCTATTGAAGCTAAAGAAGGTGTACCAATCCAAAACGAATCGAAGACAAGTGCTTCTATCACTTACCAAAACCTTTTCCGTATGTACAAGAAATTGGCAGGTATGACGGGTACAGGTAAGACGGAGGAAGAAGAATTCCGCGAAATCTACAACATCCGTGTGATAGAAATCCCAACCAATCGTCCAATTGCTCGTATTGACAACGAAGACCTCTTATATCCAAATTTAGAATACAAGTTCAACGCAGTTGTCAACGACGTTAAAGCGCGTTATGAAAAAGGCCAGCCTGTCTTGGTGGGGACGGTTGCCGTTGAAACATCTGACTACTTATCTAAACGTCTAGTTGCGGCTGGTGTTCCTCATGAAGTCTTGAATGCCAAAAATCACTACCGCGAAGCACAAATCATTATGAATGCTGGTCAACGCGGTGCTGTTACGATTGCTACCAACATGGCTGGTCGTGGTACCGACATCAAGTTGGGCCCTGGTGTTCGTGAGCTTGGTGGACTTTGTGTCATCGGTACCGAGCGTCATGAAAGCCGTCGTATTGATAATCAGCTCCGCGGTCGTTCTGGCCGTCAAGGAGATTCAGGTGAATCACAATTCTACCTTTCTTTGGAAGACGATTTGATGAAACGCTTTGGTTCTGAACGCATCAAAGCCTTCATGGAACGCATGAACTTGTCAGAAGAAGAATCTGTGATTAAATCAGGCATGTTGACGCGCCAAGTAGAAGGCGCTCAAAAACGTGTTGAAGGGAATAACTACGATTCTCGTAAGCAAGTTCTCCAATATGATGATGTCATGCGTGAACAACGTGAAATCATTTACAGCCAACGTCGTGATATCATTACAGCCGATCGTGATCTTGCTCCTGAAATTAAGAGTATGATTAAACGCACCATTGATCGTCAAGTTGATGGTCATAAAGTGAGCAAACGTGATGAAGCGATTGATGCAATCTTGAAATTTGCACAAGTGAACTTGGTGGATGAAGATTCTATCACACGTGTTGATTTGGAAGGTAAAACTGACGTACAAATCAAAGAAGATTTGTATCAACGAGCAGTAGCGATCTATGATCGTCAAGTTGAAAAATTACGTGATGAGGATCGTATTCGCGAATTCCAAAAAGTGTTGATTTTACGCGTGGTGGACAGCAAATGGACAGATCATATCGATGCTATGGATCAATTGCGTAATGCAGTGAGCCTTCGTGGATATGCTCAAAACAATCCAGTTGTGGAATACCAATCAGAAGCCTTTACCATGTTTAATGATATGATTGGTGCCATTGAATTTGATGTTACTCGTCTCATGATGAAAGCACAAATTCACGACAAGATCGAACGTGAACGCGCAACGCAAGAAGCACATACGACAGCTGTCAAGAATATTATTCCAGGTCAAGCGCATGCGGCAGAAGCTCCATCTTTTGAGGGAGTGGATCGTAATGATCCATGCCCATGTGGTTCTGGTAAAAAATTCAAGAACTGTCATGGAAGTTCAACATTATAAGAATAAAAAATGAGTGGGTTGGTGGAGTGATTTTCTTGGAAAATGATTCTGCCAACCATTTTTGGTAGAAAATATGATTATTGGACATGGCATTGATTTGCAGGAAATAGCCCCCATCAAAGCAACTTATCAGAAGAATCCACGATTTGCTGCCAAAGTGTTGACTGCTAAGGAATTGGAGCTTTTTTCTAGTCTTAAAGGGAAAAAACAAATTGAATTTTTAGCAGGAAGATGGTCAGCTAAAGAAGCTTTTTCAAAAGCGCTCGGAACAGGAATTGGACCAGTAACTTTTCAGGATATGGAAATTTTACGAGACAAAAGAGGGGCTCCCTACGTTTCAAAATCCCCAGTTCCTGCTAAAATTTGGCTGTCTATTAGTCATTCGGGGAATTTCGTGCAAGCTAGTGTTATTTTGGAGGAAGACAATGAAAGCAAGTCATCATAGACCGACTCAAGCGACGATTGATTTAGAGGCGATCTCTTATAATTTTCAGCAGGTCATGGATCATTTGCCGCCAAAAACGCAAGGTTATGCAGTGGTTAAAGCCAATGCATATGGGCATGGTGCCATTGAAGTGGCTAAGCGTCTTAGTCATCAAGTAGATGGATTTTGTGTATCCAATTTAGACGAAGCCTTGGAACTACGACAGGCTGGTTTAGAACAGGAAATTCTCGTTTTAGGTGTCGTCCCCTGGACTGCTCTTGAATTGGCGCAAAAACTCAATTTAACCATTACAGTAGCAAGTCAAGAATGGATTGATTGTGCTCTGCGCGACAGTGAGTTGGCGGGACTAAAGGTTCACATCAAGGTGGACAGCGGGATGGGGCGTCTCGGTTTTCGTGATTTGGCTAGTATTGATCATGCTGCTGCTTGTTTACGCGAGGCAGATGCCTTGGTTGAAGGAATTTTTACGCACTTTGCTACAGCGGATCAAGCAGACCAGAAGCTATTTGATGAACAGCTCGCTTTTTTCAAAGGAATCATAGCGGAGATGGAAGATTGTCCTGCTCTAGTACATGCTAGCAATTCCGCAACCAGTATTTGGCATGCAGATACCGTTTTTAATATGGTCCGTTTAGGAGATGTGCTCTACGGACTGAATCCAAGTGGTCGTGAACTTTCTATGCCTTATGAGATTAAGCCAGCTTTATCTTTAGTCTCAGAATTGGTTCACGTCAAGGAAGTGCCGGCTGGAACAGCTATCGGTTATGGGGCGACTTATCACAGTCACGAAAGGGAGTTTGTCGGTACTGTACCAATTGGCTATGCTGATGGTTTTATTCGTCGAATGCAAGGTTTTTCTGTCCTTGTTGATGGACAGTTTTGTCCAGTCATTGGACGTGTGTCTATGGACCAAATTACTATTCGTCTGCCTCAAGAGCTACCTTTAGGAACTAGGGTGACGCTAATCGGTCAAAATGATGGGGAGCAGATTACCGTTCAAGAGTGGGCGGATCATCTTGAAACCATCAACTATGAAGTCGTTTGCCTTCTGTCGGATCGCATTCCTCGTATTTATTAAGCAATTAACTAATTAACACTAGTCAGTAGTTCACTACTGACTTTTTGCTTGTAGAAAACTTGACAATTTCAGTAGAGAAGACTACAATGAGATTGTATGGTCATAACCAGTTTTCAAATTAATATATTGAAAAAGAAGAGGAAAAAATGGCACACTATATTCATGCTAAATCAATCATTTTAGCCGATAAGGAAATAGCAGACGCTTATTTAAAAATTACGGAAGATGGTTGTTTCGGAGAGATTTTAACCGAGCGACCAGAGGGAGAAATTGAGGACTACAGTGCTTACCATCTGGCATCTGGTTTAGTAGATACCCATATTCATGGGTATGCCTCGCATGACGTCATGGACAATGATTTTGAAGGGATTAAGGTTATGTCTGAAGGCCTTTTATCCTGTGGGGTAACATCATGGCTACCAACAACCTTGACAGATTCGACTGAAAATTTGGATGCCGTTTGTGAAACCATCGGGCTCCATGCTGGTGAAGAAAAAGGTGCTAAAATTCAGGGTATTTTCCTAGAAGGTCCCTTCTTCACGGAGAAATATAAGGGAGCGCAAAATCCAAAATACATGAGTGCCCCATCCATTGAAAAATTGGATAAGTGGTACAAATTGTCAAATGGCTTGGTCAATAAAATTGCCATTGCCCCTGAGCGTGATGGTGTTAAAGAATTTATTGATTTTGCTAATGAAAAAGAGATTTATACGGCTTTGGCTCATAGTGATGCCACTTACGAAGAAGCAAAGGTTGCGGTGGATGCCGGTGCAAATATCTTCGTTCATGTCTATAACGGCATGAGTGGGCTCCATCACCGCAATCCTGGCTTGGTAGGCGCAGCTCTTTCTTTAGAGAATGTCTTTGCTGAGGTCATTTGTGATGGACACCATGTTCATCCTCGTCTCTGGACACGCAGCAGATTTCATCATCATAGATGATGCGGGTAAACTAAAAGCCACCTATTTGGATGGTGTCAAACGTTTTGAAGCTGAAGAAAAATAGCGGTGTCAAGGAAGTAACCAGAGAGAAAACGTCGTGCCTTATAGTTGCATAGCTAATATAGTAACTATATAGATGAACAGAGTCGAATGCTACAAGCAAGAGCTGTTCCATGGACCAAAAAAGTTAAAATCCATTACTAATAAAATGAGAAAACAGTCCGATATTTCGGACTGTTTTGTAGTTTAGTTGAAAAAGGCATCATAGAGAGCTTTCAAGGCAGCATCTCGTTCAGATGTTTTGACCACAAATATGATCAATCCCTACCGAACGAGCAGGGGCTAGCGAAGCCATGCGCAGAGTTGCTGAAGCCAGTGAGCTTCCCCCAAATTTTGTTACTTTCATATCTGCTCCTTTAGAGTTTTTAATATTATAGCAAAATTGCATAAAAATGTCTGCTAGTTTTAGGATATAAATTGTTCTAATCTACTACTTTAATTAGTTAAAAATATTCACAGTGAAAATAGAGAAAAGACCTCTCGTTTTGAAACGGTCTTAGTAGCGACGAAGGGCGTACATCCTGAGGCAAATTTAGAAGTTTATAAAAAATTGGGAAAGCACTGGAAGTACCAAAGAGGCAATCCGGTCTGTCGGAGCTATCCTAAAAAAGGAGTTCTAAGCGGAAGTTATCAGTTAGATAGCGTGAGGAATTCGCAATAAGATTTGTAGTCTGGACCACGGTGGACTGATTTACCAGTAGATGGTTTGACACATTTAGTCTAAAAAATAATCATTCCAGTCTGTTGTCAATAGTTCATTTTTTCAGATGTCACAAAAAAGCATAAAGAAAAAGGTATCGACAAAGAAATCTATGCTACAATAATCAACAGTAATTTGATATGCAAATGATTAAAAGATCAAACAAAAGGAGATAGTTATGACCTTTTCAACCATACTCTATCAAGTAGTGGATGAGGTAGCAATTTTGACCCTCAATCGTCCAGATGTTGCCAACGGCTTTAATATTCCCATGTGTGAAGAAATATTAGAAGCAATTGCTCTTGCGAAGAAAGACACGGCTGTTCGCATCTTACAAATTCAAGCGGCGGGGACGATTTTTTCTGTGGGAGGCGATTTGGTAGAGATGAAGCGGGCGGTTGATGAGGATGATATTCCTTCATTGGTGCGTATCGCAGAGCTAGTCAATACCATTTCATTTTCTATTAAGCAGTTGCCTAAGCCTGTCATTATGGTAACGGATGGCGCTGTTGCAGGAGCGGCAGCTAATATTGCGGTTGCAGCAGATTTTGTCATAGCCTCTGACAAAACCAAATTCATTCAAGCTTTTATTGGTGTTGGCTTAGCACCAGATGCAGGTGGGATTTTCCTTTTGTCCCGCGCTATTGGTAGCAACCGCGCAGCACATTTAGCTCTGACAGGTGAAGCACTTTTAGCGGAAAAGGCGCTTGATTACGGAATTGTTTACAAAGTAGTTAACACAGAAAAATTAGAAAGAACAGTGGCGCAAGTAGTGAAAAAGCTCTTGCGCGGCTCCAGCAATTCATACGCAGCAATCAAGCAGGAAATTTGGAAAAGTCAGTTTGAAGGTTGGCAGGAATATACTAGTCTAGAATTGACGTTGCAGGAAGAATTAGCTTTCAAAGAGGATTTCAAAGAAGGGGTACGCGCTCATGCGGAGCGTCGTCGCCCACAATTCATTGGAAAATAAAATAGTTTTTAGTTGAAAAATATTTGACAATCAAATTGCATTGATGTATACTTTGATGGTCAAATTAAAAAGGAGGTGGTTGTCTTGGAAGACAAAAAATAAATGAATATTTAACAGCGATTTTCAATAATGTCTTGATCATCGAGGAGATTAGTCTTCGGGGGAGTCGCTTTAGTGATATTTCGATAAAGGAAATGCATACTATTGATGTCATCGGGGATATCAAGGATGCAACTCCTAGTGATATTTCACGAGTACTGATGGTGACCTTGGGAACTGTAACCACAAGTTTAAATAACTTGGAACGGAAAGGTTATATTGAACGCGTACGTTCTACCAAGGATCGTCGAGTAGTTCACCTTTATTTGACGAGAAAAGGTCGCTTGGTCTATCGATTACACCAACGTTTCCACCAGACTATGGTCAAAGAAATCACAGAGGGGATGGATGAGACAGAGTACCAAGTCATGAAAAAAGGTTTGGAAAATCTTTATCATTTCTTGGAGGGACTCAAATGACTACCTACGCTAAAATTAGTCAGGTCGCACACTATCTTCCACCACAGGTTGTCACAAACGATGACTTGAGCAAAATTATGGATACGAGTGATGACTGGATCGCTTCACGAACGGGTATCCGGAGACGACGTATTGCAAAGGACCAGCAGACTAGTGATTTAGCCAGTCGAGTAGCTGAGAATTTGCTTGAAAAAGCAGCCTTATCTGCTGATCAAATTGATTTCATTATCGTGGCTACTATCACGCCAGACTCGACTATGCCGTCGACAGCAGCGCGAGTGCAAGCAGCGATTGGTGCGAAGCATGCATTTGCTTACGATTTATCTGCTGCTTGCTCAGGTTTTGTGTTTGCCTTGTCAATGGCAGAAAAATTGATTGCATCGGGTGCCTATCGAAAAGGGATGGTCATCGGTGCGGAGGTTCTTTCAAAAATTATTGATTGGGAAAATCGCTCAACAGCAGTCCTCTTTGGCGATGGCGCAGGCGGTGTTTTGCTTGAGGCAGATGACCAACCCCATTTTCTGGCGGAAAGTTTAGGAACAGATGGTGCGCGTGGACATGGTTTGCAATCGGGGAAAACGGGACTACAATCTCCTTATTCGGAAACATCGGATCATAACCTCTATTTACGGATGGACGGAAGAGCAATCTTTGACTTTGCCATTCGGGATGTAACCAAGTCTATAATAGGACTTCTCGAAAAAGAAGCCATGGAAGTAGAGGATGTAGATTATTTCTTATTGCATCAAGCAAATGTCCGTATTTTGGAGAAAATGGCAAAAAAATTGGGTGTTTCAAACCAGAAATTTCCGACAAATGTTGCTAACTATGGCAATACGAGTGCGGCGACCATTCCTATCTTGCTCTCTGAGTGCGTAGAAGATGGACTCATTCAGTTAGATGGTGGTCAAACTATTCTCTTGAGTGGGTTTGGCGGAGGTCTTACTTGGGGAACACTCATTATTCAACTTTAGTTAATAGGCTACGCTCGCGTGGTTATTAAAAATATTTACTTTTAAAAAGGAGACAACAACATGGCAGTATTTGAAAAAGTACAATCTATCATCGTAGAAGAACTCGGTAAGGAAGCTGAAGAAGTACAATTGACAACAACTTTTGAAGATTTGGATGCAGACTCATTGGATCTTTTCCAAGTGATTTCAGAAATCGAGGATGCCTTCGACATTCAAATTGAACCAGAAGACGGTTTGCAAACAGTTGATGACTTAGTTGCCTACGTTGAAGAACAAACAAAATAAGTATGTAAGAGCCTGAGGCTTGGACTCGGGTTTTTATTGAGAATGATACTTTGATATTCAAAAGATTGAACTATCAAACCAAAAGATGTTTGTGGAGGGAGTCCCCTCCCTCTTGTTTAGGTAATTGTTTGAAGTTCAAATGCTTACTTAAGCAATAAATGAAGAGGTTAAGATGAAAACAAAGATTACAGAATTGCTCAATATCCAATATCCAATTTTTCAAGGTGGTATGGCGTGGGTTGCGGATGGTGATTTAGCAGGTGCGGTTTCAAATGCGGGTGGTCTGGGCATTATTGGTGGCGGAAATGCTCCTAAAGAAGTAGTTAAAGCCAATATTGATAAAGTTCGATCCATTACGGATAAACCTTTTGGGGTCAATATCATGCTTCTATCACCCTTTGCAGATGATATTGTGGATTTAGTCATCGAAGAAGGAGTTAAGGTCGTAACGACTGGTGCGGGAAATCCTGGGAAATACATGGACCGTTTCCACGAAGCAGGAATTACTGTTATCCCTGTTATCCCAAGTGTAGCACTGGCTAAGCGCATGGAAAAATTGGGCGCAGATGCAATTGTTGCAGAAGGTATGGAAGCGGGAGGTCACATTGGAAAATTGACCACTATGACCTTAGTACGTCAGGTAGTTGAAGCCGTCAATATTCCTGTCATTGCGGCAGGGGGGGTTGCAGATGGGCATGGTGCTGCAGCGAGCTTCATGCTTGGAGCAGAAGCCGTGCAAGTGGGAACCCGTTTTGTAGTTGCCAAAGAGTCCAATGCACATCCTGCCTTCAAAGAAAAAATTCTCAAAGCTAAAGACATTGATACAACGGTTTCCGCCTCTGTAGTCGGTCATCCAGTTCGTGCCATTAAAAATAAATTAGCCACGACCTATGCTCAAGCAGAGAAGGATTTCTTGGCAGGAAAGATTTCTGCTGAATCTATCGAAGAATTGGGTGCAGGAGCTCTACGCAATGCTGTAGTAGATGGAGATGTGGTCAACGGATCTGTCATGGCAGGGCAAATTGCTGGATTGGTTTCCAAAGAAGAAACCTGTGAAGAGATCTTGAAAGATATCTATTATGGGGCAGCTCGTGTCATCAATGAAGAAGCTGCGCGATGGGCAAACCTGACGAAATAAGGAGAGACTATGAAAACAGCCTTTTTATTTGCAGGTCAGGGAGCTCAAACTCTAGGCATGGCACATGATTTGTACGATATGTACCCAGTTGTGCGAGAAACATTTGACCGTGCTAAGGAGGTCTTGGGCTACGATATTCGACAGCTGATTGACCATGACGTCGTTTGTTGCAGCAGCATGGCTTTACACCTGATATGGTAGCTGGTCTTTCATTAGGGGAATACTCAGCTCTTGTTGCAGCAGGAGCGCTAACATTCGAAGAAGCGCTTGATCTGGTTGCTAAACGAGGACAATTCATGGAGACAGCAGCCCCTGCTGGTTCAGGAAAAATGGTAGCTGTTCTCAATACAGACGTTGCTCTCATTGAAGAAGCCTGTCAAGCAGCTTCTGTCCACGGCTACGTGGCGCCAGCTAATTACAACACACCAACTCAGATTGTCATCGGTGGGGATGTCGCTGCGGTGGACATGGCAATCGAAAAGCTAAGGGCGGCAGGCGCTAAACGTCTGGTTCCACTCAATGTATCAGGACCTTTCCACACAGCGCTCTTAAAGCCAGCAAGTGAACAATTAGCTAAAGAACTTGAGACGCTTGATTTTAACAATTTTTCTCTACCAGTTATTGGTAACACAGAGGCTCAGCTCATGGAAAGTTGTCGTGTCAAAGAGCTCTTAGCCCGTCAAGTCATGGAACCTGTCCGTTTTTATGAATCAATCGAAACGATGAAAGAGTTGGGAATGACACGCGTCATTGAAATCGGCCCAGGGAAGATTCTTAGCGGCTTTATGAAAAAAATTGATAAAAATATACCTGTCATCACAGTAGAAAATGTGGCAAGTTTGGAAACCTTGTTAAAGACAGTTCAGTAGGAGGAAAAATGGAAATTTCAGCAAAAAATGTATTTGTAACTGGTTCAACACGAGGAATCGGCCTGGCTATTGCTCATAAATTTGCGAGCATGGGGGCTAATGTCGTTTTGAATGGTCGCTCTGCTATTTCTCAAGAGCTCTTGGATCAATTTGCAGATTACGATGTGAAAGTTTTGGCCATTTCCGGAGATATTTCTAGTAGTCAAGATGCTAAGCGTATGGTAGACCAAGCTATTGATGAGTTGGGATCAATTGATATTTTAGTCAACAATGCAGGTGTCACTAAAGATGGCATGGCACTGCGAATGACCGAGGAAGACTTTGAGTCTATTCTGAAAATCAATTTGACAGGAACGTTTAACATGACACAAGCTGTCTTAAAACCTATGACCAAGGCACGTGCAGGTGCGATTATCAATGTTTCTAGCGTTGTTGGTTTGATTGGAAATGCGGGTCAGGCAAACTATGCAGCCTCAAAAGCTGGTGTCATTGGCTTTAGCAAATCAATCGCCCGGGAAGTGGCAGCGCGTAATGTTCGTGTCAATGTAATTGCACCAGGTTTTATTGAGTCAGATATGACAGCTGGCTTGGCAGATAAAATCAAGGATGCCATGACAGGACAAATCCCTATGAAACGCTTTGGACAAGCTCATGAGGTAGCAGATGTGGCAGCATTTCTAGCTAGCCAAGAATACCTAACTGGTCAAGTCATCACTCTTGATGGCGGTTTGACCATGATTTAGTGATCCACATAGTTGAAAGAAAAGAGGATAGGATGTCTACAAAACGAGTTGTAATTACAGGTTATGGAGTAACATCTCCAATAGGCAATACACCGGAAGAATTTTGGTCAAGTTTGGAAAATGGGCAAATCGGGATTGGCCCAATTACGAAATTTGATGCTAGCGACTATAATGTACGGAATGCTGCGGAAATCAAGGGATTTCCTTTTGACAAATATTTCGTTAAAAAAGATAAAAATCGCTATGATGATTATTCATTGTATGCTCTCTACGCGGCACAAGAAGCGGTGGCTAATGCCAATCTAGATACAGAATCACTGGACTGTGACCGTTTCGGTGTTATCTTGTCAACTGGTATCGGTGGTATTTCAGAAATCGAGCAACAAGTAGAGCGCATGAACGAAAAAGGAGCGAAGCGTATTCGTCCTATGGCTTTGCCTAAGGCTTTGCCAAATATGGCAGCTGGAAATATTGCTATGCAAGTAGGAGCTCATGGTGTTTGTAAATGTGTCATCACAGCCTGTGCATCATCGAATGATGCTTTGGGAGAAGCTTTCCGTGAGATTAAGTTTGGCTTCCAAGATGTGATGTTGGCAGGTGGTGCAGAAGCAGCGATCACACCATTTGCTATCGGTGGTTTCCAAGCTTTGACAGCTATGTCAACAACGCAAGACCCTGCACGTGCTTCTATTCCATTTGATAAAGATCGTAACGGTTTTGTCATGGGGGAAGGCTCTGCGGTTATCGTTTTAGAAAGTTTAGAGCATGCTAAAAAGCGTGGGGCGACCATCTTAGCGGAGGTTGTAGGATATGGAAATACTTGCGATGCTCACCACATGACCTCTCCACATCCAGAAGGGTTAGGAGCGATTAAAGCTATGCAATTAGCTCTCTCAGAAGCAGGTATTCAGCCGACAGATGTGGATTATATCAATGCTCATGGAACTTCTACTCCTGCCAATGAAAAGGGTGAAAGCCAAGCCATCGTCTCTGTCTTTGGTACGAAAACACCAGTTTCATCTACAAAATCATTTACAGGCCATTTGCTAGGTGCAGCAGGAGCGATTGAAGCTGTAGCGGTGGTGGAATCTATGAAACATTCCTATGCACCAATGACAGCTGGCACGACAGAATTGTCTGAGGATATTGAAGCAGATGTTATCTATGGACAAGGTCGTCCACTGGAAATTAACTATGCCATTTCAAATACGTTTGGTTTTGGTGGGCATAATTCGGTCATTGCCTTCAAGCGTTGGGAAGGGTAAGATACATGAATATCTCAGAGATTAAGGACTTGATGAGCCAGTTTGATGGGTCGAGTCTGCGTGAATTTTCTTATAAAAATGGTAATGATGAGTTGGCCTTTAGTAAAAATGGAGCAGGACTAACTCCAGTAGTATCTAATACTTCAACAGAGGCGGCAGCTCCTCTTGCTGCAACGGCGCAAGTAAGTCCAGTTGTGACAGAAAGCTCTGTACCAGAAGTAGAAGAAGTTGTGAATACAGAGGCACCTGCTCAAGGAAATATTGTGGACAGCCCTCTTGTGGGTGTGGCTTACTTGTCACCATCTCCTGATAAACCAGCTTTTGTAGCTGTCGGAGATAGCGTCAAAAAAGGACAAACCTTACTCATTATCGAAGCCATGAAAGTTATGAATGAAGTTCCTGCACCACAGGACGGTGTCATCACTGAAATTTTGGTGTCAAATGAAGCGGTGGTTGAATTTGGACAAGGATTGGTGCGTATTCAATGATTGATATTGTAAAAATTAAAGAGGTTTTACCGCATCGCTATCCCATGCTATTGGTGGATCGGGTCTTGGAAGTTAGTGAAGATACCATAGTTGCTCTTAAAAATGTGACCATTAACGAGCCCTTTTTCAACGGTCATTTTCCTGATTATCCTGTTATGCCGGGTGTCCTCATCATGGAGGCACTTGCGCAAACCGCAGGTGTTTTGGAATTATCCAAAGAAGAAAATCAGGGCAAGTTGGTCTTTTATGCAGGTATGGATAAGGTCAAATTTAAAAAGCAAGTGCTACCAGGGGATCAGCTCGTTATGACAGCGACTTTTGTCAAACGCCGTGGGACTATTGCGGTGGTAGAAGCTAAAGCAGAAGTGGATGGCAAGTTGGCTGCCAGTGGGACCTTGACCTTTGCCATTGGCAACTAAGCAGTGCAAGAGGGAGGACGACTGTGTTTTCAAAAATTTTAATCGCTAATCGTGGCGAAATTGCGGTGCGGATTGTTCGAGCAGCGCGAGAATTGGGGATTGCGACGGTCGCCATCTATTCAGAGGCGGACAAGGAAGCGCTTCATACTATGTTGGTTGACGAAGCTGTTTGTGTTGGTCCTGCTCGCTCGAGTGATTCCTACCTTAATATGAATAATATTATTTCGGCGGCTGTTTTGACAGGAGCAGAAGCCATTCACCCAGGCTTTGGATTTTTGAGTGAAAACTCCAAATTTGCGACCTTATGTGAAGAAGTAGGAATCAAATTTATAGGACCTTCTGGGATAGTGATGGATACCATGGGGGACAAAATCAACGCTCGGGCTGAGATGATAAAGGCACAAGTTCCTGTTATTCCGGGTTCTGATGGTGAAGTATACACTGCGGATGAGGCGCTTGAAATTGCGGAAAAAATTGGTTATCCGGTTATGCTTAAAGCTTCGGCTGGCGGTGGCGGTAAAGGGATTCGTAAGGTCGAAAAGGCTGAAGATTTGGTTGCAGCATTTGAATCGGCTTCTCAAGAAGCCAAGGCTGCTTTTGGTAATGGTGCCATGTATATGGAGCGTGTTGTCTATCCTGCACGTCATATTGAAGTACAGATCTTGGCAGATCAATTTGGACATGTGATCCATCTGGGTGAACGGGATTGCTCGCTTCAGAGAAATAATCAAAAAGTACTGGAAGAAGCACCCTCTATCGCTATTGGTCAAACCTTGCGCCAGCAAATTGGTCAAGCGGCAGTGCGGGCAGCAGAAGCTGTTTCTTATGAAAATGCAGGGACCATTGAGTTCCTACTAGATGAAGCTAAAGGCGAATTCTATTTCATGGAAATGAATACCCGTGTCCAAGTGGAGCATCCCGTGACGGAGTTTGTGACTGGAATCGACATTGTCAAAGAGCAGATTCGGATTGCATCTGGTGAAAAGTTAATGGTTAATCAAGATCAAATTACCATCACAGGTCATGCTATCGAGTGCCGTATCAATGCAGAAAATCCAAACTTTAACTTTGCGCCAAGTCCGGGTAAGATTAACAGTCTTCGTTTGCCAAGCGGTGGTGTCGGTGTACGGGTAGATTCAGCCATGTACGAGGGCTATACCATCCCACCTTATTACGATTCCATGATTGCCAAAGTCATTGTTCATGGGGAAAATCGCTTTGAGGCGCTCATGAAAATGCAACGTGCTCTTTACGAACTAGAAATTGAAGGGGTTCTGACCAATAGTGATTTCCAGTGGGAATTGATTTCAGATGCCCGTGTGGTAGCTGGGGATTATGACACCGCTTATCTGATGGAAGAATTTCTGCCTCATTATCAAGAAAAATTGAAGTAACAATAGAAAAAGGAGAAGGAAATGGCTTTGTTTTCGAGAAAGGATAAGTATATCCGCATCAATCCAAACCGTTCACAGGTTCAAGACGCGCCTCAAACGAAGCCTGAGGTTCCTGATGAACTCTTTGCCAAGTGTCCAGCTTGTAAGAAGACCATCTATCAAAAGGATTTGGGAGTAGACAAGACCTGCCCATTTTGCGCCTACACTTTTCGGATTTCAGCTCTTGAGCGCTTGAATTTGATTGTAGACGCAGGCTCTTTTGAAGAATATTTCGCTGGAATTGAGACGAAAAATCCTTTGAATTTCCCGGGATATGGAGAAAAGCTAGCGCAGACACGCCAAAAGACTGGCTTAGACGAAGCTGTTTTGACAGGTATTGCGACCATTCATGGACAAAAAGTCGCTCTGGGAATCATGGATGCGAATTTTATCATGGCTTCCATGGGGACAGTGGTTGGTGAGAAAATCACACGATTATTTGAAAAAGCGACGCAGCACAAGTTGCCGGTCATCCTTTTTACCGCATCTGGGGGAGCCCGTATGCAAGAAGGGATTATGAGTCTGATGCAGATGGCTAAAATTTCTGCTAGCGTCAAGCGTTATTCAGAGGCGGGACTCTTTTACTTGACGATTTTAACGGATCCAACCACAGGTGGCGTGACGGCTTCCTTTGCCATGGAAGGGGATGTCATTTTGGCTGAGCCCCAGTCTTTGGTAGGCTTTGCAGGACGACGCGTTATTGAATCAACTGTGCGAGAAACCTTGCCAGATGATTTTCAAAAAGCTGAGTTTCTTTTAGAACATGGTTTCGTAGATGCCATTGTCAAACGCACAGATTTGCGTGACGTCATCGGAAACTTGGTGCGCTTACACGGAGGTATCAAATGACAGATGTAGCAGCAACTATTCGTCAGGCGCGTGATCAAGCTCGTTGGACTAGTTTGGATTATGCCGATACTATCTTGGATGATTTTATAGAATTTCATGGAGATCGCAATTTCCGAGATGATGGCGCGATTGTGGGTGGTGTTGGTTTTTTAAATGACATGCCTGTTACCTTGATTGGGATTCAAAAGGGTAAAAATTTACAGGATAATCTCAGTCGTAATTTTGGTCAGCCCAGTCCAGAGGGATATCGTAAGGCTCTACGCCTCATGAAACAAGCAGAAAAATTTAACCGTCCAGTTATCACTTTTATCAACACAGCAGGGGCCTATCCTGGTGTAGGAGCTGAGGAGCGTGGTCAGGGAGAAGCTATCGCTCGAAATCTTATGGAAATGAGTGACCTGAAAGTGCCAATCATTGCTATTATTATCGGTGAAGGGGGTTCAGGTGGAGCCTTGGCTCTGGCGGTAGCGGACAAGGTCTGGATGTTGGAACATTCCATTTACGCTGTCCTTAGTCCGGAAGGTTTTGCCTCTATTCTTTGGAAAGATAGCTCGCGCGCTATGGAAGCAGCAGAACTGATGAAAACTACTTCTTATGAACTGCTCAAGATGGATGTGGTCGACCAAGTGATTCCTGAGCGAGGAAAATTGGCAAAAGAAGTAGCCATGGAAATCAAAGAGATGCTTATAGCAGAGTTAGCAAACTTACAAGCTTTGCCATTAGACCAACTCTTAGAAAATCGCTATCAGCGCTTTCGTAAATATTAAGAGAGTGGGACAAAAATCGTTCGTTTCGAAGAAATGCGATTTTGTCACCACTTTTTTTATTACTAGATGTTCAACCTAAAAAGGTTTATTCCACCTCTGCACAGAACTTTTGAGCTTGGCAATGAAGGGAGATCACTCACCACTTTTGTTATAAACGCCGATTTGTCCTCTTAACTCCTGTGTCAAATTCTTATCTCCTTCAAATAAAACAAGAGGAGGGACTATTTGTTCCAACTCTTGTTTTATTTTGACAGGAAAAATAAATCACGCTACAATGAGGAAAGGAATAGGAAGGGGATGAGACGTAAAAAAGAAAACGGACATGCATGTGCTAGTGTTTGTACTAGTTTTAGCAGTTTTTGGATAATTGCTACGATGATCTTTTCCAAAGAAAGCTCAGTGGGTCGGAAAAAAGTTACGAGTCAGTTAGTTACTTCTAGTCAGTCCACTGTAAAAGAGTCTCCAGCAAGTGAAGATAGTCAGGATGAGGTGATTTCCGAGGAAGTTGTTTCTTCCTCAGAACCGACGGTTGAGAATAAAAATGCAGAGATTACCGACAATGGCACCTACTATAGTGTTCAGGGGAAATATGGTCCTGTGATCATCGTCAATAAAAAGCATCCGGTTGCGGCCTTCTATGCTCCCGGCGAAGACCCAACTGCTTTGGTAGCTTTTCAATCTTTGATAGCAACGATGCAGGCACAGGGATTTGCAGTTAGTAATTCCTATAGCGGATTCCGTTCCTACGAGACTCAGGCAGCGACTTATAATGGCTATGTGGCGTCCGACTCTCAAGCGAACGTGGATACCTATTCTGCTCGACCTAGTTACAGTGAGCACCAGACGGGGTTGGCATTTGATCTCTTAGATAGCAATGGACAATTGTTAACAGAGCCACAAGCAGCCAACTGGTTAGCGCAGCATGCACATGAATATGGCTTTGTGGTCCGCTATTTGGCTGGGAAAGAGAGTAGCACGGGCTACATAGCAGAAAGTTGGCATGTTCGCTATATCGGCCAAGAGGCGGCAGATATTTATGCTTCGGGACAAACCTTAGAGGAATATTATGGTGTAGCGGGCGGTGATTATCAAGAGTAATTTAGCCTAGGAGGTGTGTATGCTTATTTTGAAAATAGCAGAGCGGACAGATGTGGAGCAGCTACTGGAGATGCAGAAACTAGCTTTTCATTCGCTCTATGAAAAATATAGAGATGAGGGTTCACCTTATTTGGAAAGTGTAGAGCGTATCAATGAAAAGCTGGAGCGACCGCTTAGTCACTATTGGTGGATTGAGCTAGAACAAGAAAAAATAGGCTATCTCCGTGTGCAAACAAATGAGAAAGCAGAAGAGGCTTGGCTTGGAGTCATTGCTGTTTTACCGAATTATCAAGGGAATGGCTATGCCAAAGCAGCTATTAGGATGTTTGAAAAATCTTACCCATCTGTTACAAAATGGACATTAGCTACTATTTTCCAAGAAGAATCCTTGGTTGCATTCTATAGCAGCTTAGGCTATGTAAAAACAGGAGAATTGGAGACCATTCAACCTGGAATGGGTTTGATATATATGCAAAAAGAAATCGTCACGAGTTGATCTCCTGACGATTTTTTGTCTTATTTAGGGGCAATGACTTCTGCACCACCCATGTATGGACGAAGAACTTCTGGAATGGTAACAGAACCATCTTCGTTTTGGTGGTTTTCAAGAATAGCAGCGACTGTACGCCCCACTGCAAGTCCTGAACCATTGAGGGTGTGAAGCAATTTGACCTTACCATCTGCTTCATCGCGGTAGCGAATTTGTGCGCGGCGAGCTTGGAAATCTTCCGTATTGGAACAGCTTGAGATTTCACGGTAGGCATTTTGCGCTGGAATCCACACTTCCAAGTCATAGGTTTTAGCAGCTGAGAAGCCCATGTCGCCTGTACAGAGGGCAAGAACACGATATGGCAAACCTAATTTTTGCAAGATGTTTTCCGCATTGGTTGTCATTTTTTCCAGTTCATCATAAGATTCTTCTGGTTTGGCAAATTTAACCATTTCAACCTTATGGAATTGGTGAAGACGAATGAGTCCGCGTGTATCGCGACCAGCAGAACCAGCTTCAGAACGGAAAGATGGGCTCATGGCTGTGAAGTAGATTGGCAAATCCTTACCATCAAGGATTTCATTTCGGTAGTAGTTGGTCAAAGGTACCTCAGCTGTTGGGATGAGGACGTAAGGGCTGTCAGCTAATTCAAAAGTATCTTCCTTGAATTTTGGATATTGCCCTGTACCAAACATAGAGTCATGATTGACCATGTAAGGAGGAATGACTTCTTGGTAGCCCTCGCTAGCATGCTCAGAGCGCCAGTGACCTTAGCACCACGTTCCCAGTCTAGGATGTCCAAGTCTTCACCAAGATCCCAATGAGCCTTGATATCAAAGTCAAATTCGCGAGGAGTTCCCCAACGACGAACTTCCACATTTTCTTCCTCATCAGCACCTACTGGTACACTATCGTGAGGCGTATTTGGCAAGATTTGAATAATAGCTTGCAATTGTTCGTCGATTTGAGTCAAGTCAGCATCGATAGCTTTAATAGCAGCGGAAACTTCCTGCATAGCAGCGATTTGCTGGCTGGCATCTTCCTTATTTCGCTTAGCTTGTGCAATGGCAGCAGAAGAGAGGTTGCGCTCTGCCTTTAATTCTTCTGACTTGACCAAAAGTTCACGACGCTTTTGGTCTAGTTCTTTAATTTCTGTCAAGGTTTCAGCAGCAACGCCACGAGTCGCTAATTTCTCAGCAACGGTGTCAAAATCTGTACGGATACGTTTTAAATCTAACATGTTGTATGCCCTCCAAAAAAGTGTGGGTCAGTCGGTAAAGTCGTCAAGCGAAATAGCAACCGATGGATAGTACGATAATTGAGCAAGATTAGTATCAAGTGGTAGGTCGTAGATTGCTAAATAATCTCCGGGGAATTCCTTTTTGAAATCAGTCATTTTTTCAGCTATAGACTCAGAATCTGTCGAGGCGTAGAGAACTTCAACGACTCCTTCTGAACGATTCGCAAAAGCATGGACAATGATTTGAATCATAGACGTTTACCTCCTGAAAATAAAAACACTTTTTGTCATGCTGGAGCGAGTTACCGCGGTTCCATCCAGCTTCCACAAAAAGTGCTTGATTGTTTATGTAATTTTTTCTAACGGTAGAATTTCACATTGTCCCAATATCTGCTCGCAGCCACCGCAGACTTTCTGAAAAAGGAAACAATCCTACTTATCCGTTGGAAATATTATACCCTATTTATTTTTTTTTGGCAAATAGATTTTGGATGCCACGACCAATGGTTTGCAGTAAAGTTGGTAGTTGCACTACTTTTTCATTGCCAATATAATGACGAGCGATTTTTAAAATACTGCCTGAATCTTTTGATGCAAATAGAAATTTTCCTTGAGCTGTATAGACTTCAAAGTGACGGCTAATTTTCTTACCCGAAACATTGGCTCCAATCTTCTCTACATCCGCCCATGGAATTTGAACGAAGCGCTCTACGTTGGCATCCGGATAAAATTCGAGAGCCTTTTCCCCAATCAAAAATTTACCAACTTTTCCGCCCAAATCCATGTAAGAAACGCCGGTAGTATGTAATTCAACTGTACTATTGAGTGATTGCGCCATGAGTTCTCCTTTTCTAATCTGTTTCAGTATACCATAAAGGGCTTCCCGAAGGAAACCCATATGTGTAATATTTTGGATTACATGATACCAAATACGCGAGCAAGGATACCAACTGCAAACAATCCGATGATGATTGTGATTGGAGAAACTTTTTTCTTCAATAACCACATACAGATGAATACAAGAAGTAAGTTCATGAAGCCTGGAATCAATCCATCCAAGTTTTGTTGGAAGGTTGTAACTTTAGTTGGTGTTTGTGACAAACCTTGTCCAACTTGTTCAAAGGCTTGACGAATACCTTCGCTGCCATCAGCTAATTTATCCCAGTGGATGTAAGCTTTCTCATCAAGTGGCACTTCAGATACGTTGAAGGCAAACTTGATAGAAACCCAACGTTCAGCTAAGACAGCCAAGATGAACATACCAAGGATAGAAGCACCTTTAGTGATATCTTGGAGGATACCACCAGACATGTCTTTAGTGATTTCTTTACCTGATTTATAACCAAGCTCTTGTGTATACCATAAGAAGGCCATACGAATTGCATTCCATGCTACAAAGAAGAGGATTGGTCCAATGACGCTACCACCAAGTGCAAGTGAAGCACCAAGGGCACCGAGGATAGGACGAACAGTAAACCAGAAGACTGGGTCACCAATACCAGCAAGAGGCCCCATCATACCGATTTTTACCCCTTGGATAGCAGCATCGTCAATGTCAGTACCATTTGCACGCTCTTCTTCGAGGGCAAGTGTTACACCGACGATAGGAGCAGCTACGTATGGGTGAGTGTTGAAGAATTCCATGTGACGAGTAAGAGCTGCTGCACGGTCTTCTTTAGTAGTGTAAAGGCGTTTCAAAGCTGGAACAAGTGTGTATGCCCACCCCAAGTTTTGCATACGCTCATAGTTCCAAGATGCTTGAAGAAGGGTTGAACGCAACCAAACTTTGCGGCGTTCTGCTAATGAAAGTTGAATTTTTTCTGACACGTTAATTTCTCCCTTCTTCTTAGTAATCATCTAAGATGTCGCCGATTGGGTCATTTGATGCGCTCACAGCTCCACCATTGCCACCTTTTTTAGAAAGGTTAAGGTAGATAAGAGCCATTGCAACACCGATTGTACCCATAGCGATAAGTGTCAATTGTGTAACAGCAGCAAGTGCGAAACCAAGGGCAAAGAATGGCCATACTTCGCGAGTTGCCATCATGTTGATAACCATAGCGAAACCTACGGCAACAACCATACCACCGCCGACTTGCATACCACCTTGGAGCCAGTCTGGCATGAGTTCAAGGGCTGAACGCACTGCATCTGCTGGGATAGCAAGAAAGGCTGCAGCAGGAAACCAAAGTCGCCACGTTCAGCAGCAGCATCCGCACCGTGAACCAAACCAACGGAAATTGTACGAACAATCATAGTCAAGAAAAGACCAGCAACTGCAAGAGGGATAGCAAGACCTTGGGCAACAGAGATGGCTTGAAGTGAGAAGTCGCCACCTTTGATCAAGATGATCGCAGCTGCTACAGAAGCAAGGGCAGTATCCGGAGCAACAGCGGCACCGATATTTGCCCAACCAAGGGCAACGAGTTGAAGAGTACCACCAAGAGCTACACCTGCAGCCAAGTTACCAGTTACAAGACCGATTAATGTACATGCAATCAATGGTTGGTGGAATTGGAATTGGTCGAGGATTCCTTCCATACCTGCGAGGAAGGCAACAACAACAACCAAAATCGCTGAAATAAGTGAAATATCCATGATAAATCAACATTCCTTTCGTTTGTTAAAGTTTTCAAGTTGTGACTTGAATGAATGGAGACAGTAGAATTGTAAAGCTTTTAAATAAAATGTTTAATAGATTAACAGATTTATTTAACGTTTGCTTTTTTAATCAATTCAAACAAGTCTTTTTTAGAGTCGTTTGGTACTTTGCGGACATCGAATTTAACACCCAAGTCACGCAATTTTTCAAAGGTTGCAACGTCTTCTTTGTCCATTGACAATACATTGTTAACCATTGTTTTACCAGTTGAATGCGCCATTGAACCAACGTTCAATTCTGGAATTTTTATGCCACCTTCGATAGCTTCAAGAGCTTCTTGAGGTGTTTCGAAAAGAATGAGCGCGTGTGTACCACCAAAACGTGGGTCTTTTGAAATTTCAATCAATTTCTTGATTGGAATAACATTCGCTTTAACGTTACCTGATGCAGCTTGTTTAATCAAGCTTTTACGAAGCTCGTCTTGAGAAACTTTGTCTGAAACAACGATGATACGATCTGCCTTAGAAGCAGGTGTCCAACCAGTAGCAACCTGACCATGTAAGAGACGAGTATCGATACGAGCAAGATTGATTTTCAACTTGCCATCGCCAATGACTGTTCCTTCTGGAATAGCACTTTTTGGTGCTTCGCTCGCAACAGCAGCAGGTGCTTCAACTTGAGGTTCTAATTCTTCTGGAAGAACCTTGACACCGTCACGTGCTTCTTTCAAAATATTTGCCGCAACTTGTTCCACGCCAGCAGAAGCATCCATCATGCGTTCTGTATAAGCCTGGATCAACATTGGCAAGTTAAGACCTGTCAAGATAACGAATTTACGATCTGGATTTTCTCCAGCAACGCGACTTGCTTGGTTAAATGGTGATCCACTCCAAAGATCGGCCAAGACCAAGATTTCGTCATCTGCATCAAATGCGTCAATGGCAGATATGAACTTGGCATGTAAATCATCTGGACCTTCGCTTGGCATAAAAGTAACAACTTGTACTTTTTCTTGTTCGCCAAAAATCATAGAGCCAGATTGATGAATACCAGCTGCAAATTCGCCATGGCTTGCAATAATGATTCCAATACTCATTATTGATCCTCCTAAATTTTTTTGTCGGCCAACCCACGATATTATAGGCAGTTTAATGACTAATGCTATTATAACCGCTTTCACATCTTCTGTCAAGTCCTTTTTTGTTGCATCAGATAAAAACCATGAAAGGAGGAGAACAAGGCGTTCAGTCTTTCAAAAATTTTCATGAAACTCTCAAGTTGCCTTTAAATTTCTAAAATTATTATAGCAACATTCGAAAGGCAAATAACGAAACGGAGAAAGCATAAGAAAGCTGAGTAAAGTTGTGTTAGAATACTTGTGTTTCTAGGTTTATTATTCACAGTTTGTGATTGAAGAAGTGATAAGGTGACAATTACTCCCTATTTAGGAATGATTGCTTCGAACATGGCCTTGTCTGGATTTAGCTTGACCTATATTCTATTGTATAGCAAATGGTAGTGGAGAGCGCTTCGCCTGTTAGAGAGCTCTTGCCCCCATAGTTGTGATTGATTTGTTTTTGTAAATAGATAGGTATTTAACAAGTGGATAAACAGAATTGGTAATGGGCAATAATGAATGGAGTCTAAGTAAAAAAGCTCGGTTGCTCGAGCTTTTGTCATCTATAGAAGAAGTTTTTCCAGTTCACGAGCGACACCGTCCTCGTCGTTATTAAACTCGGTCATGCGGTCAGCATACGGAATGAGGGTGTTACTAGCGTTTTTCATAGCATAGCCAATTCCTGCCAATTGTAGCATTTCAATATCGTTATGCTCGTCTCCGAAGGCAATTAAATCTTGCGGATCTGCCTGCAGTTGATCTAGAAGGTAAGTCAATCCGGCAGCTTTGGTCACTCCTTTGGCGCATGTTTCGAGAATGTTGAGTGGCCCACCCCAGGTGTTGATCTCGATTTCGTCGTTGAAGTAGTCCGTCATTTCAGCAGCTAATGCGTACTTATCTTGGGCATGTGTCTGCATGAGGATTGAATGGGGATTTTCTGTGATGAGATTGGGTTGAATGAGGGTTTCTGGGAGAATTTCCTCTACTCCGAATAGTTTCGGGTCAATTTTATCCAAATGTTGCTGGGTCACAAAGAATTTTTTCTTGTATTCACCTGCAATAAAATCTGCCTGAAATCGACGTTCTTGTTTCAAAAATTCAATTAGATACTGCTTATCAATGAGACTGGATTGCTCCCATTGCCATTTTTTATGAGGGATATGGACTAAAGAACCATTAAAATTAATCATAGGAGTATCCAATTGCAATTCCTTATAATAGCTGTCTGCCATTCGATATGGTCTTCCAGTTGCAATAAGAACGATGTGACCGGCTTCTCTTACTCGTTTAATCGTTTGGATGGTATAGTGACTTAATTGGCTATCTGAGTTTAGCAGGGTACCGTCCAAATCTAAAGAAATAATTTTTTTCTTCATATTATATATACGTACAAATATCTTTCTTTTTTTATTTTCACTTTGAATATATTCAAAAAGTATACCAAAATCTAGGATGATAATCAAAAATGAAGGAGAAATAGGCATGTTTGTGTATTTTTCACGACAATATTCGGTTTTTAATCATAAAATTCGGAATTTACTTTTATTTTTTATAAAATGAAGCATTTTCTTAAATGAAATCATTGAAAAAAGAATAATTTTGGTTTATGATTTTAATATAGTTCGTAAAATAAGGAGATTTTTAGAAAAATGGAACAATTTTTCAAGCTAAAAGAACACGGAACAACCGTGTCAACTGAAATCATGGCAGGTTTGACGACTTTCTTCGCCATGAGTTATATTTTATTTGTTAACCCTGCCATCTTGGGTGCAGCAGGCATGCCGACACAAGCTGTTTTCTTGGCGACCATCATTTCTGCAGTTATTTCAACCCTTATCATGGGCTTGTTCGCAAATGTACCTTATGCTTTGGCACCGGGGATGGGCTTGAATGCCTTCTTTACCTACACAGTGGTCTTTGGGCTTGGTTTTACTTGGCAAGAAGCGCTAGCCATGGTCTTTATCTGTGGTTTGTTCAATATTTTTATCACTGTCACAAAAGTTCGCAAGAGCATTATCAAAGCCATTCCCATTAGCCTTCAACATGCTATTGGTGGTGGTATCGGAGTTTTTGTTGCCTATCTCGGTTTTAAAAATGCCAATATCATTGATTTTTCATTATCAGCTGGCAATATCGTAGCCATTAATGGTGCTAGTCCAGATGTGGCTGATTTATCGCAAGGTGTTCAATCTATTGCTGCAAATGGTGGTGTGGTAGCTGCTATTTCTACCTTTACTGATCCAGCAGTACTTTTGGCCATCATCGGACTATTTCTCACAGCTATTTTGGTTATTAAAAATGTCCGTGGTGCTATCTTGATTGGGATCGTTGCAACGACTCTTCTTGGTATTCCAATGGGGGTTGTAGATCTTTCAACAATTAGTTTTTCAAATAATATCGGTTCAGCCTTTGGCGAACTTGGTACAACTTTCTTCGCTGCTTTTGGTGGAATGGGCTCACTCTTTAGTGATTCAAGCCGCTTGCCACTTGTTCCCATGACGATTTTTGCATTCTCATTGTCAGATACATTTGACACACTTGGTACCTTCATTGGAACTGGTCGTAAGACAGGTATCTTCTCTGCTGAAGATGAAAAAGCTCTTGAAAATTCTTCTGGATTCTCTTCAAAAATGGACCGTGCCCTCTTTGCGGATGCTATCGGTACCTCAATCGGTGCCCTCTTTGGTACATCCAATACAACCACTTATGTAGAGTCTGCAGCAGGTATTGCTGAAGGCGGACGTACTGGTTTGACAGCAGTGTCAACGGCAGTTACCTTCTTACTTTCCATTATTCTTTTGCCTATTATCGGAATTGTCCCTGCAGCAGCAACAGCACCTGCTTTGATTATCGTCGGTGTGATGATGGTTTCTTCTTTCCTTGATGTGGATTGGAGCAACTTCGAAGATGCGCTTCCAGCTTTCTTTGCAGCCTTCTTCATGGCTCTTTGCTATTCCATCTCATACGGTATTGCAGCGGCCTTTATCTTCTACTGTTTGGTAAAAGTAGTAAAAGGTCAAGCAAAAGACCTTCATCCTATTCTCTGGGGAGCAACAGCACTCTTTATCTTAAACTTTGTCATTTTGGCAATCTTATAATCAAACTATCGTGCTATCGAAATTCATCAGTTGATCTGGTGAATTTTTTTGAAAAAAATCCTTGACAAGAAAAAGGAAAACGGTTACAATTTAAAATGTGAGAACGGTTCCAAAAAAATTGAGAAGGAGATTGAAATGGCAACCATTAAGCAAGTAGCCCAAGAAGCTGGCGTATCAAAGTCCACTGTTTCAAGATATATTTCTCAAAAAGGCTATGTGGGTGACGAAGCACGGCAAAAAATCAAATCAGCCATTGAAAAACTGCATTATAATCCAAATGTGCTGGCTCAATCCTTGAAAACAAAGAAAAATCAATTAGTAGGTCTCTTACTTCCAGATATTTCCAATCCCTTTTTCCACGATTGGCGCGAGGTGCGCAAGAATTTTTAAAAGAACAGGGCTACCGAGTGATGTTGGGGAGTCTCTCCGATAGTGCTGTGCTGGAAGAAGAGTATCTGCATGTTTTACTACAGAGTAATGCAGCGGGCATTATCACAACGCATGATTTTACTCTGCAACACCCTGAAATTACAATTCCTGTGGTCGTTGTTGACCGTGTTGGTCAAGAAACGCAATATGGCGTCTTTTCTGATAATAAAGCTGGTGGCCGTTTGGCTGCGGAAGCGATTTGTCAGGCAGGTGCCAAAAATATTTTATTGATTCGAGGTCCTCTTGATGGAGCTGAAAATATCAACCAGCGTTTTGAAGCCAGTCGCTCTTATCTGATGAAACAAGACAGGAACTTTTCTATTTGTGATAGCGATAGTTTTGATTTTGAACGGATTCAAAAAGAAGCGCGTGTCTACTTAGAAGAGTTTCCTGAGGTTGACAGTATTATTGCACCTTCGGATATTCATGCCATCGCTTATATTCATGAATTATTGTCACGAGGAAAGCGAATTCCTGAGGATGTTCAGGTGATTGGCTATGATGATATCTTGATGAGTCAATTTATTTATCCATCTTTGTCAACCATTCACCAATCTTCCTATCAATAAGATTGTTGTAGTAGGAAGTGTCTCCATGGATTTGGTCATGGAGACAAACCGAGTTGCAGAGCAAGGGGAGACGGTTTTTGGAGAGCGTTTTTCCATGGTTCCTGGTGGTAAAGGAGCCAATCAGGCAGTAGCTCTAGGGCGTCTGCAGACAGAAGAAGATCAAGTTTCCATGCTGGGAGCGGTCGGGAATGACTCTTTTGGTCCGATTTTATTAGAAAATTTGAAGAAAAATCAAGTGATTGCGGACCATGTGGGAACGGTACGCAGATATGGTTGTCTTGCAAAATGAAGTTCCACACGAAGTCAATCTTTCCATTGCTCGTTTTTGCAAAGAAAAGGGAGTGAAGGTTCTCTATAATCCTGCCCCTGCTCGTTCTACTGATTTGGAGATGCTTGACTTTGTTGATTTCATCACTCCTAATGAGCATGAGTGTCAAGAATTATTCCCTGATAAAAGCTTGAAAGATGTGGTGGCATCTTACTCGAATAAATTGATTGTGACACTTGGAACCAAAGGTTCTATTTTCCACGATGAAGAAGAATTGCAGGAAATTCCGGCTATTCCAGCTCAAGCGGTAGATACGACAGGTGCTGGAGATACCTTTAATGCAGGTTTGGCCTACGCTATTTCAAAAGGATTGAAGATTAAAGAGGCGTTAGCTTTTGCAACAATTGCGTCCCAACTATCGGTTCAAAAATTTGGTGCCCAAGGTGGCATGCCATATCTTAAGGAAATGAAGGAGCATCCAAAATATGAAAAAAACTTGCATTTTGAATAGTAACATTGCAAAATTAGCAGCAGATTTGGGACATACTGACAGAGTCTGTATAGGGGATTTGGGCTTACCCGTTCCATCGGGAGTAGAAAAAATTGATTTAGCCGTAGTCTCTGGTCAACCAACTTTTCAAGATGTTCTGGACATGTATCTGGAACATATCGTGGTAGAAAAAGTCATTTTAGCAGAAGAAATTAAGACAGTTAATCCAGATCAATGGCAAGCAATTTTAGATAAATTGGGAAATCAAGTGGAAGTGATCTATGTCTCTCATGAGGACTTGAAAAGAGCGAATCATGAGGTCAAGGCGGTCATTCGTACAGGTGAAAATACGCCTTATTCCAACATTATTCTACAATCTGGTGTGACCATCTAGAAAGGAAGTAGTCAATGAAAATTGAAATGACGGGCATTTCTAAATCATTTGGAAATAACCGAGTCTTGGAGAGTATTGATCTAGTACTTCGTTCTAGTGAAATTCATGCTCTTATGGGGGAAAATGGTGCAGGGAAATCGACCCTGATGAACATTTTGACAGGTTTGTTCCCAGCGACTTCAGGGACCATATTTATTGATGGTAAGGAAACTACCTTTTCAAATCCGCAAGAAGCAGAGCGCTTTGGGATTAGCTTTATTCACCAAGAAATGAATACTTGGCCAGATATGACCGTTCTGGAAAATTTATTTTTGGGACGAGAAATCAAAACAAAATTGGGGCTTCTGGACCAGACTGCCATGCGAACAAAAGCAAAAGAGGCTTTCCAACGTCTGGGAGTCACCATTCCACTCAACACCATTATTGGAGACTTATCTGTTGGGCAACAGCAAATGATTGAAATTGCCAAAAGTTTACTGTCAGATGTTTCCCTTCTTATCATGGATGAACCGACGGCTGCCCTGACAGATCGTGAAACGGAAAGCTTATTTGCTATTATTCGTAGTTTGAAGGCTGAGGGTGTCGGGATAGTTTATATTTCTCACCGCATGGAGGAAATTTTCCAGATTACAGATCTTGTGACAGTCATGCGTGATGGAATTGTAGTGGATACCAAAGAAACTGCTCAAACCAATCCTGATGAATTGGTTAAGAAAATGGTTGGGCGTGAGATTGACGACTATTATCCAGAAAAAACAGCGACTCTTGGGGAAGTTGTATTTGAAGCAAGCAATCTGACAGGCAAGGCATTTCAAGATGTTTCATTCCAGGTTCGAAGCGGAGAAATTCTTGGTTTTTCAGGATTGATGGGAGCAGGTCGAACAGAAGTCATGCGGGCGATTTTTGGTATTGATCCACTTTTTGCAGGAGAAATGAAGTTAAATGGAGAAACTCTGCAGATTCAAGAACCTACGCAAGCTATCGCAAAGGGGATTGGATTCTTAACAGAAGACCGAAAAGAAGAGGGACTCATTTTAGATTTTTCTCTCAAGGATAATATGACCTTGCCTAGCATCAAGGATTTTAGTCCAAAAGGTTTCTTCGACGAGAAAACGAGTACAGATTTTGTGCAAAGTTTGATTGAACGCTTGCGGATCAAATCGGGAACACCTACTATGCCCGTGGGCAATTTATCGGGAGGCAATCAGCAAGAAGTTATCTTATCCAAATGGATTGGAATTGCTCCGAAAGTGCTGATTCTTGATGAACCGACACGCGGTGTTGACGTTGGTGCCAAACGTGAAATCTATCAATTGATGAATGAATTGGCAGAACGTGGAGTTCCGATTATCATGGTGTCTTCAGACTTACCTGAGGTTTTGGGAGTGAGTGATCGGATTTTGGTCATGCACGAAGGAAAAATTAACGGAGAATTAAGCCGTAGAGAAGCGACACAAGAAAAAGTCATGCAGTTGGCAACAGGAGGAAAATAACAGTGAAACAAGTGATGAAATATATGTCGGAGTTGACGACTCTGATGGCTTTGATTGGATTGATGATCATTATCACCATCATGAATCCTAATTTTTTAACCACTAATAACCCACTCAATCTTTTGCTCCAAGTGACAGCAAATGGATTTATCGCCTTTGGGATGACTTTTGTTATCTTAACTGGTGGAATTGACTTGTCCGTTGGTTCTGTCTTGGCTTTATCCAGTGCCTTGTCAGCAGGTTTGATTGCAGGTGGTTTTCCAGTTCCAATCGCGATTTTAGCCGCGGTTCTACTAGGTGGCATTTTTGGAATGTTGAATGGGTTGCTGGTGGCTTATGGCAAGTTAGCGCCTTTCATTGTTACCTTGGCGACCATGACAATCTTTAGAGGGGCGACACTGGTCTATACAAATGGAAACCCTATGACACATGGATTGAGTGATAGTTTCTTATTCCAATTCTTGGGACAAGGTTATATTGTTGGGATTCCTTTCCCAGTTATCTTAATGTTCTTAGTGTTTGTTATCTTATACGTCTTACTTCATAAAACAGCCTTTGGGAAATCTGTCTACGCGCTAGGAGGCAATGAAAAAGCAGCGTACATCTCAGGTGTCAAGTTGAACAAAGTTAAAATCATTATTTACACCATTTCGGGAATGATGGCAGCCATCTCTGGATTGATTATCACTTCTCGATTGAGTTCGGCACAACCTACAGCAGGTGCAAGCTATGAGATGGATGCGATTGCGGCTGTTGTCTTAGGTGGAACCTCTTTATCAGGCGGTAAAGGTCGCATTCTAGGAACCTTGATTGGGGCATTGATTGTCGGTGTTCTGAATAATGGTTTGAATATTATCGGTGTATCAGCCTTCTGGCAACAAGTTGTCAAAGGGATTGTCATTTTAATTGCAGTTCTACTTGATCGTTTTAAAGTAGCAAAATCATAAAGGAGTTTTAACATGAAATCTACAAAAAAATCGGCTTTTTTGCCCTCATCGTCTCATTTATTCTTGTCCTAACAGCTTGTGGAGCAACTGGTCTGGGCAATGGTGCTGGAAAATCTTCTGGTGAAGTAACGAAAAAAGAAGCCAAAGAATTGAACTTGGGTGTATCTATTTCAACGACCAATAATCCTTATTTTGTGGCCATGAAAGATGGTTTGGATGGCTATGTAAAAGAAACAGGAGTTAGTTTGAAAGTTGCTGACGCTCAAGATGATGCAGCACGCCAAGCGAATGATGTGCAAAATTTCATCAGTCAAAATGTTGATGCTATTTTGATTAACCCAGTTGACTCAGATGCCATTGTTCCGGCTATCAAAGCAGCCAATACTGCCAATATTCCAGCTATTTTGATTGACCGCGGTAGTAACGGTGGAGAAGTATTGACAACTGTAGCATCTGATAACGTGGAAGCAGGTAAAATGGCTGCAGATTTTGTTGTAAAACAATTGGGTGAAAAAGCAAAAGCCGTTGAGTTGTCAGGCGTACCTGGTGCCTCAGCAACTGTCGACCGCGGAGAAGGTTTCAACAGCGTCGCAAAAGAAAAACTAGATGTTTTATCTAGCCAATCTGCAAACTTTGACCGTGCCCAAGCCCTTAATACGACACAAAATATGATTCAAGCTAACAAAGATGTGCAAGTGATTTTTGCTCAAAATGATGAAATGGCACTTGGGGCATCTCAAGCTGTTAAATCTGCTGGCTTGCAAAATGTTTTAATTGTTGGTATTGATGGGCAACCAGATGCTCATGATGCAATTGAAAAGGGCGATATAACTGCCACAATCGCTCAACAACCAGCTAAAATGGGTGAAATTGCTATCCAAGCAGCCATTGATCATTATCAAGGAAAAGAAGTGGAAAAAGAAACCGTTTCTCCAATTTACTTGGTAACCAAAGAAAATGTAGCCCAATATAACTGGTAATTTGTAACTATTTGACCCCATCCGTTTTCCAGATGGGGTTCTTTTCTGTCAAAAAATGACAAATGTATCCTTCTGTGCTATAATGTTGACCATGTATAGTCAAAATGAAGCCGAATTAATTTCCATCGGAAATCGCATTGGACAACTTCTTGAAGCTGGCCATGTTCTGGTCTTATCTGGAGATTTAGGTGCAGGGAAAACTACTTTAACCAAGGGAATTGCCAAAGGGCTGGATATCCGTCAAATGATTAAAAGTCCAACCTACACCATCGTCCGTGAGTACGAAGGACGTTTGCCTCTTTATCACTTAGATGTCTATCGTATAGGGAATGATCCCGATTCTATTGATTTAGACGACTTTCTTTATGGGAATGGCGTGACAATCATTGAATGGGGGGAACTACTAGATGCCTCTATTCTGGGTGATTACTTGCTCATTCGTTTGGAAAAAGTGGATGATGGCAGAGCTTTAGAATTCGAGGACCATGGGCCACGGAGCCATGCTTTAAAGGAGGCGATCCTCGGTGGTTGAACATGAAATTTTCTTTGAAGAAGCGGAACCAGAGGATGCGCAATCCATCATTGAATTTATGAAGGATGTTGCCCATGAGACGGATGCCATTGTGTTAGAAGAAGATGATTTTCCTCTGAATCATCAACAAATGGCCGTCTTTTTAGACGACAGTCTTTGTCGTTTAGATCAGCTTTGCTTTGTAGCAAAAATGAATGGAGACATTATTGGCCTTATCAATGTCCGAACTGCGAGAACCTACACTTTGTCGCATATAGGAGATGTTTTCATTGCCGTTAAAAAAGCTTACTGGGGGCATGGACTTGGTCGTATACTGCTGGAAGAGACCGTGGAGTGGGCGAGACGAAATCAAGTTTTAAAACGTTTAGAGTTAACTGTTCAGGTTCAAAATGAACGGGCGGTTAATCTCTATCATTCAGTTGACTTTGCTATTGAGGGCACAAAGAAACGTGGTGCACGAACAATAAAAGGAGAGTGGCTAGACCTTTATGATATGGGTCTGCTCATAGATGAAGATGACAATTGGTAAAAAAATTGCTTGGATGATGGCAGCCTTGGTTGTATTGACTTTAGGAGCGGTTGCTTTGTATGGTGGAACCTTGCTCAATTACTCAAATCAAGCAGCTTCTAAAACGTTTAAATCACTTGGTCGGGAAGAGGACAAAGTGATTGAAGCGACAAAACCATTGACTATTTTGTTGATGGGAGTAGATATGGATCAGGCGACACGCGGTGGTGACTGGGAAGGTGGTAGAAGTGATTCCATGATTTTGGTCACAGTCAACCCCAAAACCAAGAAAACAACCATGATGAGTCTGACGCGTGATATTATGGTTGAATTGGCGAATCCAGATGGCACATCTGCTGGAACGACTGAAAAACTCAATCACTCCTACGCTTACGGACAAGCCCCTATGGCGATTGCGACCATTGAAAAAATGATGGATGTTAAAATTGATCGTTATGTGCAAATCAACATGGATGGGATGATGGAGCTGGTAGATGCTCTTGGAGGAATCAAGGTCAATAATACGCTTGGTTTTACTATTTCTATCGGAGCTCAGGAGCCTGCCTATACTGCTACTGTTGATCCGGGAGAGCATCTGGTTAATGGGAACCAAGCCTTGGTTTATGCTCGCATGCGCTATGATGATCCAGAGGGAGATTTGGGGCGACAAAAACGTCAGCGTGAAGTGATTCAAGCCTTGCTACATAAGTTATTAAATCTTGATGGAATTACTCAGTATCAGAAGATTTTAGATGCGATGGCAAATAATATGCAAACAGATATTGAGATTTCAACCGGCACTTTTCCGAGTTTACTAGGCTACCGCGATTCCTTAAATACGATTGAAACCTATCAATTGGATGGTGAGGGTGAAATGGTGGACGGTCTTTCTTACCAAATTCCAACCAATGACCATCTTTTGGAAATGCAAAATGTGATTAAGTCCTCTCTTGGTTTGCCAACTAGTACAGAGTTGACAACCAATGTGAAAACTTTTGAGCTCTTATTTAATCAACCAAGCAGTATCTCAGTAACGGATGTGTATACCGGTCAGAGAACAGAAGCAACTTTAGCACCTGAAACTTCAGATGCAGAGGTATCACTATCAACAGCTGATGAAGCAAATCAGCCAACTACGACAGAAAAAAACACTTATACACAATAAAAAGAGAGGCTTGGCCTCTCTTTTACTATTTTTCATCTTGATCGGTGCTGTACCTTTCTTGAAATTTTTCGATTTCTGAAAGATTTCCGGCTATGCTTTGTTTATAGGTGCGGAGTTTGTATTGGAAATCTTTGAGGAGCTCAGTGACAGGCTCTTGATAGGCCTTTAGTCGTTCAATATTTTCTTGAACAGCCTGATAATCCTTTTTGGTCTGCTTCGTTAAAGCAGCTGTTTCTTTAGCTTCTGAAATGATTTCTTTTCGATTTTTGGTTACCCAGTAGGAGAGAGCAGCAACTCCGCCTGCTAGGATAAGGTGTTTTAATTTCATATTATTTCTCCTTGCTTAGTTGGTGAAATGGAGTTGTTCTGATAATTGTGCTAAGGCTGGGAAATCAGGTTCATGAGCGGTAAAGCCAATCTGTAGTTCGTCGTTCTGGTCGTAACGAGGTAGAAGATGAATATGGGTGTGGAAAACGGTTTGACCTGCCGCCTCTTCATTGTTATTGATGACGTTAATTCCTTTTGCACCTAATTGATCCTTGAGTCGACGAGCAATAGCAGGAACTTTGGCAAATAAAGCGCTAGCGGTTTCTTCGTTCATGTCGAGGATATTGCGCGCATGTTTTTTGGGCACAACAAGGGTGTGTCCTTTTGTAACTTGTGTAATGTCAAGAAAAGCTAAAACTTGTTCGTCTTCATAGACTTTTGAAGCAGGAATTTGACCTTGAATTATTTGACAAAAAATACAATCACTCATCTTGGGGAGGCCTCCTTTAAGGAAAATTTGTTATAATACTAGTATACCAAAATGTTGGAGAAATGTATGTTAGAAGTAAATGGAGTGACAGGAGGCTACGCCAATATCCCTGTTCTCAAAGATGTCAATTTTCAGGTTGGGGATGGTCAGTTGGTCGGTTTGATCGGTCTCAACGGTGCAGGTAAATCCACGACCATTAAAGAAATTATTGGTCTCTTGACGCCTTATCAAGGTCAAATTTTGATTGATGGAGATAGTCTCTTGACCAATTCAGAAAGTTATCGTAAAAAAATTGGCTTTATTCCAGAAACACCGAGTCTATATGAGGAACTAACCTTGAAAGAACACTTGGAAGTTGTGGCTATGGCTTATGATTTAGAGTGGAAAGTAGCCTTTGCGGGTGCTGAACGACTCCTCAAACTTTTTCGATTGAATGAAAAATTGGACTGGTTTCCTGTTCAATTTTCGAAAGGGATGAAGCAAAAAGTCATGATTATCTGTGCTTTTATGGTGGAGCCAAGCCTCTTGATTGTGGATGAGCCTTTCTTAGGTTTAGATCCTGTCGCCATTCAGGATTTGATTGATTTACTTGCTGAGGAAAAGCAAAAGGGAACCTCTATTCTTATGTCAACCCACGTCCTAGATTCAGCGGAAAAAATGTGTGATAGCTTTATTGTTCTTCATCACGGACAAGTTTTAGCTGCAGGAGATTTGACAGCTCTGCGCCAACAATTTGGTAAAGAAGATGCGAGTTTCAACGACATTTATTTGGGCTTGACCCAAGAGGGAGTCGGTGCATGAAAGAACTGTTTCAACAGCGTCGGACTTTGTTTCATAGACGCTGCATCAAATACTTGCGCTATGTCTTGAATGGCCACTTTGTCTTGATTTTGATGGTGTTTTTGGGATTTCTTTTGTCGCAATATCGGGCTGTCTTGGTAAATTTTCCAGACAATCCATGGTTGGTTGTTCTACCTCTTGCAGGTTTGACTTTGCTCTTGCTGTTTGCAGGAAAGATAGCGACTTATTTGGAAGCCGCTGATCAGACATTTCTTTTACCTAAAGAGCAAGAGGTCTTAGCAGAAATTCATTCAGCCAACCAAAAATCCTTCCTGTTATGGGGAAGTCTTCAAGTATTGGGGCAATTGCTTGTTTATCCGCTCTATCTCAAATTAGGTCTGTCCCCACTTGTTTTTGGAATATTTATCCTTCTTCTTTCAGGAATAAAATATTGGCTTTTTCAGCATCGATTCAAGCAATTCCAAGGCCCTGCGGGACTCAGATGGGATTGGGCAATTAATCAGGAAACTCAACGTCAACAAGTCATCTTGCAATTTTTTTCTCTCTTTACCAATGTCAAAGGAATTTCAACTAGTGTAAAACGCCGGAAATATCTAGATGGATTACTTGGTTTGGTAAAAAAAGATTACAAGTATACGTGGTCCTATCTGTATTTTCGAGCATTCTTGCGGTCGGGTGATTTTTTCCACTTGACCTTGCGCTTATTAGGACTTAGCATGGTGTTCTTGATAGTCATCAAGGAGGCTTGGTTATCTGTTGGGATGGCAGTAGTATTTGACTACCTTTTGCTGTTTCAACTCCTATCTCTCTATAGCGTGTATGACTATCAATATCTGAGTCAATTGTATCCCGTTCAGGAGAGCCTTAAGAAATCTGGCTTTGAACGAGTGATTCGGATGATCTCCTATGCAGGAATTGCTCTGCAAATTTTGTTAGGAATTTTCTTCGTGACGGACAAAGCGTATCTTTTGTTCTTGCTTGGTTTAGGCATTTTCCTCAATCAGTTGTATTTACCCATGAAATCCAAAAAATTGATTGACTAAGTGACTGAAAACTAGTAAAATGGTAAGGTATTTTTAGAAGGAGGACGGGCATGCAATTTGAAAATAGTGGCCTGCAATTACAATCAATTTCAGGCAACAGTGGGAAAGCATTCAAAGGGCTCCGTTCAGATGGGACGGCTGTTTTTGTCAAGTATGAAATGCCTCCTATTGTATCTGTGCTTGCGCGTGAGCAAATTACGCCACCCGTATTGTCGACCAATCGCGAGGTGGGTGTTGGCAATCGTGTTGAACAAGAATGGCTCAATGGTCATACGTTGAAACTCCAGGGTATGGCAGGGAAGCAAGTACGCCAAATCTTGGTCCGTATGCACTTTTCACGTATCTTGGTCAACCAAGCTTTACAGTTGAATTACACTTACAAAGAACCGCGAGATTTGATTCAACAATGGCAGAAAGAAGCGCCTAACCGTTTGCGTCAGAATTCCTATCTACAGTCCGTTTGTCAGGATTTGCTTGCAACAACACCAGAATTCCGTCAAGAAGTTGCGACTTTTGTTCATGGTGATTTGCATCATACAAACTGGATTGAGACAACAAGTGGTCTGGTCTATTTGACGGACTGGGAAACTGCTTGTTTGACAGACCGTATGATGGATGTAGCCTATCTGTTGACTCATTATATTCCACGTGTATCGTGGCAAGAGTGGCTCAAGGAATATGGCTACAAATACAACCGTACAGTCTTGGATAAGGTCTATTGGTATGGTCAATTGGGCTATCTCAATCAAATCCTCAAACATGCAGAAAGTTATAATCTCGAAGCGGCTAATAAGGAAATTTACGCCCTTCGTCAATTTAGAGAGACATTTTATAAATCACTATGAGAGTTAGAAAACGTAAAGGTGCAGAAGAGCATATTGAAAACCATGCTCATCTCGTCATCTTAAATCCAGAAGACGCCAAGGGAAAATGGCATCAAGTATTTGGTAACGATCACCCCATTCATATTGAAGTGGGATCTGGTAAGGGTGCCTTTATTACTGGCATGGCTTTGCAAAATCCAAATATCAACTGTATTGGGATTGATATCCAATTATCTGTCTTGAGTTATGCTTTGGATAAGGTAGTAGAAAGTCAAGCGCCAAATGTACGTCTCTTGCGGGTAGATGGTTCAAGTTTGACCAACTATTTTGCCCCTGGCGAAGTAGACATGATGTATCTGAATTTTTCAGATACATGGCCAAAAAATAAACATGAGAAACGCCGTTTGACTTACAAAACTTTCTTAGATACCTACAAGGAAATTTTACCCGAGCATGGAGAAATTCATTTCAAGACGGATAACCGTGGTTTGTTTGAATATAGCTTGGCCAGCTTCTCCCAATACGGAATGGCGCTGAAGCAAGTTTGGTTGGATCTTCATGCTAGCAACTTTGAAGGCAATGTGATGACAGAATATGAAGAGAAGTTTTCAAAAAAAGGACAGCCAATCTACCGCGTTGAAGCAAAATTTTAGATAAAAAACGAGAGTGGAACGAAAATCAGTCATTTTAAAGGAATGACATTTCGTCTCCACTTTCTTTTTTAGGTATTCGACTAAAAAAGGTCTATTCTGGCCCCCTTTTCTCACTAGACTTTCAAAAAAATATAAAAAATAAGTTTGGGACCATTTTTATCCCAAACTTATTTTTTATATGCGAACTGCACGATGAATGATATCCGCTAATTCAGCGGGCGCTTCTTGGAAGTCGCTTCGTATCCATTCAAAAATGATACTTTTGATAGTAAGGATATAGAGATTGAAAGCATAGTGCACAGGAATCTGATAACCTTCCACAAGTTGTTTTTCTAAATCAACAATGTTGGATTTTTTAATGGTGTCGGAAATGTATTTTTCCGTGATCTGATTCACATTCGGAAGATGGTCAAGAAGAACGCCGGCTATAGCTTTATTCTCATAAATATACTCTAAAACTTCAGTTAGAATCGGCTGACCAAAATCTAAATCTTGGCTCAAAATATCAGTTATTTTGTTTAATGCTGTGTTGATAATGCTAATAACTAGATCTTCTTTGCTGTTGAAGTGATAATAGAAAGTTCCACGGCTAATGTTCGCTAACTCTATAATGTCAGAGACGCTGATGTCTTTTAATGGCTGTTCCTTTAACATAGTTGCGAGAGTTCTCACAATTTTCATTCGGGTTTCTGATCGTTTCAAAAAATCACCTACCAATCTTCTAATAGTTTAAACCAATAAAGAGAAAAATGCAAGAGAATTGATGCACAAAAATAATATTTTTGTTCGGACTTTTGTTTTTTTATTCAACAAAATTGCATTTATAGTCAATTATACATTTTTCTTTACAGTTTAACCGAATTATGTTACAATAATAAAAAATAATGAAAAGGGGGTTGGAGTTGTCCAGCCCTTTCCCTATTTTTCAAGGACAGGAGGTTTGAATGGCGAATATTGTCGAATTGGTCACAGAAACCATTCAAGGAGCGATAAAGGCGGAAGGAGGGATTTCCCTCAATGATACGGTTGAATTGTCCGAGGTGATCAGTCCTTTACTTGATACCATCAAACCAGATCCATTTCCAGAAGCTTATATGCTGGAGGTGACCAGTTCTGGTTTAGAGCGTCCCTTGAAGAACAAAGAAGCTGTAGCCGCGGCTGTTGGGAAATATATCCATGTCAAACTGTATCAAGCGATTGATAAGAATAAGATTTTTGAAGGAAATCTCCTTTCTTTTGAAAATGATGAATTGACCATTGAGTATATGGATAAAACGCGTAAAAAAGAAGTCGTAATCCCTTATACAACAGTTGCGAAAGCACGCCTTGCAGTAAAAATTTAAGAAGAAAGGACCTTTTGAGAGCAAAAGGAAACAACAATGAGTAAAGAAATGCTAGAAGCCTTCCGTATTTTGGAGGAAGACAAGGGTATTAAAAAAGAAGACATTATCGAAGCGGTCACTGAATCTCTTCGTTCTGCATACAAACGTCGTTATGGACAGTCTGAATCAGCAGCCATTGAATTTGATGGGAAAAATGGGGATTTTCGTGTTTATACTGTACGTGAAGTTGTTGATGAGGTATTCGATAGCCGCTTGGAGATTTCTTTGAAAGATGCTCTTTCAATTTCATCAGCCTATGAATTGGGCGATAAGATTAAATTTGAAGAAGCACCAGGCGAATTTGGACGCGTGGCAGCTCAGTCAGCTAAGCAAACCATCATGGAAAAAATGCGTAAGCAGACCCGTGCTATCACTTTCAACACCTATAAAGAGCATGAAAATGAAATCATGTCTGGTACAGTAGAGCGTTTTGACAATCGTTTTATCTATGTGAACCTCGGTTCTATTGAAGCGCAGTTGTCTAAGCAAGACCAAATTTCAGGTGAGGTATTCCAATCACATGACCGCATTGAAGTTTATGTCTACAAAGTAGAGGATAACGGACGCGGTGTCAACGTCTTTGTTAGCCGTAGCCATCCAGAAATGATCAAACGTCTCATGGAACAAGAAATTCCTGAAGTCTACGATGGAACAGTTGAAATCATGAGTGTATCCCGTGAAGCAGGTGACCGTACTAAGGTTGCTGTGCGCAGTCACAATCCAAATGTGGATGCCATTGGTACAATCGTTGGTCGTGGTGGTAGCAATATCAAAAAAATTACCAGCAAATTCCACGCGACAGTCGTTGTTCCTGATAATAAATTATCATTGGCAATTGGTCGTCGTGGGCAAAACGTTCGTTTAGCAGCACATTTGACAGGTTTCCGAATCGATATCAAGTCAGCTTCTGAGTATGAAGCGATGGAAGCAGAACTGTACGGTAGCGAAGAAGAACAAGTAGAAGAAGTAGTAGAAAACGACCAAGATTAGTTGGGAGGACGTCATGGTAAAGACAAGAAAAAAAAAAATAAAGAAGGACAAGTTTTTATTGATCCGACAGGAAAAGCTAACGGTCGTGGTGCTTATATCAAGTTGGACAACCAAGAAGCTTTGGATGCCAAGAAGAAAAAAGCATTTCATCGTGCCTTTAGTATGGAAGTGGATCAAGGCTTTTATGACGAGTTGATTGCTTATGTGGATCATAAAGTCAAAAGGAGAGAACTTGGACTCGAATAAGACACAAAAAATCTGTAACTTATTAGGATTGGCACAACGAGCTGGACGTCTGGTGTCTGGTGAAGATTTGGTGGTAGAAGCCATTCAAAAAGGTCAAGCAAAATTGGTATTTTTAGCCAGTGATGCTGCTTCCAATCTCAATAAGAAGATTTGTGATAAAAGCAAAACCTATCAAGTAGAAGTTGTTACCGCGTTTTCAACGCTGGGAAGAGATTGAATGAGATTGCCCGTGAATTGGGGGTCGCTAGTAAGGATGTTGTCGCTAAAGCGCAAGAGCTTGGTTTTGATGTAAAAAGCCATGCGTCAAGCGTAGATGACGATAGTGCAAAAAAATTGCGGCGAGTTTTTCAAAAAAGGCTGCTCCAAAAGCTGAGGCTGCACCTGCACCTAAAAAAGAAGTGGTTGCTGACAAAACTGTAGGAGTAAAACCGCAAGAAAATAAAGTAGAAGTTGCGCAGACAAGTGCATCAACAGAAGCAAAAACTGCCGCAACTAAGCCGGTTCGTCCGCAAAGTCGAAACTTTAAGGCAGAACGTGAAGCGCGTGCTAAAGAGCAAGCTGCTAAACGTGCCCAAGGTGGCAATGATAACCGCCGAAATAATGATCGTAACCGTAACCAGAATAATCGTCGAGATAATCGTTCTTTCGACCGTCGCAATGGAAACAATGGACAAGGTCAAAATCGCAATAATGATCGTCGGCAAGATAATCGCAGCGGTCGTAAGGAACAAGGTCGTAGCGATAATAACGGACAAGTTTCCCAACAACAAGCAAGACCTGCAGCTAAGATTGATTTCAAGGCACGCGCAGCAGCTCTAAAGGCAGAGCAAAACGCAGAATATGCACGTAGTAGCGAAGAGCGCTTCCGTCAAGCTCAAGAAGCTAAGAAGCAAGCCGTTACAAAACCAAAAGAAATCAAGTTTGAAGAGACAAAAGTAGAAGCAAAACCAACTGTAAAACCTGCTGCTACAGCTTCTGCAACATCATCGGCTGCACCAGATACACGTCGCAAAAAAGCAAGACCAGATAAAGGAAAAAATACACCTGTGGCGAAGCCTGTCACAGAGCGTAAATTCCATGAATTGCCAACTGAGTTTGAGTACACTTCAGGTATGACCGTTGCAGAAATTGCAAAACGAATCAAACGTGAACCTGCTGAAATTGTTAAAAAACTCTTTATGATGGGTGTAATGGCAACGCAAAACCAATCCTTAGATGGAGATACCATTGAACTGCTTATGGCAGATTATGGTATTGAAGCACATGAAAAAGTGGAAGTGGATAATGCGGATATCGAGCGCTTCTTTGTCGAAGAAGGCTATCTCAATGAAGATAAAATGGTAGAACGTCCACCAGTTGTTACCATCATGGGACACGTTGACCACGGTAAGACAACACTTCTGGATACCCTTCGTAATTCTCGTGTTGCGACAGGCGAAGCAGGTGGTATCACTCAGCATATCGGTGCCTACCAAATTGATGCAGATGGTAAGAAAATTACCTTCTTGGATACCCCAGGACATGCGGCCTTTACATCTATGCGTGCGCGTGGTGCTTCTGTTACAGATATTACGATTTTGATTGTAGCAGCAGATGATGGTGTTATGCCTCAAACTATCGAAGCGATTAACCATTCAAAAGCAGCTGAAGTTCCAATTATTGTTGCCATCAACAAAATTGATAAACCAGGGGCTAACCCAGAACGCGTAATCGGTGAATTGGCAGAGCATGGTGTTATTTCAACTGCTTGGGGTGGTGATTCAGAATTCGTTGAAATCTCTGCGAAATTTGGACAGAACATTGATGAACTTCTTGAGACAGTTCTCTTGGTTGCTGAAATCCAAGAATTGAAGGCTGACCCAACGGTTCGAGCAATCGGTACAGTGATTGAAGCCCACTTGGTATCGTTGTCGGCAATACTTTTGGTCGTGTTCGTGCCATGGTTAATGATCTTGGCCGTCGTGTGAAAACTGCGGGTCCATCAGCTCCAGTTTCTATTACTGGCTTGAATGAAGCACCAATGGCAGGTGACCACTTCGCGGTCTATGAAGATGAGAAAGCTGCACGTGCAGCGGGTGAAGAGCGTGCTAAACGTGCTCTTATGAAGCAGCGTCAAGCGACTCAGCGTGTTAGCCTCGAAAATCTCTTTGATACCCTTAAAGCTGGTGAAGTTAAGACTGTTAATGTTATCATCAAGGCAGATGTACAAGGTTCTGTTGAAGCCCTTGCGTCTTCACTTCTCAAGATTGATGTCGAAGGCGTTCGCGTCAATGTTGTCCATTCGGCTGTCGGTGCTATCAATGAGTCTGATGTGACTCTTGCAGAAGCTTCGAACGCTGTTATCATCGGTTTCAATGTTCGCCCTACTCCAATTGCTCGTCAGCAAGCAGACAGTGACGAGGTTGAAATCCGTCTCCATAGCATTATCTACAAGGTAATCGAGGAAGTCGAAGAAGCCATGAAGGGTAAATTGGACCCTGAATATCAAGAAAAGATTCTTGGGGAAGCCATTATCCGTGAAACCTTCAAAGTTTCTAAAGTTGGTACGATCGGTGGCTTCATGGTTATCAACGGTAAAGTTACTCGCGATTCGAGCGTTCGTGTCATCCGAGAAGGCGTTGTTGTCTTTGACGGCAAATTAGCAAGTTTAAAACACTATAAAGACGATGTGAAAGAGGTTGGTAATGCCCAAGAGGGTGGTCTTATGATTGAAAATTACAACGATCTCAAAGTGGACGATACCATCGAAGCTTACATCATGGAAGAAATTGTGAGAAAATAGACCTTCCTTTACTCATCGTTACTGCGCCTTGTCTGGCTTGAACTATGCCTTTGGCGTAAACATTCAACTCTTCGTATAGCCTATTGTGAAGTCCGCTAGTTTCTAGCAAGAGTTAAAATTGAACTCTTTCAAGTAGCGTCGTAGAACTCTCAGTTAAAAACTCTTGGTTTTATCTACCGAGAGAACAACAACTAAAAAGCTGGGCTTGCAGCCTAGCTTTTCTATTAAATAGTAAGAAAGGAAAGGAACCCGAACGGGAGGGGCATGGAAAAGACAGCCCATTGTTGACATCAGGATGTCAGATGGTCTCCTATTTTTAGTTCGCCTCTTGTTCGCTCTTGGTACTTAATTATGGCAAACCATCGTGTGGACCGTGTTGGTATGGAAATCAAGCGTGAAGTTAACGAGATTTTGCAGAAAAAAGTGCGTGATCCGCGCGTGCAAGACGTGACCATCACGGACGTGCAAATGCTTGGTGATTTATCAGCAGCAAAAGTGTACTATACCATCCATTCAACCCTAGCTTCAGACAATCAAAAAGCCCAAACAGGTCTTGAAAAAGCAACAGGGACTATTAAACGTGAATTGGGTAAGAATCTGACCATGTACAAAATCCCAGACTTAATTTTTGTGAAAGATGAGTCGATTGAGTACGGGAATAAGATTGACCAAATGTTGCGTAATTTGGAGAAAAAATGATAAGAAAAAAAGGAGATCCTATGAGAGAATTTCCTTCTTTTTTTGTTTTTCTTTCTTTTCCATATTTGGAAGGTTGATCTTATATTTGATGACAAATAAGCGAATTAGGAGGAAAATCATGAAGAGTGCAATATAGACTCGAATACGCGGGAAATCGAAATCAATCACCAGAAAATGATAGGAAATTCCTGCGATGAAGGCTAGAACAGCATAGACATCTTCCTTTAAGACGATGGGTGTTTCATTGACAAGTATGTCGCGCAAAATACCTCCGCCAGCTCCTGTCAAAGCGGCTAGGATACCAGTCGTCATAAAATTGAGATGGAGACTAACTCCCGTACTAGCGCCAATAAGGGCAAAGATAGCAAGACCGATTGAATCAAAAATAAGATTAGTAGTTGTTAAAAAGTGGAGCATCTGTTTTTCGCGTGGTGTTTCATTTCTCTTTATACGCACCACAAAATACATGATAAAAGCTACAGCGATAGACAGATAGATAGAGGACGGATCACGTAAAGCGGCGGGAACATCTCCAACCATGGTATCACGAATCATTCCACCGCCTACTGCAGTGATGATTCCTAAAAGAGTAATGCCGAAAATATCTAGATTTTTTTTGAATCCTTTCACCACGCCAGATACAGCAAATGCGATGGTGCCAATATAGTTGCAGATAACGAGAAATAAATCAAAATCCATAGATGCCCCTCCACAGGCTATCTTATCACAAAATGAGTGCTCTTTCAATGGCATGAACTAATTTGTGAAACAAAAAACAATATAGGAAATATTCATCTTTTAAAAGATGATGGAAATTCAGATAAATCAAGGGTTTTATTCTCTTTGAAAGAGAATAAAATCGGTTCAAATGTTTGCAATTTGTGAATTATTGGGCTACCATAGTAGGGAAACAGAATTACTTTGGAGGAAAATATGGTATCTATTTCAAAAGAACAACATTTGGATATGTTCCGAAAAATGCAACAAATCCGTGATGTTGACATGAAACTTAACAAATTGGTTCGTCGTGGCTTTGTTCAAGGGATGACCCACTTCTCAGTTGGGGAAGAAGCAGCAGCGGTTGGACCGATTGCAAGTTTAACAGACCAAGATATTATCTTCTCACATCACCGTGGTCATGGTCAAAAGGAAACTTTGGTTCAAATGGTATCGTCGGTGGTGGCTATGCTCTTGCAGTAGGTGCAGCACTTACTCAACAATACACGAGTCAATGAACTTGGCTGCTGTTTGGAATTTACCAGTGATCTTCTTCATCACAAACAACCGTTACGGAATTTCAACAGATATTACCTATTCTACTAAGATTGCTCACCTTCACGAGCGTGCGGCAGCCTATGGTATGCCAGGTCACTACGTTGAAGATGGTAATGATGTGATTGCGGTTTACGAAAAAATGCAAGAAGTTATCGAATACGTTCGTGCAGGAAATGGTCCAGCTATGGTCGAAGTGGAATCTTATCGTTGGTTTGGTCACTCAACAGCTGATGCTGGAACTTACCGTACAAAAGATGAAGTTAACGAGTGGAAAGCAAAAGACCCACTTAAGAAATACCGTACATATTTGACAGAAAACAAGATTGTCACAGACGAAGAGTTGGACGCTATTGAAGTTGAAGTTGCTGAACAAGTAGAAGCAGCTGTAAAATATGCTCAAGAAAGTCCAGATCCAGATATCTCAATTGCATTCGAAGACGTATACGTTGACTAACGTAAGAAGTATGACTGGGACCTAAAGGTCTTGTCATACTACGGCAGCCACTGTAAGGTGGACTGCCTACATACCTTACTAACTTCAGACATTTCGCAATATCGGCTAAATGTCTTCCGTGTCGTAGTTGCTAATCGTTTTGCAATAACTTTCACAGTCACAAGTGACGAAGCAAGTTCAGACAACTACGACGCTTGAACACAATTGGAAGTAATGAGGACGAAAATGGACACAGCAAAAATAGGAAGTGGCAAGTGATGCTTGCATCACACAGCTACTTATCTTTTTTACAAAGTCCTTAGTCCGAATACGATTCTAAGTAAATGAGAGCTAGAAACGAGCAATTATAATCAGAAAATGAAGAAAGGAAAGGGTTCATGCGCGCAAGCGTAATCGAACCCGAGCGACCTGCTGTGTGAAAAAGATGAATCCTCCTAGAGGCTGGTCCTCTTTATCGGCTTCCCTATTTTCACTTTGCATGTGACGCTCTTGGTATCATAATTTATGCCAGAAATGAAAGTTATGGCCTTGCGTGAAGCCATTATTCAAGCACAAAGCGAAGAAATGCGCAAGGATGAAAAAGTATTCTTAATGGGAGAAGATGTTGGTGTCTACGGTGGTGACTTCGGTACTTCTATCGGTATGTTGGAAGAATTCGGTCCAAAACGCGTTCGCGACACTCCTATCTCTGAAGCAGCTATCGCAGGTTCTGCAGTTGGTGCTGCCCAAACAGGTCTTCGTCCGATCGTTGACTTGACCTTCATGGACTTTGTCACTATCGCTATGGATGCTATCGTCAACCAAGCGGCTAAAACAAACTACATGTTTGGCGGCGGTTTGAAAACACCTGTTACCTTCCGTGTAGCATCAGGTTCAGGTATCGGTTCTGCGGCGCAACACTCACAATCTCTTGAAGCATGGTTGACACATATTCCAGGGATTAAAGTGGTCGCACCAGGTACTGTAAATGATGCAAAAGGTCTTTTGAAATCATCTATCTTGGACAACAATCCAGTTATCTTCTTGGAGCCAAAAGCTCTTTATGGTAAAAAAGAAGAAGTCAACCAAGATCCAGATTTCTATATTCCACTTGGTAAAGGTGAAATTAAACGTGAAGGTACTGACGTAACCATCGTATCTTATGGACGTATGTTGGAGCGTGTAATGAAAGCTGCTGAAGAAGTGGCAGCTGAAGGGATTAACGTAGAGGTCGTTGACCCACGTACCTTGATTCCGCTTGATAAAGAACTCATCATTGAATCAGTTAAGAAAACTGGTAAAGTTATCTTGGTCAACGATGCATACAAAACTGGTGGTTTCATCGGTGAAATTGCATCTATCATTACTGAAAGTGAAGCATTTGACTACTTGGATGCCCCAATTATCCGTATTGCTTCTGATGATGTACCAGTTCCTTATGCAAACGTTCTTGAAAATGCAGTCTTACCTAACGTAGAAAAAATCAAAGCTGCAATCTACAAGCAAGTCAATAAAGGCTAATCACAGGTATATGATCTATTGGCTGGTTTTCTCAATAAGAAGCCAGCTAAGCTTGTGTTTAGTAGATTTTGTAGAATTCAACAACGAAGAAATATAGAAAGGAAAAGGGTTCAATTACTTAAAAACGAAATTGAACCCGCCCTAAACACTTGGCAAAAAGAAAAAGTTCTCCTAGATGCGAGACGTCTTCGTCGGCTTTCCTATTTTTGCTTTGTGTTTTACGGGCTTGGTATCATACATATGGCAGTAGAAATTATCATGCCTAAGCTCGGTGTGGACATGCAAGAAGGCGAAATCATCGAGTGGAAAAAGCAAGAAGGCGATGTTATCAATGAAGGCGACGTCCTCTTGGAAATGATGTCTGACAAAACAAGCATGGAATTAGAAGCTGAAGAGTCAGGTGTTCTCGTTAAAATCGTTCGTGGCAACGGCGAAGTGGTTCCTGTAACAGAAGTGATTGGTTACATCGGTGCCGAAGGTGAAGATGCTAGTTCATTGGTTGCTGAAGCAGCTCCAGCAGTGAGTGATACTCCTGTTGTAGCGACAGCAGCCCCAGTTGAAACAGTTGCTCCTGTAGAAGCTCCAGCTCCAGCAGCAAAATCACAAGGTGGTGGCAAAGTACGTGCAACTCCAGCAGCTCGTGAAGCAGCACGTGACCTCAATATTGATCTTGGACAAGTTCCAGGAACAGGTGCTAAAGGACGTGTTCACAAGTCTGACGTAGAAGACTTCAAGGGTGCGGCACCAAAAGCAACACCACTTGCTCGTAAGATTGCTGAAGATAAAGGCAGGTGTTAGAAGCACAAGCACCTAAAGCAGAAGTTGCAGCAGCTCCAGCTAAAGAAGAAAAACCAGCTAAAGAATTGCCAGAAGGCGTTGAAATCATCAAGATGTCAGCTATGCGTAAAGCAATCTCTAAAGGAATGGTTAATTCTTACCTCACAGCTCCAACCTTCACGCTCAACTATGATATTGACATGACCAACCTCATGACTCTTCGTAAACAAGCGCTTGAGCCAATCATGAATAAAACAGGTCTTAAAGTGACCTTTACAGATTTGATTGGTCTTGCAGTAACACGTACCTTGATGAAAGAAGAACACCGTTACATGAACGCTTCATTGATCAACGATGCTCAAGAAATTGAATTGCATAAATTCGTTAACCTTGGTATCGCTGTAGGTCTTGATGAAGGTCTTGTCGTGCCAGTTGTTCACGGTGCAGATAAGATGAGCTTGTCAGACTTTGTGGTTGCATCTAAAGATGTCATCAAAAAAGCACAATCTGGTAAGTTGAAAGGCGCTGAAATGTCTGGTTCTACATTCTCTATCACAAACTTGGGAATGTTCGGCACCAAAACATTTAATCCAATCATCAACCAACCGAACTCAGCTATCCTTGGTGTATCTGCAACAGTTCAAACACCAGTTGTAGTGGATGGAGAAGTTAAAATTCGTCCAATCATGGCACTTTGCTTGACAATCGACCATCGTATTGTTGATGGTATGAATGGAGCGAAATTCATGGTGGACCTCAAGCACTTGCTTGAAAATCCATTGGAATTGTTGATCTGATAAAGAAGTTGGATTGTAAAGAAAAAAACTTTAAAGAAAATAGAGAAAGGAAGTAGAACGAGTTCGTGAGATTTGAACACGAACTAAATGCTCGGAATTTAGATAGACTTTCTTGGATGCAAGCATCCTACGTAAGTCTCCTAAAATTCGGTCGCATTTGGGCGTTCTGTTTCTTAAATAGCACATAGTCTTATAAGACAACTAGACAGAAAGGAATTGAACCCGACCGGAGAGCTTGGGAAAAAGATAAATCGATCGGAAAATCAGGATTTTCCACGATTTCCTATTTTCCAGTCGCTCTCTAGTCGGCCTAGGTATCTTAATTATGGCAATTGAAATCATCATGCCTAAACTTGGCGTTGACATGCAAGAAGGCGAAATCATCGAGTGGAAAAAACAAGAAGGTGATGTCGTAAACGAAGGTGATGTGATCCTTGAGATGATGTCAGATAAAACGGGCATGGAATTGGAAGCAGAAGACTCAGGTGTTCTCATTAAAATCGTTCGCGGGAACGGTGAAGTTGTTCCTGTAACGGAAGTCATCGGTTATATCGGTGCTGAAGGGGAATCTGTTGACTCTGCTGCAGCCCCTGCTCCAGCAGAAGTGGCACAAGCAACTGCTGACTTGAAAGCAGCTGGTTTGGAAGTTCCTGCAACTCCTGCAGCAGCTGCAGCCCAAGCTCCAAAAGCTGAATTGGCAGCAAATGAATATGATATGGTTGTTGTCGGTGGTGGACCTGCAGGTTACTACGCAGCCATCAAAGGTGCTCAATTGGGTGGTAAAATCGCGATTGTTGAGAAATATGAATTTGGTGGAACATGCTTGAACAAAGGATGTATCCCAACGAAGACTTACCTCAAAAACGCTGAAATTCTTGATGGTCTCAAGATTGCAGCTGGTCGTGGTATCAACTTAGCCTCTACTAACTACACAATCGACATGGATAAAGCAGTCGACTTCAAGAACTCAGTGGTTAAAACTCTTACAGGTGGTGTCGCTGGCCTCTTGAAAGCTAACAAAGTAACGGTCTTTAACGGTCTTGGTCAAGTGAACCCAGATAAAACAGTTACCATCGGTTCTGAAACCATCAAAGGTCGCTCTATCATTCTTGCAACTGGTTCAAAAGTTTCTCGTATCAACATCCCAGGTATTGATTCTAAGTTGGTATTAACATCTGATGATATCCTTGATTTGCGTGAAATTCCTAAATCACTCACTGTTATGGGTGGTGGTGTTGTCGGTGTCGAGCTTGGCCTTGTTTATGCATCATACGGTACAGAAGTAACAGTTGTCGAAATGGCTGACCGTATCATCCCAGGTGTGGACCGTGAAGTGTCTGTTGAATTGCAAAAAGTCCTTTCTAAGAAAGGTATGAAATTCTTAACATCTGTTGGTGTTGAAAAAATCGTTGAAGCAAACAATCAATTGACTATTAAGTTGAATGATGGTTCTGAGGTTGTTTCTGAAAAAGCTTTGCTTTCTATCGGACGTGTACCACAGTTGGCTGGACTTGAAAATCTTAACCTCGAAATGGATCGTGGACGTATCAAAGTCAATGCTTACCAAGAAACATCCATCCCAGGGATCTACGCACCAGGGGATGTCAACGGTACGAAAATGCTTGCCCACGCTGCTTACCGTATGGGTGAAGTGGCTGCAGAAAATGCTATCAACGGCAACCACCACAAAGCGAAATTGGACTTCACTCCAGCAGCGGTTTATACACATCCAGAAATCGCCATGGTTGGTTTGACAGAAGAACAAGCGCGTGAGCAATACGGTGATATCCTCATCGGTAAAAATAGCTTTACTGGTAACGGTCGTGCCATCGCTTCTAATGAAGCACACGGTTTCGTTAAAGTTATTGCTGACGCTAAATACCATGAAGTTCTTGGTGTTCACATCATCGGTCCAGTTGCTGCTGAAATGATTAACGAAGCTGCAACTATTATGGAATCTGAATTGACAGTTGATGATGTAGCAGCATCAATCCATGGTCACCCAACATTCTCAGAAGTAATGTATGAAGCCTTCTTGGATGTATTGGGAGTGGCTATCCACAACCCACCAAAAAGAAAATAAGACTATCATTTTCTAACTGCTAAAGCAGTTGAAAATGAACGGCAAGCACTATGGTGTCTTGCCTAAGTCTCAAACTAGAAAATGACCACTGTTAGTATCGAACAGTGGTCATTTTCGTCATAAGTTTGTTAAATCTATGGACTAAAGTCTATGATTTAACACGCCAGTCGCTATGGCGAACTGGCTAACTCTTAAACTAAAAATAAGCAACAAGTATAATCGACTTGTCGCTTTATTTTGTCGTAATCAATTCTTATCTAATTGTTAAAGCAAGGGATAGTAAGTAGCAAGCACTATGCTGAATTGCTATGTGAGCTGTCGGAGTCGATTTTACTCCGACGAGTGAAGCTAGTGAAGGTTTTAGCCAAGGTCCTGACAGGACTTGGCGTAGAAAATATAGTAATCGCAGATTTTCTTAAAACTTGCCTAAGTCTTAAACTAGAAAATAGTCACTGTTATTCTCGAACAGTGGCTATTATCATCATAAATCTAGTTAAAGGAACTAAAGCCTATGATTTTCTTAAGATTCTATCTGGCGTGTGAGCCGTTCTATCGGGTGACGATCAGTTCTGATTTCCATTAGAAAGGATAGGATTTTCCTTCTAAAATATGGTCATTTTTTGTAAAATTTGTTATAATAACTTGGAGATGTTATAAAAGTAATACTCTGGAGGAACCCATGAAATATATTATTAATAATTCAAATGACCCTGCCTACAATATCGCACTTGAAGCCTTTGCTTTCAAAGAATTAACAGATATCGATGAAATTTTTATTCTTTGGATCAATGAACCTGCTATCATCATCGGTAAGCACCAAAATGCTATTCAAGAAATCAATAAGGAATACACAGATGCGCATGGTATACATGTAGTTCGTCGTTTGTCAGGTGGTGGTGCGGTTTACCATGATCTCAATAACCTTAACTACACCATTATTTCTAATAAGGCGACCGAAGGAGCTTTTGACTTTAAAACCTTCTCAAAACCGGTTATCGATACCTTGGCAACTCTTGGTGTAGAGGCGAATTTCACTGGTCGAAATGACCTTGAAATTGATGGTAAAAAAATCTGTGGCAATGCGCAAGCTTATTCAAAAGGTCGCATGATGCACCATGGTTGCTTGCTTTTTGATGTGGATATGTCTGTTTTGGGTGATGCTCTCAAAGTTTCAAAAGATAAAATCGAGTCCAAAGGTGTCAAATCTGTGCGTGCCCGCGTAACCAACATCAACAACGAATTACCAGAAAAAATGACTGTTTTGGAGTTCAAAGACGCTATCCTTGAACAAATGAAAAAAGAATACCCAGATATGGATGAATACATTTTGTCAGAAGATGAGTCGGCTCGCATCCAAGAGATCCGTGATACTCAATTTGGCACATGGGAATGGAACTTCGGAACAACTCCTGAGTACACAGTAGAGCGCAATGTCCGCTACCCAGCAGGTAAAATTACTAGCTATATCAAGACAGAAAAATCAGTCATCGAGTCTATCAAGATTTATGGAGACTTCTTCGGTATTGGTGATGCATCTAACATTGAAAAATTGTTGGTAGGAACACGCTACGAGTACAAAGGTGTTCTTGAAAAATTACAAACAGTGGATATTAACTATTACTTCTCACGCATGACAACAGAAGAAGTAGCCAAATCAATTGTAGCTTAATAATGCATAAAAGGGGCCTTAACGTGCTCCTTTTTGCTATAGACAATATCTATGGCTATTCTAAAAAGAGTCTATTGGCTATCGGTAAAAAATAATGGTATGATAAGAAAGTCAAGAAAGGAGAGCAAGGATGTCAAATAATTTACTAGTTTTGCAATCAGATTTTGGACTAGTGGACGGTGCAGTTTCAGCCATGATCGGTGTTGCCTTACAAGAATCGAGTGATTTGGTTGTTCACAATCTGACGCATGATATTACCCCTTACAATATCTTTGAGGGTTCTTATCGTCTTTTTCAAACAGTCGAATATTGGCCTGAAGGAACAACTTTTGTTTCTGTAGTGGATCCTGGTGTTGGCTCTAAACGCAAAAGTGTCGTTGCCTTGACGGAAGACGGGCACTATATTGTCACGCCTGATAATGGGACTCTATCCTTCATCAAAAAACACATTGGGATTAAGGCGGTGCGTGAAATCTCTGAAGTAGCCAATCGTCGAAAGGATACAGAGCATTCCTATACCTTTCACGGACGTGATGTCTATGCTTATACAGGTGCCAAACTGGCTTCTGGATATATCAGTTTTGAAGAAGTCGGCCCCGAGTTAAGTGTTGAGCATATTGTTGAAATTCCTACCGTAGCAACGGAAATTGGTGCTGATTTTGTCAAGGGTGCCATTGACATTTTGGATGTTCGTTTTGGTTCACTCTGGACATCCATTACACGTGAGGAATTTTACAGTTTACATCCACAATTTGAAGATCGTTTTGAAGTGACGATCTATAACAATGATATGCTGGTTTATCAAAACCAAGTGACCTATGGGAAGTCTTTTGCAGATGTACGTGTTGGTCAGCCTTTGATTTATATCAACTCTCTCTATCGTGTTGGAGTTGCCATCAACCAAGGCTCCTTTGCCAAGGCCTATAATGTAGGTGTTGGGCACAACTGGCATATTGAAATTAAGAAAATTACAAATGAAGTAAGAAAATAGTCTAGGAGAAATCATGAAAAATAATTCTATTAAAACAGTTGTCGCTACAGGTATTGGCGCGGCTCTCTTTGTGGTCATTGGTTTAGTCATCAATATTCCAACTTTTGTTCCAAACACCTCTATTCAAATTCAGTATGCTGTTCAAGCTCTTTTGTCTATTGTCTTTGGTCCTGTTGTTGGTTTCTTAGTGGGCTTCATTGGTCATGCTTTGAAAGATTCCTTGACCTACGGTCCTTGGTGGTCATGGATTTTGGCGTCGGGTGTTTTTGGTCTTTTAGTTGGTTTAGTGAAAAATAAATTGCGCGTGCAAGAAGGTATTTTCACTGGTAAAGATATGTTTTATTTCAACTTGGTACAAATTGCAGCTAATGTCATTGCTTGGGGTGTCATTGCACCAGTCTTGGATATTTTGATTTATGCGGAAGCGGCCAATAAAGTCTTTGCCCAAGGTTTGGTGGCAGGGGCAGTCAATGCCTTTACAGTTGCTGTTGCTGGCACCTTACTTTTGGCTATCTATGCTAAGACACGAGTTCAAGGAAATAGCCTCTCAAGAGAGGATTAACTATCGTGAAAGACGTGGGAGAGCTCTGCTTTTTTCTAGGCATATATTTTGATAAAAGCACTAATTGTCGGTACAATAGAAGGGTATGAACTGCCTATTGCAAAGGCGGGATAAAGGAGAAAAACATGTCAAAAGACATCCGAGTATTACTTTACTATAAATACGTGACAATCGAAAATGCCAAAGAATATGCGCAAGAGCATTTGGATTTTTGTAAGTCTATCGGTCTAAAAGGTCGTATCTTGATTGCCGATGAAGGGATCAACGGTACTGTATCAGGCGATTACGAAACAACTCAAAAATACATGGATTGGGTTCATAGTGATGAGAGTTTTGCAGATCTTTGGTTCAAAATGGATGAAGAAAATGAACAGGCTTTTAAGAAAATGTTTGTTCGTTATAAAAAAGAAATTGTTCACCTTGGTTTGGAAGATAACGATTATGACAGTGATATCAACCCCCTTGAAACAACTGGCGAATACCTCAATCCTAAACAATTTAAAGAAGCTTTGTTGGATGAAAATACAGTTGTCCTAGATACTCGCAATGATTATGAGTACGATCTAGGTCATTTCCGTGGAGCCATTCGTCCAGACATCCGTAACTTCCGTGAGTTGCCACAATGGGTCCGTGACAACAAAGAAAAATTCATGGAAAAGCGTGTGGTTGTTTACTGTACTGGTGGCGTTCGCTGTGAAAAATTCTCTGGTTGGATGGTCCGTGAAGGCTTTAAAGACGTAGGTCAGCTTCATGGCGGTATCGCAACCTATGGGAAAGACCCAGAGGTTCAAGGCGAACTTTGGGATGGTGCTATGTATGTCTTTGATGAACGTATTTCAGTGCCTATCAACCATGTAAATCCAACTATTATTGCACACGATCATTTTGACGGCACACCGTGTGAACGTTATGTCAATTGTGCTAACCCATTCTGTAATAAACAAATCTTCATGTCAGAAGAAAATGAACATAAATATGTTCGAGGATGTTCAGCAGAATGCCGTGCGCATGAACGAAATCGCTATGTAGCGGAAAATGGCTTATCTCGTGAAGAATGGGCAGAGCGTTTAGCGGCTATCGGTGAAAGCCTCCCAGCATTTGCAAATGCCTAAAAACTAGAACTAAGACCAGAGTGGTCTTAGTTTTTTACTCGAATTTTCAAGAGGGGAATTCTTAGATGAAAGTAACCAAGTTTTATCTCAAAGAAATGGACTGCGCTAGCGAAGAACAATTGGTTTGTATGGAACTAGAAGGTCACCCAGGTATTCATCAACTGATATTTCAACTGCCAGAGCAAATGGTGGAAGTTTATCATGAACATTCTGACCAGCAGATCTTAGAGTGGTTAGAAGAATTGGATCTGGGGAGTCAGTTGATCGGTAGTAGGGAAATAGAGGATGATTTGAGCACCACAGTAAATCTTACTGATTCCCAAAAGGAAAGAAAAGTTCTGTGGCTGGTCTTTGGTATCAATCTTTTTTTCTTCTTTTTAGAAATGAGCTATGGCTATTTAGCCAACACTATGAGTGTAGTGGCAGATGGCTTAGATATGCTGGCGGATAGTTTGGTTTATGGTCTTGCTCTTTTGGCTGTGGGACAAAGTCAAACAGTTAAGCAAGGCATTATAAAAGTAGCAGCCTATTTTCAAATGACTTTGGCTTTTCTAGGACTTGCTAATGTTATCCTACGTTTTATGAATCTAGATTATCTTCCTGATATTGGACAGATGATGCTTATTTCTCTAGGGGCTCTTTTGGGAAATGGGCTTTGTCTTTGGCTGCTCAACAGGCAGCATTCATCGGAAATGCATATGAGAGCTAGCCAAATCTTTACTTCCAACGATCTTCTTATCAATCTGGGTGTTATTCTAACGGGTCTTCTAGTCTGCCTCACCCAATCTCCATTACCAGATTTGTTAGTCGGAATCCTTGTCTTTATCATGGTCATGCGAGGTGGATTGCGAATATTACATTTATCAAAATCTTAATCTTTCAATCCTTTATTCCGGTGACAACTGCAGCTTATCCTACCTCTTAGTCTGAGATGACCATAACTCTTGCCAACCGTAAATAGCGTAGATGCAGCAAGGTCTAGAAAGCAGTTGTGTGATGATCTTCTGAGAGAATATGAAAATAGCAGCAAGCCTTGAAAAATAGTTCTTGCTCTTTTGATTATAGGGGCTTTAGGGTATAATAGGACTATGAAAAACATGATCGAATTTCAGGATTTTACATTTAAATACCATGCCCAGCAAGAACCTACCCTTCAGGATGTTCAATTAACCATTTATAAAGATGAAAAAGTGTTGATTTTGGGACCATCAGGTTCTGGAAAATCCACTCTGGGACAATGTTTAAATGGACTCATTCCTAATAATTTTGAGGGAGAAGCGAGGGGACGCTTGCTGATCAATGGTAAGGATGTTTTCGGATCTTCCATTTATGAGCAGTCGCTTTTGGTGAGCACAGTCTTGCAAGATACAGATGGTCAGTTCATTGGATTATCTGTAGCAGAAGACTTGGCTTTTGCATTGGAAAATGATGTGACACCTCAGAAAGAGATGAAGTCCCGTGTTCAGGAGTGGAGTCGACGTTTGGAATTGACGGATTTGCTCCAACATCGTCCACAGGACTTGTCTGGCGGACAAAAACAGCGTGTCAGCTTAGCCGGTGTCTTAATTGACGAAAGTCCGATTTTACTCTTTGACGAGCCTTTGGCAAATCTTGATCCCAAGTCAGGGCAGGATACTATTGACATGATTGATTGCTTGCATAGAGAAGAAGGAGCGACGACTATTATCATCGAACACCGTCTGGAGGATGTTCTCTATCGTCCTTTGGATCGTATTATCCTTATGAATGAGGGAAGAATTGTTTTTAATGGTCAACCTGATGAGCTGTTACGAACAGACTTGCTAGCCAAACATGGTATTCGCGAACCGCTGTATATCACAACCTTGCGCCAGTTGGGATGCCCTGTAGAAATAGCAGAGCAACTAGCAGATTTGCAGACTTTGGACCTTTCACAGGTTAGAGTTCCAAGTTTATCAACCCCAAGCATTGAAGGACATGAAAAACCAGCTCTACTGGAGTTGGAAAATCTGCGATTCTCTTATGATAATAAACAGTTTATTCTAAAAGATATTCATTTGAATATTCATGAGGGAGAACGTTTAGCAATTGTCGGTAAAAATGGTGCAGGCAAGTCTACACTGGCTAAGGCACTCTGTCGCTTTATTGAGATACAAGGTCAACTACGTTTACGTGGGCAAGACATTACGAATGACTCTGTCAAGGAGCGAGCCGAACGTATTGGCTATGTTCTGCAAAACCCAAATCAAATGATTAGTCAAACCATGATTTTTGATGAGGTAGCTTTGGGTCTGAAACTTCGTGGTTTTGATGAGACAGATGTGGAGGAACGTGTGTACGCTGTTCTAAAAACATGCGGTCTCTATGAATTTCGAAAATGGCCCATTTCAGCACTCTCTTTTGGACAGAAGAAGCGCGTGACCATCGCCTCTATCTTGGTACTTCATCCAGAAATTATTCTCTTAGATGAACCAACTGCAGGGCAGGATCAACGCAACTATAAAGAAATCATAGAGTTTTTAGATGAACTCAATCGACAAGGCCATACCATCGTCATGATTACCCATGATATGCAGTTAATGCTGGATTATTCTGATCGCGCCATCGTCTTAGTGGATGGTCAAGTGATTGCCGATGCAAACCCTGCTGAGATTTTAAGTAGTCCTTCTATTATCCAAGAAGCCAACCTCAAAGAAACCAGTATTTTTGCCTTAGCAGAGCGCTTGGGAGTTGACCCGCTAGGTTTGACCAAATATTACATGACGGAAGGAGAAATGGCATGAAAAACCAGCACCTAATTGGATTTCAGCCTGGAGATGACTTTGTCCATCACTTAGCAGCGACCAGCAAACTTCTCTTTTTCCTCATTGTCTCCGTTGCTTCCATGGTAACCTACGATCCCCGTCTGATTCTCTTTTTAGCGGTTATGACTCTTTTTCTTTTTCATTTATCTCATATTCGTCTAAAGGATGTTTCTTTTGTGCTCATCTTTACAGTTGTTTTTGCAATGATGAATGTCATCATGATTTATCTTTTTTTGCCAGAATATGGGGTAGAGCTGTATGGGGCTAGAACTCTTTTATGGCAGGGGATAGGGCGATATACTGTGACTAGCCAGCAGTTATTTTATCTGCTCAATTTGTTGCTCAAGTATGTGACAACAGTGCCCTTAGCTCTAGTATTTTTAATGACGACTCATCCTAGTCAATTTGCTTCAAGTCTCAATCGGGTCGGTTTGTCCTATAAAATCTCTTATGCAGTTTCCTTGACTATGCGCTACATTCCTGATATTCAGGAAGAGTTTTATACCATTCGTATGTCGCAGGAAGCTCGTGGTCTGGAATTATCGCAGAAGGCTAAGTTGATGTCTCGTATAAAGGGGAATCTTGCCTTGATTGTGCCACTGATTTTTAGCTCTCTAGAGCGTATTGATACTGTCTCAACAGCTATGGAGCTCCGCCGTTTTGGCAAAAATAAAAAGCGAACTTGGTATACCTATCAACCAATGCAAAAGAAAGATGCTTTAGTGATTGGCGTGGCAATTCTTGTTTTATTGTTGACTATTGTACTGTTTTTCATTAATCACGGTCGTTTCTACAATCCTTGGTCATAAAAAAACAAGACTTCTAAACTAGAAGTCTTGTTTTTTTATAGCGGACGTTTGTTGGGCATACCAGCTTTGCGTGGGTATTTATTTGGTGTTTCTTTTTTCTTCTCCACAATGATGAGATTGCGTGGATCTCCATTTGGTAAGTTATAGTCTATATTTTCAATTACTTTTGAAAAAAGGAGGTCGAGCGCATTTTTTGCCTCTAGAAGCTCATCACCAGCGTTGGACGCTTTTAGAGCGATGAGGCGGCCGTTGAGTTTGAGATAGGGAATGGTCAACTCCGATAAAATCTGCATACGAGCAACTGCGCGTGCTGTCACGATATCAAATTGAGCACGGAATTGAGGATTCTGAGCAAAGTCTTCTGCTCTGCCATGGTAAAAATGCACCCCGTCTAATTCCAACTCTTGCGTCAAGAGTTCTAAGAAAGAGATTCGTTTATTGAGGGAGTCAATGATAGTGACATCTAACTGCGGAAAAATAATTTTCATGGGAAGACTAGGGAAACCTGCCCCTGCTCCGATATCCAAGAGTCGAGTAGGTTCATTTTGCAGATAGCCCTGCAGAATCGGCGTGATGGAATCATAGAAGTGCTTTAGATAGACCTCTTCCAAATCCGTAATAGCGGTTAAATTTATTTTCTGATTCCACTCTACTAACAACTCAAAATAGCGGGAAAATTGTTTTTTTTGTTGTTCATTTAAATGGATGCCCTGTTCAGCTAGTAGTTGATAAAAAATGTCTGGTTTCATAATCCTATCTTACCATAAAGCTACTAAAAAGAAAAATTGAAGAAGCTAATTAGCTTCTTCAATTCTATTGTCCTGTGGCAGGAGTTTGTGCGGAAGAGGAATTCGTTGTAGATTGTTCCGTACTGGTTTGTGTATTTGTTTGATTAGGTGTTGCCTGCGTTGTTGTGCTTGTCTCAGTCGCTGTGCTTCCAGTGGTTGTAGAAGACGACTGAGTAGTGGACTGACTGCTGGAAGCAGGGGTGTTATAATTGTAAGAATATTGTGGGGCAAACCCTTTCAGGTAGAGATAATTGCCGCTTTGAACTAGACCATCAGGAATTTCCCAATCTGTGGCTGTTTCTATAGGATTCAAGTAGGCCATCATATTGCGATAAACATCCGTTGCAACCAGCATTCCATCATCCAGTACAGGAGTCGAACGGTTTGTATAGCCAGTCCAAACTGCCATAGCATACTTGGTAGAGTAACCGACGAAGTTCTCATCAGGTACGACCATCAAACTAGAATTTGCAGCTTCATTCTCTTGAAGAATTCTTTCAATTTCAGGATCCGTGTAGTTGGATGTACCTGTTTTACCAGCTTGAGGGACACCATCAACCGCACCATTGAGACCATTACCGTATGTCATGACACTCTTGAGCATGTCGGTCATCATGTAGGCAGTTTCTTCGGTCATGACGCGCTTGCCTTCGGTAGTGAAATCTGTAGTCGTTCCATCTGTGTAAACAATTTTGTTGACATATTGCGGAGCATAGTAGGTTCCACCATTTGCAAATGCAGCATAGGCGGCAGCCATTTTCTCACTGCTAGCTCCATAATGTTGATTAGATTCCGTGGTATTACTTGAAATAGCATTTGAGAAGAGCAATTGTGGATCCCAGTTGTGTACTGGGTCTGTTGTTCCAGGGAAATTATACGGTCCATCATAAACAGTATCAGCTGTAGAAGTATAGACACCATTTTCTAAAGCAGGAGCATAGTCTGTGAGAGGTTTCATAGTCGAACCAAAGTCTCGGTTTGTTTCAACTGCTTGGTTGGTACCAAATGAAACGCTACTTGCTTGATTACGGGCACCAAGTTGGGCAACGACCTTACCTGTATGGAGCAGCATCAACATTCGTGTAGACTTCCATACCGGTTGTTAGTAGATTATAACCAGTTTTGGCTTCAACTTCTTCGATGACCTCTTTTAGATAGTTATCCATGTATGCAGGATAAGCTGCACCTTGTTTGAGTGACTGCAATCCATCTGTAATTGGAGTCGCAACTGCCATGTCGTAAGCTTCTTGGCTGATATACTTCTCTTCCAACATTTGTCCCAAGACCAAATCGCGTCTTTGCTTAGCTGCTTCTGGTTGGATGTAGGGATCGTATTGGTTTGGAGCCTGTGGCATACCGGCTAATAAAGCTTGTTGCGCCAAAGACAAATCTTTTAATTCCTTGCCATAGTATGCATTTGCGGCTGTTTTCATTCCGTAATTACCATTGGACATATAGACCTTGTTAACGTAGTAGGTCAAGATTTCTTGTTTGGTATTACGGCGTTCTAGTTGAGTTGCTAACCACGCTTCCTGAATTTTTCGTTTCAAGGTCTGATCTTGTGTGGAGGTCGAAAAATAGGTTAACTTGATAAATTGCTGGTCCAAAGTTGATCCACCTTGGAGATTACCACTTGTCAAGTTGTTGATAAAAGCACCTGCAATTCGAACAACGTCTAGACCACGATGGTTGAAGAAACGTTGGTCCTCAATGGAAACGATGGCATTTACCAAATCAGTTGGGATTTCACTCGTTTCTGCGTTGGAGCGTTTTTCAGACCCTAAGTCAGCAATCAAGTTACCATCTTTATCGTAAATTTTACTCGAAGTTGTAGCTGTAAGAGACTTTTCAGTTAATTTTGGTGCAGATTGGACATAATAAAAAACAAGTCCGACCCCAGCTATGACAGCTACAATAAATCCGATTAAAAAGATGTTACCAGCTATAAGGAGTATTCTCTTAAGATTTAGGTTCTTCAACAGTTTCACCGCCTAATAAATTTTTTTCAATAACGTCGAGATAGGGCAGACTCGGATAGCCTCCCATGATAATTGGATGACCGTATTTACGAATATACTCAAGGGGCATAGATTTCGTACCTTGATCAATGTGGTAAAAGTCAATCAATGGAGCAGCTGGCAAGAGATAGGTTTCCTTCAAAGTGGAAAAATGAAGAAGCACAAAGCAAATCCCCCTCTGCGCTAAGACCTGTCCCATATGTTCGATCTGGTGGGCATGGAAATTTTTCATGGGCATGGAAGTCTTTTGTCGTGTTTCCTTGGCTTCGAAGTCAATATAATATCCCTTGTAGACACCAGAATAGTCAGTGGTGGATGCTTGTCTAAAATAAGCTTCCACAATCTTTGCACGACTACGTTTTGGATAATCCACTTTAACGATTTGAACAGGAGTCGGTTTTTTATGAATCACCGCTTTGCAAAGTTAACTTCCTTTTTGGGAAAAGCTCGCTTTTGAGATTGAATTTTCCTTGAGACTTGGTGCGGATAATTGACCATAAAACCCCTTCTTGTTAAAATGATACCAATAACAATTATAGCATAATATAAGAAAAGAGTACAAGAAAAGGGCATGAAAAGTGTATTGATTACGGGCTATCGCCACACTGAACTAGGAATTTTTTCGGACAAAGATCCACGTGTTCCTATTATCAAAAAAGCTATTGAACGAGATATTGGACTCTTCAGGTTTTAAAGGAATTGAGAGAGCAGGGGTACTCATGCCAGCTAGCAACGATTTTTTGTTTTGAGAACTATGGTCAAAATTGGAATGAAAGCAACCAAGAAAAGTTAGCAGCTTTCAAACAAGTTGATTTTGTCAAAGCGGCCTATAAAGAATACCAAAATCCAGGTCAATTTAGGGATTACAATCAATTTTTATTAGAAAATACAGACGGGGCCTATATTTTTACGATCATGAAAATGAAACAAACTTGAAATACTTGATTCATGAGATGGAAAAAAGGGAGAGCATACTGTAAAAACGCTTACCCTAAGATTTTTTAATATAATAGGGGTAGTGACATTTTAGATTGAGGAGCGAGACATGGCAAGCATTAAGTACACAACAAAAGGTATTTTTGAGCAAGATTTTAAAACCACTTTTCGTGGATATGATCCAGATGAGGTAAACGACTTCTTGGATGAAATCATGAAAGATTATGATGCCTATGATGCTATCATTAAGGAATTAAAAGGTGAAATCGCGCGCTTAAAGGCTTTGTCAGCTAACGCTTCGCGTCCGACTGTAGAAGTTGATGAAAGCAGTACTTTGCGAACAGAACGTGGTTCTTCAGTTACTAATTTTGATATTTTGCGTCGACTCAATCGTCTTGAAAAAGAAGTGTTTGGGAAACAAATCGCTCAAGACTAATTTGTAGAAAATCGTGCAATTTTTGGATAATCGCGTGGCATTGCCATGAGGAAAGTCCATGCTAGCACTAGCTGTGATGCTGGTAGTGTTTGTGCTAGGCGAATGCATAAGCCTAGGGAGGTAGCGTGCTACCTTACGGCGACTGAAAGGGCTAAGTCTTTGGATATGCTCAAATAAGTCTGAAAGTGCCACAGTGACGAAGTTTTCAGGGAAATCTGAAAAGTGGAACGCGGTAAACCCCTCAAGCTAGCAACCCAAACTTTGGTAGGGGCATGGGAAAGCTGGAAACGAACGGTCTTTCCTGACTGTATATTATACAGTAGACAGATGATTATCGAAGGCGGTAGTGCCTAGTACCGCTGGAACAAAACATGGCTTATAGAAAATTGCATAATAGGTTTGCTAGCGTATGCTAGCTTTTCTTTTTTATGGGAATTCTAGGATAGAGTCAGCAGAAAAAATCAAGTCTATGCTATAATGGACCTAGGTAAAATTTCAAGTAGTAAAACAAGGATGAAGATGAAAGAAACATTTGAATTGATTGCGACAGCAGCTGCTGGTTTAGAAGCAGTTGTGGGGCGTGAAGTACGAGAATTAGGCTATGAATGCCAAGTTGAAAATGGTCGTGTCCGTTTTTGGGGCGACAAAAAGGCTATTGTGGAGACCAATATTTGGCTCCGCGCAGCAGATCGGATAAAAATTGTTGTGGGACAGTTCCCTGCAAGAACCTTCGAGGAATTATTCCAAGGAGTTTTTGCTTTGGATTGGGAGAACTATTTGCCACTCTGTTGCAAATTTCCTATTTCAAAGGCCAAATGTGTCAAATCCAAGCTTCACAATGAACCAAGTGTGCAAGCTATTTCTAAAAAAGCGGTCGTCAAGAAGTTACAGAAACATTTTTCACGACCAGAAGGCGTGCCTTTACAAGAAGTAGGAGCTGAGTATAAAATCGAAGTTTCCATTCTCAAAGATGTAGCAACGGTTTTGATTGATACAACTGGATCTAGTCTCTTTAAGCGTGGCTATCGTGTGGAAAAAGGTGGAGCTCCAATTAAGGAAAATATGGCAGCTGCTATCTTGCTCTTGTCCAATTGGTGTCCAGACAAGCCTTTGATTGATCCGACTTGTGGTTCAGGTACATTTTGTATTGAGGCAGCCATGTTAGCTCGTCAAATAGCACCAGGTCTCAAGCGCTCCTTTGCTTTTGAGGAATGGAATTGGATGGAGGATGAGTTGACTGCGCAAGTACGCAAAGAAGCGCAGGCCAAGATTCGCACGGACCTTAAGTTAGATATTTCTGGCTTTGATATTGACGGACGAATGATTGAAATGGCTAAAAAAATGCCTTTGCAGCTGGTGTGGATCAAGATATTACCTTCAAGCAAATGCGACTTCAAGATTTACGGACAGACAAGGTCAACGGAGTGATTATTTCCAATCCTCCTTACGGTGAGCGGTTGTTGGATGACGATGCAATCATTCAGCTTTACGGTGAAATGGGACAAACCTTTGCCCCACTAAAGACCTGGTCAAAATTTATCTTAACCAGTGATGAACAATTTGAATCGCTCTGTGGCCAATTAGCCGATAAAAAACGAAAATTATATAACGGAACCTTGAAAGTTGATTTGTATCAATTCTTCGGGCAACGCATGAAGCGTCAACGAGATGCTCCAAAACAAACAGAATAGGAGGCACAGATGGCTGAACAAGACAAGCAAATGACAGATCTTCCGGATGAAGAAAAAGTATTAGATTTTGAAGATGCCAAAGACTTGACTATAGGAGAAGCTGTTCGTAAGCACGAGGAAATTAAAGCTGGTATCTCAGAAGAGGATGGGGTCTTAGATCGCTATATCAAGCAACATCGTCAAGATATTGAAGCTGAAAAGTTTGAAACAAAAGTCCAACAGCTTCCGCTTATGGATGAAGAAGTAGGGGCAACTAGAGAAGTTTCTAAGGAAGTTATTTCTGAACTTTGAGGGAAAGAAATTCCACAGGAGAAGTCAGTAAGACAAGAAAGTATTGAGCCAGTCGTTCCAGTTGCACCTGTTATGCCAGCTCCTGAAACGGCACCTTTTAATGAATTTGAAGAATATGATGAAGATTCCTCAAATAAGAAAAAGGGTTGGATTTGGGCTGCCTTAATCTCTCTATTTGTAGGGATTTTAGCAGCTGCCTTCGTATGGATGAATAGTACTGAAAAGTCGACTGATCAAACAGCAATAGGTTCATCTGTCAAAGAAACGAGCTCTTCGTCCACGAAAACTAGTTCTACTGACTCTGCTCAAAAACAAGCAGTTGCTGCTTTTGAAACCCGTTATAAAGCTTTCTTTACAGATGCTGCTTTGACCAAATTAAAAAATAGTGAATTTGATAAATTGACAGAGCTGAAAGCTCTCTTGGATCAGTTAGATAAAGATTCTGAAGGTTACAAATTAGCTAAAGAAAAATATGATAGTCTTGAAAAAGCCATCAAGGCAACACAGGCAGTTAATGGACAATTTGACAAGCCAATTTTAGTAGATGGCGAGTTGGATACCACAGCAACCGTCAAAGGAGATGCCAAACTAGAGCCCGCTACCACTGGAATCGGCTCTGTTGATGCGGCGGTGACTTCAGTAATCAATTTTGCCCATTCACAGCAAACACAAAATCAAGCAACAGTTAATGCTGGGCAAACGGATCAAGGTAATTCAGTAGGAGAAGCCCCTGCTCAACCAGAAGTTCCTGCAACAACGCCTCCAACTCCCGCTCCCTCCGAAACCCCGACTGTCTCCATCCATACAGCTGGTTTCCTACCCAATGCGGGAACGAATCATGGTATAGCTGTACCAGCCGGCGTGACCTTGCAACGTGATTTAAGTCGGGTCCCTTACGATCAGTCTAAAATTGATGATACGTCCAATGAAGCTTGGGGTTTCAATCCAGGAATTTTGGAACATATCATTTCTGTTTCACAGCAACGCGGTTATATCACGGGTAATCAATATATCCTTGAGAAAGTCAATATTATCAAGGGAAATGGCTATTATAATCTCTATAAACCAGATGGAACTTATCTCTTTTCAATCAATGCCAAAACAGGTTACTTTGTAGGGAATGGTTCTGGATATTCAGATGCTCTTGATTTTTAAGAAATAGAAGAAAAAAACAAGCTACCGTTTGGTAGCTTGTTTTCGTTTGTTTAGATTGGATTACGCTCAAAAGCATTATCTGAAATTCCTTGCGAAAGGATGAGTTTTGCCCATTCCTTAGCTGAATGTAGGCTATGATCCTTATAATTGCCACAGGATTCGATGGTAGTTCCTGGGACATTTTCCCAAGCAACGCCTTCTGCAATTTCTTCTAAGCTTGATTTGATAACCTTTGCAATTTTGGTGGGATTTTGTTTCCCCCACATAATCATATGAAAACCAGTTCGGCAACCAAAAGGAGAACAGTCAATCAGTCCAGCAATGCGCTGGCGAATCAATTTTGCCAATAAATGCTCGATAGTGTGAAGTCCAGCAGTATCCATGGGATTTTCATTAGGCTGAATGAGACGGATATCAAAATTTGTGATGATATCCCCCTTTGGACCGACTTCTTCAGAAATCAAACGGATGTAGGGCGCTTTTACGATAGTATGGTCTAGTTCAAAACTTTCGACAACAACTTCTTTGGTCATGAGAAACTCCTTTAAAGCTTTTCCTCTCTCTATCATACCATATTTTTCATATAGAATCATGAGAATTCTTTCTCAAAAACCCTCTGTAAAAGATGAAATTTGATTTGTGAAATCGTTTAATTTATGTTAAAATGAAAGAGGATTTTTTGAAAATCTAATAGAAAAAAACGAGGTGGAACATGGACATTATTCCTGTAATAATAGGACTTGTCGCCGCTCTCATTGGTTTAGTGATCGGATATATAGCCATTTCCTTAAAAACGAAAGCTGCAAAAGAGACGGCAGAACTGACGCTTTTAAACGCTGAACAAGAAGCAAGCAATATTAGAGGAAAGGCTGAGCAAGAAGCAGAGAGTATCATCAAGACTGCAGAACGCGATCGCCAATCTCTGAAAAAAGAAATGCTTATTGAAGCAAAGGAAGAAGCACGTAAATATCGAGATGAAATTGCAGAAGAATTTAAGTCTGAGCGTCAAGGATTGAAACAAATTGAAGCCTGTTTAACAGAACGTGCTAGCAGTTTGGACCGCAAAGATGATAATTTGACTAATAAAGAAAAAGCTTTGGAGAGTAAAGAGCAAAGCTTAACTGACAAATCTAAACACATTGATGAGCGCGAAAAGCAAGTCGCAACATTAGAAGAACAAAAAGCACAAGAATTAGAAGAAGTAGCTTCCATGAGTCAGGAAGAAGCGCGTGATTTGATTTTGACAGATACGCGTGATAAATTGACTCACGAAATTGCAACCCGTATCAAAGAAGCAGAGCGGGAAGTGAAAGAAAAAGCGGATAAGACAGCTAAGGATCTCTTGGCCCAAGCCATGCAACGTATTTCTGGTGAATATGTGGCAGAGCAAACGGTGACGTCTGTCCACTTGCCAGACGATGCCATGAAAGGGCGCATTATCGGCCGTGAAGGTCGTAATATTCGCACCTTTGAAAGTTTAACTGGTATTGATGTTATCATTGATGACACTCCTGAAGTGGTTGTCCTATCTGGTTTTGATCCTGTTCGTCGCGAAATTGCCCGTATGACGATGGAAACCCTTCTTCAAGACGGACGTATTCACCCAGCACGCATTGAGGAATTGGTGGAGAAACACCGTGTTGAGATGGATAATCGTATCCGTGAATATGGTGAAGCGGCAGCCTATGAGGTGGGAGCACCAAACTTACACCCTGATTTGATTAAGATTATGGGACGATTACACTTCCGCACATCGTATGGACAAAATGTTCTCCGTCACTCCATTGAAGTGGCTAAGTTGGCAGGTGTGTTAGCTGCTGAATTAGGCGAGAATGTCAATATGGCACGACGTGCTGGTTTCCTTCATGATGTCGGAAAAGCGCTGGATCGCGAAGTGGATGGAAGCCACGTTGAAATCGGTACAGAATTGGCTCGTAAGTACAAGGAACATCCAGTTATAGTCAATACAATTGCTAGTCACCATGGTGATGTTGAAGCGCAAAGCACCATTGCGGTAATTGTTGCCGCAGCAGATGCTCTTAGCGCTGCTCGTCCAGGCTCACGTCGTGAGTCCATGGAAGCCTACATCAAGCGCCTGCAAGACTTAGAAGACATTGCCAATAGTTTTGACGGAATTAAACAGGCCTACGCTATTCAAGCTGGTCGTGAAGTTCGAATCATTGTTCATCCAAATAAAGTGAGCGATGATAAGGTCACAATCTTGGCACATGATATTCGTGAGAAAATTGAGAACAATCTGGATTATCCAGGAAACATCAAAGTGACGGTTATTCGCGAGATACGAGCAATTGAATTAGCTAAATAATCCAAATAAAAGCACTTGAATTTCAGGTGCTTTTTTGTTACACTAGAATGAAAGATTGTTAAGGAGAAATCATGACAGAGCGTGGTTTGCTAATTGTATTTTCCGGACCATCGGGAGTTGGGAAAGGAACTGTACGAAAAGAAATTTTTTCGACACCAGATCATAAATTTGAATATTCTGTATCGATGACAACCCGTGCCCAACGTCCTGGCGAAGTGGATGGAGTGGACTACTTCTTCCGCACACGCGAAGAATTTGAAGAATTGATTCGTCAGGGACAGATGTTGGAGTACGCGGAATATGTCGGTAATTATTATGGAACACCATTGACCTATGTCAATGAAACACTGGACCGAGGCATTGATGTTTTTCTTGAAATTGAGGTTCAGGGAGCCCTTCAAGTGAAGCAAAAAGTGCCAGATGGTGTTTTTATTTTTTTGACACCACCAGATTTGGATGAATTACAAGATCGTTTGGTTGGTCGTGGCACGGATAGTCAGGAAGTGATTGCCAAGCGTATCGCTAAGGCGAAAGAGGAGATTGCTCTCATGCGTGAGTACGATTACGCTGTGGTCAATGATCAAGTAACTCTTGCTGCTGAGCGGGTGAAACGCATTATCGAAGCAGAGCATTTCCGTGTAGACCGCGTAATTGGTCGTTACGATGAGATGATTAGTGAGCAAACCGTTGCTCGTTAACCTTATTTTGAACTAGAAAAGAGAAAAAGTCTTATGATGTTAAAACCGTCGATTGATACCTTGTTGGACAAGGTACCATCAAAATATTCATTGGTCATTTTGGAAGCAAAACGTGCGCATGAATTGGAAGCAGGTGCTAAAGCCACTCAAGAATTTTCTTCGGCTAAGTCAACTTTGCGTGCTCTTGAAGAAATTGAATCGGGGAATGTGATTATTCATCCAGATCCTGAAGAAAAACGTGCAGCTATCCGCCGCCGTGCAGAGGTAGAACGTCTTCGTCAGGAAGAAGAAGAACGCAAAATAAAAGCACAAATCGCTAAAGAAAAAGAAGATGGCGAAAAAATCTAGATTGATATAGACTCAGTTGGCAAGCCAGCTGGGTTTCTTTCTTCTATTTGGTATCGGTAAAGGAGAACCATGTTAGCAGAAATTATTGTTGATGTCCCCTTAATGCAGACAGATCAGCCGTATACCTACCTCGTCCCCTCAGAGTTTGGCGCTATGCTAACGTTGGGGATGCGGGTCCATGTACCGTTCGGTAAGGGCAATCGGCTCATTCAGGGTATTGTAGTTGGTCTGAGGGAAAAAGAGAAGCAGGATGATGAAACTAAGCTGAAGGAAATAGTCGAGGTGCTGGATTTTGAGCCTGTTTTAAATGCGGAACAACTCTGGTTATCCGACCAGATGCGCAAGAGCGTTTTTTCCTACAAGATTTCCATTTTAAAAGCCATGTTGCCGACCTTGCTCAATTCTTCCTATGATAAAATCTTGTATGTAGGTAAAGGACTAGCTAGTCAAGATAGAATGGAGATTTTTGGGAAAGAAGAGGCTGTTCGGTTTTCAGATTTAGACAAGAAAATGCAAGCTCGAGTGATGCGGCTCGTGCAAGCGGGAAAAATCACAGTTGAATACTTAGCCAATGACAAAAAACAAATTAAAACTGAAAAATGGTACCGCGTCAACCATGCTACCTTAGGTGATTTTGAAGTAGGAAATCGTGCCACGAAGCGGCAAGAATTAAAAGAAGAACTACTCATGCAAACGGAACCTGCCCTTCTTTCATCCTTACGAGAACGCTACAGCTCTGCCATTGTCAAATTTTTTCAAGAAAATGATTTGATCATGGTTTGGGAAGAAGAAGTCAGTCGGACAGATGCTTATTTTGCAGATGTGGAACCTAGTCAAGCTTTTCAGCTCAATCCAGAGCAGGCGGTATCTGTGCGAGAAGTTTTGTCCACGGTTGGGGAAGAAAGTCAGACCTACCTGCTTCAGGGTGTGACAGGAAGTGGTAAGACAGAAGTGTATTTGCAGGTGATTGATCAGGTGCTCGCGATGAATAAAACAGCGATTATGTTGGTGCCAGAGATTTCCTTAACCCCTCAGGTCACTAATCGTTTTATTGCACGTTTTGGTAAAAAAGTGGCCATTTTACACTCAGGTTTGTCTGATGGTGAAAAATACGATGAATGGCGAAAAATTAAGCGTGGGGACGCTCAGGTAGTAGTGGGAGCCCGCTCCGCCATTTTTGCACCATTGAAAAATCTTGGTGCGATTATCATTGATGAAGAGCATGAGGCAACCTACAAACAGGATTCCAGTCCACGCTACCATGCGCGAGACGTGGCTAAACTCCGTGCTGATTACAATCAGGCAGTGTTGGTTTTAGGCTCTGCGACCCCAAGTTTGGAGAGTCGTGCCAGAGCTAGTCGAGGGCTTTATGGATTGTTGAAATTGACCCAGCGTGCCAATCCTCAAGCAAGTCTTCCACAGATTGAAATCATTGATTTTCGGGATTTTATTGGACAGCAAGAGGTATCCAATTTTACGCCCTCGTTACTTGAAAAAATTCGAGAACGATTAGCTAAAAAAGAGCAAGTGGTTCTTATGCTCAATCGTCGTGGCTATTCTTCTTTTGTGATGTGTCGCGACTGTGGGACTGTTGATGAGTGCCCTTTCAAAAAGAAATTCCTCACCAGTGTCCTAATTGTCAGAGTCGTTCAATTCGCTATTATGGAACAGGGACGCAAAAAGCCTATGATGAATTACAGGAACTCTTACCTGATGCAAGGATTTTGCGGATGGATGTGGATACGACTCGCAAAAAAGGAACTCATGAGGCCTTGCTTAGCCAATTCGAAGCTCAAGAAGCGGATATTTTGTTGGGAACGCAGATGATTGCCAAGGGCCTAGATTTTCCCAATGTGACTTTAGTTGGGGTACTCAATGCGGATACAGGCTTGAACTTGCCAGATTAAAAGAGGGTGAAGCGGTCATTCAGACCTATAATCCTCATCATTATGCCATTTCCTTTGCCAAAAATCAGGATTATGAAGGATTTTATGCCTATGAGATGGCAATTCGCCACAAGTTGGGCTATCCTCCCTACTATTTTACGATTGGGTTGACCTTGTCTCATAAAAATGAGAATTTTTTGATCAAAAAGTCCTATGAAGTGCAGCAATTTTTACGTGAAAATTTATCGGGTGATATCGGCATGTTGGGCCCTACTCCAAAGCATATCGCCCGTACGCATAATCTCTATCATTATCAAATTTTACTCAAGTATCGTAAGGAGGAGAGACTGGACCACGTTCTCAATCGTCTCTTGGATTGGAGTCAGGAAGTAGATCAAAAAGAATTGCGCTTTATCATCGACAATGAACCACAAAATTTGATGTAAGTCTGGGATGAAATTCCAGGCTTTTCATCATTCTTCAGGTAAGAAAATTTTTCCTAAAAATGGTATAATGAAAGAATGTAAGTATGGAAAAAAATAAAGCAAGAAGAAAGCAGAGAGTGAAATGACAAAGATTATTTTTATGGGCACGCCAGCCTTTGCAGCCACAGTTTTGGAAGGGATTTTGTCAGACGCAGATTATCAAGTTTTAGCGGTTGTGACACAGCCAGATCGCGCAGTTGGACGCAAAAAAGTGCTCAGTATGACACCTGTCAAAGAGGTTGCCTTAGCGCATGATTTACCTGTTTTGCAACCTGAAAAATTATCAGGTAGTCCAGAAATGGATCTGCTAATGGAATTAGATGCAGATGGGATCGTAACGGCTGCTTTCGGACAATTTTTACCGACTAAGTTGCTAAATGCCATGGATTTTGCGGTCAATGTACATGCTTCTTTGTTGCCAAAATACCGTGGTGGTGCCCCTATCCATTATGCTCTTATCAATGGGGATGAGCGCGGGGGGGTTACCATTATGGAAATGGTCAAGGAAATGGATGCTGGTGACATGATTGCAAGTAGCAGCATTGCCATCGAAGAGACTGACAATGTTGGGACTCTCTTTGAGAAACTTGCTATCGTAGGACGTGATTTATTGCTTAAAACCTTACCAGAGTATTTGGAAGGAAACATCAAGCCTGTGGCACAAGATGTCAGCCAAGTGACGTTTTCGCCCAATATTCAACCTGAGGAAGAGCGCGTGGCCGGTAGCCCACACGCTTTGGAATGGTGAACGCTTTAAGGTTTATGAAGCGATAGAGGTTGAAGGCGATGGCAAACCAGGGCAAGTCATTGAACGCACTAAGAAAACCTTGGTGATTGCTGCTGGAGAGCATGCTCTTTCCTTACAAACGGTGCAGCCAGCAGGCAAGCATAAGATGAGCATCGCTGATTTTTTGAATGGGAGCGGTCGTGATGTGACAGTAGGAGATCAATTTGGTGAATAAAAGAAATCAGACTGCGCGTGGCTTGGCTCTGCAAATTTTAGGGCAAATCTTTGACAAAGGTGCCTATTCCAACATCGCACTCAAGCAAGAACTGGACAAATCAGACCTTAGCCAACAGGACAAGGCATTGGTCACAGAAATTGTTTATGGCACTGTCGCTCGGAAAATCACCCTTGAGCGGGACCTCGCGCATGCTATTGCAGATAGAGACAAGGTAGATAGTTGGGTCTACCACTTGCTAATGTTGAGCCTATATCAGTTGCTTTATCTGGATAAAATTCCTAATCATGCAGTGGTCAACGAAGGGGTCAATCTAGCAAAAAAAGGTCGTGGGACCGATAAGTTTGTGAATGCTATCCTTCGTAAATTTGTAGATCAACCCTTACCAGATATTGACGCTATCAAGCGAAAAAATAAACGTTTATCTGTACGCTATTCAGCGCCGGTCTGGCTGGTCAAAGCGCTGGTCACTGAATATGGTCAAGAGCGAGCAGAAAGGATGTTGGAAAGCCTCTTTGTTCGCAATAAAGCAAGCGTACGCGTGATAGATCCTAGTCAGTTGGATGAGTTGGCTCAGTCATTGCAGGCTGAAAAATCTCCATTATCACCGGTCGGATTGGTCAAAGCTCATGGACATTTTGCTGGAACAGAAGCCTTTCAACATGGATTAATTACTATCCAAGATGAAACCAGTCAATTGGTTGCTCCGACGCTAGAGTTAGAAGGTCATGAGACCGTCCTGGATGCGTGTGCTGCTCCGGGTGGAAAAACGATGCATATGGCCTCCTACCTAACAAGTGGGCAGGTTGTAGCCTTAGATGTTCATGAGCATAAGTTAGAGTTGATTACAGAAAATGCAACTCGTCTTCATTTGGAAGATAAGGTACAGACTAAGAGCATGGATGCCAGAATGGTTCATAAACACTTTGCTGCAGATAGCTTTGATAAGATTTTAGCGGATGCTCCATGCTCAGGTATCGGACTCATTCGACGAAAACCAGATATCAAATACACCAAAGAGACAGCAGATTTTGAGTCACTCCAAAAAACTCAGCTAGAGATACTGGACAGTGTTTGCCAAACGGTAAAAAAAGGTGGTATAATAACCTACAGCACCTGTACGATTGTTTCTAAGGAAAATCAAGAAGTGCTTGCACGCTTTTTGGAAGAGCATCCAAATTTTGAACAAGTACACTTAGAACATAAGTGTCAGGATATTATCAAGGATGGATGCATCTTGATTACCCCTGAGCTATATGGAACAGACGGATTTTTCATCTGTCAAGTCAAAAGAATAGCCTAAGAAAGAGGAGGAAGCTGATTGTTCAGCTGAATAAAACATATGGAAATTGCACTTTTAACAGATGGTGGACAAAGACGCTCTAACAACCAAGATTATGTCAATCGCTATACTAACCGTGCGGGGATTGATTTGATTATCTTGGCAGACGGAATGGGTGGGCATCGCGCAGGTCACATCGCTAGTGAAATGACAGCGACAGATCTTGGTGTAGCTTGGGTGGACACTCAGCTTAGTACACTGAATGGTGTTCGCGAATGGTTTGTGGATGTCATTGAAAAAGAAAATCGAAAAATCTATGAATTGGGACAGACAGAGGATTACAAAGGTATGGGAACAACGCTTGAAGCTGTTGTTGTCATTGATCATCAAATGATTCATGCCCATGTGGGGGACTCTCGTGTCGGCATTATCCGTGGTGAAGAATATATCCAATTAACACATGATCACTCACTCGTCGGTGCTCTTGTGCGTGCAGGTCAATTGACCGAGGAGGAGGCTAGTCGCCATCCTCAGAAAAATATCATCACCCAATCCATTGGTCAGCAAGAGCCCGTTGAGCCAGATATTGCTCTGAAAAATCTGGAAGTGGGCGATTATGTCCTCGTCAACAGTGATGGATTGACAAACATGGTTACGATTGAAGATATTTGTGATATCGTAACAAGTGATGTCACCCTCAAACAAAAAGCTGAAACGCTTATTCGTTTTGCCAACAACGCAGGTGGAACAGATAACATTACCGTAGCTCTTCTTCACATGCTCGGGGAGGAATAAGCATGATTCAAATCGGAAAGATATTTGCGGGGAGATACCGTGTTGTTCGTCAAATCGGACGCGGTGGTATGGCGGATGTCTATTTGGCTAGGGATCTGATTTTGGATGGACAAGAAGTTGCCGTTAAAGTGCTTCGAACCAATTATCAGACGGATCAGGTAGCTATCCAGCGTTTCCAGAAGAAGATGGTCAACAATATCTAGCTATGGAATATATTGATGGGCTTGATTTAAAACGCTACATCAAAGAAAATGGGCCCTTATCAAATGATGAGGCAGTCCGTTTGATGGGAGAAATCCTCTTAGCTATGCGGATGGCCCATACTCGTGGCATTGTCCATAGAGATTTGAAACCTCAAAATGTCATTTTGACCAAAAAAGGGGTTGCTAAGGTAACGGATTTCGGGATTGCAGTTGCCTTTGCGGAAACCAGTCTGACCCAGACCAATTCCATGTTGGGATCAGTGCATTATTTATCTCCTGAGCAGGCTCGTGGCTCTAAAGCAACTGTCCAGAGTGATATTTATTCCATGGGGATTATTCTGTTTGAAATGTTGACGGGACGAATTCCCTATGATGGCGACAGTGCAGTAACCATCGCGCTCCAGCATTTCCAACAGCCATTGCCATCTGTCAGAGATGAAAATCCGCGCGTCCCACAGGCATTAGAAAATGTAGTGTTACGTGCGACTGCTAAAAAGTTGGCTGATCGCTACAAAACAGTTGCCGAAATGTATACAGATTTGGCCTCGGCATTGTCACAGGATCGTCGCCATGAAAGAAAAGTGCAATTCGCCGAGACAAAATCAGATAGCAAAACGTTACCTAAATTGTCACAGATAACAACAGAGGGCAAAATAATTGCAGCTGTGACTAAAAAACCACAGGATAAGAAAACTGCGGATAACAAATCAGTGTCTAAGCCACTCAAGGCAAAACGCAAGATGCGCACGAGATACAAAGTCTTAATCGCAGCAGTCTTATTGTTGATGGGTGCCTTTGCGACAGTTCTTCTGAGCACACCAGCAACTATTCCTGTTCCAGATGTTGTGGGAGAGACTCTGGTCGTTGCTCAAGAAAAAATTGAAACTTCTGGTTTGAAAGTAGGAGAGGTTACAGAAGAAGCCTCGTCTGAAGTCAAAGAAGGTACAGTTTTGCGTACAGACCCAGCTGCCAATACCTCTAAGCGAGAAGGTAGTAAAATTAATATCGTCATTGCTGTAGCAGAAGCGGTAGTGGTTCCTGACGTTTCAGGTATGACTCAAGAAGAAGCTGAAACCGAATTGACTACTTTAGGGTTCGAAATCGGTGAAGTAAAAACTGAAAAATCCAGCTCTGTAGCAGAGGGGTTGGTCATTCGTACCGATCCAAAAGGAAACAGCTCTAAAGTTAAAGGAAGCAAAGTTAACATTTATGTTTCTTCTGGAGTGGAAATGGTCACCGTTCCAGATGTAGCAGGATTGTCACAATCTGCAGCAGAATCCAATTTGAAAAATGCTGGCTTCCAAGTGACCATTACCGAGCAGTCAAGCGATACAATGGAAAAAGGAGTGGCAATTGGTACAGATCCAGCTGCCAACACTTCCCAACCCAAAAATAGTAAGATTTCTCTTATTATTTCAAATGGTATTGCTACAGAAGTAGTTCCTGTTGTGACTGGTTTGACGGAAAATCAAGCCCGGTCTGCAATTGAAAAAGCAGGTTTTACGGTAGGAGAGATTACCAAAGATTATAGTTCAACAGTCCGAGCAGGTTCTGTCATCAGTAGCGATCCTGCTGCAGATGATTATGCCAGATTTTGGTTCTCAACAAGTAACCTATGCTGAGGCTAGACGACAATTACAGGCATTGGGAGTATCTGTGTCTTCAATTGAAAAAGTTCAAGATCAGAATACACAGACAGCCCAAGCTGACCTTGTTGTAGGACAATATCCTGTAGCCGGTCAAGTGATTGATGGAACTGTTACATTATATGTTTCCGTTGCGACGAAAAACGGTGCAAATGGACAATAAAGTGATGAAAAAAGAGGGATTTCTTCCCTCTTTTTTCCATGATTTCTGTAAATTTGTTACAATAGGTATAAACAATTCAGATCATAATCATAGTTTTTCTTATTTCCAATTTAGGGAGTCTTCTAGATTTTTGGAATGATCTTGTATCTGATGAGTGGTAAGAAATTTTTAAACATTGAATTCATTGAAAAAAAGCTCTTAACGCGTCACTTAGGTAAATTCGATGACGGCATTTACTACGGTTTGGCTAAATGAAATGATTGTCAACTCTAGTGGGTTGAATTCGAGGCAAATTAGAGATATAGGTGCTCGCCTGTACCTACTTTTAGGGACAAATGTCCTTGTAGCTCTAAACTTGTCCTCAGTTTCCTATTTTTATAGGGAATTCTTCAGGCTCTCATATCTCAAGGAAAGGAAATCAGAATGAGAAAAGTACAGTTTTTTATTTTACTAGAATCTTTGATATTTACCATGGCGCTTTTTGATATTCTGGCAAGCGAAGCAGCTCGAGGAATGTTGCTTTTTGCACTGATTTTATTGGTCGTTCGCTATCTACTGAAAAGTCAGGGCATCGATTTTTTTCTGGTCAGTGCAGCCGTTCTCTTCTTAGTTTTTGTACTCAATCCTTATTTTATCTTAGGTGTCTTTCTTGCGGTTGCTTACATATTGATTAACTCTTTTGCTCGTTATGAAAAGCGTAATCAATACACTCATATTTTTCTGGATGACACGATCTTAGAAGCTAAGCGGCAAAAGAGTAAGTGGTTCGGGGACCAAACTCATAGTAAGGACCATTACGGGTTTGAAGATATCAATGTCATTCGTCTTTTTGGCAATGATGTCATTGATCTGGATGAAGCAATTATGGTTGGTAAAGATAATGTTGTCATTATCCGAAAACTTTTTGGTCGGACCAAAATTATTGTTCCCATTGATGTGGAGGTTAGTCTGTCTGCTTCCAGTCTGTATGGTCAGGTGCAATTTTTAGGCTTATCATCATGGGATTTACGTAATGAAAGTTTTGCCATTGAAAGTCCCCAGTACAAAGATTCTCATAAGCGAGTCAAAGTTGTCATCAATTGCTTCTTCGGTGATGCGGAGGTGGTTCGCGTATGATGAGAAAAGGTACGATTTTCCTACTGATTTGGTATGCGACACTCATTGTCTTAATTGTGCTTGCGGCAGTTTTCCCCTTGCTCAACCAATCGCTATGGGATATTTCGCTGTGGACGACGACGGAAGAACTCATTTTTACACTGATTTTGCTGATTTTATCATTAGCATTTTTCCTCTTTATTGTGGTACAATCAGCTGCATTGGCAGCCACACAATTGACACGTCAAAAAATTCGGGCTATTTTACAAAATAAAAGTCTTCGTTCGTGGTCTGATGAAGATCAGCTGTTGCTGCAATTATCGGATAAAGTGCGCAATCTGACTCAGAAAGTGCAAATGATTGATAACAAGGATTTGGTCGAGCAAGAAGAAATTGTAGAAGCTGAGCGCAAACGAATTGCCCGAGATTTGCATGATACAGTCAGCCAAGAGCTCTTTGCAACCAGTATGATCCTATCTGGGCTAGCTGCAAACGTGTCTCAGGTTCCAGAAGAAACACTAACTCAACAACTCGTTCTTGTCAAAGAAATGATTGAAACAGCTCAGCGAGATTTGCGCATTTTACATTTGCATCTTCGCCCGAGTGAACTGGATGGCAAAAATCTGGTAGAAGGATTTGATATCATTCTCAAAGAAGTCAGCGATAAAAGTAATATGACAGTTCATTTTCACAATGATATTCAAGAATTGCCTAAACTGATGGAGGAGCACCTCTTTCGGATTGGTCAAGAAATCATCAGCAATACGCTCCGCCATGCCCATGCCAAACAGTTGGAAGTTTATTTGGTTCAAAATGAGTCGGAACTCCAACTAAAAATGGTTGATGATGGTGTTGGCTTTGTTTTGGGAGAAGATGAAGAAGTCAGCTATGGATTGCAAAACATTCAGGAACGAGTGGAAGACATGGCAGGGACCTTAAAAATTCGAACAGCACCGAATAAGGGAGTCGCCATTGATATCCGAATCCCTCTATTGAAAGGAAAAGATGATGACGAAAATACGTGTAATGTTGATTGATGACCACGAGATGGTTCGTTTAGGTTTAAAAAGTTTCTTGAATTTACAAGCTAATATTGAAGTCGTGGCAGAAGCGCGTGATGGGCAAGAAGGTCTAGAGAGGGTTTTAGACATTAAACCAGACGTTATTGTCATGGATTTGGTGATGCCAAAGATGACGGGTGTTGAGGCAACGCTAGCTATTTTAGAAGAATGGCCTGACGCTAAGATTGTCATTTTGACTTCCTATCTGGATAATGAGAAAATCTATCCTGTTTTAAATGCTGGTGCACGTGGTTATATGTTAAAAACATCCAGTGCAGAAGAAATTTTAGGTGCCATTCGAAAAGTAGCTCGTGGGGAATTGGCAATTGAGATGGAAGTGGAGAAAAAGGTAGAGCACAATCGTACCCATCCTGCTCTCCATGATGATTTGACGGTGCGTGAACGAGAAATTTTAGCACTTTTGGCAAAAGGATATGATAATCAACGCATCGCAGATGAATCCTTCATTTCTCTGAAAACAGTCAAGACTCATGTGTCCAATATCCTTTCAAAATTAGCTGTTAGTGATCGTACGCAGGCTGTTGTCTATGCCTTCCGACATGGTTTAGTAGAGCAGGATGACCAAGCGTGAAGGTATCAGAAAAAGATGGTATAATGTAAGAAAATGGAGTGAAAAGGTACCAAATGGACGCAAAATTAAAATATAGAGCCAAAAAAATAAAGATCGTCTTTTTTGATATTGATGATACCTTGCGGATAAAGGATACTGGCTACATGCCAGGCTCCTTGCAGCATGTGTTTCAATCTTTGCGCAAAAAAGGGATTTTAACCGGGATTGCCTCAGGACGTGCTATTTATGGAGTTGTTCCCGAGATTCGAACGCTAAATCCAGACATCTTTGCTATGATTAACGGTAGTTTTGTTGGGGATCGAAAAGGAAATGTTATTCATCACAAACCCATTCCCAAGGAATTGGTAGAAAAATATGTGGCTTGGAGCAAGCGTGACGGTTTTGATTATGGGCTCATGGGTAGTCATAAAGCAGTTCTATCAAAACGTGATCCTCGTATCAACGCGACGATTGATATTGTCTATGACAACTTAGAAGTAGATCCTGACTTTTATCAAGACAATGATATTTATCAAATGTGGACATTTGAACCAGAAGGTGTAGACTTAGTCTTGCCAGAAGAGCTCAACAAGGAATTGCGTAGTGTGCGTTGGGATTTTATGTCTTCTGATATCATTTTGAAAGAGGCGTCAAAGGCCGCGGGCGTTGCACAAGCTGTGGAACATCTGGGACTAAAACCTGAAAATGTCTTAGTTTTCGGTGATGGTCTCAATGATTTAGAATTGTTTGATTACGCAGGAATCAGTATAGCAATGGGCATTTTCCATCCGGAAGTACAAGCAAAAGCAGATTATATTACTAAAAAAGTAGAAGAAGACGGCATTTTAGATGCCTTAGAAAAATTAGGACTGGTAGAACCAATGAGAGAATATCCACAAACAAATATTGCAGCAGCAGAAGGTCCAATCGCGACCATTAAAACCAACCATGGAGACATGAAAATCAAATTTTTCCCAAATCATGCTCCTAAAACAGTAGCAAACTTTGTAGCTCTTTCAAAAGATGGCTATTATGATGGCATTATCTTCCACCGCATTATCAAAGACTTCATGATTCAAGGTGGTGACCCAACAGGGACTGGTATGGGCGGGGAATCTATCTACGGCACGAGTTTTGAAGATGAATTTTCAATGGAATTGTTCAATGTGCGTGGTGCACTGTCCATGGCAAATGCTGGTCCAAATACCAATGGAAGTCAATTTTTCATCGTTCAAAATACCAACTTCCCATACTCCGCTAAAGAATTGGAACGTGGCGGATGGCCTGAAGAGATTGCTGCGCTCTATGCAGAAAATGGCGGCACACCTCACCTTGACCAAAAACATACTGTATTCGGTCACTTGATGGATGAAGAATCTTATAAGGTTTTGGACACTATTGCAGCTGTTGAAACTGGAGCCATGGACAAACCAAAAGAAGATGTTGTCATCCAAACCATTGAAGTTGAGGACTAAGACCCATGAAAATTGGAGATAAGATACAGGGAACCATTACAGGAATCCAATCTTATGGCGCCTTTGTCGAATTGCAAGATGGAACGACAGGTCTCATTCATATCTCTGAGATTAAGACGGGCTATGTGGACAATATCTATCAAACCTTAAAAGTGGGACAAATGGTACAAGTTCAGGTAGTAGATGTGGATGAATTTAGCCAAAAGGCAAGTTTATCTATGCGAACCTTAGAGGAAGAAAGTCACAAACTTCCCCGACGTCATCGCTTTACCAACGATCGTCATAAAATTGGATTTGAACCCTTTAAAAAAGCTCTTCCAAAATGGATAGAGGAAGCAAAAAGAGAATTAACGAAAAAAGAGAGTGAGAGCTAATCACTCTCTTTTATTTTCAGCAAACAAATTATTTAAAAATAACTAATTAGTGATATAAAATGGATTCATACTTAATTAATTGTTGTTCGTGGAACGACATCATAAAAAAGGAGAAGAAACAATGAAACCTACTTATGTTATTTCACCTAAAAATGCTGGTCTTGATCTTTTTGCAGGAGTAATGACCGCAAAAGCTCTTTATGAAAACTTTGGTCATCCCTATGAAGTTGCTTCTGTAACGGAAGCAGATGCTCAAACTCAATTCGCCTTTGAGCGCTTTGGATTTGAACTACCTCAAGTTATTGAAACGTTAGCTGATAAAACAGATAACGCAACCTATATTGGTTCCTTGAATCCAGAAGATTACACAAATGATATGGATCAAATTCAAATGTTCGCCGCATTTAGCAATCAAACAATCTCAGGTTTGATTGCTCCTGCAGTTCATGTCAACGTTCATCCTTACAAGACAACGAGTGCCGTCATCTTCGACCTCTATCATAATTTCCGTCATTTTGAGGTTTCTAGTCAATTAGCTGGACTATTGCTTGCGGCCTATATCGTAGAAACCAATAATTTTGAGGGAGAACTCGGATTTGAAGATCAGTCATTTGTGACCTACTTAAAATCAAAAATTGACTTTGACTTGGACAAATTTGCAAAAAAATTACTGTCTAAATAAGTTACTTCCTGTAAATGCTAGAAAAAGAAAAGGAGAAAGATAATGACACCGCTTTATGTATTTGGACCTAAACACGCTACACTTGATCAGTATGCTGCATCTCTCGTATTTGCTGAATTTTTGAAAGAATTTGGCGCAAATGCGCATGCTATCTCATTAACAGAGCCCAGTGAGTACATCCAAGCAGTTTTGAAAAAATTTGACTTGGATCCTCTACCTGTTAAACCTGAAATTGGTCAAGAGGAAGGAAGAGCAGCCTTAATTGGACACACAGATAGTCAAGGCTTGCCTATCAATACTATTCTATTGAATCAAGAAGTTCAGAATTTAACTGTTGAAAATCCAATTCATTTTTTGAATGTTCCTTATGATAGTTTTGGATCAGAACTGTTGGATCTTTATCAAGGACGCAATTTTACCTTATCAAAAAATTTGGGATCTTTATTACTTGCTGGAGCCATTGATGCTACTGAAAACTACACAACGGCTGTCGGCGGTTATTACGATAAACTTTACTCAGAAAATCTTGCCAAAGCTGCCGGTTTAGATATTGACACCTTAGCCAAAGAACTAGAGGCACTCAAATAAGAATGAAAAAGCCTCGGATAGAATCCGAAGGCTTTTTGTATGTCAACTCTTTATTCAAATTCATAGAGAGCTGTAGATAAGTAGCGCTCCCCATTATCAGGAAGAATAGCCAAAACTCTTTTACCTACTCCTAATTCCTTTGCCTTTTCAATAGCTGCATGGATAGCTGCTCCAGAAGAAATTCCCACTAGAAAACCTTCTTGTCCACCAACAGCTCGTCCTGTTGCAATTGCATCATCTGAATTTACTCGGATAATCCCATCGTAGGCTTGGATATCAAGCGTTTCTGGAATGAAACCAGCTGAAATTCCTTGAATTTTATGTGGACCAGGTTCTTCCCCAGAAAGGACAGTGGATTCATCCGCTTTTACAGCAAAAATTTGAACAGCAGGATTGACTTTTTTCAAGGCATGAGAAACACCTGAAACTGTTCCGCCTGTTCCCACGCCAGAAATAAAGGCGTCCAAACCAGTTGGACCAAAAGCCTCAATGATTTCAGCACCGGTTGTAGTTTCGTGAATAGCAGGATTAGCTGGGTTGTTAAACTAGCGGCACCCAACCATTTTTTTCCTTGGCAATTTCTTGTGCTTTGACAATAGCGCCTTTCATGCCTTCGCTACCAGGCATTAAAACTAATTCAGCACCATATGCTTGAATGATTTTGCGGCGTTCAATAGACATGGTTTCTGGCATAACGATAATAACCTTGTAGCCTTTTGCAGCGCCGACCCAAGCTAACCCAATTCCTGTATTGCCAGATGTTGGTTCTACGATAGTATCACCAGGATGAAAGTTTCCTTCTTTTTCAGCAGCCTCAATCATGGCAAGAGCAATACGATCCTTAACAGAGGAGCCTGGATTAAAGGCTTCCAGTTTAACATAAACATCCGCAGCGCCTTCTGGTACAATGCGATTTAATTTAACAATGGGTGTTTTCCCGACTAATTCTGTAACGGAATTATAAATTGTCATAAGATACCTCCTAACTTCTTGAACTTTATTATACGCGCCACGTGTGCTTTTGTAAAATATAAAAGAGTTTGAAGTACGAAGTCTTGAAATGCAAGGTAACTCGACTCTCTAATACCTTGCCAAATCAACTTTTCCTGCTCTAAGCGAAGAGAGTGAAAAGATTTGGGGATATGCCTTCTTGGATTGAACGTCAAAAAATAAGAAAGTGGGGCTTAAATCGCACTTCTTCAAAGGAATTGACTTTGTACTACTCTTGATTTCAAGAAATAGGAACTTCAACAACCCGTTTTCCGCGGTCCTCTAAGTGGATTTTTCCATAGAAATATTCAATCAGCTGATCTTTTATAGCCTCTTTTTCTTCCAAATCCACGAAAAGTGTCGTTACCACATCTTCTAAAAAAGTCGTGTTGTATTCCGTTTGGTTATTGTCAGTACACCATTTGCCAAAATCTTGGTATTGACTGTAAGACATTTTGAGCAAAATACCTTCTTGTTCTTTAACTTGAACGCTCCCAATTGCTTTTATACCCTCTGCGACAGCACCGGCATATGAACGTATGAGACCACCTGCACCCAGTTTAATGCCACCAAAATAGCGTGTGACTACTACTACTAAATTGGTCAGTTCATGGTTTTCCAAAACGGTTAACATGGGGATACCAGCAGTACCAGAAGGTTCTCCATCATCTGATGAACGCTTGATTTCAGAGTTTTCTCCCACTATAAAGGCAGAGCAATTGTGGGTTGCTTCGTAATGTTCTTTTTTTATAGACTGGATAAATTCTCTAGCCTCTTCTTCGGATTGAACTCGTTTAATAGAACAAATAAACCGCGATTTTTTTATTTTGATTTCAGTTTGTCCATCTGTTTTGATTGTTTTATAGGCTTTCATACTTCAAATTGTACACATTTTTAAGATGACTTTCAAGCAACTTTTACGAATAAATAAGTGATGATCAATTTAGAAGATTTATATGGACGATGGTTTACCAAACACCAATTAACAGCAGAGGAACGTGCTCTAGCTCAAGAGCTTTCACCACAACAAGACAGGTGTCATAGATGTGCAACGCCTTATCAGGAAGAATATAAGTTGCCAAACGATGCCTATTACTGTAGAGAGTGCATTTTACTAGGGAGAATTAGAAGTGATGAACCCCTTTATTATTTTCCGCAACAAGATTTTCCCAAGCAAGACGTTCTTAAGTGGAAAGGACAGTTGACCCCCTATCAAACCGAAATTTCTGAGGGACTTTATCAACAGATACAAAATAACCAAGCGACGTTGGTACATGCAGTAACAGGTGCAGGTAAGACAGAAATGATGTATCAAGCAGTAGCTCAAATTATTGAAAATGGCGGAGCTGTTTGTCTAGCCAGTCCTCGAATTGATGTCTGTATAGAATTGTACAAACGGCTTCAGAAGGAATTTTCGTGTCCTATATCTCTCCTTCATGGAGAATCAAAACCTTATTTTCGAACTCCCTTAGCGATTGCAACGACGCATCAACTCTTGAAATTTTATCATGCTTTTGATTTATTGTTAATTGATGAAGTGGACGCATTTCCCTATGTGGATAATCCAATGTTATACCACGCCGTGGAAAATGCATTGAAACCAGAAGGAGTTCCCATCTTTTTGACAGCGACTTCCACAGATGAATTAGACAAAATGGTTGGCAAGGGTCGGTTAGTCAAACTCCAGCTTCTAAGGCGTTTTCATGGGAATCCTCTTATTGTACCCAAAAAGATTTGGATGCAGTCCTTCCAGGCATCATTGGCGAAAAATACCTTGCCGACGATTTGTTTAGAAAGCATTCGAAAACAACGAATCAGCCAATTTCCTCTCCTCGTTTTTGCACCACAAATCAAAACGGGACAGCAAATAAAAAGGATTTTAGAGCAATTCTTTCCCGATGAAACAATCGGATTGGTATCTAGTCAGACAGAGGAACGACTTGAAATGGTTGAAAAATTTCGTCAAGGAGAAATAAAGATTTCGGTTGCGACGACTATTCTAGAGGGTGGTGTGACCTTTCCATGTGTGGATGTGTTTGTCTTTGAAGCCCATCATAGACTATATAATTCGTCTTCTTTAGTGCAAATTTCTGGACGAGTGGGGCGCAGTATGGATCGACCAACAGGAAATTTATTCTTCTTTATAGAAGAAACAAATCACGCTATCGAAAAATCCATCCAAGAGATTAAAGATATGAATAAGGAGGCGGGTTATGCCAAGGTGCATCTTATGCCTAGAGGAAGTCGATGAAAAACAACCATTTTCAACTATTTTATTGCTAAAGAAAGAACTATCACAAGTCTGTTTAACCTGTCAAAACTCCTTTCAAAAAATCAGTGAGAACCACTGTTTATCCTGTTTTAAAGAAGGGATGGCTAAAAATGTTCAGATTGTCAGCAGTGGGAACAGAACAAACAAGAAGTCTCTCATGAAAGCATCTATGTGTACACAGACCATATGGCTGATTATTTTAGTCGCTACAAAATCCAAGGTGATTATCTGCTGCGAAAAGTATTTGCTCGTCCACTAAAATCATATTTAAAGAAATACAGTGATTATACGATTGTTCCAATTCCTATCAGTCAACAACGTTTGGAAGAAAGAGGATTTAACCAAGTGACAGGATTATTAGAAGCGGCAATGATTCCTTATCAGAATCTACTTGAGAAAAATCATGTTGACAAACAATCAGAAAAAAATAGGAGAGACCGGCTTAAACTTCAACAACCTTTCCGATTAAAAAAATTAAAGTACCAGAAAAAATTTTATTAGTAGATGATATCTATACTTCAGGTGCCACTTTACAGTTAGCAAAAGAGTTGCTAATGAAAAATAGTGCGAAAAAAATCAAAACTTTTTCATTGAGTAGATAAGAAAACGCTTGCAAAATAATTCTCGTATGGTATAATGATAATGAACAAAGGCGAAAGCCAAGAAAGAGGTACTCACTATGATTAAATTTAGTATTCGCGGGGAAAACCTTGAAGTAACAGATGCCCTCCGTTCTTATGTAGAAGAAAAAATTGCTAAAATTGAAAAATATTTCAATGAAGACCAAGAATTAAATGCCAAGGTAAACTTGAAAGTCTATCGTGAAAAGACTGCTAAAGTAGAAGTAACGATTCCAGTAGGCTCTGTAACACTTCGTGCAGAAGATGTTTCACAAGATATGTATGGCTCTATTGATTTGGTAGCAGATAAAATTGAGCGTCAAATCCGTAAAAACAAAACAAAAATTTCTAAAAAACATCGTGAAAAAGTTCCAACGGGTCAATTATTTGCTGAAGAAGGAGAAGAAGTAGAAACTCCAGAAGTAAAAGTTGTGCGTACCAAACAAGTGGATGCTAAGCCGATGGATATTGAGGAAGCGAAGCTTCAATTAGAATTGTTGGGACACGGTTTCTTTATCTATGTTGACGCAGCAGATCATACAACCAATGTTCTTTACAAACGTGAAGACGGAGATTTAGGACTTTTGGAAGTTCGTTCATAAGCATACTAAAAGGAGGGGAGACCTCCTTTTTTAATATTAGTAATGAATATTTAGTGCATGAGATCAAGGTTTTTAGTGATTAAATCGCACATGTACAAAATTTTTTAAAAAAAGGGGGAGAAAAAGTATTGACAGGGAGGCGAGTGTCTGATATACTAATGAAGTTGCCTCGGGAGAGGTGATGGGAACTGAAAAGAAAGACACGATTTCAAAAAA
>NZ_LFYO02000004.1 GCF_001182825.2 Streptococcus sp. X13SY08
CCTACTGCCCGTGTTATAAATATGGCGGGTGTGGTGAAGTGGTTAACACATCAGATTGTGGCTCTGACATTCGTGGGTTCGATTCCCATCACTCGCCTATTTTATTATTGGGGTATAGCCAAGCGGTAAGGCAAGGGACTTTGACTCCCTCATGCGTTGGTTCGAATCCAGCTACCCCAGTTAAACTTTAAGCCGGCGTGGCGGAATTGGCAGACGCGCTGGACTCAAAATCCAGTGTCCTCACGGACGTGCCGGTTCGACCCCGGCCGCCGGTATTGCTTAGAGTATGAAGAAGTTTTGTAATAACAAGACTTCTTTTTTATTTATTAATTAAATATAGGATCTGTCTTGATTTAATTTATTTCTGAAAACGTTAGGTAAATAACTTGTCACATTCTTTTTTTTGTAGTATAATTAACAAGTTAATTAACTAGTAAATAAACAGAGGTGCTTCTAATGAATAAACTCGCTGGGCAAATTGATCAGGCTTTGCGTGATATCGTTTTGTGTTCTGAAAATCAATTAGAGATTTTGGTTGGGACCTGTCAGAGCAATGTGACATTGACCAATACACAGGAACATATTTTAATGCTAATTGAAAACAGTTCGCTTACAAATTCGGAAATAGCGAAACAGCTCGATGTGAGTCAGGCTGCGATTACAAAGGCTATTAAGTCTCTGATTGCGCAGGGAATGCTAATGGCTGTCCGTGATGCTCGCGATGCTCGTGTCATTCATTATGAATTGACGGATGTGGCCAAGCCAATTGCAGCAGAGCATACTCATCATCATGAGCATACTTTAGAATCTTATGACGAGCTTCTTGCTGGGTATTCCAGCGATGAGCAAATGATAATCAGTCGATTTTTGAAGGAATTAGTGGAGAAAATTAGTAAATAATATGAGGTATATTACAGTAGAGGATTTGTCCTTCCATTATGATAATGAACCTGTTTTAGAGCATATTCATTATCATTTGGCGATACAGCTGTTGATGGGAAGAAGTTGCGATTGGCCTATTTGCCGCAACAGATTGCGTCTTTTAATGCAGGTTTTCCAAGTACAGTCTACGAATTTGTTAAATCTGGGCGTTATCCTAGACAGGGCTGGTTTCGTAGATTAACTAATCATGATGAGGAGCATATCAAGGTCAGTTTTATGAACTCATGCATCATTCTGCTAAGAAACATGGGAAATCTGTTCTTATGATTACGCATGATCCTGACGAGCTAGCGGCTTATGCAGATCGCAACATCTATTTGATTCGGGATCAGAAATCACCTTGGAGATGTTTCAATGTTCATGCAGCGGACGAGGAGGTGAGCCATGGCTAATCTTTTTGATTTGAGCGTCCTTCAGTATGATTTTATGCAACGCGCTCTGTGGGCTATTATTGCGATGAGTTTATTCTCGCCTATTTTGGGTGTCTTTCTGATTTTGCGTCGTCAGAGCTTGATGAGTGATACACTTAGTCACGTTTCCTTGGCAGGGGTTGCTTTTGGTTTGGTGCTAGGGATATCACCGACTGTTTCTACGGTACTCATTGTTCTGGTAGCAGCCATATTTTTGGAATATCTTCGGACTGTTTGCAAGAATTTTATGGAGATTGGAACGGCAATTTTGATGTCAACTGGTCTTGCAATTTCCTTGATTGTGATGAATCGTGCAGGTGGATCTAGTAGTATTAGTTTAGATCAATACTTGTTTGGTTCAATCGTAACTATTAGTCAGGATCAGGGAATTGCCTTATTTGCCATTGCCTTGATTGTCATTCTGTTGACCTTACTTTTCTTGCGTCCTATGTACATTTTAACGTTTGACGAAGATACAGCCTTTGTTGATGGGTTACCAGTAAAACTTATGTCCATTGCTTTTAACATGGTAACGGGTGTTGCTATTGCCCTCATGATTCCGGCAGCGGGAGCTCTCTTGGTATCCACAATTATGGTGCTACCAGCTTCGATTGCGCTTCGAATCGGAAAAAGCTTCAAATCAGTTATTTTTCTTGGCATGGGGTTGGGCTTTATTGGTATGGTTACAGGACTTTTTACATCCTATCATGCCGAAACTCCGGCTAGTGCAAGTATTACTTTGATTTTCATCAGTATTTTCTTACTGGTTAATATATTTTATAAGATAAAAAAATAGGAGAAATAAATTGAAAAAATTAGCGACTCTAGGTCTTAGTTTATCTGTTTTAGCTTTAGCGGCTTGTGGAAATCAAGCAGCTTCTGACAATGATGGGAAAGTAGATATCGTAACGACGTTCTACCCTGTCTACGAATTCACCAAACAAGTTGCGGGTGATGAAGCCAATGTTGACCTCTTGATTGAAGCGGGGACAGAGCCTCATGATTTTGAACCATCTGCAAAAAATATTGCCGAGATTCAAGATGCCGATGTTTTTGTATACGAGAACGAAAACATGGAAACATGGGTTCCAGAAGCTCTAGAATCAGTGGATCAAGAAAAAGTAACCGTTGTGAATGCCACAGAAGGTATGGTTCTCTTGCCGGGTAGTGAAGCAGAGCGTGAACATGAAGAAGAAGCTAGCGATGAGCATGAACACGAACATGAGCATGAAGGTCATAGCCACGCTTACGATCCCCATTTGTGGTTGATAAAAAGGATGTATTTGAAAAAAATGCGGCAGCGTATTTGGAAAAATTGACAGCTTTAGATAAAGAATATAAAGACACCTTATCGCAAGCACAACAAAAATATTTTGTAACGCAACATACCTCCTTTGCTTACTTGGCTTTGGATTACGGTTTGAAACAAGTATCTATCACAGGTGTATCCGCTGACGAAGATCCAACACCAGCACGTTTGGCGGAATTGACAGACTATGTCAAAGAATACGGCATCAAGTACCTCTATTTTGAAGAAAATGCTTCAAAATCCGTTGCTGAAACATTGGCAAAGGAAGCTGGAGTGGGATTGGAAGTCTTAAATCCACTTGAAGGCTTGACTAATGAAGCAATGAAAGATGGAGAAAACTATATCTCTGTGATGGAAGATAACTTGAGAGCTTTAGAAAAAACAACTAGCCAATTGCAGATGAAGATGTAAAAGACCGTACTTTAGAAGATTATACTGGTAAATGGCAATCAGTCTATCCATATTTGTTGGATGGAACCTTGGATCCAGTATGGGACTACAAAGCTAAATTGACAGGTTCTATGACTGCTGAAGAGTACAAAAAATACTACGATACTGGTTACAAAACAGATGTAGACCACATCAACATTGATGGCGATACCATGGAATTTGTTGTGAATGGTGAGAAACACAAGTATACCTATAAATATGTTGGTTATAAAATTTTGACTTATAAAAAAGGTAATCGTGGGGTTCGTTTCTTGTTCGAAGCGACCGATGCGAATGCTGGTGCTTACAAATATGTTCAATTCAGTGACCATAACATTGCCCCTGTTGATACAGAACACCTCCATATTTTCTATGGTGGTGAGGGCCAAGAAAAACTCTTGGAAGAAATGGACAACTGGGCAACATACTATGATACTGATTTGACAGGTCTTGAAATTGCTCAAGAAATGTTAGCCCACTAATCATAAGAGGAAACGCTAGATTTAGCGTTTTTTCTTGACAAAGAATGATTACAATTGTAAACTAAAATAATAGATAACGATCACTATGAAGGGAGACCTTATGTCAGAAAAATCAATTTCTGCTGCGGAATGGCAGGTCATGCGGGTTGTATGGGCACATTCTGGATCTACTTCAAATTACATCATAAGGACTTTGCAAGAAGGCTTTGACTGGCAGCCAGCAACTATTAAGACTTTACTAGGGCGTTTGCGCAAAAAGGGCTATCTCGAAATGGAAAAAATTGAGACTACCTACCATTATCGTCCCTTGAGCAGGGCAATTTTCGCAAAAGGATTTGGTTGCGATTGAAAATAGGGCTAGAGAGCAGAAAAAACTGGCCCCAGAGCGTGTGGCTTGTCACTGCTTGAAGGGTCAATGTACCTGTGGTTGTCACCGCTAAGAAAGAGAAGGAGTATGAAACAAGTAATTTCGATTGAGAATATGTCCTGCCAGAACTGTGCCAAACATGTGACAGAGCAGTTGAAGGCATTACCTGGAGTTAGCCAAGTAGAAGTGAGCTTAGAAGACAATGTCGCTCAAGTTGAAACGAATCAAGAGCATTCTTTGCAAGATTATCAAGCAGCTCTGGAAGATACTATTTATAAAGCAATTGCTGTCAATTAAAAAACGCCATTTGGCGTTTTTTAATTGAGTTGGTCAAGAAAGTTTTTTAAATCCCAATTTTCTTTGTTGAGATCAAGTAGATCCCAAAAACCATCATGTTTCTTTCGAGGAATGAGATGAACATGGAAATGCGTCCCGTCGTCCATGAGCTCTTTGTCGTTACTAGCGATTGTTACACCGCTAATGGGAAGTTGTTCTTCTAGAAGGTTAACTATTTTAACTTCTACTTCAATCGATTCGTGTAGGGATGGCCTGTTTGAATAGGATCGATGTCAAAGATAAGTTTAAAATATTTCGTTTCGTAAATGATTTGTTCTGCTTCAAGATGGTGACAAAAGATGCACGACATAGGAATCCTCCGTAAATGTTTTTTCCAGTATACCATGGGATCAATGGTGATGAAAGTTTTTGCAGATATGAAAAAGAGCCGAGTGGCTCTTTTGTTTTCTTAGTAAGTTAACACAGAATATTTCTTTTTACCGCGACGGATAACAGTGAGTTCGCCATCAATTTTATCTGTATCGGAAAGGATGTATTCCAAGTCCTGAACACGATCGCCATTGATATAAATAGCACCATTTTGGATATCTTCGCGGGCTTGGCGTTTAGAGTTTACAATGCCTGAAGTTACCAAGAGTTCAACAATATTGAGATTATCTTCAGCTTTTACAGCATAACTAGGAACGCCGTGAAGGGCTTGTTTGAGTTCTTTGGCAGAAAGGGCTTTAATATTGCCAGCAAAGAGTTGTTCCGTGATGTTAAGAGCCTGTGCATAGGCTTCTTGACCATGCACTAAGGTCACTACTTCGCGGGCTAATGTTTTCTGTGCCAGACGCTCGTGACGAGCATTGTTGAATATTTCTTCGATTTCCGCGATCTCATCAAGAGATAAGAAAGTAAAGATTTTCAAGAAACGAACGGCATCGTCATCCATCACGTTGAGCAAGAATTGGTACATTTCGTATGGGGAAGTTTTTTCAGCATCCAACCAGACAGCATTGCCTTCGGACTTACCAAATTTTTTACCAGTTGAATCGGTGATGAGTGGCACGGTAATAACGTGGCCAGTTTTATCTGCTTTACGGCGCAGTAATTCTGTACCAGCAGTCATATTTCCCCACTGATCAGATCCACCGATTTGAAGCGAGACATTGTATTTGCGGTTAAGTTCGAAGAAGTCGTAACCTTGCACGATTTGGTAAGCAAACTCTGTATAAGAAATTCCTGTTTCAATGCGTTTTTTAACAGATTCCTTACTCATCATGTAGTTAACAGTGAAATATTTTCCAACATCGCGTAGGAAATCAATAAAACTTATATCGCTAAACCAATCGTAGTTGTTGGTCATGACAGCTTTGTTATCGCCATTTTCAAAATCAAGGAAGCGAGACAATTGACCTTGAATTTTTTCAACCCAGCCATCAACAGTCTCTTTGGTTTGAAGACTACGTTCAGCATCTTTGAAAGAAGGATCGCCTATGAGACCTGTCGCACCACCAACTAAAGCATAAGGCTTGTGACCAGCTAATTGTAAGCGACGAGACGTCAAAATTGCCACTAAATGACCCAAATGGAGAGAGTCGGCAGTTGGATCGTAACCTGTATAGTATGAAACTTGACCTTCGGTCAATGCTTTGACAAGTGCTTCTTCATCTGTTGTCTGGAAAATCAGACCACGCTCTTTTAATTCTTCAAAAATGTTCATAGACGTTTCTCTTTTCATCTTTTTTTATCTTACTATTATAACAGATAGGAATTTTTCGTCAAATACCGGAAAATGTGGTAGAATAGGGAAGATAAGGGGTTATTTATGATAGAAAAACTGAAAAAAAAGAAAACTACAAAAAAAACTAAAGAAGAAGCCTTAACGATTGGAGATATCGGTGCTATTATTTTGCGAACATTGAAGATGTTAGCAAACTTTATCGGTGTTTTAGTGTTCTTATTTGGTCTTTTTGGTGCTGGAATTGGTTTTGGTTATGTTGCTAGTTTGTTTGACCAAGTGACAGTGCTCAGTAAGGATGAAATCGTTGACCAGATGACAAAACTTAGTCAGATTTCGAAAGTAGTTTATTCAGATAACAGTTTGGTATCTGAGGTCAATTCAGATTTGCTTCGGACTCCTGTTAATGGAGATGCCATGTCTGATAATATCAAACACGCTGTTATTGCAACAGAGGATGCGACTTTTGAATCTCACAACGGGATTGTGCCAAAGGCTGTTTTACGTGCAGCCCTAGGATCAGCGGGGGTTGGTTCTTCAAGTGGTGGGTCGACCTTAACTCAGCAGTTAATCAAGCAACAAATTGTTGGAGATGCTCCGACTTTCAGTCGGAAAGCAAATGAAATTGTTTCGGCTTTGGCTCTAGAGCGCTCCATGGGTAAGGATGAGATTTTGACCACATACTTGAATGTCTCGCCATTTGGTCGCAATAATCATGGTCAAAATATTGCGGGCGTCGAGGAAGCGGCTCAAGGGATTTTTGGGAAATCAGCTAAGGATTTGACGATTCCGCAGGCAGCTTTTATTGCTGGATTGCCACAGAGTCCCATTGTCTACTCTCCTTATGCTTCAGATGGGACTATGAAAAATGAGGAGAACATGTCCTATGGGATTGCCCGTCAAAAAGATGTTCTCTATAATATGTTTCGTAATGGTTATTTGAGCAAGGAAGATTATGACACCTATTTAGCCTACGATATTAAGCAGGATTTCTTATCCCCATCACCGGTTACAGCAGATACAAACGGGTACTTGTACTATGCTGTTTTAGAAGAAACGGAAAAAATTATGTATGATTACTTGGTTAAACGTGATCAGGTTTCAGAGCATGATTTGAAAAACGATGAAACGATTGCAGCCTACAAAGAGTTGGCACAGCAGGAAATAAGCCAAGGTGGCTACACCATTACTAGTACAGTCCGGAAGGATTTGTATGGAGCTTTGCAGGATGCTGTGGCAAATTACGGAGGAGCGCTTGATAGCGGCGGTGGCTTAGTGGAAACAGGTAGCGTTGTCTTGGATAATAAGACGGGTGCCATTCTTGGCTTTATTGGTGGACGTGATTATGCAAGTAATCAAAACAATCATGCTCTGAATACGGTTCGTTCACCAGGATCAACAGTCAAGCCATTCTTGGTATATGGTGTTGCCATTGACCAAGGCTTAATGGGATCTGCTAGCATTTTGTCTAATTACCCAACGACCTTCTCTGACGGCACGCAAATCATGCACGGAAGCAGTAAGGGGACAGGGATGATGAACCTGCAAGAATCGCTCAATACTTCTGCCAATATCCCAGCCTTCTGGACTTATAAGATGCTTCAATACAATGGCGTCAACGTTAAAAGTTATATGGATAAGATGAATTATGATATTTCCATGTATGATATTGAAAGTTTGCCACTTGGTGGAGGGATTGAAACCACCGTTGCTAATAATACGAATGCTTATCAAGCTTTGGTGAATGGCGGTGTTTACAATAAACATTACATTGTGGAAAAAATTACAGGTCCGGATGGCGAAGTAATTTACCAACATGAAGCCGCGCCTGTGCAGGTTTACTCAAAAGCAACATCAAGTATTATGATGCAAATGCTTCGTGGGGTTATCTCATCAGGAACCACGACGACTTTCCCAAGCCGTTTGGCAGCCTTGAATCCACAACTGGCTTCTAGTCAAATTCTCGCTGGTAAAACGGGGACAAGTAATGATACAGCAGACGTGTGGCTCATGTTATTAACGCCAGATATTACGATTGGGACTTGGGCAGGACATGATGATAACACGGGGATGGATTGGCTGACAGGTTACAACAACAATGCTCAGTATGTAGCCTATGTGGTCAATGCCTTACAGCAGACAGATGCAGGCTTGTTTGATGGAGAATTTGCAATTGATGAGAGTGTCATTGCCTCTAGTGTCTTGCGCTCTACTGGTCAGCGTTCTGGAGCGGTCCAAGTCAACGGACGTTCTGTAACAGTGTCGGGTGCGTTGACAACGAGTTATTGGGCGAAAAATGGAGCGCCTGTTACCAGCTACAACTTCATGATTGGTGGTACAGATGGGGATAGAGCAACTGCTTGGAACACTTTGTTTGGTTCACCAACAAAACCATCCAGCAGTACAAAGAGCCCAAATTCTTCTTCCTCTTCGTCATCAACTCCACCTAGCAGTTCAACCAAACCTGCTGCTAGTGAAGAAAAAGAATAAACTTGCAAATTATCCTCTCTTATGCTATAATAGAGGGAAATAATTTGTCGTGTGCCTTGTTTGAAATATTGTCCAGACAAGGCTTGCAGCAGTTAAATCAAACTTTTAAAAGGAAGATTTAGCTGCTCTTTTTGTGTCTATTTAGCTCGATTTGATGAATTTGTTACCTATTCTTAAAATTACTAAATATTCAGAAAATGGACAAAACTATCTTTTTTAGATAGAAAGAGTCAGCGAAAGCTGGAATTGTGCAAGGGCTGATTTTCGCCCGTATCCCATATTAAAAAATAGAGGAGAATTGCCTTGGCAGGACATGACGTTCAATACGGGAAACATCGTACCCGTCGTAGTTTTTCAAGAATCACAGAAGTTCTTGACTTACCAAATTTGATTGAAATCCAAACGGATTCTTTCCAAGATTTCTTGGAAAATGGTTTGAAGGAAGTATTTGAAGATGTACTTCCAGTTTCTAACTTCACGTATACAATGGAATTGGAATTTGTGGGTTATGAACTAAAAGAACCAAAATATACATTGGAAGAAGCGCGTTCTCACGACGCCAACTACTCAGCACCGATTTTTGTGACATTCCGTCTCATTAATAAAGAAACTGGTGAAATCAAAACACAGGAAGTCTTCTTTGGTGAATTCCCAATTATGACTGAGATGGGAACCTTTATCATCAATGGTGCAGAGCGTATCATCGTATCTCAGCTCGTTCGTTCACCGGGTGTTTATTTTAACGATAAAGTAGACAAGAATGGCAAGGTTGGTTACGGTTCGACTGTTATTCCTAACCGTGGTGCATGGTTGGAACTTGAGACGGATTCAAAAGACATTGCCTATACACGTATTGACCGTACGCGTAAGATTCCATTTACAACGCTTGTGCGTGCACTTGGTTTCTCTGGTGATGATGAAATCTTCGATATTTTTGGGGATAGTGAATTAGTTCGCAACACTGTGGAAAAAGATATCCATAAAAATCCAGCAGATTCACGTACAGATGAAGCTCTCAAAGAAATCTATGAGCGCCTTCGTCCAGGTGAGCCAAAAACGGCTGAAAGCTCACGTAGCCTCTTGACAGCACGTTTCTTCGACCCACGTCGTTATGATTTGGCACCTGTTGGTCGTTATAAAATTAATAAAAAACTCAACTTGCGTACTCGCCTCCTGAACCAAACTTTGGCTGAACATATCATCAATGGTGAAACTGGCGAAATCGTCTTGGAAGCTGGCACAGTCTTGACGCGTGATGTGATTGAGTCTGTTGAAGAACAGTTTGATCAACTCAACTTGGTAGAATACATTCCAAATGATTCTGCGGTTGTAGTTGAGCCAGTTCTTTTGCAAAAGTTCAAGATTGTGGCACCAACTGACCCAGATCGTGTAGTGACGGTGATTGGTAACGCAAAGCCTGCTGAAAACATCCGTACGGTGACTACAGCAGATATCTTGGCTGAAATGAGCTACTTCCTTAACTTGGCAGAAGGCTTGGGCCGTGTAGACGATATTGACCACTTAGGTAACCGTCGTATCCGTGCTGTTGGTGAATTGCTGGCTAACCAAGTTCGTATTGGTTTGACACGTATGGAGCGTAACCTCCGTGAGCGTATGTCTGTGCAAGACAACGAAGTCTTGACACCGCAACAAATCATCAATATCCGCCCTGTAACAGCTGCAATCAAAGAGTTCTTTGGTTCTTCACAGTTGTCACAGTTCATGGACCAACACAATCCGCTTTCTGAGTTATCACACAAACGTCGTTTGTCTGCCTTAGGACCTGGTGGTTTGACACGTGACCGTGCTGGTTACGAGGTTCGTGACGTGCATTATACGCACTATGGTCGTATGTGTCCGATTGAAACACCTGAGGGACCAAACATCGGTTTGATCAATAACTTGTCTTCTTATGGACATCTCAATAAATACGGCTTCATTCAAACACCTTATCGTAAGATTGACCGTAGCGATTGATCCTAAAGCGCCTTACGTTGGTACTGGTATGGAATACCAAGCTGCCCACGATTCAGGTGTGGCGATTATCGCCCAACACGATGGTAAAGTCACTTATTCAGATGCTGACAAGGTAGAAGTTCGTCGTGAAGATGGTTCACTCGATGTCTACCATGTGTCTAAATTCCGTCGTTCAAACTCAGGTACGGCTTACAATCAACGTACATTGGTTAAAGTAGGCGATATCGTTGAAAAAGGCGACTTCATCGCAGACGGTCCTTCTATGGAAAACGGCGAAATGGCGCTTGGAGTGAGCGTCTTGTGAAAGATGATGTTTACACATCTGTTCACTTGGAAGAATACGAATCAGAAACACGTGATACTAAGTTAGGCCCTGAAGAAATTACTCGTGAAATTCCAAACGTTGGTGAAGATGCTCTTCGCAACTTGGATGAAATAGGTATCATTCGCATTGGTGCAGAAGTCAAAGAAGGCGATATCTTGGTTGGTAAGGTTACACCAAAAGGTGAAAAAGACTTATCAGCTGAGGAACGTCTCCTCCACGCTATCTTCGGAGATAAATCTCGCGAAGTACGTGATACCTCTCTTCGTGTACCACACGGTGCCGATGGTGTTGTTCGTGATGTGAAAATCTTTACACGCGCCAACGGCGATGAATTGCAATCAGGTGTTAACATGTTAGTTCGTGTTTACATCGCACAAAAACGTAAAATTAAGGTCGGAGATAAGATGGCCGGTCGTCACGGTAACAAGGGTGTCGTTTCACGTATTGTTCCTGTTGAGGATATGCCTTATCTACCAGATGGGACAAACGCCAGTCTTTGACGGTGCTAGCTCACAAGATTTGTGGGATACGGTTAAAGAAGCAGGTATGGATTCTGATGCCAAAACGATCTTGTATGATGGACGGACAGGTGAGCCATTTGACAACCGTGTATCCGTTGGTGTCATGTACATGATCAAACTCCACCACATGGTTGATGATAAATTGCACGCCCGTTCAGTTGGTCCTTACTCACTCGTTACGCAACAGCCACAGGACGTTTGAAAGCCTATGAAGCGATTACTAAAGGTAAACCAATTCCAAAACCAGGTGTTCCAGAATCTTTCCGCGTTCTTGTCAAAGAATTGCAATCACTTGGTTTAGATATGCGTGTCCTTGATGAAGATGACAATGAAGTAGAACTTCGTGATCTTGATGAAGGAGAAGATGATGATATCATCCACGTAGATGACCTTGAAAAAGCACGTGCGAAAGTAGCAGCTGATGCTGCAGCGGCATTTGCACAAGCTGATGAGTAATCAAACAACACTCTGAAAAAATATAGGCACTAGACTGGGTCAGGTTGACCCAGTCTAGTGCCTATGACATCTCCGAGCAACATTTTACAAAAATGTGCTGAATCAGAAGAAGAAAGGGATATTAAGTGGTTGACGTAAATCGTTTTAAAAGTATGCAAATCACTTTAGCGTCACCAAGTAAGGTCCGTTCATGGTCTTACGGTGAGGTTAAAAAACCTGAAACAATCAACTATCGTACGCTCAAACCAGAGCGTGATGGACTCTTTGATGAAGTCATCTTTGGTCCAACAAAAGACTGGGAATGTGCCTGTGGTAAATACAAACGAATCCGTTATAAAGGGATTGTTTGTGACCGCTGTGGTGTGGAAGTAACTCGTGCTAAAGTACGTCGTGAACGTATGGGACATATCGAGTTGAAAGCACCGATTTCACATATCTGGTACTTCAAAGGTATTCCATCACGTATGGGATTGACCTTGGATATGAGCCCACGTGCCCTCGAAGAAGTGATTTACTTTGCGGCATATGTGGTGATTGATCCTAAAGAAACTCCACTTGAACATAAGTCTATCATGACAGAACGCGAGTATCGTGAGCGTTTACGTGAATATGGACATGGTTCATTTGTAGCCAAAATGGGCGCTGAAGCCATTCAAGAGCTCTTGAAACAAGTGGATCTTTCAGCTGAAATTGCTGCCCTTAAAGAAGAATTGAAGACTGCAAGTGGTCAAAAACGAATCAAAGCCGTTCGTCGTTTGGATGTTTTGGATGCCTTCCAGAAATCCGGCAACAAACCTGAATGGATGATTCTCAATATCTTGCCAGTTATTCCACCGGATCTTCGTCCGATGGTCCAATTGGATGGTGGACGTTTTGCGGCATCAGACTTGAATGAATTGTACCGCCGTGTCATTAACCGTAACAACCGTTTGGCACGCCTCTTGGAACTTAATGCTCCAGGTATTATTGTACAAAATGAAAAACGGATGCTCCAAGAAGCTGTGGATGCTTTGGTTGACAATGGCCGCCGTGGTCGTCCAATTACTGGACCAGGTAGCCGTCCGCTCAAATCACTTAGCCACATGCTCAAAGGTAAACAAGGTCGTTTCCGTCAGAACTTGCTCGGTAAACGTGTTGACTTCTCTGGACGTTCCGTTATCGCCGTTGGTCCAACTCTTAAAATGTACCAATGTGGTGTGCCACGTGAAATGGCTATCGAGCTCTTCAAACCATTCGTCATGCGTGAAATTGTTGCCCGCGATATCGCAGGGAACGTCAAAGCAGCGAAACGATTGATTGAACGTGGCGATGACCGCATCTGGGATATCTTGGAAGAGGTTATCAAAGAACACCCAGTTCTTTTGAACCGCGCACCTACTCTCCACCGTTTGGGAATTCAGGCTTTCGAGCCAGTCCTTATCGATGGTAAAGCGCTCCGTCTTCACCCGCTTGTCTGTGAAGCCTACAATGCCGACTTCGATGGTGACCAAATGGCCATCCACGTTCCATTGTCAGAAGAAGCGCAAGCAGAAGCACGGATCCTCATGCTTGCTGCTGAGCACATCTTAAACCCTAAAGATGGTAAACCAGTTGTAACCCCTTCTCAGGATATGGTTTTGGGGAACTACTACCTTACCATGGAAGAAGCTGGTCGTGAGGGTGAAGGAATGGTCTTCAAGGATGCGGACGAAGCTGTTGTGGCATACCGCAATGGCTATGTTCACTTGCATACTCGCGTCGGTATTGCAACAGATAGCTTGGATAAACCTTGGACTGACTTCCAAAAACATAAAGTCATGATGACAACGGTTGGTAAGATTCTCTTCAATGCCATTATGCCTGAAGGTCTTCCAAGAAGAAAAACCTTGGAAATATCATCGCTGAAATCTTCAAACGTTTCCGTACAACAGAAACATCTGCTCTCTTGGACCGTTTGAAAGACCTTGGTTATTACCATTCAACACTTGCTGGTTTGACAGTGGGTATCGCCGACATCCCAGTTATCGACAACAAGGCTGAAATCATCGATGCAGCGCACGAACGTGTAGAACAAATCAAGAAACAATTCCGCTGCGGTATGATTACCGAAGATGAACGCTACACAGCTGTTACAGATGAATGGCGTTCTGCTAAGGAGAAATTGGAAAAACGATTGACAGAATCACAAGATCCAAAGAACCCAATCGTTATGATGATGGACTCTGGTGCCCGTGGTAACATTTCCAACTTCTCCCAGCTTGCCGGTATGCGTGGTTTGATGTCAGCTCCGAACGGACGTATCATGGAATTGCCTATCTTGTCTAACTTCCGTGAAGGTCTCTCTGTTTTGGAAATGTTCTTCTCAACTCACGGTGCCCGTAAAGGTATGACTGATACGGCCTTGAAGACTGCCGACTCTGGTTACTTGACTCGTCGATTGGTTGACGTTGCCCAAGATGTCATTATCCGCGAAGATGACTGTGGAACAGACCGTGGTTTGGATATCCGCTCTATTACAGATGGCAAGGAAATGATCGAGCCGCTTGAAGAGCGTTTGCAAGGTCGTTATACCAAGAAATCTGTTAAACATCCTGAAACTGGCGAACTCATCATCGGTCCTAATGAATTGACTACAGAAGATATTGCGCGTCAAATTGTCACCGCTGGTGTTGAACAAGTAACCATTCGCTCTGTCTTTACATGTAATACTCGTCATGGCGTCTGCCGTCACTGTTACGGTATCAACTTGGCAACTGGTGACGCGGTTGAAGTGGGTGAAGCAGTTGGTACAATCGCCGCTCAATCTATCGGTGAGCCTGGTACACAGCTTACAATGCGTACCTTCCACACGGGTGGTGTTGCATCTAACAGCGATATCACTCAGGGTCTTCCTCGTGTCCAAGAAATCTTTGAAGCACGTAATCCTAAAGGGGAAGCTGTTATCACCGAGGTCAAAGGTGAAGTTACTGCTATCGAAGAGGATGCGTCAACTCGTACCAAGAAAGTATTTGTCAAAGGTCAAACTGGCGAAGGCGAATATGTGGTACCATTTACAGCTCGTATGAAAGTTGGTAATGGTTCGCCAAATGCTTCGTAAAGTACGCGTCATGGATCCAGGTGATACAGATCTTCTTATGGGGACTCTTATGGATATCACTGACTTTACAGATGCCAATGCACAAGTGGTTATTTCAGGTGGTATTCCAGCGACTGCACGTCCAGTTCTCATGGGTATTACCAAAGCCTCATTGGAGACAAATTCATTCTTGTCTGCCGCATCCTTCCAAGAAACAACTCGTGTCTTGACAGATGCCGCTATCCGTGGTAAACGTGATCACCTTCTTGGGCTTAAAGAAAATGTTATCATCGGTAAAATCATTCCAGCCGGTACAGGTATGCCTCGTTACCGTAACTTGGAACCACAAGCTATCAATGAGGTTGAAATCATTGAAGAAGCAGATGTGGAAGAAACGACTGAAGAAATGGTCACTGAATAAACCATTAAATCCCATTCCTAGGAGTGGGATTTTTTATATCCTTCCATGTGATAGGTTTCCCAAGCTGAATCTTTTCATAATTTCAGATAATTCGCTATAATAGGAAGTCCTAGAGGAGTATGAGTGTATGTATTGTGTTGTAAAATTGTATGGCGATTGTGAACCCTGGTGGTTTTTAGAAGGATGGGAAGAAGATATTGTCGCTGCTAAAGAATTCAAGGACTATGAAGAGGCTGTGGCTTTTTATCATAAGGAACGGCAGAGCTTAGCAGAGGTTGGTGTGATGAATGCGCAGAATATTTGCAACGATTCCATTCATTGATAGTCATGGAGTTGGCAGAAGGTCAAAGTGTTCAAAAATGTATGCATACACGCGGGCGACAAATCCGCCCATGTCAAATCAAATAAAAAAAGACGAGTGAGGAGTGAAAAAGTCCAAGTCGTAGAGGACAGGGATTTCTTGTAAAATCGGATGTTTGTCCAGAACAGCCAATAAGATTTCTTCTGTCATCTGACACTCCTTAGAAAAGCGTCCGATGAGGACAGCTTGCGGGTTTGGATAGGCTTGTAAGAGAGCTGCTAGCTCTCGTAAGAAATGTTCAGGAGGATAACCTTCAGCTTCTTCAACAAAGAGGACGTACTTTTCTGTTTGAGGAGTGTAAGGTGTTCCACGTAGGAGAGAAAATGTGGACAGGTTGCCACCGATGGCGGTCCCTTGAGCTTTCCCGTGGTTGTAGACCTTCCACTCCGTTGGCATAAAGTGACGTGGTTGACTAGGATCATACCAGGGGTCACTGGAACATTCTTGGCTTGGTGTTAGCTGGTATTTTTCTTGTGTGACAGCATTGAGCCAAGCAGTAGTTTGATAGTTTTGACCAGCCTCCATTTTAAAGCTTGAGTAGGAGTATCCCATATAGGTTTTCATGCCAGTTTTGGTATAAATAGCATTCAAAATCGCCGTTGTATCAGAATATCCACAAATGATTTTGGGGTGTTTTTCAATTAAGTCATAATCTAGATAAGGTAGGAGTTCATTGGAATTAAAACCACCGATGGTAGCAAGGATAGCATCAACGCTGTCATCAGCGAAAGCTTCATGTAAATCCTCTACGCGACTGGCAATGGGGGCAGAATCAAAGAGATCGTGCTCTAAATAGTGCTTGGAAAAAGATACTCGAAAGCCCAGTTTTTCGAGACGCTCTCTTGCAGAAAGATTAGCTTCAAAACCACCTATATGTTGAATGGAAGAAGATGGGCTGAGCACGCGAATGTGATCACCTTTTTTCAATAATTTCATAGACACCTCCTTAAAATTTTTCTTATTCTAGCAAAAAGATGTTTAAAAAGCAAGACGTTTTGCGAATAAATTAGGTAAGGAGGCTTTATGATTCAAGAACTAGCCAAAGAAATCGTCGAAAAGACAGTGAAGGGACAGGTCAGTGACTTGTACCTCATTCCTAAAGAGGACCATTATCAACTGTATGAGCGAAAGATGGATTGTCGGCAATTTGTTGGGCAATATGATGTGGAAACTTTTTCGTCCTTGATTAGTCATTTTAAATTCGTAGCAGGGATGAATGTTGGAGAAAAGCGACGCAATCAGCAGGGATTCTGTGATTATGATTATGGAAACGGGGAGATTTCACTACGTTTATCTACCGTAGGTGATTACCGTGGTAAGGAAAGTCTAGTGATTCGCTTTCTTTATCATAAGGAAGATAACTTGCAGTTTTGGTTTGATGCAGCAGAACAAATCGCCAAAGAGATTCGAGGACGGGGGCTTTATCTTTTTTCGGGTCCAGTCGGCTCTGGCAAGACCACGCTCATGTACCATCTTGCTAAGCAGAAATTTCCAGACCAGCAAATTTTAACCATTGAAGATCCTGTAGAAATCAAACAGTCTGATATGTTGCAACTGCAGCTCAATGAGGCAATCGGTGCTACCTACGATAATCTGATTAAATTATCGCTCCGCCATCGACCAGATTTGCTGATTATTGGTGAAATCCGTGATCAAGAAACCGCCAGAGCATTTATTCGAGCGAGTTTAACTGGTGCAACGGTATTTTCAGCGGTTCACGCCAAGAGTATTTCGGGTGTTTATGCCCGCATGTTGGAGATTGGTGTCGCTAAAGAAGAACTAGACAATGCTCTCCAAGGGATTGCTTATCAGCGTTTATTAAACGGAAAGGGGATGGTGGATTATGCCAAAGAAGACTACCGACAGCATAAGCCGGACCAGTGGAATCAGCAAATTGATGAACTTTTTGCAGCAGGACATCTCAATCTTCGGCAGGCAGAAACCGAGAAAATTGTCCTTGGAACATCAGCGTAAAATGATTCAGCTATTCAATAATTTATTTGCCAGTGGTTTTCATTTGGGAGAAATTATTGATTTTTTACGGCGAAGTCAGCTACTTGCAGATGCTTATACAGAAGTCGTGAAAGAAAGGCTCATAGCGGGAAAGCCTTTTTCACAACTACTATCTGATTTGCAGTTTCCAGATAGTGTCGTTACACAGGTTTCTTTAGCGGAAATTCACGGCAATACCAGCCTGAGTTTGGTTAAAATAGAAGATTATCTAGGAAATTTAGCGCGTGTGCGTAAGAAGTTGGTGGAAGTAGGGACCTATCCTCTTATGCTAGTGGGATTTCTGATTCTCATTATGCTCGGTTTGAAGGGCTATCTTTTACCGCAAATGGACAAGGGGAATCTAGCTACAGCTGTCATCGGTCACCTACCTGTCGTTTTCCTAGGGTCTGGTCTCCTTATCGCTATGTTATGTTTCGGTAGTATCCATCTTTATCGGAAAAACAATAAAATAAAGGTCTATCGCTTTTTAGTCAAATTTCCACTTTTAGGAAGTTTTGTTCAATCTTACTTAACAGCTTATTATGCGCGTGAGTGGGGAAAAGGATCTTGAGATGACGCAAATTTTGACCATTATGCAAGACCAAAAATCAGCTCTTTTTCGCGAAATAGGTGCGGATATGGAGTCTGCCCTCTACAACGGAATGGCCTTCCATGATCAAATCAAAACCTATCCTTTTTTTAAACGAGAACTCAGTCTCATTATCGAATATGGTCAGGTCAAATCTAAACTAGGAAGTGAATTAGAAGTCTACACTAATGAATCTTGGGAAGAATTTTTCCGGAAAATACAGTCTGCTATGCAATGGATCCAACCGATTGTTTTTATCTTTGTGGCACTGATTATCGTTTTGATTTATGCAGCTATGCTCTTACCAATCTATCAAAATATGGAGATCTAATATGAAAAAAATAAAATACTATACTGTAAAAGGTTTCACTCTTGTGGAAATGCTCATGGTCTTAATCATCATCAGTGCTCTTTTATTGCTCTTTGTGCCTAATTTAAGCAAGCAAAAGGAAGCCATCAAAGAGACAGGAGGTGCTGCTGTTGTTAAGGCGGTGGAAGGTCAAGCCGAGCTTCATAGTCTAGGTCACACTGGCAACACCAATCTGTCTTAACTGGTATCAGATAAAGCTATCACCCAAGATCAAGCAGATGCTTACAATGAATACTATGCAAAAAACACAGACAAAACACGTGCTGTTAACCCATAAAAACCCAGCCTTCACCTTACTAGAAAGTCTGTTGACGCTGTTTGTTGTTGCCTTTTTAACTCTGTTATTTTCGGGATCAGTCAAGACAAGCTTTAACTCTGTTCAAGAGCAGATTTTTTTCTTGCAGTTTGAACAGTTTTATAAGGCAAGTCAGAGTTTAGCAGTATCGTCGGGACAAATTGTTGATCTTCAGATTGCATCCGATACTATCAGCAATGGTCAACAAAACTTAACGATTCCTGCTTACCTTGGGCAATATTCAGTTTCAAACTAGTCATACCGTCGTGCACTATCAATTATATTTAAGGAGTGGTCGTTATAAAAAATCGGAAAAATGAAGCCTACATCCTCTGGGAAAGTCTAGTTGCGTTAGGAGTTTTTGCTATTATTTGCACTCTTTTATTGACAGGATTAAGGCAGGCGCGTAAGCAACAGGAGCGACTACTCAAAGAGCAGGAAATTTTGCAAGCAGCTAAGATGGTAGTTCAGACTAAGCAATCCACTCTAACTATCAATGGATTTGAGATTACGGTTGAAAAATCATCTAACAGTTTACAAATTTATCATCAAGGGCAGGAGGTGCTCTATGTTGAGAAAAACTAGAAAAATGGCAGCTTTTACTCTTCTTGAATGTTTGATTTCTTTAATCGTTTTATCAGGAAGTGTGCTGGTTTTTGATGGATTGACAAAGATTTTGAGCCAAGAAATCCAATGGCAGGAGACAAATTGTCAGAAAGATTGGCTGCTGTTTTCGGAGCAATTATTAGCAGAATGGCAAGGTGTCGAGCTGATCAAAGTGGAACAAAACCGCATATATGTGAACAAAAATGGGCAAAACCTAGCCTTTGGTCAGTCCAAACAGGATGATTTTAGAAAGACCAATGAGAAAGGACAAGGGTATCAGCCGATGTTGTATGGCATAGCTCAATCGAACGTGGGACAAGATGGTCAGATGGTCAGGCCCAAAGTGACCATGAAGGATGGGTTAGAAAGGAGTTTAATCTATGATTTTACAGAAACGCCTTAAAGCGGGGATCCTTTTATATGCACTTCTCATGCTTAGTATTTTCACTCTTTTTCTGCAGTTTTACTTGCAAACCCAAATTGCGCGAGCGCACAATAGCAGAGCTTTGAAGGAATCTAGTCAGGCTTATGTGATGGCGCTCTGGACGGTTGAAGATCTTACCAAATCACCAATCTCGAAAGTAGAGGAAGTTTCAGAAAAGCCGAATATGTCGTCGAAAACTACCTCCGCTTCCAACATTCCAAGGAAACAGGAAGAAACCCCATTAACCAATCATGTGTCTCTTTCAGGTTCCCAATCCTTTACAGATGGGGAAGTAACCTATATGGAAAAGGGGTGACAATTGCTGGTTAAGGTTGCCTTAAATTCAGGTAAAAACTACCAATACAGCTTTGCCATTTCCAGCGAAAAATCTAGCGAAAACCCTTGATTTTTGGTATGATAGAGGTATGAATTTTGAAAAAATTGAAGAGGCGTATGACCTCCTATTAGAAAATGTTCAGACAATCCAAAATGCGCTTGGAACCAATATTTATGATGCGATGATTGAGCAAAATGTAGCTTATCTTGCGGACCAAGCAGAACAGGAAGTGGTGCTGACAAATAATAAAAAACTGAAAAACCTCAACCTGACTGCTGAAGAGTGGCGTCGGGCCTTTCAGTTTCTCTTTATCAAGGCCAATCAGACGGAGCCTTTGCAATACAATCATCAATTTACACCAGATTCTATCGGGTTTTTGGTAACATTTTTGTTGGATGAGTTGGTGCAAGGTGATTTAGTCAGTGTGTTAGAAATTGGTTCTGGAACGGGAAATCTTGCACAAACCATTCTCAATCATAGCCAAAAGAAAATAGATTATCTGGGAATCGAAGTAGATGACTTGTTGATTGATTTATCAGCTAGCATGGCAGATGTGATGCACTCAGCAATTAGTTTTGCACAAGGTGATGCGGCGCGACCACAGATTTTAAAGGAAAGTCAGGTCGTTATCAGTGATTTGCCCATCGGTTACTATCCAGATGATGCCGTCGCTAAGCGTTATCAGGTAGCTAGTTCAACAGAACATACCTATGCCCATCACCTATTGATGGAGCAGGCGCTCAAATATCTGGAGCAGGACGGTTATGCGATTTTCTTGGCACCCAATGATCTTCTAACCAGTCCTCAGAGTGATTTGCTCAAGACGTGGATTAAAGACCATGCTAGTTTGGTAGCTATGGTGACGTTACCGACTAATTTATTTGGAAATCAACAGATGGCAAAATCCATCTTTGTTTTGCAGAAAAAAATGCAGCAGACCAGTCAGGCTTTTGTTTATCCACTGCAGGATTTGCAAAATGTAGAGGCTATGCATGATTTTGCGGACAGTTTCAAAAAATGGAAAGCTGAGCATGCAATTTGAGTCAAAATTTGGTATACTAGATAGGGAAACGCTTAAAGGGGAATATTATGTCAAAAACAATTGCAATCAATGCTGGTAGTTCAAGCCTTAAATGGCAATTATACAATATGCCACAAGAAGAAGTGTTGGCTGCGGGTATTATCGAACGTATCGGTTTGAAAGATTCTATTTCAACGGTTAAATTTGATGGAAATAAAGAAGTTGAAACCTTGGATATCGCTGATCATGTACAAGCTGTAAAAATCGTATTAGATGATTTGCTTAAACATGGCATTATCAATGATTACAACGAAATCATAGGTGTTGGCCATCGTGTAGTTGCAGGTGGTGAAGACTTCAAAGAATCTGTTGTAATTGATGATGAAGCACTTGCTAAAATTGAAAAACTATCTGCTTTGGCACCACTTCATAACCCAGCAAATGCTGCGGGGATTCGTGCTTTTAAAGATATTTTGCCAGACATCACAAGTGTAGCGGTCTTCGATACTGCCTTCCACACAACAATGGAAGACTATACCTACCTTTACCCAATCCCACAAAAATATTATACTGACAATCAAGTTCGTAAATACGGGGCTCACGGAACAAGTCATTTCTATGTAGCACATGAAGCGGCTAAAATGTTGGAACGCCCAATTGAAGAATTGAAATTGATTACAGCTCACATCGCTATTATTCCATATCTTGTAGAACACGCAGATGATTTAGACGATGCAGCAGCTGTTGTTAACATGCTAAACAAACAATCAGGTCTTGCTGGTGTCTCTGGTGTATCGAGCGATATGCGTGATATCTTGTCTGGTGTTGAAAAAGGTGCCGCTCTTGCCTACAAAATGTTTGTAGACCGTATTAAGAAGTTTATCGGTCAATACGTAGCAGTATTAAATGGAGTGGATGCAATCATCTTTACAGCTGGTATGGGTGAAAATGCTGCCGACATGCGTCGTGATGTTATCGCAGGTTTATCATGGTTTGGAATGGAAGTTGATCCTGAGAAAAATGTCTTCGGATACGTAGGAGATATTTCAACGCCTGAATCAACAGTAAAAGTCTTAGTTATTCCAACTGACGAAGAACTCGTAATCGCGCGTGAAGTTGAACGTTTGAAAAAATAAGAACATTAAAAAACCCTGAGGAAACTCAGGATTTTTCTGTTGATATTGGTTTGTATTCTAGCAAGCCGGGTGTTTTAGTAAGAGAATTGTACGGAATGGGTAATTCCACCATTAGATGCTTTAATGGTGATGATTTCAAATGAATTAAATCCTGAGAAATCAGATTCTGGGTCATTGATGACATAGTCTGCCCAGTCATAAGCATCTTCGGCTTTAAGAGTGATTATGTCGGAATTTTCGACATAACCTTCAATAACGCGAGCATATGGATCGAAAAAGTGAGTACGAATCTGGCGGCCTGTATAAGTTGCTTTAAATTTGACTCCTTCCTGTGACCATCCATGACCTGGTAATACATTATATTCATTCGAATCGGTTGTCCAGTGATGAAGGCCACGAAGTTTTTGGTTGTACACTCGATAAATATTGACATTTCCACCTGAGTAAAACACTGGACGTCCACCGTTATCCTTTGTCCAGCCATGTCGACTGGTTAAGACATTGATTTCATTCATGTCTGATGTGTAAAGGTGGTTTTGGAGTCCCTTATTATAAAGACGATAGACGGGTGTTCCTTCTTCAGGAGCCGTGTCGTATAGAGGTGCTCTCCATTCTGACGATTGTAGAGACGGTAGACAGCCACATCTGCTTTGGCCAAAGAGCTAATAGATAGGAGTATGGCAAATACCAAACCTAATAGTGCTCCTTGTAATACATTTCTTTTCATATATTCCTCCTTAGAATATGAACTAGAATACATTTTTATTATACCGTAGAACAAAAGGTATAGCAAGCTAGTTTAAGCTATGGTACAATAGATGAGCAAAGAAATTTGCACAGAGTAGATGGTTTGCGTTAAGTGTGTGTGGATGGGGTGTTGCCACACAACGAAGCGAAAGCGCGGTAAGCCATTGCATCCGCTGTCAAAAGAAAGTTTTCTGTGACAGCTCCATTATATTTAAAGGAGCATTTATGCAAAACAAAAATCCTCAAATGACCCTGCTTCGGTTGGTGTCGCTCGCTATGTTGATTGCTCTCACTCTCATCGTGAGCAAATTCTCTATTGCCGTTATTCCTAAGCAATTGAGGTAAGAAATTGGACTGGTCCAACAAGAAAGATTGGTTGCACGTAACAATGGCAACACTAGTGATTATGTTGATTGGAACCTTTATCTTCACGCCGCTTTTGATTCAAATTTACTACGGAACACCGATTATTGCGCAATTTATCGCAGGTCGTTGGTTGAAAATTTTTGAGATTCCAATGCGTGTTATCATTACCATGGCCATTATTCCAGCTCTTCAGCGCATCCCAGAATTGCGTAAGTTGGCAAATATTTCAAAATAAAGAAAACAGCAACTCACCCCGTTGCTGTTTTTTAGCGTTTTAATAATGTTTGATGAGTCATCCATGCTGTACAGTGTTTGATGAGAGTGAATATAACGTGCGCAAACGCCGATAGTTGTCGAAGGAACACCGTGATTTTTCATATGTGCCGCCCCAGCATCCGTTCCACCTTTTCCACAATAATATTGGAATTTTACACCAGCTTCCTCGGCTGTAGTCAACAGAAAATCCTTCATATTTGGTAATAGGATGTGATCTGGATCGTAGAAACGCAGCAAGGTTCCGTCTCCGATAGCACCTTGATCTCCAAAAACATCACCAGCAGGCGAACAATCGACCGCTAAAAAGATATCCGGATTGAATTTAGTGACAGCAGTATGAGCACCGCGCAGACCAACTTCCTCCTGAACAGTTGCTCCGACAATGAGTTGGTTAGGGAGAGTTTCTTCCGCGACATTTTCCGCTAAGTCGGCAGCCATCAAGACACCATAGCGATTGTCCCAAGCTTTTGAAATCACGTTTTTACCATTAGCTGTTAAAGTGGCTTCACTGATGGGAACGATGACATCGCCAGGGCGAACACCGTACGAAAAAGCTTCTTCCTTAGAAGCAAATCCTGCATCAAAAATCACATCATTTGTAGAAGGAAGACCATTTCCTCCGTTAATTCCTTTGGCTAAATGTGGTGGTATAGAGCCTGAGATGACAGGGATTTGGCGACCATCTTGAAGATAAAGGGTAAAACGTTGACTAGAAACAACCAAAGGATTCCATCCACCGAGAGCTACCGTTCGGAAGGTTCCATCGGTTTTGATATCGCTAATCATAAATCCAACTTCATCCATATGCCCTGCAACCATGATGCGAGGAGCGTTCTCAACAGTCGTTTCTTTAATTCCAAAAATGCTTCCGATTCCATCTGTCTCTATGCGGTCAACATGTGGTGTCAGGCGGTTGCGTAGGTAATCGCGAACTTGACCCTCGAAACCAGAAACGCCGTACAATTCAGTGACTTCTTTAATCTTTTCAAATAAGTGATTTGTCATTTTCTGACCTCCTTGTAGCTATTATTTTAACATGTTTTATGATAGAATGGTCAGTATGAACAAGAAAAAAGCAGCGATTGTGGCTGGTATTGTGGGGACTGGGATTCTTGCTGCCAGTGCACGATTTTATATGAAGGCTCAGGAAGAAGTCAAAAAAGCACAAGCTTTGGCTCATGTGCGTCGATTTTTTGCGGATTTTGGGACTATTGCCACTGTTTTTGTCTATGAAAATGACTCCAACGCTCGTCAGTTGACAGGTGGTGTTGTCATGGAGGGTGGTCCCGTCTATCTTTTTGATTACCAAAATGGTCAAATAGTATATGAGGAGGAAGAAGCTGCTGATTCTAGAAACTCTTGAGGAAGTTGCTAGTTTGCTAGCAGTTGAAACGAAAACTGTCTTTTTATTTACGGCGGACTGGTGTGGTGATTGTCGCTTTTTAAAGCCGTACCTGCCTGAGATTGAAGCAACTTTCCCTGAAATGACATTTGTACAATTGGATCGCGATGACTTTACGCCGCTGGCCCAAAAATGGGATATCTTTGGGATTCCAAGTTTTGTGATCATTGAGAATGGACAAGAAATTGGTCGGTTTGTGGATAAGAATCGCAAGACCAAGAATCAAATTATTGAATTTTTAGAAGGATTAAAGTAAGAATGATTTTTACATACAATAAAGAGCAAGTCGGCGATGTTCTTATGGTCATCGTTAAGGAAGTCAAGGACCAAAAACGTACGGTTGAGCGTAAAGGAAATGTGGCGCGTGTTTACTTAGAAGAATCTGGTCAAACCGTGGCATGGAATATTTTTGAAGTGTCAAACTTGATGTCACTTGAAGGCAATGGTCAAGTATTTCCGACTGAAGAAGCCTTGGAAATCTTGAATGCGGAGCTTGAAAAAGAAGGTTTTGTAGAGCGATTGGAAGTCAGCCAAAAACCTGTTTTTGTAGTTGGTCAAATCATAGAAATGGTCGCTCATCCAGACAGTGACCACCTCAATATTTGCCAAGTGCAGATTGGGGCTGACCAAACGGTCCAAATTGTAGCAGGCGCGCCCAATGCTGCTATCGGTCTCAAAACGATTGTTGCACTCCCAGGAGCTATGATGCCAAGTGGAAGCCTCATTTTCCCTGGAAAACTTCGCGGAGAAGACAGCTTTGGCATGATGTGTAGCCCACGTGAATTGGCTTTGCCAAATGCACCGCAGGTCCGTGGCATTATTGAACTCGGCGACGATGCTGTAGTCGGCGAGGCATTTGACCCTGAAAAACATTGGAAAAACTAGACTTTTTCCCTTTTGTTACACAAGATGTATGAGCTATTGAATGATCTTCTAAAATCGTTTCAATAGCTTTTTCTTTTGATGAGGTATGAGATGAGAAAGAAAGAGTTGGTCCCCTTTAAAGATAAACTACGTGGGGAAATATTTACAGGACTAAGGCATTTGTCGTTTCTAATTGGGCTTAGTTATTTATTGATTCTGAGCCTTTTTGTGATTACAACTCATTATACTCAATTTGTTCAAGGACGACTAGATATTCGAAATGGTTTCAAAACTGTTCATACGAAAAGTGAGCGGGTATTGAAACACTTAGAAGAAGCAGATGTACCAGCATTTCTGACACAGACTTTATCTGAAAGAGATATGTACCGTAGAGCCTACGAAGAAAAGAATCGCTTGCCATTTGATGCTTCCTTATCCATTTATAGCCCTGATTTTCAGAGAATCTTTAGTACACGCCAGCCTAGTCCAGACGGTCTACCAGACGATAGTTTTGTAAAAATTGTCTTGCCGACAGTCGAAGAGCAAGCAGTCAACAAGGTTACTAGTGACCACCGTGGCAATCGCTATTTGTTTGAGATTTTGCCAGTGTTGGAAGGAAATAAATTACTTGCCTATTTGGTACTTTGCATGGATGCCAAGGATTTGGAGGCTAGCTTAGATTCAGAATCACTTCATTTCTTATTGGCAGATCGTTTTGATAATTATCTAACAGCCAACAATACTCGGTATTTAACCAAGGATCAACGTAAGGTAGACACGCATTATTTCAGTTCCTTCTTTCTGTTGCAGTCTGGGAATCTTTATATGACCAGTAAGGAAGAATTGGTAGAAAATATTTGGTTATACAGCTCTATTTTGACGGTTCCAGTGATGCCTTTATTTATATTTGCAATTAGTGTTTCTCTTCTCATGATATGGATGCTATCACGCGCTGCTAAACGATTGTCTCAAAATATCTCTCTGCATAGTAGTGATGCAGTAGAAGTATTGGTAGAAGAGCTGAATCTTATTGTTAAGGGATATCAGACGCAACTATCTATCACGACAGATGATGAATTTGGTTATCTGGCGCGGAAAATGAATGGTGTCATGGAAACATTGCAACGGATTTTCCAGCAATCTTTACGCTTGGAACAGGAAAAAACTCAGTATCAACGGCAATTGCTGGAAGCTCAGTTTAATCCTCATTTCTTATACAACAGTTTAGAATCTCTGAAAATCTTGATGACCGTTGATGTCAAGAAGGCAGAGCAAATGATTTTAGCAATGAACCGCGTTTTACGCTACAGTGTTGCTCATTATAAAGAATTTTCGACGGTGGAAGAAGACTTTGAGATACTAGAAGATTTTCTCAAACAGCATTCGTTTTGAAGGGCTGAGCTATGATTTTACTTATCCAGAACATTTGGCTAGACTTCGGGTTCCTAAGCTATTTTTATTGCCGCTGATTGAAAGCGTTTTAAAATACGCTATGCAAGATCGTCGGCAGTTGTCTATACGTATTTCGCTTTTGGAAATCGCAGAGCAGGTTATCTTTGAAGTTGTAGATGATGGTTCAGGGTTTTCTCAAGAATTTTTGGATTATTTCCCAACTTATCTGAAGCAAAAGGGGAGTCAACATGGCTTAATCAACAGTTATAAGCGTTTAGAAACGCTTTACTCCAGTAGCAAAATTAGAATTAGACAAACAAATGAAGAGAATAAAGTACAATTATGGATAGAAAAGAGGCAACTATGTATCGACTCATTATTGTAGAGGATGAAACCTTGATTCGGCAATGGTTGGCACAAGCTATTGATTATAGTAGTTTAGGAATTGAAGTGGTGGCTCTTGCTTCGTATGGACGAGAAGGTGCGGAGATCATCAGTCAACTGCGCCCGCATATCGTTTTGACCGATATCATGATGCCACATATGACTGGATTTGATATGTTTGCAGCGACCAAAGATTGTAGCTATGAAAAGATTATTTTGTCCAGTTATAGTGATTTTCAGCATGCCAAAACAGCTATGCGATACGGTGTCTATAACTTTTTGGAAAAGCCCATTGATGTGGAGGAATTACGCGAACGCCTTTGGCAGATTTGTCTAGATTTGAAGCAGGAGAAGGCCGGTGTAGATGTTACCAATGACGAATTGCCACTCTTGCAGCTACCTCAAGTGGATGCGGTTCACTGGGCTGCAGACATTCTGGAATGGCTCCACCAACATTATCATCAAACCATTTCAACTGAGAAAATTGCTCATCATTTTGGCTATAGTGAAAGCTATTTTTATAAGAAAATTAAGGAAGAATTCGGCATCACGCTCAAGGACTATCTCAATCGTTACCGGATGAAGCGAGCTATTGAGCTAATGATGGCGCAACCAGATTTAAAGGTGTATGAAATCGCAGAAGCGGTTGGTTTTTCGGACTACAATTATTTTGGCAAGGTTTTTCGCAAATATACAGGGCTTAGTTTTACAGAATTTAGAGAGAATTCTACCTATAAAGGATAGAATTGCTCTATAAATAAAACGCTTTCTTTTATACAATGAAGTCAACAAAACAAAGGAGCATGATTATGCATAAAAAATTAGCAACATTGATGATGGCTTCAACCGCTTTGGTAGCTTTGGCAGCATGTGGTTCAAGTTCAGAAGGTAGCAAAACTAGCGGCGAAAGCGATACTTTGGTCATCTATTCTCCAAATTCAGAAGGTTTGATTAATGCGACCATTCCGGCTTTTGAAGAAAAATATGGTATCAAGGTTGAATTGATTCAAGCTGGTACAGGTGAATTGTTCAAAAAAGTAGAGTCTGAAGCTAGTAAACCAATCGCTGACGTGATTTTCGGTGGTTCTTATACTCAACATGCTCAACGCCCAGAATTGTTTGAGAAATATGTGTCCAAAGAAAATGACAATGTCATCGCAGATTATCAAAATACAACAGGCTATTCGACTCCTTATACCCTAGATGGTAGTGTTCTTGTCGTCAATCCTGACCTGACAAAAGGAATGGATATAAAAGGCTATAAAGATTTGCTCAATCCTGAGCTAAAAGGTAAAATTGCGACAGCTGATCCTGCTAATTCATCAAGCACTTTTGCTCAATTGACTAATATGCTTCAGGCTAACGGAGGTTACGATAGTGAAGAGGGCTGGACATACGTCAAAGATCTCTTTACCTTGATTGATGGAAAAATCAATTCTAGTTCATCTAACGTTTACAAAACAGTTGCAGACGGTGAAATGGCAGTTGGACTTTCGTATGAAGATCCAAGTGTGAAGTTGCTCAATGATGGTGCCAATACTGAAGTGGCTTACCCAGAAGAAGGTTCTGTTTTCCTTTCAGCCAGCGCAGCCATCATCAAAGATGCTCCAAATGAAGAAAATGCTAAGAAATTTATTGACTTTATCATTTCAAAAGAAGCACAAGATGCTCTTGGTAGCGAAACAACCAACCGTCCAGTTCGTAAAGACGCAAAAGTGAGCGAAAATATGAAGAGCTTGGATGAAATTAAGACCTTAGTGGAAGACTATGACTACGTTATCGAACACAAGGAAGAATTGGTTAAACACTACAACGAAATCTTTGTTGATTTGCAATCAAAATAGGAGAAATTCATGAGTCAGATTAAAATCGATCAGGCGAAAAAAATCTATAACGATACGCCCGTCATTGAAAATCTTAACCTCAATATTCCAGATGGGCCCCTCTTTGCCTTGCTGGGTCCTTCTGGATGTGGGAAAACGACCTTGCTCCGTATGATTGCTGGTTTTAATTCCATCGAAGGTGGGGTTTCCAAAACTATGCTATCTTCCCGCATTTGAGCGTTAAAGACAATGTGGCTTTTGGTTTGAAACAACTTCAGTTAGCCAAGGATGACATTGAGACGCGTGTGGATAAATACTTGAAATTGATGCAAATTGATCAGTTCAAAGATCGGAAACCTGAAAATCTTAGTGGGGGTCAGCAGCGGGTTGCTTTGGCGCGTGCCTTGGCCATCAGTCCAGATGTGCTTTTGATGGATGAACCCTTGAGTAACTTGGATGCAAAATTGCGTCTTGATATGCGTCAAGCCATTAAAGAAATTCAACGTGAAGTGGGCATTGCAACGCTTTATGTCACCCACGACCAAGAAGAAGCTATGGCCATTTCAGATCAAATCGCTGTTATGAATCTTGGTAAAATCCAGCAAATCGGTAAGCCAAAAGAACCTATCACCGTCCAAGCAATGGATTTGTTGCGACCTTTATCGGCCGTACCAATATTATTCCAGCTCGCTTGGTGCATGAGGAAGGACAAACCTACTTGCGTTTTGCGACAGGCTATCAAATTGCCTTTTCAGCACTTGCTCACTTAGAAGAGAAGGATGTGCGCGTCAGCATTCGTCCAGAAGAATTTATCCGTTCGGAAACAGGCGATATTGTGGCAACTATCAAGGACAGCACTTACTTGGGTCTCAATACGGAATATATCATGGAAACACCGTTTGCGGCCCGCGTTCAAGTAACGGAAGAGTCTACCTTGGATGAAGATTTGGGGGCAGGTGACCAAGTGCGCTTAGCCATCAATACTCAAAAAATCAACGTCTTTACAGCGGATGGTATGGTGAATCTTTTGGAGGTGGAATGATGAAACAAGCACTTCAAAAGATGAATATCTGGGTCCTTTCATCCCTCGTGATTTTTGTGACCTACCTAATCTTTTTGATCTATCCCATTGTCACCGTTTTGCAGCAGGCTTTGTTTGTGGATGGACAATTATCTTTTGGTAATTTTCTAGCCTTTTTCTCAAAAGGCTACTATTTTGAAACCCTCTTTAACAGTTTCAAAGTCTCTGTTACAGCAACCGTTTTAGCCCTTTTAGTAGGGACATTACTGGCTTACTGCTTTTCAATGTACCAGTTCAATGGCAAAAAACTCTTGCAAATCTTGATTATCATTGCTTCCATGTCTGCGCCGTTTGTCGGAGCTTACTCATGGATCCTCCTTTTAGGACGGAATGAGGTCATCACCAAATTTTTGACCAATACATTTGGTCTGCCTAAGTTGGAAATCTATGGTTTTGGTGGTATCGTACTGGTCTTTACTTTGCAGCTATTTCCTTTGGTCTTCCTCTATGTCAGTGGAGCCTTTAAGAGTGTCGATAATTCTCTTTTGGAAGCCGCAGAAAGTATGGGTGCAAAAGGGATGAAACGCCTCACACGCGTAGTTTTGCCACTCTTGGTGCCAACCCTTCTTGCTGCTGCACTTTTAGTCTTCATGCGTGCCTTTTCTGACTTTGGAACCCCTATGTTGATTGGTGAGGGCTATCGGACATTCCCGGTTCTTGTTTACACGGAGTTCATCAGTGAGGTTGGTGGCAACTCTGCCTTCGCATCTGCCCTTGCTATAATCGCTATTGTGATTGCTTTGACGATTTTCTTGATACAAAAATATCTCGCACAAAAAAAATAGCTTCAGCATGAACTCCCTTCATCCGATTGAGCCAAAGAAAATTACCGGACTAAAAAAGCTGGCGTTAGCACCTTTGTGTATGGCGTGGTATTCTTATCTATTTTGCCACAGATGTACCTTATTTACACATCTTTCCTCAAGACTTCGGGTATGATTTTTGTACCAGGTTACTCTCTGGATAGTTATCGTCAAGCTTTTGATCGTATGGGGTCCAGTATCTTGAATACTTTACGTATTCCATTTCTAGCTTTGGTAGTGGTGGTGGTCTTTGCGATCTTTATCTCTTACCTCAGCGTTCGCAAGCGCAATGTTTTTACATCACTTATTGACAGCATGAGTATGGTCCCTTATATTGTACCTGATACGGTTATGGGGATTGCCTTTATCACCGCCTTGAATACAGGTGTTGGGATTCTTGCTATTATCGGTACTTCTTTTGTGATGATTGTGTCTCTGTCTGTTCGTCGCTTGCCTTATACTATTCGTTCATCGGTAGCAGCCCTTCATCAGATTTCGCCAAGTATTGAAGAAGCAGTATCCAGTCTTGGAAGTTCTCGTCTCAATACCTTTGTCAAAATCACCATTCCAATGATGATGTCAGGGATTGTCTCAGGTGCTATTCTTTCATGGATTACCATGATTTCAGAGTTGTCAACCTCCATCCTGCTCTATAATATCCGTACTAAAACCATGACGGTTGCCATTTATACAGAGGTTCTACGTGGTAATTACGGTATTGCAGCAGCCTTGTCAACGATTCTGACCCTCTTTACCGTACTTTCTCTCCTCCTATTTATGAAAGTTTCTAAGAGTGATAGCATCACCATGTAAAAAAAGAACTGGATTTCCAGTTCTTTTTTTGCTTATTCAGTGCAGGCTTGTTGGAGGCTTTCTTTTAGATCATGGCAGAGCTGATCTGCTTGGTCCAGGTCCATATAGATTTTCAGTAAGAAGTTTTGATAGTTGAGCCAACGCAAGTAATCTTGGTCTTGAACCTTTGGAAAATCAGTTTTTGTAATCCAGTTGAACAGATCTTGCTGACCAATCTTTTCTTGTAAAACAAGCTGGCTAACGACAATCGCCAAACGTTTTTCTTCGTTTGCTGTGAATACCTGTTGTTGGTTTCTAAAGACCATAATAATAGTTTGCCAGATAGCATCATAAGTTTCTGGGAAATCGGGATGTTGGCTAGCGTAGAGTAAGAAATCTGCGCCATGTGCAAAGGCATGGACCCAGCCAGATTCAGCAGACCAACCAGTCGCGTCACTTTCTTTTGTCAGATACTGCAACGCCAGCTGGAAGAGTGTTAATCGGTGGTTGCTAGAAAGAGCAGTTTTGTAGATTGATTGTTGATCTCCATCTAGTCCAATCAAGAGCGTCTATAAAAGAGGAGATTTCGCTTCATGATTTCACCAGCTAGCCAGTCAAGATCTGTCCTAGTAACTAAGCCGTCCAGCAAGGCATGGCAAAAACTAGCGTAGACCAAATCGTCTCGGATAGATGCATCAGCGGCCCCGATATGGTCTAGCAGCCAGCCTAATTCCTCGCGTGAGTAAGGTTCAGTGCTCTGTAATTTTTCGTATAATTGATGGTTCATTTTTTTCCTTTCTTAATCTTTTTTAGATTAAGTGGTCACTCTAATCAATCTCTTGATGGTGTTTCTCATTAAAAACATTATTCATTTCTTTCTTAGCCAAATGTGTTGCAAAAAACTAATGTCTTTGTAGGGCTCTTGGTCTGCGACAGCCAATTCTATCTTGGTCATTTTTTCCAACCAATCCTCTTCAGTTTTAAATTCATTTGGTTGTAAACTGTAAAAAGTTCGGATAGCTAGGTAATTTTCCAAACTCATCTGGCTCCACTGTATCAAATCTTCCATGGAGTAGGTGTTACCTTGGGCGAAAGATTGACTATGAAATTCCTTACCATCTAACAAATCTTGAGCCAGCTCGGTATCGTTTGAAAATACGACAGCTTGAAGTACTTTGCCAACTGGATTGTGTTTGATGATAGATAGTTGCCCATTTGGTTTTAGGAGACGCAGAAACTGCTCAAAATAAGTTTGACGTTCTTGTGGTTTAATATATTCCATGACATTGTGGCAGCAAATAACATCAAATGTTTGGTCGGCAAAGCTTTCCAAGACATCTAAACTGCCATGTAATTTGGTAAAGGTCTGTAAATCATCCGCAAAAAGCATGTCCGCATTTGGTTCGACAGCTATTACCTTATTTTTTTGAGATAGAAATTGACTGACCAAGCCAAAACCAGCACCAAAATCTAAAATCTCTTTATTTTCCAAGTGAGCCAGTTGCGAAAAGGTGATTTCGTATTGGATTTTGCCCCAAGGTTGCGCTAGCATTTGGCGATAAGCATCTACATTTGTCATATTTTTCTCCTTTTGTTTAGTTTACCAAAAATTTTACGAATGAATAAAGTAGGAGGATATAAAATGTACAATAAAGTTATCGCAATTGGCCGTTTGACTGCGGCTCCAGAAGTGACTCAGACACCTAATCAAAAAAGCGTTTGTCGTGTGACTCTTGCAGTCAATCGTCGATTTAAGGCGGAAAATGGGGAGCGTGAAGCTGATTTCCTACAGGTTGTTTTCTGGGGCAAATTAGCAGAAACCTTGGCATCTTACGCTAGCAAAGGCAGTCTGATTTCTTTGGATGGAGAGTTGCGGGCGCGTTGGAAAGTCGTGCTCAACGTGCCATGCGTGAAAACAATGGTGCCGAGTATTTAGCAGATCTGGTGCTCGATGAGGAAGAGTTACCGTTTTAAGGTTGAAGTCAGCTGCGCTGACTTTTTCTTTTGTCCGCCCTCAGACGGATTTGCAAAAAATCCAGGGATTATTCTTGACTATTTTTGACCAAGTGATAGAATAGAGAAGTAAAGTTAGCACTTTACATACATGAGTGCTAAGAGAGCTGTTTTCCAGCTTTGCTATTATCAAAAAAATACCCGTATGGAGGAAACGATATGAGTTTAACACCTTTAGGCGATCGTGTGGTGGTCGCGTTTGAAGAAACAGAAGAAACATCAGTTGGTGGCTTTGTCCTTGCTGGAAATAGCCATGCTGCAACTAAGCGTGCTCGTGTGCTTGGCATAGGAAAAGGGATTCGCACATTGACAGGAGATTTGGTAGAACCTAGTGTCGTAGTGGATCAGATTGTATTGGTAGAAAATGGAGCTGGTATTGAAGTCAAAGATGGAGACCAAAAGGTGTCTATCATCCGTGAGTCTGATATTGTAGCCATTGTGGAATAAAAAGAAAGGATTTAAACCTGACTCGTAATGGACGTCAAATAGATAGTCTTGCTTGGAGTGTTTTCCAGTGTCAGACTTCTCATTTTCGTTCCAATTACGGGCGGTCTTGGTATCATAATTATGGCAAAAGAGATTAAATTTTCAGCGGATGCGCGTGAGAGCATGGTCCGCGGTGTGGATATTTTAGCGGATACTGTTAAGGTTACGCTTGGTCCTAAAGGACGCAATGTGGTATTGGAAAAAGCTTTTGGTTCACCACTGATTACAAATGACGGTGTGACGATTGCCAAAGAAATTGAATTGGAAGACCATTTTGAAAATATGGGTGCCAAATTGGTATCTGAAGTAGCATCAAAAACCAATGATATCGCTGGTGACGGTACAACAACCGCGACTGTTTTGACACAAGCGATCGTTCGTGAAGGACTTAAAAATGTGACGGCCGGTGCCAATCCAATCGGTATTCGTCGCGGGATTGAAACGGCTGTGTCCACAGCGGTTGAAGAATTGAAAGCCATTGCTCAACCTGTTGCTAATAAGGAAGCTATTGCTCAGGTAGCCGCAGTGTCATCGCGTTCTGAAAAAGTCGGCGAGTACATTTCAGAAGCTATGGAACGTGTGGGTAAAGACGGCGTTATCACCATTGAAGAGTCTCGCGGTATGGAGACGGAACTTGAAGTGGTGGAAGGGATGCAATTTGATCGTGGTTACTTGTCACAGTATATGGTGACAGACAACGAAAAAATGGTTGCCGACCTTGAAAATCCGTTTATTCTTATCACCGACAAGAAAATTTCCAACATTCAAGATGTTTTGCCGCTTTTGGAAGAAATTCTTAAAACCAACCGTCCGCTTCTCATCGTTGCAGATGATGTGGATGGCGAAGCTCTCCCAACTCTTGTTCTCAACAAGATTCGCGGAACTTTCAATGTTGTGGCGGTAAAAGCGCCAGGTTTTGGTGACCGTCGTAAGGCCATGCTAGAAGATATCGCTGTTTTAACTGGTGGTACAGTCATTACAGAAGACCTTGGTCTTGAGTTGAAGGATGCGACAATGGCTGCGCTTGGTCAAGCTGCTAAAGTATCTGTCGATAAAGACTCTACTGTCATCGTAGAAGGTGCTGGTGAAGCTTCTGCTATTGCCAACCGTGTCCATCTCATCAAATCTCAATTGGAAACGACCACTTCTGAATTTGATCGCGAGAAACTGCAAGAACGCTTGGCCAAATTAGCTGGTGGTGTTGCAGTGATTAAGGTTGGTGCCGCAACTGAAACTGAGCTCAAAGAAATGAAACTTCGTATCGAAGATGCTCTAAACGCTACATGCGCTGCAGTTGAAGAAGGTATTGTAGCCGGTGGTGGAACAGCTCTTGTCAACGTCATTGAAAAAGTAGCAGCGCTTGAGCTTGACGGAGATGATGCGACAGGTCGCAACATTGTTCTTCGTGCCTTGGAAGAGCCTGTTCGCCAAATTGCAACCAACGCCGGTTATGAGGGTTCAGTTGTGATTGACAAGCTTAAAAATAGTTCACTTGGAACGGGCTTTAACGCGGCGACTGGTGAGTGGGTAGACATGATTGAAACTGGGATTATTGATCCTGTCAAGGTGACACGCTCTGCTCTTCAAAATGCGGCTTCAGTTGCTAGCCTCATTCTTACAACAGAAGCTGTGGTTGCCAACAAACCAGAGCCAGCTGCTCCAGCAATGCCAGCAGGCATGGACCCAATGGGTGGTATGGGATATTAAGATGAAAATAAGATAGCTTGCGGGCTATCTTTTTGTTATACTTAAGAAAAGGAAGTGAGAGAATGATTAGAGAAGCAATCAAGCAGGATGGTCAGGCTTTAGCAGTGTGTTTAGCCGAATTTAGAACTGCCTTGCGCCGCCTTAAGGGGATCGAACGTCCGACATCCCTTGAAGATGCTCAAGAGGAAGTGGATTATTTTCTGGAGAACGACTTTCCTGTCTATATCGCTGAGGTGGCTGGAGAGATCATGGGTTACCTGGTCTGTAAGGTTAGTGATGGCACGGTTTGGGTCGAGCAGATTTTTGTAGTAGCAGATCATCGGCGCAAAGGTTTTGCACAATCACTATTTGAAAAAGCAGAGCTCTTAGCCCAGAAACTCGGAGGAGAGACTGTATTTAATAATGTTCATCCAAATAATGATAAAATGATTTCCTTTTGAGCGAAGAAGGGCTATACTGTTTTAAATTTAATTGAAATCTGAAAACCATACCAAGGCGAAGATCCCGCTAGTAAAATTCAAGTTGGCGAGCATGCCTTTGACTATTAGTTTAGTTCCAAAAATACAAGAAAATCCCATTGACAATGAATGCCGTTTATGATATGATGATAGACGGTACTTTTTACTTTTGGTCTCTCAAAAGTGTACAGAGACGTGCTGACAAATGTTGCAAAAGTACACCCGGATGGGGGTAACCAATTGGTTCGCAAACCGCGTAAATCAAAAGTAGAAAAATCTAAATCACCAGCTTTGAACGTTGGTTACAACAGCCGCAAAAAAGTTCAAACAAACCTTTCTTCACCTCAAAAACGTGGTGTTGCAACTCGTGTCGGAACAATGACACCTAAAAAACCTAACTCAGCCCTTCGTAAATTTGCTCGTGTACGTTTGAGCAACTTGATTGAAGTAACTGCTTACATCCCAGGTATCGGTCACAACTTGCAAGAGCACAGCGTGGTTCTTCTTCGTGGTGGACGTGTAAAAGACCTTCCAGGGGTACGTTACCATATCGTTCGTGGTGCACTTGATACTGCAGGTGTAACTGATCGTAAACAAGGCCGTTCTAAATACGGTACAAAACGTCCAAAAGGGCAAGAAGGGAGAGTAGATAAATGAGTCGTAAAAATCAAGCGCCTAAGCGCGAAGTATTGCCAGATCCATTGTATAACTCAAAATTGGTAACTCGATTGATCAACCGTCTTATGTTGGACGGTAAACGTGGTACTGCTGCATCAATCGTTTATGGTGCATTTGACCAAATCAAAGCAGCAACTGGCAATGAGCCACTTGAAGTATTTGAATCAGCAATGGAAAACATCATGCCTGTACTTGAGGTACGTGCACGCCGTGTCGGTGGTTCTAACTACCAAGTCCCAGTTGAAGTTCGTCCAGAACGTCGTACAACTTTAGGTCTTCGTTGGTTGGTAACAATCTCACGTAACCGTGGTGAGCACACAATGGTTGACCGCCTTGCAAAAGAAATCATGGATGCCGCTAACAACACAGGTGCATCTGTTAAGAAACGTGAAGACACACACCGTATGGCTGAAGCTAACCGTGCCTTCGCACACTTCCGTTGGTAAGAATAAGATGCAAAGAGTTAGCATACCGGTGAAAAATAGAGAAGTGACGCTATGTGCTTGCGCATGAGGAAGTTCATCTTTTTTCACTGAAAGTATGCAATTCGTACATCAACCAACAAAACATTATCACCAAAAATAAGAAGGAAAAACGGGTAGGTCCTGCCTATCCGTTTTTTCTAAATAATTGTATAATAAGAATCAAACTAAAAATAATATAGGAGAACAAACCTAATGGCTCGCGAATTTTCACTAGCAAAAACTCGTAACATCGGTATCATGGCCCACGTCGATGCCGGTAAAACAACAACTACAGAGCGTATCCTTTACTACACTGGTAAAATCCATAAAATCGGTGAAACTCACGAAGGTGCATCACAAATGGACTGGATGGAGCAAGAGCAAGAACGTGGGATCACCATCACATCTGCTGCGACAACAGCGCAATGGGATGGTCACCGCGTAAATATCATCGACACACCAGGTCACGTGGACTTCACTATCGAAGTACAACGTTCACTCCGTGTATTGGATGGTGCCGTGACTGTTCTTGACTCACAATCAGGTGTTGAGCCACAAACTGAAACAGTTTGGCGTCAAGCAACTGAGTACGGAGTTCCACGTATCGTATTTGCCAACAAGATGGATAAAATCGGTGCTGACTTCCTTTACTCAGTACAAACACTTCACGATCGTTTGCAAGCAAATGCTCACCCAATCCAATTGCCAATTGGTTCAGAAGATGACTTCCGTGGCATAATCGACTTGATCAAGATGAAAGCTGAAATCTATACTAATGACCTTGGTACAGACATTCTTGTTCAAGATATTCCAGCTGAATATCTTGAACAAGCTGAAGAATACCGTGAAAAATTGGTTGAAGCAGTTGCTGAAACTGACGAAGATTTGATGATGAAATACCTTGAAGGTGAAGAAATCACAAACGAAGAATTGATGGCTGGTATCCGTAAAGCAACCATCAACGTTGAGTTCTTCCCAGTATTGTGTGGTTCTGCCTTCAAAAATAAAGGTGTTCAATTGATGCTTGATGCGGTTATTTCATACCTTCCAAGCCCACTTGATATCCCTGCGATCAAAGGTATCAATCCAGATACAGATGAAGAAGAAACTCGTCCAGCATCTGATGAAGAGCCATTTGCAGCTCTTGCTTTCAAGATCATGACTGACCCATTCGTAGGTCGTTTGACATTCTTCCGTGTGTACTCAGGTGTCCTTAACTCAGGTTCATACGTGTTGAACACTTCTAAAGGTAAACGTGAGCGTATCGGACGTATCCTTCAAATGCACGCGAACAGCCGTCAAGAAATCGAAACAGTTTACGCTGGTGATATCGCCGCAGCTGTTGGTTTGAAAGATACAACTACTGGTGACTCATTGACAGATGAAAAAGCGAAAATCATTCTTGAATCAATCAACGTTCCAGAACCAGTTATCCAATTGATGGTTGAGCCAAAATCAAAAGCTGACCAAGATAAGATGGGTATCGCTCTTCAAAAATTGGCTGAAGAAGATCCAACATTCCGCGTTGAAACAAACGTTGAAACTGGTGAAACAGTTATCGCTGGTATGGGAGAGCTTCACTTGGATGTCCTTGTTGACCGTATGCGTCGTGAGTTCAAAGTTGAAGCAAACGTTGGTGCTCCTCAAGTATCTTACCGTGAAACATTCCGTGCACAAACTTCAGCACGTGGATTCTTCAAACGCCAATCTGGTGGTAAAGGTCAATTCGGTGACGTTTGGATCGAATTTACACCAAATGAAGAAGGTAAAGGATTTGAGTTCGAGAACGGTATCGTTGGTGGTGTGGTTCCTCGCGAATTTATCCCAGCCGTTGAAAAAGGTCTCGTAGAATCTATGGCTAACGGTGTTCTTGCTGGTTACCCAATTGTTGACGTTAAAGCGAAACTTTACGATGGTTCATACCACGATGTCGATTCATCTGAAACAGCCTTCAAAGTGGCAGCATCTCTTGCCCTTAAAGAAGCTGCTAAATCAGCACAACCAGCCATCCTTGAGCCAATGATGCTTGTAACAATCACAGCTCCAGAGGAAAACTTGGGTGATGTTATGGGTCACGTAACAGCTCGTCGTGGACGTGTTGATGGTATGGAAGCACATGGTAACAGCCAAATCGTTCGTGCCTATGTACCACTTGCTGAAATGTTCGGTTATGCAACAACTCTTCGTTCAGCATCACAAGGTCGTGGTACTTTCATGATGGTATTTGACCACTATGAAGATGTACCAAAATCTGTACAAGAAGAAATCATCAAGAAAAATGGCGGACAATAATTGCCATGAAAAAGACGCCTATCAGGTGTCTTTTTCGTTTTCTGAAAAGTGGTAGGTTCTTGCAATTTTTCCTAAATAGAGGTATAATAATAACGTTGAAAAGTGATTTGTATGTTTGCAAGTTACAATTTTCACAAATGGATTAAAAGGGTTTTCCTTTTAAAATAAATAACCCGATTTTCATAAGGAGGAAATCATACATGGTAGTTAAAGTTGGTATTAACGGTTTCGGTCGTATCGGTCGTCTTGCTTTCCGTCGTATCCAAAACGTTGAAGGTGTTGAAGTAACTCGTATTAACGACCTTACAGACCCAGCAATGCTTGCACACTTGTTGAAATACGATACAACTCAAGGACGTTTCGACGGTTCTGTTGAAGTTAAAGATGGTGGATTTGAAGTTAACGGTAAATTCGTTAAAGTATCTGCTGAACGCGAACCAGCAAACATCGACTGGGCAGCTGATGGCGTAGAAATCGTTCTTGAAGCAACTGGTTTCTTCACTTCTAAAGAAAAAGCTGAACAACACATCCATGAAAATGGTGCTAAAAAAGTTGTTATCACAGCTCCTGGTGGAAACGACGTTAAAACAATCGTTTTCAACACTAACCATGACACACTTGATGGTACTGAAACAGTTATCTCTGGTGCTTCATGTACTACAAACTGCTTGGCTCCAATGGCTAAAGCACTTCATGATAATTTCGGCGTTGTTGAAGGTATGATGACAACTATCCACGCTTACACTGGTGACCAAATGATTCTTGACGGTCCACACCGTGGTGGGGACCTTCGTCGTGCTCGCGCTGGTGCTGCAAACATCATCCCTAACTCAACTGGTGCTGCAAAAGCAATCGGTCTTGTAATCCCAGAATTGAACGGTAAACTTGACGGTGCTGCACAACGTGTTCCAGTTCCAACAGGTTCAGTTACAGAATTGTTCTCAATTCTTGAAAAACCAGTTACTGCTGAAGAAGTTAACGCTGCTATGAAAGCTGCTGCTAACGATTCATACGGTTACACTGAAGATCCAATTGTATCATCTGATATCGTAGGTATCTCATACGGTTCATTGTTCGATGCAACTCAAACTAAAGTCCTTGACGTTGATGGCAAACAATTGGTTAAAACTGTAGCATGGTATGACAACGAAATGTCATACACTTCACAATTGGTTCGTACTCTTGAGTACTTTGCGAAAATCGCTAAATAATCATTGTTGAACGAAAAGAGCCCTTTGGGGTTCTTTTTTGTATACAAAAAAACCAGCCAAGCTGGTTTGTGTATGATCAGACAAGTTCTAAGTAATACTGGCTCATTTCTTCTGCTGTTCGATTAGGTGCAGAATGTAACCACCAGTTGAGACAGGCAATAAAGCAGGATACAATATGGTGGGTAATGAGACTATCGGGAAGTGTTGATTGAGGAAAGTAGGTTTCTCGGATAGCAGGTGCCAGATGTTCTGCTAATTGTTGGCGAAGACTACGTCTGAAATAGTCATCATTGAGCTTGAAGAGCGTGAGAACCTTCTCATCGTTAGCTTTGAAATGATGGAAAAGATGGGTCACACGATCTACCAGTGAATCTTTTTCTGAATCCCAAGCATGTTTATTGTACTCGTCGTAGGACGCATCTAAGAAAACATGTTCAAAGAGGTGTTGACAGACAACTTCTAAAAGGTCGTCCTTACTGGTAAAATGGCTATAAAAAGTACTGCGACCAATATTAGCTTTTTCGATGATTTGACCAACGCTGATTTGTTGGAAAGATTGGGAATTGAGTAGGTCGAAAAAAGCTTCAAAGATGGCGGTTTGGGTTTTCTGGCTCCGTTTATCCATGGGACTCCTTCTAATTCATAGACAATTTTATTATACTGTTCAGTAAGATACAAATGGATTGTTTTGTATCTGTTTTTTTAGGTCAAAACCTGTCATACTACTATTGTAGAGGAGTTTAGGGGATTTGACAAGTCCTAAATTTTCCTTAGATAAAATCAGCTTTTAGAGCTGGGAGGTATGGATAGGATGACAGAATCTAGAAAAAGTATCATGGTCACTGCAACTTGTGCAGGACTAATTGTTTTGGGGTTATTAGCACAGTGGCTGGGACAAAGTCCTTGGGAAGCTTGGCTTTTTATTGCAGCTTTTTTGGTGGGCGGTTACTGCTCAGCTAAAGAAGGTGTGGAAGAATTAATTTACGATAAACATCTCAATGTGGATATCCTCATGGTCTTGGCAGCGTTGGGTGCAGGGATTATTGGTTATTGGCTAGAAGGGGCTCTCCTGATTTTTATCTTCTCTCTTTCTTCCACTTTAGAAATTCTTGCCATGGCAAAGAGTACAGAAGCCATTTCTTCACTGATGTCTATGACACCCGATGAAGCTCGGCTATTGGACGAAGACGGTCAAGTGACAGTTGTAGCGACTGCAGACTTGAAAGTTGGAGACCATGTCCAAGTTTTGAAAGGACAAGCGGTGCCTATTGATGGAACTCTTCTTAGTCCGCGTACGGTGCTAGATGAGTCCATGGTAACGGGCGAACTATTGCCAGCGGAAAAAGAAAAGGGTGAAACCATCATTGGTGGAACCATTAACCAAAGCGAAACGGTTGAGATGGAAGTTTTGGTGGAAAATAAGGATACCCTTTTTGCCAAAATTGTCAACATGGTCGAAGAAGCTCAGACACGTCAAAGTAAGACCTCAACGTTTATTGAACGTTTGGAAAATACTTATGTAAAAGTTGTTTTAGTCTTGGTGCCAACTTTTATTCTCTTTACTTACTTGGTTTTGGGATGGGAATTGCAGACAGCATTTTACCGTGGCATGATTTTACTGACGGTAGCTTCTCCATGTGCTTTACTTGCTAGTAGCACTCCGGCCAGTCTTTCAGCTATTAGTCGTGCTGCTAAAAAAGGGATGATTATTAAGGGTGGAGATACAGCAGATAATTTGGCAAGTTTGAAGGCAATTGTCTTTGATAAGACAGGGACCTTGACGATGGGAAAACCAACTGTAGGAGCTACATATTTTTCAGAATCTAGTCACGAAGGTCTTATATCTAGCGTAGTTTTTGCTGCTGAAAGTAAGTCTAGTCATCCGATTGCTCAAGCAATTTTGGATTATTATAGCGGTTGGAACATGGCGGAGCTAGGTGCCATGGAGGATGTGACTGGTAAAGGTTTCAAAGTTAGCTATCAAGGGGAAGCGTGGTGGATTGGTAAGAAGGATTTTATTCTGGGAGACGCGGAAGTTGTCCTCTCGGCAGATTCTATCGAATTTATGGAGAAACAAGCTGCTAAAGGCGACGCCTTGGTCTATGTGGCAACAAAAGGCACTCTCCAAGCTATTTATGCTCTTTCTGACCTTGTTAAAGCTGAGAGTAAGCAAGTCATTGCAGACTTGAAAGACTTGGGCATCAAGACCATTATGCTAACTGGAGACCAAGAAAAAACAGCACAGGCGATTGCTGCAGAACTCGGGCTTGATTATGTATTGGCTAATTGCTTACCGACTGATAAAGCGCGTCATATTGCAAACTTGAAAGAACAATATGGTTATGTGGGAATGGTCGGAGATGGAATAAACGACGCACCAGCCCTTGCGGTTGCGGATGTCGGATTTGCGGTCGGGTCTGGTACTGATATTGCCATCGAAAGCGCAGATGTAGTGATTATGGAGGATCTCAGTCGACTCAGCTTTGCTATTTCCCTCTCTAAAAAAATGCGCCTGATTGTGACGGAGAATATTGTCTTTGCACTGACGGTTATTGTCAGTCTCATCATTAGCAACTTGTTCCAAAATATCAGTTTGCCGCTAGGTGTGGTAGGGCATGAAGGATCTACGATTTTAGTGATTCTCAACAGCCTTCGTTTACTTCGTTACAATGTTCGCAAATAGAGACCTTCTATCCTGTGAAGGATGGGAAAGAAAACTAGTCGTTTTAGCAAAATGAATATGACCTACTCTAGAAAGAGCAAGATCTTTCTAGAGTTTTTTTGTGCGCTCAACTGAAAGGTAAATCTTTCTAAAATGAGTTTCTGTCCTGTCATAGGGGAGTTTCATTCATTTTTTAGGCATTTATTATACAAATATATCGAAAAATAAAGAAATATGTTTGAACAACATTGACCAAATGGTTCAAAAATAATAAAATATGTAAGCTGAGAAAAAGCGAAATAAAAAATAATCCTCAAAGAGGGAAATGGAGTAAACATGAAAAAAGAACATCAAACGACTAGCAAAAAAATTGTAAACACAGCGATGTATTAGCTAAAGTCGCTGTATACAGTGCCATAACTCTGGGGGCTGCTTTGTTAGCAGCACAAGTAAACCCACAAAACGCAGAAGCTGCCCCTACTAGACTTGGGACTCTTTGGACTACAACTGATTGTACTGTAGGTAAAGATGCCGGACCTTACAAGAGAGAAAATTGTAAAGAAACATGGGAAAAACGAGAAAAGGAAATGGAAGAAGAGGAAAAACGCAAGGCGGCAGAAGCGGCTTCTACGCCAACTTCTCCAGATGGAACAACGCAAAGTGATGGTGGTTCAACAACAACTTTACCAGCGCCAACACCCGCAGCTCCCCCATCAACTCCAAGTGATAAAGAAGAAACTTCAGATTCTTCGGAGTCAGAAACTGTAGTGGATCCTAAAAATGTCCCAGCTGAAACTGCAACACCAACGCCAGCTGCACCAGCGCCAGAGGAAAAATTACCAGCTGATGAGAGTGGGCATGCTGCTGATATTACTATGCAAAAAGGTCCTGAAAACTCAGTGCCAGCTACCGACTCTGACCAAAAAGCTCCTCAACCATCAGAATCAGATTCTCCAAGTGCAGGCCCTGCAATCGAAACTCCTGACCAGACACCTGCAGCTCCAAGCACAAACTATCCAGAGCAAGACCAAGAAACTCATGCTGATGCTACTGCCAAGAGCCATGTCTACAATAAAAAAGACAAAGCTTTGACCATCACTTGGTCATACGACGAGCAAAATCAAGCCTTCAAAGCTTACATCGCTCCTGCTCCAAAAGCAGAAGAACCAGTAGCAGATTACACGCTTAAAGTAGAAGGTCGTCAAGTACCAGCTCTTGTCTTGAAAGACACAACCCTTTCAGAAGCAGAACATATCTTCAAAATGTTTGCAAATGACAAGAAAATGGATGCAACTTGGACATACAAAGACGGCGTCTTCACTGCAGAAGTACAACCAGAGCCAGTACATGAAATCACTATCGAAACGACAGAAAAATCTGAAGTAGATATGGTGAACCCTCCAGTGGAAAGCCCAGCTGCACCACAAGCTCCTGAAACATACGACGCATCTGTCTTGGTAGCACCGATCAAACATGAAGAAGTTCCAATAGCACCTGAAATGCCTGAAATTGAATATAATTTCTATATTCCAGAACTCAATTTTGATATGCAATCAGAAACAACAGATGATTTGGAAGCTAAAATTACGAAATTACAAGATCTTGCTATGCTTTCCATCAAATATGGCTTAGACGACTTAACAGGTTTGGAATAAACCGGTAAAATTTAAAAGATACTTAGAAATAGCCTTTCTAGGTGTCTTTTTTGTTTTCAGATTTCTCTGAGAGAACATTTCGTTATAATAGTCACAAATAGAGAATTATCGTGGAAAAATATGACAAACTGTGCTATAATGAGGAAGATTAAAAGATTAAGGAGTTTAACCTAATGGCTAAATTGACTGTTAAAGACGCTGACTTGAAAGGAAAAAAAGTTCTTGTTCGTGTGGACTTTAATGTACCTTTGAAGGATGGCGTAATCACTAATGATAACCGTATCTCTGCGGCCCTTCCAACGATTAAGTACATCATCGAGCAAGGTGGACGTGCCATTCTTTTCTCTCACCTTGGACGTATAAAAGAAGAAGCGGATAAAGAAGGTAAATCACTTGCACCAGTTGCAAAAGATCTTTCTGAAAAATTAGGCCAAGAAGTTGTTTTTCCTGGTGTAACTCGTGGTGCTGAATTGGAAGCTGCTGTTGAGGCTTTGGAAGATGGTCAAGTTCTTTTGGTTGAAAACACTCGTTTTGAAGATGTTGATGGTAAAAAAGAGTCTAAAAATGATCCAGAACTTGGTAAATACTGGGCATCACTTGGTGATGGTATCTTTGTAAATGATGCTTTCGGTACAGCACACCGTGCGCATGCATCAAACGTTGGTATTTCAGCAAATGTTGACAAAGCAGTGGCAGGTTTCCTTCTTGAAAACGAAATTGCCTACATCCAAGAAGCGGTTGAAACTCCAGAACGTCCATTCGTAGCTATTTTGGGTGGCGCAAAGGTTTCAGATAAAATCGGTGTCATCGAAAACTTGTTGGAAAAAGCTGACAAGGTCATTATCGGTGGTGGTATGACTTATACCTTCAATAAAGCTGAAGGGCATGCTGTAGGGGGCTCTTTGTTAGAGGAAGACAAAGTTGCTATGGCAAAAGAATTGTTGGAAAAAGCCGGCGATCGTTTGGTCTTGCCGGTTGACTACAAAGAAGCTAATGGCTTTAATGATTATACTGAAATCCGTATAACAGAAGGCCGCGATATTGCAGATGGTTTCCAAGGTTTAGATATCGGACCAAAATCAATCGCTAAATTTGAAGAAGCGCTTGAAGGTGCTAAAACGGTTGTCTGGAATGGTCCAATGGGTGTATTTGAAAACCCTGATTTCCAAGAAGGTACAATTGGTGTTATGGATGCCATTGTGAAACAACCTGGTGTGAAATCAATCATCGGTGGTGGTGACTCTGCGGCTGCAGCGATCAACCTTGGCCGTGCAGATAAATTCTCATGGATCTCTACAGGTGGTGGAGCATCAATGGAATTATTAGAAGGTAAAGTACTACCTGGTTTAGCTGCACTAACTGAAAAATGATGAACAATCTAAGGGCGGGCAACCGTCTTTTTTGAGTATGAGTATAAGAAGGAAATAGGATAGGACGTGGTTGGATTTTTAGACAATATTACGGAAGAGATTGTCTGAGATATCTGGTGCGGTTTGGGTTTGAAATAGGACAATTTATCATCGTGATGTTGATAAATTGTAGTAAAACTGTATCCTACGCTACACTAGCGAATCGTGTTCCTGAAGAAAATGTTACGTAGATTGTTCAGCCTACTATTGACTCTCCTATCTGCTCAGATAGTGGTCATAAAAGAGACAAGGAGAATGAAGTGAGTGCCCCATTTGAGTATCGACTGTGACAAGAAATAATGGTCAAAAAATCAGCATTTTTACCCTAAAAAACGGACTTCGTGTTACAATAAAACTATGTTTAAGAAATATACATTTGATCCAGCCAAGTTTAAATTGGGTATGCGAACGCTCAAATCGGGGATTGCCGTTTTCTTGGTGATCTTGCTATTTCACTTAATTGGTCGGGATGGCGTACAAATTGCTGCGCTGGCAGCTGTCTTCAGTTTGCGAGAAGACTTTGGGCAAAGTATTAATTTTGGAGCTTCTCGGATTCTTAGTAATTCCATTGGTGGCTTCTATGCACTTCTCTTTTTTATTTTAAGTGATATCTTTTCCCATCATATTTGGGTGACCCTGATTTTTGTACCCATTTTTACCATGTTAACCATTATGACCAACGTGTCCTTTAATAATACGACCGGTGTCATCAGTGGAGTGGCTACTATGTTGATTATCGCCTTATCCATTCCAGCAGGGGATTCCATTATTTATGCTCTGACTCGTGTTTTTGAGACTTTTGTTGGTGTCTTTATAGCTATTTTGGTCAATTATGATATGGAACAAATCAAGAAAATCTTGAAAAAATAAAATTAAAACCGAACGATGTCAGAAAATATAACATTGGCACTTGACGAACAATTAGAATTTCCCTATAATGGGTAGAGTAAAAGGAGCTCTCGTGAGAGAAAAAGAATTACGCAGAACGTTATCCGTCTTTCCGATTGGCAGTGTCATGAAATTAACTGATTTGACTGCCCGTCAGATTCGTTATTATGAGGAGCAGGGCTTGATAGAGCCTGACCGCAACGAGGGAAATCGACGAATGTATTCGCTAAACGATATGGATCGCCTTTTGGAAATCAAGGATTATCTTGCGGATGGTTACAATATTGCAGCTATCAAGTCAGAGTATGCTGCTAAGGGAAAAGCCAAGCAGAAATCCCTATCCGATAGTCAGGTGAGACAACTTCTGCACGATGAGTTATCCAAGGTGGGACGGTTTACCACTGCGCCCAATGGGTTCGATACATTTCGCATGAAATAATCATGCTGGTTTTTTAAAAAGGAGTTGCCAATGTCTATTACGGCTGCTGATATTCGTCGTGAAGTCAAAGAAAAAAATGTTACTTTCTTGCGTCTCATGTTCTCAGATATTTTGGGAGTTATGAAAAACGTAGAAATTCCTGCTACAGAAGAACAGTTGGAAAAAGTGTTATCCAATAAAGCGATGTTTGATGGTTCTTCTATTGAAGGGTTTGTTCGGATTAACGAATCGGATATGTATCTCTATCCTGATTTGGACACATGGACAGTCTTTCCTTGGGGCGATGAAAATGGTGCTGTTGCAGGTCTGATTTGTGATATTTATACTGCTGAAGGTCAACCGTTTGCTGGTGACCCGCGTGGTAATCTCAAACGAGCTTTGAAACATATGGAAAATGTGGGCTACAAATCCTTTAACTTGGGTCCAGAGCCAGAATTCTTCCTCTTCAAGATGGATGAACATGGAAATCCATCGTTAGAAGTCAACGATCGTGGTGGGTATTTTGACTTGGCACCGACAGATTTAGCGGACAATACTCGCCGTGAAATTGTCAATGTCTTGACGCAAATGGGCTTTGAGGTGGAAGCGTCACACCATGAAGTAGCTGTTGGACAACATGAGATTGATTTCAAGTATGCCGACGTCTTGAAAGCTTGTGATAATATTCAAATCTTCAAGCTGGTTGTAAAAACGATTGCTCGTAAGCATGGTTTGTACGCAACCTTTATGGCCAAACCAAAATATGGTATCGCTGGAAGTGGCATGCACTGCAATATGTCTCTCTTCGACCAAGATGGGAATAACGCCTTCTTTGATGAATCTGATCCTCGTGGTATGCAATTATCTCAAGATGCTTATTATTTCTTGGGTGGTTTGATGAAGCATGCCTACAACTACACGGCGATTATCAACCCAACGGTTAATTCATACAAACGCTTAGTTCCTGGTTATGAAGCTCCAGTTTACGTTGCCTGGGCTGGTCGCAATCGTTCACCACTCATTCGCGTACCGGCTTCTCGCGGTATGGGAACGCGTCTGGAATTGCGTTCTGTGGATCCGACAGCTAATCCTTATCTGGCGTTAGCAGTGCTTCTTGAAGCGGGTCTTGACGGTATTGAAAATAAAATCGATGCTCCTGCACCAATTGAAACGAATGTCTATGCAATGACACCTGAAGAGCGTTTCAAGAAGACGAAGTTATTAAAGGTGCTCTAGGTGAACATATTTATACCAATTTCCTTGAAGCCAAGCGTATTGAGTGGGCAAGTTATGCAACCTTTGTTTCTCAATGGGAAATTGATAATTATTTGGATGTTTATTAAATCAGAATTGAAGAGTTTGGGACAAAAAGTAGTTCCATACTCTTTTTATTTTCCCAAAATGTAAGCCTTTAACTCTCAAACGACTTGTAATAGACTTTGTAATATAATCTTTTTGTAACATTTCTTGCCTAAAACACATCAAATTGTTACATAAATGGCGTATGCTGGACTCTGTGACATTTGAGAGGAAATTTAATTGTGAAGAAAAAAGTAATAAGAAATATCGTACGGATTATTATGATGGGAATGGTCTTTGGCTTTAGTGGTCAAAAAGCCAGTGCTGTGACTGTTGGTTTTCCGAATGCTAAGAGTGCAGCAGGTGCTGTACAGGCATCCTACTTTTATGAGAAATCCATAAAAGAACCTGTACAAAAAATTATGTCAGCACAAGAGCAAACCCTACGAGCTGTGGCGGTAAGTATTGCTCCTAAAATTGAATATAGTCCCAATACTTATCCAGTTGGTCAATGTACATGGGGAGCAAAGGAATTAGCTCCTTGGATAGGAAATAACTGGGGAAACGCTAATGATTGGGCTATTAGTGCACTGTCACTTGGTTTTGACATTGGAACAAGCGCTAAGGTTGGTGCGGTAATGGTCTGGTCGGACGGTGGCTATGGTCATGTAGCGATAGTGACGGATGTGGCAGCTGATGGCATGATTCAAGTGCAAGAAGCGAACTATGCTGGGAATCCAGCGGTTGGAAATTACCGAGGCTGGTTTGATCCGGCAGTAGAATCGGCCTACGCTGCAATCTCATACATTTATGCACCAACACAGATAAATTAAAAGCAACACCTTCTGGTGTTGCTTTTTATTATTCTTATTCTTTATCAGGCGTAAGCACCATTGGGATAATGATAGGTTCGCGCTCTGTTTTTTCGTAGAGGAATGGTCGGATGGCGTTCACAATGGCGCCGTTGGGCTTTCACGGATGAGGTCGCCAGATTCGCGCATATAGACAAAGCCTCGGCTGAGGAGGTCTGGTCCTGCTAAAATCATTTGACTATCAAAATCAACCGTTGCAGCAGCTAGTACGACGCCGTCTTCGGACAACTCGCGACGATCCTTGAGGACGGCTGCACCAACTTCACCGATACGATTTCCATCTACGTAGATATCTTGCGCATTGAAGTGGCCTGCTAAACGTGCTGAATCCTTAGTCAAGGCAAGTACGTCGCCATTTTCCATGATGAAGATATTGTCTTTTGGAATGCCTGTATCAACAGCTAGTCCTGCATGGATTTTTTGCATACGGTATTCACCGTGAACTGGCATGAAATACTTGGGTTTGATGAGACGAAGCATGAGTTTTTGCTCTTGCTGACCACCGTGACCAGAAGTATGGATATTATTGACCTTACCGTGAATGACTTCAACACCCGCTTCAATCAAGATATTGATCAGTTTGTTGACGCCTGTAGTATTTCCCGGAATTGGGCTAGAAGAGAAGATGACGGTATCGCCTGGTTGCAATTGTACCTGACGGTGTGTTCCATGGGCGATACGAGACAAGGCAGCCATTGGCTCCCCTTGGCTCCCTGTACAGAGAATCATCATGTCACTAGCTGGATATTCTTTGATAGCATTTGGCTCAATGAAGGTCCAAATACAGCAATTTTTCGTCCAGTTTTCACGGCAGCTTCAGCTGCTTGTTGGAGACGGAAGATATTGGATGCAAAGGATGCGAAGATAATCCGTCCGTGAATGCCTTCAATGATTTTAGTGATGGACTGACCGACTACTTTTTCGGAATTGGTAAAGGTTGGGATTTCGGCGTTGGTAGAGTCTGACAGGAGACAGAGAACGCCTTCTTCTCCCAGCGCAGCCATTTTATGCAAATCAGCTGGCTCACCGACTGGAGTGAAGTCAAATTTGAAGTCACCTGTACAGACAATTTTTCCTTGAGGGGTATCAATGACAATTCCCAAAGGTTCTGGAATAGAATGCGTTGTGCGGAAGAAAGATACCTTGAGATTTTTGAAGGTTAATTCTGTTTTATGGTTAATTTCATGCAAAGTTGCAAAATAGGAATGTTTGCCTGTTTGAGAAGGAAAGGAATTCCTCCGATATGGTCCTCGTGACCGTGAGTAATGACGAGACCTTTGACGCGGTCCAAATTGTCGACAATATAAGAGTAGTCTGGGATAACGTAGTCGATCCCGAGTAGATCATCTTCGGGGAATTTGATGCCAGCATCTACGATGATAATTTCATCTTGGTATTCAATACCATAGGTATTTTTCCCGATTTCTCCCAAACCACCGATGGCGAAAACACCAACTTCTTGAGGTTTTAGATTGACTGATGACATAAATTAGAACTCCGTCAATTTGAAATCAGCATGAGCTTTCTCATACTCGAGGTGGTTTTCAGATAACAACTCAATAAATTCAATATTGTAGGCTGTGTTTTCTTCAACCAATTGACGCGCAGCAATGCGACCTTCTAGTTCATTAGCAGCATCAACTTCCAAGTAAAGTGAGTGAGTTTGCTCACGGCGTGGGCTGCGGTCTTTAGTTTCCTGATAAAATACTTTGTAGATCATGTTTTTCCTTTCTGATGCACGAAAGAGACGATAAAATAGACCTTTATGAGTCCCTTTTCTTTTTGATTGAAACGTAGCAATTACTAATATTATATCATAAAAGCCCTAGTTGTAGAAAAAAATTGGCGGGGAAAATGGAAAAAAGAAGATTTGCAAATGAGTTTTCAAAGACTTGGAAGGCGAGATTTGAAAAAAGTGCTAGAATGTCATAAAATAGAAGGATAGAATGCCCAGAAAGTATGGAAAATAAATGAAGATTTTATCCTTTGATACGTCCAGTCAAGCTCTGTCTGTTGCTCTCTTGGAAGATGACAAGCTGATGGCGGAGACGTCCCTCAATATCAAGAAAAACCATTCCATTAGCCTGATGCCGACCATTGATTTTTTAATGGCACAGTTGACCTGGAAACCAGTAGATTTGGAGCGTATCGTGGTAGCACAGGGACCAGGATCTTACACAGGTTTACGAGTCGCGGTGGCGACAGCTAAGACTTTGGCTTACGCTCTCCAGATTGACTTAGTAGGGATTTCCAGTTTGTTAGCTCTGACAGATACGGATGCGCAGGGAGTGGTAGTTCCTATTATGGATGCCCGTCGCAATCATGTCTATGTTGGCTTCTATGAAAATGGCAGAGCACTTGAGCCAGATAGACATGCAGCATTTGAAGAGGTCTTGGAAAAAGCAGCTGGTTTTGATCATGTGACTTTTGTTGGGGAAGTCGCAGCTTTTGAAGAACAAATCAAAGAAAGCTGTCCACAAGCAACTATTCAAGCGACCTTGCAATCTGCAGAGCTGATTGGTAGGTTGGGACAATCATTAGAGCCAGTTAATGTACATGCTTTTGAACCATCTTACCTCAAACGTGTTGAGGCAGAGGAAAACTGGCTTAAAGCACAAGGCCAGACGGCAGTGGATGATCAGGACTATATTAAGCGAGTCTAAGATGACAGATACAGAAGCTATTTATGGATTGATGACAGAGGTCTACGGGGGTCAGTCGCCTTGGACGATGCAGCAGATTGCGGCAGATATGCAGCAAGACCAGACAGACTATAACTTGATTTGGCAAGATGATCGTCTTGTGGCATTTTGTGCTATTCAGGATTTGGCTGGTGAGTTGGAATTGACTCAGATCTCGGTGACCAAGGATTATCAGGGTCAAGGCTTTGCTAGTCAGTTGATGGAAAAATTAACTGCTAGAGTGGAAACCATCTTTTTAGAGGTGAGAGTGGGGAACAGCTCTGCTATTTCCCTTTATAAAAAATTTGGTTTTAAGGAAGTTGGGCGACGTAAAAGCTACTACCATGAGCCCATTGAGGACGCCCTTGTCATGGTGCGTGAAGGAAAAGAAGAATGAAAGATACCTATATTTTAGCCATTGAGTCGTCTTGTGATGAGACTAGTGTGGCTGTTTTAAAAAATGAGACGGAGCTGCTTAGCAATGTTATCGCTAGCCAAGTTGAAAGTCATAAGCGTTTTGGGGGTGTAGTACCTGAAGTTGCTAGTCGTCACCATGTGGAGGTGGTCACAACCTGCATTGAGGATGCTCTCATGGAAGCTGGTATAAGGGCGGATGAGCTGGATGCTGTTGCAGTGACCTATGGACCTGGCTTGGTTGGTGCGCTTCTTGTCGGAATGGCGGCGGCTAAGGCTTTTGCTTGGGCATATGGCTTGCCACTCATTCCTGTCAATCACATGGCGGGGCACTTGATGGCAGCGCGTGAAGTGGCAGAATTACACTATCCCTTGATGGCGCTCTTAGTGTCTGGTGGTCACACAGAATTGGTCTACGTGCCCGAAGCTGGCTCTTACCACATTATCGGTGAGACGCGAGATGATGCGGTTGGAGAGGCCTACGATAAGGTCGGTCGCGTCATGGGCTTGACCTATCCAGCTGGTCGTGAAATTGACCAATTGGCACATAAAGGTCAGGATGTCTACGATTTTCCACGAGCAATGATCAAGGAAGACCATTTAGAATTTTCTTTTTCAGGTCTCAAATCTGCCTTTATTAACTTGCACCACAATGCGGTGCAAAAAGGGGAAGACTTGAATGTGGAGGATCTGTGTGCATCTTTCCAAGCAGCAGTCATGGATATTCTACTTGCCAAAACCAAGAAAGCCTTGGAACGCTATCCAGTACAGCAATTGGTTGTAGCGGGTGGTGTTGCAGCAAACCAAGGCTTGCGTGAGCGTTTGGCGCAGGAAATCACGGATACGGAAGTCATTATTCCGCCCTTGCGCCTTTGCGGGGACAATGCTGGTATGATTGCCTTGGCTGCAGCTGTGGAATATCAGCAGGGACACTTTGCAGAATTGGATTTGAATGCTAAGCCAAGTCTGGCTTTTGAAGGAATAGAATAAATAAGAGAGTTTCGCTCGATACTTTCGTTTAGGGCTAAAAAAGTTGATTGATCAGTGCATTAGAGGGGTGAGTGGCTTTGCAGCTCATGATTTTCCACCTTAGACTTTTTCAATAGTTTAAGAACTAAACTGCACAATAAACTCTTTTTAAAATGTATACTTTAATAACTGTCAGGCAATTGGGTTCCTGCTACCCAGCCGGTACAAAGGCAATGGGTAATGTTGAATCCACCTGTGTGGGCGTTGATGTCCAGTACCTCACCTGCAAAATGGAGCCCAGGAATCTTCTTACTTTCCAAGGTTTTTGGATTGATTTCGGACAATTCCACGCCGCCTTTGGTCACGAAGGAACGTGCCAGAGACATTTTTCCGGTAATGGGAATGGGCAGAGCTTTGATATACTGAATCAAGCCTTCCAGTTCCTTCTGAGGGATTTGTTTAACCTTGATATTGTGGTTTTCCGCAAAGAATTCTGCTAAGCGTTCGGGCATGATTTCTTTGAGGGCATTCTTCAAAGATTTTTCGCGCTGTTCTTGCAGATAATCAGCTAGCTTTTCTGAAGAAATCTGTGGGATGACGTCTAAATAAGCTGTCTCCCCACCTTTGACAAAACTGGATAGCCGAAGGGCTGCGGGACCTGACAAACCAAAATGGGTAAAGAGCAGATCATGTGTAATGCTGTGCTTTTCATAGGTCAAGGTCACATCATCTAGGGAAATTCCTTGAAGTTTTTTGTGAGGGAAATCTGTCAAAATTGGGCTCTCGGCTGCTTCAAAATCAGTCACCTCAAGCTTAAAATGTCGCGCAATCTCATGGCCGAAACCAGTTGATCCTGTAGAGGGATAGGTTTTACCGCCGGTAGTGACAATCAGTTGGCGACTGGTAAAGACTTGTTCAGCGGTCTTCACATGAAAAAGTTCTTCACTTTTTTTGACGGAAACGACCTCGCAGCCTGTGCGGATAGAAACACCATTTTCTAGCATCTTCATCTCTAATGCTTTGATAATGGTTTGGGAGCGGTCTGTCGTAGGAAAGACACGTCCATGGCCTTCGACTTTGAGCTTGACACCATTGTCCTCAAAAAAGTTCATGATATCATGGTTGTCGAATTGGGAAAAGACGCTGTAGAGGAAGCGACCATTGCCAGGAATACCTTCTAAGAGGTCTTCTAGGGTACCGTTGTTGGTTACATTGCAGCGCCCGCCACCTGTTCCAGATAATTTTTTGCCTAAGCGCTTATTTTTTTCTAACAAAAGAGTGGATTTGTCATAAAAACTGGAAGAGATAGCTGCCATCATCCCAGCAGGACCCGCCCCAATAATAATCGTATCAAATTGGTTCATGGGCTTATTTTACCATAAATTTGACAGGGATAGGGGGTTGTGGTAAGATTTTAATGATAGAAAAGTTTCAAGAAAATCAAGTATTTGAGGATATTATGGGAATTGAAAAAACGGTCAGCGAATTAGCTGAGATTTTAGGAGTGAGTCGTCAGGCGATGAACAATCGTGTCAAATCACTTCCTGAAGAATTTGTTGAGAAAAATGACAAGGGTGTGACGGTTGTCAATCGAGCTGGTCTTGTTAAGTTGGAAGAGATTTACAAGGCGACCATTTTTGAGGATGAACCTATCAGCGAAGAAGTGAAACAACGTGAACTCATGGAAATTTTGGTTGATGAAAAGAATGCGGAAATTGTTCGCCTTTATGATCAACTGAAGACCAAAGATCAGCAAATCGCTGAAAAAGATGAGCAGTTGCGGGTTAAAGATGTGCAAATTTCTGAGAAGGATAAGCAGTTGGACCAACAACAACAACTGACTTTGAAAGCAATGGCAGACAAGGAAACTTTGAAATTGGAATTAGATCAGGCCAAAGCAGAAGTGGAAGAAACTCAAAAGAAAGGTTTCTTTGCTCGCTTGTTAGGCAAATAAATAAGAACAATCTTTGGAAGAGCTGGATACAAATCTAGCTTTTTTCTTTTTTATAGCGTGCAAGCGCTTTACAGCCCAATCAAACTCCAAAATGAAGAAGGGGAATTTGGGCTCAAAAGAACTAGAAATCAAAAATGAAAAGGGTTACAATTTAAACAAGGAGGTCAAGATGACTGCAAATCGTACGACTGCCCTATTGATGGAATTATTTAACAATCAGGAAATGAGCCTCTATGAATTGGGGATTCAGACGGGAATGGACAAGGAAGATATCCTTGATAGTCTGGGACAGATCAATCATTTGTTGGTAGAACATGAAATCAGGACCATTGACTTGTCTGATGGATATTTTCGTCTATCAAGTCAGCACTTGGTCTACCAAACTGAGATTTTTGAATGGTTGAGAAGTCGGGATATTTATCTCTCGCAAGATGAGAGACAGGTCTTGATTTACCTATATACCTATATGAGGAAGGACTTTGTTTCCAATGTGCACTATCAGGATTTGTTAAGCGTTAGTCGCAATACGACCTTAACAGATATTAAAAATGTGCGCGAGCTTTGTCAAGAGTACGGTGTATCTTTTGACTACACGCGAGCGCGTGGTTATCATCTGACAGGGCAGGAACATGATAAGCATCGTCTGGCTCTCTATTGTATCAGCGATTGCCTTAAGTCCTCCATAGGGAACTGGGCGCTGGATTATATATTGCGGGCTTGGGAGGAGAAAAATCACTTAGCCAGTCTCAAAAAGGCAGGTCAGGATTTGTGCCAGTTTTATCAGTTCTCCGCCTTGGAAGATCGTCTGGAAGAGTATCTCCATTTCTTGCAGATGGTGGCGGTACGGCGCGAGCGCATGCAGGAGAATCTGACTGGCGTGACTAATCAAGTGGCAGAACCCATTGATCAAATGGTGACTCAACTGTGGAAGACCTTGAGTCAGCAGGATGGTACCATTCCTGGGTTCACGAGATCAGAAAAATCAATTTTTTCATCAACTGACGGTAGCCATTGTTGAGGAAATGGAACGTTTGTCTCTCATTTCTTTTGAGGACCGCAGTGAATTGATTCAGGGACTGGAACGTCATCTGATTCCCGCTTACTATCGTCTTAAGTCACATTTGGTCAGCGTTAATACTTATACGGATGTGATCAAGGAAGAGCATAAGGACTTGTTCCAGTTGGTGCAAAAAGCTTTGGCTCCACTTGAGAGCGAATTGGGATTTCCCATTCCAGACAGTGAAGTTTCTTATTTTGTGATCCATTTCGGTGGCTACTTGGAGGCGGCAACAGAGCGGACTTTCCGCTATAGGGCACTGGTAGTCTGTCCCAATGGTGTTAGCTCGTCATTGATTGTCAAGGAAAATCTCAAACAGCTCTTTCCGCATATTGAATTCGCGGACACGCATTTTGTCACAGATTTTCAAACCATTGATCAAAGTCAGTATGATATGATTTTCGCAACCATTAAGTTGGATACGAAACTGCCATTTTACTTAGTACCCACATTGATGAACAATCGTCAGAAACGAGACCTGTTTCACTTGGTCAATGAAGACTTCGGGAATGCTGGATCTGTGCCGATTGAGATTGAACAACTCATGAGCTTGATTGGCAAGCATGCGACGGTTCACAAAGAACAAACTTTAAAGTATGAATTGGCGCAATTTTTAAATGAAAAATCTTATGAAAGAAAGGGTAGAAGTCCTATGTTAGGCGAATTGATTACACGTGATACGTATCAGTATCAAAAAGACAAAATGACGTGGCAGGAGGCCATTGCTTGTGCAGCTCAGCCACTCCTAGCCGATGGAAGTATCGAAGCATCCTACATTGATGCTATGGTGACCAAGGTGACTGAATATGGACCATTTATTGATTTAGGAAAGGGGGTTGCAATTCCACACGCGCGACCAGAAGATGGTGTCAATCGGATTGGCATGTCTATGTTGCGATTGGAAGAGCCAGTTTATCTCTTGGATGACCCAGCGCATGAAATTCGCTTGTTTATTTGTATTGCGGCGGTGGATAATCAAACGCACTTGCGAGCTCTGTCGCATCTGACAGCCATCTTGCGAGATGCAGATAATATTGAACGCTTGGGGACATCAGAAAACTTTGATGACATCGCAGACTTACTAGAGGAGGAAAAATAAATGTTACGTATTGGTACAGCATGTGGTTCAGGTTTGGGTTCTAGTTTTATGGTTCAAATGAACATTGAATCCATTTTGAAAGATTTAGGTGTGACAGATGTCGAAGTGGAACACTATGATCTTGGTAGTGCAAGTCCAAGTGCAGCCGATGTATGGATTGTAGGACGTGACTTAGCAGACTCAGCCGGTCACCTAGGTGATGTTCGCATTTTGAACAGCATCATTGACATGGATGAATTACGCGAATTGGTCACAGCTATTTGTCAGGAAAAAGGCTTGATTTAGCCTGAAAAATAAGGAGAAGAGATTATGTTGGATTTTTTAATCGATGTGGTGAGTACACCCGCTATCTTGGTGGCGCTGATTGCTATTTTGGGTCTGGCTCTTCAGAAAAAAAGTACCTCTGAACTGTTTAAAGGTGGGATTAAAACCTTTGTTGGTTTCCTTGTTGTGAGTGGTGGTGCAACCATTTTACAAACATCTTTAAATCCATTTGGTACCATGTTTGAGCATGCTTTCAACTTGCAAGGTGTTGTGCCCAATAATGAAGCCATCGTGGCTTTGGCACTTGATAAATTTGGGACAGCAACTTCCCTTATTATGCTTTTTGGGATGATTTTTAACATCTTGATTGCTCGCTTTACTCGTTTTAAATACATTTTCTTGACAGGGCACCACACTCTTTACATGGCCTGTATGATTGCCGTCATCATGACAGTGGCAGGTTTTACATCTGTTGGCTTGATTGTCATGGGTGGTTTGGCTCTTGGGATCATCATGTCCCTCGCGCCAGCATTTGTCCAAAAATACATGGTGCAGCTGACTGGGAATGACAAAGTTGCTCTTGGTCACTTTAGCTCACTTGGTTACTGGTTGAGTGGGTTCATCGGTGGACTTGTTGGCGACAAATCAAAATCAACTGAAGATATCAAATTCCCTAAAGGTTTGGCTTTCTTACGAGATTCAACTGTGAGTATTGCCATTTCTATGTCTGTTATTTATATCATTGTAGCGATATTTGCGGGTGGGACTTGGATTGAAGAAAACCTCAGCAATGGTGTGAACAGTATTGTTTATGCCCTTCAATTGGGTGGTACATTTGCAGCAGGTGTCTTCATTATCCTTGCAGGTGTGCGTCTCATCTTGGCGGAAATCGTTCCTGCCTTCAAAGGAATTTCTGAAAAATTGGTACCAAATTCAAAACCAGCCTTGGACTGTCCAGTGGTTTACCCATACGCACCAAATGCGGTATTGATTGGTTTCATTTCTAGCTTTATCGGTGGTCTTGTCAGCATGTTGATCATGATTATGACAGGTGGCGTTGTCATCTTGCCGGGTGTGGTACCTCACTTCTTCTGTGGTGCGACTGCTGGTGTTATTGGTAATGCTTCAGGTGGTATCCGTGGTTCTGTTGTCGGTGCTTTCATGCAAGGTGTCCTCATTAGCTTCTTGCCAGTCTTCTTGATGCCAGTCTTGGGAGATCTTGGTTTTGCAGGTTCAACCTTCTCAGACGCAGACTTTGGTTTGTCTGGTATCTTCCTTGGAACCTTGGCCAATAACGGTGGTGTACTTGCGGTTTCTATCGGTATCTTTGCAGTCTTAGCAGGTATGATTGTACTTAATTTTGTAAAGAAAGATAAGAAAGAGGCTTAATATGACAAAAAACTGTCCAGAACTCACACATTTGCGGCGGATATTCGTCGCAACACTTTAGAAACGCTCAACCAACTTGGTTTTAGGTACTATGGTGGTAGTTTATCAATTGTTGAAGTTTTGGCAGCTCTATATGAGGAAATTCTGGATATCGCTGTCCAGAATTTCTCGTCTAAAGAGCGCGATCACTTCATTCTATCAAAAGGTCATGCAGGTCCAGCACTCTATAGTACCCTGTATTTGAAAGGCTTTTTTGACCATGATTTTCTTTGGTCACTCAATCGTAATGGCACACACTTGACATCACACCCAGACCGTAATTTGACACCTGGCGTGGATACGACAACCGGTTCTCTCGGTCAGGGAATCAGTGTGGCAACGGGTGTTGCCTACGCTAAGAAAATTGAAGGAGCTCCGTACTTTACCTATACCTTGGTTGGTGATGGTGAATTAAACGAAGGTCAACGTTGGGAAGCGGCTCAATTTGCTGCCCACCATGAATTGTCTCATTTGATTGTCTTTGTGGATGACAATAAAAAACAATTGGATGGACCACTGCTGAAATCTGCCAAACTTTTGATTTTGTAGAGAAATTTACAGCCTTTGGCTGGGAAGCGGTGCGGGTCAATGGTGCGGATATTGCAGCCATTATTGCGGCGATTCGTGCCATTCAAGAATCTTCTTCACCTCGTCCAAAATGTATCGTCCTTGATACCACAAAAGGTCAAGGAGTAGATTTCTTGGAAGAAATGGTAAGTAATCACCATTTGCGTTTGGATGATGAGCTACGTGCGCGCCTAGAAGGCAGTGTCAAAGTTTTAGTGCCACAAAAAGAGGAGGTGTAAGGATGAGACAACCAAAAGAAATGCGCCGAGTTTACAGCGAGTTTTTAGCGGAAGTTGGTCAGGAAAATTCTAAAATCGCAGCGGTCGAAGCGGATTTGTCTAGCTCTATGTCCACCAATAATCTGAAGGCTACCATCGGAGATCGATATATCAATGTTGGTATTATGGAACAGGAAATGATTGGAGTAGCGGCAGGTCTCTCACTCATGGGCTATAAGCCTTACGTTCATACCTTTGGTCCCTTTGCTAGCCGTCGTGTCTATGACCAAGTCTTTCTTTCGCTAAATTATGCTCAGCTCAACGCGACCGTTGTTGGCTCAGATGCAGATGTAACGGCTGAGATGAACGGCGGGACTCACATGCCTTTTGAAGAATTAGGGTTGATGCGCTTGATTCCTAAGGCAACGGTTTATGAAGTGGGTGACGACATCCAATTTCGTACAGTTTTAGACCAAACGCTTGATTCTACTGGATTTAATTACATTCGAACCATTCGTAAGGCGCCAACGTGCGCCATTTATGAGTGTGGAGAGGATTTTAGCAAGGGCTATTGTGTGCTTCGTGAGGGTCAGGATGCAACCATTATCGCTAGCGGTATCATGGTGGAGCAGGCTTTGTTAGCTGCGGACACTTTGGCTGAAAAAGGGCTATCGGTGCAGGGTGCAGGTTATTGATCTTTTCCGTGTCAAGCCAATTGATGCTAGCCTTAAAGATTTAATCGTTGGGAGAGCTGTCTTTACTGCGGAAAACCACAATCGTATCGGTGGTATCGGCAGTGCCATCTGCGAACTTTTAGCTGAGGACGGAAATACACCTGTTCACCGTATCAGTGTGGACGAATCCTTCGGTCAAGTGGGACAACAAGCCTACCTGATGGAAGTTTATGGCTTAACTGCGCAAGCTATTGTCAAAAAAATGGAAGAAAAAATACAAAAATAGATTCTTGAGGCTGGGTTGTTGTCCCAGTCTCATTTTACCTTTTATCTTCCACACTTTTTTGTGAAGTCACTTGCAAAAAGAAAACGCTTGCAGTATGATAAGATCAAATAACAGGCACTAGTTGCCTGTTAGAAAGGATGAACTGGTGATTACTATGAATTTTTTTGATTGTTTCGGTTTTGGAGATGCAGTGCAAAAACATGGCTTGCGCAAGTTTGTGCCTTATTTTGTTCTGCTCTTTTTACTAGTCATCTCCATCTTTGGTATGCATCTTTTGATTTCCTATTTATGGAAGAAGAGAGGGGATCGACTAAGCTTCTAGTCGATTTTTTTCTTGATGGCAGAGCGGACAGTGGGCTTTATACCTAATTAGTGATAAAATAGAAGCAAGAAAGTCAAAGGAGGCAATCATGGGACTGTTAGTAGATGGAAAATGGGTAGATAAATGGTATGACACCAAGAAGTCTGGGGGACGATTTGAGAGGACAACACCGCAATTTCGCAACTGGATTACAGCAGATGGTTCATCTGGTCCAACTGGCGAGGGTGGTTTTAAAGCAGAAGCAGGACGCTATCATCTTTATGTATCCTTAGCCTGTCCATGGGCAAGCCGTACCTTGATATTACGTGCTTTGAAGGGACTAGAGGACATGATTTCTGTGTCTGTTGTGAATCCACTCATGCTGGAAAATGGATGGACATTTGCGGAAGGTGATGGTGTCATCGCCGACCCAGTTTTGAATGCAGATTACCTTTATCAAGTTTATACGCATGTGGATCCGACCTACACAGGGCGTGTGACAGTGCCTGTACTCTATGATAAGGTTAAAGATACCATTGTCAGCAACGAATCTTCTGAAATCATCCGCATGCTCAACACAGCTTTTGACCAAATTGGCGCAAAAAAAGGAGACTATGCTCCTGAGGAATTAGTTGCTGAAATTGATGAGCTGAACAGCTATGTCTACGATCGCATTAACAATGGTGTTTACAAGGCAGGTTTTGCAACCAAACAAGAGGTCTACGAAGAAGAAGTTACCAAACTTTTTGAAGCACTGGATACTCTTGAAGAGCGGCTTTGCCACTCTAGTGCGCTTTGACTCAGTTTACTACGGTCATTTCAAGTGCAATCTCAAACGATTGACCGACTATCCAAATCTCTGTAACTACACCAAGCGGATATACAATTTACCTGGAATCGCAGACACGGTCAACTTTGATCATATCAAACGTCATTACTATGGTAGCCATAAGACCATCAATCCAAACGGCATCGTACCTAGCGGACCGATTTTGGATTGGACGCTATAAATTCTTTGATAACCTGAGCGACCTGCTCGGGTTTTTCTGTGTGCGGAGAATGACCCAGCTGTAACTTTTTGTCAACCGTAATCTGTTTAGGTATTTTTTCAAGCATGGTCAGCTTCCATTGAGGTGCCTCCAAGCGCTGCGGGATTAGGAGCGTCGGGACCCCTACCTTGTCTAGCCAGCCCTGCGTTTGTCGTTGGAGTTTTAGTAGATGGAAAATAGCAGAGCGGTTGAGTTTGAGTCGGTAGAGACCTTCTATTTCTTGAAAGGAAATTTGGACAGCCTTTTCCAAATGTTGAGACCAATAAGGACTGTTTTCTTTTTCAGCTGACAATACCATTTCTACATTCTCAAAAACCCCACTCTCCAGATAGTGTTCCGTTCCAGCCGTTTCATCTTCCAGTGACACCAAGCTATCCAAGTCAAAATAGCCACCATCTAGTAAAATCAATTGCTGAATTTTGTGACAATGAGTCGCTAAATAAGGTGCTAGATTAGCCCCCATAGAATGTGCGATGATGATGATGGCATCCAGCTCTGCTATTTTGTCCTCGAACCAAGAGAGGAAGTGCTTCAGGTCTGCAATATCTTTATCGATTTCATCTCCGTGCCCCGGAAGCTCCAAGATGGTCATGTCTAGACGAGCCTATCTTTCAAATCCATGGCATGATAGCGATTGGAACCCAAACCACTTAGAAAGATAATCTTTGTCATGTCTATCCCCTTTTTTCTATTTACTGTCATTATAGCATAAAATTTTTTCCAACTAAAAAGAGATAAAATCCAACTATTTTCCCATTGATAGTTGGTATTTTAAGGATTATACTAAAACTATCAAGAGCTCAAGATAAATAAACAATAGGAGGTTACTATGCAAACGATTGGTGAAAAAATTAAAGTATTACGAAGAGAAGCAGGACTCAACCAACAGCAACTAGCCAATAAGCTAGGCTTGTCAAATCAAGCTATTTCAAAATGGGAAACAAATGCTACCCAGCCAGAAATTACCTTGCTGCCAGATATTGCTACTGCCTTTGGAGTCAGCATTGACGAGCTATTTGATTACACCACTGAGAAATACCTTGATAAAATTGAAAGTCGGCTAGATAGCGGACAATCCCTGCCTCTTCAGGAAATCGCTAATTATGAGCGATTTTTACAGGATTTGACACAACCAGATCAGACTCTACGCAAGTCAGAGTTGCTAGCCTATCTCTATTTTCGATGTGGTGAGGATTTTATGGATAAGGCCAATGCCATTTCTAAAAAAGTATTGCTAGATAAGCCAAATGATAAATCTAGTCTGAGTATAATCTCCCGAGCTTCAAAGGGTTATCTCTTTGATTGGAACCAAAGAAATCACACAGAATTGATTGATTACTATATCACGACCTTAGAACAAGATCCTCGTCAAACGGCAATTTACCTCTATTTATTGGATAATTTGCTGGATGATTGGCGCGTGGAGGAAGCAAAAACATGGCTAGAGAAAGCAAGCAAAACCGGATCCCATCCATGATTATTATGAATTGCTTATTCGTGAGAAAGAAGAAGGCTTCACTGCTGTCAAATCCGACTATCTGGCTTTTGCAGAAAAGCACGCAGCGGATTGGCGTCTCCTCTTTTCAGTTGCCAATCCCTTATCCGCCCATGGCTGTTACGAGGAGGTCATTCCTATCTGGGAAAAAGCCTATGGGGGAATAAGGCTGGTGCTATTAAAGCCTATGAAAAAGTAATCCATATTCTCAAAACGGGTTGGAACTGCCGCTTTGGGAAAGCGGTGGATGATGTTCAAGCGAAAATTAACTTCTTAAAAGAGAATGTATAAAAGAGAGTGGGCAAGAGTGGTCATTTCGAATAAATGTGATGGTTTTCCTCCTCAAATACTGTACACTTTCAAAAAAATTATCTTAAAGAAGAGTTTGGGACTACTTTTTATCCCGAACTCTTTTTTGCGCAATGGTTTAGTGTTTGATCCGGCTCAGATTACACGTCGTGTACCAATGGGTGTTGTGGTTCCTTACGACAAAATGTCCCCACTAGAAGAAAAAATTTCACGAATAATCCCATTGACGGGTGACCGAAAACCAAGTGCGCCAACCCCAACCCCAACTCCAGTGAAATCGGTGGTTCAACCAAAGCAACCAACTCTAGTTGCTCCAAAACCGAAGGAGATTATTCTACATTTCCAAGGGCAAAGTTTCCCAGCAATCAAGAAAGGATTGGATGGCAAGCCTTATACCACTAGCGATCATTATACGTTCACTAAGGATTCGATTTACTCAGTGGATGAGGACGGTATCACCGCGACGCATACGGTAGACGGCAAGAGTCACATGCACTACGTACCTTTCAATGAATTGGAACAATATGAGCTGGACCAAGTAGCAGAATGGCTCAAAGAGCAAGAAAAGCCAGCAGATTCTGCGCTTTCGATGGACGAACTTTACAATGCCATTCAAGGTTTGTGGGCAAAGGTAGAAAAGATTGTTAACGAAAAAACGCAACCCAGTCTGGAAAATAAAATTCTTGACTTAGATTCGCGTATTACCGAGGTGCAACACAAACGCAGTAAGGAAAGTCTGTCCGCTATCCAAAAGGATTATCAAAAGGCTTTGGATGCTATCGAAAAAGAGCTGGTTCATCCAACTTCTGAAGCAAACACAGCTGTGAAAATTCCCGCTAAGCAAGTTTATCAAAATGTGGCTCCAGCTCTCTTGATTCCCCTAGAAAAAATGCCATGGAATATGGATCAAACCGTAGAAATCAAGGACGGTCATATCTTCGTGATTCCGCACACTGATCACTACCACAATATCAAGATGGAATGGTTTGACCAAGGTCTTTATGAGGCACCAGCAGGCTATACCTTAGAGCAATTGTTTGCAACCATTAAATATTATGTGCAACACCCAGAAGCGCGTCCTAAGAAGGACGGCTGGGGCGATGATAGTGATCATGGCCATGTCTCTTCACATGAAGGAGAGGACCTTCCACATGGTGTGGGGCCAAGTCAACCAGCTGTTTCTGCAGATGAGGAGGTTGTAGATGATAATGGAGATACAGAAGAAGTTTCAAAAACGGCTGATAGACCAGATATTATCAATGTGGATGCGACGGAAACACCAGAAGCTAAGGCCCTCTACGAAGAACTCTGGGCATTAATGGCGCAAGTAGATAAAATGGGTGATTTAGATGAGAAATCTGCTCTAGAAGCGGAAGTAGATGCTCTCTTTACACGTTTCAATGGTCTACGTGAGGCCGGAACAAGCGATACTGTGGCAACGATTTCTGAAGCAAGTCAGGCTTTAAAAGCCAAACTCGCAATGTAAATGGACTCTCTTTTTGACTTCTTAAACAATTACGCACCCAAAAGTGTCCCTCCTAAATAGCTCTCTCTAGTAATATTAGGGAGAGTTTTTTAGCAAGGAATACATATCTAAAAAGCGTTGAAGTACTTTAACAAGTTTGTTACAATAAATAAATATCATTATTATAGGAGAAGAAAATGAAATCATCAAAATGGAGTGTCTATTTGACGATAGGTCTCATGTTATTTGCCCTCTTTTTTGGAGCAGGTAATCTGATTTTCCCAGCGCTTTTAGGAGGAGTTATTGCGATTGCCTATACAGGAGCAAAGGATGCGGAGAGCATTGCACGTCCTGTTTCAAAAGGCTATGCTCTGTTATTTTCAATCGCTTTGTACTTGTCTATCGGTCCATTTTTCGCTATTCCGCGGACAGGTGCAACTTCGTATTCTTTGGAATTTCTTACTGGCTGGCGATTCGTCCAAGTAAGATGGCAGATCGTATTGGAAAATACCTGACACCGACCTTGCTCTTAGTATTGACGATTCTGGTGGTAGCTTCCTTCTTGCATCCTGTAGGAGATTTGGGAATGCCTGCAAATGCAAGCTCAGCGGTTAGTGATTCTTACAAGGATCTTCCTTTCGTTGCTGGCTTGATTCAAGGTTATGGTACCATGGATGCTTTAGCTTCTCTAACTTTTTCCATCGTAGTTATCCAGTCTGCTAAGGTTTTCGGCGCTAAGACTAGTAAGGAAGTAGCAGGTGTGACGGTTCGTGCAGGTGTTATTGCGGCAGTTCTGTTGGCCTTGGTCTACGTTTTTTTAGCACGAATCGGTGCGACTTCTCAGTCTCTCTTTACTTTTTCGGATGGTGTTTTCCAATTAAATGGCACAGCGATTGATGGCGGTCATGTGCTTAGTCAAGCGTCCTATTTCTACTTAGGTGCTATTGGACGAGCAGTGCTGGCATTGGTGATTTTCCTGGCTTGTGTTACTACAGCGACTGGTTTGATTACAGCCTGTGCTGAGTATTTCCACCAAATCCTACCAAAAGTATCGCACACAGCTTGGGCAACCATCTTTACACTTGTTGCGACCACTTTTTACTTCGGAGGGCTATCTGAAATTATCAAATGGTCTCTGCCGGTTCTCTACCTTCTTTATCCATTGACCGTTGTCATCGTATTCTTATCTCTAGCTAAAAATCTCTTCAAAGGTGATCGTCGCGTCTATCAATGGACGATTGGATTTACTTTTGTAGCAGGGCTCTATGATGCACTAGCAACGCTTTCTACCATGACAGGATTCTTCCAACTTCCAAGTGCAATTACCCATTTCTTTACTAAAATCGTGCCTCTAGGAGCCTACTCCATGAGTTGGATTCCATTGGCTATTCTCGGCTTCATCATTGGGATGGTAATGCATGTGGTATTGGGAAAAACGAATGAATCATCTAAAGAAACAGTCTAAAAGGGCTGTTTTTTTATTGTTTCCATATTAGAAGGTATATATGAGTTTATCTCAACCTAACAATATTCTCCTTGCTCCTATCTATCCTATTTTGTCTATTTTTTGTTTCATGCCAAAGTGTATAGGATAATAATAAAACAAGTATACTTAGATTTAAATAAAAAAGGATATAGGTGATGTTCTGTGAAAATTGAAAATAGAATCATTTAAATACAGGTGCAGATAGTCTTTCTAAATGGGATAGAAGGGCATTATGGGAATTAAATCAAGTTTTTTCTGAGGATGGAGAAAATGGTAATGGATTTTTTTGGAAAGATTTTAAATTATCCGAACATCCTATATTACTTATTAGTAAAGATTCCCAGTATTCTTATTTAATCAATCCGAAGAAACCTATCCATTCACCATTTGCAACTTTAATGAGAAATATAGATGATGTGTATGGATTGGAGACTTACCGAATTTCAAGGTTTTATCCAGGTTTGTGGGGAACGATATTTACTATTTAAAATTTGATGCCAACAATTTTACGAAACAGTATTCTTCAGAGTATTTAGTAAATTATCTTTTTCATGAATCTTTTCATTATTATATGCAAACATCTTGGAGTGGTGGAGAGCGTTTCTATGGTGAACTCACATCGGAGGATTTGAATTTACTGGACCAGCAGTTAAATCTTTTTGATAAGGCAAGAGAAGAAATAAACAAGAAAGCGCCAAATAGAGAAGTTCTAATTGAAATATCAAGACAAATTCTCGATATTGCTAACAAAAGAGAAGAGATAAATCCTAATTATGTAATCAAAGAACACATGATGGAAACAGTTGAAGGAACAGCTACATTTATGGGAATCCTAGCTTCACAATCTGTTGGGTACGACTATGGTCCCATGTGTTTTGACAATGTGAAAGATGTTCCTTTCTCAGATGTAGTCCCTTTTTATAGGAATAAAAAACTTTCAGAAGGTTTTTTAAGAGACCGACTTCCATACGAGACTGGTGCCTAACTTTCGTTATTACTTAGCGTAATAGATCCAGAAAATAAATGGCAAACATATTTAAATGGACAAACTAGTGGAGATACGAGAACACTTATTGATGCTTTAGAGAAAACTTTGCTAGATATTGAAAAAAGATAAACTTGATTTATTATACATGAAGTATTATTTGGGGATAATTTTGTTAAACTCTAGGCTGAATTTAAAAGAGATAGATACTATTTTATCCAAAGAAGCAAACTGGTTTGATTAATGTAGATGAACTTTTCGAGAAGTTATTTGATTTTGAATTATTGAAATAACAAAAAATATTGTCCGTTTTAGAAGTCTTCATTTTGAGATTATCGTTAATGCCAATATATTGTAGTTTATATAACGGAGTGTGTAGTTACCAAAATAGTTTATCTTGCCATTTTTTATGAAAAGTCATTTTCCAAGGTTTGGTTCCTTAAATTGGGTATGCATCTGTAGAATAATCTGTCAGCCGATATAAGTGGTGCAATCTACCTGAAAGCTTGGCAGCAGCTGAAATACCAAAAAGTCTCCAACCTGTCGTTAACCGTATCAGAAAAGACATTAGCACTTATCCATTATAAAGAGCACCCAGCCCTTGCATAAGCAAGAGCTGGATTTTTTCTTGTCACGGATGGTTGTTTCAAAGTCAGTTGTATAAAGGATGAGACGCAAAGTATCTCCTTTTTCGAATTGGTAAATAGTTGGTTGTAATTCCCAATCCAAGTCTAGCCAAGTATCTGCAGGAACATCTTCGATTGTCAGTAAATCTGTGCGATTTTGCAGGTTGAGATGCCCTTTTGTGACAACACGATGAGGTGTGTCCATGAATGGCAATTCTGTTAGATTTTCTTGAGCATGGTAGCGACCGTTATCCAGACTGAGACGTGATTTGAGCGTTGGAATCGGTAGCAACCGTTTCTTGCTACCAAAGTCTAACAGCTGGGCGGAAATCAGTCCCTTGTCTACGCTTGATTTAACACGAAGGTGGAGGCTGGCGCGACCATTTAAAAGAAAGTCTTCTTCAATGGGAATGTCAATGGTTACTTGATTAGCCTTGTCCGCATGCAGATCTGCATGGAAAGTCGAATAGGATTTGCCATAACGCACGAAATCCTCTTTGGTATAATGGTTGTCAATTGTTGTTTCCTCTGAACCAAGGGGCAAAGTGAGCTTATCCTGACTACCAAAGGTCTCCAAAGTTGTCCAGCTTTGATCTGAACTATTGTCTTGCCAAACGATGGTTGGAAGTGTATAGCCGTTTTCATGGCCCAATAGTTTTTGACTGAGGAGGGCATTCATAGCCTCACGGAAATCAATGGACTGCCAGTTGTTCATATAGACATGGGCACCGTTGTGGAAGAAGAGATGTTTGTTGATGGATGATGGCAGAGCATGGAACGTATGATAAACATGGATTGGTTTTACATTCCAGTCCTGTGAACCATGTGTGAAGACTACCTCGCACTTGACCTTTTTAGCATGGAGCAGGTAGTTGCGATCATGCCAATACTGATTGTAATCGCCGCTTGCACGGTCCAGAGAACGCCCTTCTGCATCAAAGCCAGCTTGGTAGATGGCACGCTGACGCAAGAAATCTCCAGCCTGCAAGCTACGAGAGTAAGTTAGTGCGGTCAAACTATCCAAATCCTCACCAGGATAGCCTCCGGGACTTGTTACGAGTCCATTCTCACGGTAGTAATCATACCAAGAAGAGATCCCCGCTTCGGCAATGACTACTTCTAAACCATCCACGCCAGTTGTTGCAAGGGCATTGGACATGGTACCGAGATAAGAAAGACCAGTCGTTGCGACCTTACCAGATAATCGCCAGAGGTCATGTAACCGGTGGAACCAAGCGTTCCTACCCCTGAGACATGGATGCTAGCAAATCCGCGCGAAAGGAAATAATCATTGAGTGAGTAGGAGCCGATATGCCCCAATTTTTCGCTGGCGGAACCAATTGGTAAATCGCGCATATCGCCAGGTAGCTTTTCTACTTCATGATCCGCTACAGAAATGATTCCAGCTTCTTTTTTAATCAAGCCACCTTCCATTTTATGAAGAGCAGCATATCAAAATGTGGACGTAAAATCGATACCTTGACAATATCTGTTTGCCCATTTCCAGCTGTGTCCACGGGCGTTTCCACATAGACCACTTCGCGAATGAGATCTTTGGTTGAAAAAGTCGCCAAGGCTTTACCATTGAAGAAATGATAGGCATTATCCTCGGGAATAAAATCATCCGCCACTAGCTGGTCGATTAAGGAATTGCCATCTTTAGTGCGCGTGTTGAGGAGCTGATAGAGGTTTTCAATGACTGGACCAAATACAATTGGAAAAGCCGTCTCCGTGCGGAAATTTTCCACCACTGTGTAATCCATACCAGGCACAAAGCCCAATAGCTGAAACGCTATTTGGTAGAAGACTGGAGCTGTCAAGTCACGATCAGATTGGAAAAAGCTCAATAAATCTGTCTCAGGATCTGCAAGAAGATTAGATAAAGCAAAATCTGTGTCTGCTGTTAGAAAGAAAATCTTACGGACAAAGCTTTCCACGTTTTCCTTATCAGTTTTTTCTAGATGGAGCTCAAATCCTAGCTCAGTCAGTTCTGTTAGCATTGTTTTCAGGTCTTTTTTGATATAAGAAAATTGATTAAAACGCATTTATTTATCCTTTTCTATAAATTCTCTATTTACATTCTCTATTATAGTTGATAAAATAGTTTTTGTCTAAAATATTTGGAGGAAATGACAAATGGATGTAGCAGTAAATGTAAAATATATTACAGAATTTTTGGCAACAGCTCTTCTCATCATTATCGGGAATGGTACAGTAGCCAACGTTGACCTAAAAGGGACCAAAGGAAACAACTCAGGTTGGATTCTCATAGCCATTGGTTATGGTTTGGCAGTTATGATGCCAGCTATGATGTTTGGAAATGTCTCTGGTAACCACATCAATCCAGCTTTCACGCTTGGTTTAGCTATTTCTGGTTATTTTGACTGGGCTTTGGTACCAGGTTATATTGCAGCGCAAGTTTTGGGTGCTATTGCAGGTCAAGCGGTTGTTGTTGGTGTTTATCGCCCATATTTCTTGAAAACTGAAAATAGCAACCACGTATTGGGTAGTTTCTCAACTATTTCAGCCTTGGATGATGGCACAAAAGAAAGTCGTAAAGCTTCATTGATCAATGGTTTCCTCAATGAATTCTTTGGATCGTTTGTCCTATTCTTTGGTGCTTTGGCTATGACCAAACACTACTTCGGAGCAGAAGTAGTACAGTACTTAGAATCTCAAGGTGCAAATCTATCTGATGTAGCTGCTCGTCATCAAATTAGTAATTACTTAACACCTGGTTTGAATGTGGCTCACTTGGGTCTTGGATTCCTTGTGATGGCACTTGTAGCAGCAGTTGGTGGCCCAACTGGACCAGCTCTCAACCCAGCTCGTGACCTCGGACCTCGTATCCTCCATGCAACCTTGCCAGCTTCTGTGCTTGGTTCAGCAAAAGCTGATTCAAAATGGTGGTATGCTTGGGTGCCTGTTGTTGCTCCAATCGCGGCGGGTATTGCAGCAGTAGCACTTTATAAAGTGATTTATGGCTAATCGTGAGAGCGGGACAAAAACCGGTCTTGTCGTTAAAATGAAACAAAAAAAGGAGCTAGGACTTTTGTCTCGGCTCCTTTTTTATCAATCGAATAGCACACAAATTCTTGTCAAACCTCTCTTTTTCCTTTACAATAGAGAGGTACGCACTCAAGGAGAAAACTATGTTAAAAACACAAACGATTGTGCCTGCTTTGCGGGTCAACAACCGAAACATCACTCAAGTCTTTTTGGAAGAAACATTGGGGATGAAAATCCGTCTTGAAGACGCTGCTTTTGGCGAATTTTCTGCCCATGGTGACAAGATCATCAAGCTAGTCTTGATAGAGTCCCCAAGCATGCGCACGCGTGCTGTCAAAAGGCCCAAAAAACTCAATCGTATCGTCATCAAAGCCGATAGTAAGGAGATTGAGCACCTTCTAGCAACTGGTAGTCTGTTTACCAAACTTTATAAGGGGAAAAACGGCTACGCTTTTGAAGCTATTTCACCAGAAGGAGATCGTTTCTTGCTACATGGTGAAGAAAACGTCTGTGAATTGCAGGAAATTCTACCGCCTGTCGCCTTTGAAAAGCTAGCAGATGGACGTGGATTATCACGCTTTACGATTGAGGATATTGCCATCAATACTCCTGATATGGAGGCGAGCCAGACTTTTTACAGTCAAGTTTTACCAGAACAGCCAGACTTGTCTTTTGTCGAGGCGCAAGGTCCTGATTTGCTAGTAGCACCAGACAGCACTTGGGATTTGGATAGCATTCGCTTTTCTGTGGCAGGTGATTTTAATTGGGCAGAACTCGAAAGCAAGCTCGCTCAGCCATTTTTTAAAGATAAAAAGGGTCGCTTTATTCAAGCGATGGATCCAAGCAAGATTGAATTATGGTTTGAAAAATGATCCAAGCTATTATTGATAAAATTCAAGAACAAATTCAAGAAAATCTCTATTTAGGAGCCAGTTTGGCTCTTTTTTCTGATGGGAAATGGACGGAATATACTCTTGGACACGTGACCGAAGAAGAGATAACAAAGCCTGGCTTGGTCTACGATTTAGCATCTGTCTCTAAAGTTGTTGGCGTAGGAACTGTGCTTATTTTCCTCCTTCAGTCAGGGCGCTTAGATTTGGATAAAACTTTTCAGTCTTATTATCCTGCTTTTCAAGACGAAACCGTCACTATCCGTGACTTGGTAACACACACATCGGGCATTGATCCTTTTATTCCCAATCGTGACCAGTTGACGCAGGCGGAGTTAAAAGTAGCTATTGAGCGAATTACCGTGACCGATGATAAGGGATTTCAATATACGGATATCAACTTGATTTTGCTGGGATTTTTGGTAGAGTATCTGTTTGGTAAGGACTTGGATCAGGTGTTAGAGGAAGAGATTTTTCAGCCATGGCAGATGGCAGAAACTTCTTTTGGCCCTGTGCCCGGTGCTGTCCCAACGATTAAGGGGATTTCGGATGGACAAGTTCATGATCCTAAGGCAAAGGTTCTCGGACCTCATTGTGGCTCTGCAGGACTCTTTTCCACTATTCATGATCTGGAGCTCTTTCTCACTCACTACCTAACTGATGCTTTTACGGAAAATTTAACCAGCAATATTAGTTCATCAAAGCCACGCTCCATTGTTTGGAATATTGACGATGAAGACTGGCTGGACCATACGGGTTATACAGGGCCTTTTATCATGGTAAACCGCAAAGCTCAAAAAGCAGCTATCTTCTTGACCAATCGAACCTATCTTTATGACAATCGGTCTCTCTGGATTGCCAAAAGACGGGAATTGCGGGATATAATCAAGAAAAATTTATAATGTCCAATGGCCATAGTTTTCAAAATGTATGAAAGGAAATTGACATAAAACTTCCTGAAACGAGACAAATTTGTAACAAAACACATGTGTTTTTAATCTGGGTATTATTTTTTTGATACATAGATTTGTTAACATGTATATATCACATTTTGGAGAAGTATACATGAAACAATTTTTAGGAAAAGCAACGGCACTGACTCTACTTGTAAGTGGAGGATTTTTTGCGGGACAACTGGTTCAGGCAGATAGCTACACGATTCAGGACGGCGATTCTTTTTATTCTATCGCACAAAGCTACGGTATTGATGCTTATGAATTGGCAGCAACAAATGGCATGGGAATTTATGATCTTATTTTACCAGGTCAAGTATTGACTCTTCCAGGAGTGTCAACAATGCTGGCAGCACCTGTTGTAGAAAGTACTCCGCAGGCGGCAACATCTTCTTATACTGTTCAAAATGGGGATTCGTTTTCCACTATTGCAGCAGCACATGGGATGGATTTAAATCAATTAGCTGCTAATAATGGTATGAGTATTTACGATTACATCGTGCCAGATCAAGTTTTGCAAGTAGCTGCGCAAGCAACAGCACCAACAGCTACTGAAACAAGCACCTCATCCTACTATCTGGAAGATTTTGATTATGAACCAGGCATTAACTATCCAATCGGTCAATGTACGTGGGCTGTTCAAAAATTAACTGGCTGGGCAGGCGATTGGTGGGGCAATGCTGCGGATTGGGGTCGTCATGCGGCGCGTGAAGGATTCTCCGTTGGCACAGAAGCGATGGTTGGAGCCATTGCAGTTTGGGATGATGGAGCTTATGGTCATGTTGCCTATGTGACAGACGTCATGAGTAGTACCCAAATACAAGTCTTAGAAGCCAATATTAACGGCCGCCAATGGATTGATAACCATCGTGGCTGGATTAATCCGCTGAATACAACAAGTCTAGTAACTTATATTTATCCACCAGAATATTAAAATATTCGGAAGAGGTTGGGGCAAAAGTCCTGCCTCTTTTCACTTTTTGAGCCCTAGCAGTTCGAAGTAATGCTTGCTTGAAAGTTTTTACCTCTTGCACCGCAAAGAGGAGCGTCCTTTCTAATCCACTGTGCATACGTGGGAGTAACAAGGTCTGAGGACAGACCTTGTTAGATCGAATGCATAAAACGAAGAAAGTGAAGACAAGACCAAAATCGTTATTTAGGAAGATTTATTGATTTTTTCTGACTATCTTTTCAACATTTTCTTGACAGAGCTTGTAATTCTTAGTAGACTGGTAAAAATTGTTAATAGCTTTAACTGTGTCCCGTGAGACATAAAAGTGAATCAAGAGGTGAAGAGGCTTCTGGCTTTTTCATGCTATTATCATGCACTTTTAAGGACGGGAAATCTAGGATTTCTCGTTTTTGTTTGGGCTTTTCTCAATTTAATAAAGCTAGCCAGTGAGTTAGCATTAAAAAGGAGAATACTATGTTGGGTTTGACACTCGATAAGAATAATCAGCGTGCATTGGCGTCTGCCATCGTTGCATCAGGGACCGACGATTTGAACGTCATGTTTCTCTCGTTTTCTATGGCAAGTATCATAGCAGAGCTGGGTATTTCAGGAGTGCAGGCAGGATGGATTGCCACTATCACCAATCTGGGCATGCTTCTGGGTGGACTAGTCTTCGGACTCTTGGCTGACCGCTACAATAAATTTAAAGTCTTCAAATGGACCATCATCGTATTTGCAGTAGCAACAGGACTCATTTACTTTACGACTAGTTTGCCTTATCTATACTTGATGCGCTTCATTGCAGGGATCGGTGTCGGTGGGGAATACGGTGTTGCCATTGCCATCATGGCAGGCATTGTGCCCAAGGAGAAAATGGGACGCGTTTCCTCGCTCAATGGAATTGCGGGACAGATTGGTTCCATCAGCTCTGCCTTGTTAGCAGGCTGGTTGGCGCCGAGTCTGGGGTGGAAAGGTCTATTCCTATTTGGTTTGACTCCTCTCCTGTTAGTGCTTTGGATGCAATTTTTCATTAAAGAGGACCAAATCATGGATCACGGTCAAGGACAAGATGTGGAAGATACTCAAATCGCTCATGTTGGTCAACTTTTTAAAACTCCTACTTTGACAGCTCAGACCTTGGCTCTCATGGTGATGACAACGGTACAGATCGCAGGATATTTTGGGATGGTGAATTGGCTGCCCACTATTATTCAGACCAGTCTCAATATCAGCGTCAAAGATTCATCACTTTGGATGGTGACGACTATTCTAGGCATGTGTATCGGGATGTTGGTCTTCGGACAAATCTTGGATTCATTCGGACCGCGTCCAGTGTATAGTGCTTTCCTTCTGGCATCTGCAGTCTGTGTCTATCTATTCCAATTTGCCAACTCTCAAATGACCATGATTTTTGGTGGAATGGTCGTTGGGTTCTTTGTAAACGGCATGTTTGCAGGTTACGGTGCTATGATTACTCGTCTTTATCCGCATCATATCCGCTCCACGGCAAATAATGTCATCTTAAATGTAGGGCGCGCTGTGGGAGGTTTTTCATCGGTCATCATTGGCATGATTTTAGATGCTTCAAACGTCGCAACGGTTATGATTTTCCTCTCCAGCCTTTACTTGATCAGCTTTGTAGCCATGCTTTCCATTAAAAATCTTAAAACAGAAAATTATCATCAGTTTCAATAAAATAAGCTCTCCCATGGAGAGCATTTTTATATCAAAAAAACCTTGCCGCGAGGCAAGGTTTTCATGTATTAGTTACCTGAGATTGCTTCAGCAGCATCATCCATTGAAAGAACTTCGTGGAAGACACGTTGTGTCAATTCAGTTTTTTGTTCTGGTGTGAGGTATTTAGTGTTTACACAGTATCCAGAGATACGAACGATGACATCTTCACCGGCCATGATTTTCTCATAAACGTCGTTCAAGTCCATAACGTTCAAGTTAACGTGTTGGCCTCCACCTTCGAAGTAACCATCAAGGACTGTTACCAAGTTTGTCACTTGCTCGTCAAATGTTTTACCAAGAGCTTTTGGTGATACTTGAGTTGTCAATGAGATACCATCGGCAGCATAAGAGAAGTCAAGACTTGACAATGAGTTCAAGTTTTGCAACCAACCACCACGAGCTTTATTTGATGGGTTGGCACCTGGTGAGAAGAATTCCAATTGTGACAAGTTTGTAGAACCGTCTTCATTGAGGAATACACCACGGTGAACTGGTGAGTGACCAGTTTGTTTAGAGTAGGCAACGTTTGAAGTAATTGTAAGAAGTGAAACAGTCGCTTCAGCGTCTTTGTAGAGTTTGTGGCTACGAAGACGAGTTGTGTAAGCTTCAATCAACCATTCTGCCAATTCGTTTGAATGTGGGTCATCTTCACCCCAACGTGGGTAGTCGCCAGTTGTTTCGTAGTCGTAAACATAACCGTTTTCGTCACGGAGAGTCTTAACAGTTGCGTACTTGATAGCTGACAATGTATCGACTGTATTTGCGAAACCACAGATACCGAATCCCATGTTAGCGCGGTGTTTTGTAGGCAAGAAGGCCATTTGAACTGCTTCGTAGTTGTACTTGTCGGTCATGTAGTGGATGATGTTCAAAGCATCTACATAAGTGTCTGTTAACCAGTCAAGAGATTTTTCAAAGTTAGCTTTGACTTCTTCGAAATCAAGTATTTCTGATGTTACAGGTTCGATGTCAAATACTTTGTAGTCTTTATGAACATCGTCGTAACCACCGTTGATACCAGTAAGAAGAGCTTTCAAGACGTTAACACGAGCACCGAAGTACTGGATGTTGTGGCGGCCTTCTTCGTTTTCTGGGTCAAGTGGAGACACACAACATGAGATACAGCTCATTTCGCCGTAACCATCTTTAGCCATTGTTGTTACACCTTCGTATTGGATAGACGAGTGTTTGTGGCTCATCTTCATACAATATTTACGGAAGCTGTCTGGCAATTGATCTGTCCAAAGAACTGTCAAGTTTGGTTCTGGTGAGTTACCGATGTTGTCAAGAGTATTCAAGAAACGGTAGTCCATTTTTGTAACACGGTGACGACCGTCAGCACCCATACCTGCCATAGAAGTTGTGATGAAGGTTGGGTCACCTGAGTAGAGGGCATCGTAAGCTTTTGTACGAGCGAATTTCACTGTACGAAGTTTCATAACGAAATCATCTACGAATTCTTGGATTTCTGATTCTGTAAATGTACCGCGAGCCAAGTCCCGTTCTGCGTAAATATCAAGGACGATTGGCACACGACCAAGTGAAGTAGCGGCACCGTTGATGACACGACATACGGCCATGAAGGCGATGTTTGTCCATTGGATCGCTTCTTTCACGTTCATAGCTGGTTTACGAACATCAAGGCCGTAAAGGTCACCAAGGCGAACAACCTGTTGCAATGCTTGGTATTGAAGGTTGATTTCTTCACGAAGACGGATAGTTTCTTCAGTGGTGTCTGTTATAGAATTCCAGTCTGCAACTTTTTCTTCCATCAAGTAGTCTGCACCGTAAAGAGCAAGACGTGCGTAGACACCAATGATACGTCCACGTGAGTATGCATCTGGAAGACCAGTTACTGTGTGGGCATGGCGAGCACGACGAACGTTTGGTGTGTAAGCACGGAAGATACCGTCATTAACAGTTGTTACGTGTTTTGTGTAGATTTCATGAAGGGCTGGGTCTGGTGTGTAGCCATTTTCAGTCAAAGTAGTTTCCGCCATACGGATACCACCTTTTGGCATGAAGCTCAATTTAAAGAGTTCATCGTTTTGAAGACCAAAAATTAATTCGTCTTCTTTAGAGATATAACCAGCAGGAAAGAAGCTTTTGTTTTCTCTACGATTTTTTTAATTTTGAGTGAACGCTCTGTTGCACCAGCAAGGAAGCTTTCGTCACCATTATATGGTGTGTAGTTTGCTTGTACAAAACGAGATACACTAGCTTTTTCTTGCCAGTCAGTACCTGCAAAGCCTTCCCAGGCTTGGGCAAAGATGTCTTCCGTCACGTTTTTAGTTTTAACTTTTGTTGACATGAGGGTTCTCCTTTATAATTTAAGCACTATCGTACTTTTATGCTCCTATTATAGCACTTGTGAAGTATTAGCACAAGGTAAAATCGCTTGAAAATAAATGAAAGGATTTACAGAATGTTTTCAAGTGATTGTTTTAACAAAATGAGAATAGACAGAAAAATTAGAAATATTATAAACTTGCGGAATGTCTATATCATTGGAATCGTAAAAGATAAAAGACGGGAAATAGGAAAGATGCTATAATAAGAAAAGTAGAATCTGTGCTCAAAAATATATAGAAATTGTCAAGAAAATAAGGAAGAATTTTCTAGTTTTTGGGAGGCTATATGCTCATTTTCCTTCTCATCAATGATACATCGCGCAAGATCATTCATATGGATATGGATGCTTTTTTTGCTGCCATTGAGGTGCGGGACAATCCTGCTTTGCGAGGCAACCAGTCATCATCGGCCGAGACCCGCGGCAATCAGGTGGTCGTGGTGTGGTGTCAACCTGTTCTTATGAGGCACGTGCCTTTGGAGTGCATTCAGCCATGTCTTCCAAAGAGGCCTATGAGCGGTGCCCGCAGGGGATTTTTATCTCAGGAAATTATGAAAAATACCAAGCGATTGGCTTGCAAGTTCGAGAGATTTTCAAGCGTTATACGGACTTGGTGGAGTCTATGTCCATTGATGAGGCTTATCTGGATGTGACGGAAAATAAATTGGGCATTAGCTCCGCTATTAAAATTGCCAAACTCATTCAACATGATATTTGGAATGAACTCCGCCTGACAGCATCGGCAGGTGTCTCCTATAATAAATTTTTGGCTAAAATTGCCTCGGATATGGAAAAGCCGCATGGTTTGACCGTTATTTTGCCAGATGAGGCGGTGACTATCTTGTCTGCTATGCCGATTGAAAAGTTCCATGGTGTTGGCAAGAAAACAGTGGAAAAGCTACATGAATTGGGTGTTTATACTGGAAAGGAATTGCTAGAGATTTCTGAGATGGAATTGATTGATCGGTTTGGAAGATTTGGTTATGATCTCTATCGCAAGGCACGTGGCATTTCCAATTCTCCTGTCAAGGCCAATCGTATTCGTAAGTCTATTGGTAAGGAGCGTACTTATGGGAAATTGCTTTACACGGAGGAAGATGCTAAGAAAGAATTGTCCAGTCTGGCTAAGCGTGTCAGCGAAAGTCTAGTGAAACATAGCAAAAAAGGTAAAACAGTCGTACTAAAGATTCGATGTGGTGATTTCACTACCTTAACCAAACGGTTAACTTTGGATCATAAGACAGATCCAGCAGAGGAACTGGAGCGTGTAGCGCATGGCATTTTTAAGCAAATAGCAGAGCTGCCAAAAGGGATTCGTCTGCTGGGGATGACTGTGACGAATTTTTAAGCAAATATAAAAGAGCTTCATGCACCATGAGCTCTTTTTATGTCATTTGAAGAATGCTGTGATATCCTCTTCCGTCAGTCCAATCATAGGATCAATGGTTTGGTAATTTTGTGGGGTTAGAATGTAAGACCCTTCTGGCGTTTGCGTCCGGTTTTCTGACTGGACTTGATTTGGAGTCATTTCCATTTTCTCAGGAATGAACCGTTCCACTAGATAGGTTTTCCGACTGGGACCTGTATTTTTGACGGCGTAATCAAAAGCACGAACTTGTCCTAGCAGAATGAGCTTACTTTTGGCGCGTGTGATGGCAGTGTAAACCAAGTTGCGCTGGAGCATGCGGTGGCTGCTGGTCGTGATGGGCAGAATAACCACTTGGAATTCGCTTCCTTGGGATTTATGAATAGACATAGCGTAGGCAAGTGTGATTTTGTACCATTCGTTGCGTGGATAGGAAATCTCATTTCCGTCAAAATTAATGGTAATTTCATCCTGTTTGGAGTCCGTATATTTGGCGGGGAGGAGGTCGGTGATGTAGCCTAAGTCGCCGTTGAAGACGTTGCTTTCGGCATCGTTGACTAAGTGAATGACACGGTCACCTTGGCGAAAAACTTGGTCGTTGGCACGGAACTCTATCTGTCCATCCACCAGAGGATTGAGCAGATTTTGCGCCATCAGATTCAGCTGATCAATGCCAGCGCTCCCACGGTACATAGGTGCCAGAATTTGCACTTCCTGTGCTGGGATTCCTGACTTAATGGCTGCGCTGACAATGCGCTCCACGCCGGCGGGAATCTGTTCGCTAGTGACTTCAAAATAGGAGCGGTCAGCTTTTTTGTCACAAAAATCAGCCGGAAGGCTGCCCTTATGGATATCGCTTGCCAAATGCACAATGGTTGAATCTTGCGATTGACGGTAAATGTTCTCCAAGGTTTTGCTTGGAAGGCTAGGAATCCTCAGTAAATCTGCTAAGACTTGTCCTGGGCTGACAGATGGTAATTGCTCTGCATCTCCCACAATCAAGAGTTTGGTATTAGTGGAAATGTGGTTGAAGAGCTGATTGGCTAGCCAGGTGTCTACCATGGAGAATTCATCTACGATGATGAATTCGGCATCCAAATAATCATCACGATAGGATTCGGTCGATCCTTCAGTTAGTCCTAGATGACGATGGATGGTAGCGCTGGGAAGACCTGTCAATTCATTCATCCTTCTGGCGGCGCGTCCAGTTGGAGCTGCTAGTAAAACGGGACACTCTCCTCCCTTGACCTTGGTCAGATTGATACCGTGGAGCATAGCGTAAACCGCTATAATACCATTTATGATGGTCGTTTTTCCCGTTCCTGGTCCACCAGTCAGTAAGAAAATGGGCGAATTAATAGCCTCGACAATAGCTGCTTTTTGGATACCATCATAGGACAGTCCAGATTCCATTTCCAGCTCTGCTATTACCTGTTTAATCTTTTCAATCTCAAAGGTAACAGAGACTGATTTGTCCATCATTCGGCTTAGATGTTTATAGATTCCCTCTTCTGCGAAAAAGAGACTATTGTCAAAGATCTTGGTGCCGATTTGCTGGACTTTTCCATCTGCGATGAGACTAGTTAATTCTTGAGCAACCGCGGCGGGATCAAGCTCAATGGGACGGGCTTCTTCTAAGATGGTGAGGCTGTGTTCCAGTAAATCACGCGCTTCGACATAGGTATCGCCCGATTCGATGGAAGCGTTGATCAGACTATAAAGCAATCCTGCACGAAAACGTTTTGGGGATGTCGCTTGGATTCCCAGATTTTCAGCGATGGTATCTGCAATGGTAAAGCCCATTCCTTGCACATCTTCCACCAGTTGATAAGGATTTTCTTCGATGATATCCAGCGTTTTTTCTTTGTACTGGTCTTGAATTTGAAAGGCTAATTTATTTGGAATACCGTAGGCAGCTAACTTAGCTAGAATGACTTCAGTTCCATAATTCAGGCGAAGTGTGTCCAGAAAAGCTTGACGATTTTTAGCGGAGAGACCCGTGATGGAAGTCAGTTTTTCCGGTTCAGCCAAGATTTGGTCAATGGTGTTGTCGCCATAGAGTTCTACAATCTTCTCTGCTGTTTTGCGCCCGATTCCTTTGAAATGATCGCTGGAAAAATACTTGATGAGACCTGCAGAAGTGGGCTTTTCTCGTTCGTAGCGCATTACTTGGAGCTGTTGACCATACTTGGGATGAGTCACTAAATTGCCCACGAAGCGATAAGCTTCCCCTTCGATGATATCAGCCATTGTCCCTGTCACAATGACTTCGTAGTCATCGTGGTCGCTATCGGTATCATCAATCTCTAAGAGTAAAATCTTATAAAAATTACTAGGATTTTCAAAAATAACTCGGTCTACAGTGCCCGAAAAATAGACTTTTGACATAGAAATAGAGGCTTCACTTTCTAGGGAGATAGAGAAAAGGCTGGGATGAAAGTCCTGCCTTGTTTCGCTTTTTGAGTAATAGCAGTTTGACGCAATGATTGATTGAAAGTTCTTATCCCTTGCAGCGCAAAGGATAGCAATCTCCCTCATCAACTGTGCGGAGGTGGACGGACAAGATCAAAATTGGTATTTTATGCTAATTTACCGATTTTTGTTCCGTTCCCATGGTTTTGAATGCTATTTAATATTGCCGATGCGATCCAGTGGCCACAGACGAAAGACGATTTCGCCTTCAAGGCTGTCTTTAGAAAAGGAGCCTACAACACGGCTATCTTGGGAAACTAAGCGATCATCTCCAATGAGATAATATTGATCTTTAGGCACTTGAACAGTGAAGTTAGGACTGCCGTTAGCATCTAGTGTAAAGTTACCGGCATTCTGCGCTAAAATCTGGAAGGATTTGTTAAAGGAATAGGCAGATTGAAGTTTGTCCTTAGAAAAAGCTGCTAGGGATTCCTTCAAATACGGCTCGTCAACCTGTTCATCATTGATATAGAGCACATCATTTTCGTAACGAATAGTATCACCAGGCATGCCGATGACCCGCTTGACAATGAGTTTTTCTTTGCCGTGCTCATCTAGTTCGCTAGCAACGACGATATCGAACCGCTCAATGGAAGCGGTTTTGACCATGAGTAGACGTTCTGAATCTTGTAATGTCGGGTCCATAGAATGTCCATCAACAGTAACGGGGCTCCAGATGAGCCAACGAGATAGGATAAAAGCGATAATAATAAGGGAAAAGACTCCCCATTCTTTTAAAAAGTTTTTCATGTGTACCTCATTTTAAGAGTGCTTGTGCTTTTTTAGTATTGGCAAAGTGAAGTTTGGCGGTCAAATTCAATCCTGCCATCCCCCTTGTTTTGAGAATTTGGCTAGCAATTTGATCGGATTTTGCACCAGCGCCAGATGGCAAGGTGTAGCCGATTTGCTGGCTGAGCTGGGCAAGATTTTCTAGAAACATAGCGCGTGCGATAATGGAAGAAACGGCAACAGCAAGGTATTTTCCTTCGGCTTTTTCTTCCAATGTCACCGCTTGTGTGACCTGATTTCTCTCGTTTTTCAAGTATTTTTGATAATTGTGAGGACTCGTAAAGGCGTCAATGACAATCTTTTGCGGTGTCAGATCTTTCTGTAAGAGTAGAAAAATCGCCTGATTATGGAGCGCCACTTTGACAGAAACCGCATTGTAGCCTTGCTCGATGACCTCATTGTATTTTTTCGGAGACAATAGCAGAGCTTGATGAGGGATTTTCTCTTTTAAGAGCGGAGCGATTTGGCAGATTTTTTGATCTGTCATTTTTTTAGAATCATCAACGCCTAAAGACTTGAGAAAAGCGTGGTCGGCAGGTGCGACAAAGGATGCTACGACCGCCAATCCTCCAAAATAAGACCCGTTTCCGACTTCATCCGTCCCTATAAGCGGGAAATTCTGGCCAGTAGGGGTGCTAGAAGATGACGAACTGCCAGAATCCGCACTTGCTTGGTAACCAAAACGTGCGGCTTCCTGCTCTGCTATTGGTCCCTGAAAAACCACTTTTCCAGAAGTATAGACAGAAACGCTGAGGCCAGTTTTCTTATAAAAAGCGATGATATACTGGTTCTTTGAAGGTTCTTGATAGGTTTGATAAGCTTGGTGAAGCTGTTTTTTTAATGCTTCATTTGTTTGAAGAACGATTGTATTCATTTTAATATTGTAGCATAAAAGGGGAGATTTTCCTTTTTTGAGATGAGAAAAAGAAAGACTTTTACAATCTTTCTTTTCTGTCTTCTATCTTCTTATCAACTAAGAGTGCAATGGTCTGGTAGGCTTGAAGAGTGATTTCTTGCGTGTAGTCATAGTTACTGATAAGAGCGTGAGCGTTGGCGTAGTCGGCTGGTAGACTCAATGTTACTGGCTCAGCGTAGAAATTATTGAGAACCAGAAGTTTTTGGCCATTCCATTTACGTTCAAAGGCGTAGACTTGCTCGCTATCCCTATAAGCTGCCCTATAGTCGCCTTCTGCGATGATTGGAAGCTCCTTACGCAAGCCAATCAATTGTTGGTAGAAGGGGAAAATACGCCCATTTTTTTCTGATTCTACGTTGATTTTTTTGTAAGACTTACTTACTTTGAGCCAGAGAGTTCCTGTCGTGAAACCTGCATGTTGGCTATCATCCCATTGCATTGGCGTACGGGAATTGTCACGCGATTTAGCTTTTATAATAGCAAAAGCTTCTTCAGGTGATTTGCCTTCTTCCAGCATAATCTTGTAAGCATTGAGACTTTCGATATCCACGTAATCGTCCATGCTATCGTATTCTGGATCAATCATGCCAATTTCTTCGCCCATGTAGATGTAAGGTGTACCGCGAGAAAGGTGAATGGAAGCCGCCAGCATAGTTGCCCCTTCTTCACGAAAGTGTTGAACATCTACAAAGCGATTGAGGGCGCGTGGCTGATCGCGGTTATTGTAAAAAAGAGCATTCCAACCATTGCCCTCGCTCATGCCCTCTCCCCAAGAATGGAAAAGATTACGGAGCGCCACAAAATCAAAATCCATAATGGTCCATTTTTGTCCATCTTGGTAATCGACTTTGAGATGGTGAAAATTGAAAGCCATGGACAACTCTTCACGCTCAGGAGCAGTATAGAGGATACAGTTTTCAATGGTGGTCGCAGACATTTCACCAACTGCCATGAAAGAAGGATCTTGTCCGAAACTAGTATTGTTCATCATTTTGAGGTAGTCATGTGTAATGGGGCGATCTGTGTAAGCTGGCTTGCCATCATTTACAGGACAATTTTCCAAGACTTGGTCTTTACCGATTAAGTTAATAACATCAAAACGGAAGCCCTTGACGCCTTTGTTTTTCCAGAAATTGACAACTTTAAAGAGCGCTTCGCGGACATTAGGATTGCGCCAATTGAGATCGGCTTGGGTCACACCAAAGAGATGGAGATAGTACTTTCCAGTATCACCAAAAGGTGCCCAAGCGTCGCCACCAAATTTGGAGATCCAGTCAGTCGGCTCATCTCGCAGGATAAAGAAATCTTGGTAATAGGGATCGCCAGCTAGGTTTTTTTGGAACCATTCATGATCGGTAGAGCAATGATTTAAGACCCTATCTAGCATAAATTCAATGCCGTGCTCCTGTCCTACTTGAACCATTTCTTCAAAGTCTGCCATGGTACCAAAGTCAGGATGGACAGCTGTATAATCTGCTACATCATAGCCATTGTCACGCTGTGGACTTGGATAAAATGGGTTTAACCAGACCATATCGATGCCTAGCTCTTTGAGGTAGGGAATTTTTTCGATGATACCGCGGAGGTCTCCGACACCATTACCTGTCGTGTCTTTGTAGGATTTAGGATAGATTTGATAAACGACTTTTGTCTTATCGATTGCCATAAGTTGCCTTTCTTTTTGATGATCTGAAAATGGCATCCAGGAACTGCTGCAAGCTCCTGAATGCCCATGAAATAGATTAGTTACGGTTCACTTTTAGGACTTCTGCACCGCGTATGATGTGGCTTGGAAGTTCTGCCAGCACTTCAATGTCAAATTGGTCTTGATTTGTCACAATCATTGGCGTTTCTGAAGGAAGACCGGCTGAAGCAATCGTTTCTAAGTCGAAGGTCATCAATAGCTGACCGGCTTTTACCTTGTCGCCTTGTGAAACATGTGCTGTGAAGCCATTTCCACCCAGACTAACTGTATCCATACCAATGTGGATGAGGATATCGGCACCTTGGTCAGAGATGATGCCGATTGCGTGTTTTGTAGGGAAGAGGACGCTGATTTCGCCATCAACTGGAGAAACCAATTGCCCTTCTGTTGGTTGGATGAGGACACCTTGCCCCATTAAACCTTGTGCAAATACAGGATCCACGGCTTCAGAGAGAGGTTTTACCTCGCCTGTCAATGGGCTTAGGATTGTAAAATCGATGATTGATGTTGTTTCAGTTGCTTGACCGGTCTTTGTAGTGACTGTTTCTGGAGCAAGTGCTGTAGCCTCAAAATTGATACCTTTTGCTTCATCTTCAGTTTTGGTCAAGAAGCCAATTTTACGGAAAGTCACTGTGAATATGAATGGGACGACGATAGCGACAAGCATTACAAAAGCAAATGTGAGCATGTATTTGCCTTGGATGGACAAGATACCCGGTAGACCTCCGACACCGATTGCGTTAGCAGTAACGTTGAAAGTAGTGGACAAGAGACCGGATACACCAGAACCAATCATACCCGCTACGAATGGATAAACATATTTAACGTTGACACCAAAGAGGGCAGGTTCTGTTACACCGAGGTAGGCAGAAATAGTAGCTGGAAGTGAAATTTCAGCTTCACGCTCATTTTTACGGTTCATCCAGTAATAAGCCAGTACGGCAGAACTTTGTGCGATGTTTGAAAGAGCAATCATTGGCCAAAGACCAGTACCACCAGCATCAGCAACCAATTGTGAATCGATGGCGTTGGTCATGTGGTGAAGACCTGTGATAACGAATGGTGCATAGAGGGTACCAAAGATTGCACCGAAGAGCCCTTTAAGAGGACCAGTCAAACCTGCAAGAACAACAGTTGACAAGAGCTGACCTAACCACCAGCCAAATGGACCAAGAATAGTATGTGCCAGAATAAGGGCTGGAATAAGGGAAAAGAAGGGCACCACAATCATGGAGACTACTTCTGGAATACGTTTGCGCCAGAAAATTTCCAAGTAAGCTAAACTAAGACCGGCCAAGAGGACAGGAATAACTTGCGCTTGGTAACCAATACGGTTGACTGTGAAGAAACCAAAGTCCCAAACCCAGTTTGCTGCAATGTCAGCAGCAGGAGTAGAGGCTACAGCATAAGCATTAAGAAGTTGTGGAGAAACCAAACAGATACCAAGGACGATACCGAGGATTTGAGACGTGCCCATTTTACGAGTCACCGACCAAGTAATTCCCACTGGGAGGAAGTGGAAGATAGCTTCACCTGGTAACCAGAGGAAATGGTTAACACCGCTCCAAAATTGAGATACATCAACGATAGTATTGTATTTAGGACTTCCATCTGGCATGACTTGTTTGACGCCATCAACGATATTGCGTCCAAGCCATTCCATTTGTACACCTTCCAAAATATTACGAAAACCGAGAATCAGACCACCAACGATGATGGCAGGCAAGATTGGCGTGAAGATTTCTGCCAACATGGTCATGGCACGTTGGATAGGGTTTTGGTTTTTCTTAGCCATTGATTTTGCTGCTTCTTTGGAGACACCTTCGATGCCGGAAACAGCCTTGAAATCATTGTAAAAAATTGGTACCTCGTTACCGATGATGACTTGGAATTGACCAGCGTTGGTAAAAGTTCCCTTTACAGCATCGATAGCTTCGATTTGTTTGACATCTGCTTTGCTATTATCATTGAGGACAAAACGCATGCGAGTTGCACAGTGGGTAACCGCTGCGATATTTTCTTTGCACCGATTGCATCAAGCAACACTTTGGCCTGATTTTCAAATTTTCCCATAACATCTTTTACAATACGAATGTACTGCACTCTCCTTTTTTAATAGTAAAATTGTTTCAGTTGAAATGTTTATATATTTGTACGGATGAATATAAGTTAAACATATTGTATCCGATTTCAAAATGCTTTGCAAGGCTTTTTATCTAAAAAACTAAAATTTTGTTATAATGATGGAGACATGTATGTGAAAAGGCGGACCAATGAAAGAAAAGATGAAAAAATATCAAGAAATTTTCAATGATTTACAGGAAAAAATCGCCAATCAAACCTATCAATCAGGTGATTTACTGCCGACAGAAAAAGAGTTGCAGCATATTTATAGCGTCAGTCGTGATACCGTTCGGAAATCATTGCAATTACTCACGGAGCAAGGTTTGATTCAGAAAGTGCAAGGTCGTGGGTCTCAGGTCATTCAGCAGGTTGTCATTAGATAGCAAAACGCACGTACGTAGTTTGGAACGGCTAACTGTAGACCAAAAAATGCAGACACGAACAGGCTTTGAGGTAGGGACAGATATCTGGCGTATTATGCGGACTCGGACCATTGATGGACAGATTTCGGTCTTAGATATCGACTACCTATCCTGTGAAGTAGTACCACAGATGACAAAGGCAATAGCAGAGCAGTCTATCTATGAATATTTGGAAAAAGAATTAGGTTTAGATATCGCTTATGCGCGAAAGGAAATCACCATTCAAGCGATGAGCGAATGGGAACGTAAGGTGATGGAAAATAGGGATGACTACCTTGTTCTCATCAAGTCGCGCGTCTATTTGGCGGATACTCACCAGTTTCAATACACTGAAAGTGAGCATAAAATGGATAAATTCAAATTTGTGGATTTTGCACGGCGCAAGCATGGCTTATAAAAGTCTCTCACCGATAGTCAAATCCTGTTTTTTACGGTATAATATAAGGATGAAGAGAGAGTGGCTGTTTCTACGGTTGTTTTCTATTAAAGATTGAATGAAAATAGGTGAAGTATGGCAAATTTAAATCGATACAAATTTACCTTTGGGGATAAGCAGCTGACGCTGACGACTGAACACGATAACCTTTTTATGGAAGAAATCGAGCGTGTAGCACAGGAAAAATACCAAGCGATTAAGGAAAAATTACCTAAAGCAGACCCTGAGACCTTAGCTTTGCTTCTTGCAATCAATGCCTTATCTTTGCAGTTGACGCGTGAGCAAGCTTTCGAGAAGACAGAGGCAGAACTCGCTAGTGTCAGAGAAAAGGTCCTTAAAAAAAATGTGACCTTGGTAGACTTAGATGAACTCGAGGAGCAACCATGATTTCCATAGTATTATTGATTATTTTGGCGTGGAGTTTTTATATCGGCTATAGTCGCGGTTTGGTTTTGCAGGCTTTTTATGGGTTTTCAAGTGTATTAGCCTTGATAATTGCCGCGGGAAATTATAAATCCTTAGCATCGATTTTCTATCTATGGGTCCCTTTTGCGACAGCGACAGAAGGAGCCAGTACCTACTATTTTGATAGCAAATACCTTTTTGAGCTAGATAAGATTTTCTATGCAGGCCTAGCCTTTCTTGCTATATATATGGTGGTTTATGCCATTATGCGCTTTATCGGGATTTTTGTCCACTTGCTCAAATTTGTCAGTCCAGATACGACTATGATGAATGTGATCAGTGGAGGCATTTCTGTGATTGTCACCTTGATTTCTATCCAGATGGTCTTGACTGTCGTTGCGACTATCCCTCTGGCGACAGTGCAAAATACCTTGCATGATTCCTGGTTGGCAAATGGGATTATCCAGTACACACCTATTATGAGCAGCTTGTTGAAGAACTGGTGGGTGACTAAGGTCGTTGGTGGCTAAGAAGACACAAATAGAGGCTGGGGCTTAGCTCGCAGCCTTTTTCTATCAGAATGAGAAAAAAATGAATCAAAAAATTATTGAAACACTAGAATTTAAGAAAGTTAAGCAACTCTTGGAGCCTTTTGTGGTGACAGAGCAGGGACGCCAGCAGCTCCTTGATTTAGAGCCTATGGACCAAGCAGAGCGGATTCAGCAAGCATTTGATGAAGTGACGGACATGGCGGACTTGTTTGTTCACTATCCTCATTTCTCCCTGTCAAGGACAGAAGATGTTGCGCCAGCTATGCGCCGCTTGGAGTTGGAGGCAGATCTCAATATCCCAGAATTATTATCTGTCAAAAAGGTTTTAGAAGTGTCCAAGTATGTGGCGGATTTCTACGCGGATCTGGAAAATGTAGAACTACCCCATCTGGCGACTTTATTTGAAAAAATTGAGACCTTTCCACAGGTACAGGGATCTTTGCAGGCCATCAATGATGCAGGTTTTGTAGAAGATTTTGCTGGCGAATCCTTGCTGAAAATTCGTCGAAAAATTCAAAAGTCGGAGCAGCAAGTGCGTCAGATTATGCAGGATATGCTCAAAACCAAGGCGGATATGTTATCAGATACAGTATTGGCAAGTCGGAATGGACGAAATGTTCTCCCTGTCAAAAATACCTACCGCAATCGGATCGCAGGTGTGGTGCATGATATTTCTGCGTCCGGATCAACGGTCTATGTAGAGCCACGTGCGGTCGTTGCTCTCAATGAGGATATGACCAATGCGCGTGCAGAAGAACGCCATGAAATTGTGCGGATTTTGTCTGCATTATCTGATATGTTGCGTCCGCACACTAGCATAATCCGCAATAATGCTTGGGTGTTGGGACGACTAGATTTGGTGCGCACCAAGCACCTCTTTGCTCGTCAATATAATGCGGAGGTACCAATACTGTCGCCTGACAAGGATATCCTCCTACTCAATGTGCGTCACCCGCTCTTGATGCATCCTGTTGCCAACGATTTGCGATTTGGGAAGGACTTGACGGCAATCGTCATCACGGGTCCAAATACAGGTGGGAAGACCATTATGCTGAAAACGCTTGGTTTGACACATCTCATGGCCCAGTCTGGATTGCCTATTTTAGCCAACTCAGGTAGTCGCGTAGCTATTTTTAACCAGATTTTTGCCGATATCAGCGATGAGCAGTCTATTGAGCAGAGCCTCTCGACTTTCTCTAGCCATATGACTCATACAGTGGAGATTTTGGAAAAAGCTGACGCGGATTCCTTAGTACTCTTTGATGAGTTGGGAGCAGGTACGGATCCTCAAGAAGGGGCTTCGCTTGCCATGGCCATTTTGGATGATTTGCGCTTACGTGGCATCAAAACCATGGCAACTACTCACTATCCTGAGCTCAAGGCTTATGGGATTGAGACGCCAGCTTTGGAAAATGCCAGCATGGAATTTGATACGGATAGCTTGCGACCGACCTATCGCTTTATGCTGGGGGTGCCTGGTCGCTCCAATGCTTTTGAGATTGCTCGTCGCTTAGGCTTGTCCAATGTTGTCATTGCCGCTGCTCAGTCCTTTACTGATACGGATAGCGATGTCAATCGTGTCATTGATCAATTGGAAAAACAAACCGTAGAAAGCCGCCGTCGTCTGGACAATATTCGTGAGGTGGAGCAAGATAATCTCAAGATGAATCGTGCGCTTAAAAAACTCTATAACGAATTTAACCGTGAAAAAGAAAATGAGCTCAATAAAGCACGTTTGGAAGCACAAGAAATTGTTGATGTAGCGCTGGCAGAGAGTGAAGAAATCCTGAAACATCTGCACGATCAGGCGACATTGAAACTTCATCAAATCATAGAAGCAAAAGGTCAACTCAAAAAATTAGCTCCCGATGTGGTCGATTTGTCTAAGAATAAGGTCCTCAAAAAAGCCAAGCAAGAACGAGCTGCCAAAGTCGGAGATGACATTGTTGTCACAGCTTATGGCCAGCGTGGAACCTTGACCAACCAACTCAAAGATGGACGCTGGGAAGCGCAAGTTGGACTCATCAAGATGACCTTGAAGCGAGAAGAATTCGGTCTCGTCAAGGCAGAAAAAGAAAGTCAACCTCAGCAAAAACAAATTCATGTGGTCAAGCGTAATCAGGCAAAAGGACCAAAAGCTCGCTTAGATCTCCGAGGGAAACGTTACGAAGAGGCAATGAAAGAATTGGACGAATTTATTGACCAAGCTCTTCTCAACAATATGGCTCAAGTAGATATTATTCACGGAATCGGTACAGGAGTCATCCGTGAATCCGTGACCAAGTACCTGCGTCGCAATAAGAATGTCAAAGAGTTCGGCTACGCACCGCAAAATGCAGGCGGTTCTGGTGCTACCATTGTGACATTTAAGTAAAGGACTAGAAAAAGACAATGCACATTCGCCCCTATGATCACGAAAAAGACCACAAAGGTTGGGTTTATACTAAGGCTTTATCCTATCTCTTTTCACCCTTTTTTGATGATTTTGATAGGGAAAATGCAGAGCTGGACTGAGAGGTGTTTGAGGACCGTATCGAGCAGGTCTATCAGGAATTGACCTATGTGGTTGATTTGGTTAAAAAATAAGCGTATAGAAATCAGCAGGATGTACTCTGCGATACTGTTATCTTATTTTCGTATAAGTCATTCAGACTGCGAATGTTACTATTTCAGTGCTGTGTTTCCAAATAAATGGAATTCCATCCTACCCTTGAATGATCATTCAAAAGGTTTTATCATCAACTCTCTTGTACGACTTTACGTCTGGTGTACAAGTCTGGTCCTATTTTTTCAAATAGGACTTTTCTTTTTATTTGACTGTGCTATAATGAATCATCAACAAAAAATATGAGGCAAAATAGACATGGAAAAGTCGGAACATTCGTTTGAAAAAGCTAGCGCGGCTGGTTTTCTCATCGCTTTAGGCATCGTTTATGGAGATATTGGGACTAGCCCTCTTTATACCATGCAGTCTCTGGTGGAAAATCAGGGCGGCATTGGTCAGGTGTCTGAAGATTTCATTTTAGGTTCCATTTCTTTAATTATCTGGACGCTGACCCTGATTACGACCATTAAGTATGTCTGGATTGCGCTCAAAGCGGATAACCATCACGAGGGCGGCATCTTCTCCCTCTATACTCTGGTTCGTAAAATGCGTAAGTGGCTCCTGATTCCAGCCCTAATTGGCGGAGCGACACTCCTGTCGGACGGAGCATTGACGCCAGCAGTTACGGTGACCAGTGCCATTGAAGGTTTGAAGAGTGTCCCCCTTCTATCTCACCACTATGGGCAGCAGCATATCGTTATTTTGACGACCCTTTTGATCTTAACAGCCCTCTTTGGTATTCAGCGATTTGGCACGGGGCTTGTTGGGAAAATTTTTGGTCCCGTTATGCTAACTTGGTTTTCTTTCTTGGGCATCAGCGGCTTGGTCAATAGTTTGACAGACCTAGCGGTTTTCAAAGCTATAAGTCCCCATTACGCTATTCAGCTCTTGCTCAATCCTGAAAATCGACAAGGCATTTTTATCCTTGGGTCGGTCTTCCTTGCGACGACAGGTGCAGAGGCTCTTTATTCCGATATGGGGCATGTCGGCCGTGGCAATATTCATGTCAGCTGGCCATTTGTCAAAATTTGCATTCTTTTATCATACCTTGGCCAAGGGGCTTGGATTTTGGAACATAAGAACAGCGGTAGTGAACTCAATCCTTTCTTTGCTAGTGTGCCATCTTCTCTGAGTGTCTTTGTAGTGATTTTGGCGACTCTAGCAGCCATTATCGCTTCACAAGCTTTGACCTCTGGCTCCTTTACCTTGGTATCTGAAGCTATGCGCCTCAAGATTTTCCCGACTTTCCGTGTAACCTATCCTGAGCATACCCTTGGTCAGCTTTATATTCCTGTTATTAACTGGACGCTTTGTTTCATTACCTGCGGTATTGTTCTTTATTTCCGCACGTCAGCACATATGGAGGCTGCTTACGGTTTAGCGATTACCATTACCATGTTGATGACTAGTATTCTCCTAACTTATTTCTTGTTACAATCTGGTGTCAAACCAATGTTTGCCTACGTTCTCATGGCATTCTTTGGAGTTATTGAGTCTATCTTCTTCATAGCTTCAACGGTTAAATTCTTGCATGGAGGCTACGTGGTTGTCATCATTGCAGCACTGATTATTGGGCTCATGTTTGTCTGGTTCAAATCCAATCAAATCACAATGAAGTATGTCAAATCTTTAGATATTCGTCAGTTTAAAGGACAATTGGGTAAATTGCGCACGGATCCTGCTTATGGATTTTATCATACCAATGTAGTTTATTTGACCAATCGGATGGATAGGTACATGGTTGACCGCTCTATCCTCTATTCTATCTTGGACAAGAAGCCTAAGCGAGCAGAGGTTTACTGGTTTGTGAAAGAGAATGTCACGGACGAACCTTATACGTCTGAATATACGGTAGAAATGTTTGATACAGATTATATCGTCCAAGTACAGCTCTATCTTGGCTTTCGCATGCGTCAAGATGTTCCACGCTATATGTGCAAAATTGTCAAAGATTTGATGGAAACAGGTCGCCTGCCTAAGCAACACCAAGATTATACGATTACGTCTGGTAGTATTGTAGGTGATTTCCGTTATGTTGTTTTGGAAGAACGCCTGATGAACGCAGCGGCTATGCGACCTATTGAACGCTTTATTTTGCAAACAAAGGCAGCGGTTAAGCATTTCACAGCGACACCTGTTCGCTGGTTTGGCCTTCAATTCTCAGAAGTGACAACCGAAGTGGTTCCCCTGATTTTATCTGACATTAAGCAGTATCAAATCAATGAACGCCACATACCGTCATAACCGACATACCACTCCTGCAAAAATAGGAGTGGTTTTTTAGGATAGCTTTATCGTAGCAATTATTAGAAATAATCTATTTTTTGTTGTAAAATAAGGCTACAAATGAAAGAAATGGAGAATTCTTATGGTTCAAGCAATTACAGATGCAAACTTTGAAACAGAAACAGCTGAAGGGGTTGTGCTCGTTGATTTTTGGGCAACTTGGTGTGGTCCCTGTCGCATGCAAGCACCAATCTTGGAGCAATTAGCAGGAGAAGTAGATGAAGATGAATTGCGCATTTTTAAAATGGATGTTGATGAAAATCCAGAAACTGCGCGTGGTTTCGGCATTATGTCTATCCCAACTCTTCTCTTCAAAAAAGACGGTCAAGTCGTGAAGCAAGTCGCTGGCGTCCACTCAAAAGACCAAATCAAAGCGATTCTGGCTGAAATTGGCTAAGGATAGATTGAGAGAGGACATCCTCTCTTTTTTGCTATAAACGAAAGGATATGTATGAAAGAAATTTACTTAGCTGGCGGTTGTTTTTGGGGATTAGAAGAATATTTTTCTCAGATTGAGGGCGTTGAAAAGACCAGTGTTGGCTACGCCAATGGTCAGGTGGAAACAACTTCTTATCAACTGCTTAAGCAAACGGACCATGCAGAGACGGTTTATATCGCCTATAATGAAAATCTTTTGAGCTTGCGGGAAATATTGCTTTATTATTTCCGAGTGATTGATCCACTTTCTGTTAACCAACAAGGACCTGACAAAGGGCGTCAGTACCGTACGGGGATTTATTACACGGATAAGGCGGATCTGCCAGTCATTGAGGTGGTCATGGAAGAAGAACAAGCTAAAGTCGGCAATCGTCCGCTGGCTGTAGAAGTCGAGCCCCTTAAGCATTATATTTTGGCGGAGGATTATCATCAGGATTACCTGAAGAAAAATCCGACAGGCTACTGCCATATCGATGTCAATCAGGCCAAAATACCTGTTATTGATGCTAAGGATTACCAAAAACCAGACCAATCTGAACTCAAGGAGCGCCTGACGGATTTGCAGTACCAAGTCACCCAAGAAGCTGCTACTGAGCGTCCTTTTGAAAATGAATTTTGGGAGAGCGATGAGGCAGGGATCTATGTCGATATTACAACGGGTGAGCCACTTTTCTTATCAACGGATAAGTTTGACTCTGGCTGTGGCTGGCCAAGTTTCACCAAGCCAATCAGTAAGGAAGTAGCCAGTTATTACCAAGACTCTTCACATGGTATGAATCGTATTGAAGTACGTAGTCGCGCAGGTCACGCTCATTTAGGTCACGTTTTTGATGATGGACCACGCGACAAAGGCGGTCTTCGTTATTGCATTAATTCCGCGGCCCTACGCTTTGTTCCAAGAGATCAAATGGAAGAAGCGGGTTATGGACTATTTTTGGATTTGTTGAAATAAGGGAGGAAGAGGTTAAGACAAAAGTCCTAACCTCCTTTTATTTTATTTCGTTTTTAATGACAAGGTGCAGGGGTTGAGGGGCATGAAACTATAGATACAGCTTTCTCCTACCTACTCAACTGTGCGGAGATAGGAGTAAAACAGTCTAGTGGACTGTTTTAGGTCGGTACTCGAAAATGAAAAAGTGCTGAAAAATCGAATTGCCACGAAATGACCGAAGTTTACCTCGCTCTCTTTTTCGCTCCTCGTTCCCAGTAAATTCTTGCTTTGTGTTATAATAAGACAATGAAAGAAAGGAATGTGTCTATGGTGCAATTTTTCAGGGATTATCTAGCTAAGTTTAATGTAGCATCGCTAAACAGCTAATTCATGTAGCAGTTATTCGTCTAGTAGTGCCGTCACTGAAACTTTCCAAACATGAGTTGCCTCGTCAAAAAACCCTGACTCGCTTGATTGAGAATGTCCTCAATTATACACTCTATTTTATTTTGCTCTATTCTATTTTGACAATTTTGGGATTGCCCGTATCCAGTCTCTTAGCAGGTGCTGGAATTGCTGGTGTAGCAGTCGGATTAGGAGCGCAAGGTTTTCTATCGGATTTAGTCAACGGCTTTTTCATCCTATTAGAACGTCAGTTTGACGTAGGCGATAGTGTTCGTTTGACGAATGGTTCTATCACGGTGACAGGGATTGTTGTCAGCGTCGGGATTCGTACAACTCAAGTAAGAGACTACGACGGGACATTGCATTTTATTCCTAACCGAAATATGCTCGTCGTTAGCAATCTTTCTCGTGGCGACATGCGTGCACAGATTGACTTACCCCTACCTGCTAGTGTTGATTTGGAAGCAGTGCGGCAGGTGATTGAGCAGGTCAATGAACGAGAAATCCCGCGTTATGATATGATCAAGGCTTGCACTATCTTAGGTCCACAAACCACAGTCAATGGACAATTTTCTTATCGCATCAATTTATCTGTCTCGAACGGGCGGCAATATGAAATCTACCATCGTTTCTATGGTCTTTACCAAGAAGCCTTGAAGGCAGAGGGAATTGAATTGCTAGCCGTGCCCTATAGTATTGTTAAATAATTAAGAAACAGTTTTCAACTGAAGGAGTCTATGTATGTTATTAAAGGATTTTGTTATAGAGGACGGCCAAGTTTTTTATCGGAAAAAACCACTGCACAAGCAACCACTCTTTTGGACCAGTATTGTAGGTCTTGTACTGACCATTATTTTAGGTGTTGTTTGTTTCTCTTTGTTCGTGAGTTTAGGGTTCAACAAGTCAAAAGACTACTGGGGGGCTATGGATGAATCTGGTATGTATGACGAGTTGGATAAAGGGTATAGCGAGGATTTATCCACCTATGCACAATATGAGCTGGGGCAATCAGCGCAAATGGATGATACCTTGGAGGTAACCGTTACATCTATAGAAAAGGATAACAGCATTGAATTGGTGGATGATTCGTCTAGTCAAGCTGTGGTTGTAGAAGCTAAGGTTGAAAATATATCTGACCAAGATTTTTATTTTGATGAATATGATTTTTCTCTTTATAATTCTGAAGAAGTCTACCAAGGTATGGATTTTCGAACTTATGATGTCAATATTTCAGAAAAAATCGAGCCTGGCCAATCTATTGATGTGAAATTGATTTTTGCAGGTGATCAGGGTGATCGATACACGGTTGTTTTTGGGGACGGTAGCTGGAGTCAATATTTTAGCGATAGTATTTAAAATGAAATATTAAATCTTAAAGAGCGATTATTCGCTTTTTTAATTTTGTAACAGATTTGCAATATTTTGTTACAAAAAGATGACAAAACGAATTGTTTTAGAAATAAATATTACAAAAAGATTACAAAAGCGCTTTGCATTCATTCTGCAAAGTGGTAAAATAACCTTAGAAGAACAAAAAGAAAGAGAGGAGGACTAGATGGCCTTTCAAAAAACATTCACCATGACACTTTGCTTAGCAGGAATCATCCTTGCTGGCATGCAGACTCTAGTATCTGCAGAAGATGTGGTTGCTGGATCAGAGACAAGTGAAATAGTTACTGTCTCCTCAAATTCTCAAGACGCACAAGCAGAACCTGTGACTGGCGCAGAAGTGACGGATTCAAGTCTGTCTAGTACACTCGAATCAAGCGGTGCTGAAATAGCAACAGATGGTAGCCCTTCAGTAACCACCGCAAGTACAGAAGCTGAAAACAACCGTACTGTGATTGCTATGAGTGAGGAACCAGAGGCAACTGCTTCTACAACAACTACCAGTACCGCAAGTACAGAAGAGATGGTTGATATTTCAACCTCAGCTACAGATGTGGAAGAAGAAGCGACTCCTGCAACAGCTAAGGTAGAAGCTATGCCAGAAGCTCTTATCGGTACTTGGAAAGCAAGTCGCCAAGATATGGAAGTGGTACAAAAGCTGTCAATGGGAAGTTCGTAACTGATTGATTTACCTTTAATAATGGACAATTTCAGCCAATCGTTTGGCAGACTGGGATAAATGCAGATTTTGATTATCATCAAGGGGTGTACGACGAAGTATTTGCAAGGGTAATTGAAATAACCTCTAACAATGCTGCTATTGTACAACCTTTAGCGAATACATCGCACGCACCAAAGATGCATCCAGTGACTCCTAAAGCACAACTTCCTGCAACAGGGGATAACCATTCTATCTTGATTTGGAATAATTGGGAGAGGTTGGGAAAAGATTTACCTCATTTCCCTTTATGTATCGTAGATGTTCAAGGTGGTGGTTGATTGCAAGTCCTCAACCCGTACGTACGCTGCAAGGACAAACGACCTTCCTTATCAACTGTGTGGAGGTGAGAGTAAAACAGTCTAGTAGATTATTTTAGTTCAGTGCCCGAAAACGAAAAAGTACTGAACACCAAACTCTCGTTTCATGAGGATTTACTATTTTATACCAACCCTTGTGCAATCATTGCTCCAGCAATTTTTTCAAAGGCAGCGATATTAGCTCCTGCAAGGTAGTCTTTACCGAGGTCATATTTCTCGGCTGTTTCTTTTGCAGTGGCGAAGATATTGGCCATGATGTCTTTGAGGCGGCTGTCAACTTCTTCAGATGTCCAAGACAAGCGCTGGCTGTTTTGGCTCATTTCAAGAGCTGATACGGCAACACCGCCAGCATTGGCAGCTTTAGCCAATCCGTAAAGCACATCGTTAGCTTTGTAAACATTGATGGCATCCAAGTTGGACGGCATATTGGCACCTTCAGCAACTAGATAAGCACCATTTTTCACGAGACGTTCAGCTTTCTCTCCGTCAATTTCATTTTGAGTCGCACATGGAAGAGCGATGTCTACATGACCTTGGTAATTCCATACAGAACCTTCAAAATATTGAGCTGTTTCTTTTTCAGCAGCGTATTCTGTCAAACGAGCACGGCGCTTTTCTTTGACATCTACCAAGAGGTCGAAGTCGCAGTTGCTTTTTGAACAGCGAATTGTGCCACGTTACCAGAGCCAGAGATAAGGACAGTTTGATCTTGGAATGACTTATCATTGGCTTTCAAGATTTCGTTTGCGAAGTAGACCAAACCGTAACCAGTTGCTTCAGGTCGGGTTTGTACTGACCAAACATATAACCAATTTCACGTCCGCCGACACCGATATCACCCGCAGGGACATCAAGTGAAGGACCGATGTATTTTTGCAACTCAGTCATAAAGCTTTGGCAGAAGCGCATCACTTCAGCATCCGTTTTGCCTTTTGGATCGAAGTTCTGGCTCGACAATTCGCGCTAAAATGTTTTCTGTAATATATTCTGGGTGAGCTTCAAAGACAGGCTCCAGAGTATTGAACAATTCTTCAACAGCTTGAAGGAATTCTGTTTCGTGCGGGTTACGTGCTTTTATAGCTTCAAACGAAGCTTGGATATATTCTTTTGCAGTTGTCATAATCTTCCTCTTTTGCATGGTTTCTATAGTAAAGAATAAAATGAAGCTTTACAGAGATTTTTCCGAACATTTTCTTTTAATTTTAGGTTTTAAAGGTTAGAAAATGATGATTGGTGTTATAATTGAAAAAAATATTTGGAGGCAACCATGGTATCGACAAAGACAAGTTTGGGTGGATTTTCTTTTGATAATTGCTTAATGAATGCGGCGGGTGTTTGGTGCATGACCAGAGATGAATTAGACCAAGTCAAGGATTCGCGAGCAGGAACTTTTGTGACCAAGACAGCAACGCTAGAATACCGTTCTGGGAATCCTGAACCGCGCTATAAAGATGTCCCGCTTGGATCTATCAATTCTATGGGCTTGCCAAATGAGGGGGTAGATTACTACCTAGACTATCTTTTGGATTTGCAAAAAACAGAACCAAACCGTACATTTGTGCTATCCCTGGTGGGGATGTCTCCTGAGGAGACTCATACTATCTTAAAGCAGGTTGAGGAAAGTGAGTTTGCAGGCTTAAGCGAGCTCAATCTCTCTTGTCCAAACGTTCCGGGAAAACCTCAAATTGCCTATGATTTTGACACGACTGAGGCCATTTTGAAAGAAGTATTTAGCTATTTTACCAAACCACTGGGCATTAAATTACCGCCTTATTTCGATATTGTCCATTTTGATCAAGCAGCAGCCATTTTCAATCAATTCCCGCTTAAGTTTGTCAATTGTGTCAACTCTATCGGAAATGGTCTCTATATTGAAGATGAATCGGTGGTCATTAAACCAAAACAAGGTTTTGGTGGTATTGGTGGTCAATACATCAAGCCAACTGCTCTGGCAAATGTTCATGCCTTTTACCAACGTTTAAAACCAGAAATTCAGATTATCGGAACTGGAGGTGTCCTGACGGGGCGCGATGCTTTTGAACACATTCTCTGTGGTGCTAGTATGGTCCAAATTGGTACAACTCTTCAAAAAGAAGGGCCTACTGCTTTTGAGCGCATTACTAAGGAGCTTGAGGCTATCATGGAAGAAAAAGGCTATGAAAGTTTAGATGATTTTCGTGGGAAATTATCCTATATTGATTAGAAAGCAGGTGTCCCTGCTTTTTCTCTATAGTCGATGAAAGCGCTAGCTATTTTTACGAAAAAAGCCGATACTGGAAGAAAAGAGAAGATCATGAGAAGAAAACAACGATTGGTACAACAGCGTCAGAAACAGGAAATCCTATTAGGTATTTGCTTGTTCGGCATACTCATTTTGAGTTTAGGTTTATTCTTTTCGCCCAAGTTGATGGGAGACCGTCCAGCCAGAGAGAGTACTGGCTCGGAATCGCCAAAGAAGACTCAAGAAAAGCTAGTTGATGAAAAGGGAAATCAGACAGCGCGCATTATAGCGCACGGAGACCTTCTCTATCACGATGCGGTCTACATGAGTGCTCAGCAGGAGGATGGTTCCTACGATTTTGCGGAGAATTTTACCTATGTGAAGCCTTGGATTGAGCAGGCAGATTTAGCCATTGCAGATTTTGAAGGAACCATTTCTCCAGATTTTCAGTTGGCAGGTTATCCACTTTTTAACGCCCCCTTCATCTGTGGTCAATGCGATCAAAGATGCGGGCTATGATGTGGTGGATTTAGCGCACAATCACATTTTGGACTCTCAGCTTTCAGGATTGATTTCGACTTCTAAAAATTTTACAGACCAAGGGATTGAAACGGTGGGTGTTTATCCAGAGGGCAATCGGTCAACTGCTCCGCTATTGATTAAAGAAATTCATGGGATTAAAATTGCTATTTTAGCCTATGCTTATGGTTTTAATGGTATGGAGGGGAATCTGACCCAAGAAGAGTACGATGCCTATCTGTCAGACATGAATAAGGAAAAAATGAAGGCGGAGCTAGCACGTGCGGAATGTCGAAGTCGTCGCTATATCTGGTAATCAATACCATCAAATCAAATTTTTTTCCAGATGTCTTGGAAGACATGACCGTCGTAGCGGAAATCCTACAGCTATTGGCAGAGAAGAATTTGCAACTCTTCGACAGGCAGCTATTCGCGAGACGGTAGAAGAGTTGCAAATTTCAGAGGATACCATTGAGATTCTTGGGGAGATTGATTATATCGTACATCCAGATCGTATCATTCATTGCCTTGTTGGGAAGTTACACATTCAGGACTGGACTACAATTGTGCCAAATGAAGAGGTAGAGCGTCTATTTACTGTCCCCCTTTCGCAGTTGCTAGAAAATGGTCCAACTTACTATTGCTTGGATACCGTGATTGAGAAAGATTCTAATTTTCCTTTTGAACGTATCCAAAATGGAGTGGACTACAAATTTAGTCACTATCAGCGTAATATTCCTTTCTATGAATGCCTGCCAGAAAATATTTGGGGTATGACGGCTCAGTTTACGCATCGATTTACTGAATCGCTGAAAGAAGGTAACTAATGTAAACTCACTTTTGTATCTTTCGTGCAGAGGTGAGTTTTCTTTGATTAAATACTTGACTGGCTAACTAATTTAAGATATACTAGTTTTCATTAAGATTTGGATGTGTGTCATGGCAGAAAGAATGGATTTGTCCAGTGCTTATCGGAAACTAAAAAGTCCCAACATCAAAACGCGTAAGCGTGCTTTAGCGGTTATTCAAGCCTATAAGCGTCAGAAGAGAAAGCAAGTCTAGTTGGTTTTCCAACGGCTTTTCTTTTGAAGTCAATTTTTAGAAAATTCCGTCATTTCGTTGAAAAATTTTTTAGATTAAGATAGAATAGTAAAAAACATGAGGAAGTGAATGCTATGAGAGAGGATATTCAGTTAAACGATGGTGCGCGCGTCTTATCAGAGAGATTAGTGGAGATTCTAGAAACGATTTTTGATCCAGAAATTGAATTGGATATCTATCATTTAGGTTTGGTCTACGCCATTGAAGTCGATGAAAACAAGCACTGTCGGCTGACTATGACCTTCACAGATGCCAATTTTGGTTGTACCGATACTCTACCCCTTGAAGTGGTGCAAAAGCTACAGCAGATTGATGGTATTGATTCTGTCAGTGTTGAAATTGTTTGGACTCCCGTGTGGGAAATGACCCGTATTAGTCGTTATGGAAGAATTGCACTTGGTATTGCTTCCCGCTAGAAAATGAATGAAGGAGGCTGGGGCAAAAATCTCGCCTCTTGTTTCGGTTTAAGGACAGAATGCTTCGGCATAGTGGTTGAGTTCTCAAACTATTGTCCCACACTCTTTTTGACTTGAAATCGCTTCATAAATTCGGTACAATGAGGAAAAATTAAGGAGAAATCATCAATATGAAGAAGAATCAAGAGCGGATTCAAACGATTGGTTTGGAAGACTTGAGTGAGGGCGATACCCTTATTGAGGTTGTCTACAGTTCGGTTAATTATAAGGATATGCTGGCTGTTCAGAAAAAAGGGGGCGTTATCCGTTCCTATCCTATGATTCCAGGTATTGATTTAGCGGGGCGCGTCGTATCTTCATCTGACTCGACTCTCAGTCCAGGTCAGGAAGTTTTGGTAACAGGCTATGGGATGGGCATGTCACATACAGGAGGTTTTGCCCAGTATGCGCGCGTGCCTCATGAATGGGTAGTTCCTTTACCAGACGATTTGACTCTGAAAGATGCCATGGTTTTGGGGACGGCAGGTCTGACAGCAGGTCTATCGATAGCGGCTTTGGAAGAAGTGGGGCTAAAGCCAGAACAATCACCTCGCATCCTTGTTACGGGAGCTAGTGGAGGTGTGGGCTCGATTGCTTTAGCTATCTTAGCAGCTTCTGGCTATGAAAGGGTCACCGCTCTTATTCGGAAAGATTACCAGAAAGAATTGGTCACTGGTTTGGGGGCTCAGAAAATGATCCGTCCAGAAGATGTCTTTTTGAAAGAAAATCCTTTACTCCTAAAGCCTCAATATGACTTTGTTTTAGATACGGTGGGGGGTGATGTTGTAGCTCATCTCATACTTCAGATTGCCTATAATGGTGACGCGGTGTAAAAGCTCTGGGTGTTGATTCGGTTCAGATTTCTCATGAAAAACGCTGCGCGATTTGGAAACGATTTGCGACTGAATGGCAGATTGTAGACAGATTGCACGTTCAAGAGATTTCTCTGGCAGAGCTGCCTACGACCCTGCAATCTATCAAAGAAGGCTGTCATCTCGGGCGAACGATTGTTAAAATTGGATAAAAAAGATCCCTAGGGAATTCATTTTCCTCAGGGATTTTGTCTCTTATTGTTTACCAGTTTGTTCAGAACCCCACGGCTATAAAGTGGTGGAATGACAGTTGTTTGTTTGCGCTTCTCTACTTCTTCATCCGAAACATGCATGGTAATTTCTTTGGTATCTTGATCAACTGTGACCAGGTCTCCTGTATGAAGATAGGCAATGGGACCACCATCCTGAGCTTCAGGAGCAATGTGCCCGACAACTAGGCCATAGGTTCCGCCAGAGAAACGACTATCGGTCAGAAGGGCAACCTTATCACCTTGCCCTTTTCCGACTATCATAGATGAGAGCGAGAGCATTTCCGGCATACCAGAACCACCTTTTGGACTTCTTCTTCTTAATCAAAGACCTTGGCTGGACCAGTATGGTTGCGCACTTTGACACCGGAAACCTTAGCGACAGCACCATCTGGCGCCAAATTTCCTTTAAGGATGATCAATGGACCATCCGCACGTTTTGGGTTATCAAGTGGCATGATAACCTTTTGACCAGGCGTCAAATCATCAAATGCTGCTAAGTTTTCAGCCACCGTTTTACCTGTACACGTGATACGGTCGCCATGGAGAAAACCATTTGCTAAGAGATATTTCATGACAGCAGGTACGCCACCAACTTCGTACAAATCTTGGAAAACATATTGTCCAGATGGTTTCAAGTTTGCTAAGTGAGGCACTCGCTCTTGGAAATCATTAAAATCTTCCAAGGTCAAATCCACATTAGCAGCGTGAGCCATTGCCAAGAGATGAAGGGTGGCGTTGGTGGATCCGCCGAGTGCCATGGTCACGGTGATGGTATCTTCAAAGGCTTCACGGGTCATGATATCAGATGGTTTGAGACCCATTTCCAGCATGTGGACAACCGCTCGACCAGTCTCTTCGATATCGGCAACTTTTTCAGGAGACTCTGCTGGGTGTGAAGAGGATCCAGGTAAGCTCATGCCGATGACTTCGATGGCTGTTGCCATAGTATTGGCAGTGTACATTCCTCCACGGCCACCAGATCTGGGGCAGGCATTGCATTCAATTTCGCGGACTTCTTCTTCTGTTAGATCGCCGTGATTCCACTTGCCAATCCCTTCAAAAACGGATACTAAATCAATTTTCTTTCCCTTGAGATTCCCAGGTGCAATAGTTCCTCCATAAGCAAAAATGGCAGGAATATCCATGTTGGCGATAGCTATCATAGAACCTGACATATTCTTATCACAGCCCCCGATTGCCACAAAAACATCCACATTGTGACCACCCATAGCTGCCTCAATAGAATCTGCAATGATATCACGTGATGTCGGGGAAAAGCGCATTCCAGGTGTCTGTCCCCATAGCAATTCCATCCGCAACAGTAATGGTGCCGTACAGGCCTGGCCATCCGCCAGCATCGCTAATTCCCTTTTTAGTTAATTTTCCAAAATCATGCAGGTGCATGTTGCACGGTGTATTTTCAGCCCATGTTGAAATGACACCGATGAAAGGTTTTCCAAAATCTTTGTCTGTCATGCCTGTTGCACGAAGCATAGCACGGTTGGGAGATTTGACCATACTGTCGTAGACTCTACTACGATGGCGAAATTCTTGCTTAGAAGTGTCTGTCATACAAACATCCTTTCCCTCGCTTTTCCTAAGGAGAAATTTTATTTTGGGCTATTATAGCATAAAAATGCAGAATATTCTGTAAAAGTTTGAAATTTATGTATAAAAAGAAACAATCCCTTTCTTATTAGGAAAGAGACTGTTTGCTGTCCAATAAAATATATCTGAAGAAGAGTAAGAACGCTGCTCCTAGAATAGCGAGGTGGATAGAAAGAGGTGTCTGCCAAGTCGCGTAAGGTGAATTCCAAATAAAATGGAAGAGAATGACTGTTGCGATGATGATTAGCCCCTTCAAAGGTTAGTAGATATTGCTGATTAGAGAGGTTTGCACCATAGAAGACAGAGAGCTCATACTCTAGACCAATACTACAAAGAAGAAAGAAGAAAAAATAAATAAGAGAAGGTTTTATCTGTTTCATAAGCACATTATACCATAGGTCTTTGCAAACTTAGTTGAATGTTTTAGGAGATTATAAAATAAAATTTAAAGGAGGATATACAAAGGAGATGGAAAAGAGAGCAGCAGTTTTTTAGAAAATAGTTGCAAATACCTATACTTATAAGGAACGTTTCTAAAATCAGGTTGAAAATAAGCTATTTTATTTAAGTGTAAGAAATTTTTCCTCATATAGATAGGACTTGACATCATATGTATGTATTTATATAATAAATAAGAACGAAAACAAGGAGAATAGAATGAAAAAAGTAGAAAAAGGCAATATTGCTCTGCTATTTGGGATTATGATTTTGCTAGCAGTTGGTGGGTTGACTTATACTTATTATCGACATACGAAAGCAGCTGCCATCACGCAAATGAAGAGCACCATTTTAGCAGCTCAACATGCTGTTGCAAAAGCAGAAAAAAGTTTAGCAGCAGAGGATATCGTTGCAGCCCAAGAAAAAATTGACACGTTAGAGAATGAATCCGATCGTGTCCACCTTCAAGAAAAAATGAAGCAACTGGACCAAGCTTTGGAAGCAGAAAAGTTCGTTGCGGAAGCGGAAGTGAGCCAAACAGCTGAAACTCTTGCTACTGCCCAAGTTGCTGTTGATGGTTTAGCTAACGCTGAGCAAAAAGTAGCCCTTCAAGCACGATTAGATGCTGTTAGTCAAGCCATTGCCTTAAAAGAGCAAGAAACAGCGATTGAAAATCTAGTCGTTCAAGCAGAATACTCCCCTTCACAAGAAGTCATTGCTACTGCCCAAGTAGAAGTAGATAAGTTGACAGATGAGGCTAAAAAATCGGCTTTTCAAGCACGATTGGATGCAGTTTCGGCATCGTTAGGAGTATACGTGGAAATTCCACAAGAAACCTATGTGCCTTAAAGATAGATGATGGAGGCTGGGACAGAAGTCCTAGCCTCCTATTTTTATTTCATTGATAAGACAATGACAAGACGCGGTGCTTGAGTGGCATGGAATATAGCCATACACCAGCTTTTTCATGTCTGTTCAACTATGCGTAGGCGGGAGTAAAACAGCCTACTAGACTGTTTTAGGTCAGTACCTGAAAATGGAAAAAGTACTGAAAAATCAAATCTCTAAGAAATGATCAATTTTTGTCCCGCTCTCTTTTGTTTATATCCTATTCTAGAAAAATTATACAATAAGAGAAAAAGGAGGAATCATAATGTTACCGTTTCGTTTATTAGTGATTGTTTTATGGGGGGGGAGTCTTGTTCCTAGGCGTTGGATTTCTTCGTCATCACAAGGAGCTCAATTTGTCCCGCAATTCCAAAATTCTGCTAGGTATAGTCTACCTTCTATTTTTGGTAGCTTTTCTTTATGTAACCATTTTTATTATCTTTTTTGGCTATAATAGCTGAGTGAAAATTAAATGGTAGAATTTTCAGAATATTCCATTGGCTTTTCCTTTCTTTGTGATATGATATAAAGAAAATCATTGAGCAGAATGCATAGTTGCTGATGAGGAAGGAGGAATATTGTGGAAAAAATTGCTTTAGATCAAGCACAAACCGGATCGTTTTTGGTACTCGATACCTTACGAAAGTTGGGTGTGGATACGATTTTTGGCTATCCGGGTGGTGCTGTCTTGCCACTCTATGACGAAATTTATCGTTTTGAGGGTATTCGCCATATTTTGGGCCGCCATGAACAAGGTTCAGTCCATGAAGCAGAAGGTTTTGCCAAATCAAGTGGAAAAATTGGCGTAGCCTTAGTGACGAGTGGTTCTGGGGCAACCAATGCAATCACCGGTATTGCGGATGCCATGGGCGATAGTGTTCCTCTTCTGGTGTTTACAGGTCAGGTAGCGACACCTGGCATTGGTAAGGATGCCTTTCAGGAAGCGGATATTATTGGTGCAACTATGCCAGTTACGAAATACAATTACCAAATTCGTGACACTGCAGATATTCCTCGAATGATTACGGAAGCTGTTCATATTGCTACAACTGGTCGTCCTGGCCCTGTCGTCATTGATCTTCCAAAGGATGTACAGGAACGCGAAGTAGATTTTTATTATGATCCGATAGTTCATTTGCCAAGCTATCAGCCGACTGTTGAGCCAAATGGTTTGCAGATCAAAAAACTATTACAGGCTCTCTCAGAAACTAACTCCCCTTTGATACTCGCAGGTGGGGGTGTCAACTACGCAGGTGCACAAGAGGAATTGCTTGCTTTTGCGGAGTGTTATCGTATTCCGGTCGTTTCAACCTTACTTGGACTGGGTTCCATGCCGATTGAGATAGATGAGATCGAGCAAATCACCAAGCAACTCAATCGCCAGATTGATGTCGTGCATGTACGGGACATCACAGATATTCCGCATTTGGAACGGGAAGTACTATTAGTGAAAATCTCTGCTCCAGCCCATAAGCGCGCTGAGATTTTGGCCATTATCCAACCTTTTCGTGCCGGTGTGGTAGATGTTGCGCCTCACTCGATTACTATTCAGATGACAGGAGATAGCGATAAGATTGAAGCTATCCTGCGTGTCATTCAGCCTTATGGTATCAAAAATATTGCCCGCACGGGTGCAACCGGCTTTAGCCGAGACTAGTAAAACCCAACCCCTTTCCTTGACTTAAAAAAATCAACTAGCTTTCTAAAAGAAAAGAGAACCCTATGGCAGTAAATATGCAATATGAAGCAGATATAACCGTTCCAGCCCTAGAAGGCAAACGAATCGCTGTAATCGGTTATGGATCGCAAGGTCATGCCCACGCACAAAACTTGCGTGACACCGGTCATGAAGTGATTATCGGTGTCCGTGCCGGTAAATCATTTGACAAAGCAAAAGAAGATGGCTTCGAAACTTTTGCAGTCGCAGAAGCAACCAAACAAGCAGATGTTATCATGGTTTTGGCGCCAGATGAAATCCAATCAGATCTCTACACCCAAGAAATTGCTCCAAATCTAGAAGCCGGAAATGCTCTTGGTTTTGCACATGGCTTCAATATTCATTTTGAATTTATCAAAGTGCCTGTAGACGTAGATGTCTTCATGTGTGCACCGAAAGGACCTAGGCACTTGGTACGTCGCACATTTGAAGAAGGCTTTGGTGTACCAGCACTTTATGCAGTCTACCAAGATGCAACTGGACAAGCCAAACATATTGCTATGGATTGGGCTAAGGGCATTGGATCAGCTCGAGTGGGTCTTTTAGAGACCGGTTTCAAGGAGGAAACAGAAGAAGATCTCTTTGGTGAACAAGCCGTTCTCTGCGGAGGATTGACAGCCCTAATGGAAGCAGGTTTTGAAGTTTTGACAGAAGCGGGCTACGCTCCGGAATTGGCTTATTTTGAAGTCCTTCACGAAATGAAACTCATTGTAGATTTGATTTATGAAGGTGGCTTCAAGAAAATGCGTCAGTCTATCTCAAACACGGCTGAATTTGGAGACTATGTATCCGGTCCGCGCGTGATTACCGATCAAGTCAAAGAAAATATGAAGGCGGTACTTGCAGATATTCAAAATGGGAAATTCGCCCACGACTTTATCAACGATTACAAATCTGGCCGTCCACGCATGGAAGCTTACCGTCAGGAAACAGCGAGCTTGGAGATTGAAAAAGTCGGAGCTGAGCTTCGTAAAGCTATGCCCTTTGTCAATCGTAACGACGATGAGACCTTTAAAATCTATCAATAAGAAGTCAGAGTGGAGTTAGTGCAAGCTGGCTTCATTCTGTTTTCTATTTGGAAATATCTCATGGAAAATATTTTGAAATCGCTTCAAGAAACACTGGATTTTTTCCAAAAATTTGTTATAATAAAAAATTAATCAGATGAAAAGAGGAGAATGATGATTTCGGCTAAAACCATCCAAGCAGCACACGCTGTCCTCAAAGATGTCGTCATCCAGACTTCGCTGGATTATGATTCTTATTTATCAGAAAAATATCAAGCATGCATTTTCATCAAACGTGAAAATGAGCAACGTGTCAGGTCCTTTAAGATTCGGGGTGCCTACTGCGCCATTTCGCAGCTGAGTCAGGAAGAAAAAGAGCGCGGAGTTGTTTGCGCATCTGCTGGAAATCATGCCCAAGGGGTTGCTTATACCTGTAGGGAAGCAAAAAATCGGGCAAGTTCAATTTTTTGGTGGTCCTTATGCGACTATCAAATTAGTAGGTGATACCTTTGATGAATCAGCACAAGCAGCCCAAGATTATACTGTTCAAGAAGGTAAAACCTTCATCGATCCCTTTGATAATCCCAACGTTCAGGCGGGACAAGGAACGGTAGCGGTAGAGATTTTAGAGCAAGCAGCTCAGACAGGAATTCACTTTGATCAGATTTTAGTACCAGTTGGTGGAGGTGGTTTGATTGCGGGAGTATCGACCTACTCGAAGGACCAGACTCCGGAAATTGCTATTATAGGCGTTGAAGCCAGTGGTGCTAGGTCTATGAAGGCTGCTTTTGATACAGGAAGGCCGATCAAGCTGAAGCAGATCGATAAGTTCGCAGATGGAATTGCCGTACAGCAGGTCGGAGCTAGCACTTTTGAGGTTGCTCGCAAGTATGTAGATCAGCTTATCAGTGTAGATGAAGGTTGGATCTCAGAAACCGTTATTGACCTCTATTATAAGCAGGGAATTGTAGCGGAGCCCGCAGGTGCTGCGGCAATTGCTGCGCTGGAGGTGATCAAAGAAGATATCAAAGGAAAAACCATCTGTTGTATCCTTTCAGGTGGGAACAACGATATCAACCGTATGCCGGAGATGGAAGAACGGTCATTAATTTATGCCGGTCTTAAACACTATTTTGTCGTCAATTTCCCGCAAAGGCCTGATGCCCTAAGAGAATTTGTAAATGATATCTTAGGTCCTTATGATGATATTACTCGTTTTGAATATATCAAGCGATCAAATAAGGGAACAGGACCTGTCCTAATCGGGATAACGCTAGGAGAAAAAGAAGATTTTAGCCGATTTATCCGTCGTCTAGAAGCATTTAGTCGCTTGATGAAATGCAAGCAAAGGAGAATAATATGTTTGGAATTTCAGTTTTTCTAGTTATTTTACTAGTTTTGGTCATTGTTTTAATTATTTCAGGTTTGTATGTGGTGAAGCAACAAACTGTAGCTATTATCGAACGTTTTGGTAAATACCAGCGCACCTCAACATCGGGGATTAACTTCAAAATTCCTTTTGGCATTGATGTGATTGCGGCGCGTATTCAACTTCGTCTTTTGCAAAGTGAAATCGTCGTTGAAACTAAGACACAGGATAATGTATTTGTGACCATGAATGTTGCAACTCAATATCGTGTGAATGAGCAAAATGTCATTGACGCTTATTACAAACTGATGCATCCAGAAGCGCAGATTAAGTCCTATATTGAAGACGCTCTTTTGCCCTTGAAGTTCAAAAACAAGTGGCAGAGGAAATGTCAACTTACGGCTACATCATTGTCAAAACCTTGATTACCAAAGTTGAGCCTGATGCTGAAGTGAAGCAATCCATGAATGAAATCAATGCGGCACAACGTAAACGCGTGGCAGCACAAGAATTGGCAGAAGCAGATAAAATCAAAATCGTTACAGCGGCCGAAGCGGAGGCTGAAAAAGATCGCCTTCACGGTGTCGGTATTGCCCAACAACGTAAAGCTATCGTTGATGGATTAGCAGAGTCCATTGCTGAACTGAAAGAAGCTAATGTTGGCATGACAGAAGAGCAGATTATGGCGATTTTATTGACCAACCAATATTTGGATACTCTTAATACTTTTGCTAGTCACGGTAATCAAACCCTTTTCTTGCCCAATACACCAAATGGAGTAGATGATATTCGTACGCAGGTGCTCTCTGCATTGAAAGCAAGTAAATAAAAGCATCCCCCTTTTTTCTGAGTGAACTGATAGAAAAAAATAGATAAGATTACATTAGAAAATGTTATTATTTTCAGTCGATTCCTACTATTTTTTGAAGAATGTCAAGAAAATCCTTGACAGAAATGTATAAGTTGTACTATAATGGTACTCTATTAGTACAAAGGAAAGGGGTTTCTAATGACTAGTTATGAAAAAGTAGCCGCTGTTGTTGGTTGGGTCCGTGATAAAAAAATCACTGGCTACCGTATCAGCAAAGAAACAAATGCCCGTGAGATGTCTATTATCGCCCTTGCACAAGGTCGCGCTAAAATCGACAACATTTCATTTGCAACGGCTCTTGGATTGATTGATTTTTACGATAAAAACCATAAAAAGTTTGAAAATTAATCAAGAGTTTAAGCGAGGTCTTCCTCGCTTTTTCTTATATAAAAATACCAGCCATTAAGTGATTGACTGGTATTTTTTGTTTGGGAAAACTAACTAGATTTGAGAAACTTTATGAACTCCTTATTTCAAGAAGCGTTTTAAGAATTCACGTGTCCGTTCTTCTTTAGGTTCTTCAAAGATTTGTTTTGGCGATCCTTCTTCGGCAATAACACCTTTATCCATGAAGATGACACGATCAGAAACGTCACGAGCAAATTCCATTTCATGGGTCACGATGATCATGGTCAGCCCAGATTTTGCCAGGACCTGCATGGTTTTTAGAACTTCGCCGACCATCTCTGGATCAAGGGCAGAAGTTGGCTCATCAAAGAGCATGGCTTCTGGGTTAACGGAGAGCGCGCGTGCAATGGCGACCCGTTGCTTTTGACCACCGGATAATTGTTTAGGCTTAGCGCTCCAATATTGCTCCGTCATTCCAACGCGATTGAGGTTCTCTTTGGCAATGATTTCGGCTTCTGAACGCGTGCGTTTCAAGACAGTTGTCTGTGCGACGATGGCGTTTTCTAAGACATTGAGATTGTCAAAGAGATTAAAGGATTGGAAGACCATTCCTAATTTTTCGCGGTAGGTCGTTGCATCGTAATTTTTCTCAAGAACATTTTCACCGTGGAAAAGGATCTGTCCTTCTGTCGGAGTTTCCAATAGATTAATGGAACGAAGGAAGGTCGATTTTCCGGAACCTGATGATCCGATGATTGAAATCACTTCACCAGGATTTACAGAAAGGGAAATATCCTTGAGGACTTGGTTTTGTCCGAATGATTTTTTGAGATGCTTGATTTCTAAAATGGGATTAGACATGTGGGCCCTCCTCTACTTGCATTTGATTTGCGCCGGTTGTGTAGTAATCGGAGTCGAAACGTTTTTCGATCGCTCGAAGAATGCGCGTGACAGTAAAGGTTAAAATGAAGTAAATGATAGCAATTACTGTAAAGGTTTGGAAATATTGATAGGTCTGAGTTGCCACGGTATTTCCAGAGAAATAGAGTTCAACCACGGAAATAACATTCAATACAGAAGTATCTTTGATGTTGATGACAAATTCATTACCAGTAGCTGGAAGAATGTTGCGGACAACCTGTGGCAAGACAATTTTTCGCATGGTTTGTCCATGGGTAAATCCAAGAGCGGTAGCGGCTTCGAATTGTCCTTTATCTACAGCGAATATACCACCACGGACAATTTCACTCATATAGGCACCAGTATTAATAGACACGATGAAAATGGCCGCCAAAGTACGATCAATATTGATACCAAAAGCTTGTGCAGTACCATAATAAATGATCATAGATTGTACAATCATGGGTGTACCACGGAAGACTTCGATGTAGACATTGAGGAACCAACCAAATATTTTTTGCAAAATAGCGACTGATTTGTTAGCAGACTTTGGTGCAGTACGGAAAACGCCAATAAGGAGACCGATCAAGGTTCCGACCAAAGTACCAATGATGGAAATCAGTAAGGTCATACCAGTCCCGCGTAGGAGTGAAGACCAGTTATTTTTAACGATCGTCATTACCTGTGTCAGGAAATTGACTTCCTCTGTAGCTTCTTCGCCTTGCGACGGTTGCTCTGTAATGACTTGATCCATTAGAGAAACTTGGTCTTCTGTTGAAAATGTTGCTAAGGTTTTATTGATTTGTGCGATACGTGGGTCGTTCTTACGCATTCCGATAGCGATAGCAGCATCTGACTCTGAAACTTCAAAGCCTTTTTCCAAAGTCACCATTTTAAAATGTGAGTTGGCGTTTTCCGCTGTCATAGCTTCAGGTCGCTCTGAAATATAGGCATCAATAACACCAGCCTCTAGTGCCTGACGCATTTGTGCAAAATCACCCATAGGCGTTTGCGATTTAGCGTCTACTAGTTGTGGCAATAAATCCACATGCCAGACACCTTGCTGAGCAGTGATTTTTGCATTTGCAAAATCATTGATGGTTTTTGCATCAGCATAGTCTCCATCACGACGAACCACTAGGACGGGTTCGCTAGTGTAGTAGCTATCAGAAAAAGCGATCTCCTTTTTACGCTCTTCAGTTGGGCTCATACCAGCGATAATCATGTCAATTTTTCCAGAAGTAAGGGCTGGGACTAAACCTTCCCATTTGGTTTTGACTACCAAAACTTCTTTGTTCATGTCTGCAGCGATTTTCTTTGCAACTTGAACATCATATCCATTGGCGTATTGATTAGTTCCTTCAATAGGCACTGCCCCGTTGGTGTCATCGTCCTGTGTCCAGTTGAAGGGAGCATAGGCTGCCTCCATACCGACTCGAAGATAATCATCAGCAGAAACGGGAGTTGTAATGCAGAAGAGTGCCATCCATGCCACAAGAATAGTTAAGACTTTCTTTTTCATGTGTTTCTCCTTCTATAATCTAGTAATTTTTAATGGTCGTTCTATTGTATAAAAAATTCAGATAAATTGCAATGTTATTGGCTAAATAAAAATGAAATTTAAATAAGAAGAAATTATGTTATAATAGAAAAAAATCATCAAGGAGTCGTTATGTTTTCTGAGATATTAAAAGCTCTGTTTTTTGGGATTATCGAAGGGGTTACTGAATGGCTGCCCGTTTCATCCACAGGGCACTTGATTCTGGTGCAAGAATTCGTACAACTGAACCAAAGCAAATCATTTATGGATATGTTCAATATCGTCATCCAGCTGGGAGCTATTTTGGCAGTTATGACGATTTATTTTAAAAAGCTAAATCCCTTTCAACCTGGGAAAACAGCACATGAAGTTCGCCTGACCTGGCAACTATGGGCTAAGGTTGTGATTGCTTGCATACCGTCTATTTTGATTGCAGTGCCTTTGGATAACTGGTTTGAAGCGCATTTTAACTTTATGGTACCTGTCGCCATTGCCTTGATCGTTTATGGAATTGCTTTTATCTGGATTGAGAAACGCAATCAGGAAGTTGTTCCTCAGGTAACCGATTTGGCGCGAATGTCTTATAAAACGGCACTTCTTATTGGTTGCTTCCAAGTATTGAGTATCGTTCCAGGAACCAGCCGGTCTGGAGCTACCATTCTTGGAGCCATTATTTTAGGAACGAGTCGTTCGGTAGCAGCTGATTTCACTTTTTTCTTAGCGATTCCAACCATGTTTGGCTATAGTGGTCTTAAGGCTGTTAAATATTTCATAGATGGGAATGCATTGACAGGATTTCAGGTGCTCTTGCTCTTGATCGCCAGTGTGACAGCATATTTTGTCAGCCTCAGAGCTATTCGCTTCTTGACAGACTATGTCAAAAAACACGATTTTACTGTATTTGGACAATACCGAATTGTCCTTGGGGCACTTTTGTTGGTTTATGCAGGAATTCGTTTCTTATTTTAAAAATGAAAGGCTATCGCAAAGTAGCCTTTTTGAGGGAGGTCCATTATGGTCTTTCTTTTGTAAAATACAAGTAATTCTTGTATAATGGAAAGATAACAATGTATGGAGTAAAGACATGAAGATGAAACAAATCAGCGATTCAACGCTGAAAATTACGATTAAATTAGAAGATTTAGACGATCGAGGTATGGAATTAGCGGATTTTCTTATTCCACAAGAAAAGACGGAAGAATTTTTCTATACCGTTTTGGATGAGTTGGACTTGCCGATGACCTTTCGGGAGAGTGGGATGCTCAGTTTTCGAGTGACACCTAAGCCAGATAAAATTGATGTTTTTGTAACCAAGTCTGATTTAGATAAAAATATTGATTTTGAGGAGCTGACGGATTTGGCAAGTCTGGAAGATATTTCTCAAATGACTCCGGATGATTTCTTGAAGACGATTGAAAAAACGATGCGTGAGAAGACGGCTGAGGATCATAAAGCGCACCGTCACTTGGAAGCGGTCGAAGCGGAAGAAGAGGCTGAGGAAGAAGATTCTCTCACACAGCCTTATGTCTACTATATTCTGGAATTTCCCGAGTTACAAAAAGCGGTCGAATTTGCTCGTTCGACAGATGTGGAGATGGATACTTCTGAGCTCTACAAGATGGCGGACAAATACTATATGACAGTACTTTTGCATGTAGAAAATAAGCCTGCCTGCTATCCTATTTATTTACTATCACGGATGTTGGAGCATGCAGATGATGCGCACGTTAGCCGTCCTTACTTACAGGAGCATGGTCAACTGCTTTTGCCAGTAGATGCGGTAGATGAATTAAGAAAGGTGCCTTTGGTATGATTCCATTTGCGCTCAAGTATATCATTGTCTTGATTTCAACCTTGGTCATTGCGGCTCTCGTAACGCCTCTGGTTCGTTTTTTGTCCTTTCGTATCGGTGCGGTAGACAACCCCAATGCTCGTCGGATTAACAAGATTCCTATGCCGACAGCTGGAGGATTAGCAATCTTTTTTGCTTTTGCTATTTCTAGCTTGTGGATTTTACCTGCTATTGTGACGCGGATTTCTTTCCATGGCACCTATTTGAACTATATTTTCCCCATCGTTCTTGCGGGTGGGATTATCATTTTGACAGGTTTGTTAGATGATATTAAGGAATTACGTCCTATGCCGAAAATGATGGGAATGTTGCTTGCAGCTTCTATTATCTGGATTTTTACAGATTTCCGTTTCGATGATTTCAAAATTCCCTTTGGTGGTCCTCTTGTACATTTTGCACCGTGGTTGTCCTTCTGTCTCACCGTTTTGTGGATTGTGGCGATTACAAACGCGGTCAACCTCATTGATGGATTGGATGGTTTAGTATGTGGCGTTTCCATTATTTCCCTGATGACAATGGGGATTGTCTCCTATTTCTTTTTGCCAGATAGTAGTATCTTTTTGACCTTGACGATTTTTGTTTTGGTGGCAGCTATTGCAGGTTTTCTACCATATAATTATAATCCTGCTATTATTTATTTGGGCGATACTGGCGCTCTTTTCATTGGTTTTATGATTGGTGTTTTGTCTCTACAAGGTTTGAAGAATTCAACAGCAGTAGCAGTCGTGACCCCCATGATTATTCTTGGGGTTCCGCTTACGGATACAGTCGTAGCGATTGTGAGACGGACACTTTCGGGGCAAAAATTTTACGAAGCAGATCGCATGCATTTGCACCATCGTCTCTTATCGCTTGGATTAACTCATCGCGGAACTGTTTTGGTCATTTACGCCATCTCCTTTGTCTTTTCCTTGATTTCACTTCTCTTAAATGTGTCTAGTCGATTGGGAGGCATCTTCCTTATGATTGGATTGATTTTAGGAGTACTCATTCTTAGTGAATTGGTAGGGATTTTTGGTGAAAACCGCACCCCGCTTCTCAATGTGCTCCGCTTCATAGGTAATTCTTCCTATCGCCAAGAACATATTGAAAAATGGAAAAACAAAAAATTAAAATAAAAAAGTATTTCTTTCTTATAACGGAATGTTTTCAAACACCACTAGAGCCCAATAGGCTCTTTTTTGGTATAATACAATGAGATAAAAATAAAAGGAGACTATCATGTCTGTATTGGAAATTAAAAATCTTCATGTGTCAATTGAGAACAAAAAAATCTTGAAAGGTGTCAATTTGACGCTCAAAACGGGTGAGGTTGCAGCTATCATGGGACCAAACGGCACAGGGAAATCAACCTTATCAGCAGCCATCGTGGGTCATCCGAATTACGAAGTAACAGAAGGGGAAGTTCTTCTGGATGGTGAAAATATTTTTGAGATGGAAGTGGACGAACGCGCTCGTTTAGGCCTTTTCCTTGCCATGCAATATCCATCAGAAATCCCTGGTATTACCAATGCTGAATTTATCCGCGCAGCCATGAATGCGGGTAAAGAAGACGATGAAAAAATCTCTGTTCGTGACTTCATCACGAAATTAGACGAGAAAATGGAACTTCTTGGTATGAAAGAAGAAATGGCAGAGCGTTACCTCAATGAAGGCTTTTCAGGTGGTGAGAAAAAACGCAACGAAATTTTGCAACTCCTCATGCTGGAACCTAAGTTTGCCCTTCTTGACGAGATTGACTCAGGTCTTGATATCGACGCTCTCAAAGTCGTGTCAAAAGGTGTCAATGAAATGCGTGGTGAAGGATTTGGTGCTATGATTATCACCCACTATCAACGCCTCCTCAATTACATCACGCCTGATGTGGTCCATGTCATGATGGAAGGAAAAGTTGTTCTTTCAGGTGGTCCAGAATTGGCTGCTCGCCTTGAAAAAGAGGGATACGCTCAAATCGCAGAAGAGCTTGGCTATGAATATAGTGAAGAAGTCTAGTTTGGAGGCGCTTATGTCAAAACAAGATATTTTAGCTTTTTCACAGACCAAAGGGGAGCCGATATGGCTACAAGATTTGCGACTTTCGGCTTTTGAAAAAATAGCTGAGCTGGATTTACCAGCTATTGAACGTGTTAAGTTTCATCGATGGAACTTGGGAGATGGGACTCTGGCAGAATCTGATTTTGCAGGGAATATCCCAGATTTTACTGCTCTTGGTGATAATCCTAAATTAGTCCAAGTTGGGACACAAACAGTTCTTGAGCAGTTGCCAATGGAACTCATCAACCAAGGGGTTATTTTTATAGATTTCCACTCAGCCTTGGAGGAAATTCCTCAAATCATTGAACAGCATTTTGGGACGGCCGTGTCCTACGACGAGGACAAACTGGCAGCTTATAACTATGCCTGCTTCAATAGCGCAGCTGTTCTCTATGTTCCTGATAATGTGGAAATTGATCAACCTATTGAAGGCATTTTTCTTCAGGACAGCGATAGCGCCCTTCCTTTTAACAAACACATTCTCATTGTTGCAGGAAAAAACAGCTCCTTCTCTTATTTAGAACGTTTTGAATCCATCGGACAAGGCCAAGTAGAAGTGAGTGCCAATATTTCGGTTGAAGTCATCGCCCAAGCAGGTAGTCAGATTAAGTTTTCTGCGATTGACCGTCTTGGAGAACATGTCACGGCTTACATGAGTCGTCGAGCACGTCACGCCAATGATGCGACAGTGGATTGGGCACTTGGTGTGATGAATGAAGGCAACGTCATTGCGGATTTTGATAGTGATTTGATTGGAAATGGTAGCCGTGCTAACTTAAAAGTTGTTGCAGCGTCAAGCGGTCGTCAAATTCAAGGGATTGATACGCGTGTTACCAATTACGGTCAGCATTCAATCGGTCATATCCTGCAACATGGAGTCATCTTAGAGCGTGGGACTCTTACTTTTAATGGTATTGGCCACATTGTTAAGGGGGCTAAAGGAGCAGACGCTCAACAAGAAAGTCGCGTACTGATGTTGTCCGACAAGGCACGAAGTGATGCTAATCCTATTCTTTTGATTGATGAGAATGAAGTGACGGCTGGACATGCAGCTTCTATCGGTCAAGTGGACCCAGAAGATATGTACTATCTTATGAGCCGTGGAATTGACCAATCAACTGCAGAACGTCTCGTTATTCATGGCTTCCTGGGTACTGTTATCACGGAAATTCCGGTCAAAGAAGTGCGTGATGAGATGGTTGACGTATTGGATAGTAAGTTAGACAAACGCTAAGAGAGTACAGTAAAGTGTTTTCTGTGGGAAATGAAGAAGTTACCTTCTATTTACTCTATCCACTTTAAATGCTTTAGAAAGGATATCCATGCTAGATGCCTATAAAATCAGCAAAGATTTTGCGATTTTAGACCAAATCGTTAACGACGAGCCGTTGGTTTATCTTGATAACGCAGCGACAACACAGAAGCCGCAAGCAGTGCTAGATGTTTTAAATGCGTATTACCATGAGGACAATGCTAATGTCCATCGTGGGGTCCATACTTTAGCAGAACGTGCGACTACAGCATATGAAGCTAGTCGCGAAAAACTGCGCAAATTCATCAATGCCAAGTCTACTAAGGAAGTGCTTTTCACACGTGGAACAACTACAGGTCTCAATTGGATTGGGCGCTTTGCGGAACAAATTCTGCAACCAGATGATGAAGTCTTAATTTCTATTATGGAGCATCATTCCAATATTATTCCTTGGCAAGTTGCTTGCCAGAAAACAGGAGCTAAGCTTATTTATGCCTAAGCTCACGTCTCCAATGTTTTGGGTTGTATCAATCCTGTTAAAAAAATAGCAGAGCTAGCACACAAGGTTGGAGCTTACATGGTTGTGGATGGCGCTCAGTCTGCGCCCCACATGAAGATTGATGTGCAGGATTTAGACTGTGACTTCTTTACTCTATCAGGTCATAAAATGCTGGGACCGACAGGTATTGGCGTTCTTTATGGTAAAGAAGAGATTCTCAATCTAATGGACCCGATTGAATCTGGCGGTGAAATGATTGACTTTGTGTATGAGCAGGAGGCCATCTGGAAAGAATTGCCATGGAAGTTTGAAGCAGGTACACCTAATATTGCAGGAGCGATTGCTCTCGGTGCAGCAATAGATTATCTTGAGTCAATCGGAATGGATGCTATCCACGCTTATGAACAAGAGTTGGTAGCCTATATTTTGCCAAAATTGCAAGCCATCGAAGGCTTGACCGTCTACGGTCCACAAGATCCTCGTCAACATGCGGGCGTAATCGCCTTTAATTTGGAGGGTCTGCACCCGCATGATGTTGCGACAGCTCTTGATTATGAAGGTGTAGCTGTGCGTGCAGGTCATCATTGTGCCCAGCCTTTGATTAACCATCTTGGAATCTCAACAGCGGTTCGTGTCAGCTTTTACATTTATAATACCAAGGAAGATTGCGACAAACTAATTCAAGCTATCCATGCGACAAAGGAGTTTTTCAATGGCACTTTCTAGATTAGATAGCCTTTACATGGCGGTTGTTTCCGACCATTCAAAAAATCCCCATCACCATGGACGACTGGATGGAGTCGAAGCAGTTCAGCTTAACAATCCAATTTGTGGGGATGTCATCTCCCTGGCCGTCAAATTTGATGGAGATATCATAGAAGATATCGCCTTTTCGGGACATGGCTGTACAATTTCCACAGCGTCCTCTAGTATGATGACAGATGCAGTTATCGGAAAAAGTAAAGCTGACGCTCTAGAATTAGCAGAGATCTTCTCTATCATGGTTCAAGGAAAAACAGACGAGCGCCAAGAAGAATTGGGAGATGCAAGCTTTATGGCAGGTGTATCAAAATTTCCCCAACGTATTAAATGCGCCACCCTTTCGTGGAATGCACTCAAAAAATCTATCGAACGCAGTGAGATGTAATCGCGATGAGAATGAAAATGGGCGATAATGCCTTTTTCGTGATCTAGTCAGTCTTCTAGCAAGTTGCGTCGGGAACTTGCGTCCTTCAAGGGACTGCTTTAGCAGCCGAAGAAGGTAAAGAGTGAAACGCAGTGAGATGTAATTGCGACAGGAGGTAAAGTCTTCGATGATGAGATTTTACTGAATTAGCTAACCTTCTAATTTAATCGCTAAGGTGAGATGGAAGTTTGATGGCTAGATGAATTCAACTAAACCAAATAAAACATGCAAAAATCTTAAAAAATAAGTGAGAAAAGTATGACAGAAACAAATGAAATTGTGGAACCAAAGCCCATTGATTTAGGGGAATACCAATTTGGTTTTCACGACGATGTAGAGCCCGTCTATTCAACGGGTAAGGGGCTCAATGAAGCTGTTGTCCGTGAAATGTCTGCAGCTAAAGACGAACCTGAATGGATGCTAGATTTTCGCCTGAAATCGCTAGAAGCCTTTAACCAAAAACCGATGCAAAAGTGGGGGCCAGATCTTTCAAGCATTGATTTTGATGATTTGGTTTACTATCAAAAACCATCAGACAAACCAGCACGGTCATGGGATGATGTTCCTGAAAAAATAAAGGAAACCTTTGAACGAATTGGGATTCCAGAGGCAGAACGTGCTTACTTGGCGGGAGCTTCTGCTCAATACGAATCAGAAGTTGTTTACCATAATATGAAGGACGAATTCGAAAAGTTGGGCATCATCTTTACGGATACCGACTCAGCTCTCAAGGAATACCCAGAGCTCTTCAAAAAATATTTCTCAAAATTGGTCCCACCAACGGACAACAAGTTTGCTGCCCTTAATTCGGCGGTATGGTCTGGTGGAGCCTTTATCTATGTGCCCAAAGGCGTCAAAGTAGATATTCCCCTTCAGACTTATTTCCGCATTAATAACCAGAACACTGGGCAATTTGAACGTACCTTGATTATCGTTGATGAAGGTGCTAGTGTCGATTATGTAGAAGGGTGTACCGCACCGACCTACTCGACCAATAGTTTGCACGCGGCCATCGTAGAAATTTTTGCCCTGAAAGGTGCCTATGTACGCTACACGACCATTCAAAACTGGTCAGATAATGTGTATAATTTGGTTACAAAGCGTGCGCGAGCTGAGAAGAATGCTACCGTAGAATGGATTGACGGGAACCTTGGTGCCAAAACGACCATGAAATATCCTGCCGTTTATCTGGAAGGAGAAGGTGCGCGTGGTACCATGTTGACCATTGCCTTTGCCAATACAGGACAAAATCAAGATACAGGTGCCAAGATGATTCATAATGCACCGCACACATCGTCATCTATTGTTTCAAAATCCATCGCAAAAGGCGGAGGAGCGGTAAACTACCGGGGTCAAGTTACCTTTGGAAAAAATTCAGCTAAATCCGTCAGTCACATTGAGTGCGATACCATTATCATGGATGATATCTCAACATCGGATACGATTCCATTCAATGAAATCCATAATTCACAAGTGGCGCTCGAGCATGAAGCAAAAGTTTCCAAAATTTCTGAAGAACAACTTTACTACCTTATGAGTCGTGGCTTGTCAGAAAGTGAAGCGACAGAAATGATTGTTATGGGCTTTGTTGAACCATTTACCAAAGAACTCCCAATGGAGTATGCTGTCGAGCTTAACCGTTTGATTGCTTATGAAATGGAAGGATCGGTTGGGTAGTGTTTTTAGTAGTGGAATAGCTATAATGCTCTTCTACATACATAACCCTCCAACCGAGATTGGAGATGAGAAAAAATTGCTTGAACAACTTTTTTCATGTGGATTAGACATGAACAGCCAAAAAGCTCTTGGGGGAATCATCCACCAACTGAAGTTGGACATAGTAGAAATGCGGGAGCATTTCTACTATGTGTTGTTCAGGTTGATTAAAGATAAGGAAAATCGTAGATTTTCTTTTACACGACATGATGTGAGTGTCTAACTTTTAAAATAAAAAAACTCGCTCTTGGGCGAGTTTTTCTCTGTTATCAATCTATTTTTACAATTTCTCGTTCGCATAACGGACAAAGTGATTCCACCAGGAAATAGGCCAAATGGCTGTCTCAATTTTCTCGGCTGTTATCATTTCTACATGAGGGACTTCCCCTAAGTAGCCACTGCCAACCAAGTCATCATCATTGAACGTGAGAGTACCAACTGCGGTTGTGCTAGCGATTGGTGCATCAAAAATCTCTTGAGTAGCTTTGAAATTTGCAGTTAGTTCTGTTTGTCTATTTTTTCGGCGGACAACCGTCATTTTGTTTCGCGCGACTACTGGAGCAGTTTCTTCACGCCCATTAAATAAATGGATGCTACTTCCAGGAGAAGTTTGACCAGCTTCAACGAAATTTGTTAATTCAAAATGATCGTAAGCGTATGTCATCAGTTGATTGGTGGCAACAAAACGATTTTCAGGAAATTCTTCGCCATCCGTAGCTCCTAAAATCACTGTAATAATTCGCATACCGTTTTCATTGGTAGTACCGACAAAAGAAGCCCCGGCTAATTCAGTTGTTCCCGTCTTTAAACCATCAACACCAGCTCTTTCGAATGCTCCACCGACCAACATCTGGTTGGTATTCGCATAGGTGATGCCAGAAAAAGTATAGTTAGCTTGTGAGGTCCTTTCTAAAACTTGTGGATAATCCAAGAGTAAGCGACGTGCGATGAAAGCTACATCATGTGCTGATAGTTTATTTTCATCATTCTTTTCAGAACCAGGGTAGATCTTGTCTCCTAAAAATTCATTGTTTAGACCCGTTGCGTTGACTAAGGTCGCATCCGTAATCCCCCATTCTTTCAATTTGCTCTTCATCCGATCCACGAAAGCTGACTCACTCCCTGATATCTTTTCTGCGAGGGCAATTGCTGCGCTATTAGCAGACGAGATAGTAGTCGCATCTAACAATTCGCTGACCGTGTAATTTCTCGCATCCAAATTAACATTGCTGACTAATCTATCCACGGTCAGTTGATAAGGATAATCGGAAATCTCAACTGCAGTGTCTAAAGAAATTTCACCTTTTTCGATTGCTTCGTAAACTAAGTAAATAGTTAACAGTTTAGTGATGGAAGCTATATAGGTAGGCTTTGAGGCATCTTGTTCATACAGGACTTTTCCCATAGAAACCTCTACGACGATGGCCTCCTTTGCAGCTACCGAAAAATCTGCTGCCGCCACAGTTTCTCCTAGAAAAGCAAAAGAGAATAGCACAGCTACTAGGCTGTATAAATATTTTTTCATGTTCATTCCTTCCAACTGTTTCTATTGTACCATAAAAATAGAAAAGCCTCTTAAGTGAAAATAGACCACAATTTGCTGAAAAGTCAGAAAATTAAAAAAAGTAAATAAAATAACTTTACAACTAAAATTTCTCATGATATAATAGGTAACATATCCTTTAAGAATTGTTTCAGAAAAAGCAAGTGATTCAGAAAACTTTTAAACAGGAGACCTATTTATGCAAAAAAGAAAAATCGCAGCAATTGCTGGTGTAACCTTGCTTTCTGCAGCTTTCTTGGCCGCTTGTGGGAATGGCAGTTCCTCAAGTAAATCAGAAGGCATGACATATTCATATGTTTACACTGAAGATCCTTCATCATTAGATTATTTGAAATACAGCCGCCAACAAATCTCAGACCTTGCGACTAATGCCGTCGATGGATTGTTGGAATACGACAAGTATGGGAATCTTGTTCCATCGCTTGCTGAAGATTGGAAAGCCTCTGCAGATGGTAAAACATACACTTATACACTGCGTGAAGGTGTAAAGTGGTATACCTTTGATGGTGAAGAATACGGCGACGTAACAGCTGAAGATTTTGTAACTGCATTGAAATATGCGGCAGATAATGAATCTGAAGCGCTTTACATTGTTCAAGATTCAGTTGCTGGTTTGAATGATTATATCGAAGGTAAAGTGGACTTTGACAAAGTTGGCATTAAAGCACTTGATGAACGTACAGTTCAATATACCTTGAATCAGCCAGAGAGCTTCTGGAACTCAAAAACAACAATGAGTGTCATGTTGCCAGTCAATGCTGAATTCGTAGCAGGCGGCGACTTTGGTAAAGCATCTCCTGACGGTCTTCTTTACAACGGTGCGTATACAATCAGCGCGATGACTTCAAAATCATCCATTGAGTTGACAAAAAATGAAGAGTATTGGGATGCTGACAAAGTTAAAATCTCTGATGTGAAATTAACATTCTACGATGGGAATGATCCAGAGTCATTGATTGAAGGATTCAAGAGCGGCAACTATTCTACGGCTCGTGTCTTCCCTAACTCATCCAGCTATTCAGCTGTAAAAGAACAGTTTGGCGAAAATATTTATTATGGTTTGTCTGGTTCATCAACTTACTATTCTTTCTTTAACCTAAACCGTTCTAATTTTGACCATACATCAAAAGATGCTACTCAACAAGAGAGCGCTAAGAAAGCATTGCTGAACAAAGACTTCCGTCGAGCGATTGCTTTTGGTTTTGATCGTCAAACCTACTTGGCTCAAAATGTCGGTAAAGATGCATCTGATAAAGCATTGCGTAACATGATTGTTCCTGATACGTTTGTAAGTGCTGGAGGCAAAAACTTCGGTCAGTTAACAGAGGAAAAATTGGTTACTTACGGTGATGAGTGGAAAGATGTTGACTTGTCTGATGGACAAAATGGTCTTTATAACCAAGAAAAAGCCAAAGCAGAATTTGCTAAAGCTAAATCAGCACTTGAAGCTGAGGGTGTAACTTTCCCAGTTCACTTGGATATGCCTGTCAACCAAACGAGTGCAACTAGTGTTGCTCAAGCTCAATCTATGAAACAGTCCATCGAAGCATCGCTTGGTGCTGAGAACGTAGTGATTGACTTGCAAATGATATTTCTTACGCAGGTTGGGGTCCTGACTACCAAGATCCATCAACTTACCTCGATATCTTAGATCCCGAAAAAGGTGCAAATATTGACAAGTTGGGAGTGACACGTGGTAAGACCGAGCCATTCATGACAACAGTTGGCTTAGACAAATATAAAGAACTGCTTGATGCCGCTGCCAGCGAAACAGCAGACGTGAATGCACGCTACGCAAAATATGCTGAAGCTCAGGCTTGGTTGACAGATAGTGCCCTTGCTATTCCATATCAAGGTGCTCCTGGTGGTGCTCCTGTTGTTTCTAAACTTGTTCCATTCACTGGAGCTTATGCATGGGTAGGTATTAAAGGATCAGAAACTTTCAAAAACTTAGAAGTTGGAACTGAACCTGTTAAGGCCGAAGATATCTATAAGAAACGTGAAGAATGGCAAAAAGAAAAAACTGAATCTAACGCAAAAGCACAAGAAGAGTTAGCTGATCACGTTGAAAAATAATAAATAATTTTCAAAAGAACTTTCTCAAAAATCATCGAGAAAGTTCTTTTGGAGTTTGTAGGAAAGGTTTAGAATGAAGAAGTATGTTTTTAAACGTATCTTGCGTTCTCTCTTATCGCTTTTTTTGGTAACCACTTTAATTTTTACCATTATTTACACGATGGTACCAAGAAAGTATATTTTTAAGAAAGATCCAACGTATACGAAAATGGCTGCAAAGCCAGACGGGAAGGTAAATTATACCAACACGGTCTATGAGCGTATGGGCTATATTGACTATCTTAATACTAAGGAATTGCAAAATGCAGCTAAAGAATTGGATGGTTCAGTGACCACAGAAGTCAACGATAGCAATAAAAAAATCTATGAAGAATATATTGCTAAAAAGGGTAAAGGATGGACCTTGCATCAATTCGAAGAGAGCAAGCTCTTTTATGCTACCCGCGAAATCCCTCTTTACCAAAGAATATTTGAGTTCTATGGTAATATGATTGAGGTGGATCATACCAATCGTATTCAAGATCCGTCAAATCCTGATTTAGAGCGCTATATCCGTGTGGAAAATGACCCAGCAATCGGTTGGTCTGTAGTAGGTTCTGGAACCAAACACAAATACCTTCTTTATGTAAATGGCCAATTTCCATTTGTTCACCAAAACTTTCTTACATTGGACCTAGGAATTTCTTATCCAACTTATTCCAATGTTAAGGTATTGGATGTGTTGACAAATGGACAAGGGGAAACTCTGTCTACGGATGTAACCTTCCCGACAGGACAGACAAAAAAATCTTCTGTAGATATCTATAGCCGAACATATCAATCACCAAGTAAAGCAGATGCACAAGCAATTCGTAATTTTGGTGAAGGGGATGCGTATACTGCGACAGAAAGTCGTTACCGGGACCCATCTATGATGGCGAACTCTGCTATTATTGGCTTGATTGGGCTTGCTATTTCCTATGCTTTAGGAATTCCTCTTGGGATGCTGATGGCTCGTTACAAGAATAAATTATTTGATACGGTTTCAACGGCTACTCTGAGCTTTTTGATGGCGTTACCAAGTATTGCCTTTGTTTATATTTTCCGTCTGTTGTTTGGAGTTCTCTTTAATCTTCCGACGAGCTTCCCTGAGTTAGGCGCAGAAAACTTCCGTTCTTATTTACTGCCAGCGGTCTTATTAGGGCTCTTAAGTACTCCTATCTTGGCTATTTGGATTCGTCGTTATATCATTGACTTACAATCTAGCGACTTTGTCCGCTTTGCACGTGCAAAAGGGTTGACGGAAAAAGAAATCGCCAATCACCATATTTTGAAAAATGCAATGGTACCAGTGGTTGTTGGTATTCCAGAGGCTATTATTTCAGTTATTGTTGGTGCAACCTTTACTGAATCTGTTTTTGCCTTCCCTGGTATGGGTAAAATGTTGATTGATTCAATTAATGCATCCAATAATACTATGGTTGTTGCTCTAAGCTTTATTTTTGCAGCACTTTCGATTATCGGTCTTCTCTTAGGGGATATCATGATGACCGTTGTTGACCCACGTATTAAATTAGATACAAAAGGAGGTAAGTAATGTCTACTATTGATAAAAGTAAATTCCAATTTGTCAAACGCGACGACTTTGCCTCTGAAGTCATTGATGCACCATCATACTCATATTGGAATGCAGTTGCTCGACAATTTTTCCGGAAGAAATCAACAATCGCCATGCTGATTATTTTAGCAGGAATCCTTTTGATGAGTTTCATTTACCCTTTGTTTTCTACTTTTGATTTAACAGATGTTAAGAATATCAATGACTTTGGTGCACGTTACAATTGGCCAAATGCTAAATATTGGTTTGGTACAGATGGTAGTGGACGTTCTTTGTTTGATGGGGTTTGGTATGGGGCCAGAAACTCGATTGTGATTTCCCTTATTGCAACGGTTATCAACGTAACAATCGGTGTAATCGTTGGTGGTATCTGGGGAGTCTCAAAAACATTTGATAAATTTATGATTGAGGTCTACAACGTTATTTCTAACGTTCCCTACCTTTTGGTTATCATCGTGATGACCTATGCATTAGGAGCTGGTTTCTGGAATTTGATTTTGGCTTTCTGTGTAACCGGTTGGATTAGTGTAGCCTACGGTATTCGTGTTCAAATTATGCGTTACCGAGACTTGGAATACAACTTGGCGAGCCGCACCTTGGGAACTTCAACATTCAAATTGGTCATTAAAAACTTGTTACCGCAGTTGGTTTCGGTTATCGTTACCTATGCTTCACAAAGTTTACCAGGTTATATTTCATCTGAAGCTTTTCTATCGTATTTTGGTATCGGTCTTCCTGTTACTGTACCAAGTTTAGGGCGTCTGATTTCTGAGTATTCAAAGAACGTAACAACTAATTACTATCTCTTCTGGATTCCACTGACAGCGCTTGTTCTGGTTTCTCTGTCGCTCTTCATCGTTGGTCAAAACCTTTCAGACGCGAGTGATCCACGTACACATAGATAAGGAATCAATATGACAGAAAATAAAAATGCAATATTAACTGCTCAAGATGTGGTTGTGGAATTTGATGTCCGAGATCGTGTCTTGACAGCAATTCGTGGCGTTTCGCTCGAGTTGATTGAGGGAGAAGTTCTTGCTCTCGTTGGAGAATCAGGATCAGGTAAATCTGTTTTAACAAAAACCTTCACAGGGATGTTAGAAGATAATGGGCGTGTTGCTTCTGGTAAGATTTTCTACCGTGGGGAAGAATTAACAGCTTTGAGAGGGCATAAGGACTGGCAAAAGATTCGTGGTGCAAAAATTGCCACGATTTTCCAAGACCCCATGACTAGCTTAAACCCCATTGTCACAATAGGTAAGCAAATTACCGAAGTCATTGTGAAGCATCAAGGGGTTTCTGCTAAAGAAGCTAAAGAACTAGCCATTGACTATATGGATAAAGTTGATATTCCTGAAGCGAAAAAACGTTTTGATGAATATCCGTTTCAATATTCAGGTGGTATGCGTCAACGTATCGTTATTGCAATTGCCCTTGCTTGTCGTCCAGATGTTTTGATTTGTGATGAGCCGACTACAGCGCTAGATGTTACCATCCAAGCTCAGATTCTTGATTTATTAAAAGCACTCCAGCAAGAATACAACTTCACTACAATCTTCATCACTCACGATTTGGGAGTAGTAGCAAGTATTGCGGATAAAGTGGCTGTTATGTATGCTGGTGATATTATTGAGTGCGGAACAGTAGAAGATATTTTCTATGACCCACGTCACCCATATACTTGGAGTCTTCTTTCGAGTTTGCCTCAATTGGCGGATGAAAATGGCGATTTATATTCTATTCCAGGTACGCCGCTGTCACTTTACACTCCAGTCATTGGTGATGCTTTCGCTCCCCGTTCAGAATTTGCCATGCAAATTGACTTTGAAGAAAGTGCCCCTGTTTTTCATGTGAATAATACGCACTGGGCGAAAACATGGTTGCTTCATCCAGAGGCGCCAGCGGTTGATAAGCCGCATGCTATCCAAGATTTACATGCCAAAATTGCTGCTAAAATGGCAGTAGAAGAAATTAAGTAGGAGGAAGAGATGGCTGAAAAATTAGTCGAAATTAAAGATTTAGAAATTTCTTTCGGTGAAGGTCGCAAAAAATTTGTGGCAGTTAAAAACGCTAATTTCTTCATCAATAAAGGAGAAACATTCTCGCTCGTTGGAGAATCAGGTTCTGGTAAGACAACAATCGGTCGTGCCATCATCGGATTGAATGAAACTAGCGGAGGTGACATTCTTTACAACGGCGAAAAGATTAATGGAAGAAAATCAAAAGAAAAAGAACGTGAACTTATCCGTAAAATTCAAATGATTTTCCAAGATCCTGCTGCCAGTTTGAATGAACGTGCGACTGTTGATTATATCATTTCAGAAGGTTTATACAATTTCAAACTCTATGAAAACGAAGCAGAGCGTCAAGAAAAAGTACGTAATATCATTAATGAGGTTGGTCTTTTAGCGGAACATTTGACGCGTTATCCACATGAATTCTCTGGTGGGCAACGGCAACGTATCGGTATTGCACGTGCCTTGGTTATGCAACCTGAGTTCGTTATTGCTGACGAACCAATTTCAGCTCTAGATGTATCCGTACGCGCCCAAGTATTGAATTTGTTGAAGAAATTCCAAAAAGAGTTGGGATTGACCTACCTTTTCATCGCGCATGATTTGTCAGTGGTTCGCTATATCTCAGATCGCATTGCGGTTATTTACAAGGGAGTCATTGTAGAAGTGACTGAGACAGAAGAATTGTTCCGTAATCCTGTCCACCCTTACACTCGATCACTTTTATCTGCCGTACCAATTCCAGATCCTATTTTGGAACGTCAGAAAGAGTTGGTTGTCTATGACCCAGATTCGCATGATTATTCAGTAGATAAACCTGAAATGATGGAAATTAAACCTGGACATTATGTTTGGGCAAATCAGGCGGAGTTTACAGATTACAAATCTAAATATTTATAAAAAGTTTGATACATTTGTATCGAACTTTTTTCTATCACTTTTCTTTTAGATGACATCTATGTCCTGTTGAGAGTGAATCTAATCGT
>NZ_LFYO02000001.1 GCF_001182825.2 Streptococcus sp. X13SY08
TCGTGTAACCACCAAACATAGAATGGTTTCCTTCATACTGCATCGGGCCCATCTTGGCACTCATACCATATTCAGCAACCATAGCACGCGCCATTTGAGTAGCCTGTTCAAAGTCATTCGATGCTCCTGTAGTTTGAGCATTAAAGATGATTTCTTCTGCTACACGACCTCCCATCAAACCTGCTAATTGCTCTTTCATATCTTCCTTGGAAAGAAGCATTTGGTCTTCTTTAGGAAGGGCAATCATGTATCCGCCTGCACGCCCACGAGGAACAATTGTTACCTTATGCACTTCTCGAGCATTTGATAATACAAGACCAACAATTGTGTGTCCTGCTTCATGGTAAGCGACCATCTCACGTTCACGATTTGAAATTTGACGATCTTTCTTAGATGGTCCTGCAATAACTCTGTCTTCCGCCTCATCAATATCCGAAGCATCAATAACTGTTTTATTACGACGAGCAGCTACCAGCGCTGCTTCATTTAGAACATTTTCCAAATCTGCACCAACAAAACCAGGAGTTTGTTGTGCTACAAGTTTCAAATCGACATCATCTGCCAGTGGTTTGTTCTTAGCGTGAACTTTCAAGATAGCTTCACGTCCTTTAACATCTGGACGTCCTACTAATACTTTACGGTCAAAACGTCCTGGGCGAAGAAGAGCCGGATCAAGAACATCACTACGGTTTGTCGCCGCAATAACGATAATCCCTTCGTTTCCTTCAAAACCATCCATTTCAATCAGCAATTGGTTAAGAGTTTGTTCACGTTCATCGTTGCCACCACCCATACCAACTCCGCGTTGACGACCAACTGCATCAATTTCATCTATAAAGATAATGGCTGGTGCGGTTTTCTTAGCGTCTTCAAATAAAGAACGTACACGGCTGGCACCAACACCAACAAACATCTCAACAAAATCTGAACCAGAAATAGAAAAGAATGGAACACCAGCTTCACCAGCGACAGCTTTCGCTAATAAAGTTTTACCTGTCCCCGGAGGACCCTCTAAAAGAACACCAGCCGGAATACGAGCTCCAAGTTTTGTAAAGCGTTTTGGATCTTTCAAGAATTCAACAACTTCAACAAGTTCTTGTTTTTCCTCCTCTGCACCTGCAACATCAGAAAAACGAACTTTTACAGTACTTTTTTCAAGCGCTTTAGCTTTGTTCCTGCCAAAGTTCATGGCGCCTCGAGCACCGCCTCCTCCGCCTTGGTTCATCATCATGAAGAAAATAGCCACGAAAATTCCAAGTGGTAATAAATTGATAAGAAGAGAGAACCAAATCCCATTTGTACTTTCTGGTTTAATGGTCACCTTCACGTCATTTTTATCAGCTAATGTTTGCAAATTAGAAATAGTCGAATCTGCTGCCAATATAATAGAAGAGAACTTTTTATAAGTAGTTTTTTCTTTGACTGGGAATAATTGAATAGCAGAAGTTAATTCACTATCTTCTTCTACTGCTTTTTTATAAGTACCCGTGATTTGAATAATGCTGCTATCTGGTTGATAAGTAATGTCTTTTACATTACCATTTTCTAGTTCCTTGATGACTTCAGAATAGCTAATTTCATGAGTTGAAACCTGACTTCCCGCAGCAAAAAACTGGTACCCTGTAATGATTGTAGCAATTAGCAGGATAACGAGAAAAGGATTGCGAATGAATCCTTTATTATTTGGATTGTTCATATGTGTCGAATAACCTTTTTTCTATTTTGAATAGACTTCTTCTTTTAATACACCAACGTATGGTAAATTACGGTAATTTTCCTTATAATCTAAGCCGAAACCGACCACAAATTCATTTGGGATGGTAAAGACTGTTACATCTGCATCAATTTCAACAATGCGACCTTCTGGTTTATCCAGCATGGTAACAATTTTAATAGAGACTGGATCACGCAATTCAAAGAGTTCTTTTAACTCCTTCAAAGTACGACCTGTATCGATGATATCTTCCACGAAAATCACATCACGACCTGTCACATTTGCATCAACGTCTTTGATAATTTTTACAGAACCACTACTTTCTGTCCCACCATAATAGCTGGAAACTACCATAAATTCCATCTCAACATGCGTGTCAATATGTTTGACAAGCTCTGCCATAAAAGGAATAGATCCTTTCAAAATACCAACGAGCAATGGATTTCTATCTTTGTATTCTTCTGTCAATTTTTGACCCAGAATTTTACTCTGGGCAACAATTTCTTCTTGTGTAATCAGAATTTTTTGAATATCTTTTTCCAACATAAATCTATTTACTCTTTCATTTTTATATATAGTGTAGATTTCATTGTATCATTTTTTAGTAATTTACTCAAATCACTAGCAACAATATTAGCAATTCCATAAACCTTTTTATTTTGCTCAATAATATATGTTTCGTCCCGTTCTTTTTGAGGAATTTTTTGATCTATAAAATAGCGATTTACTTTTTTATGATAGCCGTTTAAGAGCAAAACATCCCCATTTTGTCGTTTTCGGATAGCAAGGGGCTGATTTTTTTCCAGAAATAAAACTTGATCTGCATTTTCTAAAACTTGATCCAAAGAAAAAATAAATTTGCCGAAAGAATAAAGACCTTGTGATTTTATCGTAAGATTTTCGAGAAATTCATCCGTCTTTGGAACTATTTTTTCAATAGTAAAATTCCTATAATCTTTAATCAGATAGTAATTTTTCTTCAGATGCTGACAGTAATTCGCTTTAGTTCTTAAAATATGTAACACTGCTTGAAATTGTGCCTTCGTTAGTTCTAAATCAGGAATTTTTTCTATGTAATCTTGTAATAAAAAATACTGAATAGCTTCTTCTTGTACCAAAAATTGTTGCATATCTGTCACTATTATGTTTTTTGTTAAAAACTTCAAGGCAGTTAAGAGGAGTTCTGTTTCCTGACCAAAATCAACCAATGCTTGTTCAAACTTAGGATTCTCTTTTGTTAAGTCGGACAAATAAAGGTTACGCACACGATTACGCAAAAAATCAGTCCCATTATTTGACTCATCTTCGAAATAAAATAAAACTTCTAGCTCGTCTTTTCTAAAATCCAAAAATGGTCGAATTAACTGACCAGGACCAAAAGACTGAACAGGAGCAATACCAGATAGGTGACGTAAGCGACTCCCTCGCAAAAATCTCATAAAAATAGTTTCTGCTTGATCATCAGCATGATGGGCTGTTACCAATGCGGTGTAACCTTTATCTTTCATCACTTTTTTAAAAAAGCCATATCGAAAATCACGCGCAGCCATCTCAGAAAATTTCCCTTGAAAATAATCTATAAAAATAGGAATTCCATGTTCGTGAGCCCAATCTTTAAGATAGTCCTCTTCCTTCTCAGAAGCTTTTCGCTGACCATGATTAATATGGACAATTCCTAAGTTGATTTCTAACGTTTCACGTGAATCATATAAAGTTTGAAGCAGACACATAGAATCTTTCCCGCCTGAAACTGCTACTAAAACATGTTTGTGTTTATCAAAAAAGTGACGTTCTTGTGCCACTTTTAAAAATTTTTCATTTTTCATTTTAAAATGCTGTATATATCGTTTGCAATAGTTGAAATAGTGTCGTAATCCGACTGATTAGTAAAGATAGAAAGAATAAAGGGAGAATCAGCATAAATAACAGCAACATCATGTCTGAAATCATAAGCATCTCCTATTTTATGGGCGATTGGAACAGGGATATTGCGTGCAATTCGCTGGTTATCAAAATTAGTCCCTGTTAAACTCTCAAGTGCATAGCCATTTTGTTCATAAATAGCCTCCATCATGAGACCAGCCATTTGGGGTGAAGCTTGACGACTCTTCATATCCCAATGTTTTCCAGTTATTGCATCTATTTTTTGATAATATTCCGAATCAAATTGGTTGGTGGTATAGTAAGCTAAGAGGTTACTAGCAGCATTATCGGATAATTTTGAAATTTTATCTATTAAATCCTTGATTTCATAATTTTTATCATCTGCCGTTTTAGAAAGTACGCCACTTCCCTCGGCTGAATAGGATCCAGGAAAGTTCATCACTTCTTTACGATATTGTAAATCTTGTGTCAAGTTATATTTTCCGTTGTCAATCTGTTCTTGAGCGTAATAAAGTACAGGTAATTTTGAAATACTGGCTGCATACATTTTCTGTTCTTGATTGACACCAGCTGTCCTACCAGTTGTTAATTGTTTTACATATATGCCATACTTAGATGAATTATACTTCTTATCAAGCATGGTTTGGACAGCTTCTATACGGTTGTCTGTATCAGATAAATCACTTAGTTTTATATAGGTTTTCTCATCGATTTTTGCAAAAGTTCCCAAATATGTCTTAAAAAGAGACTTTGCTGCAATAGACTGATAAGCTTTTATTGAAACGTTCTTTTTCTCGGCTTGATTCCCGATTGGACTTGTATAGACTATAAAATCTTTTTTTGTCCAATATACTTGATTACTACTAGTTTCTTCTAATATCACATCATCGAAAATAATAGAAGAATCGGCAAGAATAAATGTGTTATTTGATAATTGAAAGATTTGTTGCTGTTTGTTATTTACCAACGCGGCCACGATCTCAAAAGGTTGATTAGGTTGTAATACCTTGTCAGCTTCTGTCAAATTTACGTCAAGATAAGTGAACACAGCAGAAGAAACATTTGGATTTTGAGGAACGGTGCCAAAATTACTTTGGTAGTTTTTTTGATTCAATTCATACTTTTCCTGATTGCTTAGAGCAAAGGGAATTTCTGTACTGTCCACTCGGCTGCTTGCAAATAGCACCGGTAACATCAGAACGACTAATGATTTTCGCATGATTCCTCCTTCCTATTTTTCCTTTTCTCCTTCTTTCTTTTCATTGAGCTGGAGTTTTTTATTTTTAAGGGATAATTCTTCTAACTTTTGATCTGAATATGATAAAAAAATTTCAACTGTTTTTACAATAGAATCTGTCATTTTGGTAATAACCCTGGGATATTATACACAAATTCCCCCTCTTTCGAATATTGATATTTGGCTCGGACATACTTAGCTGCAAAATCATTATCTCCTAATTTTTTCACCAAAGAAGATTCTAACTCTTCTTCCTCAGATAATTCTTGATAACGATTATTTAAATCGACCAGTTGTTGCTCTTTTTGTTTTAAACTATTATAACTTTCAACTAAATTATAGGTTGGCAAGACAAATAAGAACACCGCTAGAATCAAAATCGAACCCATAAAACGATTTTTCTTACGATTTTCTTCTTCTCGAATTTGTTTTTTACGATATTCATCTTGAATATAGGCATTATTAAACTGTAAAACTTTAGAGTTCCTCATCTGCTTCAATCCTTGTTTCACTAATGATGTCATACATTTTCAGTGCATCTTCTTTTTTGTTAGAATCTTTCATTTCCAAAACTTTGACGATTAGTAATTTATTTCCAAAACGAATTTCAATTTGATCGTCAATTTTTACGTCGGTTGACGATTTGGCTAGCACCCCATTTATCTTGATACGTCCTTTATCCGCTACTTCCTTAGCGATAGTTCGACGCTTAATAATCCGCGATACTTTTAAATATTTATCTAGTCTCATGATACACCTCACAATCTCTTCTATTTTACCACTTTTTTGAAAAATAGCAGAGCAAAAAACAGCCAACAAACAGTCAGCTGCAGATTGTTACCAGAAAAGGAAAGTTGAAGAAAATTAGAAACATGCCCATTAAAAAGACGATAAACCACCAAATTTCATGCCTGACTTTGAATGGATGTTCCTTATTCTCTAAAAAATTCAAAATGTCGGTAAAAGTATTGTTTTTTTATTACCAAGAATATAAAAAACTTGGAAAAGACAGCAAAGTAGTGGCATTCCAACAATAGGAAAATAGATTGAAAAAATATTGCTATCAGACAAATATCTGGTTGGGAAAATAACTGACATAGCAAAGAATAAAATCCCACTTAAAATGAGCCAATTTCTTAACTGCGACTGACTAACCTGATGTTTCATAATAACCACATCTCCTTTAATAAGATAATCTAAAGAAACATCAAAATAGACTGAAATAATCAAGAGACTATTGATATCAGGATAAGTTTTTCCTCTCTCCCAGTTGGAAATTGTTTGACGTGAAACATAGAGTTTTTCAGCCAATTGTTCTTGGGAAATGTATTTTTGATTTCTTAATTCAACTAGTCTCCTATGAAAATCCATATCTTGCTCCTTTGTTCTATCATTTTAGATTAACTGCCACTAGTTTATCATACAAGAATTTAGACGAATGAACTTTTTCTTGTCAAAAACCTTTGTCAAGAAGAAAAAAGTTTATTTTTCTTTAAAATTTTTCTTCTTTTATGGCCGATAGTCCTTCGAAAAAGAGCATGAGTTGTTCCAAAATTTCAAAATCTTTTTTCTTACGAACATCAAAAACGACCTGTAAACTTCCCTGATGTTCTGAAATCCTAGCTTTTAAATTGGTTTCAGACAAGGCTTTAAAATAGTCTTGTGTGAGGAAAATTTGACCTGCTTTATTTTCAAAGGTAATAAAAATGTATTCCTGTTTGCGTTCCACTAGATGAGTAAAGGTCTGATCTGCTAACGATTTTAAGAGTCCAATTTCCAGCAAATAAGCCACCACATCTGGATATTCACCAAAGCGATCAATGAGTTCATCCTGTAATTCTTGATAGTTTACACGACTGTCAATCTCCTTTGTTTTCTTGTAAACTTCAATTTTCTGTCGCTGATCAGAAATATAATCACTTGGTAAATAAGCATCTATTTGCAGATTGATTTCGCTGTTTGATTTTTCACGCTTCTTCTGTTTGCCTTGCTTCGCTATAATGGCTTCTTCTAATAATTGAGAATAGAGCTCGTAACCTACTGAATCGATAAAACCACTTTGAGAGGCTCCCAGGATATTCCCAGCACCTCGAATTGACAAATCTTGCATGGCAATCTTGAAACCAGATCCAAGTTCTGTAAACTCTTTGATGGCTTCTAGACGCTTTTCAGATACCTCTGTCAAGTTCTTATCTGGTCGATACGTGAGGTAGGCGTAAGCAATTCGATTGGAACGACCTACACGAGAGTATTAGCATTTGGAATGTCTACCCCTATTTCAATAATAGTAGTCGTTACTAAGACATCGTACTCTCCCTCAACAAATGCGTAAAGTGTATTTTCTAGCTGAATTTCTGACATTTGACCATGGACAAAACCGATAGAAGCTTCTGGAACTAATTTCCTCAATTCGGAAACTTTTTTCTCTATAGTGTCAACTTTATTGTAAAGATAGTAAACTTGTCCACCACGGTCTATTTCCCGTAAAATAGCATCGCGAATAACTGTCTGATTAGTCTCCATGACATAGTTTTGGACAGGATAACGGTTAGTTGGTGGCGTTTCAATAACAGATAAATCGCGAATTCCTAGCATGGACATGTGGAGAGTTCTTGGAATTGGGGTAGCTGTCAAGGTCAAAATATCAATTTTCTTTTTCAGCTCTTTTAAGGCTTCTTTATGTTTAACACCAAAGCGTTGCTCCTCGTCAATTATCAGTAAACCTAAATCTGAAAAAACAACATCTTTTGACAAAATACGGTGCGTCCCAATCAGGATATCCACTTGTCCTTTTTTGAGTTTTTCAAGTGTTGTGGTCTGCTCTGCCTTTGTTCGAAAACGACTTAAAACATCAACATTGACTGCAAATTCTGCAAAACGCTCGAGAAAATTAGTGTAATGCTGCTGAGCAAGTACAGTTGTTGGTACTAAAATAGCTACTTGTTTACCATCATTTACTGCCTTAAAAGCTGCTCGCATAGCCACTTCTGTCTTACCAAAACCAACATCTCCTACTAACAAACGATCCATGGGTGATGATTTTTGCATGTCCTTTTTAATTTCATCAATTGATCGTAGCTGATCTTCCGTCTCTGCATAAGTAAAATGATTATCGAATTCTTCTTGTTGAGCATCATCTTCTGAAAAAGCAAACCCTGTCAGCTGACTACGCTCTGCATAGAGCTGAATGAGGTCGTCTGCAATATCTTCCACCTGCTTTTGCACTTTTTGTTTAGTTCTTTGGAAACGGCCATCATTCAACTTATTGATTTTTGGCATTTTTCCGTCAGACGAAGTATATTTTGACAATAAATCAATCTGATCAATCGGCAGAGAAATGCGATCAGCATTTTGATATTGAATGGTCAAATAATCACGATGAATACCTGCCGCTTCAATCGTTTCAATCCCTAAAAATTGACCAATTCCATGAACATGATGGACGACGTAATCACCTTTTTCTAATTCATTGTAATCCTTTAACCGTTCTGCATTGGAGATGTTTTTTCGACGAATTTTTCGCTTCACTTTTTTATGGAACAATTCATGTTCCGTAATCAGAACTAATTTTTCATCTAAAAAATGAAATCCCTGACTAACATTCCCATAAGTTATCTGAGTCTGACCTTTTAGGAGTTCATGAGGCTTAGTAAATGGAATATGTAAATCATATTCTTGTAAAATATCTTGTAAACTATGTAAACTTGCTTCATTCTCTGTTTGCAGAATAACAGTGTAGTTTGATTTTTCAAAACGGCGAATTTCATTCTTCAGCAACGGAATCTGATTGAAAAATTCCTGCTTAGAATGCTGATTAAAATTATGTAAGGCATCAAATTTCAAATTGCCTAAACCTTTTTGAAAGGTCGAGAAAAAACTAGATGGTTTGTATTCTCGTAATTGCTGATAGGGAGAAGCAAAATAATTTAGATTTGATACAGCTTTACCCTTTTGTAAATCAGATGTCAACAACTCTGCTGCTCCCTTTTCAAAAAAGGCATAATTATCCATCATTTTATGAAAATCATCAAAAAATAGAGTTGTGTGTGTTGGCAAATAATTTAGCAAAGTCCACTCTTTTTCATAAAAATAGGATAAAAATCTTCGACTATCTGGATGTCGGTCAGCTATTTTTATATCAGCAGTGACTTCTTTCAAATACGAAATTTGGACTTCATCTTTACTAGTAGATATGGCTGCTTCTAATTTTTGAGTTGCTCTCTCATATTCTGAGGCTGTCAGAATCATCTCGGAGGCAGGTAATATAGAGACATTCTCAATATTTTCTAGAGAACGTTGATTTTCTGGATCAAATGTCCTTATCCCATCTATCTCGTCGCCAAAAAATTCAATGCGATAAGGATTTTCACTATTGATTTCGTAAATATCTAATATATCACCTCGAAGATTAAACTCACCTTGACTGAGAACTCGTGAAACTTTTTTATAACCAGTCTGAATTAGTAACTTGACAATATTGTCAAGTTGAATTTCTTGATTGAGTGTCAGATGAAACTGAGCAGTTTGAAAATTTTCAGGTTTTGGTAACAGAATTCTAAAGGCTGCCAAGTTGACAATAAGTATCCCTTGCTTTTTAGAATCTAGCAAAAAATTGAGAGCTTCTATTCGGGATTGTGTCCTATCTTTCGAAGTAAACACAAATTCTGCTAATGGACTATCATCTGTAAAGAAGTTGTAAAGGTATTCCGAGCCTAGAATATTTGACAGTTCTTGCGTAATACGGTCCGCCTCATTTTGGCTAGCTGTCACAATAACTATTTTTTCATCTAATTGTTCAAATGCTGATGCCATTGTCAATACTTTGCTTGAACCAGATAGCCCAGTTAAGAGTTGACGCGTGTATTTATTTAAGTTGCTCTGCCATTTTCCAATTTGAGGATTTTGGCTCAATAAATCAATTATATTCATTTATCCGTTATACTTTCTCATAACTGTTTCAAAGTCATTTTCCTGTAAATAGAAGTTGACAGCACTGTCAACTTTATCAATTGTTTGTTCCATGACAATAGCATCATCCCCTTTAAACCCACTCATAACATGGTTGATGACCGTCATTTTTTGTGGAGGACGACCAATCCCTACTTTGACACGATCAAATTCCTGTGTTCCAATGTGTGCAATGATAGATTTAATACCGTTGTGGCCCCCTGCAGAACCTTTTTGGCGAAATCTAATTTTTCCTACTTCCATATCCAAGTCATCATAAATGACCAGCAAGTCACTGATATCAATATTGAAATAGGTTAATAAAGCCTTGACTGCTTGTCCACTATTGTTCATAAAAGTTGTCGGTTTAACAAAATAAACTTTTTCTCCATTAAGAAAGACAGAGCCAATCTCAGCCTTGAAAATTTTGTCTTCTGTAAAGTTGACGTCAAGATTCTTTATAAGACTGTCAACAACCATAAAACCAATATTGTGCTTGGTATCTGCATATTTTGAACCTGGATTTCCCAGACCAACAATCATTTTTACCATTTGTCTCTCCTAAACACCAAAAGGGTTGGAAAAAGATTTCCAACCTATTTTTTTTATTATTTTGTATTACACATTGAATCGGAATTCCATGATATCGCCATCCTGAACGATATATTCTTTTCCTTCTTCACGTAAGTGTCCAGCTTCTTTAACAGCTTTTTCAGATCCATATTTCATCAAATCATCATAAGACATGGTCACAGCACGGATAAAGCCTTTTTCAAAATCTGAGTGGATAATCCCCGCTGCTTGCGGTGCTTTGATTCCACGTTTGAAAGTCCAAGCACGAACTTCTTTTTCACCTGCTGTAAAGTAGGTTCCTAGACCAAGTAAATCATAAGCTGCACGTGTTAACTTGTCCACGCCTGACTCTGTTAAGCCAATAGCTTCCAAGAATTCTTGGCGTTCTTCTTCTTCATCCAACTCTGAAATTTCTTCTTCGGCACGCGCTGAAATCACAACAACTTCTGCATTTTCAGTTGCTGCAAATTCACGAATAGCTTGTACATAAGCAATACCATATGGATCTGCAACTTTATCTTCGTCCACGTTGGCCACATAAAGAACAGGTTTTGTCGTTAAGAGGAATAGCTGCTTAACAATTTTCGCTTCTTCTTCTGTAAATTCGACTGTACGAGCTGATTTTCCGTCTTCAAGAACAGGTTTGATTTTTTCTAAGACTGCAAATTCAGCAACAGAATCTTTATCTTTTTGGGTACGCGCCATTTTTTCAACACGCGCATAGCGTTTGTTGACAGACTCCAAGTCCGCTAAAATCAGTTCTAAATTAATCGTATCGATGTCTGCGATAGGATCTACAAAGGCATCCTCACGTCCTTGTTCACGCATGACATTCTCATCGTCAAAGGCACGTACGACATGGACAATCGCATCCACCTCACGAATATTGGCCAAGAATTTATTTCCCAAACCTTCACCACGAGATGCTCCTTTTACGATACCCGCAATATCTGTAAATTCAAAGGTTGTTGGAACAGTTTTCTTGGGAGTAATCAGCTCTGTCAACTTCTGTAGACGTTCATCGGGTACTTCAACCATTCCAACATTTGGATCAATGGTTGCGAAAGGATAGTTGGCAGCTTCTGCTCCTGCTTTGGTAATTGCATTAAATAGGGTTGATTTACCAACGTTTGGTAAACCCACGATACCTGCTGTTAAAGCCATTATTTATTTCTCCATCATTTTTATTCAATCGTGACTATTATAGCAGAAAATAAGAAAAAAAGCTTGCCCAGTGAAAATATATCCAGAAAGATTGCAAAACCGTCTCTCTTTTCATATTTTCCTGTTTCAGGATTCATAACATATTCACGACCTTTTAGTAAATGTAAATTGTCATCATCTTCGCCTTTTTGACAAGAAACTTTCTTTTCCCCCTTTACCAATTCGTCTAAAGACACTCCTAAAACCTCAGACAACTTGATCAAATTCTCCAAATCTGGTGTCGCATCTCCATTTTCCCATTTCGATATCGACTGGCGAGAGATAAAGAGTTGCTCCGCTAAGGCATCCTGAGACAAATTTTTAGCTTGACGGATGTTTTTCAGTTGTGTTGAAAATTGTGAAATGATTCCACCTACTTCTCTTTTTTCTCTAAAAAAATCTCTCTCATCAATAAAAACCAGCACTTTTCATGGCAACTGTCAGTTGCAAAGCTTCTCAAAATAGCTTAAAATCAAGCATTTTCAGGTTGTGAGAGATTTTTTTTCATTTTTCGTTCAAAATCGTGCCGACTCATCATAACGATATGGTCACAATTGGTACATTTGATTTTGATGTCTGCACCAAGACGTGTAATTTCCCAACAATTTGCCTTCTTCCCTGTTGACCTAATTGTACAAGCATGGGGCTTCTTCATTTCAACTAAAGTTCCTAATTGATACATGTTTTCCTCACTGATTAAATTCTAAAAATATATTTTTATTGAATTCTCTGGGGAATGAATTCTGCGTTTGGATTTCCCACACGAGGATTTACAAATAAATTATAATACTAGCCAGTATTATACCACAGATTAGATTGTACATTTAAAAAAAGAGCCATTCTTTGCAGAATAGACCCTTTTATCTTTAGTTTGTACGAACTGGGGTAATCAATTGAATAAAATCTTCTTGATCTGCATTTGGTACCAATGTAAATGGACGTACAGGGCTAATAAAGCTAATTTTAACCTGTTCGCTATCTACAGCTTTCAATGCTTCAATCAAGTAAGTTGGGTTAAAGCTGATAACTAAATCTTCACCGTTCACTTCCAGAGTATCTAATTCTTCATTCACTCGACCAACTTCTGGAGAATTTACATGTGCTGAAACAACTTTACTATCAATTTCTAATTTGACAGTTCCGTTTTGCGTCGCATTAGACAAGAGACGAGCACGTTCCATTGCTTGACGCAGATTGGCTGTATCAAAAACAACTGTAGTATTGAATTCGGCTGGGATCAGACGATCTGTATCTGGGTAAGTTCCTTCTAGGAGACGAGTATAGAAGCTGATGTGCTCACTTCTAAAGAGCATTTGATTATTTGAGAAGAAGACTTCCACCGTTTCAATATCATCTGTAAAAACAGCAGTAAATTCACGTAGAGAACGACTTGGAATAACCACATCAAAGTTATCCCCAGATTTTTCAAGAGTCAGTTTACGCTGGCTCATGCGGTGAGAATCGGTAGCTACTGTTTTCAAAGAAGTGTTGTTTGTCAAGACAAAGTGAACACCTGTCAAAATAGGACGACTTTCTTGAGTAGATGCCGCAAATGCTGTTTCATTAATTGTTTCTTTTAAGACCTTTGTTTCTAGAACTAGAGGATTCGATGTAGGAACTTCTTGCAAACGTGGATATTGCTCAGCTTCTTTCCCCTTGAGGGTAATTTCAGATTTGCCGCTGGTCAGGACAACTTGCTTTTGCTCAATTTCTTTAAAATCCAGAACAATATCAGGTAAACTAGAAACCACATTGATAAAGAAAGATGCTTCTAAGAGGACAAATCCTGTTGAGGAAATCAATAAACCTGCATTCTCATCTTGAATAGAGATGAAATTTTCAATAGAAATCTGACCATTTGAACCAGTTAAAGTAATTCCTTCCTGATGAATATCTATTTTGACTGTGGATAAAACAGGAATAGCATTTTTATGACTAATAGCCCGTTTGGTAGTATTTAAGGCTTGAAGAAAAACATTCTTGTTAATTGAAAATTGAATCATGGATTCTCCTTTATTTATTCTAGATTGTTAAGGTTAATAGTAGTAGTAGGGTCTGTGTATTCTGTGGATAAATGGTTTTATCCCAGTTAGGATAAGTTGTCAGACTTGTTGGTAAAATGTGGAAAACTAGAGACAAGAAAGGAGAGTTTTCCACAACTAACGGATATTATTACGAATGGTCGTGAGTTCAATTTCTAAATTTTCATCCTGCTCCAAAAGCCCTTTTATCTTATTATAGGCGTGCATAACTGTTGTATGATCACGATTACCAAATTCTTTTCCGATTTTCGGAAGGGAATTGTCTGTTAGGACACGCGCCAGGTACATGGCAACTTGTCGCGCGTGAGTAATATTTTGCAGACGTTTTGGACCTTTCAGTTCCTTGACACTGACACCGTAGAATTGACCAACTTCGGTTTGAATTTTTTCAATAGGAATGACTGTAGTTTGTAAATCACTTTGTCGTCTGGAACGAATCGCTTCGGCAGCAATATCAACAGAGATTTCGGATACCTTTTTCAACTTAGCTAAGAGGTCAATATCTTTCAGAGCACCTTCCAAATCACGAATATTAGAATGGAATTGTCCTGCTAGATAATTCAAGGTATCATCTGTAAAGTTGTAAGGATAGACTTCACATTTATTTCGCAAAATAGCAATCCTCGTCTCAAAATCAGGAGGTGTAATGTCACTCATTGTCCCCCAACCAAAGCGTGTAACCAACCGTTCTTCAAGATTTTCTAGTTTACTTGGATCACGATCACTGGTTAATACGATTTGCTTATTATTTTCATGAAGTGCATTGAAAGTATGGAAAAATTCTTCCTGAGTGGAGGCCTTGTTTTTCAAAAATTGAATATCGTCAATCAAGAGAATATCTAAATGACGGTATATCTTTTTGAAATTTTCCATATCATTGAGTCGTAGATGTTCTAGAAAATCATTGATAAAGGTTTCTGAAGATACAAATTTGCTACGAGCTTGCGGGTTCCGAGCGAGTACCTCATTACCAATAGCGTGAAGTAAATGAGTCTTTCCAAGACCTGGACCACCGTAGATAAAAAGTGGATTGTAGACTTTACCAGGTGCACCAGCAACCGCCATAGCAGCAGCTTTTGCCATTTGATTATTGTCTCCTTGGACGAAATTGTCGAAGGTATAATCAGCATTTAAGTTAGAAGCTACTGGTGGATTTGTAATAGGTTGTTCTATCAATGTTTCGCGAACTTCTAGCGGATTCACTTTTTCTACGGGAGTTGGGAATTCTTTTTGAACAGGCATTGAAAACTCATAGAGTACTTGTAGTTGATCATTATAAATTTCAAACCCAGCTGTCAACAACACTCCTTTTAAATTTTCTTCCCAAAAGAGTTGTTTTACGGGACTATCTAAGAAAATAGTTGCTTGATTTCCTTCTACTTTTACGAGTCTGGCAGTGGAGACAAAAAAGTCGAATGCAGACGGTTTTAAAGTTGCTTGGGCTAATTGTAGAACACGATTCCAAAAATCATCTTCCAAATTCACAGGCTTTCCTCCTTTCAGGATCATTGTTTTCTTATTATATCAAAAAGTTATCCACAAGGAAAGAGTTTTTCCACACTGTTCATAATACTTATCCACAGAATGTGAATAAAAAAGAAAAACCCCTCTATTAAGGGATTCCTTCAAAATATGGGATGTGAATAAGTCTGTTTGTAAAAAAGAATTATGCACATGCTTATTTTAAATGTTGGATAATTCTCTCGAATTCTTTTAAGCTGGAAAAGGAGATTGTCAATTTTCCTTTTCCATTTTTTTGCTGTTGAATTTGAATATCAGTACCGAGTATCTGTCTGAGTTTTTCTTCCTCTTCTTTGATGAAAGAAGTTTTTTTCTTTTTTTTCTTTTTTTTCTTTTGCTCAGTTAGCAAGTTTTCAAGTGATCGGACACTCAATTCTTTTTCTAAGATAGTTTGAAGCCATTGTTCTTGCTCCACATCGGTATAAGAATTTAAAAGACGAGCATGACCTTGGCTAATAAGACCAGTTTCCAATGCATTTTGTAGCATAGGACAGAGTTGTAGAAGGCGCGTGCTATTTGTGATGTAGGGACGTGATTTTCCCATAATCTGTGCGATTTCTTCATGTGTCAGTCCTCGTTTTATCAAATGCTGATAAGACTTTGCTTCTTCAATTGGATTTAAATCCGCACGTTGCAAATTTTCAATGATGGATTGGTACATCATTTCTTCATCAGACAATACTTTTATGATAACAGGAACTTTTTTCAAACCTGCCAATTGACTGGCACGTAAGCGTCGTTCACCTGCTAGTAATTCATAGCCAATGATAGCTGATTTGCGTACAATCAGTGGTTGAATAATGCCGTTTTTTTGAATAGATTGAGCTAATTCTTTTAATTTTTCTGGTTCAAAATGCAATCTTGGTTGATAGGGATTTGGTTTGATTTCTTCAATGGCTAGGTACTGTAATTCTTCCATAGGCTTATTCTAGCAAAAAAAATCTAACTTTACAATGTTGTAAATTTAGATTGACATCGCTTTATTGGGATAAATCTTCCGTTGAATGATTAAGTTCTATCTTGACAGTTTGTTTTTTACCATTTCTCATGAAGGAAACCTCAATGGTATCACCAATACTATGTTTGTAAAGGGCACTTTGGAGGTCACCTGTTGATTCAATAGTATCACCATCGATAGCTGTGATAACATCATAGCGTTCAAAATTGCCATCCGCTGGAAGACCTGCTTGAGTAGAAACAACCAGCACACCTGAAGTAATATTACTATCTTCTAAACCAGCCGTTGCTAGTTGGTTAGTTGATAAGTCTGTCACGTTAGCCATTTGAATTCCAAGAGCTGGACGAATGACTTTTCCATTTTTCTCAAGTTGGTTGATGATTGTAACAGCATCATTTGATGGAATAGCAAATCCCAGTCCTTCTACAGTTACTCCGTTGTTCAAAGCAGCAGAAGTCGTAGCAATCTTACTAGAGGTAATTCCGATAACTTGCCCTTGAATATTAATCAGTGGACCACCAGAATTTCCTGGATTGATGGCAGTGTCTGTTTGGATAGCATTAGTAGAAATCGTTTGACCATCTTCAGATTTTGAAGTCACGGTACGACTCAAACTAGAGACGATTCCTTGGGTAACAGAGTTGGCGTAGATAGTTCCAAGTGGACTACCGATAGCAATAGCTGTTTCACCTACATTGATAGAATCAGAGTCAGCAAATTCCGCAACGGTAGTAATTTTACTTGCATTTACGCTAATGACGGCAATATCAGAATAAGTATCTGAACCGACTAATTTCCCTTCGATTTTTTCACCAGAGGATAAAAGTATATCAATTTTTTCAGCACCAGCAATAACGTGGGTATTGGTCACGATATAAGCGGTATCACCATCTTTTTTATAGACGACACCAGATCCCTCACTGGCAACTTCTAACTCATCTGAATGACCACTATTTCCAAAAATAGAAGTTGTACCAGATGTCGCTGGTTGGTAATTAATTACCGATACAACAGCATCTTGAACTGTTTTAACTGCTTTTGTCACAGATGTCTCATTGTCATAGGTAACGTTGCTAACGGTCGTTTTTCCATCAGTTGATTGATGGGCAGTTGTGCTCGTAGTTGGTGTAGAATATAGTAGCGGAGCGGCAAAATTACCTGCTATACCACCAATAAAGCCGACAAGGAGAACAAGAGATAATTTAAAAAATTTTTTCATGAGACTAACTCCTCCAGATTTTTCTTTATCATAAATCCATTTTCTTAATTATAGCTTAAATCAGTGAAAAATCAATTCGGAGCTTGTGGATAACTTTTTTGCATCTTCAAAAAGTCTAAAAGCTGTGATACAATCTTCTTATGAAGATAAAAATTATTACGGTTGGAAAATTAAAAGAAAAATATTTAAAGGATGGGATTGCAGAATATAGCAAGCGTCTCAGTCGTTTCACTAAGTTAGAAATGATTGAGTTACCTGACGAAAAGACTCCGGATAAAGCTAGCCAAGCAGAAAATCAGCAAATTCTAGAGAAAGAGGCAAGTCGAATTCTTTCCAAAATTGGGGAGCTAGATTATGTCTTTGCTCTTGCGATTGAAGGCAAACAATTTCCATCCGAGGAGTTTAGTCAATTATTAGCAGATGTAACAATGAGAGGTTTTTCGGATGTGACCTTTATCATTGGTGGTAGCTTAGGGCTCTCACCAGAAGTCAAAAAGAGGGCAAATACTTTGATTAGTTTTGGAAAATTGACTTTACCTCATCAGCTAATGAAATTAGTGCTAGCAGAACAAATTTACCGTGCTTTTATGATTCAACAAGGAAGTCCCTACCATAAGTAGTTTCACGTGAAACACAGGAGAAATATGACCAAGAAAAATTATCATATCTTTGAACGTTTGAGATTTGCCACTTGTCTAACCTTTATTAGTGGTTTTTTAAATGCTTTTACCTTTATTACTCAGGGTGGACGTTTTGCTGGTGTTCAATCAGGAAACGTTGTTTATCTGGCTTATTATGTTGCAAATAGAAATATGAAGGAAGCAGTAGCTTTTTTGATTCCCATTCTCTTTTTTGTCTTTGGTCAGTGGTTTACATATCTCTTGAAACGATTTTGTATTGTGCATAGTATCCCTTGGCATCTGACCAGTACTCTTGTTATGATGGGACTTGTTATTCTCGACATTCTTCTCAACCCTTTAGTAGGGCACTCCTTTACGATTGCCGTACTGGCTTTTGTTGCCTCTATTCAAGTGGAGACGTTTAGAAATATTCATGGGTTACCTTATGCCAATGTCATGATGATAGGCAATGTTAAAAACGCTGCTTTTTTATGGTTTAAGGGAATCATTGAAAAAAATGCTCAATTGACAAGAAGACGAATTCACATTTTTTATGCGATTTTAACGTTTATGTTAGGTGTAGTTGTAGCGACTTTTTCGACACAAACTTTTAAGGAGCAAGCCCTAATAGTTGTCCTGCTTCCACTCATTTATATGAACGTTCAATTATGGTTAGAAAAAAAGCTTAGCAATCGCTAAGCTTTATGTGTTTAGATGATTCCAGCAGGATTCGAACCTGCGACCGTTCGCTTAGAAGGCGAATGCTCTATCCAGCTGAGCTATGGAACCGTTCTAGCCCTACCATTCTAAAACAATTATTTTATAATGTCAAGGCGTTAAAAAAAGTCTTGACAAAGAAAGAGCACTATATTATACTAATAAATGTCTTATTTTGGTCCGTTGGTCAAGGGGTTAAGACACCGCCTTTTCACGGCGGTAACACGGGTTCGAATCCCGTACGGACTATAGAATCCGCCATAGCTCAGTTGGTAGAGCGCATGACTGTTAATCATGATGTCACAGGTTCGAGCCCTGTTGGCGGAGTCACAAAAATACCACTCCATTTGGAGTGGTATTTTCTTTTATTTATTGCAATCTTTTGATTTTTTTGAAGTTGTCTTTTTTCGATAGCTATCATAGCCTATAAAGCTCCCAATACCTATGAAAAAGGAAGCTAAACCTATTCTAAAACCACTAGGAATGAAAGTTAGAACGAGTATTCCTTTTCCTTTAGGGACATCCACCTTCGTAAAACCATTCTGGGCCTTTTTAAGGCCTATTTTTTTGCCATTTAAGGTTGCTGACCAACCTTTATCGTATGGAATCGTATAGAAGATAGAAGCCTTATTTTGGCTATTATAGGTTGTTGTGACCTGATTTCCATCAACTGTTGTTGTGATGTCTTTTTCTAAGATAGAGGCCATAGCAGCCTGATAAGCTATTAAATCTAATCTATAGAATTGAGGAGTATCAAAGGAAACTTGCTGATTTTGAGGGAATGTCAGGTCGATTGTTACTATTTTCTCTGAGGAGAAGTAACCGGCTGAAAAAATTGAGAAACTATTATCCGTTGTAAACTCGTTTGACACATTATTGACAGTAACATTTACTCCCTTATCATGTTCATTTGTAAAACTTAAATTTGGAAGACTGATGTACAATTGACTGTTAGCAGGCACAGTAAAGGTGTATGTAGCCCTAGCTGTATCTTCTCCTTCTTTTGCTTTCACAGTGACACGATTGTCAAGTTGATTGACATTTTCTATAGAGATCGGATGCAGACTTGTATAATATTTAAATTCATTGGCTGACAAAGCATTTAAAAAATTAGTTTGATTATCGAGTGTCAAATTTGTAAACTTGACATCTTGGTAAACACTATTGGTCAGAATTCCTAAAGAGGATGCAAATTGATTTTCGTATAGAGAAAGTGTGTTAGTCTTGTCAATCTCTGTAAAGCCAAATTTTAGTGGATTTGTAGCAGATAAATTGTAGCGAATACCCAGAAGACTATCACCGATCAAGGTATTGTTCTGATAACGAAGATTAAGATTGGTTCCATCGGAGCGGAAGCCCAATTTGTCAAGAGTGGAGCTGGACGAACGATTACGAATGGAAGAAAATTGTGAAATACCATTATAATTGTACTTCATGCTATCGTTCCCTGTTTGAGGTAGAAGACGCTCTGTACGATAAAACTGATCAGCATCATTTTGAGTGGTTTCAACTAATTTCAGCATATCGTCAGCCTGATAGAGGTAGCTTGATCGACTAGGAAAATTCCATTCTTCTGCTAAGCCTTCAATCTGATATTGTGAATGAATACCCATTTCAAAGAGTCCGAAAAACAGGATTAAGGAAGAAAAGACAATATAAGAGATTCTTTTTTTGATAACAATCAAGAGAAGAATAAGGTAGACTAATAGAAACTCGGCAGTTAAAATAAAGGAAATATTTTCTAGAAAAGTATAGTGCTCTTTGAATAGATAAGTCAGCACATAACCAATAGTGAGAAAAGCCATACTAGTAAATACAGCCCAAGGTTTCACACAACGAATACGGATCAAAACTTCAGCAGCCATATAAATGATGAGAAATGAAAATACCCAAGCATATCTGTGTAAAAACATATTTGGTGCATGCATTCCTTGCCAGAATAAATCCAGAGGCTGTAGATAGAAACTAGCTATTAAAAAAATAATGAAGAATGCATAAGTGCATTTAACTTGCCATTTGATGGACTTAATTGTGAAAAATAGCAAACTTAAAATGAGTGGTAGTAGTCCAACAAAAATCATGGGAAGAGCACCAAACTTTGTCGTATCATAGGCACCCACCATATTTTTTGCAAAGAAATCTAGGATCCAAGAATTATCTGTTTGCCATTTGACAATTTCTGTAAATTTTTCGCCGTGGGTTCGTAAATCAAGAATAGTTGGGAGGAGCATGACAAGGCTAGTAAGAGCAGCTAATGTTGACACTATTGTAAAGTCTATAATTGTTTGCCACCTTTTTTTGAAGTCCCACGAGAGTTTTAACAAAAACCAGAAACTCAGAAAAATAACAGCTATATACCCAAAGTAATAATTTTGGATAAATAGACAAGTGAGCGTCACAAAATAAAGAATTCGTCCTTTTTCAATAACGATTTTGTGTAAACCTAGTAGGATAAGAGGAAGTAAAATAAAGACATCTAACCAGCTAGAAATTTCTAGTTGACTAGTCATAAAACTCATTAAAGATAGGCTTGTAGAAAGAAATAGTGTCACTATTGGATGAAGTTTTTTATGAATTTCTTTTAAACTGATATAGGTTGACAGACCTGTCAATCCGAATTTAATGATTGTAAAGAGATAGAGAAAGTCAGGCATAGACTTCATATCAGCGAAAAATAGAAGTGGTAACAGAAAAGAGCCTAGATAGTAAGACATAAGAGCATAGAAATTAAGACCTGATCCGCTTGTAAATGTATAAAAAATAGAACCATCACCATGCAAAACATTGCGCAATGTTTCATGAAAAATCACATATTGATGGAAACCATCGCTTGCTAGTATAGTTGTATCACCAAAGAGCCAGACTCCCTTTAAAGCCAAAATAATTGTAATAAAGAGTAAAGGGAGAAAAAAGGCTATTAATCCGTAGATGATTTTGGAATATTTTTTAAGTAATTTCATAAGTTTATTTTACCATTTTTAGAGAGAAAAAAGAGATAAATCGCTTTTGTCTAGTCAATACGGGCGACAAGAACTTGATAAAGGTGTAAATCACATTGTAAAGGTTAAATGTTCTTTCTTTTTTTCTAAAGACGATTTAATTTATTAGCGGTTTTGGTATTTGGTTACTAGTGAATCATCTCAAGGTATTTTTGAAGCAAATCAGATTTCATTTTGTAGAAGAAATCCAAGTAATAGCTGTTCGTTTCTGATACTGATTATAGAAATTGCTATCCAGACAATTCTATTAATTGATTGCAGTTTTCATTTTATTCTCTTCTAAAAGAGTGATTGCTTTTTAAAGATTAAATTTACTAGTATTGTAAAGTAATAGAAAATTTCTGTCAACTTAAGAAAAAGAAAAAGACGAAAATTCGTCTTTTATCTTATTTCCATAATTCTTGCACTTTTGCTTGTACTTGATCATTTTCTAAGAATTCATCATAGGTTTCATCAATTCGGTCAATGACACCGTTTTTTGAGATGACAACAATGTGATTGGCAAGTGTTTGGATAAATTCATGGTCATGGCTGGCAAAGATAATTGATTCTTTGAAAGCTTTGAGACCGTCATTAAGACTTGAAATAGATTCCAAATCTAAGTGATTAGTTGGATCGTCGAGTACTAACACGTTTGATTTCAAGAGCATAAGTTTAGAGAGCATAACGCGGACTTTCTCGCCCCCTGAAAGAACGTTAACAGGTTTGTTAACCTCATCACCAGAGAAGAGCATGCGACCCAAGAAACCACGCAAGAAAGTATTGTCATCTTCTTCCTTAGCAGCAAATTGACGGAGCCAGTCGAGAATTGATTCCCCACTTGCAAAGTCAGCGCTGTTATCTTTCGGAAGATAAGATTGACTAGTTGTGACACCCCACTTGACAGTTCCTTCGTAAGGAATTTCTCCCATGATAGCACGGATGAGTGCAGTAGTTTGGATGTCATTTTGTCCAATAAGAGCCGTCTTATCACCTGGACGGAGAATAAAGCTGATGTTTTCTAAAATCGTTTCGCCATCGATAACAACTTTCAAATCTTCTACACGAAGTAAGTCATTTCCGATTTCACGTTCCGCTTTAAAGTTGATAAATGGATATTTACGGCTTGATGGAACGATCTCTTCCAATTCAATTTTGTCCAACATTTTCTTACGAGAAGTGGCTTGTTTGGATTTAGAAGCGTTGGCAGAGAAACGTGCAACGAACTCTTGCAATTCTTTGATTTTTTCTTCAGCCTTGGCATTACGGTCAGCTTGTAAGCGAGCAGCCAATTCAGAAGATTGTTTCCAGAAGTCATAATTACCAACGAAGAGTTTGATTTTACCAAAGTCTAAGTCAGCCATGTGCGTACACACTTTATTGAGGAAGTGACGGTCATGGGATACAACGATAACGGTATTGTCAAAGTCAATCAAGAAATTTTCAAGCCAAGTGATGGATTGGATGTCAAGACCGTTGGTTGGCTCGTCGAGAAGAAGGACATCCGGTTTACCAAAGAGGGCTTTAGCAAGGAGGACCTTAACCTTGTCACCATTTGCCAATTCATTCATATTTTGGCAGTGAAGATCTTCGCGAATTCGCCTTCAAGTTCGGCAGCACGAACACCATCCTCATCAGTGAAATCTTCCTTCATGTAGATAGCATCTTTTTCTTTCATGATGTTGTAGAGAGTCTCATTTCCCATGATAACAACATCAATCACGCGCTCATCTTCATAGTCGAAGTGGTTTTGGCGAAGAACAGATAAGCGCTCATCAGGACCAAGTGAAACATGGCCTGTTGATGGTTCAATATCACCTGCTAGGATTTTAAGGAAAGTAGATTTACCAGCACCATTGGCACCGATAAGACCATAAGTATTGCCTGATGTAAATTTAATGTTGACATCATCGAAAAGTTTGCGGTCACTAAAACGTAGGGATACGTCTGAAACTGTTAGCACGATTGGTTACCTCTTGTCTTTAGTCTATCTTTTTATTGTACTAGAAAATGGCTGATATTTCAATGAAAACTACATTGGAATCAAGATATCATCATCAATATGGCTGTGGTCTTTGTGGAGGCTAAAGCCACGTCCACGAACTTGAGTGGCTGGCATGATGACCATAAAGGCTGTTTCATCTATAGAAATAATTTCTTGCTCGATGATTTGTACTTCTTGTCGAGAAACAGTTGTCATCAGCATTCGCTTCTCACTACCAGTATAACCACCTACAACGGGTAGTTCGGTGACGCCACGATCAGCAATCTTAGTAATGTATTCCTTAATAGCCACATGCTTTTTGGAAATAATCAACATATTACGTGATGAATCGGATCCAGCCATCATCAGATTTGTAATATAAGTGATGCATAGCAGAGCGATAATCGAATACATGACTGTATCAGGATCAAAAGCCACAAAACCAATGACAACAATTATCCCGTCTATGATACCAATTAAGATTCCAAGGGAAATAGGGGTGTATTTATTTAATATTTGAACAACAATTCCTGTCCCACCAGTTGATGAATTTCCCAAGAAAACTAAGCCAATACCAAAACCAAGAATTACTCCTCCAAAAATCGCAGCAAGAAGAGGATTATGTGTAAAGGTTGGCAACATATCTGTCAAGCTGATGAAAACAGGGTAAATCCAAGCACCATAGAGTGTTCGGATTAAGGTAGATCGACCAAGTAATACCCAGCAGAGAATCAGCAGAGGGACATTGGCAAAGAGGACAAAGTTGGAAGGATTCCAACCAAGTAAAGCCTTCATGCTAATGGCTAGTCCCCCTACACCTCCTGAAGCAATATTATTTTCCACGAACATAGTATTGAAACCAATGGCAGCAATTAGGGCGCCAAGGGTCACAAATGCGTAATCCTTTAGTTTATTATTCATTATTATACTCATTTCTAAAAAAATTCGACTACATATTATCGCTAAAAGAAAGGCACTTGTCAAGTCGGAAATAACTTGACTTTTTTAGGTAAAAATCATACAATAAAAAAGATTATACTTATCCTTATTTTAAGAGAGCTGACGGTCGCTGTAAGTTAGTAATAGGTGAGTTGAAATGGGCTGATGTTCCACGTGAAACAAACACATAAGTTTTAGGTTTGACACTCCTTATCGTGTTTTAAAGATGACAGAATTGTAAACTTATTGTAAACACCTGTCAACTGAGGTGGTACCGCGTAGTGATACACTCATGCCCTCATGCTATTTAAGCATGGGGATTTTTGTTTATTAAAGAAGAAAGGGGCTATATGGAAAATACTTTTCAAAAATTAAATCGGTATCGTGTCATTGAAACAGATAGACTTTTACTTCGTCCAGTAACACTAGCTGATGCTGAGGAAATGTTTGCTTACGCTTCGGATGAAGAGAATGTCCGCTGGACATTTGTGGCGAATCAATCTCTTGAAGAAACAAAAAATATTATTGCTAGTATTTACCTTGCTAGTCCACTGGGGGCGTTGGGGAATAGAACTGAAGGGGGCTGGAGCATTTATTGGTACGATTGACATGCATAATTTGAAAGAAGATGTTGGTCGTGCGGAATTTGGGTATACTTTAGATAAGCGTTATTGGAATCAAGGGTATATGACAGAAGTTGCTACAGCATTTGTGAAGTTCTTTTTTGAGGAATTTGAAATGAATTGCTTGGTTGCACGGCATGATAAAGATAATCCAGCTTCTGGTCGTGTCATGCAAAAAGTTGGCATGGTGTTTAGTCATGAAGAGCCCTATGCTAAGCGCGATAAAAAAGAGCTAGAACGTATGGTGACCATGGTGCATTACGTGGTGACAAAAGAAGATTATTTTAAAGATTGACAATGTTGTCAATTAATTGTAAAGGAGAAAATATGACAAAACCAATTATTTTAACAGGGGATCGTCCTACAGGGAAGTTGCACTTAGGGCATTACGTGGGGAGTTTGAAAAATCGTGTTATCCTACAAGATGAAAAGAAATATGATATGTTCGTTTTCTTAGCAGATCAGCAAGCACTGACAGATCACGCCAAAGAAGCGGCGCAAATCAAGGAATCTATTGGCAATGTTGCTCTGGACTATTTGTCAGTTGGTCTAGATCCTAGTCAATCCACTATTTTTATCCAAAGTCAAATTCCAGAATTAGCCGAATTAACCATGTACTATCTCAATTTGGTTTCTGTTGCTCGTTTAGAACGTAACCCAACGGTTAAAACAGAGATTGCTCAAAAAGGATTTGGCGAATCTATTCCATCTGGTTTCTTAGTTTATCCAGTGTCGCAAGCGGCTGATATTACAGCTTTTAAGGCGAATCTTGTCCCAGTTGGAAATGATCAAAAACCGATGATTGAGCAGACGCGTGAAATTGCACGCAGTTTCAACCATACCTATAATTGTGATGTACTGGTAGAACCTGAAGGTATTTATCCTGAAAATGAAGGAACTGGACGTTTACCGGGCTTAGATGGTAATGCCAAAATGTCCAAATCGCTTGGAAATGGTATTTATCTATCTGATGATGCAGATACGGTTCGTAAAAAAGTGATGAGCGTGTATACAGATCCGAATCATATCCGTGTCGAAGATCCAGGTCAGATTGAAGGGAATATGGTTTTCCATTATCTGGATATTTTTGGTCGCGAGGAAGATCAATCAGACATTGCAGCTATGAAAGAACATTACCAACGTGGTGGACTTGGAGATGTGAAAACCAAGCGTTACTTACTAGAAATCTTAGAACGAGAATTAGCTCCGATTCGTGAGCGTCGTTTGGAATATGCTAAGGATATGGGTCAAGTATTTTCAATGCTTGAGAAAGGTAGCGAAAAAGCACGAGCTGTTGCGGGACAAACACTTTCAGAAGTGAAGGCAGCAATGGGGATCAATTATTTTTAAAAGGAGTATTGGGATAGATTTGATACTATCCCATCTTTTGCAATCATGAGAAAAAGAATTCAGTTAGTGACCATCTTATTAATTGGTATTTCATTGATGGCTTTCCTTTTTCTAAAAAGAGAAGCGGAGCGGGAGCAGTTATTTGCGACAGTTAGTAGTAATGATAAACTACTTTCAATAGTCTTAGCGACAGATTTACACTATCTGTCAAGTGATTTGACAGATAAAGGGAGCTATTTTTCTGACATGGTTGACTATGCTGATGGGAAAAATATGTACTATATTGAAGAAATTACAGACAGTTTTGTGGATGAAATGATTGCTTTAAAGCCTGAAATTCTCATATTGAGTGGGGACTTAACTTTTAATGGGGAAAAAGAAAGTCACTTGGATTTAAAGAGAAAACTTGACCGTATCCAGAAAAAAGGAACACAGATTTTTGTAATTCCGGGAAATCATGACATTGAACGTTCCAGTGCAGCTAGTTTTTTCGGAGATGATTTTCAGTTGGTGGCTACCTTGTCAAAAAAACAGTTCGCAGAATTATATAAAGAATTTGGTTTACAGCAATCTTTACAAAAAGATGACAATTCCTTGTCTTATATTTATGAAGCAAGAAAGGACACTTGGCTACTTTTGGTAGATTCTAATAGTGACAAGGAAAACGAATTATCTGTTGGAACACTTCATTGGATGGAAGATATATTGAAGCAAGCAGAGAAAAAGGGAGTAAAGGTCATTTCTGTCACCCATCAAAATATTTTAGTGCACCATCCAAACTTTACACGAGGTTTCCAACTTAATCAAGCTAGTCAACTAAAGGACATCTTTAAAGATTCTCCTGTTTTGCTCAATCTGAGTGGACATATTCATATTCAGCATATTGAGAAAGAAGTAATTCCTGAAATTTTGACGACTTCATTAGCTGTATCCCCTCATCAATATGGTGTTATAGAATATGATGGTAAGGAAATGTCTTACGATGTACAACCTCTGTCTATTGACAGACGGGCGAAGGAAAATGGAGCAAAGGATCCAAAATTGCTGAATTTTAGCCAGTCTTCAAGAGATTTTATGATTCAAGTTGCTAAGCATAAGGCAGAACAATTTATTAAAGAGGATACTCTCTCAAAAAAAGATGAGGATTTACTATGCGATACATTTGCTCAGGTTAACGCAGATTATTTTGCAGGAAATACTATTGATCAAGAAAAATATGCTGACGGTATTGCTTTGTGGTCCCAACAAGAAAACAAATTTTTCAATTCTTATTTGGATGTAGTCTTATCTGCAAATACTCAAAACCAGCACAGCTATTCGATACAAGTACCTTAAATATCATCGAATATTAAAAAAAGGAAAACGTTTTTAATAAGGTAAAAAAAGAATGAATAATTAATATTTCAACAAAAACATTCTGTTTTAAAAAAGATGCTGTTTTAAATATTCTGACTATAAGTTTTTTGTTCGGAAATCCACTCATTTTTATTGACAAATATTTTCAAAATGTTATCATATATAAAATATAAATCACCCAAGTATGAGGGAAGAAAAGAGGAATAATCAATGTCAAATTGGGACACTAAATTTTTGAAAAAAGGCTTTACATTTGATGATGTTTTGCTGATTCCAGCGGAAAGTCATGTTCTTCCAAACGAAGTTAATTTACAAACAAAGTTGGCTAAAAATTTGACCCTCAACATCCCTATTATTACTGCAGCCATGGATACTGTAACAGATAGCAAAATGGCGATTGCGATTGCGCGTGCGGGTGGCCTTGGTGTGGTTCACAAAAACATGTCTATCGCCGATCAAGCAGAAGAGGTTCGTAAGGTAAAACGTTCAGAAAACGGTGTAATCATTGATCCATTCTTCTTGACACCAGAGCAAAAGGTTTACGAAGCAGAAGAATTAATGCAGCGCTACCGTATCTCAGGTGTTCCAATTGTGGACACGCTTGCTAATCGTAAATTGGTTGGGATTATCACGAACCGTGATATGCGCTTCATTTCAAACTACGATTATCTGATTTCAGATCATATGACCAGTGAAAAATTAGTGACAGCTCCTGTTGGCACAGACTTGGAAACAGCGGAGCGTATTCTTCACGAACATCGTATTGAAAAGTTACCTTTGGTAGATAGTAATGGTCGTTTATCAGGGTTGATTACGATTAAAGATATTGAAAAGGTTATTGAATTCCCGCATGCTGCAAAAGACGAATTTGGTCGTCTCTTAGTAGCTGGTGCCGTGGGAGTTACTTCTGACACCTTTGAGCGTGCAGAAGCACTCTTTGAAGCTGGTGCGGATGCTATTGTCATTGATACAGCTCATGGTCATTCAGCGGGAGTTCTTCGTAAAATCGCAGAAATTCGTGCTCACTTCCCAGATCGCACACTGATTGCTGGAAATATTGCGACAGCGGAAGGTGCGCGTGCGCTCTATGATGCTGGTGTAGATGTGGTTAAAGTCGGGATTGGTCCAGGTTCCATCTGTACAACTCGTGTTATCGCAGGTGTTGGTGTTCCGCAAGTGACAGCTATCTACGATGCAGCAGCAGTTGCTCGTGAATATGGCAAAACCATCATTGCCGATGGTGGTATTAAATATTCAGGTGATATTGTTAAGGCTTTGGCAGCTGGTGGAAATGCTGTTATGCTTGGCTCTATGTTTGCTGGAACAGACGAAGCACCAGGTGAAACCGAGATTTACCAAGGTCGTAAATTCAAGACTTACCGTGGTATGGGATCTATCGCTGCCATGAAAAAAGGTTCAAGTGACCGTTATTTCCAAGGTTCTGTCAATGAAGCCAATAAATTGGTTCCAGAAGGAATTGAGGGCCGTGTAGCTTACAAAGGTGCAGCAGCTGATATCGTCTTCCAAATGCTTGGGGGAATTCGCTCGGGTATGGGATATGTCGGTGCCGCAAACTTGCAAGAGCTACACGATAATGCTCAATTTATCGAAATGTCTGGTGCAGGTTTGAAAGAAAGTCATCCACATGATGTCCAAATTACCAACGAAGCACCAAATTATTCAGCACATTAAAAAGAGGCGCTTTGCGTCTCTTTTTCTTTACAAGTTTGTCAATCTATTGTCAACTTTCCGGTATCAATATGGAAAATTTTCAAGTCCTCAGGTAAGTTGTGGAGGTGTTCTAAGGTTGTAGTCGTAATAAAGGTTTGAATTTTATCAGAGATCGTTTCCAGTAATTTTACTTGGCGATAATTGTCTAATTCGCTCATGACATCATCTAGTAATAAAATGGGATATTCGCGAGTAACTTCTTTCATTAGTTCGATTTCGGCTAATTTTAGTGACAGAACTAAGCTACGATGTTGACCTTGACTACCATAATGAGCATTCATATCATTAATGAAAAATTGCAAGTCATCACGATGGGGGCCTACACCTGTATTCTTTTTGAACAAATCACGTTTACGACTTCTTTGCAACTCTGTCAAAAAACTGTCAACTAGGTTGTCAGTTTTTGTAAAGTCTATTGATGACTGATAAGATAAGGAAAGTGCTTCAGATAGATGTGAAATCTCAGCATGCTTGTCTCGTGCGAAGCTTTCAAGTTTCTTAAGAAAGTCTAATCTATGCTCAATAACTTTACTGCCATATTCTGCCAATTGTAAATCTAAAACGGATAGGAAATCCTCATCGACGCTAATAGCTTGTTTAAGATAGGTATTACGCTGCTTCAAAACATGATTATAAGTGGATAAATCAGAAAGATAAATGGGTTTCATCTGTCCTAGTTCTACATCAATAAACTTACGGCGAAGAGCGGGTACCCCTTTGATGAGCTGTAAATCTTCAGGTGCAAATAGAACCACATTCATATGACCAATATAGTCTGACAGACGATTTTGCTTGAGGTGGTTGACTTTGGTTGTCCGACCTTTTTCTGTTAATTCAATATCAAGTGGCAATTTACTGGTTGTCCGATGAACGATACCATGTACAGCAAGCGTCTTTGAAGCAAAATGAATTAAATATTTGTCTGTGCGTGTTCGATGACTTCGCGTCAAAGCTAGAAAGTAAATACTTTCTAGAATATTGGTCTTTCCTTGAGCATTTTTTCCAAGAAAAATATTGAGACCATTGTGGAATGTGACAGTTAAGTCTTGATAATTACGAAAGTGTTGGAGTCTTAATTCTTCGATCCACATGTCTAGGCACCAGGAAAGCGCACAGGTTGCTTCTTATCTTTTTGGCCATTTTTTTGTTTTTTTGCTAATTGCGGAGCTTGCTTCTTATTGTTTTTGTTCATCTTTTTGACGAGAGCAGCAACGCGTTCTTTTTCAGCTTGGTCTTCCTGATGTTCTTTGATTTCTTCTTGACTTGGCGCTACTAATTGAATGGTTAAGCCTTGTGCTGGTAGAGTAATTTCATCTCCTATGCGTAGCTTTTTGCCACGGCGGTTTTCATCTTCCCCATTAAATAAAACAGTATTTTCAGCTAAAAATCCTTTGACTGCTCCACCGGAAGAAATGACGCCGACATTTTTTAGTAAAGCTTGTAATGTGATAAATTCATCAAATAATTTGTATTCCATAAGTCACCTCGTTAGGGAATATTATAACACAAAATGGTATAATGTAGTTTACAATGTTTGAAAGAGGGATAGAAATGAAGCTGCAGGAGGGAGTTCATCTCCATTTTATTTCAACAGATAAGTTTACAACCAATCAGATAAAGTTGCGATTTGCAGCACCTATGGACGAAAAGACGGTTGCTGGTCGTGTTTTAGCGGCTAATATGCTAGAAATGGGAAATCAACATTTTCCCAGTCAGCAAGCTATTCGTAAGCATATGGCTAGTTTGTACGGAGCAAGTTTTTCGACCAGTATTTCACGTTGTGGAGCTGTTCACTTGGTAGATGTGACCTTGTCTTATATCAATAAAAAACATCTATTAGATCAAGAAGATCTGACTAGTCAGATCTTGGAATTTTTAGAGGCTACGCTTTTCAAACCTTTGATCGAAAAAGACGGATTTGTTCCTCACACCATGCAGATTTGGAGTTGAATCGCCTTTTCTTTATAGATAAATCTTTGCAGATTCCAAGAGTGTCCACTGTTGGATTGGCTCAAGAAGAAACTGCTGAAACTGCCTATAAAGCGCTACAGGATATGTTGCGTTTTGATAGAATCGATATCTTTGTTATGGGGCAAGTGGACAGGGAATTGGTGAGCGCGCGTTTTGAGAACTTCAAATTTTCCTATCGTAATCCTAAATTAGAGTTTGAGTACAACCAAGGTTTTGCAAGTGTTTTACAGGAAAGGGCTGAGCGAAAAGAAGCGAACCAGTCCATTTTAGAGTTGGCTTATCATTTACAGGTTGTTTACAACGATGTCAATTATCCTGCTCTTTTGATTTTAAACGGTATTCTAGGAGCTTTTTCGCATTCAAAACTATTTGTTAATGTCCGGGAAAAAGAAGGTCTAGCCTACACTGTTGGGACACAAATCAACATTCTCTCAGGTTTACTAAGAGTTTACGCTGGAATTGACAAGGATAAACGGTTGACAGTCCTTAAAGCCATTCAGCGAGAAGTTCGCAAAATTAAGAGTGGTCAAATATCAGACCAAGAGCTTGAAATGACTAAGAAAATGCTACTACATGCTGTTCAAGTAGCAGAAGATAAGGGACGAAATTTGGTTGAGACAACTTACCATCAAGAATTACTGGGACCGCGGTTTTTGAATAAAGAGAAGTTTACAGAAGCAATCCTTGCTGTGACCAAAGAAGATGTAAGAACAAAATGTTCGTGGAATACTGGAAAAAAAGACTTATACCTATCTAGAAGACACTCTCTATCAAGCTGTTCTCTCGAACGGATTGCGTCTCTATTTGTTTCCAAAAACTGATTTTTCAGAAACCTGTGGGATATTAACGGCGGATTTTGGTGCTCTGGATACGACTTTTAAAGTAGTAGGGGATAAGGAATTTTCTACCTATCCCGCTGGTATTGCTCATTTTTTGGAACACAAATTATTTGAGCAAGAGGGTGGAGAAGATGCTATGACAGCATTTTCTAAGATTGGTGCCAGTATCAATGCTTATACAGGTTTTTATCAAACTTCATATCTGTTTTCAACGACTGAAAATGTAAAAGAAGCTCTGCAATTACTCCAAGAATTTGTGGGACAAGCTCATTTCTCAGAAGAGTCAGTAGAGAGAGAAAAGGACATAATTCAACAGGAAATTGATATGTATCAAGATGACCCCGATTATCGTCTCTATACTGAAATTTTAGCTAGTCTATATCCTCAGACGCCTCTTGCACAGGACATTGCGGGAACGGTAGACTCCATTAAAGAGATAAGCGTACAGGCTTTAACAGAGAATTACGACGCATTTTACCGTCCTCAACACATGTCTCTTTTTTTAATTGGAAATTTTGGTGCTGAAGAAGTATGGCGGGATTTACTGGAACGAAATCAGCCTGTGAACGAGGTGAGTGAGCCGCAGATTGAGCGGCAGCCTATGTATGCAGAAGATATATTAGCTCATCGCAAGATACATCTGGATGTGGCATCGCCTAAGCTGGCTATCGGTTTAGCTGGTCGAGATGTGATTGCCTCGGAAGAGCTTCTCAGGTTTATCAGACACTGTATGAAGCTGGAAAAATTGATTCTTCATTTTCTCTTCATTTGGAGGTTCATTCGGCTTGCCACTTTATGGTGATGACTTTGGATACCAAGGAGCCAATTGCAGTATGCAACCTTGTCCGAAAAGCTATTCGTGATTTTGAAAATAGTCCAGATATGACAGAAGAGCATCTCGAGTTGCTCAAAAAAGAGGCATATGGTGACTTTATCCGTAGTCTCAATTCCCTAGAAGCAACCGCAAGTCAATTTGTTGCCCAGCAAGCTGAGGGACAGTCCATGTTTGATCTGCCTTCTCTCTTGAAAAATTTGAATTTACAAGATATCTTAGAGGCAGGGCATCGTTTTATTAACAACTGTGATATGACAGATTTTACAATTTTTCCAAAATAATAGAAACTAGTCATCGAATTTTTACGGAAAATCTGTTAAAATATTGTATTGAATTGTATGAAAAAATAAGAAAGGGGTCTTCATGAGGCAAAAAAGTATCGGAGAAGTTCTAAAAACTGCGCGTGAGAGTCAAGGTTTATCCTTAGATCAATTGCAGCGGATGACAAAAATTCAAGTCAAATATTTGCAGGCTTTGGAATATAATGATTTTGAATTTATTCCTGACCAAGCCTACACCCGCTCTTTTCTTCAGCGCTACGCAGAAACATTGGAGTTGGATGCAGCAGTATTGTTAGATGCTTATGATCATCATCGGTTAGTAGTATATTATGAAGCTGGTGAGGAAGCCAATGTTGATGTTGAACGGAGTCGTCGTAAAAAGACCAAACAAAAAAAAGGCTCTGTTTTACCCCTCATTTATCTTTTGTTGGCAGCAAGTTTTATCCTAATTTTTGTGACCTATGTCGTTTACAGCCGGGTTCAAAATCAAGCGCGTTTACCAAAAATCTCTAGTTCTTATCAAGTGGTTCCTCAAACCACCAGTTCGAGCGCCATCAGCAGGGCAGTTGACAGTCTCTGGAAGTGGCAATCAATTGCTTGCCAACCTGACAGGAAATAATGGGGCGACAGAAGTTACACTAACGGTTACTGATGTGACAAGCTGGATTAGTCTGGCGGAGACAGATTTGGCAGGAGGAGTTGTCTTATCACCTGAAAATAAAACAGTTACAACAAGTATACCAGAAGGGGTTTCTAGCACGGCCATCACTCTAGGAGTCGTAAAGGGAGTTGACATAACTGTCAATGGTCAAAAACTAGATATCTCTGGATTGACGGCAGAAACAGCCACAATCAACTTGACAATCGAGTAAAGGAATATCATGAAAAAAGAAAATATACCAAATGCCTTAACCCTGGGAAGGATTTTGATTATTCCCATTTTTATCCTTATGCTAACACTTTGGAATAACTTGGGAGTCCATGCTGTAGCAGCTCTTCTCTTTGCCTTGGCTAGTGCCACTGATTATTTAGATGGTTATCTCGCTCGCAAATGGAAAGTTGTGACGAATTTTGGTAAATTTGCCGATCCGATGGCAGACAAAATTTTGGTGATGACGGCTTTCATTATGTTAGTGGAGCTCGGTTTTGCTCCTGCGTGGGTTGTAGCTATCATTATCTGCCGTGAGTTAGCAGTCACAGGGCTTCGCTTGCTTTTAGTGGAAAATGGTGGAATGGTTCTTGCAGCGGCAATGCCAGGTAAAATTAAAACTTTTTCACAAATGTTTGCCATTATTTTCCTTCTATTGCACTGGACAATCCTTGGTCAAATTACTCTTTATATCGCGCTTTTTTTCACCCTTTACTCAGGTTATGATTATTTTAAAGGCGCGCCTTATCTATTTAAAGACATTTTTAGCTAATGAAAAATATTATCGAAGTAAAAAACTTATTTTACAAATATGAGGCGAATGCGCAAGAGTATACGCTTAAGGATGTTTCGTTTCACGTGAAACAGGGTGAGTGGCTGTCAATTATCGGTCACAATGGTTCTGGAAAATCAACAACTGTTCGCTTGATTGATGGACTCTTAGAAGCTGAGTCAGGCAATATCATCATCTCTGGTGAGGAATTGACTCATGAAAATATCTGGGAAAAACGACATCAGATTGGTATGGTATTTCAAAATCCAGATAACCAGTTTGTCGGAGCAACTGTGGAAGATGATGTAGCCTTTGGTTTAGAAAATCAGGGAATTCCATTGGAAGAAATGCGCCAGCGTGTTCAAGAAGCTTTGGAATTGGTGGGTATGGCGGACTTTAAGACTCGTGAACCTGCACGCTTATCAGGAGGTCAAAAACAACGTGTGGCTATCGCGGGAGTTGTTGCTTTACGCCCACAGATTATTATTCTAGACGAAGCAACCAGCATGCTGGATTCTGAGGGTCGTTTAGAACTTATTCGTATTGTTAAAGAAATTAAGGACCAACATGGAATGACGGTTATTTCCATTACTCATGATTTGGATGAGGTTGCACTGAGTGACCGTGTCATTGTCATGAAAAAAGGGGAAGTAGAGTCCAGTAGCTCTCCAGCAGAACTCTTTATGCGCAAGGATTTGGGACAATTGGGCTTGGATGAACCTTTTACAACAGATTTGGCAGATCGCCTACGTCAGGAAGGTTTTGATATACCGCTCTGCTATTTTACAGAAGAGGAACTAGAAGAAAAATTATGGGAATTACTCTCCAACAAGTAAGTTACACCTATCAAGCTGGCACGCCTTTTGAGGGACGTGCGCTTTTGGGGGTGGACTTATCAATTGTGGATGGCCCTTACACGGCGTTAATCGGGCATACTGGTTCTGGGAAGTCAACGATTTTACAGTTATTGAATGGTCTGAATGTACCAACTTCGGGCACAGTGGTGATTGATGAGACGGTCATTACGTCAGACTCTGTCAATAAAGATATCAAACAAGTTCGTAAAAAAGTTGGTCTGGTTTTCCAATTTCCTGAAAGCCAAGTTTTTGATGAGACTGTACTACGCGACGTAGCATTTGGTCCACTAAATTTTGGTGTTTCAAAGGAAGAAGCCGAAAAGATTGCACGTCAGAAATTGGAGTTAGTAGGCATTTCAGAAGACCTATTTGAGCGTAGTCCTTTTGAGCTATCAGGCGGGCAAATGCGCCGTGTGGCTATTGCAGGCATTTTGGCTATGGAGCCTAATGTTCTAGTTTTGGACGAGCCAACCGCTGGTCTTGATCCGGCAGGCCGTAAGGAATTGATGGCTATTTTTAAACAATTGCATGAAATGGGGATGACCATCGTCTTGGTGACACATTTGATGGATGATGTGGCAGATTTCGCAGATTTTGTCTATGTCTTGGAAAATGGAAGGGTTGTTTTATCTGGTTCTCCTAGAGAGATTTTCCAAGAAGTTGGTTTTTTAGAAGAGATTCAATTGGGGGTCCCTAAAATTACTAAGTTTGCTGCTAATTTGGAACGACGTGGTTTTGTCTTTGATCGCTTGCCGACTACTATGGAAGAATTGATGGAGGTAATTGGTCATGGATAGATTGATTTTAGGTCGATATATTCCTGGGGATTCACCCGTTCATAAACTAGATCCGCGTAGTAAGTTGCTGGCTATGTTTATCTTTCTTTTGATTATTTTCTGGGCCAACAACGCAGTGACCAATCTTTTATTGTTAGTTTTTGTTATAAGTTTGGTTTTCTTGTCAAAGATAAAATTTTCGTTCTTTATCAACGGATTGAAACCTATGTTGGGAATTATCCTCTTTACAACTTTTTTCCAGCTCTTTTTCGCTGGTGGTGCGACAGTTTTATGGCAATTTTGGATTTTCAAATTGACAGTTGAGGGGATTGGACAAGCAGCTATCATTTGTATGCGCTTTGTTTTGATTATTTTCTTTTCAACGCTTTTGACTTTGACGACTACTCCTCTTAGTTTGGCGGATGGTGTCGAATCTGGGCTAGCTCCTCTTCGTGTTCTAAAAGTTCCCGTCCATGAAATTGGGCTTATGTTTTCAATGAGTTTGCGTTTTGTCCCAACTTTGATGGATGATACCACACGGATTATGAATGCGCAACGAGCGCGTGGTGTGGATTTTGGGGAAGGAAATATCGTTCAAAAAGTCAAAGCGGTAATTCCCATCTTGATTCCCTTGTTTGCTTCGAGTTTTAAACGAGCAGAGGCTCTTGCTACAGCTATGGAAGCTCGTGGATATCAGGGTGGAGATGGTCGAAGTAAGTACCGTGTGCTTAAATGGAAACAGTCCGATACTATCGCTATTTTGGTTATGATACTAATCGGGATTGCTCTATTTTTCTTAAAAACAACTGCTAAAACGCCAATTTAGGCGTTTTTTATTGTCCAATTTCAATCTATTTGTAATATTTGTCATAGTTTCACAAAGTAAAAGTAATAAAAAGGGAGTATGATGGATTCTAGTTGAAAGAAAGGACTTTTATCATGAAAATTTCACAAATGAAAACTTTGATTGCTACTACTGTGGCAGCAAGTGCTATCATTTTTGCTGGTGTTGCCAGCGCCGAAACCTATACTGTAAAATCGGGAGATACACTTTCTGAATTGGCAGTCACTTTTGAAACAACGGTTGATGCAATTGCCACTGAAAATAAAATTCAAGACGCTAATCTTATCTATGTTGGTCAAGTATTAGAAATCAACGAAGATGGCACTGCTGGCGCAGCGGCTCCTGCAGCCGAGGCAGCAACTGCACCTGTATCAGAACCAGCTCCAACTCCAGCAGCTTCTACATATGCTTCAAACTTGAATGTTTCTGAGGCAGCAGCTAAGGAAGAAATTGCTCGTCGTGAATCTGGTGGCTCTTATACAGCACAAAACGGTCAATATTATGGTCGTTACCAATTAACCAATACTTACTTGAATGGTGATTATTCAGCTGAAAACCAAGAACGGGTAGCAGATGCCTATGTGGCAAATCGTTACGTATCTTGGTCAGCAGCACTTGCTTTTTGGAATGCAAACGGCTGGTATTAAGAAAATAAAAAGCTTTCAGTTAAACTGAAAGCTTTTTTTCATTATCTAAAGAGGAATTTCATTGATTGACAAGAGTGTCAAGTTATCAAAGCCTAGGCGGATAATATAAGGAAAGATACGCTTGATTTTGTTGAAATCAGCTAGGCCAAAATTTGGACTATAAAAGTTGAGGATAGTTGACAGGGCTGTTCCATGTGTCCCAATGACAATCGTTTGTTGCCTATATACCTGTAAAATTTTTTCAAGAGTCTTTATGTTGCGCTCTTGAACTTGTTGTAAGGATTCCCCTCCAGGAAGATGATAAGAAAAATCAAGCCACTGCTTTTCTGTAAAACCTGTAAAGTCCTCAATCCAGCTATCAGTGATTTTTCGTTCTCTTAAATCATCTATTTGAACAATCTCTTTTTCAAAAAAATGAGCTAGTGGCGAAATGGTATCAATTGAACGCTTATAAGGCCTTGAAAAGAATAAATTAATGGGAATAGTGGTGAAAAGGTTTACAAGGTTTTGACTATCTTGTAAACCTTTTGGAGTTAGCTCACGCGAAAAATCATCATGATTTTCATAATTTGGTTCTGCATGTCTGATAAAATAAACGCTTGTTACCATGACTATTCTCCAAATATTTCTTGTGCTAAACGTCGTCCAGTTGGTGTTGCACAAACCAAGCCCATTTTGGCATTTAATTCATTGACAGCCATAGCGTTACGGGCAGCATGATTTTATTATTTTAGATTTGATGTTACCTGGTTTGGACGGTATCGAAATCTGTAAGCGAATTCGGCAAGCTAAGTTGGATACCCCGATTCTAATGTTGACAGCGAAGGATGACGAATTGGATAAAATTATTGGTCTAGAATTAGGAGCAGACGATTATATGACCAAACCATTTAGTCCAAGAGAATTGCTAGCGCGGATCAAGGTGATTTTTCGGAGAGTGAAATCTTCTACTCATGAGGCAGATGATGAAACAGAGGAAGTGTTATGTTTTGGTGACTTGCAGATTTTTCCAGAGCGTCATCAGGTTTTTAGCTCAAAAAGAAGTAGATTTAACGCCTAAAGAATTTGAACTCTTACTCTATCTGGCTAAGCAATCTGGTCGCACACTCAGTCGAGATCGATTGTTGGAAAAAATATGGGGGTTCGATTATGCGGGTGAAACACGCATGGTAGATGTCCATATCGGCAATTTACGTGAAAAATCGAGCAGGATACTAAGAATCCTCAATATATTAAAACAGTGCGTGGCTATGGCTACTAGGACCAGTATTGCTACTACTTTACCTTCTACTGAGTGGAAAGAAAACTTTTCAAAAAAATTTGAAGAATGCGGAACGACGGTTGCAATCTTTGAAAAATCAGCTATAGGAAATGGAAGATGCGGAACATCAGGAAACACTCGCATTTGAACGCCTCTTAGGACTCCTATTACTTCTATCAAAGGCTTTGTTGAAACCTTGCTGGATGGTGGATTAGAAGATGCATCCGTTTCGCGTCATTTCCTAGAAATCATCCATTTGGAGAGTAATCGTTAGTGATCTATTGAATTTGGCAAAGCTGGATCAGAAAGATAAACATTTACAACTAGAAGAAGTTGATTTGGTCGTGTTGATTAGGGAGCGTTTGACCAGCTAATTAGAAGATAAGCAGTTAGCAGTAGAAACCGAGCTTCCTAGCTCTGCTTTATTGCAGACAGATGCCTTTCAGTGGCAACAAATTTTGGCAAATCTCCTATCCAACGCCATTCGCTATACGGAGAAAGGTGGCAAGATTGGCGTGGAGCTACAGCAGACTGTCACTGGCTATAGATTAAAGATTTGGGATACGGGAATTGGGATCTCTGAGCAGCATATTGATAAAATATTTGATCGATTTTATCGGGCCAATAAAGGACGAAGTCGGCAGACAGGTGGAACTGGTCTTGGACTTTCCCTTGTAAAAGAAAGTCTGGATGCACTTGGCTATCAGCTGGAAGTTGATAGCCAGCTCAGTAAGGGTACCACTTTTACAATCACTATAAAAAAACTGAGGTTGGGAATTTTCCCAACTTTTTCTTTACAAAATCTTTACAAAAATCCACATAAAAAATTGATAGACGATTGCTACAATGAAGATGTAGTTTAAGGCTACGCACAGAAAGAAGGAAAATATATGAAACTTATATCTTTAGCAAAAATTGGTCTCGTGACCGTGGCGTCTATCTCACTTGTCGCTTGTGGAAATAACAGTGGGGGACAAACTAACTCAACCATTGAAGTTGTTTCACGTGAAGATGGTTCAGGAACGCATGGCGCCTTCACTGAAATTACAGGAGTCGGAGACAATGAAGTTGACAATACTGTTAAGACAGCCATTATTCAAAACAATACAGAAGTTGTCATTTCAACAGTATCTGGGAATCCATCAGCTATTGGATACATTTCATACGGATCCCTAAATGATAAGGTAAAATCGGTATCTATCGGCGGTGTGGAGCCATCTACGAAGACGATTTTAGATGGTTCTTATGCGCTTCAGCGTCCTTTCAATATCGTCTGGAAATCTGAGCTTAAAAAAGAAGCCCAAGACTTTATCCAATTTATTCATTCTCAGGAAGGTCAAAAAATTGTAACAGACAATAAGTACGTTCAAGCCAAAACAGAGACCAACAGCTACAGTCCCGCTAATCTTTCAGGAAAAATTTCGATTGTCGGATCAACCTCAGTCACACCTCTCATGGAAAAGTTAGCAGAAGCCTACAAGGAACTCAATCCAAATGTGACGATTGACATTACCTCAAATGGATCATCTGCTGGGATGACGGCTGCTCAAGAAGGGACAGCTGATATCGGGATGTTGTCCCGTGAATTGAAGGACGATGAAGTTTCTACTGTAGAGCATGATGCTATTGCTCTTGACGGAATTGCAGTAGTTGTCAACACTGAAAACAAACTGTCAACCTTATCGATGGATCAAGTCAATCAGATCTTTGTGGGTAAAGTGACAGAATGGTCAGCTTTGAAATAGAAAAAGAAAGATGTGGGGCTAATATAGCCTCGCATTCTTATCATCAAAGGATGGATTATGAAAGAACAAAAATTCAAAGAAAAATTCTTTGAGGGATTATTTTTAGGCAGCGCAACCCTGTCAGTAGTTGCGATTCTAGTGATTTGCTTCTTTATTTTCGCTAATGGTTTACCTTTTATAGCACGCTATGGCGTTACAAATTTTTTATTTGGACAAGATTGGTCACCATCAAATAGCCCAGCGAGTTTTGGAATTTTATCTATGATTGCTGGTTCTTTGGTCATTACCTTGGGAGCCATCGTGATGGGTGTTCCGGTTGGGATTTTGACCTCTTTATTCTTGGATTATTTTTGCCCAGAGAAAGTTTACAAACTTGTCAAACTTGCGATTAGTCTAATGGCGGGTATTCCCTCTATTGTGTATGGTTTTTTTGGTTTACAGCTTTTGATGCCTTGGATCCGGACCTTTGGGGGAAACGGAATGAGTGTACTAACAGCTTCTCTTTTGCTGGGAATTATGGTTTTACCAACCATTATTACTTTGTCTGAGACAGCTCTGCGGGCCGTTCCCAAACACTATTACACCGGCTCCCTCGCTTTGGGAGCTACTCATGAACGGACAGTTATGAAGGTTATGTTGCCAGCGGCGCGTTCAGGTATTTTATCCGCTATCATTTTGGGGGTTGGTCGAGCAATTGGTGAAACGATGGCGGTTATCTTAGTTGCTGGGAATCAGCCGATCATTCCGTCAGGTCTATTTAGTGGAACACGGACCATGACGACTAATATCGTTTTGGAAATGGCCTATGCAGCGGGTGAACATAGAGAGGCTTTGATTGCAACATCTGCGGTCCTATTCCTCTTCATTTTGGTCATTAACGGAGCATTTGCCTGTATGAAAGGAAGAACCGTCAAATGAGTAAGTATGTGATTCGAACGCTAGTTTATCTGGCGACCACTTTGACCTTTGGAACCTTGTTTTTGATTATCGGTTTCATTTTTTGGCAAGGAATTCCAAGTTTGACACCAAGTTTATTTGAATGGACTTATACCAGTGAAAATGTCTCCTTGATGCCAGCCATTATTACGACGCTTATCTTGGTGTTGGCTTCGCTTTTGATTGTTGTTCCCTTAGGTGTTTTTGCAGGTTTCTACTTAGTTGAATACACCAAACCAGATTCCAAGTTTTTATCCTTAATTCGGATTGCGGCAGATACCTTATCAGGGACTCCGTCTATTGTTTTCGGTCTCTTCGGTATGCTGTTTTTCGTTATTTTCTTAGGTTTCGAATATTCTTTGCTATCTGGGATTTTAACTTCAGTCATTATGGTTTTACCTTTGGTTATTCGGGCGACAGAAGAAGGCTTGCTTTCTGTGTCAGATAGTGTGCGTCAAGCGAGTTTTGCACTTGGTGCGGGAAAGCTGCGAACAATTTTCAAGATTGTCTTGCCTAGTGCTTTACCAGGGATTCTAGCAGGCGTTATTCTTTCCGTTGGACGGATTGTTGGGGAAACAGCGGCGCTTATGTATACCTTAGGAACGGCGACTAATTTACCGTCTAGTTTGTTATCATCAGGTCGATCCCTTGCGCTTCATATGTATGTTCTTTCAAGTGAAGGCATGCATGTTAATGAAGTCTATGCAACTGGTGTTGTCCTCATCGTAGTTGTTCTTATTATCAACTTTTTGTCCACCACTTTATCCAATAAACTCAGTAAAGGAGCATCCTAACAATGGGAAATTTTCAGATTTCAAATTTGGATTTATATTATGGAGATTTTCAGGCTCTTAAAAATATTTCCTTAGATTTACCAGAGAATCAAGTAACAGCCTTGATAGGACAATCTGGCTGTGGGAAGTCAACCTTTCTAAAATCACTTAATCGCATGAATGATTTAGTGCCGGACTGTCGAATTGAAGGGAATATTTTGTTGGATGGGCAGGATATTCGTAAAAAGGATACCAACCTTAATCATCTTCGTAAGCGCGTTGGTATGGTCTTTCAGCAGCCCAATCCCTTTGCTATGTCTATTTACGATAATGTGGCCTATGGACCTCGAACCCATGGCATTCATGATAAGGAAACTCTGGATGCTTTGGTGGAAAAAAGTCTGCGCGGCGCAGCTATTTGGGATGAAGTAAAGGATAAACTTAAAAAGAGTGCCTTATCTTTATCCGGAGGACAGCAGCAACGGCTCTGTATTGCGCGTGCTTTAGCGGTTGAACCTGATGTCCTACTCATGGATGAACCGACTTCTGCCTTAGATCCAATTTCTACTTTAAAAATTGAGGATTTAGTGCAAGAGCTCAAGAAGGATTATACAATCATCATTGTCACTCATAATATGCAACAAGCAGCGCGTATTTCGGATAAAACAGCCTTTTTCCTGTCTGGTGAGGTGTGTGAGTTTGGTCCAACAACAGAAATTTTTACGAATCCAAAAGATAAGCGGACTGAAGATTATGTATCAGGTCGATTTGGTTAGGAAGATCATATGAGAGAACAATTTCAACAGGAACTAACCTACTTACAAGGACAGTTGTCCACAATGTTTCAAGAGGTTAATCTATCGCTAGAAGATACTTTAGCAATTTTTGCAGATCAGGATTATCTGCGTGCACAAGCCATTATGGAGCACGACCGACTCATTAACCAAAAAGAGCAAGACATTGAAATGGATTGCGCTCGTTTGATAGCTCTTCAGCAGCCAGTTGTGGCAGATTTGCGTTTAGTTATTTCCATTATGCAGGTTAGCTCTGATTTGGAGCGAATGGGAGATCATGTGGCATCTGTAGCTAAATCTAGTATCAAAGTCACTAAGCATCAGCAAGTTCCAGCTATTGAAGAAAAATTCATTGATATGGGACAAAAGGTTTTGAATGTTTCACGGGAAACTTTAAGTATTTATTAAGAAATGAATGTGGAGAAAGCTAATCAAATCAGTATTCCGATTGAACAAATTGAAACATTACGCAAGGAAATTGTTGAAGATTGCAGATTGGCCATGAAGGAGGATACAAAAAATGTCTTCAACGGAGCTGAATGTATCTCTGTCATGATGCATTTGAAACGAATTGCGGACTATGCAAGCAATATCTGTGAGCGTGTCATCTATATTCAAACAGGACAAATTGTCGAACTAGGATAAAATTGTCAATTAATTGTAAACTTTACGTAAAATCAAGATAGAATGATGAAAATGCAAGCGTACTGTGGTATAATACACTGTGCGCTTTTGTGCATTTCAAAATCGACCTTCAAATCGACTTTTGAGAACGACGACCTTCAAATCGTACGTTAAAAACTGAACATGTCCTAAAAACAGTGTGAAGAAGATAGATTTCCTTGAGTCCAAGGTTCATCGAGTCTCCTAGAACACTTTGTTTTTTCACGGGCTTGTATCTTAATTTGATGGGAGGCTTATCACATGATTGATAATTCAAAAACTCGTGTCGTTGTCGGCATGAGTGGAGGGGTTGACTCCTCTGTAACCGCTCTGCTATTGAAAGAGAAAGGCTACGATGTCATCGGAGTTTTCATGAAAAACTGGGATGACACAGATGAGAATGGTTTCTGTACAGCGACCGAGGATTATAAAGATGTGGCTGCAGTGGCAGATCAGATTGGCATTCCTTATTATTCTGTCAACTTTCAAAAAGAGTATTGGGAACGCGTTTTCGAGTATTTCCTAGCGGAGTATCGTGCAGGACGCACGCCAAACCCAGATGTGATGTGTAACAAGGAAATCAAGTTTAAAGCTTTCTTGGATTATGCTATGACCCTCGGAGCAGATTGTGTGGCAACAGGTCACTATGCGCAGGTAACTCGTGATGAGGACGGAACAGTTCATATGCTGCGAGGGGTTGATAATGGTAAAGATCAGACCTACTTTCTTAGCCAATTATCACAAGAGCAACTACAAAAAACACTCTTTAACCGCTAAAAAGAAAGATTCGACTGGAATCTGTTTTATTGGTGAAAAGAATTTTAAAGAGTTTCTTGGGCACTACTTGCCAGCTCAACCTGGTCGCATGATGACTGTTGATGGTCGTGATATGGGCGAGCATGCTGGTCTCATGTACTATACAATTGGGCAACGTGGCGGACTCGGTATCGGTGGACAAATCGGGGGGGACAATGAACCGTGGTTTGTCGTCGGAAAAGACTTATCCAAAAACATTCTCTATGTCGGTCAAGGTTTCTACCATGAGTCGCTGATGTCAACCTCACTTGACGCTTCAACCATCCACTTTACGCGCGACATGCCTAATACATTCACACTAGAATGCACAGCGAAATTCCGATACCGTCAAACTGATAGTAAAGTCACTGTAAAGGTTAAAGGTGATAAAGCAGAAGTCATTTTTGCGGAACCACAACGTGCTATTACCCCTGGACAAGCTGTAGTATTCTACCAGGGTGATGAGTGCCTTGGTGGAGGCATGATTGATATGGCTTATAAAGACGGAGTTGCGTGTCAGTATATTTAAAGGTACAGCTTTAAGATTGACAAAATTACTCAATTTGCTACAATAAATCTAACAAATCATCATGATGGTCAAAGCTCATGGGAATTGTATGCTTTTTTGGTGTACAATTTTCTAGAGTTTTGACCGTTTTTATGCTCTAGGGAGGAAAAATGGATTTTAGAATAAAAGAGAGTCGCCAGATATTTGGAATACGCGCGACTGCTTTGATTATCAAAAATAGCAAGATTTTTCTAACCAAAGATAAAAAAGGACGATACTACACGATTGGTGGCGCTATAGAGGTCAATGAGGAGTCTAGTCAGGCTGCAATTCGTGAAGTCAAGGAAGAACTTGATATTGATTGTCTAGTCAAAGATTTAGCTTTTATTGTGGAAAACAAGTTTACACAAGGTGAGCTTTCTTTCCATAATATTGAATTTCACTATATTGTTGAACCAATTGGTGAGACGCCAAATGAAATGATTGAGTGTGGACAAAAGCGAGCCTGCGAGTGGATTGAAGTTGACAAAATTGTCAACCTAGATATAGTGCCAGCATTTTTGAAAGAGGAATTACCAATTTGGAATGGACAAATGAAACATATTATTAACATGAAGGAGGAATAAAGAATGACACATGAATTTATAGAAAACTATGACGTTGTTGTGATTGGGGCGGGACATGCAGGCGTGGAAGCTAGTATGGCAGCTGCTCGTATGGGCTGTAAAACATTACTTGCAACTATCAACTTGGATATGTTAGCTTTTATGTCGTGTAATCCATCTATTGGTGGTTCAGCTAAGGGAATTGTTGTCCGTGAAATTGATGCCCTTGGCGGACAAATGGGTCGCAATATTGATAAGACCTATATCCAGATGAAAATGCTTAATACCGGTAAAGGTCCTGCAGTCCGTGCCCTGCGTGCGCAAGCAGATAAGGCTGAATACGCTGCGGAAATGAGGCGTACCGTTGAACAACAAGAAAATTTGACCCTGCGCCAAACCATGATTGATGATATTTTGGTGGAAGATGGTAGAGTGGTTGGCGTTGTTACTTCAACAGGTATGAAATACGGCGCTAAAGCCGTTGTAGTAACGACAGGGACTGCCCTGCGTGGCGAGATTATTTTGGGCGATCTTAAATACTCATCAGGTCCTAATAATAGTTTGGCTTCTGTTACTCTTGCTGATAATCTCAAAAAGTTGGGTCTTGAAATTGGTCGCTTTAAAACAGGTACACCACCTCGGGTTAAGTCATCTTCCATTGATTACTTTGTCACAGAGATTCAGCCAGGAGATACACTACCCAACCATTTTTCATTCTTATCTAAAGACGAAGATTACCTGCAAGAGCAGATTCCTTGTTGGTTAACCTATACCAACCAAACAAGCCATGATATTATCAACCAAAATCTATATCGTGCACCTATGTTTTCAGGTATTGTAAAAGGTGTTGGCCCACGGTACTGCCCTTCTATTGAAGACAAAATTGTGCGTTTTGCAGATAAGGAACGCCATCAGCTCTTCTTGGAGCCAGAAGGACGTAATACAGAAGAAATCTATATTCAAGGCCTGTCAACGAGTCTTCCCGAAGATGTGCAACGTGACTTGGTGCACTCGATTAAAGGACTTGAAAATGCAGAAATGATGCGGACAGGTTATGCTATTGAGTATGATATTGTCCTTCCTCATCAGTTGCGGGCAACTTTGGAAACGAAAGTCATTTCTGGTCTCTTTACAGCCGGTCAAACCAACGGAACCTCTGGTTATGAAGAAGCAGCGGGTCAAGGGATTGTCGCAGGAATCAATGCTGCGCTCAAAGTACAAGGAAAACCAGAGATGATTCTCAAACGTAGCGACGCCTATATTGGTGTCATGATTGATGATTTGGTGACCAAAGGAACCTTGGAACCCTACCGTCTTCTGACTTCTCGTGCTGAATACCGTCTCGTTTTACGCCATGACAATGCCGATATGCGTTTGACAGAGATTGGGCGCCAAGTAGGACTAGTGGATGATGAGCGCTGGGCTGTCTTCCAAAACAAGAAAAGTCAATTTGACACGGAGTTGACAAGGTTGTCAACTATCAAACTGAAACCTGTAAAGGAAACCAATGATAAGGTTATTTCTTTAGGCTTTAAACCCTTGACAGATGCCATGATAGCGAAAGAGTTCATGCGTCGTCCAGATATCACGCATGAGGTAGTGACACAGTTTGTTGGACCAGCGGCAGAAGAATTAGATAGCAAAGTTATTGAGCTTCTTGAGACCGAAATTAAGTACGAAGGTTATATTGAAAAAGCTTTGGATCAAGTTGCCAAGATGAAGCGGATGGAAGAAAAGCGCATCCCCGCAGATATTGACTGGGATGATATCGACTCTATCGCGACAGAAGCGCGTCAAAAATTCAAGAAAATCAATCCAGAAACTATTGGACAAGCTAGCCGTATTTCTGGTATTAATCCAGCGGACGTCTCTATTCTTATGGTCTATCTAGAGGGTCGCAGTCGTTCTATTTCGAAAAATCAGAATAAGTAGTGAAAGAGGTGCTGAAAATGGCGCCTTTTTTGCTGAAAACAAGAGGTAGATAAGCAGAAGAAAAGTGGATTTTTGAGGACAATTATGGTAGAATGGCAGTCAGAGGTTTATGATGAAAAAATTTCGATTAACGATCTTTCATTTTGTAATGATCGGGCTTATATTATTTGGTCTCTTAGCTGTAATGATTAGTGTCTTTAAGGACTCCCCCATCACCCATCTCTCTATTTTTCTCTCTTTTGTTCTGCTTATTTTGCTCTTTTTATTCCAAAAAAATTCTTACGAAATTAGTGAGATTGAGAAGATTGAATATTTAAACGAAGAAGCAAACACTGGTCTCATGTTACTTCTCGAGCAAATGCCAGTTGGTGTGATTAAGATCAATCAAGATGACAATCAGGTAGAATGGTTTAATCCCTATGCTGAATTGATTTTCGCTAAAGATAATGGGGAGTTTGATCCTAAAAAACTACGTGAAATTGTTGATGTTGGTTTGGATGAAGACCGTGCTTATGCAGAGTTTTGTGGTAAGCGTTATGCTGTCCATGTGGACTTCAATCAAGGGATTTTCTACTTTTTTGATGCCTCAAATGAATACAAGGCGGCCTCTAATTTGATTGGTAGCCGACCTGTTATCGGGATTATTTCCATTGATAACTATGATGAACTGGAAGACCGTTTTTCTGACTCGCAAATTAGTCAGGTCAATTCCTTCTTGGCTCAGTTTGTGTCTGATTTTGCACATGATAACGGTGTTTATTACCGTCGTGGAACGATGGATCGTTTTTACTTTTTCACGGATTATGCAGTCCTTGAAAAGTTGATGGAGGATCGTTTTAGCATTATTGATAAATTCCGCGAAGAAGCTAAAAATTTAGAGTTGCCATTGACTTTGAGCATGGGTCTTGCCTTCGGTGAAGGAAAGCATTTACAAATTGGGCAAGTTGCACTTCAAAATCTGAATATGGCTGAAGTTCGCGGTGGCGACCAAGCAGTTGTTAAAGAAGTGGATGAAAGTAAGCAGCCTATTTTCTTTGGTGGTGGCTCTGCATCGTCTGTTAAACGAACCCGTACCCGTACTCGTGCTATGATGACGGCTGTTTCTGATAAACTAAAAACAGTTGATGCAGTCTTTGTTGTTGGACATCGGAACTTGGATATGGATGCTCTGGGATCGGCTGTCGGCATGCAGCATTTTGCTCAAAATATCATGAATAATGCTTATACAGTTTATGATGAGCGAGAAATGTCTTCTGATATTGAGCGAGCTGTTCAAAAATTACTAGATGAAAATTGTTCCAATTTGATTCCTATTGCTGAAGCAATGCAGCGTGTAACAGAAAATTCTCTCTTGATTATGGTGGACCATTCTAAGATTGGTTTGACTTTATCAAAAGACTTGTATCAATTATTTGATCAAGTAGTGGTAGTGGATCACCATCGTCGAGATGCGGACTTTCCTACCAATGCGGTTTTAACCTATATTGAAAGTGGAGCTAGTTCGGCCAGCGAATTAGTTACTGAATTGATTCAGTTTCAGAACGATAAACATCATAAACTCAATCGGTTGCAAGCTAGTCTATTGATGGCTGGTATTATGTTGGATACCAAAAACTTTACAGCACGGGTGACAAGCAGAACCTTTGATGTGGCAAGTTACTTGCGCACGCGTGGTAGTGATAGTTTGGAAATTCAGCACATTGCAGCAACGGATTTTGATGAGTATCGCCAAGTCAATGAATTGGTACTAAGAGGACAGTCCTTTATGGACCATATTATCATTGCAGTTGGGGATGAAGAACAGGAATACGATAATGTCATTCCAAGTAAAGCAGCAGATACAATGCTAGATATGGCAGGTGTTGAGGCTTCTTTTGTAGTAACACGTCGTACCTCAGAGTATGTAGCGGTTTCAGCGCGGAGTCGTAGCACGGTCAATGTACAACGTATTATGGAGGAGATGGGCGGAGGCGGCCACTTTAATCTGGCAGCTGCTCAAATTAATAACGAAGATATTCACTCAATTGTGGAAAGACTGAAGGAAAGTATCCGTCAGGAAATGGAGGAAGGATAGAATGAAAGTTATCTTTTTAGCAGATGTTAAAGGTAAAGGAAAAAAAGGCGAAATCAAAGAAGTTCCAACTGGCTATGCACAAAACTTTTTGATTAAGAAAAATCTGGCTAAAGAAGCAACGAATCAAGCGATTGGAGAATTGCGTGGTCAAGAAAAATCTAAACAAAAAGCCCACGCAGAAATGGTTGCAGAAGCTGAAAGCATCAAAGCAAAATTGGCTGAAGAAGGGACACTTATCCAGTTTATAGAAAAAGTTGGTCCAGATGGGCGCACATTTGGCTCCATTACTAGCAAGAAAATTGCAGAAGAGTTGGAAAAACAATTCGGTATCAAAGTCGATAAACGTCATATCCAATTGGGTCATCCTATTCGTGCTATTGGCTTGATTGACGTACCTGTCAAGATTTACCAAGATGTAACAGGGTTGATTAACCTAATCGTTAAAGAAGGTTAAGAGTTTTGTGAGTTGACAACATTGTAAACTATTGTAAAGTGAAATAAAGTTGAAGGAGGTGAGATTTTGGCAGAAGTAGATGAATTGCGTATGCAACCGCAAGATATTTTGGCGGAACAATCGGTTCTAGGTGCGATCTTCATTGATGAAGGTAAATTGGTCTTCGTTCGAGAGTACATTGAAGCGGATGATTTCTTCAAGTATGCGCACAAAATTATCTTCCGTGCTATGATTGCTCTGGCGGATCGCAATGAAGCCATTGATGCAACCACCATGCGGAATTATCTAGATAGTCATGGTGATTTGGAGAACATCGGTGGTTTAGGATATTTGGCCGAAATCATCTCTTCTGTGCCGACTTCCGCGAATGCGGAGTATTATGCCAAAATTGTCGCTGAAAAATCTAATCTGCGTAAACTGATTGATCGGTTAACAGATTCTATCAATTCAGCTTATGAAGGTGCGGATGGTTCCGACGATATCATTGCTCAGGCTGAGAAAGCTTTGATTGATGTTAGTGAGGGTTACAGTCGTGCAGGTTTTAAGAAGATTGATGACATTCTCAATCTCAACTTTGAAAATTTGGAGATTCGGTCGCAGCAAACCTCTTCTATCACAGGTATTGCGACCGGTTATCCAGCTTTAGATGCCATGACGACGGGGCTTCATGAGGAAGAATTGATTATCCTTGCAGCACGTCCTGCGGTTGGTAAGACGGCTTTTGCCCTCAATATTGCCCAAAATATCGGCACAAAATTGGGCAAAACTGTTGCTATCTTCTCCCTTGAGATGGGTGCGGAAAGCTTGGTGGATCGGATGTTGGCATCAGAAGGAGTTATCAATTCTCGCTCCATCCGTACAGGTCAGCTTAATGATGAAGAATGGCAAAAATTGATGATTGCCCAGTCTAATCTGGCTCGTGCCAGCATTTATATTGACGACACGCCTGGTATCAATTAATTGACTACTTGCAGCTGATTACAGGAACTAGTCGGGAAAATCGCCAACAAGAAGTTTCTGAAATTTCTCGCCAGTTGAAAATTTTGGCCAAGGAATTGAAGGTACCGGTCATTGCCCTCAGTCAGCTGTCTCGTGGTGTAGAGCAACGTCAGGATAAGCGACCTGTTTTGTCCGATATCCGTGAATCTGGATCTATCGAGCAGGATGCCGATATCGTTGCCTTCTTGTACCGTGATGATTACTATGAACGCGGAGAGCAAGAAGAAGGAGGCATTCCAAATAATACGGTTGAGGTCATTATCGAGAAAAACCGTTCCGGTGCGCGTGGTACCGTGGAACTCATGTTCCAAAAAGAGTACAATAAATTTTCAAGCATTTCCAAGATGGAGGAAGGATAATACCTATGAGTGATGCATTTACAGATGTTGCCAAGATGAAGCAAATCAAAGAAGATATTAAGAGCCATGAAGGACAGGTTGTAGAATTGACTCTGGAAAATGGTCGTAAACGTGAGAAAAATAAACAAGGTCGAATCATAGAAGTTTATCAATCCCTCTTTATCGTAGAATATCAAGACCCTAATAATACCTTTGTAGAATCGTATACTTATTCAGATATTTTGACAGAGAAAATTTTGATTCATTATTTGGACTAGATCACTTTCACTTGCCATTGTTTCAACCATGGAGAAATATTGTCTCAAGTGTTCTAAAACACTTTGACTATATTGAATTTCTGCAGATTGTAAGGAAAGTCTGGTGGATGTCGTTTTCATCTCAAGAGTCCTACGCGAAATGAACTGGTAGCTTGGTCTTATAGATAGAAATAAGTGCAAATGAGGCTTTACAAAGCCTTTTTTCTATGGTATACTAACCTTTGTGTGAAATAGCAGCAGAGCAAAATAAAGCTCGTCAACAGATATCTTGAAATATAAGTAACCTTGGCTGTTTAGGCGAAGGGTATCTGCACGAATTAGGTTTGCTCAAGACGTTATTTCCTAAAAAATTTATTTTATAGGAGGACATGAAAATGTCACGTTATACTGGTCCATCATGGAAACAATCACGTCGCCTCGGCTTGTCACTTACAGGCACAGGTAAAGAATTGGCACGTCGTAACTACGTACCTGGTCAACACGGTCCTAACAACCGTTCTAAATTATCAGAATACGGTTTGCAATTGGCTGAGAAACAAAAACTTCGTTTCTCATACGGTTTGGGTGAAAAACAATTCCGTACATTGTTCGTACAAGCAACTAAAATTAAAGAAGGAACTGTCGGTTTCAACTTTATGGTTCTTCTTGAGCGTCGTTTGGACAACGTTGTTTACCGTCTTGGTCTTGCAACTACTCGTCGTCAAGCTCGCCAATTCGTAAACCACGGTCATATCCTTGTTGACGGCAAACGTGTTGATATCCCATCATACCGCGTTGAAGTTGGTCAAGTGATCTCAGTTCGCGAAAAATCAATCAAAGTTCCTGCAATCCTTGAAGCTGTTGAAGCAACTCTTGGACGTCCAGCATTCGTATCATTCGATGCTGAAAAATTAGAAGGTTCATTGACTCGTCTTCCAGAACGTGATGAAATCAACCCAGAAATCAACGAAGCACTTGTGGTTGAGTTCTATAACAAAATGCTTTAATTTCAAGATATATTTTACAAAAAGCCTGCGACAGTGGGCTTTTTCTTTATTGAAAAATATTTCTATAAAGATATATTCGTTCGTATTTTTTTAATACTATACAATTTTAGATACACACTCTATAGATAGGGGTAGAATTTGAGTTGGTATGGGACAACAATCAGGTTCAAGAATATTTTGAGCAAGGAGAGAATAGATGCAAAATAGCCATGTCATCTAAAAAATATGCTAAAATAAATGTAAATGCTAGACAGTTTACACAATCAGTTCAATTTCGATTGTTATATATGAAATTGTCTAAAGAATCTAAGATTTTAATTAAAAGGTATAGACTTCTTGTTTTATAGCGTGAACGGTAAAGGAGGTTATCATGCAATTATTAGGAAAAACTGGTTTGGAAGTATCGCGTATCGCCTTGGGATGTATGCGAATGGACGCATTATCTGTAGTAGAAGCTGGTAAGGTTTTAGCTGCCGCGATTGAAAACGGTATTACCTTTTTTGACCATGCAGATATCTATGGTGGTGCCATTTGCGACAGCTGCCAAGGAAATGGGACTTAAGCGCGAAGACATAGTTCTCCAATCAAAATGTGGTATCCGAAAAGGATATTTTGATTTTTCAAAAGAACATATTCTAAAATCTGTCGATGGGATTTTATCTCGTTTAGAGACAGATTATTTGGATGTCTTGGCTCTCCACCGTCCAGATGCCTTGGTGGAGGCAGAAGAGGTGGCGGAAGCCTTTCGAATCTTGAAAGAAAGCGGTAAAGTCCTTCATTTCGGCGTTAGCAATCAAAACAGTTACCAAATGGAGCTTTTACAATCCTACTTGGATGAGCCATTGGCTATCAATCAACTGCAGTTGTCGCCAGCCCACACGCCGCTGATTGATGCAGGAATCCATGTCAATATGAAAGACGATGCTGCAACTATGCGGGATGGAGGTTTGATTGATTACTGTCAGCTGAAAAACATTACCATCTAAGCTTGGTCACCATTTTTAATTAACCTTAATCAGGGAATTTTTGCAGGCCATCCGGATTATGCTGCGCTCAATGCGACCATTGATAGATTGGCGACACAATATGGTGTGTCTTCTGAAGCCATTGTTGTCGCTTGGATCATGCGTCATCCGGCTAAGATTCAGACTGTCATCGGCTCCATGAATCCAGAACGGATTGCTCGGATTGCGGATGCTGAAAAAGTGGTGTTGACTCGTCCAGAATGGTACGACATCTATAAGAGTGCAGGCAATATCTTGCCTTAGGGAGTAAGACATGGAATTTTATCTAAAGCGATTTGAAGAATTGAGCTTAGATGAGCTCTACGGTATTTTAGCTGTTCGATCAGAGGTCTTCGTCGTGGAGCAAGAATGTGCCCATCAGGATATTGATGGGAGCGATCAGGTCTCTCTTCATTTATTTGCCATCGATAGTGAACAAGTAGTAGCCTACTTGCGCATATTGCCACCCGGTGTGACCTTTACTGAAGCTTCTATTGGTCGTGTTCTGGTAAAGGAAAGCTATCGTAGCAATGGTTTAGCTCGTCCTATGATGCAACGGGCCATTGACTTCATTTTTGAAGACATGCAGGAAAATAGGATTCAAATTTCGGCTCAGACTTATCTTAAGTATTTTTATGCTTCGCTTGGATTTGAAGCTGTCTCAGAAGCCTATTTGGAGGATGGCATCCTCCATATGGATATGATTTTGAAAAAATAATCAGAGAAAAAGCAGTCTAGCGAGACTGCTTTTCTTTTTTGTACTGTTGCCAATTGGTCCAAAAACGGCTGGCGCAGAAGATCACAATGATGCTTAGAAGGTAGCGTTTGGTCATGAAAATTAGTGGAACAGCAATCAAAATAGTGATGAGATTTAGTGCTAAGGACAGTTTTAATTGATTAATATGGGTCATAGTTTCTCCAAAAATATTTTTTTCTATTATATCATCTTTGGCAAAGAAAATACGCAGAATCATCCCAAAATAGTGGCTTTTGTGGTAGAATAAAAAGAGTATACTATTGATGAAAAAAGAGGAAAAACATGAAAGAACGTAGCCTATATGCTGGTCGTGTGCGTAGTGAGCACATTGGTGAAGAAGTGACTTTGAAGGGTTGGGTGGCCCGCCGTCGTGACCTTGGGGGCTTAATCTTTATTGATTTGCGTGATCGTGAAGGGGTTATGCAACTGGTCATCAATCCTGAGGAAGTATCTAAGGAAGTGATGGCAACTGCAGAAAGCTTACGTAGTGAATTTGTTATTGAAGTGACAGGTCTTGTAGCTGCGCGTGAGCAAGAAAATAAAAATCTGCCAACGGGTGCAGTTGAACTGAAAGTTTCTGAGTTAACAGTTCTCAACGAGGCAAAAACAACGCCATTTGAAATCAAGGATGGAGTAGAAGTATCAGATGATAACCGTTTGCGTTACCGCTACTTGGATCTTCGTCGTCCAGAGATGTTAGAAAACTTTAAACTCCGTGCTAAAGTGACACATTCTATTCGCAATTATCTGGATGAGCTTGAGTTTATTGGCGCGTCAGTCAAGGGCATTTTTATGCACTTCCTCAAAGTCCGCAGATTACCAAGCAGCTTTTGATGAACGCTGGTTTTGACCGTTATTATCAAATCGTCAAATGTTTCCGTGATGAAGACTTGCGTGGAGACCGTCAGCCTGAATTTACACAGGTAGACTTGGAGACATCATTCTTATCTGAGCAACAAATCCAAGATATTGTTGAGGGTATGATTGCTAAAGTCATGAAAGATACGAAGGGAATTGAAGTGGCTCTGCCATTCCCTCGTATGGCCTATGATGTTGCTATGAGTAGCTATGGTTCTGATAAGCCAGATACACGCTTTGAGATGCTTTTGCAGGACTTGACAGAAGTTGTCAAAGGTGTTGACTTTAAAGTTTTTGCAGAAGCAGAGGCAGTCAAAGCTATTGTGGTCAAAAATAATGCAGATAAGTATTCTCGTAAAGACATTGATAAATTAACAGAATTCGCTAAGCAGTTTGGTGCCAAAGGTCTAGCTTGGATTAAAGTCACAGACGGTGCCATTGCAGGACCAGTTGCTAAATTCTTGACAGCTGTCGAAGAAAAGTTGACAACAAGTTTACAGTTAGAAGAAAATGATCTAGTACTCTTTGTAGCAGATACGCTTGAAGTAGCTAATAATACGCTTGGTGTTCTGCGTAGCCGCATTGCCAAAGAGCTTGACATGATTGACAACTCTAAGTTCAACTTCCTTTGGGTTGTGGATTGGCCAATGTTTGAGTGGTCTGAAGAAGAGGGACGCTACATGTCTGCTCATCATCCATTTACCTTGCCAACACAAGAATCTGCTCATGAGTTGGAAGGTCAACTCAAAAATGTGCGTGCTGTAGCCTACGATATCGTCCTCAACGGTTACGAACTCGGCGGTGGAAGCCTTCGTATTAACCAAAAAGAGATGCAAGAGCGCATGTTCAAAGCTCTTGAATTCTCGGCTGAAGAAGCCAATGGACAGTTTGGTTTCCTTTTGGAAGCTATGGACTACGGTTTTCCACCACATGGTGGTCTTGCTATTGGTCTTGATCGCTTTGTGATGCTACTTGCTGGTAAGGACAATATTCGTGAAGTCATTGCTTTCCCTAAAAACAACAAGGCATCTGACCCAATGACACAGGCTCCAAGCATGGTTGCAGAGAAGCAGTTGGACGAGTTGGCACTCCATGTAGCACTTTCAAATGATAATCAATAAATAAAAAGGAATAAGGCTGGGACGAAGTCCTCAGCCTTCGATCCTATCCGATTCTGATCAGTCACCTGATAGAGAGAATTTCCTAGCGATATGATTAAAAAAACAACTTTTTGGAAAAAATTAAAGCGCTCTGTGCGTCGATGGGCCAAGAAATTTGGCCTTTGGCAAACTATTCGCAGTATTTCTCGTGAAAAATACGATGAGAAAATTTCTGCTTCGATTTTGTATGGACTTTTGTCGTCTATCGCTGTAAATTTTTTCTTTCAATCAGGACATGTCTACTCGAGCGGTGTGACAGGGATTTCTCAGATTATATCAACCGTTAGCCACCAGCTTTTTGACTTTGGGATTCCTGTTTCCTTAGCTTTTTATGCCATTAACTTTCCTCTCTTGATTTTAGCTTGGCATACCATTGGTAAAAAATTCACTATTTTTACTTTTATTACGGTTACCATGAGCTCGATCTTTATTCAATTCATGCCGGAAGTGGTACTAACAACGGCCCCTCTGATTAATGCCGTTTTTGGCGGTCTCTTCATGGGTTCGGGGATTGGTTTTGCCCTGAAAAATAATATTTCAAGTGGTGGGACCGATATTGTCAGTCTGACCGTTCGACGAAAAACAGGACGAAGTGTTGGTAGTATCTCACTTATCGTCAATGTCATGATTATGATTATCGCGGGAATTCTCTTTGGTTGGCAATCCGCACTCTACTCAATGGTCGCTCTCTTTATTACCAGCCGTGTGACGGATGCTATTTATACCAAGCAGAAAAAGATGCAGGCAATGATCATCACTAGCAATCCAGAAAAGGTTATCAAGATGGTCCATAAGCGCCTGCATCGTGGTGTTACGTGTATCAATGATGCTGAAGGAACTTACAATCACGAGAAAAAAGCGGTGCTTCTAACGGTTATTACTCGGTCAGAATTTAATGATTTTAAATTTTATATGAAAAAAGTGGACCCCAAAGCCTTTATCTCTGTATCCGAAAATGTTCAGATTATTGGACGTTTCATTGAGGAAGAGGTAGGCTAGGCTATTAAAGATTAGAACAAAGAAAGGAAGAATCTGACATGAAAAAGAAGATATATTTTGTTTATATCAGCCTCAGTGGCAATACACAAAGTTTCGTACAGCGTCTGACTACCTTCCTTCAATTTCAATCGAATCTGGAAATTGAGCAAGTTCATGTCAAGGATTTGGTCAAACAAAATCTCCCCTTCTACGAAGTAGATGCCCCTTTTGTCAGTTTTTTGCCGACTTATCTGGAAGCAGGTAACGGTATTGATAATGGAGATGTTGAAATTATTACCATGCCACTGTCGGAATTCATTGCTTATGGTGACAACGCTTCTAAATGTTTAGGTATTGTTGGCTCGGGTAATCGCAATTTCAATAATCAATATTGCTTAACTGCTAAACAGTATGCTCAACGTTTCGGCTTCCCAGTTCTCGATAATTTTGAGCTTCGTGGGATGCAAAATGATATCGAACGCGTTGGCAGAAAAATTATGGAATTAATGGAGTAATGAAAAAACGCCCACGGGCGTTTTTTTAAGTTTAATTCTTTTAAGGGGTCTAAGAGCCTAGTTAAACTAAATTTTTAAGTGAAATAAATTGCCTAGCTCTGTGAAAACAAGTAGGTATAAAATTCTATGAGAAGTAACTGCCGCTGGTTACAACTGTTCACTGGCGAGTTATAAGTACGAGCCCGGAGGGAACCTAAGAAAGGTATCAATCGAGCTCCTTGTTTCTTAGTCTAGCCTTTTCACTTTATCTATTCGTCAAAATCGCTATACTTTGACCTGCAATAACAAAGTTATTCACAGACTTATCCACAACCGGTGGATAAGTAAATTGAATAGTGGCTTGTAGGTCTTTTTGACACTCAAAATCATTATGAGCAAAATTGATGATAAAATCCGTACTTTCGTTAGCAGTAGACACTGTATAACGTAAAACATAGTCTGTCAACCAATAGAAGCTACAACTTTGTTCAATCGTACTATAATCCGCTTGGGAAAGGCTAGGATGTGCCTTTCTAAAGGCAATTAATCCTTGAATAAACTCTACATGTTCTTTGAATTCCAAGGCGCGTTGCCAGTCCATTTGATTGATGTTACCAGACAGGTTATAACTATTATCAACTTCATTTTTTGTACGGAAAAATTCTTGCCCACTGTGGATAAATGCCAATCCTTGAGAAATCAAGACCAGCTGTAGACCAAAACTTGCTGCGCGTTTTTGATCATGAACAGTGATATTTGGATTTTCAATATGGAAATAATCAAAGGCAGTCGCATTATCATGGCACTCAATATAATTGAGTGATTGAGCAGGATGGAGGAAATGCATGCCACGACTACCAGCTAACAGTTGCTGGATCTTTTCATGAGCTTGTTTTTCCACTAATTTTTTCGGATCCAAAAGGATTCCTTTTATGGTATCACGATAATCATCGTTAAAGAAGGAAATAGTAGGCATATGGGCTGCATTATACTGATGGGCTAAGTCCTCAAAAGGCAAGCCTGTAGCCATTTTCCAGCCTTCTCCGTAAAGATAGACATTTGGATAAAGTGTTGTAAGTTGCTCAGAAATAGTACTCATGGTCTTGATACCAAGGATGCCCATGAGGTCAAATCGAAATCCATCAAAGCCATAAAGAGACACCCATTGACGAACGGATTGCTGGATGTAGCGACTAACCATAGGACGTTCGCTTGCAACGTCATTGCCATTATAAGTATAGAGTTGATCGAAAATAGCAGAGCGGACAATCTCTCCATAGACTAATTCTGTACGATTGCGATCTTGGTCGTAGACTGTATAGTCAGTTTCCAAGTTAAGTGGATGGAGACAGGTTAGCAGAAAAGTTGTTAACTCTCGCTTTACAGTTGTTTGTGGATAAATAATTCATGAGTAGCTGAGCCAGATTCCAGACAGAACTGCATATGGTCGGAGACAAAACGCGTTTCCATTTCTAATCGGATAGTGGCTAAATCGTCTAAATAAGCGTGAAATGAACGTAAGGCCATGAGCCAAGACTTTCCTTTCTATTCGTAGTTTATAATTCGATAATGGTATGAGGAATGACACGACGGTAGCAGACTTGCTTCCCTTCTTTGGTATCATTGATGATTTGAAGCAAAGTATTAAAGGATACGCGTCCCAGTTTAGTAGCGTTGATGTCTACGTAGGCGGTAATGTCAATTTTGGGCATCACCGAATCAAAAGAGATAATCGGTAAATCAAGACCGGTTTCCTTGAGATAGCTAAGCACACCTTCTGCGACGATAGTGTCGGTTGTGATGATAGCATCAAGCGGTTGCTTGGTCAATTTCTTCATGACTTTATAGGAATTATCTTCCAAAAGGAAACCAGAAGAGAATTTGACTTTGGCCTCATCAAGCTCCATATGATGGGCTTTGAGTGCATTTTTGTATCCCTCATACCGGTCTTGCGACACGACCAATTCCTTATTACCTGCGACAAATCCAATATTTTTATAGCCTTTATTGATGAAATAGCTAGTCGCTTCAAAGCAGGCTTGGATATTATCGTTGTCGACGAGAGAAACAAAAGGCGACGAGGCTTTCCCCAAAATCAAGAAGGGGAAGTTATGCTGGATAGCCAGTTGTACCAAAGGATCTTCAGGCATAGAATAGAGAAAAATTAGTCCGTCTACACGTCGGCCATAGACCATCTGCGAGATAGCTTCCATTCGCTGTTTTTCGTTCTTTCCTGTGCTGATTTGAATGGCATAACCATTATCAGCAGCCACTTGAGAAATCCCTCTCAGAGCTTGTGGAAAGAAGGGGTTTTGATAGAAGAAGTCAGAATCTTCGGGGAGAACGAGGCCGATGACCTGAGTATAGCTGCTGACTAGACTTCTAGCATTGAGATTGGGGTGGTAATTGAGTTCCTGCATAGCTTGACGTACTGTTTCCTTAGTCTGTTGGCTAATGGAGGAGCTGTTTTGGATGACACGTGTAACCGTTGAGGGAGAAACCCCTGCCCTCTTGGCAACGTCTTTGATAGTTGTTCGCATAAAAACCTCCTATTGAATCTCAGGATCCCGGAATTTGGTCTTGAAGAAAACCCAAATCATGATGAGAACAAAGAGCATATTTTGAATAGTGATGACACTCGGGATGGGCTGTCCCAATAGCCCAATTAGAGCAGCTAAAATAGTTGGTAGACCGAGGCAATTGAGGCTGAAATTGACGCACTCTTTGAAGGTTTGAAAATCGAAAAAATTCGATTTTTTAGTCAGATAAAGAATGCCACTTGCGTCTAGTAACAGAATGATAAAATTCGCCGCTAAAATCAGTCCAGACACACTCATTAAGAGCAGGCTAGTTGTCAAACGATTTTCTTGGAACCAAGCGCGTGAGAGTGCTTGCGTCAAAGAGTCGCGATTTTGAAAGTCTTTTGTTTTCAAATGCTGATAAGAAATTTCCGCCACCGTTTGCATGTTCTTTCGGATAATCACCTGCTGTGCTGTCAACTGATACGAAAATCCTGTCACATCCTGTGTGTCATCTCCAAAATAGACTTGGTCATGGTTAGGTCCTGTATAGGTAAGAGTATTATCCGTAATGACCGCAGTCTTCAAATCGTTCATGACGTCATTGGTTAGAGGGCTGTAGACCCCTTCGAGGATCGTATCAAGCGGATAAGTGCCTAAGCGAGCGATCTGAAAAGCACTAGGTAATATCAAAACTGAAATCAAGAATAGAGTGGTCAGGATGCGCTGCCAGAAATTAAGAGCCTTCCGCTCTGAAAATATGCGTCTAGGTGTGACGATACTCGAAAAATAAGAAATAGGATATGGGAGCATATCTTGGTCCTTTCTGCTAAATAATGAAAAATAAAAGTGGGACAAGTCATCTTGTCACCACTCATACCTGTCTTTGGTAACTTACCTAGACTACTATAATTGCTTTGGGTTGTCAAATAAGCTTAGGTGTGTTGGGAGTAAGTTTTTTTGGGGGGAAGGCTTCAATATTTTTGAAGCATCATTTTCCTCCTAAAATTTCTCCCTAGATTATATGGTTTAGAAATCTTGCTTATAACCTGCTTCTATTTCCAACTCAAAGCACTTCATATAGAATTTTGATATTAAAGGTTTCTGACTTACAGAACCCTTGCTATACAAGCTCCCATCTCCAACTTAGGACTCCGACAAAAGTCGGCTCCTATTTCCCGCCTGATACAGTCTCCCAGACTGTATCAGCCTTTCGTACCACCGTTTGTGAGGCCAGATACGAAGTTCTTTTGTAAGAAGAAGAAGAGGGTAGAGATCGGGATAGCAATGAGGATAGCCCCTGCTGCGAAGAGAGTAACCTTTTGGTTTTTAGCGTCAGAAATGAATGTTTGGAGTCCCACAGCTACTGTGTAATGTTCTGTTGAGCGTAGGAGGAATTTAGCCAACATGAAGTCACCAAATGGTCCCATGAAAGCCCAGAGAGCTTGCACAGCAATCATTGGTTTGACGAGGGGCAATACGATTTGCCACAAGATGCGCAAGTGACCCGCTCTGTCCAATTTAGCAGATTCGTCTAAGTCGTAAGGTACAGTATCAAAGTAACCTTTCATGAGCCAAGCATTCATTGGAATACCACCGCCCACATAGATAAGAATCAAGAACCAATATTGGTTAAGGGCATTGAAGAGCCAAGCCATAACGAAGTAGGCAGTCAAGGCTGCCATAGTTGGCACCATTTGAACAACGAGGAAGAAGAGCAAACTTTTCTTCTTGCCGACAAAGTTGTAACGGCTATAAGCGTAACCTGTGAGCGTGATAACTGTTACCTGAATTAACATAGTCCAGAAGGCAACAATCAAGGTATTCATATACCAGTGACCGTACAGAGTATCATTAAAGAGACGATCGAAGTTATTTAGTGTCCACACACCGTCCAATTTAAAAGTAAAGGCAGTAGTGTTTCCTGGACGAAAGGCAGAGCTAACCGTCACCAAAATTGGGAAGAGGATAATGATTGCAATGAGGATCAGATAAGCATAGGTGAAAAATTGAGTTAAAAATCGTTTTCTTTTTAGAGAACTTGTTCGAGTTTTACTAGCCATTTATCTGTCCTCCATGTTAAATGCGTTGAATTTCTTAAAGGTAATCAATGAAACAGTGATGACGATGAGTGAGATAATCAAGGTCACGGCTGATGCCGTTGAGAACTGAGGAGATGTTTGAGTGGTCAATTTGTAAATCCATGAAATCAGGATATCCGTTGAACCAGCTCCACCACCGATACTACCAGGTCCACCATTGTTGAAGAGGTAGATGATAGAGAAGTTGTTAAAGTTAAATGTGTATTGTGAAATAAAGGTTGGTGCAGCTACGGCCATAATCATTGGAAGAGTAATTTTCCAGCTTCCATGGCACGATTCCAAAGTCCACGAATGGCAAGAATTTTTCAATAAATGGAAGAACTTGCACGTTCATAGCACCGATTGAGTCGTTGAAGAAGTTACCAAAACTCATGATGGAAATGAAGGCTGGAACTGCCCAAGGAAGTAGGAAGATTACGCCAAATACACGTTTGAACTTGATGAATTTTTGGTTGGCAATAATAGCTGTTGCCACACCAATAACGATTTGCAAGGTGGAGGCTGCTAAGGTCCAAATAAACGTCCAAGTCAAAACAGCCGTAAAAGCACTACGGAAAGTGCTGAGTTGAACGATGTTCAAGAAGTTTTTAAAACCAACCCAGTCAAGCAAACGTTGAGGTGGGATATGTCTAAAGTCATAGTTAGTAAAGGCGATAAAGAGCGTTACTATTACCGGAAAGATAATAGTAAACGCCATCGCCAAGTAAGCTGGAATTGTCAAAAGGTAAGGGCAACCATTTTCGTAGAGGCCTTGGAAAGTTTCCTTAGCTGTCATTGGTACCTTAAACCCTTGGTTGATGAGCTGAGCTGCTTTCTTAGCGTCTATCATGCAGATGATATGAATCATAATCATGACTGCAAAGATAACGAGCTGCATTGAACCTTTAATCAAAAGGAAAAGAGAGTGGTCTTGAACGGGGGTTGAACCAAGGGTAATCAAGCCATCGATAGCTGGAATCCCAAACGTTACAATCTCAATCACTTCAAGGATGAATACCCCAAGAAGCATGAGACCTTTAGATTTTTGTTTGTTATACAATTGTCCCAGTCCCAAAACAAGGGATAGCCACATGGCGAGCTGAGGATTTTGTTTTTTAGTATTCATCGTGTCTCCTTTCCGAAACGATGTGTTTATTCTTTTAATGTAATTGTGCTAGCTTGGTCACCAGTCTTGAAGTTGTTGTAATCACTCTTCCAAAGAACCTTACCATTTTGATCCTTCTTAACGAATTGATATTGAATGTCTGTATTGACTGGAAGACTAACATCATAGAACCAGTTCGGATATTCAGCTATTGTAGAAGTCTTATTGAATAGTGGGCCGATAGCTTTGTTTTCATCTCCTCCACCTAATTCAGGAACATTACCTAGTAAGTAAAGTTGATCTCCCCAAGCAGTTGAGAAGTTATTGATTTTCAACCGAACAGGAATTTGTTTGTTAACACTTCAAAGTTAGCATATGCATTGCTTTGTGAGCCTGCACTAGTTGTTAATGAAACACTGTATGAACCGGCTGCGAGCTCAGGAACTCTAACCTTGACTAATGTTTGATCCCATTCGAGTACTTCTGCAGCTTTGTCATTAAAGTAGACAGTTCCTGTTTCAGTACCAAATCCTTGTCCACTTAGCGTAACGGTATTTCCTGGTAAGCCCATTGAAGTATCAACGTCAGCTAATCCTAGTTCTTGTCCCTTACCTTCATACGTCCAAACAGTAACTTTTCCAGGTGCTAGTTCGAAATCTTGAACACTTCCAGATTGAGTAACCACTAAGTCAGAACCACCTAACAAGCCTCCTAATTTGTCGGCATGTGTTCCAGCAGGCATAGCTGTTTGCGCATTGGTAACTTGGTATGAACGAGATTGATTTTTGTTTAATGCAATCAAAGCGACATGGTCTCCGAATTTTCTTTCAAAGACAAGTACATCTTGGTTTACCCAGCGTTGTTGTGTATCGCCATAAGCTAGTCCTTGATTAATCTTTCTCAATGGTGCTAGTTTACTGATTACTTGGTAGGCAACTGAGTTTTGATCAAAGCTAGTCATGTCTCCACGGTTTTCAGGGTCATCTGCACCTTGAGCGTATTGCTCACTACCATAGTAGAGATTTGGAACACCTCTTGAAGTTAATAAGAGTGTGTAAGCCTGATGAACCGCTGTTTTGTTTCCATTTACAATTGTTGAAAAACGTTTCATGTCATGGTTATCAATGAACGTTACTTGATCCGTTACTTCTTCGTAATCTGCTTCCGTAGCTTTCATAACATTATAAAAATCACCCATTGAAGCAGAAAGATTAGTGTAGAGTTTACGCACAGCATTTGCGAAACGGAAGTCGAGTAGACTCATGCCACTATTATTTGTAAAATGGGCCATGTCGCGATCATTGCCAACTCCTCCAACGAACCATTCTCCAAATGCAAAGACATTGTGTTTTTCGTAAATACTACTCAACCAGTTCTTTTGCCAGCCGAGAGACATATGCTTGACAGCATCTACCCGAATACCATCCACTCCCATATCTAGCCATAGCTGGATAGCATCCTTCATATAAGTATCTACTGTTGGATTTACATTGTTTAAGTCAGCAAGACCATATAGACTATGGTAAATTCCATCTTCTAAATCAGGTTTTTGTGACCAAGACTCGTGATTGAAGAGGTTTTGAGTATCACCGGTGAATTTCCCTACTAGCTGGGCGTCTCGATAAAGGGCGCCATCTTCTGGGAAAGTGTAGCCACTATATTCGGCAGTAGAGGTATGGTTTGGTGCAAAGTCAATGACAATCTTAATATTATTTGCATGCGCTACGGAAATTAATTCTTTGAAATCCTCCATTGTACCGAAATGTTTATTGGTACGGAAGAAATCTCTTGCCCAGTAACCATGGTAAGCGGCACTATTTGAAGATGGGTCAATTGATTCGATGTTTTCGACCGGAGAAGAGATCCAAATAGCGGAGATACCCATTTTAGTCAGGTAACCATCTTGAATTTTGGATATGATTCCTTTCCAGTCTCCTCCGTGATACTTACGAGGGTTGCTTTTATCGAATAATTCACCTTGAGCATTATTTGTAGCGTCACCGTCAGAGAATCTATCTGTGACGATCTGATAAATAGAATCTGTTGAAAAATCAGCTTTGTTTTGTACTGAGTTGGCTTCGTCTGCTTGTACAGTTTGGAATAAAGTGGATAATGCAATTGTCGCTAGGGTAGGGATAATATATTTTTTCATATTTGCTTTCTCCTTATAGAGCTGAGATGTGTATTAAGAAACCATTTGCTTTTAATACACTGTTAGAAAATCCATTTTGTATGACTACGTTATCAGCATGGACGCACCCTCTTTTCCCATTATTTATGAGCAATTCTAAAGTTAGCTGCCCGAAAGTACGTTTTAATGAGAGGAGGTCATCCGTAGCGCTGATGTTAATGGATCCTTTTTGGGTTACAGGCTCTTGCTTGAGTTTGATGATGGATTTCATTTTTTCAAGCAATTCTATATCCCAATGTTCTTTATTCCAATCAAATCCTCTACGACAATCGGGATCATATCCGCCTTCCATTCCAAGCTCTGTACCGTAGTAGAGGCAAGGAATACCGACGAAGGTAAATAGCAGAGCTGTCGCAGCTAGTAATTTGTCCTTAGAACCTTTAACTTGGGTTAGGAAGCGATGGGTATCGTGTGAATCTAAGAGATTGAGATTCATGCGATTTACCGCATCTGTATTGCGCATAAGAATATGGTTAAGACGTTCTGCCATGCCTACGGAAGAGAGGCTCTCAGTTGCAAAATAATCTAAACAGGCCTTTGTAAAGGCATAGTTCATGATACCATCATATTGGTCACCTTGTAAATACGGATAAGCATCATGCCAGTTTTCACCGATAATGATGAGATTTGGATTGATGGATTTGACAGTCTTTCTGAATCGACGCCAGAAGTCGTGTGAAACTTCATCGGATACATCTAGTCGCCATCCATCTAGTTTAAATTCTTGTGTCCAATAGCTCGTAACCTCTAGTAAATAGTTTTGAACATCCAGATTTGAAGTATTGAGTTTTGGCATGTAAGCGACAGTTGCAAAGGTCTCATAATTTCTTTTTTCGATGCTTGGCTGGTCACCATCAATCATAAACCAATCAAAATAGGTAGAAGCTCCGCCATTTTTTAAGACATCTTGGAACGGCTCCCATAAATCGCTGGAGTGATTAAATACTGCATCCATGACAATTCGCATACCGAGCGCGTGGAGTTCATCAACTAGTGCTTTAGAGGAAATCTTAGTACCGAATTGACGGTCAATTTCATAGTAATCATTGATGTCGTACTTGTGATTGCTGATGGATTTGAAGATAGGGGTCAGGTAAATAGTGTTGACACCCAAACTTTTCAAGTAGCTTAGTTTTTGACGAATACCGTCTAAATCACCTCCAGCAAAACTTGTTGGCAGAGGTTTGTCTGTCCAGGCCATATTGATATAGCTATCGTCTTTATCTATGTCCCCACGGTAAAAACGATCCACAAAGATCTGATAAAAGACCGCGTCGTCTGCCCAATCTACTACTCGATGAACATCAATCGGGTTGATATAAGGCATTTGGAAACAATCATAGAATGCAATAGAAAAATCATATTCTTTGCTGAAACCACTTTCGCTATAAAAGAGTGCTTCCTTATCATCTTGGACCTTAAAAATATAGACAAAGCGTACATCACTTAGCTGCAAACGAGCTTCAAAGTAAGCATGTAGATGGTCTACAAACGCCAAAGTCATAGGGGATTCTTCTTGGCGATCTTGATAGCTATATTTATCACCGTAGACCAGTGAGATGGCTAAATCTTTGTCTTCTTTTGCTACCCGCAAACGGATAACGAGCTCCGTGTCGGAAATAGCAAAACAATATCTTGAATCTGGAATATGCAAAAATGCAGCTTTGTTCATATTCGGTTCTTTCTCCTAGTGTATCTGTTTAATCTTTTATCTCTTTACCAAGACATAAAAACTTGATAGAGAGATAAAAAGCTGAACAGGAATATCTGAATCAGCTTTTTAGGGTAGATGAATTATTCAGCGTATTTTTGTTCAATTGCTTCTTTGATGAATTTAACAGTTGCTTCGCTAGCTGCTTTTGGTTCTTTGTTACCAGATGCTACATCGAAGAACAATGTTGCTGCTGGTTCCCAAACTTCAGCCATTTGAGGAATGTTTGGCATTGGTTGTGCGTTAGCAAATTGGTTGATAACGGCAGTTGTCAATTCATTTCCTTTAGCAGCAACAGCTTCACGAGCTTTTGTATTAGCAGGAATTTCTTGTGTAGCTTCATAGAAAGCAGTTTGGTTTTCTTCGGTAGTCAAGAAGTCAACCAATTTTTGAGCAGCTTCCATGTTTGCGCTGTAGTTTGAAACAACCCAAGCTTTACCACCACCAAAGGCTTCGTAGTTTTTACCATTTGCAAGAGTTGGGATTTGAGCAGCACCCCAGTTTACGCCTGCATCTGTCAAACCGGCAGCAGCCCAAGGACCGTCGATGATTGCAGCAGCTTTACCTGTAACAAATTGTTCTGTTATGAAGTCACCAGCTTTTGTAGGATCTTGCATTCCTTGAGGCCATGTGCCGTACCATTTTTTAGCGTATTCCAAACCTTCAACAGCAGCAGCGTTTGCAAGACCGATATCTGATGGATCAGTACCATCTTCACCAAACACATAACCACCGTAACCAGCAATCAAGCCGTATGCATAGTAGAAGTCAGTCCATTTTGCTAAGAAACCAACTGCTTTACCATCTTCACCAGCAAATGCATATTTAGGATCTTTTTGAAGTTCTTCTAACTCAGCAAATGTTTTTGGAGCTTCTTTAATCAAGTCTTGATTGTAGTAAAGAACAAGTGATTCAACAACCGCTGGAGCACCATAGGTTTTGCCATCCATTGTTACCAAGTTTTTAGCTGTATCATCAAAGTCAGCTTCGTTGCCGAGCTTCAATTCAGCCAATTGACCCTCGTTGCCAAGACCACCCACACGGTCATATGGTGCAAGGAATACATCAGGAGCAGCACCAGTAGGACCATCTGTCGCTAACTTATCGAGGGTGTCCATCATGCCTTCTTCTTTGACTTCAAGTTTAACACCAGAGTCTTTTTCGAATTTGTCTTTGATACCTTTCATGTAATCGATATAACCTGGGTCAACAGACACAACTAATTTATCGCCACCTTTTTCAGACTTGTTGCTATCTGAAGATGAAGAACCGCCGTTACCACATGCTGCAAGAGCAGCAACTGACGCTAGTGACAATGAGCCAAGAGCAACTTTTTTCCAATTCAACATACGAATTGTCCTCCTAAAAAATTAATTACGAAATTTTGCTTTGCCAACGCAAACGCTTTCTCAAACACCTATAGTGTACTACAAAATGAATGCGCTTGCAAGTGGTTTTTTCGCTTTTTTTGAAAAAAATAAGTTATTATATAGTAGGAAGATTGTCTCTAAAAAATTTTTAGAAAAATTTTCGTTTTTACTTGATTTGTGAGCGCTAACACTATATAATAAAAACAAAGCAAACGTTTGCGCTATTTTTCTTAAACAATCTATTTACTTAGAGGTGTACACATGAAAGAACGTCAGAGTGGTGTGCTCATGCACATTTCTTCTCTATCAGGCAGGTATGGAATTGGCTCATTGGGTCAGGCTGCCTATGACTTTGTAGATTTTTTGGTTCGGACCAAGCAACGCTATTGGCAGATTTTGCCTTTGGATCCTACTAGTTATGGCGATTCGCCTTACCAATCTTTTTCTGCTTTCGCGGGTAATACGCACTTTATTGACTTAGACCTTTTGATTGAGGCAGGTTATTTGACAGAGGCGGATGTGGCGGATGTTCAATTTGGCGACAATCCTCGAGAAGTGGATTATGCACGCATTTTTAATGCGCGTCGTCCCCTTTTGGAAAAGGCTGTCGCTAGCTTTTTAGCAAAAGATGTACCTGCGGGCTATCAAACCTTCCTAGAAGAGCAAGCAGAATGGCTAGACACTTTTGCTGAATACATGGCCATCAAAGAATCTTTTGGCTTGTCTGCTTGGACGGAGTGGGCAGATGATGATATTCGCTTGCGCAAACCAGAAGCTCTTGTTCGCTATCGCGAAAAATTGGCAGATCAAATCAATTATCATCGCGTGACTCAATTTTGGTTCTTTAGCCAGTGGAAAGAGCTCAAAGATTACGCCAATAAAGCTGGTGTTGAATTTGTTGGAGATATGCCGATTTATATCGCAGCGGATTCAGCTGATATGTGGGCAAATCCTCAATTCTTCAAGACGGACAGAGACGGTCGACCAAGTTGTGTCGCAGGTTGCCCGCCAGATGATTTTTCAGCGATCGGCCAACTTTGGGGCAATCCAATCTACGATTGGGATGCTATGAAAGAGGATGGCTTTACTTGGTGGATTGCTCGCTTACGCGAAAGCTTCAAAATCTACGATATGGTGCGGATTGATCACTTTATCGGTTTTGCTTCCTATTGGGAAATTCCTGCTTGAGAAGAAACGGCTGTCAACGGTCGTCGTGTTGAGGCGCCGGGATTTGAGCTCTTTGCAACCATCAAAAAAGAATTGGGTGATCTTAATATCATCGCTGAAGATTTGGGCCCTGTAACTGATCGCGTGATTGAATTGCGTGAAACGACCGGTTTCCCAGGGATGAAAATCTTGCAATTTGCTTTTGATCCGAATGGAGATAGCCAAGAAGCACCACATCATCATCGCAACAATGTCGTGGCCTATACAGGTACACATGACAACAATACAATCCGTGGTTGGTATGAGACAGAAACTACTGCTGAAGGGCGTGCTTATCTTGATAAATATAGCCATCGTGGTCAAGATGAAAGTGTCAATCAAGCACTCTTCCGTCTCTTGTTCTCATCAGTCGCCTTTATGACAGTAGTCACCATGCAAGATTTGCTTGGTTTAGATGGCACTACTCGTATGAATTTACCAAATACGGTCGGTGAGAACTGGGTATGGCGTATGACGGAAAATGAACTGACTCCAGAAATCGAAGAGCAACTCTTGGATTACACGGTCACTTATCGCCGAGAAAATATACTCTTGAAAAAATAAGAGAAAAATCAAAAAACTGTAACAGAAAAACGGGGAAAACTAACTCATGAATTTACAAGAATTTGTCGCTAAAAAATATGACAAGACGATTGCAGCGTGTAGCAACGAAGAACTTTACTGTGCTCTTCTCGAAATGAGCAAGGAAGCAAGTGGTCAAAAACCAACTAATGACAGCAAGAAAAAAGTTTACTACATTTCAGCTGAGTTTTTGATTGGGAAACTTTTATCAAATAATTTGATTAACTTGGGTCTTTATGACGATGTGAAAGCTGAATTGGCTGAGGCTGGTAAAGACTTGATTGAAATTGAAAGCATGGAATTAGAACCATCTCTTGGTAATGGTGGTTTGGGTCGTTTGGCAGCCTGCTTCTTGGATTCGATTGCAACACTTGGTCTGAATGGTGACGGTGTAGGTCTTAACTACCATTTCGGTCTCTTCAAACAAGTATTCAAAGACAACCAACAATTCACTGAACCAAATGAGTGGATCACAGATGAGAGCTGGTTGACGCCATCTACTCGTTCTTACCAAGTTCCATTCGCACATTTTGACTTGGTTTCTACTTTGTACGATATTGATGTGCCAGGTTATAAAACAGCGACTAAAAACCGTCTTCGTCTCTTTGATTTGGGATCAGTAGATAGCTCCCTCATTCATGATGGTATCAACTTTGACAAGACCAATATCTTGAAAAACTTGACACTTTTCCTTTATCCAGATGATTCAGATCGTCAGGGTGAATTGCTCCGTATTTTCCAACAGTACTTTATGGTATCAAATGCTGCTCAGCTCTTGATTGACGAAGCGACTGAAAAAGGTAGCAACTTGCATGACTTGGCAGACTATGCTGTGGTGCAAATCAACGATACTCACCCTTCTATGGTCATCCCAGAACTTATCCGTCTTTTGACTGAGCGTGGTATTGAACTCGACGAAGCCATTGAGATTGTTAAATCTATGACAGCTTACACCAACCATACCATCTTGGCAGAAGCTTTAGAAAAATGGCCGCTTGATTTCTTGGAAGAAGTGGTACCTCACTTAGTACCAATCATCAAAGAATTGGATCGTCGTATCAAAGAGCAAGGTCTTGCTGACAGTGTTCAGATCATTGACGAATCAGGTCGTGTCCACATGGCGCACATGGATATTCACTATGGATACTCTGTAAATGGTGTAGCGGCACTTCACACGGATATCCTCAAAACTTCTGAATTGAAGCCATTCTACGATCTCTACCCAGAAAAATTCAACAACAAAACAAACGGAATTACCTTCCGTCGTTGGTTGATGCACTGTAACTCAAGCTTGACTCATTATTTGGATCAATTGTTGGGTGGCGATTACCATCATGATGCATCTGCCTTGGAAGAGTTCCTCAATTTCAAAGATGATGCAGCAGTCAAAGATAAATTGGAATCTATCAAGTTCCATAACAAACGTAAATTACAACGTTTCTTGGAAGCTCATCAAGGTGTGACGATTAACCCAGATTCTATCTTTGATATCCAAATCAAACGCCTCCACGAGTACAAACGCCAACAAATGAATGCTCTTTATGTTATCCATAAATACTTGGATATCAAAGCTGGCAATATTCCAGCGCGTCCATTGACTGTCTTCTGTCAGAATTGATTGCAAAAGATCCTGAAGTGGCTCCACACTTGCAAGTTGTCATGGTTGAAAACTACAACGTTACTGCAGCTAGCTTCCTCATTCCAGCCGCAGATATTTCAGAGCAAATTTCTCTTGCTTCTAAAGAAGCGTCTGGTACTGGTAACATGAAATTCATGCTTAACGGTGCATTGACATTGGGTACAGAAGACGGTGCCAACGTGGAAATCCATGAATTGGTCGGCGATGAAAATATCTATGTCTCTGGTAAAGATAGCGAGACTGTTATTGATTTGTATGCAAACAATGGCTATGTTTCACGTGAATTTTATGAGCAAGATGCTATCAAACCGCTTGTTGACTTTATCGTAAGCGACGAAGTAGTGGCACTTGGAAATAAAGAACGTTTGGAACGCTTACACAATGAACTAATTGTCAAAGACTGGTTCATGACTCTTCTTGACTTGGAAGACTACATCAAGGTTAAAGAGGAAATGCTTGCGGACTACGAAGACCGCTCAAGCTGGCTTGAAAAAGTTATCGTTAACACTTCTAAGGCAGGTTTCTTCTCAAGTGACCGTACAATTGCACAATACAACGAAGATATTTGGAAATTGGGCTAAACTGACAGATAGGAAAACTAGCTTCGGCTGGTTTTTTTTGTATTTTTTCTTGGAAACACTTGCAATTTTGAGTGTTAAGTATTATACTAGCCATATCATACAATATGGAGGTTTTAATATGAAAAAGTGGACACACTTGTATGTATTTTTAATTTTGTCAGGGATTTCTAGCCTGTATCGTTCATGGACTGTTTTTATGTCTAAATTTGATGAAGCAGGTCTTCGTTCCCAATTTGAAGCAGCGGGAATTCCAATTGACAATGAGATGATTTCCTTTAGCAATGCAGCGTTTCAGTTCCAGACAAATATTGTTAATAAAATATTGGCAGTCATTTTGGTAGTGGCGCTAATAGTTGCTGCTGTTTTCTTAATTCAAAAGAAATTTGAAACAGCATCCTACACTTACATTGGTTACCTTTTTGGAACTTTGATTTTGTCTACTTATAGCTTTATTGGGACAAGAGGATTGACCTCAATTTATACAGATGTAACGGTCCGTAATACTGTTCAAGCAACTATGCTTGGTGGCTATGCTTTGAATATTGTTCTCTTCATCATTTACTTCGGATTGATAATCTTTTTCCATATGCGTAAACCAAAAGCTATGCCAACCTTGGAGCAAAACGCGACGGATATTTAAAATAGGAAGAGAGTGGGATAACAATCGTTCATTGTCATAAAATGGCGATTTCGATTTTGTCTCCACTTTTTTATTTTGAGGTTGAACAGTTGATTAGGTAGCGACCTACCTAATCAACCACCGCATCAAGTGGCTATGATTGAAAAAGCAAAACAAGGCGAGACTGTTGTCCAGCTTCGTTTTTCGCAGAAAAAATCCAGAGATAATCTCTGGATTTTTTGTTTACATTTTTTCTGGGGCTTCTACACCGAGAAGGCGGAGAGATTCTTTAAGGACGAGACCAGTTGCGTAGGCAAGTGCTAGGCGGCTGTCACGTTCTGGGCTTTCATCCAAGATACGCGTATGAGCGTAGTATTTGTTGAAGCTTTGTGCTAAGTTGATGGCATATTTTGCGATTAGTGAAGGATCGTATTTATCTGCTGCGCGTTCAATGGTTGCAGAGAAGCTTTGGAGCAATTTGATGATGTCCCAGCTTTCAGCGTCATTAAGAGCATAAGTAGCAGTTGCGTCGGCTGTAAAGTTAGCTTTGCGTAAGATAGATTGGATACGAGCGTACGCATATTGAACATAAGGTCCAGTTTCGCCTTCAAAGGAAACCATAGCTTCCAAGTCAAAGTCGTAACCGTTGTCGCGGTCTGTCTTCAAGTCGTAGAATTTAACAGCACCGATACCAACTTCTTTTGCAACTTCTTCCTTGTTTTCAAGGTTAGGGTTTTTCTCTTCAATTTGAGCAAGAGCGCGTGAAACAGCTTCATCAAGTGTTGGTTCCAAACGGATGATATTGCCTTTACGTGTAGACAACTTCTTCTTGTTCTTCGTAACCAAACCGAAGGAAACGTGAATCATATCATCTGACCAGTCAAATCCCATTTCTTTCAAGACAGCTTTTAATTGTTTGAAGTGGTGAGATTGTTCTTGACCCACGACATAGATATTTTTCACGAAGTTGAAGGTACGTTGACGGTACATAGCTGTTGCCATATCACGTGTGATGTAAAGTGTGGCACCGTCTGATTTTTTGATCAATGCAGGTGGCAAATCATATTTTTCAAGGTTAACGATTTGTGCCCCTTTTGATTCCTGAAGAAGGTGTTTATCTTCAAGAATTTGAATACCTTCATCCATCTTATCATTGTAAAAGGCCTCACCGTGGAAGTGGTCAAAGCTAACGTTTAATTTGTCGTAGATACGGTTGAATTCCACCAAGCTCTCGTCGCGGAACCATTTCCACAAATCCAAAGCTTCTTGATCGCCATCCTCTAACTTTTTGAACCATTGACGAGCTTGCTCGTCCAATTCTGGATTCTCATCGGCTTCAGCATTAATACGAACATAGAGTTTGAGCAATTCATCGATTGGATTGGCCTCAACAGCGGCTTTATCACCCCAAAGTTTATAGGCCACAATCAACATTCCGAATTGTTTACCCCAGTCACCGAGGTGATTGATACGAATGGCATTGTAGCCAAGTTTTGAATAAATGTGACCAATAGAGTCCGCAATAACGGTTGAACGTAAGTGACCAACTGAGAATGGTTTTGCGATATTTGGACTAGACATATCCAAAGTGACAGTTTCTCCATCCCCGATGTGGAGCTGACCGTAGTCTTCCTTTTCTTCGATAATGGTGTGTAGTACTTCTTTTGAGATAGCAGCTTTATCAAGGAAGAAGTTGATGTAAGGACCAGTGGCTACGACTTTTTCGAAGCCTTCCATGTCTAATTTTTCTACGATATCGCTTGCGATAACTTGCGGTGCTTTTCGTTCTACCTTTGCAAGTGAGAAGGCAGGAAAAGCGATATCTCCCATTTCAGATGATTTTGGTTTTCCAAGTAAGGCATAAATAGCTTGGGCATCTAGACTAGCGATAACAGCGGACAATCTATCAGCAACCAGTTGTTTTTGATTCATAATAAAACCTCCAGTCTTCTTGACTCTATTTTAACACATTTCCCTCCTAATATTATGATAAAAAGAATAAATTTTGATATAATAGGTCTATGTTATGCACTTTGAGGTACTATGAATGAATAAAAATGAACGACATGAGTTAATTCAGGCTATCATTCGTAAGGAAAAAATTAGCCGTCAGATTGATATTCAAGAAGAATTGGAAAAAAGAGAGGTTTCTGTCACTCAGACAACTTTATCGCGTGATTTGCGCGAGATTGGATTGGTTAAGGCCTATGAAAATGGCCGCTCTTATTATGCTCTTTCTGTCAAGGATGAGCAGGAAATTTTCAGTAAACTCCTAGCAGAGTACACCTATAAGGTAGAACGCGCTAGTTTTATCTTGGTTCTTCATTCAGACTTGGGAGAGGCTGCACTTATGGCCAATATTATTGATGCAGAGAAACCGTCTAGCGTCCTTGGGACCATCGCTGGCGCAGACACGCTTTTGGTCATTTGTCGGGATGAAGCGGCAGCCAAATCTGTAGAGGATGAAATCAATCATTTTTTATTAGAATGAGGGAAAGCAGATGACAACAGAAAAAATTTCCCCAGGAATGCAGCAGTATCTGGATATCAAGGGCAAACATCCAGATGCTTTTTTGCTTTTTCGAATGGGTGACTTTTATGAATTATTTTATGAAGACGCGATAGAGGCGGCGCAGATATTAGAGTTGACCTTGACTAGTCGCAACAAAAATGCGGAAAATCCTATTCCCATGGCGGGGGTACCTTATCATGCTGCCCAACAATACATCGAGTAGGTGTGGTCAAGCGTGAAGTGGTTCAAATCATCACGCCGGGGACAGTTGTGGACTCACTTAAGCTAGATGCGGAGAGTAATTTCTTAGTGGCCATTGACAAAGAAGGTATCCGCTATGCACTTGCGTATATGGATGTAGCAACGGGTCAATTCTATGTGACTAGCTTAGATGATTTGTCCGGTGTTTGCAGTGAGATTCGTAATTTGCGAGCGCGTGAAGTTGTGGTAGGATACTCGCTTTCGGAGATGGAGGAAGACTTGCTTTCTCGTCAGATGAATCTGCTCTTATCCTTTGAAGATGAGGCCTTGCTTGAAACGGACTTGATTGACCGCGCCTTAGATTCTTTGGAAAAAAGCTGCGCTGGCAAGCTTTTAAGCTATGTCCATCGGACCCAATTGCGTGACTTGATCCACTTACAAAAAGTTTCTCGCTATGAAATCAAGGACTACTTGCAGATGGATTATGCAACCAAGTCTAGTTTGGATCTGCTAGAAAATGCACGCACAGGCAAAAAACATGGTTCCCTTTATTGGTTCTTGGATGAGACCAAGACGGCCATGGGATTGCGCCTCTTGCGGACTTGGATCGACCGCCCACTGATTGACAAAGAAAAAATTCGTGCGCGTCAGGAGGTGGTGCAAGTTTTCTTGGATTACTTCTTTGAGCGAAGCGACCTGACCGAAAGTCTAAAAGGTGTTTACGATATTGAGCGCTTGGCCAGTCGGGTGTCCTTCGGCAAAACCACTCCTAAAGATCTCTTGCAATTGGCGCATACTCTCGGCAATGTTCCTGTCATTCGTGCTATTTTGGAGCAAATCAATGAGCCTGCTCTGGAAGACTTAGTGGCAAAACTAGATGCTATCCCAGAACTCCACGCTCTGATTAGCTCTGCCATTGATCCAGAAGCCCAGGGCACGATTACCGAGGGGAATATTATTCGGACGGGCTTTGATGAGCGTTTGGATCAATACCGTACAGTCATGCGGGAAGGCACCAGCTGGATTGCTGAAGTGGAAGCTAAGGAACGTGCTGCTTCAGGAATTTCTAATCTGAAAATTGACTATAATAAAAAAGATGGTTACTATTTCCACGTGACCAATTCCAATTTGGCCCATGTGCCTGAGCACTTTTTCCGTAAGGCGACTTTGAAAAATTCGGAGCGCTACGGTACGGAAGAGTTAGCCAAAATCGAAGGCCAAATGTTAGAGGCTCGGGACCATTCGTCCAGTTTAGAATATGAAATCTTCATGCGGGTTCGTCAAGAAGTCGAAAAATACATTGGCCGCTTGCAAGAATTAGCACGGAATTTGGCAACCGTTGATGTCCTTCAGGCCTTTGCTACAGTTTCGGAGCGCCAGCATCTGATTTGCCCAACCTTTACGAATGAGCGGATGATTGAGATTGTTGAGGGACGCCATGCAGTGGTTGAAAAAGTCATGGGAGCTCAATCTTATATTCCTAACTCCATCTTACTAGGGATTGACACTCATGTTCAGCTCATTACAGGACCTAACATGAGCGGTAAATCCACTTATATGCGGCAATTGGCCGTTATCGTAGTCTTGGCTCAAATAGGGGCCTATGTTCCTGCAAAAATGGCAGAGCTACCTGTTTTTGATGCCATTTTCACTCGGATTGGCGCAGCAGACGACTTGGTCAGTGGGCAGTCTACCTTTATGGTTGAAATGATGGAGGCCAACAAAGCCATTCGTCTAGCCACGCCACATTCCCTTATCTTATTTGATGAATTGGGACGCGGAACTGCCACTTATGACGGAATGGCCTTGGCTCAGTCTATCATCGAATATATTCATGAAGAAATTGGAGCCAAAACGCTCTTTGCCACCCACTATCACGAATTGACGCGTCTGAGCGACACCTTGTCACAGCTGGAAAATGTTCATGTTGCGACCTTGGAAGAAAATGGTCAAGTGACTTTCTTGCACAAGATTGCGCCGGGTCCTGCGGACAAGTCTTACGGCATTCACGTGGCCAAGATTGCGGGCATGCCAGAAGGGTTACTTGCGCGTGCGGCTGTCATCTTGCAGCAACTGGAAAGTCAATCTGGGCAGCTCAGCTATTCTTCGGAAAAAGAGAAAATTGGAGAGCCGTCTGGTCAGTTGGACCTTTTTACTCAAGAAAATCCAATTATCGATCGCTTGCGCCAGCTGGATATTTTTAGTTTGACACCACTGGATGCCATGAATATTTTGGCTGATTTGAAGAAAGATTTGTAAAAAGCTCCGCTTAGTGCGGGGCTTTTGCCGTATAGTAAAAGAAATCGACCGCATGCAAAAAAACCATTGCAAGAGCAAGAGAAATAGAGTTTAATAGAGACATCAAATCGATGAGCAAAACCTAGGGGGAGAAAAATGAAAGTTTCGGTAAACATCAGCGACCAATTCACCGAAGATCGTCTTTTAGTTGAAGTCAGGAAAATGACCGACAAAGTTCGAGAAATCGTGGACTTTGTCGAAAAGATGGACCAGCGCCACACCAGTCTGACAGTCAAACAAGGAGAGGAAATTTACGTGGTGCCATTTGCGGATATCTACCAATTGGTTATCATGGACAAGACGCTCTATGTGCGAACAAAAAATCAGGAATTCACATCTAATTTGCGACTTTATCAAGCCAAGGAACTCTTACCAGACAAATTCTTGCAAATATCCCAATCGGAAATCATTAACATTAAATATTTGGATCATCTTCAATTAACCAAAAATGGTTTGATCAAAATCATGCTTAAAAACGGGGAGCATACCTATTCATCTCGTCGTTATCTCAAACCAATCAAGGAGGCTATTGGTATATGAAAAAATACATAAGATCAGCAGCGACAGGGATTGCTGTCGGAACCATCATTTCTATTATCATGTCTGCTCTCTTTTCGGGCAAAACTTACATGCCTATGAATCCATTTTCGACAATAAGGGCTTATTATGTAGCACATTTTAGTCAGGTTCAAATCATGATGATACTAGTCCTTATTTGGGCTAGTATTGGGATTCTTTTTGAAGCAGCAGACCTTATTTTCTCTCAGGATTGGAGCCTCCTGCGTCAGACGGTCGTTCATTTTTTAGTGACGGCTTTTGGTTTTACACCTCTTGCGATTTTGGCGGGGTGGTTTCCTTTGTCGGTCGGTCATCTGCTTAGTTTTCTCATCGAATTTACTCTCATTTATGCTGTGGTATACGCTCTGCAATTTTTCCAGATGCGCCGAAATATTGAGGAAATCAATCAAAGAACGGACAAATAAGTTCTGACCAAATTTCCTTCTTGTGCTATAATGAAGTATCACGTTGAGGAGTGGCTTATGAATCGTTTCCATCTCGGCCTCTATATTTTCTTTTTGGCCTTTAATCTCATTTTTATCGTTTACAACATCTTCACAGGCTTTGAATTCTTTAAAATCCTTTTCCCACTGGTCATTGCACTAGCTTGTGCATGGGGAATTCGTAGCATATTAAAAGAGGAAAAACAGTCCAAGTAAGGGCTGTTTTTTGCTTTGTGTTATAATGGAAATAAGAATCTATCAGGAAGAAAATTATGACAAACATTATTGAATTACCAGAAATTTTGGCCAACCAAATTGCGGCTGGGGAGGTTATTGAGCGCCCCGCTAGCGTTGTCAAAGAGTTGGTGGAAAATGCTATTGATGCAGGAAGTAGCCAGATTACGGTCTCTATTGAAGAATCTGGTCTCAAGAAAATTGAGATTATTGACAACGGGGAAGGAATTCTGCCAAACGAGGTAAAGCTGGCTTTGCGCCGTCATGCTACTAGCAAACTCAAAAGTCAAGCGGACCTCTTTCGTATCCGTACACTAGGTTTTCGTGGCGAGGCCCTGCCCTCTATTGCCTCCGTCAGCAAGCTGACCATTGAAACAGCGACGGATCAAGTGGCCCGTGGTCTGCGCCTCGTTTCCAAAGGTGGTCAAGTGGAAGAGCAGGAAAAAATCAGTCGTCCAGTTGGCACTCAGATTATTGTAGAAGACTTGTTCTACAATACGCCTGCACGTCTGAAATATATTAAAAGTCAGCAAGCGGAGTTGTCCCACATTGCGGACGTGGTAAATCGTCTGGGTTTGGCTCATCCTGAGATTGCTTTTGTATTGATTAATGAAGGGCGCGTGTTATTAGAAACAGCAGGAACCAAGGATTTGCGTCAAGCCATTGCTGGTGTTTATGGCTTAGCTTCTGCTAAAAAAATGATTGAAATCGGCGCTGAAACCCTGGACTTCCAAGTGTCGGGTTATGTTTCCTTACCAGAATTGACTCGTGCCAATCGCAACTATATCAGTATTTTCATCAACGGTCGCTACATCAAAAATTTCTTGCTCAATCGGGCTATTTTGGATGGCTATGGCTCCAAACTCATGGTGGGACGTTTTCCGCTTGCGGTGATCGATATTCAGATTGATCCCTATTTGGCCGATGTCAATGTCCATCCGACCAAGCAGGAAGTGCGGATTTCCAAGGAAAAAGAACTGATGTACTTGATTCGTGAGGCCATTGGTCAAGCGCTCAAAGAGCAAGAGTTGATTCCCGATGCTTTGGAAAATTTGGCAAAATCTAGTGAGCAAAAACTACCAAAACCTGTTCAAACCAGTCTGCCACTTCAGCAGCCCAATCTTTATTACGATGCAGAAAAGCAAGATTTTTTCACCAAGCTACGAGAAAATGTCGTCGCTGAGGAGATAAAACCTTTTGAAGAGGGAAAAGAAGAATCTAAAACTGCCTCTGTTAAAATAGCGGAACGGACCAGTCAGGATTCGCTGGATCAGCATGGCGGGTTGGACTTGAAAAACAAGAAGAAACTGACGTATCTGGTGGAACAGTTAGAAAATGAAGAAGCCTCAACCTTTCCAGAATTGGAGTATTTTGGACAAATGCATGGAACTTATCTCTTTGCTCAAGGCAAAACAGGACTTTACATCATTGATCAGCATGCCGCCCAAGAGCGCGTCAAATATGAATATTACCGTGAAAAAATTGGGGAGGTGGACAGTAGTCTCCAGCAATTATTGGTGCCCTATTTGTTTGAGTTTTCGCCAGCAGATTTCATCAGCTTGCAAGAAAAAATACCCCTTTTGCAGCAGGTTGGTATTGGCTTAGAGACCTATGGGTTTACGAAATGTGTGACATGTTGCTCTTGACCGACCAAGTATCTGTCAAAACCTATCGGGCGGAATTGGCGATTATGATGTCCTGCAAGCGATCTATTAAAGCCAATCATAGCTTAGACGAAACTTCAGCTCGGCATTTGTTGGTCCAATTGGCGCAATGCAAAAACCCTTATAATTGCCCGCATGGACGACCTGTCCTAGTCCATTTTACGACAGGAGACATGGAAAAAATGTTCCGCCGCATTCAGGAAAATCATACTAGCCTGCGCGAACTAGGGAAATATGAATAAGATATTCCGTTTCCTAAACGTTCTTTTCCACTTTATTATAGAAAGAAAGGAAATAAAATCGCACTTTTTGTGAATTTATCATCTTAAATCATGTACGATTACATAAAAGGAACACTGACAAAAATTACAGCCAAATATATTGTTGTCGAGGTAGGAGGTCTTGGTTACATTTTGAACGTAGCCAATCCTTATTCATTTTCAGACCAGGTCAACCAGACCGTTCAGATTTACCTCCATCAGGTTATTCGCGAGGATGCGCACCTGCTTTTTGGTTTTCACTCTGAAGAAGAGAAGGATGTCTTTTTAAAGCTCATCTCAGTCTCGGGTATTGGTCCTACGACCGCGCTAGCTATTGTCGCCGTTGATGACAATGCAGGCTTGGTGGCTGCCATCGATAACAGCGATATTAAATACCTCATGAAATTCCCAAAAATCGGGAAGAAAACGGCCCAGCAAATGATTTTGGACTTGGCGGGTAAATTTGTCGAAGCTCCTATGGAAAATGGCAAAGCTACTAAAGCAGCAAGTGCTACCAACGAGCCCCTCGAAGAAGCCATGGAAGCTCTCTTAGCCCTTGGCTACAAAGCAGCAGAGCTTAAGAAAATTAAAGCCTTCTTTGAAGGCACCAACGAAACTGCTGAGAGTTACATCAAATCAGCTCTTAAAATGCTGATGAAATAATAAGATATGAGAGCGTAACAAACCAAGTGAAAATAGAAAATCTGTTGAAGACGCTTGCGTCTAGATAGATTGGTCTTTTTCATACAGTTTGTAGCTCGAATTCAATTCATTAAATAATAAGATACAAAGGACGCAAAAAGCGATCGAAAATTAGGAATCTGTCCTGAAATCTTGATTTAGGTGACAGATTATCTATTTTCCAAGCTTTTAGTCCGTGTTCAGTTTAAAGGCATAAAATTTGATGATTAAATGCAATTTCTCAGATAAAAATTTAAAAAGGAGTCCATATGAAGCGCTGTGCTTGGACAGACAACTACAAACCAAATCCCTTGATGACGGCTTATCATGACAAGGAATGGGGCAAACCCCTCCATGATGATCAATCCCTTTTTGAGTTGCTTTCTTTAGAGATGTTTCAAGCTGGGCTATCATGGGAAACGGTTCTCAATAAACGCGCTGCTTTTCAATTGGCATTCCACGATTTTGACATTATAACGGTTGCCCAAATGACGGATGAACAGCTGGAAGCTTTATTACAGAATCCAGCCATTATCCGCAATCGCATGAAAGTTTATGCCTGTCGTACCAATGCGCAGGAAATTTTAAAAATTCAAGCTGCGTTTGGTTCCTTCGATACTTATATCTGGTCTTTTGCAGATGGGAAAACCATTGACCACCAGATTATAGACCCATCGCAGATCCCAGCACAGAATCAATTGTCGCAGCATATCTCAAAAGTAATGAAAAAGCGTGGTTTCAAGTTCATCGGTCCCACCATCATCTATTCCTATTTGCAAGCTGCTGGTCTTATCAATGATCATGAAGTGGCTTGTGAATTCAGGATTTAAAACTTTCGTCTCTTCCGTTCTTTTGGAATCATTTGATAAAAATCACTTAAAGGAGCTACTATGAATCTTAATCAAACTGATCTCCTTGTATCCCATGTTGCTCAAGCGACAGCCCAGCTAAAGATTGCCTTGGACATTCAGCCAGATTATGCTGATGAGCATTTTGCACAATTCACCATTGGCCAACATTGCTTGATGCTCACGGACAAAGCTCCTGTTCCAATGACACCTATTCATTCGGGAACTATTTTGCATTTCCAAGTGGAAAATGTTGATCAAGAGTTAGAGCGATTGAAAGCTGCAGGACAGACTGTTCTTTGTGGGCCGCAAAAGATGGATTGGGGAACCTATTCTCTCTTGATTCAAGGACCAGACCAAATCGTATTGGATTTCTATAGCTTTGTGTAAGGAGGACTAAAATGCACTACTGGTTATATTAGCTCAACATCGTTGGATCAAGAGAGAGCGGTTGCTGAATTCAACCATTGTCTGCAGAAGATTACCGCTTTTACGCATCGGAAGCGTGAGACGATTATTCTTGCTGGCAATCAAATTATTCTATCAGGAGATCCTGATGGAATTTTTGTTTTTTTAAAAAGGGAAATACCTGATGGAGCAGGATAATAATTAACAGCTCCCCTTCTTCTTAATGAAAACGAATAAAATTTTCACGATCTTATCTAGTTTTAGGGACATTTTTTGTTATAATAGAACTTTGTGTAGCATCATTTTAGGAGGAAGAAATGTTAAGTATTCTGTATGCCCTAGTTCCTATGATTACTTGGGGTAGTATTGGTTTAGTTGGTAACCGTATCGGTGGTCGTCCTAATCAGCAGACATTGGGCCATGACCTTTGGAGCTCTGCTATTTTCAGCAGTGGTATGGTTGGTTCTTAGGCCTGCCTTGACACCTAGTCTTTGGTTTTTTGGAATCTTGGGAGGTGTCTTGTGGTCGGTTGGTCAAAATTATCAATTTCAATCGATGAAGTATATGGGAGTGTCTGTTGCAAATCCATTATCAAGTGGTGCTCAGCTCCTTTTAGGAAGTCTTATCGGAGAGGTCGTCTTCAAAGAGTGGTTTGAAACGATTCATTTTGTACTTGGAATTCCTGCACTTTTATTACTGGTAACTGGTTTTTACTTTATTAGTAAAAAAGATGTGACAGTGGCTTCTGATTCAGGTCCAAGAGATTACAAGAGAGGATTTCTTGCTCTTATTTATTCAACAGCAGGCTACTTGTCTTTCATTATTTTGTTTAACAACATTTTATCCGTCAATGCGCTGGTTATCATTTTTCCGATGGCAATCGGGATGGTGATTGGTGCAATCAGCTTTATGCACTTCAATGTGGAATTTGTCCCAGTTGTACTCAAAAATATGATTGTCGGTGTCATGTGGGCCTTGGGAAATGTCTTTATGTTCTTATCAGCTGCTGCAGGTGGACTAGCCATTGCTTTTAGTTTCTCACAACTAGGCGTCATCATTTCGGTTATTGGTGGTATCCTTTTCCTTGGGGAGACTAAAAACTCCCAAGGAGAAAAAATGGATCACTATCGGAATTGCCTGTTTTGTGGCAGGAGCTCTCTTGCTAGGTGCCTTAAAAGCATAACGCGGGTTAAACTTAAACACTCCTTGCTATCATAAATAGTTTTATTTCACGAAAGTTTTGATGTTTTTCTAAACCGGTAAGGATTGTTGTTTATTCACCTACAGTTTTCTATATTCAAAAAGTAGCACATTCGCTACTTTTTTTGCTACAATGAAATCAATTTACGAATAGATAGATGAGGAGGTCAATATGAGAGCAGAGTTGATCGCGGTAGGGACGGAAATTTTAACAGGACAAATCGTTAATACTAACGCACAATTTTTGTCGGAAAAAATGGCAGAGCTGGGTATTGATGTCTATTTTCATACAGCTGTCGGTGACAACGAAGCACGTCTTTTATCTGTTTTAGAAGTTGCTAGTTCGCGCAGCGAGATGGTCCTTCTCTGTGGTGGTTTAGGTCCTACCGATGATGATTTGACCAAGCAAACACTGGCGAAATTTTTAAAACGAGACCTTATAATAGACCCAGAAGCAATGGAAAAACTGGACCAATTTTTTGCCAGTCGTCCAGGTTGCTTGCGAACTCCAAATAATGATCGGCAGGCTCAGCTAATTGAAGGGAGTACTCCTCTACAAAACCCAACAGGATTAGCTGTCGGAAGTTTGCTGGAAGAAAATGGAGTGACCTATATCGTTCTGCCTGGACCTCCAAGCGAGCTAAAAGCTATGTTTCAACAAAGTTTGGAACCGCTATTGTCGAAAAACAAGCAGACGCTCTATTCCCGTGTTCTACGCTTTTTTGGAATTGGAGAAAGTCAATTAGTAACAGTCTTGGCAGATTTGATTGAAGAACAGACGGATCCAACCCTGTCCCCTTACGCTAAAACAGGCGAAGTAACCCTCCGACTATCTACGAAAGCAAAAACAGGAATTGAAGCTCAGGAAAAATTAGATGAACTAGAAGAAGAGATTCTGAAGCGAGAACAACTGGCTACTTATATGTATGGTTATGGGGAAGACAATAGTTTGGCTAAAGTTGCGGCAGAAAAATTAGAGGTTGATCAACACACCATCGCTATCGTTGAAGAATTTACAGCAGGGCGGTTATGTTCTCAATTGATTAATTCTTTGAAGGATGATAAGTGTTTGCTGGATAGTCGATTCGTGACACAGGTCAATAGGAGCGAGGACGAGGCGTGCGACTTGGCAAAAATGATTCGCATGAAGGAGGGCGCGGAAATTGGTTTAGCAATAGTAGGGCAAATAAATCCCTCTATGGACGAAAGTTTAGCACAAGTGACCGTGTTTATAGCCCTAGCAAATGAACATCACACGATGGTTCACCGAGTTCAATTGGGAGGGTATCACTTGAAAACTCTTCGTCAAATTGCTTGCCTACACACTTTTGATGCCATACGTAAGAGTTTATAAAAAGCAAAAAATTTGCTATAATAATAAAATTGAATAGAAACATAGGAGAAAGAAATTGGCTAAAAAAACTAGTAAAAAATTAGAAGACATTACCAAGAAGTTTGGTGATGAACGTAGAAAAGCCTTGGATGATGCCCTGAAAAATATCGAAAAGGATTTTGGTAAGGGAGCTATCATGCGTTTGGGCGAACGCGCTGAGCAAAAAGTACAAGTCCAAAGTTCAGGTAGCTTGTCTATCGATATCGCGCTTGGTGCAGGCGGTTATCCGAAAGGTCGTATCATCGAAATCTATGGTCCGGAGTCTTCTGGTAAAACAACCGTTGCCCTCCATGCTGTAGCGCAAGCACAAAAAGAGGGAGGTATTGCTGCCTTTATTGATGCGGAACATGCCCTTGACCCTGCTTACGCTGCTGCTCTTGGTGTCAATATCGATGAATTACTCTTGTCACAGCCTGACTCAGGTGAGCAAGGCCTTGAAATCGCCGGGAAATTGATTGATTCTGGTGCAGTTGATTTGGTCGTGGTCGATTCTGTTGCGGCACTCGTACCACGTGCGGAAATTGATGGAGATATCGGAGACAGCCATGTTGGTCTGCAAGCTCGTATGATGAGTCAAGCCATGCGTAAGCTTTCAGCCTCTATCAACAAAACAAAGACTATTGCTATCTTTATTAACCAATTGCGCGAAAAAGTTGGTGTGATGTTTGGGAATCCGGAAACAACTCCTGGTGGACGTGCTCTTAAATTCTATGCATCTGTCCGTATGGATGTTCGTGGAAACACACAAATCAAGGGTTCAGGTGACCAAAAAGACCAAAATGTTGGTAAAGAAACCAAAGTTAAAATTGTTAAAAACAAGGTTGCGCCACCATTTAAAGAAGCTTTTGTGGAAATCATGTATGGTGAAGGAATTTCACGTACGGGTGAGTTGATTACAATCGGTAGCGATTTGGGAACCATTCAAAAAGCTGGCGCCTGGTATTCTTACAACGGTGAGAAGATTGGTCAAGGATCTGAAAATGCTAAGAAATTCTTGGCAGAAAATCCAGAAATCTTTGATGAAATTGACCGCAAGATTCGTATTCATTATGGACTCATTGAGGATGATACGCCAGAAGTAGAAGTAGTGGAGGAGTCACCAGAAATGCAAGATGTTGTTCTTGATTTAGAAGGTGGTATTGAGTTAGAAGATTAATTTTCTTCTATAAATACTATAAGAGAATTCTGCAGCAGCTATCTGTTGCAGAATTTTTTGTAAAATATTGCTTAAAATCCTTGCAATGGTGCAGCAGTTCTGCTATACTATTTTGGTGCCGTAAAAATTACGGCTGTAGCTTTGATGCAAGAGGTTGCGACACGCTCGGTTGCATCGCCACGTGACTCGTGTTGGTTTTCTTGTGGAGCTAGCCTATTATCTTAAATAGACGAAAAGGAGAATAAGATGGCAAATAAAAAAATCCGCATCCGCTTGAAAGCGTACGAACACCGTACACTTGATACAGCTGCTGCAAAAATCGTAGAAACTGCTACACGTACAGGTGCAGAAGTTGCAGGTCCAGTACCACTTCCAACTGAACGTAGTCTCTACACAATTATTCGTGCGACTCACAAATATAAAGATTCTCGCGAACAATTTGAAATGCGTACGCACAAACGTTTGATCGACATCATCAACCCAACTCAAAAAACAGTTGAGGCTTTGATGAAATTGGATCTTCCAAGTGGTGTAAACGTAGAAATTAAACTTTAATCAGCTGGATACGACTGAGTAAAGCGAGTGTTCTAAATTGAACGCAGGCTAAACTCTGCGTGAAAAAGATAAATCTTCCTAGAAACTTCAGTTTCTTCGTCGGATTTCCTATTTTCGTCTTGAGTTTGACGCCTTTAGTATCTACTATTTGAGCACGAAAAACGCTCGTTAAAAACTTTTTAATATAAAGAAAAGGAAATTATTTTCTCATGACAAAAGGAATCTTAGGGAAAAAAGTGGGAATGACTCAAATCTTCACTGAAGCTGGTGAATTTATCCCTGTTACTGTCATCGAAGCAACTCCAAACGTTGTTCTTCAAGTGAAAACTGTTGAAACAGACGGCTACGCTGCTGTTCAAGTCGGTTTTGATGACAAACGCGAAGTGTTGAGCAACAAACCTGCCAAAGGCCATGTAGCTAAAGCTAACACAGCTCCTAAGCGCTTCATTCGTGAATTTAAAAACATTGAAGGCTTAGAAGTTGGTGCAGAAATCACTGTAGACACATTCGCAGCCGGCGATGTTGTGGATGTAACTGGTACATCTAAAGGTAAAGGTTTCCAAGGTGTTATCAAACGCCATGGCCAATCACGTGGTCCTATGGCTCACGGTTCTCGTTACCACCGTCGTCCAGGTTCAATGGGACCTGTTGCACCTAACCGTGTATTCAAAGGTAAAAACCTTGCAGGACGTATGGGTGGCAACCGTGTAACAATTCAAAACCTTGAAATTGTACAAGTTGTCCCAGAAAAGAACGTTATCCTTATCAAAGGTAACGTACCAGGTGCTAAGAAATCTCTTATCACTATCAAATCAGCAGCTAAAGCTGCTAAATAATAAGGAAAGGGGAAATCAGTCGAAATGGCAAACGTAACATTATTTGACCAAACTGGTAAACAAGCTGGTGAAGTAGTTTTGAGCGATGCAATCTTTGGTATTGAACCAAACGAAGCAGTTGTCTTTGATGTGATCATCAGCCAACGTGCTAGCCTTCGTCAAGGTACTCACGCAGTTAAAAACCGTTCAGCCGTTCGCGGCGGTGGACGCAAACCATGGCGCCAAAAAGGAACTGGACGCGCTCGTCAAGGTTCTATCCGCTCACCACAATGGCGTGGCGGTGGCGTAGTCTTCGGACCAACTCCACGTTCATACGCGTACAAACTTCCACAAAAAGTTCGTCGCTTGGCACTTAAATCTGTTTACTCAGCAAAAGTTGCTGAAAACAAATTTGTAGCTGTTGACTCACTTGAATTTTCAGCTCCAAAAACTGCTGAATTTGCAAAAGTTCTTGCAGCATTGAGCATTGATTCAAAAGTCCTTGTTATTCTTGAAGAAGGCAACGACTTCGCAGCTCTTTCTGCACGTAACCTTAAAAACGTTAAAGTTGCAACTGCAACAACTGCAAGTGTTCTTGACATTGCAAATGCAGACAAACTTCTTGTGACTCAAGCAGCTATCTCTAAAATCGAGGAGGTTCTTGCATAATGAATTTGTATGATGTTATCAAAAAACCTGTCATCACAGAAAGCTCAATGGGCCAACTTGAAGCAGGTAAATATGTATTTGAAGTAGATACACGTGCACACAAATTGTTGGTCAAACAAGCAGTTGAAGCTGCCTTTGAAGGCGTCAAAGTTGCTAACGTTAACACAATCAACGTGAAACCTAAAACAAAACGCGTAGGTCGTTATGTAGGTCGCACTAACAAAGTGAAAAAAGCTATCATCACTCTTACAGCTGATTCAAAAGCAATCGAGTTGTTTGCGACTGAAGCTGAATAATCTAAGGAGGAAATAACGTGGGTATTAAAGTTTATAAACCAACGACAAATGGCCGTCGTAACATGACTTCTTTGGATTTCGCTGAAATCACAACAAGCACACCTGAGAAATCATTGCTTGTTTCTCTTAAAAGCAAAGCTGGTCGTAACAACAACGGTCGCATCACTGTTCGTCACCAAGGTGGCGGTCACAAACGTCACTACCGTTTGATCGACTTCAAACGTAACAAAGATGGTGTTGAAGCAGTTGTTAAAACTATCGAGTACGATCCAAACCGTACAGCCAACATCGCACTTGTACACTACACTGATGGTGTTAAAGCTTACATCATCGCACCTAAAGGTCTTGAAGTAGGTCAACGTATCGTTTGGTCCAGACGCGGATATTAAAGTTGGTAACGCACTTCCACTTGCAAATATCCCAGTTGGTACTGTTGTACACAACATCGAGTTGAAATCAGGTCACGGTGGTGAATTGGTTCGTGCTGCTGGTGCTTCTGCACAAGTATTGGGTGCTGAAGGTAAATACGTGCTTGTTCGTCTTCAATCAGGCGAAGTTCGTATGATTCTTGGTACTTGCCGTGCTACAGTTGGTACAGTAGGTAACGAACAACAATCACTTGTTAACATTGGTAAAGCAGGACGTAGCCGTTGGAAAGGTATCCGCCCAACAGTTCGCGGTTCTGTAATGAACCCTAACGATCACCCACACGGTGGTGGTGAAGGTAAAGCACCAGTTGGACGTAAAGCGCCGTCTACTCCATGGGGTAAACCTGCGCTTGGTTTTAAAACTCGTAACAAGAAAGCTAAATCAGACAAACTTATCGTTCGTCGTCGTAACCAAAAGTAAGCTAAGGTTTCGTAGGTTAATAGCTTAAACATCCGCCAACTCGGTAGTGCGCATTTCGCGCACAAGCCGCTGTGGTACATTATTTAAAGGAGAAAACTACAAAATGGGACGCAGTCTTAAAAAAGGACCTTTCGTCGATGAGCATTTGATGAAAAAAGTTGAAGCTCAAGCAAATGACGAAAAGAAAAAAATAATCAAAACTTGGTCACGTCGTTCAACGATTTTCCCAAGTTTCATCGGTTATACAATCGCAGTTTACGACGGTCGTAAACACGTGCCTGTATATATTCAAGAAGACATGGTAGGTCACAAACTTGGTGAATTTGCACCAACTCGTACTTACAAAGGTCATGCTGCTGACGACAAGAAAACTCGTCGTAAATAATTTAGGAGGAAAACACAATGGCAGAAATTACTTCAGCTAAAGCAACTGCTCGCACAGTACGTGTTTCACCTCGTAAATCACGTCTTATCTTGTATAACATTCGTGGTAAAAGTGTAGCAGACGCAATTGCAATCTTGAAATTCACACCAAACAAAGCTGCTGGAATCATCGAAAAAGTGTTGATGTCAGCTATTGCTAACGCAGAAAACAACCTTGGTTTGGAAAAAGCTAACTTGGTAGTCAGCGAAGCTTTCGCAAACGAAGGACCAACACTTAAACGTTTCCGGCCACGTGCAAAAGGTTCAGCTTCACCAATCAACAAACGCACAGCTCACATCACTGTAGTTGTGGCAGAAAAATAAGGAGGTAAAAACGTGGGACAAAAAGTACATCCAATTGGTATGCGTGTCGGCATCATCCGTGACTGGGATGCTAAATGGTATGCTGAAAAAGAATACGCGGATTACCTTCATGAAGATCTTTCAATCCGCAACTTTATCAAAAAAGAATTGGCTGATGCGTCAGTTTCAACTATCGAAATCGAACGTGCAGTAAGTAAAGTAATCGTTTCTATCCACACTGCTAAACCAGGTATGGTTATCGGTAAGTCAGGTAGCAACGTTGATGCACTTCGTGCACAATTGAACAAATTGACTGGTAAACAAGTTCACATCAACATCATCGAGATCAAATCTCCAGATTTGGACGCTCACCTTGTTGGTGAAGGAATTGCTCGTCAATTGGAGCAACGTGTTGCTTTCCGTCGTGCACAAAAACAAGCAATCCAACGCACAATGCGCGCTGGTGCTAAAGGTATCAAAACACAGGTTTCTGGCCGTTTGAACGGTGCAGATATCGCCCGTGCTGAAGGCTATTCAGAAGGAACTGTAAACTTGGTGTTAAAGTATGGATTTACCGTGGTGAAGTTCTCCCAGCTCGTAAAAACACTAAAGGAGGTAAATAACCAATGTTAGTACCTAAACGTGTTAAACACCGTCGCGAATTCCGTGGTAAAATGCGCGGTGAAGCTAAAGGTGGTAAAGAAGTAGCATTTGGTGAATACGGCCTTCAAGCTACAACTAGCTCATGGATTACAAACCGCCAAATCGAAGCAGCTCGTATTGCGATGACTCGTTATATGAAACGTGGTGGTAAAGTTTGGATTAAAATCTTCCCACACAAATCATATACAGCCAAAGCTATCGGGGTTCGTATGGGTTCTGGTAAAGGTGCTCCTGAAGGTTGGGTAGCTCCAGTTAAGCGTGGGAAGGTAATGTTTGAAGTTGCAGGCGTTTCTGAAGAAATTGCTCGCGAAGCATTCCGTCTTGCTGGCCACAAATTACCAGTTAAAGTTAAATTCGTAAAACGCGAAGCAGAATAAGGAGAAGACATGAAACTCAAAGAAATTCAAAAATTTGTTGAAGAACTTCGTGGCCTTTCTCAAGAAGAACTTGCAAAACGCGAAAACGAATTGAAGAAAGAACTCTTCGATCTTCGTTTCCAAGCTGCTGCTGGTCAACTTGAGCAAACTGCTCGTTTGAACGAAGTTAAAAAACAAATTGCACGTATCAAAACTGTGCAATCTGAAGTTAAATAATAGGTTGGGAAAGGAGAATTTCAATGGAACGCAATAATCGTAAAGTTCTTGTTGGACGCGTTGTGTCTGACAAAATGGACAAAGCAATCACAGTTGTAGTTGAAACTAAACGTAACCACCCAGTCTATGGTAAACGTATTAACTACTCTAAAAAATACAAAGCTCATGATGAAAACAATACTGCTAAAGAAGGCGATATCGTTCGTATCATGGAAACTCGTCCGCTTTCAGCTACAAAACGCTTCCGTCTTGTAGAAGTTGTAGAAGAAGCGGTTATCATTTAATCAGACTGAAAGGAGAAAACAAAGATGATTCAAACAGAAACTCGTTTGAAAGTTGCTGACAACAGTGGCGCACGTGAAATCTTGACAATCAAAGTTCTTGGTGGTTCAGGACGCAAATTTGCAAACATTGGCGACATTATCGTTGCTTCAGTAAAACAAGCTACTCCTGGTGGTGCGGTTAAAAAAGGGGACGTTGTTAAAGCTGTTGTCGTTCGTACTAAAACAGGTGCTCGTCGTGCTGATGGTTCATACATCAAATTTGACGAAAATGCTGCTGTTATCATCCGTGAAGACAAAAACCCTCGCGGAACTCGTATCTTTGGCCCAGTGGCGCGCGAATTGCGTGATGGCGGTTTCATGAAAATCGTTTCATTGGCACCGGAAGTACTTTAATTTTTAAAACACAAACTAAGTCCCCTGACTATATGTCAGGGTGCCCGTATGGGCGTAAGAAATATAGGAGAAAATCATGTTTGTAAAAAAAGGCGACAAAGTTCGCGTTATCGCTGGTAAAGACAAGGGTGTTGAAGCCGTTGTCGTAACAGCACTTCCAAAAGTAAACAAAGTTGTTGTTGAAGGTGTTAACATCATCAAAAAACATCAAAAACCAAATAACGAAAACCCTCAAGGCGCAATCGTTGAAATCGAAGCACCAATTCACGCATCAAACGTACAAGTGCTTGATAAAGATGGCGTTGCAGGACGTGTTGGCTACAAATTTGTAGACGGCAAAAAAGTCCGTTACAACAAAAAATCTGGCGCATTGCTTGATTAATCACGAAGGAAAGGAGAAGTATAATGGCAAATCGCTTAAAAGAAAAATATCTTAAAGAAGTAGTTCCTGCTTTGACTGAACAATTTAACTATTCATCAGTTATGGCTGTACCAAAAGTTGATAAGATCGTTTTGAACATGGGTGTTGGTGACGCTGTTTCTAACGCTAAAAACCTTGAAAAAGCTGCTGCAGAATTAGCACTTATTTCAGGTCAAAAACCACTTATCACAAAAGCTAAGAAATCAATCGCCGGCTTCCGTCTTCGTGAAGGGGTAGCGATCGGTGCGAAAGTTACTCTTCGTGGCGAACGTATGTATGAGTTCTTGGATAAATTGGTTACAGTTTCACTTCCTCGTGTACGTGACTTCCATGGTGTTCCAACAAAATCATTTGATGGACGTGGTAACTACACACTTGGGGCGAAAGAACAATTGATCTTCCCAGAAATCAACTTTGATGATGTTGATAAAACTCGTGGTTTGGATATCGTTATCGTTACAACTGCTAACACAGACGAAGAATCACGTGCATTGCTTACTGGCCTTGGTATGCCGTTTGCGAAATAAGAGGGAGACATTAAATGGCTAAAAAATCTATGATCGCTAAGAACAAACGCCCAGCTAAGTTCTCAACTCAAGCCTACACTCGCTGTGAAAAATGTGGACGCCCACACTCAGTTTACCGCAAATTCAAACTTTGCCGTGTATGCTTCCGCGACTTAGCTTACCTTGGACAAATCCCAGGTGTAACAAAAGCTTCTTGGTAAGATAATGATACTAATTTTGCACAGTTCATAGGGCGAGTTCAAATTAGCTTTTTATCTAAAAAGAGCTTACAACCTGCCCATCTGGGCACTATTAACTAGCAAGTGCGTCTTGCAAACTACTAGTAAGAGGAGAAAAAATAAAATGGTTATGACTGACCCAATTGCAGACTTTTTGACACGTATTCGTAACGCTAACCAAGCTCGTCACGAAGTACTTGAAGTACCTGCATCAAATATCAAAAAAGGGATTGCTACAATCCTTAAAAACGAAAGTTTTGTAAAAAACGTTGAATTCATCGAAGATGACAAACAAGGTATCATCCGCGTATTCTTGAAATACGGACAAAACGGTGAAAAAGTTATCACCAACTTGAAACGCGTTTCAAAACCAGGTCTTCGTGTTTACTCAAAACGTGAAGATATTCCTAAAGTTCTTAACGGACTTGGAATTGCAATCATCTCTACGTCAGAAGGTCTTTTGACAGATAAAGAAGCTCGTCAAAAGAACGTTGGTGGTGAGGTTGTTGCATACGTTTGGTAATAATAAGATACAGAGGACGTAAAAAATCCGTATGAAAACAGGAGGCTGCCGATGAAGTCTTTAGACTTCGAGAAAGCCCAGTTTTTTCACTAGGATTTTAGTCCGTGTTCAGTTCAATACTCTTGCTGGCTGAACGGTATCTAATTTCCCAAACACCCCGTGAAAACTAGTCGAAAGACTTGATAATCTAACAGGAGAAATAAAAATATGTCACGTATTGGTAATAAAGTAATTACATTGCCTGCTGGTGTTGAGTTAACTCCAGACAATGGTGTGGTAACTGTAAAAGGACCTAAAGGGGAACTCACTCGTGAATTCCCTACAGCTATCGAAATTCGTGTGGAAGGTACAGAAGTAACACTTCACCGTCCAAACGATTCAAAAGAAATGAAGACTATCCACGGTACAAGCCGTGCCAACCTCAACAACATGGTTGTTGGTGTTTCTGAAGGCTTCAAAAAAGAACTTGAAATGCGTGGTGTCGGTTACCGTGCTCAATTGGCAGGTAACAAATTGACACTTGCGGTTGGTAAATCCCATCCTGATGAAGTGATTGCGCCAGAAGGTATAACATTTGAAGTTCCAGCACCAACACAAATCCACGTGTCTGGTATCAACAAAGAAGTTGTTGGTCAAACAGCAGCTTACATCCGTAGCCTTCGCGCTCCTGAACCATATAAAGGTAAAGGTATTCGTTACGTTGGTGAATTCGTTCGCCGTAAAGAAGGTAAAACAGGTAAATAATAAAGTTGTGAACTGGGTTTTCACTCAGTTGCACATCATTGTTTTCCAAGGATGTCTCATTGAGACAAGATCAATATAAAAGAGGTGAAAATTGTGATTTCAAAACCAGATAAAAACAAAGTCCGCCAAAAACGCCACCGTCGCGTTCGCGGTAAAATCTCTGGAACTGCTGCTCGCCCACGTTTGAACATTTTCCGTTCTAATACAGGCATCTACGCTCAAGTGATTGATGACGTAGCGGGTGTAACGCTCGCAAGCGCTTCTACTCTTGATAAAGAAGTTTCAAAAGGAACTAAGACAGAACAAGCCGTTGTTGTAGGTAAACTCGTTGCTGAACGCGCAGTAGCTAAAGGTATTTCTGAAGTGGTCTTCGACCGCGGTGGATATCTCTATCACGGACGTGTGAAAGCTTTGGCTGACGGAGCTCGTGAAAACGGATTGAAATTCTAATAGGGGGACACTAAGAAATGGCATTTAAAGATAACGCAGTTGAAATTGAAGAACGCGTAGTAGCCATCAACCGTGTAACAAAAGTTGTTAAAGGTGGACGTCGTCTTCGCTTTGCAGCTCTTGTGGTTGTTGGTGACCGTAACGGACGCGTAGGTTTCGGTACTGGTAAAGCTCAAGAAGTACCAGAAGCTATTCGTAAAGCAGTTGAAGCTGCTAAGAAAAACATGATCGAAGTACCAATGGTTGGTACAACAATTCCTCACGAAGTTCGTTCAGAATTTGGTGGAGCAAAAATATTGTTGAAACCAGCTGTAGAGGGTGCTGGGGTTGCTGCTGGTGGTGCAACACGTGCCGTAATTGAATTGGCAGGTATTGCAGATGTTACATCTAAATCACTTGGCTCAAACACTCCAATCAACATCGTTCGTGCAACAGTTGAAGGCTTGAAACAATTGAAACGTGCTGAAGAAGTTGCTGCACTCCGTGGCATCTCAGTTTCAGATTTGGCATAAGAAAGGGGAGCTCATGACTCAAATTAAAATTACTTTGGCGAAGTCTCCAATCGGCCGTATTCCATCACAACGTAAAACAGTTGTGGCGCTTGGTCTTGGCAAATTGAACAGTTCAGTCGTTAAAGAAGACAATCCAGCTATCCGTGGTATGATTACAGCTGTATCACACTTGGTAACTGTAGAAGAAGTAAAATAATCGGATGAGTCGCTATTTTTATAGCGACTTAATCTGGATATATACAAATCGAAAAAGCGAGTTTTTCAATCTAGACCTTACTTGATTGAAAGGCGCTAGCATTTAAATAAGGAGAAATTAAATAATGAAACTTCATGAATTACAACCTGCAGAAGATTCACGTAAAGTTCGCAACCGCGTAGGTCGTGGTACATCATCTGGTAACGGTAAAACTTCAGGCCGTGGTCAAAAAGGTCAAAAAGCTCGTAGCGGTGGCGGCGTACGTCCAGGTTTCGAGGGTGGACAAACTCCATTGTTCCGTCGTCTTCCAAAACGTGGATTTACAAACATCAACGCAAAAGAGTATGCTATTGTTAACCTTGATCAATTGAACGCTTTTGAAGATGGTGCTGAAGTAACACCAGTTGTATTGATTGAAGCTGGTATCGTTAAAGCTGAAAAATCAGGAATTAAAATTCTTGGTAACGGCGAATTGACGAAGAATTTAACAGTGAAAGCTGCTAAATTCTCTAAATCAGCTGAAGAAGCGATCACTTCTAAAGGTGGTTCAGTAGAAGTCATCTAAGAGGTGGCTGCCTATGTTTTTTAAACTATTAAAAGATGCGCTAAAAGTTAAAAATGTTCGCAAGAAAATTTTGTTTACTATTTTTATTCTTTTTGTTTTCCGCATCGGTACGCATATCACCGTTCCGGGTGTCAATGCCAAAAGCTTGGAAGCGCTTTCCGACGTGCCTTTCCTAAACCTGTTGAGCTTGGTATCTGGTAATGCGATGCGAAACTTTTCTGTATTTGCGTTAGGGGTTAGCCCATATATCACTGCTTCCATCATTGTACAATTGTTGCAAATGGATATCTTACCTAAATTCGTTGAATGGGGTAAGCAAGGTGAAGTGGGACGTCGTAAGTTAAATCAAGCGACGCGCTATATTTCCCTCGCCCTTGCATTTGTTCAGTCGATCGGGATCACAGCAGGTTTTAACGCCTTGTCCGGTGCCAAGTTGACGAACATGCCTCTCAATTGGCAAACGTATGTTGTTATCGGAGCGATCTTGACAACAGGTTCTATGATTGTGAGCTGGTTGGGTGAGCAAATTACAGATAAAGGATACGGTAACGGGACATCTATGATTATCTTCGCAGGGATTATTTCCTCTCTGCCGGATACTATCCGCGATATCTACGAAGATCGTTTCGTTAATATCGATCCTAGCCGTATGGGTGAATCTCTTGTCTTTGTTGGTTTGTTGATTGTAGCGATCTTAGCGATTGTTTACTTTACAACTTATGTTCAACAAGCAGAATACAAAATTCCAATCCAATATACAAAAAGAGCGCAAGGTGCACCGTCAAGTTCTTACCTTCCGTTGAAATTGAACCCAGCTGGTGTTATTCCTGTTATCTTTGCAGGTTCTATCACAGCGATTCCAACTTCTATTGTTCAATTTTTAGCGAATCAACAAAAGAGTGTTTCTTGGTTGACAACTCTCCAAGAGTACTTTGATTACACAACAATTAAAGGTATGACTGTCTATGCAGTCTTGATTATCCTCTTTACATTCTTCTATACATTTGTTCAAGTGAATCCAGAAAAAACTGCGGAAAGCTTGCAAAAGAGTGGAGCTTACATCCATGGCGTACGTCCTGGGAATGGCACAGAAAAATATTTCTCAAAACTCTTAACGCGCTTAGCAACAGTTGGATCACTCTTTCTCGGTTTTGTTGCCTTGATGCCAATCATTGCACAAAATTTATTTGGACTTTCATCTAACATTGCTTTCTTGGGTACAAGTTTGATAATCGTTATCATGACAAGTATTGAAGGAATCAAACAGTTAGAAGGATATCTATTGAAGAGAAAATACGTCGGATTTATGGAAATTACAGGATAGAATATAGGTTGACCTTGTCAACCTTCTATTTTTGTTTTTTGATAAGTTTTTCATAATGGAAAACTTATTTGAAAATAAAATGACAAAATGTATAGTGAATGAACTATTTGCATCTTTTAAAAGGAGATTGAAATGAATCTTTTGATTATGGGCTTGCCAGGTGCCGGTAAAGGAACACAGGCAGCTAAGATTGTTGAAAAATTTAATGTAGCACACATCTCAACTGGGGATGTGTTCCGTGCTGCTATGGCCAATCAAACTGAAATGGGCTTGCTTGCAAAAATTTTCATCGACAAAGGCGATTTAGTTCCCGATGAAGTAACGAATGGTATTGTCAAAGAACGTCTACAGCAAGAAGACATTAAGGAAAAAGGCTTCTTGTTGGATGGCTATCCACGTACAATTGAGCAAGCGCAAGCTTTGGATGAGAATTTAAAAAATCTAGGCATTGAACTACAAGGAGTCATAAATATCGAAATTGATCCTTCTAAGTTGGTGGAACGTCTTAGCGGACGAATTATTCATAAAGAAACTGGAGAAACTTTCCATAAAGTGTTTAATCTACCAGCAGAGGGATATAACGAAGATGATTTCTATCAACGTGAAGACGACAAACCTGAATCCGTCAAACGTCGTTTGGAAGTCAATATCGCACAAGGTCAACCGATCATTGAGCACTACCGTGCCAAAGGTTTGGTATATGATATCGAAGGTGATCAAGATATTGAACTAGTCTTTGCAGACATTGATGCGGTTTTATCAAAAATACAATAAATTAAAGGATAGGACTTGCTTTTATTGGACAAAGATGATAAAATAGCCTAGTCTGACTTATAATTGTTACCTCTGTGTTCAGAGGGCATCAAATCGAAATTTAGAGGGGGAAACTTTTGCATGGCAAAAGAAGATGTGATTGAGATTGAAGGTAAGGTAGTTGATACCATGCCAAATGCTATGTTTACTGTTGAGTTGGAAAATGGGCACCAAGTTCTTGCAACTGTTTCAGGAAAAATCCGTAAAAATTACATCCGTATTTTGGTCGGGGATCGTGTAACAGTCGAGTTGAGTCCGTATGATTTGACACGTGGACGTATCACATACCGCTTTAAATAATCGAAATACTTGGAGGGATTAAAATGAAAGTAAGACCATCGGTCAAACCAATTTGCGAATACTGTAAAGTAATTCGTCGTAATGGTCGTGTAATGGTAATTTGCCCAGCAAATCCAAAACACAAACAACGTCAAGGTTAAAAATGGAAAGGAGAAAACATGGCTCGTATTGCTGGAGTTGATATTCCAAACGACAAACGCGTAGTAATTTCATTGACTTACGTATACGGTATTGGTCTCACAACATCTAAAAAAATTCTTGCAGCAGCAGGCATTTCAGAAGATATTCGTGTAAAAGATTTGACATCTGATCAAGAAGACGCTATCCGTCGTGAAGTAGATGCAATTAAAGTTGAAGGTGACCTCCGTCGTGAAGTTAACTTGAATATCAAACGTTTGATGGAAATCGGTTCATACCGTGGTATCCGTCACCGTCGTGGACTTCCTGTCCGTGGACAAAACACTAAAAACAACGCTCGCACTCGTAAAGGTAAAGCTGTTGCGATTGCAGGTAAGAAAAAATAAAATAGGAGGTAAATAAATTGGCTAAACCAACACGTAAACGTCGTGTGAAGAAGAATATCGAGTCAGGTATTGCTCACATTCACGCTACATTTAACAACACTATTGTTATGATTACTGATGTGCATGGTAACGCTCTTGCTTGGTCATCTGCTGGTGCTCTTGGTTTCAAAGGTTCACGTAAATCTACACCATTCGCAGCCCAAATGGCTTCAGAAGCTGCTGCTAAATCTGCACAAGAACACGGTCTTAAAACAGTTGAAGTTACAGTCAAAGGTCCTGGTTCAGGTCGTGAGTCTGCTATTCGCGCTCTTGCTGCCGCTGGTCTTGCAGTAACTGCAATTCGTGATGTGACTCCTGTGCCACACAATGGTGCTCGTCCTCCAAAACGAGTTTGAAAAACCAACTATAACAAAAATTGATGAAAATAAAGATTACGGCAGATTTGTTATCGAGCCACTAGAACGTGGTTATGGAACAACTCTTGGTAACTCACTTCGTCGTGTACTTCTTGCATCACTTCCAGGTGCTGCAGTGACATCAATTAAAATTGATGGTGTACTCCACGAATTCGACACAGTTCCGGGTGTCCGTGAAGATGTTATGCAAATCATCTTGAACATCAAAGGCATTGCTGTAAAATCTTATGTCGAAGACGAAAAGACAATTGAGCTTGATGTAGTAGGACCAGCAGAAGTGACTGCAGGCGATATTTTGACTGATAGCGACATTGAAATTGTAAACCCTGATCACTATCTATTTACTATTGGCGAAGGTGCTAGCTTTAAAGCAATCATGACTGTTAATTCAGGACGTGGTTATGTACCAGCTGAAGGTAATAAAAAAGATGATGCACCAGTGGGGACACTTGCGGTAGATTCTATCTATACGCCAGTAGTAAAAGTTAATTACCAAGTTGAACCAGCTCGTGTTGGTAGCAATGATGGTTTTGACAAATTAACGCTTGAAATCATGACAAATGGCACAACTATTCCAGAAGATGCTCTTGGTCTGTCAGCACGTATTTTGATGGAGCACCTTGGTCTCTTTACAGACTTGACTGAAGTTGCAAAATCAGCGGAAGTGATGAAAGAAACTGAAGTAGCATCCGACGATCGGATGTTAGACCGTACAATCGAAGAATTAGACTTGTCTGTTCGTTCGTATAACTGTTTGAAACGTGCAGGAATTAATACTGTATTTGATTTGACAGAGAAAACTGAACCTGAAATGATGAAAGTACGTAATCTTGGTCGCAAGAGCCTTGAAGAAGTTAAAGTTAAATTGGCTGATCTTGGACTTGGATTGAAAAAAGATAAATAATATAGGAGGAAACAATGGCATACCGTAAACTAGGACGCACTAGCTCACAACGTAAAGCAATGTTACGCGATTTGACAACTGACCTTTTGATCAACGAATCAATCGTTACAACTGAAGTACGTGCTAAAGAAATCCGTAAAACCGTTGAAAAAATGATTACTCTTGGCAAACGTGGCGATTTGCACGCTCGTCGTCAAGCAGCAGCATTTGTACGTAACGAAATTGCAGCAGAAACCTATGATGAAGCTACTGATAAATACACATCAACTACAGCTCTTCGAAAGTTGTTCTCTGAAATTGCACCTCGTTATGCAGAACGTAATGGTGGCTACACACGTATTCTTAAAACAGAACCACGTCGTGGTGATGCTGCACCAATGGCAATTATTGAACTTGTTTAATCATCAATTTTGTTGAGTGTTATGATGATGGAAGAAATATCTTCTTCTTAGTCTAGCTCTGGTCTACCGCTGATTTATTTCGGCGGTAACACTCATCATATTGAAAAAACGTAACGCTTGTTTACGAAACCCTTCTAAGGCTAGAAAGGCTTCGTAAGCAGGCGTTTTTGCTTCCTTATCAATTAACATAAGATGGATTTAAAAACCATATAGTAAAAGCTCGTAGCATTTTGGAGTACCTCAGAGACAGCTAGAGATTAACCAACGTTTTCTTAATTCACTTATTGCAATATGCTTGCAGTTTGAGCACTTTTCATAAATTTTGCTGAGTGCCAAGATGGGCCCGATGCAGTATGAAGGAAACCATTCTATGTTTGGTGGTTACACGA
>NZ_LFYO02000005.1:0-2500 GCF_001182825.2 Streptococcus sp. X13SY08
CCGACCTCCCGGGTATGAACCGGACGCTCTAGCCAGCTGAGCTACACCGCCAAAATAATACAAGCGGGAAGACAGGATTCGAACCTGCGACCCCTTGGTCCCAAACCAAGTACTCTACCAAGCTGAGCTACTTCCCGATAGTCATTAAAAATAAATCTCCCCTAATGTTCCCATTAAGCGAGTTATGCACCCCAGAGGAGTCAAACCTCTAACCGCCTGATTCGTAGTCAGGTACTCTATCCAGTTGAGCTAAGGGTGCTCATTGTTATTTGGCTCTGATACAAACACGAGGACCGTTATCGAACCGATACGATGTTGCCATCGCAGGATTTTAAGTCATGTGTTTTAACGAGTTCCGCCACCCCGGCCTCTCTAAGCGAACGACGGGATTCGAACCCGCGACCCCCACCTTGGCAAGGTGATGTTCTACCACTGAACTACGTTCGCAATACTTCAGTTGAATGCCGGCTACATGACTTGAACACGCGACCCTCTGATTACAAATCAGATGCTCTACCAACTGAGCTAAGCCGGCTTATCTCTCTATGCGGGTTAAGGGACTTGAACCCCCACGCCCGAAAGCGCCAGATCCTAAATCTGGTGCGTCTGCCAATTCCGCCAAACCCGCATACATGACCCGTGCTGGGCTCGAACCAGCGACCTTCATTGATTAAAAGTCATCTGCTCTACCAGCTGAGCTATCGCGCCCTATCGCTAAGCGACTACAGTATCTCACAGGGGGCAACCCCCAACTACTGCAGGCGTTCTAGGCCTTAACTACTGTGTTCGGCATGGGTACAGGTGTATCTCCTTGGCTATCGACACCTAACTACTTCTAGTAGACTGATTGTCAAATGAAAATTGAGTACCTATATTCTATCAAGAATCTAACCTGCTGTCAATATCTCTTGACTTCGGATAAGTCCTCGAGCGATTAGTATTGGTCCGCTCCATATGTCGCCATACTTCCACTTCCAACCTATCTACCTGATCTTCTCTCAGGGCTCTTACTGATATATAATCATGGGAAATCTCATCTTGAGGTGGGTTTCACACTTAGATGCTTTCAGCGTTTATCCCTTCCCTACATAGCTACCCAGCGATGCCTTTGGCAAGACAACTGGTACACCAGCGGTAAGTCCACTCTGGTCCTCTCGTACTAGGAGCAGATCCTCTCAAATTTCCTACGCCCGCGACGGATAGGGACCGAACTGTCTCACGACGTTCTGAACCCAGCTCGCGTGCCGCTTTAATGGGCGAACAGCCCAACCCTTGGGACCGACTACAGCCCCAGGATGCGACGAGCCGACATCGAGGTGCCAAACCTCCCCGTCGATGTGAACTCTTGGGGGAGATAAGCCTGTTATCCCCAGGGTAGCTTTTATCCGTTGAGCGATGGCCCTTCCATGCGGAACCACCGGATCACTAAGCCCGACTTTCGTCCCTGCTCGAGTTGTAGCTCTCGCAGTCAAGCTCCCTTATACCTTTACACTCTGCGAATGATTTCCAACCATTCTGAGGGAACCTTTGGGCGCCTCCGTTACCTTTTAGGAGGCGACCGCCCCAGTCAAACTGCCCGTCAGACACTGTCTCCGATAGGGATCACCTATCTGGGTTAGAGTAGCCATAACACAAGGGTAGTATCCCAACAGCGCCTCAGATGAAAATGGCGTCCCATCTTCGTCGGCTCCTACCTAACCTGTACATGTGGTACAGATACTCAATATCAAACTGCAGTAAAGCTCCATGGGGTCTTTCCGTCCTGTCGCGGGTAACCTGCATCTTCACAGGTACTAAAATTTCACCGAGTCTCTCGTTGAGACAGTACCCAAATCATTACGCCTTTCGTGCGGGTCGGTACTTACCCGACAAGGAACTTTCGCTACCTTAGGACCGTTATAGTTACGGCCGCCGTTTACTGGGGCTTCAATTCAGATCTTCGCTTACGCTAAACCCTCCTCTTAACCTTCCAGCACCGGGCAGGCGTCACCCCCTATACATCATCTTACGATTTAGCAGAGAGCTGTGTTTTTGATAAACAGTTGCTTGGGCCTATTCACTGCGGCTGTCCAAAGACAGCACCCCTTCTCCCGAAGTTACGGGGTCATTTTGCCGAGTTCCTTAACGAGAGTTCTCTCGCTCACCTGAGGCTACTCGCCTCGACTACCTGTGTCGGTTTGCGGTACGGGTAGAGTGTAGTTAAACGCTAGAAGCTTTTCTTGGCAGTGTGACGTCACTAACTTCGCTACTAAACTTCGCTCCCCATCACAGCTCAATGTTATAGATGTAAGCATTTGACTCACATCACACCTCACTGCTTAGACAGGCTCTTCCATTCGCCTGCTTTAGTTAGCCTACTGCGTCCCTCCATCACTCTATACTCTAGTACAGGAATATCAACCTGTTGTCCATCGGATACACCTTTCGGTCTCTCCTTAGGTCCCGACTAACCCAGGGCGGACGAGCCTTCCCCTGGAAACCTTAGTCTTACGGTGGATGG